>NZ_CP063310.1:0-1391725 GCF_009834925.2 Eggerthella guodeyinii
CCTCGAAAGGATGTTCTGAATGCCCTCAACCGCCCCCGGGTGCCTAACGTTCGAAGCGTTTTTCCGCTTTTCTGCACGGTGCAATTGTGGAAAATGTTGAAAACTCGCGTTTCATTCGAGACGCATTGTGGAAATCTCCAACGTCATTGGTTTGTCAAGATATGATTTCTCATTATTTTACAAGGCTCTCATCAGGCATGAAAGGTGACTGCACCTATTAACGAAGCTCTGACCAGGTACTTTGCAGTATCCACCACGACCGTTATTCATGCGACCGGGCAAGACGTTACGCATTCTTCACACGAATGAAGCCAAACGGTCACGTTTTATTTGAAAGAGGATTTCGCCGTCGGATGGCGCCCCAAGCCGGAATCTATCAACATTTTTGCACGGTTTTCACCAACGTTCGTACGTTTTCCAGAAAGCATTCTTCAACGTTTTCCACATTTTCTGAATAGAAAGTGGAAAACGTTGAAAAGCCCATGTGGAAAGCCCTATGAAATTTAGGAAAGGATGAATGTGTCGGTTTGAATGCTATGAATTCCCCAGGTGGATGGATTCAGAATCGAAAAAACGCTACAATGCCAATGAATGTCACTGAAAAATGCTGAATATCGAATCTGAAAACGGAACACCATTGGACAACCAGATTGAAAAAGCAGATCATCAGGATGAATCCGCTGATGACGGCGTGGAGTCGTTCGACTACACGCATGTGCACGCCGTGGCGCGCATCGCGTTGTACGACGATCTTCGCAGCGCGCCGCGCGTAACCGAGATACATCCGGCGCCGACGGCTGAATTCATTGAAAGCCTCGCTTCGAAAATTTATGAACAAGCGAAAAGCGCCGGCGGCACCATTCCGTACACCGTTATCCGCGAGGTGTCGGAAAACTTCATCCATGCGCGGTTCGCCGAAGCGACCGTGTCCATCCTCGACGACGGCAACACCATCCGCTTCGCCGACCAAGGCCCGGGCATACCTTATAAGGATCAAGCGCAGATCCCCGGGTTCACGTCCGCCATCGAGCCGATGAAGCATTACATTCGCGGCGTGGGGTCGGGCCTTCCCATCGTGAAGGAGTACCTCGACTTCTCGCACGGCACCATCACCATCGAAGACAACCTGGGCACGGGCGCCGTGGTCACCATCAGCCTGCGCGCCGGCCAGCCCTCCGCGACGCCGGGCGACGGTCTGGCTCCCCTGGAGCCCGCGTACCCGCCGCGCGACCTGGGCCCGCAGCCGCAGCCGCAATCGCAACCGCAGGCGCCGATGCAGCAGCAGCCGGCCTACCCGGTGCAATACGGCTACGCGAACCCGCCGTACCCCCAGGAGCAAGCGCCCGTTCCGGCATCCGCGCGCCCGCCGTACGGCTACGAGCCCGAACCGCAGTACATCCCTCCGCGTTACGCGCAGGACCCGTACGCAGGGGGGAACCCGTATTACCCCCCGACGGCCGCACCGTCGTACCGCGCGCAGGGCATGGCCGCGCAGCACTCCATGGCACCGCTCATCCCGCCGCTTTCGCAGCGTGAACGCGACTTCCTGCCCATATTCCTCAACGAGGGAGCGCTGGGCGTCACGGATCTGTCGCGCCTGACGGGCGTTCCGCAATCGAGCACCTACGTGACGCTGTCCAAGCTCGAAGAGTCGGGCCTCATCGAGAAAACAGTCGGCCAGAAGCGCATTCTGACCGATCTTGGTTACCACGTGGCAAATTCCCTATAGTACAATCAAGGCGGCAGCGGGCGGCTCCCGCTCGACGCCGGCGAATGTTTCACGTGAAACATTCGCGGTGCCCCCAGCAAGGAAGCAAGCTATGAACAGCGAAAAACTCGAGCAGGTCTGGTCGGAAGTATGCGACCAGGTGAAAAGCTACAACAATATCGACCCATCGCAGATCAACGCGTTCTTCTCGCGTCTGCATCCGCAGGCCATGAGCGACGGCTTCCTCATGGTCACGGCCGACAACGACTTCATCAAGACATGGATCGAGCGCCATTACGTCGAATTCATCAAGCGCGCGTTGAACGACCTGTACCACATGCCGTTTACGGTGATCATCGAAGTGGACATCACGGCGGCGGAGCAAGCGGCCGCCCCGGCCCCCGCCCCTTCGGCCCAGCCGGCGCCCGCACCGGCGCCGAGCCCCGCGCCGATCGCTTCCCCCGCGGCGTCGGTTCGCGACGCAGGCGGCGACGCGCGCGAACCTGAGAGCATCCTTCGCACCCCCGGATCGGAACGCGACGAGGACGATCGGCCGCGCGAGATCGCGCTCGACGGCCCCGACAGCCCGGCGTCCACGCTCACGTTCGAGAACTTCGTCATCGGCGACTCGAACCGCATGGCGTACTCGATGGCCGTGGCCGTGGCCGAGATGCCGGGCAAGGCCCACCTCAACCCGCTGTTCATCTACGGCAAGTCGGGCTTGGGGAAAACGCACCTCATGCGCGCCATCCAGAACTACATCAACGAGACGATGCCGCAACTGTCCACCATCTACGTCGACTCGGCCGAGCTGCTGAGCGACTACATGGAGGCCAGCGCCGCGCACGACAAGCAGAAGTCCAGCTACAAGAACTTCAAGACGCGCTACGAAGAGGCCGACGTCCTGCTCATCGACGACGTTCAGTACCTGCAGGGAAAGAAGCAGACGCTCGACATCGTGTTCCAGATATTCAACAAGCTGACCAGCCAGGGCCGCCAGGTGGTGCTGTCGGCCGACCGCGCGCCGAAGAACATCGACATCGACGAGCGCTACCGCAGCCGCTTCAACTCGGGCGGCACGTTCGACATCCAGCCTCCCGAGATCGAGACGAAGCTGGGCATCGTGAAGAGCTTCGTGGACGAGTACCGCGAATCGGAAGGATCGTCCGACTTCAACATCCCCGAGGACATCCAGATGTACATCGCGGAAAGCTCGAGCTCCAACATCCGCGAGCTGAAGAGCGCCGTCACGAAGGTGATCTACCAGATGACGTTCTTCAACCAGCCCAACCTCAAGTTGGACGACGTGCGCACGCTGTTGGAGAACCATTTCACGGGCGGGCCGTCGAAGCGCCTCACCATTGCCGACATTCAAAAGGAAGTGGAGAACTTCTACAAGGTGAGCCACGCCGACCTGGTGGGCAAGAAGCGCACGCGCAACATCATCTACGCGCGACAGATCGCTATCTATTTATGTCGTCAGATGCTCGACCTGCCGTTCAACGACATCGGCAAGAAGTTCAACCGCGACCACTCCACCGTGATGTACTCGGTGACGAACGTCGAAGAGAAGATGAAGGAGAACCGCGAGCTGCGCGAGGAGCTGGAGGCGCTGCGCGGGCTCATCAACGAGATGTAGCGTACGAGCGTTCGGCGGAAAGATGACTGAAACATGACTGACAAGTTGCCGAAAAGTGGTACAACCCTAGGGAAAGATAATAAAGGCGATAATTGATGTTGATGGAGGGTACCCGATCTACACGATCGATTCGGGAGGAATTCTGAACGTTGACGTGCACAAACGCCAGTTATCCACATTTCCACCGTCCTTATTATTACAACTATTAAAACCTTAGATATATTAAGGGAAGATCAAAAACAAAGAGCACAACCCGAAAACACGTCGATGAAGTCATACCGATCATGCGCAATGTTTCACGTGAAACATTCGAACCTCTATAATGGCGGAAGCGCTCGCTGCTTCTAGAGAAAGGGAACGTCTTGAAATTCAGCATCAACCAATCGGAATTGCAGAACGCGTTGTCGGTGGTGCTCAAGGGCATCGCCACCCGATCGACGCTTCCCATTCTGTCGGGCATCTACCTCGACGCGCACGATGACACCCTCACGCTCCAGGCGACCGACCTCGAGCTGTCCATCCAGTACTCGGTCTCGGCGCTCATCGAGGAGACGGGCAAGGCCGTGGTTCCCGGCAAGCTGTTCTCCGAGATCGTGAAGAACCTGCCCGACGCCGCCGTGCACGTGGAAGCCGAAGACGACTCCGCGGTCATCACGTGCGATACGGCGTCGTTCTCCATCAAGACGCTCGATGCCGAGGATTTCCCCGGATTCCCGCACGTGGACGTGCAGCAGGAAGTGTCCATCCCGTTCTCGCAGTTCTCGTCGATGGTGAAGCGCGTCGCGCGCGTCGTGTCGAAGGACGAGAGCCGCGCCATCCTCACGGGCGTGCTCATCACGTTGGAGGACACCACGCTCAAGATGGTGGCCACCGACTCGTACCGCCTCGCCATCACCGAGGCCGAGCTTCCCGATGCGGCCGCCGAGGAGTTCCAGGCGGTCATCTCGGGTTCGTTCTTGCAGGAGATCTCGTCGCTGCCGCGTTCCGAGGACGACCTCAAGCTGGCGCTGGCCGAGAACCAGATCGTGGTGACGTACCACGATACCGTGTTCATCAACCGTCGCCTCGAGGGAAACTTCCCGAACTACCGCCAGCTGCTGCCCGATTCCTACGCCACGCGCGTGAGCATGGACGTGGGGCATCTCGTGGCCGGCGTGAAGCGCACGTCGCTGCTGGGGCAGACCAGCTCGCCGGTGCGCTTCGACATCAACATGGCATCGCAGACCGTGCAGCTGTCCGCCGTCGCGCAGGACGTGGGCTCGGCTCAGGAGACGCTTTCGTGCTCCGGCGAGGGCGAGGACGTGGAGATCGCGTTCAACTACGCCTACGTGCTGGACGGCCTGTCCTCCGTGAACACCGACAACGTGTTCCTCGAGGTGCAGTCGTCCATGAAGCCCGGCATCTTCAAGGCCGACGAGGGCGAGAACTTCCTCTACCTCGTCATGCCCGTGCGCATCGCGTAAGGACGCGCGCGGCCCGTCGTGGATCTGTCCATCACCCATATCTCGTTCCGGAACTTCCGCAGCTACGAAGGCTTCGACTTGGACGGCGTCGGGCCGCTCACGGTGCTCGTGGGCCCGAACGCGGTGGGCAAGACGAACGTCATCGAGGGCATCGGTCTGCTCACGGCCCAGTCGTCGTTTCGCCACGCGCCCGTCGACCAGCTCGTTCGGGCGGGCTCCGACTTCGCGCGCTTGGCGGCCGACGTCACCGACGGCAGCCGCCAGCTGGAGCTGACGGTGCAGCTGGCCGAAGGCAAGAAAAAACACCTGCTGAACGGCAAGGCGAAGCGCACGGCCGACCTGAAGGGCCTCGTGCCGTCCGTCACGTTCACGCCGGACGACCTCGAGCTGGCAAAGGGGTCCATGACGGTGCGCCGCGGCGCGCTCGACGCGCTGGGCTCGCAGCTCTCGGCGAACCACTACCTCATCCGGCGCGACTACGAGAAGGTGCTGCGCCATAAGAACCGCCTGCTCAGGGACGAAGCTCCGGCCGCACTCGTGGAGGCGATGAACGAGACCCTCATTACGTGCGGCGCGCAGCTTTCGTGTTACCGGGCGGCGCTATTCGAGAAGCTCGCGGCATCGATGGCGTCGTACTACGCCGAGATCACCGACGGCACCGAGCACCTTGAGGCGGGGTTCACGCCGTCATGGGAGGAGCACGATCCCTTCGCGTTCGCCACGCACATGTTCGGCCGCGACGAGGCGCGCGCTTCGCTGACCGACGCGCTCGCCCGGCGCGGCGGCGAGGAGCGCGTGCGGCATCGCGCGCTCGTGGGGCCGCACGCCGACCGCATCGAGTTCTTCATCGACGGCAAGAACGCCGCCCTGTTCGGCAGCCAGGGCCAGCAGCGCTCGGTGGTGCTGGCGTTCAAGCTGGCCGAGGCCACGCTCATCCAGGACATCCTGCACCAGAAGCCCGTGCTGCTGCTGGACGACGTGATGAGCGAGCTGGACGCCGCGCGCCGTCGCGCGCTGGTCGCGTTCATATCGGGGGACATCCAGACGTTCATCACCACGACGAACCTCGCCTACTTCGATGACGACCTGCTGGACGCCGCCCGCATCGTGGAGCTGGGGAGGGATCGCGCATGAGGAAGCTGGGCGAGAGCATCAACGAGCTGATGACCGTGCTGGCCGCCGGCGACGATGCGTCGCGCAAGGCGCAGCGCGCGGCCGCGGTGAACGTGGCATGGCGCAACGCCGTGGAAGCCGTGTACAAGGACGCCGCCGAGATGGTGCTCGACCACGTGAACGCCGTGTACATCATGGCTGCGGACGAGGTGGTGAAGGGCGCGCCGACGAAGGCCTCGCACACGGGGACCGGCGCCCAGCTCGTGGTGTATTCCGACGACAGCCTCATTCGGTCGGACCTCGACGCGCGCCAGGAATTCCTCAAGATGAAGTTGAAGGAGCAGGGCGAGCACGTGGAGACGTTCAAGATCCTGCCGTCGCGCTTCGACATGAAATCCCGCCATCCCTTCCGGCGCGCGGAAGCGGGCGGCGGCGGCGCGCGCCCGGCGCGTCCCGTGCGCGACGAGGCCCCGCGCGTCCCCTTGACGCCCGAGGAGCAGGCGGCGCTCGAAGCCAGCGTGGACGCGGTTGAGAGCCCGACGGTGCGACGAGCCCTCGAGAGGGCGATACGTGCCGATAAAAATCGTATGTAGCAGTCTGATACGAAAAAATTCGGACGAACCGGTGATCGTGGCTCGTACGGCTTCTGGAACCCTTCACAAGTGATGGATTTTGTTGGTATCACGAAGCATATATGGTAAAATTTGCAGGTTGGCGCGAATCGGCGCTGCACTCACACATCGCACTACAAAAGGAGCATGTCAGTGGCAAACAAACCTGACCATTACGACGGTTCTGACATTCAGGTCCTCGAGGGCCTGGAAGCGGTCCGCAAGCGTCCGGGCATGTACATCGGCTCGACGGGCCCGCGCGGTTTGCACCACCTGGTGTACGAGGTCGTCGACAACGGCGTCGACGAGGCCCTCGCCGGTATCTGCGACGAGATCAAGGTGTGGATTCACGCGGACAACTCGATCACGGTCGACGACAACGGGCGCGGCATTCCCATCGACAAACACCCGAAAGAGAAGATCCCCACCGTCGAGGTGGTGCTCACCATCCTCCACGCCGGCGGCAAGTTCGGCGGCGAGGGCTACAAGGTGTCCGGCGGTTTGCACGGCGTGGGCGTCTCCGTCGTGAACGCGCTGTCCTCGCACGTCGAGGTGAAGGTGCGCAAGGAAGGCAAGGAGTACTTCATCGCCTTCGATCGCGGCAAGACCTCCGAAAAGCTGCGCGAGCTGGGCCCCACGAAGCGGGGCAACGGCACGACGGTGTCCTTCTGGCCCGACCCTGATATCTTCACCGAGACGACCGTCTTCGACTACGACACGCTGGCGAACCGTTTCCGCGAGATGGCGTTCCTCAACAAGGGGCTCAAGATCGTGCTGTACGACGAGCGCGTCACCGACGCCGACGGCAACCCGCGCACCGAGGTGTTCCAGTACGCCGGCGGCATCGTCGACTTCGTGAAGTTCCTGAACGAGGGCAAGGAAACGCTCAACAAGCCCATCTACTTCGAGGCCGAGAACGACGACGGCACGGTCGAGGTGGCCATGCAGTGGTCCACCTCGTACTCCACGAACTCCGTCATGGCGTTCGCGAACAACATCAACACGCACGAGGGCGGCACGCACCTCGACGGCTTCAAGCAGGCCGTCACGCGCACCATCAACGAGTACGCCCGTGCCAAGGGCATCCTCAAGGAGAAGGATTCCAACCTCTCCGGCGACGACACGCGCGAGGGTTGCGCGGCCATCGTGTCCGTGAAGCTGCACGACCCGCAGTTCGAGGGTCAGACGAAGACGAAGCTCGGCAACACCGAGATCCGCCCGCTCGTGCAGAACGCCGTGACCCAGGGCCTCGCCGAGTACCTCGAGGAGAACCCGACCCCGGCCAAGCGCATCATCGGCAAGGCGACCCAGGCCCTCAAGGCCCGCGAAGCCGCGCGCAAGGCGCGCGAGATGACGCGCCGCAAGGGCGTGCTCGACTCGTTCGCGTTGCCGGGCAAGCTGGCGGACTGCTCGTCCAAGACCCCGGAGAACTCCGAAATCTTCATCGTAGAGGGCGATTCCGCAGGCGGCTCGGCCAAGCAGGCCCGCGACCGCAAGACGCAGGCCATCCTGCCCTTGCGCGGTAAGATCCTCAACGTGGAGCGCGCCGGTTTGCACCGCTCGCTGTCGTCGGACACCATCAGCTCGCTGATCACGGCCATCGGCACGAACATCGGCGACGACTTCGACGCCGACCAGTCGCGCTACCACCGCATCATCATCATGACCGACGCCGACGTCGACGGCGCGCACATCCGCATCCTGCTGTTGACGTTCTTCTACCGCTACATGCCGGAGCTCATCAATCGCGGCTACATCTACATCGCGCAGCCGCCCATCTTCGGCCTCAAGAAGAAGAACTCGCGCTCGCCGAAGATCGAACGCTACATCTACGACGAAAGCGCCCTGTCGGCCACGCTCGCCGAGTACGACGATCCGAACAAGTTCGACGTGCAGCGCTACAAGGGCCTCGGCGAGATGGACCCGGACCAGCTTTGGGAGACCACGATGGAGCCGGCCACCCGTACGCTGTTGCAGGTGAGCATCGACGACGCCGCCGAAGCCGAGCGCGTGGTGAGCGACCTCATGGGCGACCAGGTGGAGCCGCGCAAGGAGTTCATCCAGAAGCACGCGCGCGACGTCCGATTCCTGGACATCTAGCGTTCCGGCGGTCGGCAGACCGCCGGAACCGCTCGACGCTGCGGGCTTCCGGGCCGCCCGATCTCGCGGCGATGCCGATGACTCGCGTACCGAAGTACGCTTCGCCATCGCCATCCCCACGATCTCGGGCACCGCGAAAGCCCTCGCTGACTTACTACGCCAACCTGTAAAGTAGGAGAGATATGGCAGACAACAACGATTCTTTCGACGAGTTTTTGAATCGCGCCGAAGAAGACTACGACGCGGGCGATATCGAGTCGGCTGAGGAGGCCGACGAAGACGACATCCTCGATGACGTGGAAGACGACGAGGACGAAGCGCGCCCTGGCGCGTTCGTGTCCGAAGAGAACAAGGCGCGCTCGATGATCGACCTGTCGAAGATGGCGAACCCGCACGGTTCCATCGTCGAGGGCGCCAACGGCGGCGAGGGCACCATCGTGCGCTCCGCCTACCTCGGCAAGGAGATGCAGACGTCGTTCCTGGAATACGCCATGAGCGTCATCGTCTCGCGCGCCCTGCCGGACGTGCGCGACGGCCTCAAGCCGGTTCACCGCCGCATCCTCTACGCCATGAACGAGTCGGGCTACACGCCGAACCGTCCTCACATGAAGTCGGCCCGTACGGTCGGCGACGTCATCGGCAAGTACCACCCGCACGGCGACTCCGCCGTGTACAACACGATGGTGCGCTTGGCCCAGCCGTTCTCGATGCGCGTCCCGCTGGTCGACGGCCATGGCAACTTCGGCTCCATCGACGGCGACGGCGCGGCGGCCATGCGTTACACCGAGTCGCGCCTCGACAAGGTGGCCATGGAACTGCTGCGCGACCTCGACAAGGAGACGGTCGACTTCCAGCCGAACTACGACGAGAGCCTCGAAGAACCCACGGTTCTCCCCGCGCGCTTCCCGAACCTGCTGGTGAACGGCTCGCAGGGCATCGCCGTCGGCATGGCCACGAACATCCCGCCCCACAACCTGGGCGAGACGATCGACGCCACGTGCCTCATGCTGGACAACCCGGACGTCAGCACCGAGGAGCTCATGAAGGCCATGCCCGGCCCCGACTTCCCCACCGGCGGCATCATCATGGGCAAGAAGGGCATTCTGGACGCATACGAGACGGGCCGCGGCTCGCTGACCGTGCGCGCGAAGTGCAAGGTGGAAGAGGGCAAGAACGGCCGCAGCTCCATCGTGGTCACCGAGATCCCCTACCAGGTGAACCGCCAGCGCCTGCTGGAGAAGCTGGGCGAGCTCGTGCGCGAGAAGAAGCTGCCCGAGATCAGCAACATCCACGACGGCGCCGACCGCCACGGCATCGACATCATCATCGACCTCAAGAAGGACGCCATCCCCCAGGTGGTGCTCAACAAGCTGTACAAGCACACGCAGCTGCAGGTGGGCTTCGGCGTGATCATGCTGTCGCTGGTGGACGGCGCGCCGCGCGTGCTGTCGCTCAAGGAAATGCTGCACTACTACATCGCGCACCAGGAAGAGGTCATCGTCCGCCGTACGCGCTACGAGCTGGCAAAGGCCGAGGAGCGCGCGCATATTCTCGAAGGCTTGATCATCGCGCTCGACAACATCGACGAGATCATCCACATCATCCGTTCGTCGCAGACCGACAAGGAAGCGGCCGAGCGGATGACCGAGCGCTTCGGCCTGACGGACAAGCAGACCGCCGCCATCCTCGAGATGCGCCTGCGCCGCCTCACCGGCTTGGAGCATCAGAAGATCGAAGACGAGTTGAAGGAACTGCTCGAGAAGATCGCCTACTACAAGCGCGTTCTCTCCGACGACAAGCTTGTGCACGAGATCATCAAGGAAGAGCTGCTCGAGGTGAAGAAGAAGTTCGGCAGCCCGCGCCGCACGCTGTTGTCCGAAGCGGCGAAGGACCTCGACGTCGAGGATCTCATCGCCGAGGAGAGCATGGTCGTCACGATGACGAAGGCCGGCTACGTGAAGCGTCTGCCCGTGGCCACCTACCGCCAGCAGAAGCGCGGCGGCAAGGGCATGCAGGGGGTGAACCTCAAGGACAACGACTACGTGGAGCACCTGTTCGTGGCGTCCACGCACTCCTACATGCTGTTCTTCTCCACGAAGGGCAAGGTATACCGCCTGAAGGTGTACGAGCTGCCCGAGGCGTCGCGCCACGCGCGCGGCACGGCCATCGTGAATCTGCTGCCGCTTGAGAAGGGCGAGACGATCTCGGCCGTCATCGCGACGAAGGACTTCCCGTCCGACGAGTACCTCATGTTCGCCACCGAGCACGGCATGGTGAAGAAGACGTCGATGGACCTGTACGACCGCACCCGCCGCGATGGCCTCATCGCCATCAGCCTCAAGGACAACGACCGCCTCATCTCGGTGAAGCGCGTGGCCCAGGGCGAGAAGGTGCTCATGGTGTCGTCCGCCGGCAAGGCCATCATGTGGGACGAAGGCGAAGTGCGCGCGATGGGTCGCGACACGATGGGCGTGCGCGGCATGAACGTGCCACCGATCGCCAAGGTGCTGGGCATGGAGATCGCGCAGCCCGACACCGACCTGTTCGTCATCACCGAGAAGGGCTACGGCAAGCGCACTCCCATCGCCGAGTACCCCGAGCACCATCGCGGTGGCCAGGGCGTGTTCACCATCACGATGACCGAGAAGAAGGGCCTGCTGGCCGTCATGAAGATCGTCGGCGAAGACGACGAGATCATGATCATGTCCGAAGAGGGCGTGTGCGTGCGCACCCCGGTGTCAGGCATCTCCGAACTCGGACGCTCCACGCAGGGCGTGTGCGTCATGAAGACGGCCGACAAGGATCGCGTGACCGCGGTGGCCATCTCGAGCCGCGGCAAGAAGAAGAAAACCGGCGGCGCGCAAGTCGAGGGCGAGGAGCTCGACGAGAACGCGATCGACGATCTTGACGACGGCGTCGAAGGCACGGAGGCCGAAGTCGAAGTGGAGGTCGAAGTCGAGGTTGACGAGACCGACGAGTAGCACGTAGCATCGAAGGCCCCGCAACGCGGGGCCTTCTTCTTTCCCGCGCCGAACCGCGCGCGCATGTTTCACGTGAAACATTTCTCTCCCCAAACGCTCATGAATGCGAATCCCATGAAGGGATAACAAGCCCCCTGGCAGGTTGTTGACGTGCCGTATACTGCACGCCTTGTGACTGTTGCCGAAGCGAAAGGGGGACGGAAACCCATGCATCCAGTAACCGCAGCGCGCGCTGCGCTCCGAAAACGCGCCCAGCGAGCGCCTGCGGACAAGACCACCGCGAGCGACGTGTTCGTGTTGTCCGTTCCGCTGTTCGTGGAACTGTTCATGCAAATTATGATCGGGAACATCAACCAATTCATGCTCGCGCCCCTCGGCACCGAGCCGGCCGCGGCGGTGGGCAACGCGCTGCAGATCCTCAACATCGTGACCATCGCGCTGTCGGCTATGGGCACGGCCTCCACCGTGCTCGTGACGCGCGTGCTGGGGAAATCGTCGGCGACGAGCACGGTGTCGGAGATCGCGACCGTCGCGCTCGTGGTGAACATCGGGTTGGCCGCCGTCATGACGGCGGTGCTGTTCCTCTTCTGGCCCCAGTTCTTCTCCTGGCTGCACATCGACGGCTCCATCACGGGGATGGCTTCGTCGTTCCTGCTGATCGTCGGTTCGACGACCGTCGTTCAAGGGGCGTTCTTCGCCTTCACGGCGCTGCTGCGCAGCTACGCGCGCGGCGTCGACGTCATGCGGGCGAGCCTCATCATGAACGCGGTCAACATCGCGGCCAGCGCGGCGCTCATCGGCGGCATCGGCTTCGTCCCGGCGCTCGGCGTGGAGGGCGCGGCCCTTGCGAACGTGGTGGCGCGCGTCGTGGGCCTCGTGGTGGCCTGCCGCCTCGTGCTGCGCCACACCGACGTGCGCATGCGCCTGCGGTACCTGCGCCCGTTCCCGTGGAAAACGCTGCGGCGCATGCTGGGCGTGGGCATCCCCTCGTCGGGCGAGCAGATGAACTACGACCTCGCGCAGATCGTCATCCTGTCGTTCATCAACGTGCTGGGCACGACGGTGGTCACGGTGAAGGTGTACTGCTCGATGATCGCCGGCATCGCCTACCTGTACTCCATCGCGCTGTCGCAGGCGACGCAGATCGTGCTGGGGTACCTGTTCGGCGCGGGGAAGTTCGACGCCGTCGCGCGGCGCGTGTGGGTTGCCGACCTCATCGCGGTCGCGCTCACCACCTGCGTGTCGACGCTCATCTGGGTGAACGCCGATGCGGTGTTCGGGTTGTTCACCGCCGACCCCACCGTGCACGAGTTGGGACGGCAGGTGCTGCTCGTCGAGATATTCCTCGGCATCGGCCGCGCGCTCAACATCGTCATGGTGAAGGCGCTCATCGCGGTGGGCGACGTGAAGACCCCGGTGACGGTGAACGTGATCTCGTCGTGGATATTCGCCGTGGGCGGCGGGTACCTGCTGGGCATCGGATTGGGCTGGGGCATCGTGGGCATGTGGATAGCCATGTGCGTGGACGAGTGGCTGCGCGGCGGCTTCCTCGTGGTGACGTTCGCCCGTGGCGGCTGGCGGCGCCGTGCGATCGAGCGCCAGAAACCGCCCGAGAAGACGGCAGATGCGCGGGAGCCGTCTTCGGATGCGCCCCTGGAAGCACCCGCGGTGTCGTATGCGAAGCCGTCGATGTTCGTGCTGAAGAAACCGGGCGCGCCGGGCCGCCCCAAGGAGCCGGGCGCCATCAGCCTGACGGCGATCATGGGGTTGCTGCTAGCGGACAACGGCGGGCTGTCGCACGGCATCGTGCAGGCCATCACCGATGCTTTGACGGCGCTCTGGTAGATCAGCCCTCGAAATCCTCTGGGGCCAGCTCTTCCAGGAACTTCTTGAACTCGGACAGCTCGGCCTCGGTCGCGGCGGCGGGCTCTTCCCGTCTCAGCACGTAGGGGAACGACGCGCGCTCCAGCACGTCCTCCTCGATGTAGATGGGAGCTTTCTGCCGCACGGCCAGGGCCATGGCGTCGCTCGGCCGGGCGTCGAGGTCGATGAGCCGGTCGTGCTGGCGCAGGGTGAGCCGCGCGAAGAACGTCGAGCCCTGTACGTCGTTGATCACCACGTGATCCACCTGCGCATCGAGGTTCGTGAGCGCGTCGAGGAACAGGTCGTGCGTCATCGGCCGCGAGAAGCGCGCTTTCTCCAGCGCGATGCCCATCTGCGTCGCCTCGTTCACGCCCACCCAGATGGGGACGATGCGCGACTTCCCTTCCTGGACGACCTCCTCGACGGGCTGGAGCACGACGATGGAGGGCGACGGAGCCGTTGACACGATCAGCGTTTGAATGGTGACGGGAATCATCGATGCTCCTCCTCGGGCGTTCTGCGCAATGCGCCGGTGCAGCGTGCTTACCGATTATAGCGCTTTGACGCGGGTGGCGATCGCATTGCCGTGGCGTTTTGGTGTCAAGATGCGGACGCGCCGCGCCTCAGCCACGCCCTTTCAGCAGCTTCTCCATGCGCTGGTACGCGGGCGGCTTGGCGCCTTTCAACGTGATGAGGCAGATGGGAATCGCCTTCATGTCCTCGCGTGCAAAGGGGATCATCGTGCTGCGGGGAAGCATCTCGCCAAGCGACGCGATGTTCACCATGAAGCACACCGCATGCTTGACGTAGAACTGGCGCGGCATGTCGAACGCGGGAGGTTCCACGACCGGCGACTTCAAGCCGTCCTTCTGATAGGTGACGAGGATCGATTCGTTGAAGTGGTCGAACGATTTCGACGAGATGACGCGGTACGGCTCGAGTTGCTTGAGCGTGACGGTTTCCTGGCGGGCCAGCGGATGGTTCGACGCCATGCAGATGCCGGCGGGCACGGTACCCACGGCGAAGCAGTCGAAATCGGGGTGGTCGAACGGGCCGATGGTGATGAGCGCGTCGCATCCGCCATCGCGGATGACGCCGAGCCCCGTCTCGCCCGTCCCGATGGATACTTCCGTTTCGGCTTTCAGGTACTTGTCGAAGAACGCGGCCATGTCGGCGCGCGCTTTGGCGTTGCGGCAAAACGAAGGAGCGCACAGGAACAAGCGCAGCTTGGAAAGTTCTTTGGCGTGGGCCTCCCCCATCTGCTCGAGCGTCTGGAAGGATGCGCTGACCGGTTCCGCCTTCCTGCAGAACGTTTCACCGAGCGGCGTGAGGGTGATGCCCTGGTGGGTCCGCTCGAACAGGTTTTCGCCGAACTCGTTTTCCAGGTCGGTCATCGCTTTCGACATCGCTTGGACGGAGATGTCGAACTCGCGAGCGGCGGATGAAAGGCTGCCGTGGTTGGCGACGGCGATGAAGTAGTTGATCTGCTTGATATTCAAAAAAAGTCTGCCTCCCTCCGGAGCGATGCGGCACGGTTGGGTTAAGCGTACCATGTAATGCACGGAGCGTAGCGGGCGCTTGAAAAATCGTGCTTGTTCCCGAATATTCAAAAAGTGGTAAGAAATATTCAAAAAGTGCTTGACCGATCTTAGCGATTCGACGTATAGTGATCAGGCACTTTTTTTGGGCCCGTAGCTCAGTTGGTTAGAGCGCACGCCTGATAAGCGTGAGGTCGCTGGTTCAAATCCATTCGGGCCCACCACTTTTTAGCGATAAACGCTCCACCGTGAGCCGAGTTAGCCGGTGGAGCGTTTATTAATATCTAGACCAGAAAAAGCGCACTTTGGGGCATTAGCTCAGCTGGGAGAGCGCGGGCTTTGCAAGCCTGAGGTCAGGGGTTCGATCCCCCTATGCTCCACCATTACATACGAGCCGGCCCGCGAGGGTTTGGTTTTACAGGACGGCCGGTCGATGACCGGCTGTTTTCATGTCTACTGCAGTTCGAACCCTTCGACGAGCGAAAGCAGTTCCTGCTTCGTGTGAACGTCGAGCTTCTTGTACAGGTTCTTCAGATGGAACCGCACGGTGTTCTCGGATATGAAGAGCACCTTCGAAATGGAACTGGCGTTGCGCCCGCCGATGGCGAGGATCATGACGTCCATCTCGCGGTCGGATAGATGGTAGACGTCGCGGTATACGGGATTGTTCCTGATGCTCTCCTCGGCATTGTCTCCGGTGAGAAGCAGGGCGACGCGCTCTTTCGTCTGTTTCGTTTTCGCCTTTACCGCCGCCGTGACCATGCCGATGAGGAGTATCACGTAGACGGCGATCATCGCGGCGATCACGGTGCCCAGGTTGTAACCGACGATCGAGCCGAACAGCAGACCGAACCCCGCCGAACCGAACACGATGCTCAGCAAGACGCCCGACGCGAACAGCACGGGCACCTTGTTCCGTTGCGCGATCTGCACGCAGGTGACGAGCATGCAGATCGAGGCGATGCAGACGAACACGTTCTCGATGCCGGCGAGCATGCTGAGGTATTCCGTGCCGGCGAACGGCACGATGAAAAAGAACGTCGCCGCAAGCAGGAACAGCACGAGGTAGAGCTTTTCGAAGCCATCGGCCAACGATGAGACCTTGCAGAACACCGCGAGGACGATGGCGCCGACGAAGAAGCTCATCGTGAACATGATTTGCAGTATCGGTTGGTTGATTGTCGAGCTGTCGTACAGCATAGCCCGCGCCACGCCTCCGGAGAATCCGATGACCGCCACCCAGGTTATCGAACGCCACGACATCCCGAGCAGCTTGCGCACGTGCTTCGCGTACGACATCGGGTCGGACGGCTTCGAGGCTTGAGGGGTCGAGACGGCGCGGTGCGAGCTGTTCCACCCGATTCCGGCGAGGATGAAGAAATGCGCGGCGGCGATGATGCCGAGGGACAGCAGGGTCGTGGAAACGTCGTTGAAGGAGATGAGCGCGAGATTGACCACCCCGACGAACGAAGTGCCGATCGCCGCGATGGCGGCGATGTTCTCGATGCCGAACGTGCGGGAGAGCAGATCGAGCCACGAGAGCATCGAGCCGGCGATGGCGGAACCCAGCAGGATGGCGGCGGCGACCAGCACGACCGAGCTCTTCTCGGGCAGCATCGCGTTGATGGAGAACAGGGAGAACCCGATAGCGAGCACGCCCGCCGCTCCCAGCGGAAGGAGCGCGTGGTTTCGGATAGGACGCTTCAACGCTATGAAGGAAAGCAGTAAGAACGTGAGAATTTGGGACACCGTGAGCAACGCGGTGAAGTATTGGATGTCCCAATAATCGCTGCCCGATCCGTACAGATCGAGGTTTCCTCCGCTGATGAACACCATGAAAAACGAAAGGAACAAGGTGAATCCGAGGCAGAAAGGAATGAACAGTTTCAGGTTCGATATTCTCATGGCTCGGCGATTTCCCTCCCCCGCCTTGAAGGCTACCCAGCATACGCACAGGCCTATTCTACCCGTTCGCGCGTGCTATGCAGGAGATCAGAAAGGGGGTCGCGTGAAATCGGGCCGAACCCTGCGATCTCGGGTTCGGCCCGCTTCTCAAAACCGCCTGTCGATTACAGCTGGGCCAAATCCCGACCCAGCAGGTACGACAGCGTGCAGCAAACACCGCCGAGGTTCTGTCCGAAAATGGAGAACGAGTAGGTGTTCGAGTAGAAATCGCCCGTCATGATTCCGGTGCAGTACAGCCCGTCGATGGGAGCGTCGCCGTCGTCGCACACCTGCATCTTCTCGTTGCATCGCAGCCCGCCGCAGGTGGTGAGCAGCATGAAGGACGTGTCCTTCTCGAGGAACGATCCGTAGAACGGGGGCGTGAGGATGGGTTTGAGGATGGAAGGATCGACTTGGAATTCCTCGTCGTAGCCCTGCTCGCAATAAGCGTTCCAGGATTCGATCGACGCTTTCGCCGCCTCGGCGTCCAAACCCGAGAGCTGCGCGAGCAGCTCGTCGATCGTGTCGGCGCGGAACCACGTTCCCTCCTCGACCTTCGCGTCCCATATGGCAACTTCCTCTTCGGGAGTGAGCGTCGCGCCGCCGACGGCCGCGCCGATGGCGTGCCACTCGTCGTGAATGCTCGCGTAGTTGGAATCCCAGACGTAGAACACCTTGTCGCCGGCGACGTTCGCGATGCTGTCTGCCGACAGGGCCACGCTCGTGCATTCGTTCATGAAGCGCTTGCCGTCGGAGGCGAGGTTAATCCCGAGGAAGTTGGTGACTTCGCCGGTGCTGGGGAACGGGATGGAGACGCAGGTTTCCATGGGAGCGCAGGGGTAGACTTTCTGCCAGGCGGCGCCAACCCAGAGCGCCATCTTGTGCCCGTCTCCCGCAAACTGGCCGAAAGGCACGCTGAGCGCGTCGTAATCGACCTCGCCCCACGGGATGGAATCGTGGTACTTCCGGTACACGGCAGGACTGTACTTCGCCATCATCTCCTTGTCGCGGGTGAAGTCCCCCGTCGCCAGCACCACGGCTTTCTTCGCCTCGAATTTCACGTAGTCGCCCGACTCGCTGCGTTGGGCGATCACGGCGCTCACGCGCCCGGTGTTGTCGTTTTCCCGAATCAGGTACTTCGCCGGCGTGTTCCAATGGATCGTTCCACCGTTCTTCTCGAAGAACGACGCGTACGCGTTCACTTGCTGCTCCGCTCCGTTCACGGTGCCGTTGGGGTTCTCGTCGTTCCAGAAGAAGTGCGAGCTTGGCAAGGAGGTGAGGAAGCCGGCAGGATCGTCGTATCCCCGTTCAAGACCGACGTTCAGGCCTTCGCCGGCCATGAGGTCGATCATCCAATCCATCGATTCCGCCGAGTTGTTGATCCAGCGCGCCCACTTCTTCTGATCGACGCGCAATGATCCGACGTACTGGGTCATCCTGATGATGTGGTTGGACGTTTCCGGCGTGACGTCCAGGCCGAGCTCCTTCTGATACTTCGAACCGATGCCGTAATTCGATCCGCCGCGCGCGACGGGGATGGATCCTGCCGTCACGACGATGACGTCGGCGCCCGATTCGAGCGCGGACGCGGCGGTGCACAAACCCGACATCCCCGATCCGATCACCACGACGTCGGCCGTGATGGTTTCGACTATCTCGTCATCGCTCACGGGCTCGGGCGGCACTTCGAACGACCATGTTCTATCGAGCACGTCGGCCGTGAGCGTGTCGCCCGCTGCGGAATCTTGCGCCGCCGAAGCCGTCCCCTTCGACGTGGGAGCGCAGCCCACCAACCCTGCGCCTCCGGCCGCCAGCGCCAGCATCCCTGCGCCCGTCACGAACGAGCGCCTCGACAACCCCGTGCCCGTGCTGCTTTTCTTGGACATGTTTCCTCCTTTTATGCGATGCGAATGCTTCGATACCCCCTCGGTCGAGTATCTGATTCGATGGTAGCGAGGGCCGAAGCCGCCCCTTCACACCCGTTCGGTAGTTCTGCGCCCCGCGCCCACACTGGATGGGTAGTTTCGTCCGAGAGGCGAATGTTTCACGTGAAACATTCAGCGCAGGGCAGGCAGGCAAGCGTTTCGGGACGCCGTGCGCGCGGCCTTCGTCCCACGTGCATTCTGTGAGCGCAGGGCGGGCGCGTCGCACGTGAGCAGGCGGCGTGGTAGAATCCCAGATCGGATACCCATCGCGAAACCGTTACCTGGGGAGTTATGAATCGTACGGAAGCACTGCGCATCCTCGGCCTCGACGACGACGCCACGCCCGAGGATGTTAAAACCGCATACAAGGAAACGGTGCAGATCCTGCACCCGGACCGGTTCGCCAACAACAAGAAGCTCCAGGACCGCGCGACCGAGCAGTTCAAAAACCTCCAAGAAGCATACGACTATCTGACCAGCGGAAAAGGTTCGCGCACCACAGCGCGCAACCCGCGCGCCGCTGCCGAGCGCGCCCGCAGCTACACCTCGTCCAACCAGGTCGAAGCTCGCATGGCCGGCATCGCCGCCGCGCGCACGCAGCTGGTCAAGCAGCGCGACGTGGTGCTCGACGAGCGCCGCAACGGCATCGCCATGACCGTCATCGGCGGCCTCGTGGCGCTGTTGACGGGGCGCAAGCCGTTCGGCCTGTTCGGCGTCGTCGCGGCCGTTGCGAGCGCGGCGGCCGTATGGGGCATCGTCCAAATCGTGTCGTCGCAGCGCACCATCACCACGCTCAACGAGCACATAGCCGAGCTCAACAAGGAAGAGCGCCGTCTCGCCGAAGAGCTCGACGACGAGTAGCGCCTCCGCCGCCCGCCCGCGAATCGCGGTGCCTACGGGATCATCGTCGCACCGCATCGGCGCGGCTTGACTAGAAAGAAGAAGGAAGGCATGAAGCAAGAGAACATCCGCAACGTCGCCATCATCGCGCACGTTGACCACGGCAAGACCACCATCGTCGACCGCCTGCTGTACGCCAGCGGCGTGTTCCGCGAGAACCAGCAGGTTGACGAGCGCGTGCTCGACAGCAACGACCAGGAGCGCGAGCGCGGCATCACCATCCTGTCCAAGAACATCTCCGTCACGTACAACGACGTGAAGATCAACGTCATCGACACGCCCGGCCACGCCGACTTCGGCGGCGAGGTGGAGCGCGTGCTGAACATGGCCGACGGCGCCCTGCTCATCGTCGACGCGTTCGAGGGCCCCATGCCCCAGACGCGCTTCGTGCTGAAGCACGCGCTCGGCCAGGGCCTGCGCATCATCGTCGTGGTGAACAAGATCGACCGCCCGGGCGCGCGCCCCCACGAAGTGGTGGACGAGGTGTTCGACCTCATGGTGGAGCTCGAGGCTTCCGACGCGCAGCTCGACTTCCCCGTCATCTACGCCAGCGCCATGAACGGCTACGCCCGCTATGCGCCCGAAGACGACAACATGGACATGGTTCCGCTGATCGAGACCATCCTCAAAGAGGTTCCGGCACCCGATTGCGAGCCGAACGGCCCGGTCGCGCTGCAGATCTGCACGGTGGACCACTCCAGCTTCGTCGGCCGCATCGGCGTGGGTCGCCTGTTCTCCGGCACCATCCACAAGGGCGAGCCCGCGCTCGTCATCAAGAACGACGGCACGCGCTACAACACGAACATCAAGCAGGTGTTCACGTTCGAGGCGCTGGGCAAGAAAGAACAGCAGGAAGTGCACGCCGGCGACATCGTGGCCGTGGTGGGCGTTGAGGACGCCGACATCGGCGACATGGTGACGAGCCGCGAGAATCCCGTGCGCTTCGATCCCATCCAGGTGGAAGAGCCCACGATGGCCATCGTGTTCGAGGCTTCGTCGAGTCCGCTCGTGGGCCGCGAGGGCGACATCGTCGGCGCGCGCCAGCTCAAGGAGCGCCTCATGCGCGAGAAGGAGAGCAACATCTCCATGCGCATCGAGGAGCTTGAGGACAAGACCGGCGTGGAGGTTGCCGGCCGCGGCGTGCTGCACCTGTCCGTGCTCATGGAGACGATGCGCCGCGAGGGCTTCGAGTTCCAGGTAGGCCGCCCCCGCGTGCTCATCAAGAAGGACGAGGCCGGGCGCAAGCTGGAGCCCATCGAGGAAGCTACGGTGGACGTGCCCAGCGAGTATGCGGGCAAGGCCATCGAGGTGTTCGGCAGCGCCGGCGGCGAGATGTCCGACATGTACCAGCGCGGCGATCAGACGCACCTCGTGTTCAAGATCCCGTCCCGCGGCACGATGGGCCTGCGCACGCGCCTGCTGAACGTCACGCGCGGCGAAGCCACGATGTTCCACCACTTCTCCGAATACGGCCCCTTCCGCGGCGATATGTCGGGACGCAAGAACGGCTCGATGATCTCCATGTCCACCGAGAAGAGCGTGGCGTACGCGCTCGACGCGCTGCAGGAGCGCGGCCGCCTGTTCGTCGGCCCCGGCGAGGACTGCTACGAGGGCATGATCGTGGGCGAGTCGTCGAAGGAAGGCGACATGGTGGTGAACATCGCCAAGTCGAAGCAGCTGGGCAACCAGCGTTCGTCGGGCGCCGACAAGGCCATCTCGCTCACGCCGCCCATCACGTTCACGCTCGAGGAAGCGCTCGAGTACATCGAGGACGACGAGCTGGTGGAGGTCACGCCGAAGAGCATCCGCCTGCGCAAGCGCATGCTGTCGGCCACCGACCGCAAGAAGGCCTCCAAGAAGTAGCCGCCTGCGGCGCAAGCCGCGCGCTGGGATGCGGTGCGCTCCGCATCCCAGCGGCGGGTTTATCCCTGAACCTGGCGTGGGGACTGTGAATCGATGATGGGTATATTGTGCAACGCAAGAACCCGTTTTCTCACGTGTGCGAGAATACAGCACAGTACTTATCTCATGGGCGCTTCGGTCAGCGGTGTGACGAAGAAGCTCATGTTCGAGGGAAGGGTCATATGAAGAAAACGTACATCATGAAGACCGTATGCGCGGTGAGCCTGACGGCCGCGTGCGCATGGGCCTTGGCCGGCTGCTCGACCGACGGCAACGCCTCGGCAGGCACCGGCGGCGTGGCGGGCACGGTCAACGGCGTGGAAATCGCCGAAGACACGGTCACGAACTACATCCAGGGCGTGCGCGAGCAGCTGGGTGCCGCCGACGAAGAGTCGTGGGGCACGTGGCTTTCGCAGAACGAGTACACGCCCGCATCGGTGCGCGACGAGGTGTTCAACTCCTATGCTCAGCGCGAGCTGATAAAGGAGGGCGTCGAGGAAAAGGGCATCACCGTCGAGAGCTCCGAGGTTGACGAGCAGATCGCGAAGGTGAAGCAGAACTTCGACACCGACGAGAAGTGGCAGTCGGCGCTCGATCAGGCCGGCATGACCGAGGAAAGCTATCGCGCCGAAATCGAGCAGAAGCTCAAGGAGAACAAGCTGTACGCTTCGTTCGCCTCCGACGAGGACCCGAGCGATGCCGACATGCTGCAGTACGCGCAGATGTACGCGACCGCGTACGACGGCGCCAAGCGCTCCTCCCATATCCTGTTCAATTCCGACGACGAGGCTACCGCCCAGGAGGTGCTGAACAAGATCAACTCCGGCGAGCTCGATTTCGTCGAAGCGGTGAAGGAGTACTCCCAGGACACCGGCACCGTCGAGAAGGATGGTGATGTGGGTTGGGACAAGACGAGCAACCTCGTGACGGAGTACACCGACGGCCTCGCGTCGCTTGAGAAGGATCAAGTGAGCGGCCTGGTCACGTCCGACTACGGCATCCACATCATCAAGTGCACCGATGTGTACACCGCGCCCGAAGAGGTGACGAGCCTCGATCAGATCCCGGAAGAGTGGATCTCCAACATCGCCTCGTCGCTGAAGTCGACGAAGCAGCAAGAGGCCTATCAGCAGTGGCTCGAAGAGGCCACCGAGGCTGCTGACATCAAGATCAACGACATGCCGCAGGGTCTGCCCTACGACGTGGACATGTCGAAGTATTCTGCCGCGACCACCGATGAGGGCACGGACGGCACGACCGACGGCACCGCCGATGGTTCGACCGACGGCGGCACGGACGACGCTGCCGCGAGCGACGGCGAGAGCGACGCTGCGGCCGACGGTAACGCCGATGCCAACGCTGACGCCGATGCCGACGCCGGTTCGACCGAGGGCGACGACGCCTCCGGCCAGCCTGCGGAAGCTGCCTAACCGCGCGCACGCGCAACGCAAGTCTGATACGGCGGGCGTCCTTCGGGGCCCCGCCGTTTTTTATGTACGCCTCCCGCGTGTTTCACGTGAAACACGTACCGACGATCAGGAGCGATATGGATTCCCGAACCCCTCCTTTCCTCGAGTTGCGCGATGCGGTGGTGCAGCGCGCCGGCTCGCCCATCCTGTCGATCGACGCGTTCAGGCTTGACGAAGGGGAGCATCTGGCATTGCTGGGGCCGAACGGCTCGGGCAAGTCGACGTTCGTGAAGCTGATCACGCGCGAGGTGCTGCCGCTGCATCGCGACGATCCGCCGGTGCTGTTCCGCGGCCGCGTCCGCGCGACGCTCGACGAGGTGAAGCGGAGCCTGGGCATCGTGTCGTCGTCGATGCAGGATCAGATCGCCGTGCACGTGCCGGCTGTGGACGTGGTGGCCGGCGGTTTGTTCGGATCGCTCGGCATCCCCGCGCGTACCGACGCCGTCGCCGTCGACGATGCGCGCGTGCGGGCGCATGCGGCGATGGAGCTCCTCGGCGTGGACGACCTGGCCGCCCGCGACATCATGACGCTGTCCACCGGCCAGGCGCGTCGCGTGCTCATCGCCCGCGCGCTCGTGCACGATCCGGACGCGCTCATCTTCGACGAACCCTGCACGGGCCTCGACCCCGAGGGCATGTACTACGTCCGCTCCAGCATGCGCACGCTTGCGCAAGCGGGCAAGAGCATCGTGCTGGTCACCCATTACCCCGAGGATATCATCCCCGAAATCGAGCGCGTGGTGCTGCTCAAAAACGGCCGCCTGCACGCCGATGGAACGAAGGAATCCCTGATGAACGATCAGGTTATGAGCGGGCTCTTCGAGGTGCCGCTGCACGTGCAGCGCACGGTCGCCCCGTCCTCCGCCGCCCGCGCGGGAGGGAAATTCGATGGTGCTCGTGAAGAGGAATATTTCTCGCTTGTGAGCGCCTAGTAGCTGTTGTATACTACGTAGCTGCTGCATGACCGCGCCACGCGCGAGCATGCTTGTCAGCGATGCGGAGAGATGACCGAGAGGCCGAAGGTGCACGATTGGAAATCGTGTGTGCTCCAAAAGAGTACCTAGGGTTCGAATCCCTATCTCTCCGCCAGTTTACACCCGCGCCCGCTGTGGCGCGTTTCATACGGGGCTCGGCCCCGACACCCCGTGCGGAGGGGTGGCAGAGTGGTTGAATGCGGCGGTCTCGAAAACCGTTTCACCGGCAACCCCGGTGACGAGGGTTCGAATCCCTCCTCCTCCGCCAGTTTTACCAAACAAGCGCCCTCGGGCGCTTTTTTGCGCCCAATTCCCCACTTCCCCCATCCTCGCACCCCCGACACACCGCCGTGGGCGCGGCGTCGCACCCCTGATACGCATGCGGTTCTTGTTCCGTCGGGCGGCTTGGTTCGAACCGTTTGCGCAGCGGCGAGATCGTTGGCGGACGATGTGCTCTTCGCGAGGCTCACGCGGATCGGTCTAAACTATAATTGAATGAATCATATATATAGGCGAGAGGAGGCTTCTCATGTCGTTCCTCACTTGACGTCCTGCGCATTCGCGCACCTTTGCCAACTACACCCCTTTCAGGAAGGCGAAGATCATGGCCTATCAAAACAAGCTCCTCTTCCGCGACGATACAACCGACGACGGCACCACTCCCTCGCACGGCGGCACGTATTCGTCGCCCGACATCATCTCCCACGAACAGATTGCCGATCCCCAAACCGAGCTTTCCAGCTCGTACACGCATGACGTGAACCAACGGGTGCCCAGTGGGAGCAAGACCAATTTCGTGTACACGCGCGTGAAGAGCCTCGACTCGTCGCCGCAGGAGGGTTACCTCCGCCTCTACCGAGCCAACGTCAACCTGTTCATGACGCCGAGCGTCTGGCGCGGCAACGCCATGAAGACCCCGGCTGGCGATTCGTTCGTCAAGGTGAGCGCGCCCCACAAGGACGACATCGCCGTCGGCGTCACTCCCTTCTTGCTCGACGCCACGGCGAGCGACCGATTCTGCCTGGTCGGGATTGCCAACACCGACAGTACGGAAACCGTTCCTGAGGATTTCCGCACCTACGACGACTTCGTCGTGTGGGTGCACCAGAATCCGGGCGTGTGCGTTCGCAACCTCAATGTCATCAGCACGGCGAAAACCAGCTTTGAACAGCTCGACGGCCTGAAGAATCCGGAAGGGACGCCGCGCCACGCCGCGTTCTACCTCACCGCCACCAACGTGCCCATCGGAACGACGATCGGCATGCAGTGCGAACCGGCGAAGCTCAATGCCAGCATGGTGACCTCGACCGACCCCGAGATACTCTCGGCCGCGGTGCCTGCCGTGCCCCCGTATTTCGACGGGTTCGTGCGCGTGTGGGCCACGCTGCCTCTGTCGGAGCCCTCGTGGCCGGACGATGCGCGCCTCGATTTGGACTACGGCGTGGAGATGGCGCCGTCGATGCAGAGCCACCAGTGGGGCATCAATCCGCACGACGTGCTGTGCGCGTCGGATGCAAGCCTGTTCAACGCGGCGTTTCGCCTGGTGATGGTCGGGGCCTGCGGCACGGTCTTCAAGACGGCGTAGAGGGGGACGCATGGAATACGCAGGGCAATACATCGCGCTCTGCCTTGGCGGCGCGGGCAGCGCTTCTGCCCCGGCGCCGGGTATCGCGCTGGACGGGACCGTGCCCTTCACGCTCGACGCGATGGTGCGGGGCGTCCCGGTGGAGACCGACGCATCGGTGCTGCGCCAGGAGGGGGCGCTCGATATCAGGCTGACAGCGAAGGGATTTTCCTTCTGGCGCGAGGGATTCGGCACCTGTTCCACTTCAAGCGATGGAGAAGCGTTCCAGCAGGGCGAATGGAACCATCTGTGCATCGCCTACGAACCGGGAACGGTGCGCCTGTTCGTCAACGGCGCGCTCGATCGGGTCATGCAAAAGCCGTGCAAGGGGAGCGCGAGCACCAAGCCGTTCGCCATCGGCGCGGGCGTCAAGGGCGGCGTACGTCAGCTGCGGCTGTTCGACCGCGCGCTCGGCGGGATGGAAGTGCAAGACCTGCTGCTGATGGATTACGCCGATATCCAGGCGTCTTCCTACGCGGGCGACCTGGCAGCGTTCTACGACTTCGGATGCAAGGCGCCTGTCGAGCACGTGTCGGGCTCGTCCATCGCGCTGCAGGGCGATGCGAACATGCGCGCCCTGTTCCCCTCCGTCAAGCTGCGGGGCAGCGCGTACCTGGCCATCTCCAACGAGCCTGCCATCAACCCGGCAGGGCGGCGCAACGACGCCTATTCTGTCCAGGCTTGGATCAGGCTCGAACCATTCGATGGGCAGGACGCGTACACCGTGTTCGCGAACGGCGACCAGATGGGCGAAGCCGGCATGTCGCTGTACGTGGCGCGCGACGGAACGAGCTGGCGTCTTGGCGCACTGCGCGGCAACGAGGCGCCCATGGTGTCGAAGGGCACCGTGCCGCCGGAGCTTTGGACGAACGTGTGCGTGACGTACGACGGCCTCCAAACCCAATCGCTGTACGTGGACGGGGTGCTCGACAGCCAGATTTCCACGTGTCTGCCGATTTCCGACGTGCTCGAGGAGCCGAAGCTGCGCATCGGCGCCGACCTCTCGAACGGAAGCGACAACGGAAAGGATTGCTTCTCGGGAGCTATTTCGCGCGTGGATATGTGGAATCGCGCGCTCACTGCCGCGGAGGTGAAGAGCTACGCCGCCGAAGAGCCTTCGTTCGATGCGGAAGGGCTGCAAGCTTCTTACGATTTAAGCTTCTCCGACGTCAACAACGCCGTATCCGCCGATCCGATAGGATTGCGCAATGGCGCGGTGGTTGACGAGGTCGTGCAGGAAGCGGGTGCGACGCCGATGATGGCCGCATGCGCGCCCGCGACCGAACCGCTGAGCGATGGAGAGCTGCAACGCTGCCGGGCCGCGTGCCTCAAGGGGAACGACCCTGCCCCCTTGCGCGTGAGCCGCTTGGAAAAGGACGGCCGCGTGTACTTCGTCGGCCATTACCGCGACGGCTCGCAGACCATCGCCGAGGCCGAGGCGGGTTTCGACGAGTGGACGCTGTGGTACATCGAGCTCGTGTTGCTGCTGGTGGGCGGCGCGCTCACCGTGCTCGCCGGCGTAAGGGTTACCGGCGGCGACAAGATCACCAACTTCATCGTGACGAAGATCATGCCGAACCCGGCGTTTCGCTCGCTGTTCTCAGGATCGGTGTCCTTCAAGACCATCATCACGTTCTTCTACCTTTTGAAGACGAACGGGCTGCTGACGCCGCTTTTGAAGGCTGCCATGAGCGGGCTGCGCTGGTTCAAGGTGATCTGGTCGATTGCCGTGATGGTGACGATGGCCGTGGCTATCTGCACGGGCATGGGCCTGCTCTATTACGCTACGGCGTTGGCTGACCTGGCCGTCAGCCTGATCGTTCACCTCGCCGACATGCCCGCCTCGGGCACGCTGTTGCCGTGCGGCGTGAGCGCGTTGTTCTTCGACCATCATGCGGTGACGAGTACCACCTCGTTGCCCGCAGGCGAAGCCGATGCCATTGCGCTGGCCTGGAGCGGGACGCAACTCGTGTCGAAACCCGAGTGGGATAGCGGCAAGAGCGATCCGTGCGCGTACTGCATCGAGGCGGTCAAGGACAAGAAGATCACGGTCAAGGTGAACCTGACGTGTTCCGATCCATCGCTGGCTTCCGTGAACGTGCGCGCCATCGACAAGAGCCGCTCGACGCTGCTCGGCAACTCCGACGAGGCCACGGCGACGTTCAGGTACGGGAAGGCCTCGGGCATAATGCTGGCGTTTCCCTACCACGTGCTGGCGGGAAAAGGCGTGGGAAAGCACGCGCTGCAGCTGGAGTGGCAATGCTACTACCAGGGCGAATGGAAGAAGATGACCGTCACGAAGCATGTGATGTACACGCTGCTGGCATACCCGAACGAGCCGTGGCTCAGCCGTAACGGGCCAACCCAGTATCCCTGGGTGTCGCTGTTGGACAAGGCCTGCACCTGGGCGGCGGGGAAGAAAACGCCCGAGGAAGTGGCTGGCGCGATTGAGCTGAAGGTGAACGAGGGGCTGGGCCTCGAGTACGACACGTCGGGTTGGGGCCAGTCGTACTATTGCGGAACGAATGGCCTGTTCTACCTGAGCGGCTTCCTGACCCTCTACTCGCACCTGGTCAACTGCACGGACTGCGCGACGATCGTGACCACGTTCGCCAACGCGCTGGGATGCGACTTGTATGAGGCGCGCATGGAAGATCCCGCATCCATGAAGCCGTTCGCGTTCGTGGAGGTGAAATCGATCGGCAAGAAGGTTTGGAAAGATGGCAGGTTCACCTATCATGAGGTGGCCGTATCCAAGAGAGCGGCGGCGACGGGCAATCAAAACCGTGCGGTATACGACGCCTGCTGCACGCTCAACGGGTCGGCCACGCCCGCGTCGACGAGCGGGCGCGATCCCGTGCTGTCGAACGGGATGAGCTTCTCCGACTACGACGACACCGCGCCCATTCCGCGTACGATTGTCGCGCGATCCTCCTATCGCGAGCATTTCGCCACGAACGACGCCGAGGGCGTCGGACTTTGCATCTATCATTGGGCGAGCGAGCAACGCCGCTCAGCCATGCCGTAGGAAAGGATGAGCTATGGACGACAAGGCTCTTTCCCAGAGGTACGGGTCCGACCGCTGGCCGCGCCGCGCCCAGCTCGACGGGCGCTGCGAGAGGTTCGTCATACCGGCCGATCTGTTCGAGCGGGAACGGTTCCGTCTCGTGTGGCGCGATGCGCTGCCCGGCCCTCGGCACGCGTACCGCAGCGTCTACGTTCACGACGCCGACGACCGCCGCTTGATGGTGGACGTCGTTCCCGCCCATTCGTTCGACGGCGCGAAGGAGGAGCTGCTGGCCGGCTTTCGGAACTGCTCTTCCATCGTGCCGCCTTCGGCCGTGCCGCACCTCGGCGATGTCTCTTACGGCAACCAGGCGGCCCAGCGGTTCGTGCGCGGAAACCTGTTGATTTCCGTGTCGAATGCCGGCACAACGGAGGTCGATGTCCGGCCATTCGCCGTATCCCTCGACAAAGAAGCGGCGAACTGCCTGCATTAATACTTATTCATGAATAATACAAGTAAGCATGTTCACCTCGAAAAATAATTATTCAGTGAATATTTGTGGATAATAGATCGATCCTGCGCGAGGCGTTCTATAGTTGCCTCATAGAGAGACAGAAATGAAGAAAGAAGGACCCTCCATGAACCAGGCATCCCAGACCCTCGCGCAGCTCAAGAAGGCCAGCAAGCTCACTCGCCTCGCCTTCCACAAGAACGGCCCGAAGAGCTACAAGCGCGGCCAGGGCGCGCTGTTGAACGCGCTCATCGACAACGACGGAACCACGCAACGCGAGCTCGTGAAGATCCTCGGCCTCAGCCGCAGCGAGCTCAAGGACATCGTGAAGAAGGCCGAGCGCAACGGCTACGTCACCATCGAAGACGCCGAAGGCGAGCGCACCTACGCCGTGAAGCTCACCGACGAGGGCCGCAAGGTTGCCGAGAAGCGCATCGTCGCGAACGACAAGACGGCCGACGACATCATCGACTGCCTGTCCGAAGAGGAGATCGCCCAGCTGAATGCCATCACCGAGAAGCTCATCCTCTCGATGAAGGACAAGGGCGTCAACGGCAAGAAGAAGGGCCGCAAAGCCCACGAGTGCTGCTGCCACTAGGTCGAATCCGCAGGTTGCTCAACCTTCCAACGCCCCGGCTCCTGCTGAGCCGGGGCGTTTTCCTATCCGAACGAATGTTTCACGTGAAACATTCTCAGTTCTGCAGATACGCCGAATAAGCGGAGGGGGAGGTGCGCACCCGCGCCCGCAAGCCCTACACTGGTTGCCAACGAAGTATCCATTTGAAAGGACAAGGCTATGGCCGATCGTGAAGTAGAGAGCTCTGACGTCGAAGTTCCCGAGATCCCCGAGATTCTGGAGAAGGTGCTCCTGTTCTCGCTGGACGAAGCCAAAGAGAAGATGACCCAGGGCGCCGAAGTGGTGCCGTTCACGGCGCTCGTGGTGAAGGAGAACCTGTTCATCGAGAACCATCCCGCCGACACGGCCGAAGAGTGCTTCAACCTGGCTCGTCATACGGTGGAGCACGCCCGCGGCGCCGCGGCGTACGCGCTGTGCTACGACGGCTACATCGAAGTTGACGAAGGCGTGAAGGACGCGATCATCGCCGAGGGCGGCGTGCCGGGCGAGGATGCGGGCTACGCGGTGAGCTACCTCTACGAGATGGACGACGAGGGCAAGGTGACGTTCGAGGAGGAGCCCGCGTATGTGGGCGAGGCGCCGAACTTCATGATCGCGCTGAGCGATGCCGACTCGTATGCCGAAGAGGATATCGACGAGAAGTACCTCGAGGAAGACGACCTCGAGGACGAGGAATAAGCAGCGCCCCGCTCGTTTTCCACAGCGCGTGACGAAACGCATGCCGCGGCTCCCACCTGGGCCGCGGCTTTTTTATGCCGGGATACGGCGCACGAACGGGGCGTGTGACGGGCGCGGCGTTGGATGCGCGTGAGAACGACGGGCGCGCCGTGTGCAATCCGCGTTGGAAACGTGGGCACGGCGCGTGCGATCCGCGTTCGCTGGACGTTGGAAACGCGCAAGATTGAGAAAGATGCGTGCTAGAAACGCGCCATCGCCGCGTAAGACGGGGTTGCTATCATGGAATCATGTAAGTTCGGCACGATGTTGGGACAAGGCAAGTGTGGCGAAACGGTGCGGAAACGATGAGCGGAAAGATTGTGTTGGTCGTTTCCGTTCCCGTTTGCTAGAATAGTCGGGCTAATCCTGCCCCGGCAATCTTGCCTTCTCAGCACCGGGGCCGTAAAGACCAAAGGAGGTGAGCTGATGAAGGCTTATGAATTGCTGTTTTTTGTCGCTCCGTCTATCGACGAGGAAACCCGCGCCGCTGTTATGAAGCGTATCGACACCACGATCGCTGATGCCAAGGGCACGGTGGACAACGTCGACAACTGGGGCAAGCGTAAACTCGCTTACGAGATCAACGGATTGACCGATGGTGACTACACTCTCATCGATTTCCACGCCGATCCCGCTGACGTTGCCGAACTCGATCGCGTTCTGCGTATTACCGACGCTGTGGAACGCCACATGATCGTCAAGCGCACGGACCGCGACTAGGAGACGACGTAGAGGGCCTGGGCGACAACCCAGCGTCCGGCATGAGAAGAGGTAGACACACATGAGCATCAACCGAGTTATCATCAGCGGAAACCTTACCCGCGACCCCGAGCTTCGCTCCACCGCGAGCGGGCTTCCCGTGCTCGGCTTCGGCGTGGCGGTCAACGACCGCCGCAAGAACCAGCAGACGGGCGAGTGGGAGGATTATCCGAACTTCATCGACTGCACGATGTTCGGCGCGCGCGCCGAAAGCCTTTCGCGCTACCTCAACAAGGGCACCAAGGTGTCCATCGAGGGCAAGCTCCGCTGGAGCCAGTGGGAGCGCGAGGGCCAGAAGCGCAGCAAGATCGAAGTGATCGTCGACGAGCTCGAGTTCATGTCGAGCCGCAACGATTCGTCGTCGTACGGCGGCGGCATGGGCGGCGGTTACTCCGCTCCCGCAGCCGCTCCCGTGGTTGCCGCACCGGTGGTTGATGCCTCTTCTTCGGTCTATGACGAAGATATCCCGTTTTAAGCGATACGAAAGAGGTTAGACAATGTCCGATTACGCGAAGCAGCCGCGTCGCAAGTTCTGCCAGTTCTGCAAAGAGGACACGCAGTACATCGACTACAAAGATACCCAGATGCTGCGCAAGTATGTTACCGACCGCGGGAAGATCAAGCCGCGCCGCGTGACGGGTGCCTGCACCCAGCACCAGCGTGACATCGCGAACGCCGTGAAGCGCGCTCGCGAGATGGCTTTGATGCCCTACGCGGTTCCCGCCATCAGCGGCCGCGGCGACCGCCGCAGTCGCTAGGCGCAAGGAGGAACCATGAAAGTCATCCTGCTCCAAGAATTGAAGGGCAAGGGCGGTGAGGGCGACGTCGTCGACGTGGCTCCCGGTTTTGCCAACAACTACCTGCTCCCGCAGAAGGCCGCCATCCTCGCTACGAAGGGCAACCTGAAGCAGCTCGAGCAGCGTAAGCACAACATCGCCAAGCGCGAAGAGAACCGCGTGGGCGATGCCGCCAAGATCAAGGAGACGCTGGACGGCGTGCTCGTCAAGGTCGAAGCCAAGGTGGGCGAAGAGGGTCAGCTGTTCGGTTCCGTAACCGCTCAGATGATCGCCGACGCCATCAAGGCCGCGACGGACGTCGACGTCGACCGCCGTCGCATCGAGCTGGGCCACGCCATCAAGACGTCCGGTCAGCACGAGGTTACGATCTCGCTGTACCGCGACATCAAGACGACGGTGAAGCTGTTCGTCGGCGGTGCCGACGACGAGGCCGTCCCGGCCGAGGCCGAGGTTGAGGCCGAGGTCGTCGAGACGGTTGAAGAAGCCGTCGAGGCTCCCGCAGAGGAGACCGCCGAGGCCGCTGAATAGCAGCCGGAGCGTCCGCTCGGAAAAAATACTTATCCACAACCGACGGTTGTGGAAACAGTGGAAAACCCCCTTCGCCCTGATGGTGCTCGGAGGGGGTTTTCCTATGTCGGTGGATAACGCCCGCGAGGGAAAACGCTGCACAAAAATAACTAATGACCTGCGATAACCGTTGCAGTATCATAGGGATTCACGCAATTCGAGAGGGAGTTTGAGCATGTCTTCACCCGCGCCGTACAGCGCCGACTTCGCACCTGACGATGGCGCCGCATCCGACCGTCGCAAGATCGATCCCCAGAACATCGAAGCGGAAAGGTCCGTCCTCGCCGCTTGCATGCTGAACCAGGAGGCCATCGAAGAGGTGGCGCCGAAGCTGGTGAAGGAGAACTTCTACCGCTTCGCGCATCAGCATATCTACGAGTCCATGATGGACCTGTACGTGCGTCATATCCCCATCGACCACATCTCGCTCGCTGACAACCTGAAGGCCATGGGCCAGCTTGAAGCCGTGGGCGGCAAAGCGTACCTCATCGAGCTTGCGGACAACACCTTCGCGCTCACCAACTGGCAGAACCACCTGGAAATCGTCAAGCGCACGTCCATCTTGCGCGACCTCATCCGCGCTTCGGGCGAGATCGAGGCCTTGGCCTACGATGCCCCCGACGATCTGGGCGTCGTGGTCGAAGAAGCCGAGAAGACGCTGTTCCACGTCACCGAGAAGCGCGTTTCGTCCGCGTTCAAGCGCATGGACGTGCTGCTCACCGAGGCGTTCGAGGAGCTGACGAAGCTGGCCGAGCAGAAGGACGCCATGGCCGGCATCCCCAGCGGGTTCAAAGACGTGGACGACCTGTTCCACGGCTTCCGCGGCGGCGACCTCGTCATCCTCGCGGCTCGCCCCGGCGTCGGCAAAACGTCGTTCGCGCTGAACCTGGCCACGAACGCCGCCAAATCGGGCGCCACCGTCACCTTCCTCTCGCTCGAGATGAGCGCGGCGCAGCTGGTACAGCGTATCTTGTGCGCCGAAGCCCGCGTGAACCTGTCGCGCCTGCGCGCCGGCCAGGTGCAGGAGTCGGACTGGGGCGCTATCGCCGATGCGTCCAACACGCTGTCGAAGCTGGACATGTACATCGACGACACGCCGTCGCTGTCCATCCTCGAGCTGCGCGCCAAGGCCCGCCGCGAGCTGCGCTCTGCGGAAAAAGGCATCATCATCGTCGACTACCTGCAGCTCATGTCGCCGCCGCAGTCGCGCAAGGACGGCAACCGCGCCGTCGAGGTCGGCGAGATCTCGCGAGGCCTCAAGGTGCTCGCGAAGGAAATGGACATGCCCGTTATCGCCCTGTCGCAGCTGTCCCGTGCGGTGGAGATGCGTGGCAAGAAGCGCCCGATGCTGTCTGACCTTCGAGAATCGGGCTCTATCGAGCAGGACGCCGACATCGTCATGTTCATCGATCGAAGCATGGACGAGATCGAGGCCGAGAGCGAAGACCGTCCCGACCTGGGCTCGGCCGAGCTGATCGTCGCGAAGCACCGCAACGGCCCCACGCGCGACATCCCCCTGGCCTTCAACGCGGAGTACACGCGCTTCATGGATTTCATCGACGATTCGCGCGCGGGCGGCTATATGTAAAGCCCCTGTTGAGCCGTTTCGCGGTACACTGGGCACATGCCGAAACGCGTCACATTCATCCATGCAGCGGACCTCCATCTGGGGGCGCCGTTCCGTGGGTTGCGCGCGCTTTCGTCCAAGTGGGCGAACCGCCTGCTCACTGCCATTCCGGAGGCGTACGATCGCGTGGTCGACGCGGCCATCGCGCGCGACGTGGACTTCGTCGTCGTTTCGGGCGACATCTTCGATTCTGCGCGCCCGTCGTACGGCGACTACCTGCACTTCTTCGGCGGGTTGGAACGGCTCGACGAGGCGGGCATCCCGGTGTACCTCGTCACGGGCAACCACGATCCCTACACCTCGTGGCAGCACGATTTCTTCTCGCTGCCCGCAGGCGCCGTCATGTTGCCGGGCGACCGTCCCGGCTTCGCGCTGGTGGAGCGCGACGGGGATCCGCTGTGCCTGATCGGCGGGCGCGGCTACTACAACCAGACGTGGCCGATGGACGAATGCATCGCCGAGGGCGTCACGCGCGAAGCCGCCGAGCGCGCCCTGGCCGCCGAGCATCCGCGCGCGGCCGAAGCGCCGTTCGCCGTGGGCCTGCTGCACACCGGCCTTAACCTCGACCCGGTGAAAGCCCCGGTCGATCCCGCCGTCCTCATGCGCGCCGGCATGGACTACTGGGCGCTCGGGCACATCCACATGAAGTACGCCTACCCATCCTTCGACGACCCGCGGCTCGTGTTCTCGGGCTGCATCCAGGGCCGCGACATCAAGGAGACGGGCGAGCGCGGCGTGTACCAGGTCACGCTCAGGGAAGGCGCGGCGAACGAGATCGAGTTCATCCCCACGGCCAGCGTCGTGTGGCAGCGCATGCGCATCGACGTGGCCGATTGCGCGAACCTGCCGGCCATCACCGACAAGATCATGCGCGAGCTGTTCCGCGAGAACGGCAAGGCGCATTGCGAGGAGATGGTGGTGCGTATCGCCCTCGAGGGCGATACGCCGCTCCACGCCATGCTCGACCGCGCGGACGTGCTGGCCGGCCTGCGCAAGCACGTGAACGACGCGTACCCCGCGTTCTTCTGCGACGCGCTGGAAAACCTTACCGTGCCGCCGCGCGACAAGGAGGCGCTGCGGCGCGAAGGGCTGTTCCCCGCCGTGTTCCTGCAGGTGGCCGACGCGCAGCGCCGCAATCCCGACGAGGCCATCGCCTTCTTGCAGGACGAGTTCATCAGGAAGAACATCCAGCTGCCCAGCGCCTACACGCGCAACATCGACAAGTTCGCCGAGGCCGCCGAGAATCTCGTGCTCGACCTGCTCGCTCAGGATGATGACCAATGAGGCCGTCCTATCTCGAACGCATCAAGATCGTCAGCTTCGGGGCGTTCTCCAACAAGGCGGTGGGCCCGTTCGCCCCGCACCTCAACGTGGTGTACGGCCCGAACGAGGCGGGCAAGACCACGCTCGCGTCGTTCGTGGGTGGCGTGCTGTTCGGGTGGGAAGAGGCGCGCGGCAGCCGCAACACCTATAAGCCGTCGAACGCCGATCGCGCCGGGTCGTTGTTCTTCGCCGAGGCCGACGGCCCGTCCTCCAACGAGCTCGAGCTTTCTCGCGTCCGCAACAGCGAGGGGCTCCAGGGCGACGCATCGCTGGTGGCCGACATCGACAAGGAAACCTTCCAGACGATGTTCTCCCTGACCAGCGACGAGCTGCGGACGCTGCGCAACACCACCGACGTCACGGCGAAGCTGCTCACCGCCGGCTCGGGCACGGGCGCCTCGCCCGCCCACGCGCTGGCGACCGTGCAGGACAAGCTCGCGGAATACACCTCGCGCGCCGCCGGCATCGAGCATTCCATCGCCAATCTCACGACGCAGCAGAACGAGCTGCGCGCCAAGATGACGGCCGCCGCCGACGAAGCCGAGCGCTTCAAGCGGCAGGACAAGGAGTTCCGCGAGCTGGAGCCGCAGCGCAACGAGCTGCTCTCGCGCCTCGACGCGCTGAACACCGCCATCGAGACGCTGGCCGCCCAGCGCGCGAACATCGAGAAGCTCGATCACGAGATAGACTCGCTGACCGATCAGGTGGCATCGCTGCACGACGAGGAGGACGCGCTCGTCGCGACTCATCGCGCGCAGGCTCGCGGCGCATCCGAGCTGGCGAACCTGGGCACGTCGGAGGAGCGCGCCCTGCGCGACCAAATCGACTCGCTCGCGGTCGACGAGGCGAAATGCGAGCACGCCGTCGATCTGGCGCAGGACAACTTCGCCACGTCGAAGGCGGCGTACGAAGCGCTGCTGGAAACCGCCGACGAACGCGCCCAGCGCGACCGCGCGCGCCGTCAGCGCAGCGTGCAGGTGGGGTTGTCCATCGTGCTCCCCCTCATGTTCGTATGCACGGGCCTGCCGCTGTTCGTCCACGGTCGCGAGATCACCAGCCTGTCGTTCACGGCCCTCGGCATCGGCCTCGTGGTGTTCGCCATCATGCTGGCCCTCGCCGCGATGGTGATGCTGTTCCGCCCCAACAAGGAGGAGGAGGCGAAGGAGGCGCGCAAGCAGGATGCCCAGTGGGTCATGCTGCAGGACAAGAAGAAGCTGGAAGCGTGCCTTGAGAGCCAAGCCGCCTTCAGGGATCGCGCCCGCGCCCAGCTCGACGCCGCCGGCTTGGGCGAAGCGCAGGGGTCGTTGCGCCGCTCGCGCACCTTGCTCGACGAGGCGAAGGATCTGCGCGTCGAGAACAACCTGTTCCAACAGCGGTTGCAGGCGCTCGTGTCGCGCCGCAGCGCGCTCGAGGAAAACCTCGCGTCCGCGAAACGCCAGCGCCGGCGGCTGTACGAGCGCATCGACCTGCGCGCCGAGCGCACCATCGACGCCATCGACGACGCCATCGCGCAGAAGTCGCAGCAGCGCATGGGCCTCCTGGAGACGAGCGAAGGGCTCAACCGTCGCTACGGCGAGCTGAAGCAGGAGCTTTCCCATGCCGAGCACCTGCGCGACTTCGACGAGTACAAGCTGCTCTACCAGCAGATTCGCACGCGCCAGGACGAGAGCGCGCAGGATTACGCGCGCCTGCTGCTGGCGCGCCGCATGCTGGAATCGGCCATCGCCACCTGGGAGAGCAAGAGCCAGCCGGAAGTGTATCGCCAGGCCAGCCGTCTGCTGTCGCTTATGACCGACGGTCGTTGGACGAAGGTGAGCCTCACCGCGGAGGGTCGCCTGCAGGTGACGGATGCGGTGAAGACGACGCGCGACCCCGGCCATCTGTCGCTGGGCACGTGCCAGCAGCTGTACCTCGCGCTGCGCATCGCGCTGCTCATGACCGCCGACAACGTGGGTCGCGCTGTGCCCATCCTGGCCGACGACATCCTCGTGAACTTCGACTCGTCCCGGCGCGTCGGCGCCGCTCGCGCGCTGGCCGAGCTCGCCCGCATGCGCCAGGTGATCCTGTTCACCTGCCATGAAGAAATCGTCGAGACGATGAGGGAAGCCGATCCGACCCTGAATGAAGTCGAACTGTAATATACTGTGAGTCTGCGATTCAAACACCGAAAGGACAAACAGACATGCCGAGCACGGTTCTGATTGGCGCCCAGTGGGGCGACGAAGGCAAGGGCAAAGTCACCGACCTGATCGCGCGCGAATACGATTACGTGGTGCGCTACCAGGGCGGAAACAACGCGGGCCACACGGTCATCCACGGTGATAAGAAACTCGCGCTGCACCTCATGCCCTCCGGCGTCATGTACGAGCATGCGGTTCCGGTCATCGGCAACGGCGTGGTGGTCGATCCGGGCGTGCTCATCAAAGAGATGGCCATGTTGGAAGCCGAAGGCATCTCCTGCAAGAACCTCAAGATCTCGTGCGACGCGCATGTGATCATGCCGTACCACAAGGATTTCGACGGCGCCGACGAGAAGCGCCTGGGCGACAACAAGATCGGTACCACGAAGCGCGGCATCGGCCCCTGCTATCAGGACAAGGTGGCCCGCAAGGGCATCCGCATCCAGGACCTGCTGGACGAGAAGATATTCCGCCTCAAGCTTGAAGCGGTGCTTTCGCAGAAGAACCCCATCCTCGAGAAGATCTACGGCCTGCACACCTACACGGTCGAAGAGATCTGCGACGAGTACCTCCCCTATGCGCGCATCCTCAAGCCGTACATGGCCGAAACGGCCCAGCTGCTGAACGAGGCCGTGCGCAACGGCAAGTCCATCCTGTTCGAGGGCGCGCAGGGCACGCTGCTCGACATCGATCACGGCACGTACCCTTACGTCACGTCCTCGTCGTGCTGCGCCGGCGGCGCCGCCACGGGCACGGGCGTGGGCCCCACGGTCATCGACCGCGTGCTGGGCATCCAGAAAGCCTACATCACGCGCGTGGGCGAGGGCCCCTTCCCCACAGAGCAGCGCTTCCCCGAGGACGGCGGCACGGGCGAGGAGGCCGAGGTCGGCGAACTGCTGTGCAAGGTGGGCCACGAGTTCGGCGTGACCACGGGGCGCAAGCGTCGTTGCGGCTGGTTTGACGCGGTCATCGCGCGCTACGCGGCCGAGGTCAACGGCCTGACCGACGTGGCGCTGACGAAGCTCGACGTGCTGTCGGCCTTCGACACCATCAAGGTGTGCACGGCCTACGAGTGCGACGGCAAGGTGTACGATTACTTTCCGATGCAGCAGAGCGTGCTGTTCCACGCGAAGCCCGTGTACGAGGAGCTTCCGGGTTGGAAGGGCGTCGACATCACCGAGTGCCGCACGTTCGAGGAGCTTCCCGAGAACGCCCAGCGCTACGTCGAGTACCTGGAGAAGATCACCGGCGTGCCGGTCAGCATCATCGCCGTCGGCCCCGATCGCGACCAAACCATCATGCGCGGCTGGGATCGGTAACGCTGCGACGACCTGTAGGACATCGCGATGTTTCACGTGAAACAAATCGTCGCAAAAGCGTGCGATAAGGGAACAAATGTTTCACGTGAAACATCGGACCATCGAAATGCTTTTGGGTTTGAAAGGACCTGATATGAACATCTTGGTATTGGGTGGCGGCGGTCGCGAACATGCCATCGCGTGGGCGCTGGCGAAGTCCCCGCGTACCGACAACCTGTACGTGGCGCCGGGCAACGGCGGCACGGACGGCATCGCCCAGAACGTTGCGGGCCTGAACGCCGAAGATGGTCAGGACGTGCTCGCGTTCGTGCGCGAGCATGCCATCGACCTCGTGGTCATCGGTCCGGAAGCGCCGCTCGTGGCGGGTGTGGCCGACGTGCTGCGCGCCGAGGGCGCCGCCGTGTTCGGCCCCGACGCGCAGGGCGCGCAGCTCGAGGGCAGCAAGACGTACAGCAAGGAATTCATGGACGCCAACGGCATCCCCACGGCGCGCTATGCGAGCTTCACCGAGCTCGAGCCGGCGCTGGCCTACGTGCGCGAGCTGGGCGCTCCCATCGTGGTGAAGGCCGACGGCCTGGCCGCGGGCAAGGGTGTCATCGTGGCCGAGGAGCTGGAGGACGCGGAAGACGCCGTGCGCTCCTGCTTCGACGGCGCGTTCGGCGACGCCGGCAACGTGGTGCTGGTCGAGGAGTTCCTCACCGGCCCCGAGTGCTCGCTGCTCGCGTTCGTCACGGGCGGTAAGGCGCACTGCATGGTGACGGCGCAGGATCACAAGCGCGCGTTCGATGGCGACCGCGGCCCCAACACGGGCGGCATGGGCGTGTACTCGCCGGTGCCCATCGTGGAGCCCGACGAGCTTATCGCCATGCGCGAGATCATGGAACGCTCCGCCGCCGCCACGGCGCGCGACCCGTTCGCGAACGATTACCGCGGCGTGCTGTACGGCGGCTTCATGCTGACGCCCCAGGGCCCGAAGGTGCTCGAGTTCAACGCGCGCTTCGGCGATCCCGAGACGCAGGTGGTCCTTCCGCGCCTCGAGTCCGACCTTGTGGACATCATGCTGGCCGTTGCCGAGGGCCGTCCCGACGACATCGACCTGCGCTGGTCCGAGCAGTGGGCCGTGTGCGTGGTGCTGGCGAGCGAGGGCTATCCGGGTGCGTACGAGAAGGGCAAGGTCATCCTCGGCATCGACGACGCCGAGGAGATCGAGGGCGTGACGGTGTTCCATGCCGGCACCGCCAAGAATTTCGACGACGAACTGGTTACCGCCGGCGGCCGCGTGCTGAACGTGGTGGCGCTGGGCGATTCGTTCGACGATGCTCGCGAGAAGGCGTACGAAGCGTGCGACCTCATCAACTTCGAGGGCAAACAATACCGCAGCGATATCGGAAAACGCGCCGCCGCCGGGCGTGCCGCGTGGGAGAACTAATGCTTTCAGAACGTTTGCTCACCTCCGTCGTGCGTCAATGCACGAAGAACTACCTGCGCCTCGAGCCGACGCAGGAACGGCGTGTGCCCGGCCCGGTTCCCGGCCAGAAGTACATGCTGTACATGCACGTGCCGTTCTGCGAGCGGCTGTGCCCCTACTGCTCGTTCAACCGCTTCCCGTTCGCGGAAGACCGCGCCGTGCCCTACTTCGCCAACATGCGCAAGGAAATGCTCATGTTGAAGGAGCTGGGCTACGATTTCGACAGCCTGTACGTGGGCGGCGGCACGCCCACCATCATGATCGACGAGCTGTGCGACACCATCGACCTGGCGCGCGAGACGTTCTCCATCGGCGAGGTGTCGAGCGAGACGAACCCGAACCACCTGATCCCCAGCTACCTGGACAAGCTGCAGGGTCGCGTCCAGCGCCTGAGCGTGGGCGTGCAGAGCTTTGACAACGACCTGCTCAAGCAGATGGATCGTTTCGACAAGTACGGCAGCGGCGAGGAAATCCTCGAGCGCATCGGCGAGGCGAGCCCCTACTTCACGTCGCTCAACGTGGACATGATCTTCAACTTCCCGGCGCAGACCGAGGAAGTGCTGTTCTCCGACATCGAGCGCGTGGTGGAAAGCGGCACGAGCCAGACGACGTTCTACCCGCTGATGGCCAGCCCCAGCGTGTCGCGCTCGCTGGCGCGCACCGTGGGCAAGGTGGATTATGCGCGCGAGCAGCGCTTCTACGAGATCATCTCCGAGGTGCTGGCCGGCGGCGAAAACCCGCTGTTCGAGCACGGCAGCGCCTGGACGTTCAACAAGCGCGGCACGGGCGCGGCGGGCGAGGACGCGATGATCGACGAGTACGTGGTCGATTACGAGGAGTACCCGGCCATCGGCAGCGGCGGCATCACCTACCTGGGCAACAACCTGTACGTGAACACGTTCTCGGTGAACGACTACAACGACGCCATCGAGCACGACCGCATGTCGCTCATGGGCAAGGCCACGTTCTCGAAGCACGACCAGATGCGCTACCGTTTCATGATGCAGCTGTTCGGCTTGCGCCTGGACAAGCGCCAGTTCGAGAAGGACTTCGGCGTGTCCGTGGAGCGCGGTCTGCCGGTGGAGATGACGTTCATGAAAGCGTCGGGCGCGTTCGATCGCGACAACGCCGACGAGCTGACACTCACGCCGAAAGGCCGCTACCTCATGGTGGTGATGATGCGCCAGTTCTTCATCGGCGTGAACAACCTGCGCGATCAGGCGCGCGCCGCCCTCGTGGGCGAGGAGCGCGAGCTGATCTTCGGCGACGGCAAATAACCGCGCGCTACCCTCAATTAAAAGTTGAAACGCCCGCGCCTCGTCGCGGGCGTTTCTGGTGTATGGACTACCGTTTCGATATCCCCCCGTGCTGTAAGTGTTATGATGCATGGCTAAGGCTTTTTTATGCTCTATTGCCTGATAGGAGAAGGAAGCGGCACAGCTATGACCGATCGGGTAAAGCATACGGCGGGTTTCACGCTCGCTGAGCTGATGATGAGCATCGCCATCATTCTCATCCTTGCGGCCATCGCCATCCCTTCCATTTTCAACGCGCAGAGCAACATGCGCATGGTCGAGCTCAACAACGCCGCCCAGTCCATAGCCAACGCCGCTCAAACCCAAATGACCGCCATGAAGGTGTCGGGCACGTGGATGGCGTTTCTCGATGACCGCGCCGAAGGGTCGGGAACGTATCTCCTCCGCGACGAGGCGCGCGCATCCAATATACTCACATCGCTCTCGGTCGACTCCACCGTATACGACGGCGATTACGTCATCGTGTTCGACCGGGACACCGCCTCGGTGACGGCGGTTTTCTACACCGACGGCAAAACCGGCTTCTTCGGCCAAGCCCCCGCCACCACGAATGCCGCGCAGACCTACTATGCGGGTGGCAGCGGAAGTACCGACCAGACAGCCCGCATGGCGAACGACCCCATGATCGGCTACTACGAAGGCACCCCGTCCGGCGCCACCCCCGAAGTAGCCCTCAGAAACCCCGTGATCTGGGTGGATGAAGCAGAGAGCTACCTTTGCATCGAAAACCCAAACCTTGCCAGCGGCGCGTCGTGGGCAAATGGCTCAGCGTTGTCGATTGAGCTCACCGATCTCGCTGAAGGCAAGAACAGCGTTTCAATCACTATCAGCGGCTTGCAGCTGGAGGGCGGTGCTCTCTCCGGGATGTTCGAGGTGAAGTCTTCTGATGATGCGGTCGAAATGGATCTGCCGACATCGGCGAATGCGGTTCAGCTCGTTAATCGTACGACTTCCTCGACGAGCCCTACGGTTTACGCTATTGATCTGAATGCGCTTTCCGATTTGATTGCAGCAAAGAGCGAAGCTGCAAGCACGTTTATGGATAATTTCGCGTATCACGATAAAATTCAAGTCGAGGCTCAGGTGACTACGGGAGACAGGGCGTCTGTTCCCTCGTCGGCGCAAGCCTTTATCGAATGGCCGGAACCAGTCCCTAGATTGACCGTTTTGGTGACGAATCCCAGCTATAGGTACCTTGATGAAAACGGTACCAAAGAGAAGACCCAAGCATCTCATATTAAAGGAACGTACACAGATCCTGTTGTCGAGTTGGTGCCTGCTTCGGGAGTGGGCGACGTTGTCGGCATATCGCTGAAAGACAAGGATAAGGCTGTTATCAGAGGGGTAAAAACTAACAACGATAAGCTAATAAGCGAGAACGTGGAGTCGTCGCGGCAAGCGTATACGGGCGGCTGGGTCAAACTCAACGATGCAGATCAAAAAGAAGCCAATATACGAGTGACTACGGGTTCGTACACGCCGAACGGATCGACGACGGAGACTGGCACGAACTTGGGATCGGTTCAATCGGGAACCGAAAGCCACCAGTACCAAATTTACGAGTTATGGGTAAACGAGCTGAGAGCCGGCTACCTGGAAAACAATGTCTGGCATTGGGATGGAGAAGTAGGGGAGGCGTTCTCGGCCGGCTGCGTTGATGGGCTGCAAGAGGGTGAGGCTCCTACCGACTTGACGACCATCACGTTCAATACCAAGAATCTCAATGCCGCCGACCTCAGCGTCATCCCGAAAAATGATGCTGGCGGTTACGACGTGTACGTCAGAACAACGCCAAAGATCGCTGAAGTAAAATCGTTCTTCGAGGATACCGCCCCAACGCTGGGTGGAAAATACCTCGTCTGGAATGCTGGAGTAGGCACCACCGGATCGCGTGGCGGCAATTGGGGAAAGCCCGTTAGACAGACGTTCGAGAACGAGTTCGGCGCTTCTTCTGCCGTTGCTCTATGGAATGTGACCACCATGCGCGGCGGTCTTGAGGAGTTCCCGGCATCGAAGGATTTGCGCGTGTACTATTCGGCAACCCCTGCCGTTGGATGGCTGCCTGAAAATTCTAGCTACGACGTTTACTCGTCCTATACTGCGTTGCCAAGTGTGGTTCTATGGTATTTCCCCTCAACATCCAATTATTCATGGGGAACAGACGTGGCTACGCCTGATGCGTACGTGTCCGAAGCGCGCCTGTCGGAAGGAGAGGACGGCTTCAAGCTGGTCAAATCAAGTTCTGCAGATTTCGAAATACCCTACAACTCGACGACGACGGGATTCCTGCAGAGCGGCCGCGACGAACTGTTCTATCGCGTTTTGACCTATTGTGACGAAGAGGGAAATCCCCTGAGCGAATACGAGAGGCAATACGTTCCCTATACGGTTCAAAACGATGCAACCTATGCCGCAATCAAAGACGCACCCGAAAAAGAGGGCTCTATCTTCACCGGATGGAAAGTATCTGAGGGGAGTGCATACCCTGCTGGCAAGGAGTACACCATTCAGCTAGGCGAAGGCGGGACCACCGTAGGCGATCACAACGACCAGCTCTCTTACGGCGCAGTAAAGCTGATCGCAACCTACAAAGAGAAGCCGAAAATGGGCCTGGGATTGGTGTATCTGGAATTTGACTCGAACAACAACATTACCGGCTCGTATGGGTATCTGGATTACAAAGAAAACCTTGCGGATAATTTGAACGATGGTGAAATCAGCAACTGGGGCTACTATATCGTGGTCCCTTCTGGGAACAACGTAAAGCTGAGCGCAGACAATGTGACAATGGGGCAAAAGAGTAATCTTATAGAAGGGTACGACACCTATTTGCTCTCCCCAAAAGATGCTGCGCGAAAAGCACAGTATTGCACGGCAACTATGACGCTTGAGAAGGAACAGGTGTCGTATTATGTGAACTTCAACTTTGCCGGAGCGGTGACGCTTGATGAAAATGTTGCCAAGGTCTGGGGTGATAGTGAAGATTCGGCGTGGTGCGTGAGAGATGCTACCCAGTTCTTCGGGTCTCTTCCATGGATTACAAACGATTCGATACAGTCGTACTATGCGAGCGATTATTTCCTGCAAACGCATGACATCGAGCTTGGCTCGGTAAGCGGCTATAAGTTTACAAATGTGTTTACCGGGGTATACGATGGCGGTGGGTATGCTATTCGAAATTTCACGGTGGTCACGTACACGGCGCTCGGTAACGGTGGGTACCGAGGCGATTCCGTCTCCGGAGGCGGCAGCCTGCAAGGGCAAGGGCTCTTCCCCTATGTGAGAAAGAGCTCCGAACGTGAAACCGCATTGAAAAATATACGACTTGTTGCGGATGGAGCCTCGATAGAGTCGTATGGAACGAATGCAAAGGGCTGCTTCGGATTGCTTGCAGGGGTCATCGAAGGGGCGAAGGTAGAGAACTGCCATGTTGAAGGAGGGGACGGTCAATTCACCCTTCACGATATAGCGCTTAACAACGGGGTTGCGGGAGTGCTCGTTGGTTGGGTGTATGGTGGAGAGGTGGTAGATTCTACAGTGGAAGGCTTGTCTACCAGCTTTGAGGTCAAAGGGGGGTCGTGGGGCGATCCGATCGAGGCGGGGGGATTGATAGGTAGAGTTACGACGCCTGAAGGCCAAGACGCGGCTGACGCGAAGGTGACTCGATGCAAAGTTCTGAACTCGAGCATACGTTTCATCGGAACCGGTAGAACAGACAAAGATGCTTATATAGGTCTCTTGCTGGGCAATGCGGAGCGCGCGATTGTGGAGAGCCCGTCGGTGGAAAAAAGCACGATAGAAATAGTTGCCGGCGATGCTCATTGGCGCAAAAGCGTTAACCTCGGTGGCCTTGTGGGACGTGGCTCTCAGCTAAACGAATCCGCAGGTACGGTGACAAGCGTTACGTTCTATGTTCCTGAGGAAGAGGAAGTGGAAGAGGGGCAAGAAAAGAAGACAGATCGGTATTGCGGGCAAGCGATAGGTTTTGCTGATTTCGCTTGTCTGTATAGCGGAAATACTTATTCGGATATATATCTTTCTGTGGGAACTGAGAAGGAGGCTGTTGCGGACGAGGTCGGCCGACCATGATGCGCACCCGACATATTCTCCGCGATACCTCCGGCGCCTCTATCGTCATCGCGTTGGTGTTCTTTCTGATCTGCGGGATCATTGGGTCGGTGGTGGTCACGGCGGCGTCGGTGCAGGCAAAGGCGGCGCAGACGCATATTGACCTGCAACAGGACGAATACACGATGCAATCGGCGGCGGAACTGGTCGCTCAACAGCTAGGCGGCGATGATTTAACTTGGAATCAAAGGTCGGTCACGGTAAAGGTCGTCACCGCGGGTACGAAGGTAACAGCTGACGTCGATGGTGTGACGTCGGTATTAGGCCAAAGCTTTTGGACGCAAAAACAAGCAAACACGATACTCGAAAAGCGTGCTAACAAAGAAACGTATGTCGTTGGAGGTTCTGATACGAACCGTCTTCAAATAAAACCCAGCGACGAGTGGAACTTCAAAACTGTATATGGAAAAATTACAATAGATGCCGATCTCAACATGAAAGTCGATCTGTCGTTGGATCCATCTCTTTCTGCGGATTCGAAGTACAACATGACCGTGCTTATACAATGTACCCCAACGTTTAACGCGTCAGGCCAACTGGTCGAGTTCACGTATGGCGACAACACGTCTATAGTGAAAACGCAAGGAGGCCAGTCATGATGCGCTTGCTCGATAAAGTGTATAGCAAGCTGGCCGATCAGCGGGGCGATTCGATGGTCGAAGCGTTGGCGGCCATCTTGATTGCTGTGCTGGGCGCCACCATGCTTGCAACTATGGTGATGGCGTCCGTAAGCGTGACATCCAGAAGCGAGCGCGTTTTGCACGCATCCTATGCAGCGGAGTCTTCTCTGTTGTCGTCATCTCCCAACATCGGTAGCGTTACGGTTGTGATGCCCGATGGAGAAGATGGAACAACGACTTCTCAAAGCATCAAAGTGATGTTGTACAGCTCAGGTGGATACAACTACTATCGCGAAGGTCAATCAAAATGATCTTCCATTTCCACAAGACAAGTCTTCTTGCCCGCCTGCGCGACACGCGCGGGTTTATGATTGCTGAGCAGCTGATCAGCATCATCTTCATCGGGTTGTTGTGCATTGCGGTGACCGCGGGGTTGCAGGTGGCGATGAACTCGTATGGCCGCATCACCACGCAGACGCAGGCCGATTCGATGTTGTCGCAGGCAGTCGAGGTGGTAAGCGACGAGCTGGTGTACGCGCTCAGCGTCGAGGCCGACAACGTCACGTTCGTGAGCGCGACGCGCCACGAGAGCGCGACGCTGCGATCCGGCGAGCAAGGCATCTGGCTTGAAGCCGACGGGACGCAATACAACCTCGCGCCGACTGAAAACGGGCTCAGTCCTACGCTCAGCGATCTTTCGTACGATGCCTATGCCGGCACCTGGTCGTTCCGCATAACCATACAATCGGGCGGCTCCACGCTTGCCGACACTACCATGACCGTGAAGAGGATAGGATCGTAGATGGCCTATAAACGTTTGGGAGACGTGCTGATCGATGCGGGCCTCATCACCGAGGACCAGCTGGGGTATGCCCTGAAGCAGCAGAAGGAGACGAAGCGGCGCCTGGGCGACGAGCTCATCGCCGAGGACGTCATCACGGAGGCGGGCCTCATCGAGGCGCTGCAGATGCAGCTGGGCGTGGAGTTCATCGACCTGTCGGCGATCGACCTCGATCCCGATATGAGCCGCGTGATCTCGAAGAACGTCGCGCGCCAGTACAACGTGGTGCCCGTGCGCACCACGCCGGAAGAAGTGTACCTCGCCATGAGCGACCCGCTGAACTTCATGGCCATCGAGGCGGTGAAGAACGCCACGCGCAAACGCGTCGTCCCTATGGTGGCCACGCAAGACTCGCTCATGCGCGCCATCATGACGCTGTACGGCAACGAGGGCGCCGCTCGCGCCATCGAGGAGATGAAGCGCGACGCGCGCGCCACGGGTTCCGACGACGCGGCGGCCGGCTCGTTCCAGACTTCCACGCTGGGCGACGACGCCGACGCGCAATCCGCACCCACGGTGCGCCTCGTGAACAGCATCATCGAGCGCGCTGCAACCGAGCGCGCCAGCGACATCCACCTCGAGCCGCGCGAAGCCGACCTGCACGTGCGGATGCGCATCGACGGCGTGCTGCGCACGATCCTCACCGTGCCGAAAGAGCTGCAAGCGTCGGTCATCTCGCGCCTCAAGATCATGGGCGGCATGAACACCTCGGAGCGCCGCGTCCCCCAGGACGGCCGCGCCAACATCCGCCTCAAGAAGCAGGACATCGACCTGCGCATCAACACGCTGCCCACCATCCACGGCGAGACGGTGGTCATCCGCCTGCTCGACAAGAGCGAGGCGCTGTTCGACCCGTCGGGCATCGGCCTCGAGGGCGACAACCTCGACAAATACCAACGCCTCATCGGCGCGAACAACGGCATGGTGCTGATCGTCGGCCCCACGGGCTCGGGCAAGAGCTCCACCATGTACACGATGATCCGCCAGTTGAACACCGACTCGGTGAACCTCGTCACGTTGGAAGACCCCGTCGAGTACAACATCGACGCCGTCAACCAGGTGCAGATCAACGAGAAGACGGGCATGACGTTCGCCAGCGGTCTGCGCGCCATCCTGCGCCAGGACCCCGACATCGTGGCGGTGGGCGAAATCCGCGACGGCGAGACGGCCGAGATCGCCATGCGCGCCGCCATCACCGGCCACCTCGTGCTGTCGACCGTGCACACCTACGACGCCGCGTCCACCATCGACCGCCTCATCGACATCGGCGTGGAGCCGTACCTCATCGCCAGCGGCGTGCGCGGCGTCATCTCGCAGCGCCTCGTTCGCAAGGTGTGCCCGCATTGCCGCGAGGAGTACCGCCCCGACGCCGAAGAATTCGACGCGCTCGGCCTGCCGCACGACCCCTCCGTCAAGTTCTTCCGCGGAACCGGTTGCCCTATGTGCTTCGGCACGGGGTACCGCGGACGCACGGGCGTGTTCGAGATCCTCGTCATCGACCGCGCGCTGCGCAGCCATATCACAGGTGGCGCCACGCGCGAAGAGTTGAAGGACGCCATCGACCGCACGGGTTCGTTCAAGACGATGGAAGACAGCTGCCGCGAGCTGGTGCTGTCCGGCGTCACCACCGTCGAAGAAGCCCGCAAGACCATCACGGCGCTGGAATAGCGACCCTCACCTCCGAGCGAAGGACCCCTTCATGAACGTTGAACAGATCATCGACCTCGCGCATCAAGTGAACGCGTCCGACGTGCACATCGTGTGCGGCTTGCCCGTGAAGTTTCGCGTGGGCGGCCGCCTCATGGATGCGGGCGTCGACGGCGATGCGCCGCTGTCGCACGAAGATTGCGAGCAGCTTGCGCGCGAGCTGGCCGGCGACGATTTCGACCGCATCAAGCGCATCGGCGAGCTCGACCGTGCCGAGACGCTTGCGGGCGTGCGCGTGCGCATCAACCTGTTCCGCCAGCAAGGCCACGTGAGCGCGGCCCTGCGCCTGCTGTCCGACCGCATCCCGGCGCTCGAAACACTCGGCTTGCCGCCGGCGGTCATGGACTTCCCCGGCATCCAACGCGGCATCGTGGTGGTCACGGGCGAAACCGGCAGCGGCAAATCGACGACGCTCGCCGCGCTCATCGACAGCATCAACCACACGCGCGCCGAGAACATCATCACGATGGAAGATCCCATCGAGTACATCTACACGCCCGATCAATCCATCATTTCGCAGCGCGAGGTGGGCCAGGACACCGAAAGCTACCACAACGCCCTGCGCGCCGTGCTGCGCGAGGATCCCGACATCATCCTCATCGGCGAGATGCGCGACCTCGACACCATCCAGACGGCGCTGACCGCGGCCGAGACGGGCCACTTCGTGCTGGCGACGCTGCACACGAAGTCGGCCGCCGACTCAATTGATCGCATGGTGGACGTGTTTCCCGAAGGCCTGCAGCGCCAGGTGCGCATGCAGCTGTCCACGACGCTCGTAGCCGTGCTGTCGCAGCAGCTGCTGCCGCGCCGCGACGGCGTGGGGCGCTCGTTGGCGTGCGAGCTCATGATGGTGACGCCCGCCATCCGCAACCTCATCCGCGAGGGCAAGACGCCGCAGATCGCGAGCGCGCTGGGAACGTCGGCCGCGGCCGGCAGCGTGACCATGGACAACGCGCTGATCGCGCTGGCCCGCAACCGCGAGATCGCGTCCGATACCGCCATCGCCGCCGCCCACGACGTCGACTACGTGAGAAAGAACCTCCGCTGATGCCCACCTTTACCTACACCGGAATGACGGCCGCCGGCGAGCGCGTGGACGGCGTCGTCGAAGCATTCGACGAGATCGAGGCCATGGAACGCGCGCGCGAGCAGTGCCGCATCGTGCAGAGCGTCAAGCCCGTGCGCGAAGGCAAGAACCTGCTGACCATGGACATCACGAAGCCGAAGGCCAAGCAGAAGAACCTCGCCATCATGTGCGCGCAATTCGCCACCATCCTGAATGCGGGCCTCGCCATTTCGCGGGCGACGTCGTTGGTGGCCGAGCAGACCAACGACAAGTACCTGAAGCGCGTGCTGTCCGAGGTGGCCGAAGACGTGTCGGCAGGTCATGGCCTGGCCGAAAGCTTTCAGAACAAGGGCGAGAACCTTCCGCGCGTGTTCATCGAGACGGTGCGCGCCGGCGAGGAAAGCGGTCATCTGCCCGAAAGCTTCGAGCGTCTGCACGATTACTACGACAAGCGCGCGAAGGTGCAGGCGAAGGTGCAGGGCGCGATGACGTACCCCATCTTCGTGGCGATCATAGCCGTGGTGGTGATCGCGGTCATGATGGTGATGGTGATCCCCTCGATGACGGGGATGATCTCGTCGTTGGGCGCGGACACGCCCGCCATGACTCAATTTTTAATTGATGCATCGGACTTCGTCACGAACAACATTCTGGTCATTATCGTGGTCATCGCGCTCGTCATCGTGGGCGTGAAGCTGTTCAGCAACACGGAGCAAGGCAAAACGACGTTCGCCGTTTTGAAGCTGAAGCTGCCCGTGCTGGGCGTCGTTGGCGTGTATTCTGGCGCCGCCCAGTTCGCGAACACGATGTCGATGTTGGTTGCGGCGGGGCTGCCCATCACGCGCGCGGTTGCCATCACGTCGCGCGTGATGAGCAATCATGTGCTATCGCGCGAGGTGGGGCGCATGGAAGCCGGCCTGGAGGAGGGCCGCACGCTGGGAGAGGGGCTGGAGGCGAGCACCTATCTGCCACGCACGCTCATCGAGATGACCATCGTGGGCGAGCAGACCGGCGAGCTTGAGGGCACGCTGGAAACCATGGGCGTGTTCTACGACGACGAGACGCAGCGCGTGACCGACAAAGCGCTCGCGCTCATGGAACCGGCCTTGCTGGTGCTGATGGCGCTGTTTGCAGGTTTCATCGTTATCGCGCTGTATTTGCCTATGTTTTCGTTGTATGCTGCGATGTAACTCTTTCGACACCCCGGGGTATCGAAAATGTCACATTGTACAGGAGAAAAGTGGGATTTGTTCGATGCCTGGATGACACGAACACGGAGAAAGGAATCGTAGTGAAAGAAATGATAAAGAAGGTGCGCGAGGATCGCAGCGGCTTCACGCTAGCCGAGCTGCTGATCGTCGTGGCGATCGTAGCCGTGCTCGTGGCGATTGCGGTGCCCGTGTTCACGGGTGCGCTGGGTAATGCGGAACAAGCAGTTGGGGATGCCAACGTCCATTCGGTTAAATCGGCAGCTGCAACAGCTATCCTCACTGACGAGGCCTACGAAGTTGGAACAAACACGACCTGGGTTGCTACTGCCACGGTGGGTAACGATGGCACTATTACAAACCTCACGGTGAACGAAGGAACGGGAACCGACAACGCCGAAAAGCAAGACGATGGTTCTTGGGCTGTCACAGCGGCTATTACTCAAACTGATTTGCCTGCGGTTGGCGGTCAAGTCACCAATCCGTAAGTGACCATCCCTCTAGCAATTTTCTCTCCGGTGCAGGCGGCGATCCTTTTGGGGATCGCCGCCGTACTCGGTGCTTGCTTGGGGAGCTTCGTGAACTGCTTGGCGTGGCGGCAGGCCAACGGCGAAAGCGTGCTGGCCGGCCGCAGCCATTGCACCTCGTGCGGTCACGTGCTGGGCGTGCTCGACCTGATCCCCGTCGTCTCGTGGCTTGCCCTGCGCGGCCGCTGCCGACACTGCGGGCAGCGGGTGAGCCCGCGCTACGTGATCGTCGAAGCGCTCATGGCCGTGCTGTTCGCGGCGGTGGTCGTGCGCTACGGGGTGTCGGTGCAGACGGCGGCGTATCTCGTGCTCGTCTGCATCCTCATGGCGGTGGCGCTTGTCGACCTGGACACCTTCACCATCCCGAACGGGTTCGTGCTGGCCGGCTGCGTGCTCTGGCTCGTCACCATCTGGTTCATGCCCGCGCCGCGCGCCGACGCGTTCTCGGTGGGCAGCCTGTTCGCCGGCTGGGTGCATCCGGGTGGCTCGGTGGCGCTCGACGGCATCGTGGGCGCCGTGGGCGTGGCCGGCGGGGTGCTGCTGCTGTCGCTCGTGTTCGACATGGTGACGAAGCGCTCGTCGCTGGGCGGCGGCGATGTGAAGCTGCTGTTCATGGTGGGCTTGTTCTTGGGGCTGGCAGGGTCGATGCTCAACCTGCTGGTTGCGTGCGTGGCGGGATTGGCGTTCGCGGTTGTTCGGGGGCTTTCCGCTCCGTCCTCGCAAGACGAGGACGAAAGCATCCGAACAAGGGCGATCCCCTTCGGGCCGGCCATCGCGGCGGCGACGGTGTTCACGTTGCTGGCGGGGCCGACCATCCTCACGTGGTATGCGGGGTTGTTCTGACAGGGTATGCAGCGGGCTGAAAGGAAACGCGCCGCATGGGCAAAACGTACACGGGCGTCGATATCGGAGACAGCAGCGTCAAGCTGGCGGTCTGCGACGGCGAGACGGTGACCAAAGTCGCAATAGAAACGCTGCCCGACGGCCTGGTGGTCGACAGCCGCGTGGTCAGCCATGATGCAATGGCCGACTTCATCAAGAGCGTGGTGAAAAACACGGGCGGCGTGCCGAAGGACGTGGCGTTCGTCGTGCCGGCGGCCGACAGCCTGTTCCGCCGCCTGTCGCTGCCCGCCATGACCGAGAAAGAGCTGCAGCTGAACCTGCCCTACGAGTTCCGCGACTACATCTCGCAGGGCAAGGACCGCTACCTCTACGATTACGCGATGCTCGGCATGCAAAACGGTCCCGACGGCACGCCCGAGGGCATGGAACTGCTCGCGGTCGCCGCGCCGAAACAGGCGATTGCCGACTACACCGAGATGTTCCGTCGCGCCGGCCTCAAGCTGAAAATGGCGCTGCCCGAGCAGGCGGCGTACCAGAACCTCGTTGGCGGCAACTCCCGCGCGTTGGCGAACTGCTGCGTGATCGACTTCTCGCACCATGTCACGAAGCTGCACTTCTTCCTCGAGGGGGCCTACGACGTGGCCCGCGTCATCGAGATCGGCGGCATCGACATCGACCGCGCCATCGCGCGCGAGTTCGGCGTGGACGAGCACGTGGCCAACCAGTACAAGCGCGCCGATTACGAGCACGCGCAAAGCTCGGAAGGCGCGCGCGGCGTGTACCAATCCATCGCGGTGGAAATCGGCCGTGCTCTGAACTTCTACGGTTTCAACAACCCGAACACCTCCATCGAGGTGGCGTACTGCTGCGGCGGCGGGTCGCTGCTCAACCCGCTGGTCGAAGCGGTTGCCGAGCACGCCGACATCCGCGTCGCCTCCATCGCCGACGTGCTGCCGCCCGCGCGCGTGCCCGTCGAAGAGGCGCTCCGCTGCCCGGCCGCCATCGGCGCCACCATGAAGGCGGGGCGATAGCCATGGATCTGAAGCGGGAAGTGTCGCTCGGCTCGCTGAAGCGCAGCAAGGCGCCGACGTACCCGACCAAAACGTCCATCAACCTGGTCGATACCGAGCAGGCGCGCGGCAATCTGGCGGTGCAGCTCGCGCTGTTCGCCATCGCGCTCGTGCTGATCGGCATCTTCGCGAAGTTCGCGGTCGTCGATCCGCTGTCGGCCAGCATGGCCAGCAGCAACGAGGTGTCCGCCGCCCAGGCGCGCCTCGATGCGCTCGTTGCCGAGAACGCCGATTACGAAGAGCTGAACGCGCAGTACGACCGTTACGTGGTTCCGGGGCTCAGCGACCAGGAGCAGAACCTCGTCGACCGCGACACGGTGCTCGACCTGTTGCAGCAGAAGGTCATGAATGTGGGTTACCTGGACTCCCTGCGCGTTGCGTCGAACACGGTGACGGCCACCTGTTTGGGCGTCGACTTGAGCCGAGTGTCTGCGCTGGTGGAAAGCCTGGAGAGCGACGAGCGCGTGTCGCACGTGACGGTGTCGACGGCGCAGGGCGAAAACGACAGCGGCACGTCGGCCACGATCCAGATCGTGTTTAAGGGTCCGCTGGATATCGAAGCGGAAGCCTCGGACGAGGGAGAGGGGGCCGACAATGGCGCGGCGTAGCATTTTGAACCGCTCGTTTTCCACGCGCGAGACGGTGCTCATTCTGGTTCTGGCGCTGCTGCTCGTCGTGGCGTGCTATTACTTCCTCGTGGTGAAGAACGTGTCCGATACGGTGGCGGCGAACAACGAGCAGCTTGCGGGCATCGAGATGAACATCGGCGCGCAGGAGTCGCTGGCCGCTGACCGCGCGCGCATGAAAGCCGAGCTCGACGAGCTGGGCGACGACGAAACGCTGCCGGAGGTGGCCGTCTACGACAACATCCGCAACGAGCTGAACGAGCTGAACACGCTGCTGGGCAGCGCGACCACGTACAACCTGTCGTTCGGCCAGCCGACGGTGGAAGGTCAGCTCGTGCGCCGCACGGTGACGGTGTCGTTCACGACTCCCAGCTACGCGTCGGCGCTCGAGGTGGTGCGCCAGCTGGAGAACGGCACGTATCGCTGCCAGATCACCGACTTCACGATGACCGGCGAGCTGCTGGCCGACGGTAGCGTCAGCAGCGTGAACGCGACGCTCAGCGTGACGTATCTCGAGACGACGAACGGCGCCACGAACACCAGCGGCCTCGTGGAGAAGAGCACCAAGTAGCACGGCAGCAGCGAGGAGCGAGGGGTGCGGTTGCGAGGAGCCTATTCGGGTCGGTAGTGCTCGATGACGAAGCGGTTCTTGCCGTCGGCCTTGGCGCGGTAGAGCGCCTTGTCGGCTTGCCGGTACGCGCTCTGGTACGAGTCGGCCTTGCCGTGCAGCTCCACGCCGCCGATGCTGAGCGTCACGGCGTGCGGATCGCCCTGCTGGTCGGGGAACGACACGCCGTCGCCCACGATTGAGGCGCAGGCCTGCGCGAGGCGGTCGTAGTCGATTTCCCCGTCGATGCAGATGGCGAACTCGTCGCCGCCCAAGCGCCCGACCAGGTCCTGTGGGCGGAACGCCTTCGCCAGCGCCGTGGCCGTCTGCTGCAGCGCGCGATCGCCCGCGAGGTGGCCGAAGGTGTCGTTCACGCTCTTGAAGTCGTCGGTGTCCACCACCAGCAGCGCGCCGGCTTTCCCGGTGACCAGCAACGCGCCTGCCTTTTCCTGGAACGTCTTCCAATTCAGCAGCCCGGTTAGGCCGTCGTGATGAGCGCGCTCGGACAGGTCCATCTTCTCGCGCATCTCCTCGTCGATGTTGGCGATCTTCCCGATGACCGAGATGGGCTTGCCGTCGTCGTCCTCGACGAAGTGCGAGGTGACGCGTATCCATTGACGTGCGTTTTTGGAGTCTTCGCCCGTGTTGCACAGCACTTCCGTCACGGCATGCGACGGAGCCGTGAAGGCGTCGAGCAGCTCGGCGCTGCCGCCGGTCTTGATGCGCTCGCGAGCGTTGTCGAGCGCGAGGTACGAGGAGTTTTCGTTCCGATCGGTTGCGTCTCCCTCGGGCAGCCCGTCGATAAGCTTCTTCGACTTCGATATGCGCAGGGTGTCCGTCTTGATGGAGTACTCGAAGAACTGCTCGTTGGCCAGGCGGTACAGCTCTTGGAAGCGCAGGTTCTCCTCGCGCACGGCGCGCGCGGCGGCCATGCGGGAGCGCAGGTACAGCATGAGCAGCACGATGATGATAAGCAGCAGCGATATGCAGCCCAGCGCGAACTCGAGCAGGTGATCGCTGATGAACGAGCTGATCTGCTCGCTCTGGTCGATCAGCGAGTTGTCGTAGATGATGGAGTCGAGATCGGTGGCGCTCAAATCGCGCAGCGATTTGTTGAAGATCACCAGCAGGTCGGGATCGATCGGTTGCACGATGCCGAAGCAGATGTCCACCGTCTTCGTGGACATGGGCAGGTACAGCAGGTTGTTGAGGTTGTCGATGTTGAGGTAGTAGGGCGTGGTGTAGGATTGCCCGTACGTATAATCGGCCTTGCCGGAATTCACCGCTTCGAAGCACTCTTCCAGGGTGTCGTAAATAAGCGTGTTCGCACCTTCCGGGGCTACTTCGCCCAGCTCCCAGGGGAGCGCAAGCGTCTTGCCCTCCAGGTCGTCGGGGTCGACGAATTTGCTGTACACCAGCAGCGTGGAGGTGGTCATGTAGGACGCCGTCAGCGCGAGGCTGTGATCGTTCGCGGTGCTGTCGTTGTCGTTCACGCCGGCGATGATGTCCACGTTGGCGTCGCGAATGGCCTCGTCGAGGTCGTCCGAAGGGGAGATCTGCACGACCTCGAACGAGAACCCGGCGTGTTTGGTGAGATACTCCAGCACGCCTTTCGTCACGCCCTTGAACTGGCCGGTTTGCTTGTCGAACGATTGAAGGGGAGCCTTCTCGGAGATCACGCCCACGCGCAGCGTCTCGTGCTGCTTCGCGTACTGCAGCTCTTCGTCCGTCAGCGCGAAGTTGGTGTCGGCCTTCATGAAGTACTTGTCATACAGCGTACTTTGAAGCTGGGGGTTGCCTTGGTTGATGTGCTCGATGGTGGCGTCGATCTCGTCGATGATGGTGCGGTCGCCTGCCGGGCCGGCTAAAAAGTAGGGGCGCTCGGCGAACGACGAGACGATGTGGAAGCCGTCCTGGATGTTGATGTCGATCTCGAGAAACGCGTCGGCCTCGCCCGTCAGCGTCTTTTCCTGCATCTCTGCGATCGTGTCGCATTCGATGGTGACCAGCTTGATGCCGTTCTGCTCGCAATAGTATTCGAGCTCGGCGCGCCGCTGCTTCGCCGTGGAGACGATGGCGACGCGCAGCTCGTCTTGCGTGAACAGGTTGGTTTGCGAAACGGTTGCTCCGGCGTTCGGCGCGAACAGCGAAGTGTGCGCGGCGCCGTAGCTGTTCTCCGGGTATTCGTACAGCTCGCCGAGCGCGGGGCTGTACGTCATGCTGCCGACAACGTCCACGGTGGCGCTGTCGATCATGTCCATGAGGTTGGCCGCTCGCTCACTGCTCGTTTCGCCTTGGGCTTCGACGAATTCGAACGTCCAGCCGGTGAATTGCGCGATGCGCATGAGGTAATCGTACGTGTATCCCTCGTAGGTGCCGTCGCTTTTTTGCGTCAACATGCCCGCGCTGTCCATGTAGCCGACGGTGACGATGCGTTCCTGGACCTCGGCGTCGGAATCTTGGGCGAACGCGGCGGCGGGAAAGAGCGCGCATACCAGCAAAGCCGAAAGCAACGCTCTCGTGAGGGCGAGCAGAGATATCGGTTGTGATCCCCTGGTAATCACGTGGCCTCATCTTGGTTCCGTGTGTGGCATATAAGTTACCAGTATAGCCCCTCCCGTGTGGAAAAGGCGGGGGAGGGTAGTTTATTTGACGTGCTCGGGGAACGCGCGAATTTCAACGAAGCTTTACGGATGAACACGAGGGGTTCCAGTTCGAGGACACCAGATAGGGTATCCTCGAATGCGGTGATAAATGATGTGCAGGGCATGGGGACAAGTGGGCTATACGAACAGCATGGGCGTGGGGGCGTGGTTGGGATCGACGGCGGCTATCATCGTGATGCTCGTCGTGCTGGCGGTTTCGCTCGTTGCATTCCGGTTCTGGATCAAACAGGTGCAGTTCGGCGCGGCGCGGGCGTTCGTCGTTGCCGTGATGCCGGCGTCGGTGATCAACGTGGTGATGGTGCTCGCGCTTCTGCTGGCCACTCCCGGCGGCTTGTGCAACAAGGGCGAGATGGCCTGGTTCCTGGTCACCCCGTTCGTCGTGTACAGCATCGCATCGCTGGCGCTGTGCGCCGTTCTGCTCGTTTCGGGCGACGCGCGAAACCGCGCCTACGCGCACATCGACGCGCTCACGGTGTCCGGCACCCTCACCGCCTATTACGCGTTCCTGCTCATCCTGTATCCCGTCGCGTTCTGCCTCTACGCGCTCATGCGGCCGCTTCCGCTGTGAGACTTGGCAACAAAAAAGCGCTCCCGAAGGGAGCGCTTTTGCATGCACATGGTGGTCGGAGGGGGACTTGAACCCTCGACATGTAACGCCTGGTCAAACTTATGAAACCTTGATGGGTCATTTACGAACAACCGAGGGGAACAGAGGGGCTTGTAAGACCCCGTAACTCCCTGTAGTCATGTACAGAATTCGTACACGTTACAGAGAGGGCCATCAATGGAGAAGTATGCAACCGTCTTAAATCTTGAACTGGAGCCGTTGTATAACGATTTGCTCAACTTAGCTAGCCTATTGCTCGCTGTGGGGGATGCGCTTGAAAACGAAGGGGATCTATATGCTGGTGCGGTTGTTGTGGCAAGACGTGAGCTTGAAGCCGTTTGCACCTCGTTGAAACAGGGGATGTAATAGACAGAGGCTCCTTATCGGAGCCTCTGCTACTTGAATAAATGCGAGCCGATTTGCTCACGAACTTGTCTTTGCGTCGGCTTTGGAACTATAGAAGACCTCTTCCCCTGTGAAGCCGATAAGCTTTCTATCGAACACTAACCTCTGACCGTCGGCACTTTTTGAAGCCGTTGCTGTTAGAGTAGTGCCATCTTTCTTGAAGAATTGGTATGAGTCTCCATCCTTCTTGAGCTTACCGCTCATAGCAAAATCTCCCGTTACCTCCCACCTGTCTCCATCGAGGATGAGATTCGCCCATACCTCGCTCCCATCGACAACATCCGTAGCCCGCGCGTACCACGTGCCAGATAGACCCTGCGCATCCTTCGAACAGCTGGAAATCCCCGAGGCCGCGAACGTTCCGACGAAAAGAATGACGAGAGTCAGCGCCACAAGGGTCGCTATCATACCCGGTGTCCAAAAACGCTTATGGTCTGTTGCTTTCTTTCCCATACTCGGCCTCCTTATCGTATGTAGCTCAGAGCCGCTTCGTCGGCTCTGCCTTTGTCTTCCGAGTAGTCCCCTTCCATAAAGACCACCGTATCGTCAGCTTTATCAACGCATGCGACTTTCGTACTATTAGCCGAGCTATCCATCTGGTAAACAGCCCCAGTCTCAGCAACAAGCAGCCCGTTCTCTACCGTACCCCGCAGCACCAGACCGCCGCCGCCATTTCCGTTCATGACTTGACTTCCGATACTCCATTCAGAAGAACTGATGCTCAGCGTATATACCACATCGTCCAGTGCGCGATATAGCTTCAATTGCTGCTCTTCTACGGGCGCGGCGTTGTCGGAATTGTTTTGCCTGTAGCGCTCGACCGAAGAAGAGTCAGGAGAGACGCTGCCCCCAACGCTGCCGCTTGCATCCCCGCTACGCTGGATACTCCCCTCGCCTATGAGCTTCCCAGCTTTCTTCACCGCTTCGTAGCCCACTGGCTCAGTGGCCGTTACGAAAAGCTGTCCCGCGTCACTGAACCCCCACCAATTCCCTTCGCCGACGTAGCACCTCGTCACGTATAGTTCGTATCTCTGCGGCATGCCGTAATTTTCAACCAATTGGCTGAAATTCTCGCAAACGATGCTTGCTTCTCGTGAGCCGGTCGGGCCGTTCTTCCAGTCGCCATAACTGCATAGATAGTTTCCGCTACCATCGAGCAACGCCACGCAGAAGCCTATTCCCCATTCGGTATTCGGAGAGCTTGCTTTCACAGTTAGGCCAGTTTCGACAACCAGCACATCACTTTCAATTAGCGTCCCATCCATCGTTTTAGCCTGATAGCCGCTGTCGTACCAGATTGCACCTGCCGTAGACCCGTTTATGGGACAATCGGTCGAGAAGTTACCCTCGCGCACATAATCATCCGCTGTTTTCTCCTGAACCGCCGAAGCCTCTTCGCTTGTTGCTTCGGTCGCCTCTTGCTGCGCACATCCTGTCAACGACATAGCAAGCACCACTCCAAGTACCAGCCCTACGCATCGACGCATCGAACCCTCCTATCAACGGATACGCAGATACTATATCGCAGATTGTCACTGATTAGGGTGTAACTCATATAGGTCTATAGGGAACGATGTGAGCCTATCGGAGAAAGGCTCACGCATGACGGAACTGGATATAAAGATGAAAACGGGACTTCGTATCAAGGAGTTGCGTGCAAAGACGGGTCTAAGCCAAGAGAGTTTTGCGTGGGGCATCGGGATGGCGAGAACGTACTTCGCAGAGGTGGAGACGGGCAAACGCAACATGTCGCTCGTGAACCTTGAACGAATAGCGGATGGCCTCGACGTGACCTTGACTGAGTTCTTCGACTCGGAATTATTCGACAAATAGCATCGGCTAAATATTTATTTAGCCGAACAGTACTTCTATCTGCTCAGCTTCAACGCAATGAAATATACAGGGAAATCAAAACCATCACGAGAAAGCACCATTGAGGCAATTCTTGCCGCTGCATTCGGGTATGATTCAATCCGAAACTCCTTTTTCACCTGCAATGGAAAAGCATAGCCCTGCAAATGAGTTGAATATCTTTCCCAAAATAATCCGAAATCGGTTGAGCAAATATAGGCAATGACGAAAGTTGCCGTGCCTAAAGCGTTGTAGTTAGATATTGCCTTGGCTATATGGCTGTCAATATACGCAGAATCCACGCTGGACAGTTTCAATCCTTCAATTACTGCGACTTCTTTTCCGGCCTTAGAAATCAAAATGTCTACTTCTCCAGCGTCTTTTCCGCTGACTGATAGGCCATGGCGTGTCTGATCCTTAACTTCGTTATAGCCCATGACAGACAATGCATCGCGCAAATAATCGTTTATGCTGTTCTCGGTGCTGCTCTCTCTGTATGAAACATTTAAACTTAGCCGTTCGCCAATTTTGATGATATCTGCCAATACAACTCGGGCGGTTTCGATGTCGGCGTTCAATCGCTCCTCGTTCGTCGAAGGAAAAGAGTCGATATCATCTGCAACCAGAAATACAATATCTCGCAAAAGAAAACCCGATTCAGAAGACCTTAATGCTTTTGACATGGCATTTTTGAGAATGTCATTATTGCTCTTTAAGACCGCAATGGATTTTTGCGGGCCTTCGATTGTAAAATCCAATGCCTTTTTATTCCAGTTATCGCCTCGCATGCCAGCGTAATATGCATTACCCAAATCCTCGCGCTCGCAACGACAACGTTCGAGTGCATCCGCCAAGTCACCACTCGAATACAATTGTTGCAACAATTGTCTCACACGACTATCAAAGCCGGAGGGAATCGAATAGCTAAAATCATATTGTCCCATACCCAGAAAGCTCCTTCGAGTTCACTAACCGATCATCTGGTTGCATGATATCGACGAAAGAAGCGTCAACCTCTCCCGCATAAATCGAACGAGAAGAGCTTGCTCCCAACCCCAACGCAGTTTCTATTATTACAGTACTGAACATCAGTCGCTTGCTAATACTTCTCGGCTGCATAACCGCTCCAACTTCCCAGCAGACCACATTAAGAAAATTATACGCTTCATTTGCCAGCGGACTTCGATATTGCCACCGTAGAAATCAGTGCTTGCCTGATGTAGCCTCATATTCGGAGGTGCTAGCATGGGAAAGAAATCGACAGCAGCGACGGTTGAGCTGCGCACGACCAGAGTAGCCGAACTACTGATAGAAGGGCGGAGCCGTGCCCAGATATGCGAATATGCGCTAAAGATGCGATGGGGCGTGAGTGTCGGGCAGGTTGACCGCTATATCGCGGCAGCGCGAGAGCGCATTAAGGCGGGCTGCTCGAAGGATACGGAAGCGAAATGTGCCCTCGCCGAAGCGCGCCTTGAGGCGTTGTACGGCAAAGCCGTCGAGGTGGGCGACTTCCGGTTGGCTCTCAATGTGGTGAAGGAGCAGCGGGCGCTACAAGGCCTTAACGAGGCTTCGGGCGTGGCTGCACCGGACAGGAATGCGCGCCAGTTCTACGCCGTGCTGGCCGCGTACGGTGAGGCTTTGCGAGCCAACTTGACCCCCGGCCAGCTCGGGGCGGTCGTGCGGGACGCGAACGAATACGCTGTCATCGGTCAATCTTTGGAACCTGACTGGGAACCTCCGGCTGATTGCATGGCCCAATGCGTCGAGGACATAAAGAAACTGGGAAGGACACGCACCCGAGAAGAGCTGCAAGAAGCCGGTATTATCGAAGAGGACGGTCTTGAGCTGCCCTCGTGAACTGTACAGGTATGTTGGCTACTCGGGTAACAGAGAACAGCAAGCCAAGGCCCGTGGGTCTCAGCTTGCTTTTTACGTAGGTCTCGAAGGAAAACCCTGCCGTCCGTCGGTTGCGGCGCGCACGGGCGCGCAAATCAGGTTGTCGTATCTCGACCCCGGAACGGAAAGTGATAGGTTGCGGCTAGGCCATGTACGTTGCGCCGTTCCGGGGCGCGACAATCGGGTGAGGTTTTCCTTCCTTGGGTTATGTCTAGTCGAGGCGGTGGGCTAGCGCCCATGTCTGCTCGGCGATGCAACGAGCCATGATGGCCGCGCGGTGAGTTTTCCTGCGCTCGCACGGGGAGCCATCGAGCGAAGCCAGGCACTCGCGTATTGCGTCGTTCTCGGGGTCGGCCAACCCTCCTGTTTGAAACAGGCCGCCCACGCGCATGACCGTCGTGGCAGCGCTGTAGAAGCAATCGCCCGACGCGGTGCGCTTCTCGCTGGAAAGCCGCGCTGATTTGCCTCCGGAGTTATGCGGCATGGGAACGAGGCCAAGGAAGCTCGCGTAATCGCGTGCCGTGTCGAAGCGCATGAAGTCCATGGCTTCTGCTGTCGCCGTGAACGCAACAACGGGGCCGATACCACTGATGCACGTCAATGCTCTCATGGCGGGGTCGCGCTTCACTTCGCGGTTCATAAATTTTTCAAGATGTGCAATCTCGCGGCCCGCGTTTTCGAGCTGAGCCGTCAGCGCTTCGAACGACAGGCGGTCGCCAGGATTCAGGGAGGCGAGTGCGCGTGTCCGCGAATCAACCGCTATATTCTTGGGCAAGCCGTGTCTATGAGAAAAGGCCGCAAGCCTGTGTTTCGCTGCTTTGCGTTGCTGTGCGAGTTCGTATCGCTGACGCGCCACTTCTCGCTGTGCTTCCTGTTCTTCGGTCGGGATGAAGACCGGCCGCAATTTGCTCGCTATCAACAACCTTGAAAGCGCTTCGGCATCCATCGCGTCGGTCTTGGCCCGTCCTCGCCCGAGCGTGCAGCCCTGCGTAACGGTACAAGGCACGCTGTGGTCAATGAGGAAGCGGGCGAGCGAGAAGCCGCAGTATCCGGCCTCGTATACTGCCTCGCACCGTCCGGGGAGGGCTTCGAGCCAAGCGAGTAATCCCATAAAGTCGCCGCCTCCAAATGTGCGAGTTAATGCTTCCCCGGTGCTGATATCGGCTGCGTGCGCAACGATACTGCGTGTATGCACATCAAGTCCAACTGCGATTCGCGCGCTCACGCCATCACCTCGTCGCTCAGGAATTCGGCTAAAGCCGGGCGGGGTATACGCCAGAGCCGACCGATCTTGCGTCCAGCCAATGCCCCGACGCGGCACAGCTCGCAGATAGTCTTGGTCGACACCTGTAAAATATCGGCAGCTTGTCGCACGGTAAGGACGGGCGGGTACTCCTGCAATCCAAGAATCTCGCTACTCATCGTCTGTCACCTCCTCGAACAGCTCATCCGGGTCTCCCTCCCAATCGAGAGCGCGCGCCAGCCTTGTCTTCCAGCTGGGCCATACCTGCGTCTTGCCCGTCACGATGCGGCTGAGAATCGAGGGGCTAATGTCCGCGCGCTGTGCGAGCTTGGTTTGACTCAGGCCCTGCGCCTCTCTTTCAAGCGTCAGTCGAATAGTCATAGAAAAATCCTTCCTCGGGTATTGACCTCACAACCTCATGGCGTTATTCTGACAATAGAATTTACTGATAAATAATTTTTACTGTAAATTAATAATCAGAGATGTTTAGCGGAAAGATTGTTATGTCGCAGTTAAGATATGCAAACGAGTACGAGTTCGTGTTTAACGAGCCGCATAAGCCCTTATCTCCCGTAGACGGGATGGAGCTTCTTGAGGAGGTCAACAATCTGCGCACGTGGAAAGACCTCGTGGTACTCTGCGACAAGTACGGCGACGGGCTTTGCTTCGAACCTCTCCTTAACAAGAAGGTGGGCGCGTTCTCTATGTCTACAGGACATGGCATAGCTAGCGCAACGGGCATGCTTAAGGGCAACCTCGTCAGTGCGGCAGACGCATTCGAGGGTGTGGAATACCTCGACCGATTTTCTTCCGATATACACGGTGACGAGGCCAACGCTATTTACAACTCCTTCGTCACGTGCGTTCATGGAGGTGTATATCCTTATCGGGTCATCGAAACACGTCAGATGCTCAAGTACCTCCGGCTGTTTCCGTTCGTACTAACCCTCGCAGCTATCGCCAACGATAAACACAACGGGGACGGGATTGCCGAGGTTGGCGAGCGCGCCATCCTCAAGCTGGGGGAAGAGCCGGGCATGGCGTGCCCGGTTTACATCACCTTGCCCGAAGAGCTGGCCGAAGACGATATGCGTACCCTGTTCTTCACGGACGATGGCAATTTCTCCCAGCTTCCCGAAGCAGAAGCCCTTGCCGAACGGCAGCGGCTTTCCGAGGCAGCGGGTTGTTCGCGCAATGCCCCCGATTTATCAAATCGCGTCCGCGTGTTCGTGTTCGACCTCGCTCCGACGCTGGCATTAAGCGATGAAGACCGGAGCTATGCCGTGCGGCAAGCATGCGGAACGCTCGCGTGCTTTGTTCTGGCTCGCATAGGATTCGGTGAAGCATCCTTGCGCTTCATCAACGGGAAAGCCGTCACCGATGAGGGGGCAACCATCTTCCAAGTTATTGCACAAGCCGCAAAGAAGATTTTGCTGGACGATAATGCCATCCTTTGCGAGGTGTGCTCACGACCCGTACTCACTCATAAAGACCGGGGAACACCGTCGAAGGTCTGCCATGTCGGCTCGTGCAAGACAACTGCCAGTACACGTCGGAAAACCCGCGTGGAACAGCTGGTGGTGAGTGGCGTTCCAGTCGAGGATGCAGTGAGTGAACTAGGTGAGCAGTACCGTCAAAGTATCGAGAGATGGTACGAAAACTATGAGTCCACAAGCGCATCGGGCGCTTTGGAATAGGCATGTTGGCATACAAACGAAAGGAGACCTGCCATGCCAAAAGTACGCGGGAGCGGGAAGCTGAGGAAGCTCGGGAAGACGGACGGCCTGACGCGGTATCAGATGCGGGTGGCTCTTGGCCGCGACCCTGTGACCAACAAGTACATCACTAAGACCAAGGTGGTGCGCTGCAAAACCAAACAAGAGGCAGAAGAGAAGCTGCGGGAGTTTGTACGCCACATCGAGAGCGGGCTTGCCACGGGAAACGAGGTGCCTACGTTCGCCGAGTTTGCGAAGGGGTGGCACGAGCGTCGGCGCTCCTCGAAGGAACTGAGCATCGGGCAGTTGCGGAAGGAGGAGCTTCATGTCCGAACCTTAAATAATTATTTAGGGAATATCAATCTTCAGGAGCTAAACCCGCGCCTTATTAGCAACATGCTTGTGAAGCTCCGAAACAACGGGTCTCTGTTGCAGAAGTCTCTCTCCGGCACGACGTGCAACGGTATCTTCATCACGCTTAAGCAAATACTGCACGAGGCGTTTGTGTACGAACTTATCCCCAACAACCCGTGCGACAAGCTCAAGGCTCCCAAACGTGACACCAAAGAGAAGCGCGCGCTCACACCGGAGGAGCTGTCTCGGGCAAATGCGGCGCTCGAACAGATGCCGCTTGATGCGCACGTCGTTGCCGTTGCTCTCGCTCTCAATACGGGCATGCGACGCGGCGAAGTGCTTGGCCTCACTTGGCAGGATGTTGACTACGACGCTGGGGTTATTCATGTGCGGCATAGTCTCGCGAGCGACGGCATGACCCTCAAGGAGCCGAAGACGCAGAGCGGAAAGCGTACCGTGCCTGTTGACGCACGTTTTATGGATAAGCTTCGCCGCTGGGAGGCCTTGCAAGAGAAGCGTCTTGCCGAGCTTCGCATAAAGCCAACGGTCGATACTCCGGTGGTTACGAGTGGAGTAGGTGGCTTCATGCACCCCGAGAATCTTAATAGGTGGTGGCGAAAGCACCGTGCAGAGCTTGGCCTTGGAGACTTTACGCTTCATCAGTTCCGTCACACTTATGCGAGCGTTCTTGTCGGAGAGGGAGCAGACCCCAAGTCCGTTCAGTCGCTCATCGGCCATTCCGATGCCGCGTTCACGATGAAGCTGTACACGCACCACAACATCGAGAACGAGAAGCGTGCGACGCTCAAGATCGCCAATGTTATCTACGGAGACGGTGAGGCAACGGAAGCCCGCCCTGACGAACGAGGCACTGTCTCGGCCGCAGAATTCGCGACCGCATAAAGCATTTTCGAGCAACCATGTACACGTTTCGTACACGACAGGTTGCGTAAATGAAAAGGGAGTGTTTGCGCTATCCCAGAATCCCCATCCTGATCAGCACAAACACTCCCTAGTTTTCAATGGTGGTCGGAGGGGGACTTGAACCCTCGACACGCGGATTTTCAGTCCGCTGCTCTACCAACTGAGCTACCCGACCACATCAGACGTCCGTGAGGACGTGGAACGATATTGTACCGGTCGCGCGGCCTGGGGTCAAGCGAAAAGCGCAGGTTTTCTCGGCGCGCCGCACGCTCCCTACTCCCGGTACAGACACGCGCGATTCTTGCCGCGTTCCTTCGCCAAATAGAGCGCGGCGTCGGCGCGTTTGAACAGCTCGTAGAAACTGGTTCCGTCTTCGGGATAGCTCGCAAGGCCCACGCTGGTGCGCAGGCGCACGGCTTCGTCGTCGAACGTGCCGGCGTGGGCGAGCCGGTCGATGATGCGCTGTCCGAACGCGAGTTGCTTTTGGGAGTCCGGGTCGCAGGGCTGGAACGCCATGAACTCGTCGCCGCCGATGCGCCCGACCACGCCCTGCTCCGTCACGAGCGCCTTGAGCGCGCCCGCCACGGCTACGAGCATCTGGTCGCCCACGAGGTGCCCGGCCGTATCGTTGACGCCTTTGAAGTTGTCGATGTCGATGATGGCGAACGAGTAGTGCTCTTCGGGGGACGCGGTGCGCAGCGCCTCCTCCACCACGTGCTCGACGGTGATTTTGTTGAGCACGTCGCACAGCGGGTCGGTCTGCGAGTCGTGCAGCAGCTCGTCGCGCTCACGCTTCTCGACGTCGATGTTCTTGATGCGCCCGAAAATGGCGACGGGATTCCCTTCGGACGTTTCCGCGCAATTGAACGAGAGCGAGCACCATATATAGTCTTGGTCGCCGCGCGGCGCGATGCGCATCTCGATGGGGGCGGGCACGAGCCCGCTCATCGCCTGCTCGATGCACGCGACGATCACGTCGCGATCGCTTGCGGGCGAAAGCGCCAGCTGCTCGGCGATGGTCGCGCGCGGCGGCGCGCCCAGCTCGCCCTCGTAGTTGTCGGTGAATTCGACCTCGCCCGTATCCAGGTACAGGTTGAACAGCACGTCGCCCCAGCGTTTCGACGCCATCTGGTAGCGGTTGTCCAGCATCAGCCCCTCGCTCAGCGCTCCGGGCCCCTCCACTTCCACAACCGCCGACACGAAATCGCTCACGCCGTGCTCGTCGGGTTCGCACAGCTTCGTCTTCGTGTTGAACCACAACATGCGCCCGTCGCTGGCACGCAGGCGATAGCGCAGGTGGAACACGCGCCCCGGCTGCGCCTTCTCCTGCACGAGGGCCACGGTAGGGGCGATGTCGTCGGGATGAACGAGGTTGATGTAGCGGTTGCCGAACCGGCTGCGGATCTCGTCGGGCGTGTAGCCGATGGTGGACAGGAAGGTTCCCGACAGGTGCTTGATGGTGAAGTGCTCGTCGTAGCTCAGGCATTTGATGGCGACGGGAGCGTTGTCCAGGATGTGGCGCAGCAGCGCCAGCTCCTCGGCGTCCGCAAGCGCCTCGCGCTTGAAGCGATCGGTGTCCACGATGACCACGACGAGGTACGGGGTGCCGGTCTTCGGCCTCACCACGTTCCCGGTGCCCGTGATCCAGAGCACCTGCCCGTCGGCGCGTACGATCCTGAACTCGATGAGCACGGTGTCGCCCTGGCCCAGCTGCCGGCGGATCTCCTCGTTGACGTACGCCATATCGTCCGGATGGACGATGGCGAGCGCGCGGTTTCCCAGCTTCGTCTCGATCTCGGGCGCCGTGTAGCCTAGCATGCGCCGATACCCTTCGTTGCAGGTGATGAACGTGAAGTTCTCGTCCATGGCCACCTGGAACACGCCCGCGTGCGCGCGATCGATGAGCGCGCCGGGCGACAGCGGCTGCACCGGTTGCGCGTGGGCGTAAACGATGGAGCCCGTCACGGGTTCCCGTTCCTCGCCGATCTGCGTCTCGCCTTGCAGGTAGCGGCGTTCGAACGTCTCCGCGTCCAGCGGGTGATCGTAGAAAAAGCCCTGGATGTAATCGGCGCCCATCGAGTGCATGATGGCGAGCACCTCTTCGGTCTCGACGCCTTCGACGCACACGCTGAGGTTCATGCTGTGGCTGAGGTCGATGATGTGCGACACGATGCGCTGGTCGTTCACGTCGTAGGTGATGCGGTCGAGGAAGGTGCGGTCGATCTTCAGCTCGTCGGCGGCGATGACGCGGAACAGGTTGAGCGAGGCGTAGCCGGTGCCGAAGTCGTCGAACGCCACGCCGAACCCCTGGCTGCGCAGGAAATCGAACGTGTCTCCAAGCCCGGCCGCGTCGGTGATCGTGCCGCTCTCCGTGAGCTCGAGCATGATGTTGTGCGGATCCACCTGGTGGTTCTTCGCCGCCTGCAGGATGCAGAACTTGAAGTCGGGGTCGTCGAGCACGTACTTGGAAAGGTTGATGTTCATCACGAATGTCGGGTCGTTCTCGACCCAGCGCGCCGCCTGCTCGAACGTCACGTCCATGAGCCAGGTGGTGACCGCGGTTATCAGCCCGCTTTCCTCGAGATAGGGGATGAACTCGAAGGGCCGCACGCCCTCGGGGAATTGCTCGTCGTTCCACCGCATGAGCGCTTCGCAGCCGTGCACCTCGTCGTCGCGCGTGTCGACGAACGGCTGGTAGCGAACGGAGAAGCCCCTGAATCCGTCAGCGATGCATCCTTGCAGCGTTTCCATGAGCAGCAGCGTTTTGCGCGACGCGGCGCACAGGGTGTCCGTGCAGGTGATGCACGTGGCTCGGCCGCTTCGCTTCGCGTCGATGAGGGCGATGTGCACGTTGCGGAACAGCTCTTCGGCGCTGCGCCCGTTGGCGGGGTAGAGGCACGCGCATCCGGTGATCCTGAACGCGATGGAGGCGCTGTCGATGGTGAAGCCCGCGCACGTGGAGGCCAGCGCGCGATCGAACAGCGTTTGGAGGTCCGCGGCGTCGGCGACGAGGGGCACCACCGTTCCGAAGCAGTCGCCGTCGAAGCGGAACGTCTCCGCTCCGTCGGGGGCAAGCTCCGTCATCAGGGCGGCGATGCTTTCGAGTACGCGGTCGCCGAACTCGTACGAGAACAGGTTGTTGATGCGGTCGAAGTTGTCCACCCCGAACGCCAGCACGCCGAATGGCTCGCCGGAAGCGATGAGCTGGTGGAAGCGAGCGCGCATGGCACGATCGTCGTGTGCAGCCTCCCGCGGTACTGCTGCTGTCGCGCCCAAGAAAGGAGCTCCTTTCGGCGGGGAGGCTCGCATTCGCTTGGCGCCCTGCCGTTCCGTTAAAGCAAAGTAATATCGTAGGATTATAGTCTGGGGGTCGGATGCGGTAAAGTGGGGGTGCTAACTTTGGGCATGCTCTCGCAAGACCCGTCTTGCAGCTTGAATGAGAGATATGAGCAGGGACGTATTTTGGCTGGCCGAGGGCCGTCGGGCTACGCGGTTTGGGCGGCGTCGGCGTCCACGTCGTCGTCCTCGACGCGCCCGCGGATCTTCTTGACGCCGCGACCCAGCATGCCGCCGAGCTTCGGAAGGTTCTTCGGCCCGAAGATGATGAGCACCACCACCATGATTAGTATGAGCTCAGGCATGCCCATTCCGAATATCCTCATAGCGCGCTCCTTCCAGCTTCCCGTTAACGGCATCGAGCATTATAGCAACCTCAAAATTGAAGTGACTATAATTTTGTAGTAAAACTGACAATTTCGACGTAAAGCGCCCGCGACCCGTATAATGCGGAGTACACGGCACAGGGAAGCGCGGAGGGCGAGCGATGGCACAGCTACAAACGGACGGCGGGCGAAAGATAGGATTGCGCGAACGCAAGCGCCGCGCGACGCGCGCCGCCATCGAGCGCGCGGCCATCGCGCTGGTGGGGGAGCTGGGCTACGACAGCGTCACCGTGGCCCTCATTTGCGAGCGTGCCGACGTGTCGCAGGGAACCTTCTTCAACTACTTCCCCACGAAGGACGCCGCCATCGTGGGCATCGGCGAGTACGACCTCGACGTCGCCTCGGTGCATGCGGCGTTCGACCGCCTCATGCCGTGCTCGATGTTCCATGCCGCGCTGTCGCTGTTCCTCGAGGTGGTGGACTCGTTCGATTGGGAGAGCGACGTCGCCGCGCAGCGCGTGGCGCTCGTCAAGGACACGCCCGCGCTCATGCGGCTGTTCCTGGACAACACGTTCGGCTTCGTCAGCGACTTCCGCGAGATCGTGGGCGCGTACCTCGAGGCGAACCCGGCCGTGCGCGCATGCCCCGACGCTTTGAGCGTGGCCGAGGAGGCGAACATCGTCGTGTCCGAGGCGCTTGAGGCGGCGAAGTTCGCCCTGTACCGCGTGGCCGACGACCCGGCGTCGGGCCTGCCCCGGGCGTGCGACGTAGAAGCGGTGATCAGGCGTATTGTGGGATAGCGCGCCCGGCTTCGGTTCGCTACACTGAGTGCAACCAATCAGCGCAACAGAAGGAGAGCGAATGTCCTGCGAACAGAACAGCCCCGTGGTCGGCATCATCATGGGTTCCGAGAGCGACATGCCCGCCATGGAGCCCTGCATGAAGCAGCTCGACGAGTTCGGCGTGCCGTACGAGGTGAAGGTGGCCAGCGCGCATCGCAAGCCGGCCGAGGTGCACGAGTGGGCCAGCACGGCGCACGAGCGCGGCATCCGCGTGATCGTGGCGGCGGCTGGCAAGGCCGCTCACCTGGGAGGCGTCGTGGCGGCGTACACCCCGAACCCCGTGATCACCGTGCCGATGAAGACGAGCGACCTGGGCGGTTTGGACTCGCTGCTGTCCATGGTGCAGATGCCCTCCGGCGTGCCGGTGGCCTGCGTCGCCATCAACGGCGCAAAGAACGCGGCCATCCTGGCCGTGCAGATCCTCGGCACCGGCTGCGACGGCGCCCGCCAGAAGATCATCGACTTCAAGCAAGGCATGGCCGACGCGTAAACGGCGCGCTGGGTGGCGTGGCGGGTGGCGCGGCTGCGCCGCGCGCTGCCCCTTGCGCTGCGCGCCCCGCGTGCTGCGATTGCGCGCCGCGCAGCCAGCCGAATGCTTCACGTGAAACATTCGTTCGCTGGTGTGGTGGACGCGTTGTTTCTGCGCCGCCGGTTCCTCGCGTCTTCTGCGCCCCCGCATGCGGGGGCGCATTTCCGTGCTGTAAGCCCTGGCCCCTCGCGCCCCTCGCGGATACGACCGCGCGAGGGGCGCGTCCGTGCGCTATCATGGAACCTCAAGCGTAAGCGCAAGAGCCGAATGTTTCACGTGAAACATTCGTACGTGATGGGGCAGGCGAGAACATGACGAAGAAACTGCTGATGGGGAACGAGGCGTTCGCGCACGCGGCGCTCGAGGCCGGGGTGCGCGTGGTGGCGGGCTACCCGGGAACGCCGTCGTCCGAGCTCATCGAGACGGTGGCGAAGCTGCATGCCGACGGGGCCGCGCGCGGCATCCACGTGGAGTGGTCCACGAACGAGAAGAGCGCGCTCGAGCTGCTGGCCGGCGCGTCGTACACCGGCGCTCGCTGCCTGTTCACCTGCAAGCAGGTGGGCCTCAATGTGGCCAGCGACCCGCTCATGAGCCTGAACTACGTGGGCGTGAAGGGCGGCATGGTGCTGTTCGTGGCCGACGATCCGGGCCCCATCTCGTCGCAGACCGAGCAGGACACGCGCCGCTTCGCGTCGTTCGCCAAGCTGCCCGTGCTCGACCCCGCCACGCCCGACCAGGGCTTCGCCATGATGCAGGCCGCCTTCGACCTGTCCGAGCGCTACCATACTCCCGTCATCGTGCGTCCCACCACGCGCATCAACCATGCCTCGACGTTCTTCGACGTGGCGGATGCCACCGAGGCGCGCCCGGTGCCCGAAGAAGGCTTCGAGCGCGATCCCAAGTGGGTCATCTTCCCGCGCCGCGCCTACCAGGCGCACGGCGAGATCAACGAGCGTCTGGTGGCGATCGCGCACGATTTCGCCGTCGAGCCGGCGCTTGCGGCGTTCAACCCGATAGTCGGAGGGGGACTTGAACCCTCCGCGCCGCGTCTCGGCATCGTGGCGGGCGGCGTGTCGGCCGCCTATACTCGCGAGGCGCTGCGCATGGTGGAAGCGCGCGCGGCCGAGCGGGGCATCGAGGTGCCCGCGTACCGCTTCTGGCAGGTGGGCACGCCCTATCCCTTCCCGGAGGAAACGGCGGCGCGGTTCGTCGAAGGCCTCGACCAGGTGCTCGTGCTGGAGGAGCTCGACCACGTGCTGGAGGACGCGCTGCTCGTGCATGCGGGTCGCACGCACGCCGCCTTCGAGGTGCGCGGCCGCCTGACCGGCGACGCGCGCGACCGCGGCGAGAACGACGTGGACGACATCGCCCAACGCATCGCGCGCTTCCTCGGCATCCCCGATGCTGCTGCGCCGACGGCTGCACCCACCGCCTACGCTGCCGAAGACGATCCGCTGCCCGTGCGCCCGCCCGTGCTGTGCGCGGGCTGCCCCCATCGCGGCAGCTTCTACGCGGTGAAGCGCGCGCTGGGCAAAACGCCCGCCGTGCTGTGCGGCGACATCGGCTGCTACACGCTGGGCAACGCCATGCCGCTCGACGCGGTGGACACGTGCTTGTGCATGGGCGCGGGCATCACGATGGCGCAGGGTTTTTCCGTGGCCGAGCCGCAGAAGAAAGCGGTCGCGTTCGTGGGCGATTCGACGTTCTTCGCCAGCGGCTTGCCGGGCTTCGCGAACGCCGCGTACAACGGTCACGACATCACCGTGTGCGTGCTGGACAACGCCACCACGGCCATGACCGGCTCGCAGCCGCATCCCGGCACCGGCGTCACGCTCATGGGGCCGAAGCGCAAGCCCCTTTCCATCCCGCGCGTGCTGGAGGCGCTCGGTTTCGGCTGCATCGTGCATGCCGACCCGCTCGACCTGGACGCGTCGGTGGCTGCCGCACGCGAGGCGCTCGACTACGAGGGACCGTCGGCCGTGTTGTTCGAGTCTCCGTGCATCCAGCTGGTGAAGCCGGGCGCGCCGGCCGTCGTGGATCCCGCAACCTGCACGGGCTGCAAGAAGTGCATCACCGAGATCGGGTGCCCGGCCGTCGGCTTCGATGCCGACGCGCGCGGCGCGCGCAGCAAAGAGCGCGGCCAGGCGTTCGTGGATGCCAGCCTCTGCAACGGCTGCGGATTGTGCACGCAGGTGTGCCCCTTCAACGCGCTTTCGATGACGACTGCCGACCAAACAAATGTTTCACGTGAAACACCTTCGCACGGATCGGCGTCGGAAGGAGGCTCCCATGCGTAACGTGATGCTGGCGGGCGTCGGCGGCCAAGGCACGGTGCTGGCCGCGAAAGTGCTGGCCCAGGCCGCACAGGATAAAGGCTGGCAGGTGCGCACGGCCGAGACGATCGGCATGGCGCAGCGCGGCGGCAACGTGGTGTCGCACGTGCGCATGGGCGATGCGGGCGAGGAGGTGTTCGCGCCGCTGCTGGCCGAGGGCACGGCCGACCTTATCATCGCGTTCGAGCCGGCCGAGGCTGCGCGCGTGCTGCCGTTCCTTGCGCCCGACGGCCTGCTGGTCACCGCGACCACGGCCATCCAGCCGGTCACGGCGGCGCTGTCCGACCGGCCCTATCGCGCCGACGACGTGGTCGCGCGCATCGAGCGATCGCTGGCCAGCACCGACGCGCGCTTCGTCGCCGTCGACGATGTCGCGCTCACCGACGCGGTGGGCAGCCGCAAGGTGCTGAACTCGGTGCTGTTGGCCAGCGCGCTGAGCGTCGGGGCGATCCCGCTCGACCTCGACGACCTGCGTCGCGCCCTCGAGGAGTGCGTCAAACCCCGCTTCGTCGCCCTTAACCTGGCCGCCGTCGACGCGGTCGCGGGGGTGTAAAACTGAAAGAACATCCCCCCTGCCGTAGGTGCCGCGCACGGATGCTGATATACTGATTGCCCAGTTGGTATGGGCAATAGAAGGCGAGGACGCCGTGCAGGAGACGATGGACCGCGCGTGGTTGGCGAAAGCGGTGGAACTGGCGCGCGAGCTGTGGAAGGCGTACCTTATCGAGCCGTCGGAAGACAGCGTCCAGTTCATCGTGGACACCATGGACCCGCAGCTTCTCTCGCTCATCGGCACGGGCAAGCACGAGTTCTACGCCGATCTCGCGTCGTTCTTCACGGGGCTGGAGCGCGACCAGGAGGAAGCCCAGGACGTCGTCTTCGAGATCCTCGACGAGTACTACGAGCCGCGCCCCATCGGCGTCGACTCCTGCCTCGTGTTCGGCACGTTGTGGGTGCGCGAGCGCCCCGACCAGCCCAAACCGCTGCTCGTGGAGATGGATACGCGCTTCACGCTCGTGTTCCGCCGCGACGGCGATCGCCTGCTGCTGACGCATCTGCACCATTCCACGCCCAACATCGACCAGCGCCGCGAGGAGTACTACCCGAAAACGGCCACCGAGCAGGCGAACGCCGCGCTCGAGCACTCCAAAGCGATGGAGCGCCGCGCCGAGCTCGACTCCATGACCGAGCTGCTGAACCATGCCGCATTCGAGAAGCACGTGGCGACCGCGCTCATCGAGGGCGGCGAGGGCAACGCCTTCTTCATGATCGATCTCGACGACTTCAAGACGGTGAACGACACGCTCGGCCACCCCGAGGGCGACCGGGTCATCGCGGAGTTCGCCGACGTGCTGCAGCAGGCGTTCCCGCGCGACGCGCTCATCGGCCGCATGGGCGGTGACGAGTTCGCCGTGTTCTCCACCTGCCCGCTTTCCGTTGCGGACGCCGAGGACAAGGCGCGCCAGCTCATCGAGGCGTGGGGCGCGCACTCGGCCGCACGCGAGGTGGAGCTGGGGTGCTCGGTGGGCATCGTGCGGGTAGTGCGCGGGCGCACGTTCTTCGACATCTACCGCGCGGCCGACCAGGCGTTGTACGCCAGCAAGGGAAAGGGCAAAGCGCGCTTCAGCTGGTGATCGCGCGTGCCGGCTGCACGCACCTGCGAAGTTGCGGGTTTGCAATCGCGGCGGCTTCGCCTAGAATGGACGCATGGAACACGCGAACGACACCCTTCCCATCACAGCCGTGGTTTCGGCAGGTCGATGGCTCTAGCTTCAAGACTCGCGCTTGCGGGCTTGAAGCATCTTCGTACCCTGTAGAAGACCATCGTCCCCGGGAGGACCATCATGCAGCTTACCAGCGATCAGTTCGCACTCATCAAAAACCAGTTCAAAACGCTCAAGGAGCGCTCGCCGTTCTACGCGAGCAAGTTCGAGGGCATCGACCTCGCCGACGTGCAGACGCAGGAAGACTTCGAGAAGCTTCCGTTCTCCGAGAAGGACGATCTGCGCAACGCCTACCCGCTGGGCCTGCAGGCCGTGCCCGACGAGGAAATCGTGCGCATCCACAGCTCCAGCGGCACCACGGGCACGCCGGTCATCGTCCCCTACACGCAGCAGGACGTCACCGACTGGGCCATCCAGTTCGCGCGCTGCTACGAGACGGCGGGCATCACGAACCGCGACCGCATCCACATCACCCCCGGTTACGGCCTGTGGACGGCGGGCATCGGCTTCCAGCTGGGCGCCGAGCGCCTGGGCGCGATGGCCATCCCCATGGGGCCGGGCAACACCGAGAAGCAGCTGCGCATGATGCAGGACCTCAAGTCCACCGTGCTGTGCGCCACCAGCTCCTACGCGCTGCTGCTGGCCGAGGAGATCGCCGAGCGCGGCATTCGCGATCGGATTCACCTGCGCAAGGGCGTCATCGGCAGCGAGCGGTGGGGCGACAAGATGCGCCAGCGCATCGCCGGCGAGCTGGGCGTGGAGATCTACGACATCTACGGCCTCACCGAGGTGTACGGCCCCGGCATCGGCATCTCGTGCGACGAGCATCACGGCATGCACATCTGGGACGACTACGTGTACGTGGAAGTGGTCGACCCCGACACGGGCGCTCCCGTGCCCGACGGCGAAGTGGGCGAGCTCGTGCTGACCACGCTGCGCAAGCAGGGTGCGCCGCTCATCCGCTACCGCACGCACGACCTCACGCGCATCATCCCGGGCGATTGCGCGTGCGCGTTCGGCCATCGCCACCCGCGCATCGACACGCTGACCGGCCGCACCGACGACATGTTCAAGGTGAAGGGCTGCAACATCTTCCCCGCGCAGGTGGAGGAAGTCATCGCCGCCACCGACGGCACCTCGAGCGAGTACCAGGTGATGATCGAGAACATCAGCGGCAAGGACGTGCTCACGGTGCTGTTCGAAACTCCGCTGCACGACGAGGCGAAACAGCGCGCCGAGGAGGAGCTGGCACTCATCTTCAAGGCGAAGTGCGGCTGCACCCCCGACGCCAAGGGCGTCCCCATGGGCGAGCTGCCCCGCAGCGAAAAGAAGACGAAGCGCATCTTCGACAGCCGGTACTAAACCGCCCCGAAACCCCCGCGCGGCCCGCTGCTTCCACAGGCGGGCCCGCGCCGCCTGGGCCGAATGTTTCACGTGAAACATTCGTTCGTCCGCGCACTGCACCGCGATGAGTGCGATGAGCGCGAGCTTGATCGCCTTCGACAAGCGAGTGCTTTCGGAGGAACCGCTGCTGCGCGAAAGCAACCGCGGCCGCGCCGCGTTCTTCGTGGCGTGCTGCGACGAAGCCGTGCGGCGCCTGGCGGCGACGGTATCGGCCTAGGCGGAAATTTTACCTCACCGGCATGCTCCACTATGGTAAAGTATGTCCATGCATTCTGCGAAGGGACATACTGCCGTTGAACAGCGCTGGCGACTCCAGCTCGCCGTCGCGGCCGTGTGCCGATCCATCGCCCCGCGCCCCGCGGATTCGCTTGTGGCCACGCTTGCCGCGCAACCGGCCTCTTCGGCCGCCGACGCGACCGCCTACCGCGCCATCTCCTACTATTCCTATCGATACCTCTAGCACACGGGGCTCTGCGCGCCTGTCGTCGTCCGACGACACGGCGAAGCGGATTGTCGTGTGCGCCGCTGCCGGTCCTTCGCGCGAGGGGCCGTTTCGCTGTATGCAAACAAGGAAGGGATGCACTCCATGATCGAGAAGATATGCATGGTACTCATTTTCGTCGGCGTTGCGGTGGGCGTCGGCATCTACTGTCGACGACACACCGGAAGCGTTGACGGGTTCATTCTGGGCGGCCGCAACGTGGGGCCGTGGCTGAGCGCGTTCGCGTTCGGCACGAGCTACTTCTCCGCCGTCATCTTCGTGGGCTACGCCGGCCAGTTCGGCTGGAAATACGGCATCGCCGCCACGTGGATCGGCATCGGCAACGCCATCCTCGGCAGCTTGCTGGCCTGGTGGGTGCTCGGCCCGCGCACGCGCGAGATGACGCACCGCCTGGGCGCGTCCACGATGCCCGAGTTCTTCGGCGAGCGTTACCAGTCGAAGGGTTTGCGCATCGCGGCCGCGGCCATCATCTTTGTGTTCCTCATCCCGTACACGGCCAGCGTCTACAACGGCCTGTCGCGCCTGTTCGGCATGGCGTTCGGGCTGCCGTACGAGGTGTGCGTCATCGGCATGGCGGTTATCACCTGCGTGTACGTGGTACTGGGCGGCTACATGGCCACGGTCATGAACGACTTCATCCAGGGCATCGTCATGCTGCTGGGCATTGTGGCTGTCATCGTGGCCGTGCTCGTGAACAACGGCGGCTTCACCGAGGCCCTCACCACGCTGTCGCTCATCCCGGCCGAGGGTTCCGAAATGGCCGGCCCCTTCGTCAGCTTCTTCGGGCCGAACCTGCCCGACCTGCTAGGCGTCATCGTGCTGACCAGCCTGGGCACGTGGGGCTTGCCCCAGATGGTGCAGAAGTTCTACGCCATCAAGAGCGGTCCCGCCATCAAGCAGGGCGCCATCATCTCCACCGTGTTCGCCATGATCGTGGCGGGCGGCAGCTACTTCCTGGGCGGATTCGGCCGCCTGTACGGCGGGCAGGTTGAGATGACGGCCGCCGGCACGCCGGTGTACGATTCCATCATTCCCACCATGCTGTCGACGCTGCCCGACCTGCTCATCGGCATCGTGATCGTGCTGGTGCTGAGCGCATCCATGTCCACGCTGTCGTCGCTCGTGCTGACGTCGTCGTCCACGCTGACGCTCGACCTGATCAAAGACAACCTCGTGAAGAACATGAGCGAGAAGAAGCAGCTCAGCTACATGCGCGTGCTCATCGTGGTGTTCATCGTGATCTCGGCGGTGATCGCGCTTATCCAGTACAACTCGTCCATCACGTTCATCGCGCAGCTCATGAGCATCTCGTGGGGCGCGCTGGCCGGCTCGTTCCTGGGGCCCTTCTTCTGGGGGCTGTACTCGAAGCGCATCTCGAAGCCGGCCGTGTGGGCCAGCTTCATCGTGGGCGTGGGCCTGACCACGGGCAACATGATCGCCGGGTTCGTGGGCACGGCGTCCATCGCGTCGCCCATCAACTGCGGCGCCATCGCGATGGTGCTGTCGTTGATCATCGTGCCGGTGGTGAGCCTGTTCACGAAGCGCGTGGACTTCGAGGTCGATCCGCCGCACGCCGAGGGCGCCATCGATCGCGAATTCGAGCAGGAGCTGGAAGCGGAATAGGGACGCGCGTGGGCGCGCCCGCCGGCCCCGCGCCGCGCGAACGAGTGTTTCACGTGAAACACTCGTTCGCCGGAGGCGGGCGCTGCCATCCCGCGCGGCGCCCGCCCAAAGGAACAGTTTGGCGACGGCGGTGCGACGAACGCTATACTGTCGGGTGATCGTGTTCGCCTCCTCGCAACCTCGTTGAAAGTCCATCCATGTTCTTCACGCTGCTCCTCATATACTTCCCGGCGCTCGTGTTCGGGCTCCTGTTCGTCAAGAACTTCCGCAAGGAGCCGCGGCAGTTCCGCAACGCGCTGTACTTCCTGCTGTTGTGCCTGTTCGGCCTGTACGGCCTGTCCATCCAGTTCGATCTGCCGTGGCTCGTGCTCATCGGGTTGGCGGCCATTCCGTTCGGCACGGTGGCCCTCGTCGTATTCCTGCTGGCGAACACCTTCGTGGTGGTGAAGCGCGAGGGCCTGTCGCTGTCGCACCTGCTGCCGGGGCTGTTCGCGCTGTGCATCGTGTTCGTGTGCGTGGCCGCGCCGCTGTTCCTGCTCATGCAGATGCCGCCGATCGTGCTGGCGTTGGCGCTGCTCGTGATCATGGAGGGCTCGTACGTGGCGTTCACGTTCGCGGCGCTGCTGCTGTACTCGTGGCTGTACCGCCGGCTCCCGAAGCGCCGCGACTACGACTACATCGTCGTGCACGGCGCGGGCCTGTCGGGCACGAAGCCCACGCCGCTGCTGGCCGCGCGCCTCGACAAGGCCGTCGAGCTCTGGGAGGCCGACGGGCGCCGCGCGGTCATCATCGCGTCGGGCGGCCAAGGCGCCGACGAGGCGGTGTCGGAAGCCGCGGCCATGCGCTCGTACCTCATCGAGGAGCGCAACGTGCCCGCCGACGCCATCATCGAGGAGGACCGGTCGACCACCACGATGGAGAACCTGCGCAACTCCAAGGCCATCATGGATGCGCGCTCGGGCGCGGGCGCGTATCGCGCCGCCGTGGTGACCAGCGATTACCACGTGTTCCGCACGGCCGAGTACGCGCACAAGATCGGGTTGGCCGCCGACGGCGTGGGCAGTAAGACCGCGAGCTACTTCTGGCCCACGGCGTTCATCCGCGAATTCGTGGCCGTAAGCAATGCCCATCGCTGGCCTTTCGTGGTGATCTTCGTCCTCTGGCTGCCTTTCGCCGCCATCGCCCTTTTCCAGCTGTAACGGGTCGCGAACCAAAAACATCGGCGTTTTTCTAGCCCCTTCGTCATGCGTGCTTGTATACTAAAGCGACTGGTGCCGAACGGCGGCGATTCGGCCTGCGTCCTCAAGCATCGCGTCCGGAGAAGCGCGGCGAGGGTGGAGGCGGAACCACGTGCATGCCGTTCGGCGAATTGCACGACGAAGGGGATCATATGGAAGGATTCGACCTCATCAGCACGGGGGTATGGTCAATCGTACCGCCGATTCTGGCGCTGGGCCTGGCGCTTATCACGAAGGAGGTGTACTCCTCGCTTGCCATCGGCGTGTTCATCGGCATGGTGATCTACCAGTTCTCGCTCAACGGCGTGGGCGTCGAGCCGCTCGTCGACTCGTTCACCATGGTGCCGCAGATGATGGCCGAGCAGATAGCCGGCAACGGGGCGCTGCTGCTGTTCCTTGCGTTATTGGGCGCGCTCGTGGTGGTCATCGCGGCCGCCGGCGGCTCGCGCGCGTACGCCGAATGGGTGTCCACGCACATCAAGAACGCGAAGATGGCGCAGGTGCTGACTGCGGTGCTGGGCATCATCATCTTCGTGGACGACTACTTCAACTGCCTCACGGTGGGCGCGGTCATGCGGCCCGTCACCGACCGCTTCAACATCAGCCATGAGAAGCTGGCCTGGATCATCGACTCCACCGCGGCGCCCATCTGCATCATCGCGCCCGTGTCGTCGTGGGCCGTGGCCGTGGGCGGCTACCTGGGCGAGGGCGGCTTCACCACGTTCGTCCAGTCCATCCCGTACAACTTCTACGCGCTGCTCACCATCGTGTTCGTCTTCTTCATGTGCGCCACCAAGAAGGACTTCGGCCCCATGCGCGTTGCCGAGGCCGAGGTGCAGCAGCCCTCCGACAAGCAGCACCGCATTCCGCCGAAGGACAGCGCGCTCGAGTCGATGTCCACCGTGGGCATCTCCGACCCGCACGCGGCCGATGCGCTGCCGCTGAAGATGGACACGGTCATCGCCGAGGAGGACGAGCTCGACGAAGCGGCGAGGATTGCCGCCGAGGAATTCAAGGGCATGTCCATCTCGGACAAGGGCCGCGTGTTCGACCTGATCGTGCCCATCGTGGTGCTCATCATCTTCTCGATCCTGGGCATGCTGTACGCGGGCGGCTTCTTCCAGGGCGTCGACTTCGCCACGGCGGTGGGCGAGAACCCGGTGTTCGGCCTGTGCATCGGCGTGTGCGTGGCGCTCGTGGTGACGGCGGCCATGTTCCTTCCGCGCAAGCTGATGACGCTGTCGGGCTACATGGACGGCGTGGCCGAGGGCGTGCGCTCCATGGTGGGCGCCATCATGATCCTCGTGCTGGCGTGGAGCCTGGGCGGCACGTGCCGCTACCTGCTGGGAACCGGCGAGTTCGTCAGCGGCTTCTTGAACAGCATTGGGGTGGGGCTGGCGCTGTTGCCGGCCGTCATCTTCATCGTGGCGGCGTTCATCGGCTTCGCCATGGGCACGTCGTGGGGCACCATTGCGCTCATTCTGCCCATCGTCATCGGCGTGTTCCCGGCGCAGGATCCGCTGTTCCTTGTGGCCATCGGCGCCACGCTGGGCGGCGCGGTGTACGGCGACCACGTGTCGCCCATTTCGGACACGACCATCCTGTCGTCGGCGGGCGCGCAATGCAACCACCTGCGCCACGTGGCCACGCAGCTGCCGTACGCGTCGGTGGTGGCCGCCGTGTGCATCGTGGGCTACATCGTCGCCGGCTTCACGGGCAGCCCGTGGATTGCGCTGGTCGTGGGCGCCGTGATGATGATCGCCGCGATTCTCGTGCTGAACCGCTCGAAGTACGGAGCGGTGAAAGCGTAGCGCGAGCAGGCAGGCGAGCGAGCGACGCGGCAAGCGCCCGGGACGAAAGCGTCCCGGGCGCTTTTTTGCGTGCGAAATCGAGCGCGTGTTAGCCATCCTGAGCGAGCGCAATCCCTCCCATTGGCATCCTTCGATTCCGGCAAACGGCGCGGCTCGTACAAGTGTTTCACGTGAAACACCTTCTTTAAAAGACGGCGAATGCGCTCCCTCGGTCGGGTGCCCCGTGGCTACCGAACTGCCCAGCTCTCGGTTCTCGAGTTATGCGCCCTCGTGACAGGCTCGATCGGCTCTCGTAGGGTATCTTGTGCGCGGAAGCGCGGAATAATCCCAGGTCGGAATTCGTCCGCGCCGCCGCGCCGCCGTGCGCGGAGCTTCGTGAGGGTGCACAACTCGAGAACCGGGCGCTTTTCGGAGTGTTTCAATGCCACAAGGGTGCACAACTCGGGGACTTTGCTCGGCACTGGCACGGTTCCCGGCGCTTTAGGTGAATCCCCAGGTCGAAGGCCCTCCCTCGTTTCGTGCGATCAAAAGGTACACCCATTCGTGCGATGGTGCGCCTCCTCGGTCGTCGTATAGTGCGGTCGTTCGAGGCGGCTCGGCCGCCTATCTACGAGAGGAGAGAGCAATGGGGAGCATGTTCACCAGAAGGCAGTTCGTTGTGGGGGCCATGGTGCTGGGCGGGTCGCTCGCGTTGACCGGGTGCAGCCCGCAATCCGAGCCCAAGAAGGAGAACGGCGCAGCCACCGCGCCCGGTTCAGCCGAGGCGGCGGAAGCCGACATCATCGTCATCGGTTCGGGCCTGGCGGGCTCGGCGTGCTCCATCTCCGCGGCGCAGAACGGCGCGCGCGTGATTCTCGTCGACAAGGCGCCGTTCCTCACTTCGACGTTCCTCACGTCCAAGGGCAACGTGTCCATCGCCCAGGTCGCCGAGAACCAGGCCGATTGGCGCTACGACTCCGATGCGCCCGACACGATGGACCAGTTCGTCGACCGCTATCGCGACCTCACCGAAATCGGGAAGGTGGATGCCCCGTATCCCGACTACGGCCGCATGCAGCACCTCATGGAGGAAAGCTGCGCCACCATCGCGTGGGTCGAGCAGCTGGGCATCACGTTCGAGAAGTCGTTCACGAAGGAGATGGTGGGCACCGACACGGTGAAGCCCGACGTCAGCGCCGATCCCGCCACCGAGGCGGGCGTGCAGTTGGCGAACGTGTTTGCGGCCGAGTTCGAGCGCCTGGGCGTGCAGACGATGCTTTCGACCGAGGCGACGGAGCTCGTCAAGGACGGCGACGCCGTGGTGGGCGTGAAGGTGCAGGGCCCCGACGGCTCCCAGGAACTGCGCGCGAAGGCCGTGGTGCTGGCCACCGGCGGGTTCGGCGGCAGCGCGGACTATTGCGACCAGCTGGTGCCCGCCATCAACGAGATGGGCTTCCAGTACCTGGGCAACGCCATGAACACGGGCGACGGCATGACCATGGCCTCCGCCATCGGCGCCGCGCTGTACGAGGATCCGTGGGTCATCCCGAACGTCATCATGCCCACGCGCGCGCTGACGAAGGCCGACGCAGGCTTCAAGAAGCTGTGCGACACGGGCATGGAGGGCGCGGCAACGTCGTCGAAGATGCTCGTCGATGCCACGGGCGCGCGCTTCGTGAACGAAGCGGCCCCGGTGACGGCACTGGCCACGTCCATGACCGACAACCAGGCGGGCCCGTACCGCGTGCTGTTCGACAGCGCGAACGCCGAGGTGACGGCCGTCATCGAGAAGGGGCTGTCCACGGGTGACGTGCTGAAGGCGAGCTCGATCGAGGAGCTGGCCGACGTTGCGGGAGCTCCGCAGCTGGCCGCCACGTTCGAGGCGTATCAGCAGGCGGCGGCTGCAGGCGCGGACGAGGCGTTCGGCAAGAAAGCCGACATGCTGGCGGCCTACGGCGACGGCCCGTTCTACCTGGTGAAGTTCGTGCCGTCCTACGTGGCCACGATGGGTGGCGTGAAAACCGACGCCTCCTGCCAGGCGCTCGGCGAGGACGGCAGCCCCATCCCCGGCCTGTTCGCGGTGGGCGAGGCCACGCACCGCTTCATGTACAACCGCAGCTTCGTGCGCCACTGCTCCAACTCGAGCGCGCTCACCATGGGCCGCCTGACGGGCGCCGCGCTCGCCACGGCGTAGGCCGACGTGGGGAAACGGTGCCGCCGGAGGGGTCAGCCCCTCTTGGCGGCACTCGTCTCTTCCACGAGGTCGAGCAGGTCCTGGCGCGAATGCACGTCCATCTTCGCGTAGGCGTGGCGCAGGTGGGTTTTCACTGTGTGCTCCGACAGCGTGAAGCGTTCGGCGATGGCGCGTGCGCTGCGGCCCGCCGCGAACTCCTCGATCACGTCGAACTCGCGGGCGGTCAGCCCGTAGGTATCCCGTATCTGCGCGAGCGCGCCGACCGCCGACAGGTGCACGGCGGGCACGGACGCCTCGTCGCTCGCTCCTGCCTCCGCCGCGCCCCGCTTCGCCGCATATCGAAGGTAGCTGCAGAACATGAGCGCCAGCGTGGCCACCAGCAGCCATACCGAGCCAACCAGCGCGAGCTGCGGATCGACCCCCGTGTGCTCCAGCAGCGTTTGCGCCGCGAAGCGGCCGAGCGCCACCGAGAGCCGCGCGACGCCCAGGGCCAGGCCCAGCAGGAAGAACGCGGGCAGCTTGCGCTCGTTCGCCTCGCTGATGAACATGAGCCACAGCAGCACGTAGAACGAGATGAGGAACGCGGTCATCAGCGACCCCGCCACGTGCCCGTCCGCGACGTTGAGGCTGCGGTACAGCAGGATGGTGACGAGGCACAGCGCGGTGATGGGCGTGATGTAGTCGATGTTCGCCTTGCGCGGCTTCGCCACCAGCAGCACCGCGAGCATGACGACGGCCGCGATGATGCCGAACAGGCCGGTGAGGTCGGTCTGCGCGTACTGCAGGTTGTTGTGAATGTCGAGCTCGATCACGAACCCGCAGATCAGCGAGAACGCGAACGTGCCGACCGCCGCGCGCTTCGTGCGCGACAGCGCCTCGGCCATGGAGGTGGCGGGCGCCGTAGGCTCTTTCATCTGCTGGGCGACGAACGCATTGTTGTGCAAACACCACAACAGCGCGACGGTGGAGAGAACGAACGATGCCAGCAACATGACGCTGCGCCCGCCCGGGAACAGCGAGCTGGTCAGCGGTGGAAGCAGCGTGTCGATGAGGTACGCCGCGGCGATCAGGGGAAGCGAGATCCGCGGCCGATAGCTGGTGAACACCTCCATCCAGCACAGGATGGACAGCGACCAGCCCATGCCCGCCGTCACCTGCATGGCGATCAGCGCGGCATCGTTCGTGCTGCCGGACACGACGAGCGCGGCATAGAGCGAGCTGACGACGACGGCTGCGATGAACAGCGGCTTCGCCCGATCGATGCGCCCGAGGTACGAAAGCACGGCGACGACGATGAACGTGAGGCCGTCGGCGGCGAGCCCGACGATGGCGTACGGGCTGGGGCTGTACGGCCCCGTGTTGAGGTCGAGCAGCCGTGCGCCCTGCAGCAGGCCGAACCCGAGGGTGGCCACGAGCGCGAGGGCGAGGACTCGCGTTTTGTCGGAAGCGTGCGCGTTCATCGATCCCCTTCTGAGTGCGCGGAACGGACGCGCCCCACTATAGCGCACCTTCGCGAATCGCGCGCAGAGCGGCGGAAGCCTGCGCGCCTGCGGGAGGCCGCCCCTAGCTGCTCACCACGCGGGGGAGCGGCACGTCGTGCGGCTCGCAGGGGACGGCTTCCACGCGCTGCTCGTCGAAAGCCACGCCGACCACCACGGCATCGGCGCGCAGGCGGGGGAGCAGCTGGTCGTAGTTGCCGCCGCCGTAACCCAGGCGGCGCCCGGCATCGTCGAACGCCACGAGCGGCACCACGACGGCGTCAAGCTCGTCGGGCGCAACCGGGTGGAACCCGTCGCGCTCGAGCGCCGCGCACGCAAGGCAGCGCAGGGGCGCGCCGAGGAACCCCGCTTGCGCCGCTTCCAGCTGCTCGGGTTCCACGCGATAGAACGCCATCCTCGACGGGGTTTCGGACTCGCCGGGCCTTCCGTCCTCGCGGCCCCCGCGCACCATGCACGGGAAGCACACGCGCCAGCCTCGCGCATACGCTGATTCAACGAAAAGTTGAGTGTCCACTTCGCTCCGCATCGACGCGAACACGGCCACGGTGGGCGCCTCCTGCACGCCCGCGTCGGGGCCCGCGCCGCCGCCCGCATCCGCGAACGCGTCGGCAAGCACCCGTTCCAACCGCGTGCAAATCGCCGCGCTCTTGCGCGTTCGCACGTCTTCCGGCAGCGCGTCGCGCCGTGCAAGCACGCGCGAGCGCAGTTGTTCTTTCGTCTCCATAGGCCGCAGTATAGCATCGACGTAACGGCGCCGTTGCGCGATAATGGCGTAGGTGTGGGGAGTTAGCGCATACGTAACCGTTTCAATTCGATTTGACCTGCAAACCCATCATTGACCTTGCTATAATCGTTTTGCATTGGGTACACTCGAACCACCTTAGATGGTTCCCTCGCAGCCGCAAGGGTGCACGAACTCAGACGACGCTGCGAATGCGTCGTTTGTTGTTTTCTAAGGAAAATTTGACCGACAGGCATATATAAGTAGGTCGCTCACCAGGCATCATGCATGCCGAGCGATGTAGAGTTAGGAGACAGCAGTGCAACTCAAGGCATCCACTGATTACGGTATGCGCGCCATCTTGTACTTGGCTGCGCAAGGTACCACATGCTCCTCAAAAGATATCGCCGAGGATATGTCCATCCCGCGCGATTACCTCATCCAATTGGCCCAGTTGCTGCGCAACGCGGGAATCATCGAAGCCCGTCCGGGCAAGCACGGCGGGTACCGCCTGGCGAAGGACCCGGCCGACACGAACGTGTTGGAAATCATGGAGGCGCTCGACGACGACGCGAAGCAGTCCACGCGCGCGAAGCGCGACGCCCGCAAGGGCGGGGCGATGGTGCAGGACATCAAGCAGGCGTACGATCTCATCGAAGAAAGCATGGACGCGTACCTGTCCAGCTTGACGGTGCAGATGCTGCTTGACTGCGCCCGCAACGCCGAGGACAGCCGCCTGTTCCTGGCCGAACGACTCAAGGACGAAAGCCGCCGCCTGGTTGACGCCAACTAGCGTCAACGCAGCCCGGCGGCTGCACTCCTTTTTGGGCCCCGGCGAAGGGTCTACATACCCAGCACCTGCATCACCAGCAGCACGGCGGTGAGGATGGTGACGATGCCGACGGTGACCCAGATGAGCACGCGCGACACGATGCGCGAGCGATACGCGCCCATAACCCGCTTGTCCGCGGCGATGATGGCCATGAACACCAGCAGCACGGGCAGCACGAGGCCGTTGACGAACTGGGCGGTCAGCATCACGCCCATGAGATCGATGTTCGGCACCAGCACGACGACGGCCGAGAACGCGATCACGAACGTGAAAATGCTTTTGAACAGCGGCGCTTCTTTCCACTTGAACGAAACTCCCGCTTCCCAACCGAACGCTTCGCAAATGACGAACGCCGTGGTCAGCGGAAGCACGCAGGCAGCCAAGAACGACGCGGCGATCAGGCCGATGGCGAACAGCGCCTCGGCATAGTGCCCCGCGAAGGGTGCGAGCGCCCGCGCCGCGTCGGCTGCCGATTCGATCTCGATTCCCTGCGGGAACAGCACCGATCCCGTGGTCACGATGATGAACCACGCCACGAGGCAGGCGGCGATGGTGCCGGCCACCACGTCCACCTTCTGCGAGAACAGGTCCTTCACCGATACGCCTTTTTCCACGACGTTGCTCTGGTTGAAGAACATCATCCACGGCGCGATGGTGGTGCCGATCATCGCGATGACCAGCGACACGAAGCTCTGGTCGTTCACGATGTGCGGCACCACCGTGTTGGTCAGCGCTTCTTCCCAGTTCGGCTCGGCCATGAACGCCGCCACGATGTACGTGACGAACACGAGCGACAGGATGAGGAACACCTTCTCCACGCGCTTGTAGCTGCCGCCCACCACCAGTAGCCACACGGCTGCGGCGGCCACGGGCACGGCCAGGTACTTCGACACGCCGAACATCTCCATGCCGCTGGCGATGCCGGCGAACTCGGAGAACGTGGTGGCCACGTTGCCGATGAGCAGCGCCAGCATGGCCAGCGCGGTCAGGCGGATGCCGAAGCGCTCGCGGATGAGCGCCGCGAAACCCTTGCCGGTGACGGCGCCCATGCGCGCGGCCGTCATCTCCACCACGATGAGCAGGACGCACATGATGGGGATGACCCACAGCGTGGCGAACCCGAACTTCGCGCCCACGGTGGAATAGGTGGAGATGCCGCCGGCGTCGTTGCCGGCCATCGCGGTGACGATGCCGGGGCCGAGGGCGGCCAGCAGTAGCCAGATCTTCTTGGGTTGCTTCTTCTCGAGCGCGGCGGGCGCCTCGACGAGCTCGGTCGACTCGACGGCTTCGACTTCGCGCAGCTCGAGCTTCTCGTTCTTCATCATCATGGCGCTACCTCCCGGCGTAGCCGATGATCTGCAGCAGAACGAGCGTGTACAGCGCGAGGAACAGGATGGACGCCACGAGGCCACCCACCACCTTGAGCAGGGTGACCTTCGTCTTGTCGCCGCTCACGTCCTCCTCGATGGCGTCCCACGCGTCGTCGACGGTGACGATGCCCAGCAGCACCCCGTGCTCGTCCACCACGGGCATGGCGGGCAGCTCGTACTTGAAGATGTCGGCGGCCACGTCCTCTTCCGTCTCGTCCGGCGTAGCGGAGATCACGTCGTCGAACATGACCTCGCGCACGGGCTTGGCGTCGTCGGTCAGCACGAGGGTGCGCAGCGACAGCACGCCCACGAACTCGTCGTAGTCGTTCAGCACGTACACGTAGTGCACGGTGGGGTGGTCTTCGTCCAGCTCGCGCAGCACCTCGATGGTTTCGCCCACGGTGTTGTCGGCTTTCACGGATACGAACTGCGTGGTCATCATGCCGCCGGCCGTGCCGTCCTTGTAGCCCAGCAGGCGGCGGATTTCGGTGGCGTCCTCCACGCCCATGAGGCGCAGCAGCGTCTCGGCCTTCTCGTACGACAGGTCGCGCACGATGTCGGCCGCGTCGTCCGGGTCCATGTCGCCCAGCAGGCCGGCGGCGCGGGCGTCGTCGAGGTCTTCGATGAAGTCGGCCTGGTACTCGTCGTCCATCTCCGAGATGGCCTCGGTGGCCTGCGCGTCGTCGAGGTGCTGGAACACGTTGGCGCGCTGCTGCGGGTCCAGCTGCTCGAGGATGTCGGCCACGTCGGCGGGGTGCAGCTCGTCGAGGCGCTTGTGCGTGACGGACAGCTGCACCTCGGACAGGTCGCGGTCGAGCAGGTCCATGTAGTTCCAGGCGATGATCTGCTCGTCGATCTTCTTGCCGAACAGCTTCGCCACGGCCACCACGGCGCGCTCGAGCCAAGGGGCCAGGCCGCGCAGGATGCCGCGCGTGCCCACCTCGGCGCCCAGCAGGCGCAGCTGCGAGCCGGAAACGGACAGCTTGAGATCGTTGACGCGCACGACTTTCATGCCCTGCGTATCCACGATCTGACGGTTCATGAGGTCGCGTGCCAACAGAACTTCGTCAGGTTGCAGATAGCTGAAGCGGATGTCGTGAGCTTCGGCGTTGAGGGTGATCCCGTCCTCGTCGAACGTGTCGACGTACTTGCGCCACGAGATCATGAACGGAACCTTGCCGGGCCCCTGGAAAGCGAGGCTGGTGATGCGCGGAAACACTTCGCCGGTGGAGATGGCGAGATCGGAAATGGTGCCGATCTTCTCGCCCTGTGTGTCGACGACGGGTTTCCCCATCATTTGAGAGAGGTAGAGCATGATGATAATCCCTTACTTTCATGCCCAAGGGTTCACGAGAAAACGCGAAGCGCGCTGCGTGCGCAAACACGTGCCGACGCACGTCGCAACCGTTTTCTGTAAAACCATGAGCCGCCGCAGTCGTCCTTCGACTGCCGACGTAAGGGAAGACGAAGGAAGAACTACTTACTGTGAGGTTTCGATTTTCGAACCTTCAAGTACGTTCCTTTCCCTGACCAATAAAAAATCCGCACGTGCTGCTGCCAGTCGTTGCGGAATTAAAAGCTGAAATGGTGCGCCGTGAGGGATTCGAACCCCCGACGTACTGATTCGTAGTCAGTCCCTCTATCCAGCTGAGGTAACGGCGCACGTCGAAACAGCAAAAGTTATTATGCCGGTAATGGCCCATACTGTCAACGTCTTTTTCCGAGAATTTGAAAAAGTGCACCAAGTTGGTTGGTGAACTGGGGTTTTATAACAGAAATGGTGCGATTGCCAGGGTCAACCTGTGCACCTCCCCGTTGTCGGCATCCGGGCCTTCTTTCAGAAGCGAGCCCGAATCGGTAGAATGGGAGCATCGGGAGTATGCAACCGAGGATGGGGACGGGGATGGCATGCAACGGAATTACAAGCTCCTAATCGTGGCGGGTTGCCTTGCGGTCGTGCTGGCGCTGGTTGTCAGCTGCGCGGACATGCAGCAGCCCCAAGAGTTCTCTGGCGGCGACAGTCCTATGGGTACGCTCGACTTCTCCGAGGGATCGCTGCTGTACCTCGGCGACGCGATGCTGGTTCTGCTGTCCGAGGACTCGATGACGGGCGACCGGTGGGACAGCTCGATCCTGGGATGGTGCGTGGCTTTAGAGGGCGACGAACATGCGGACGCATCCGAGAACGCCGAAGACCCCGCCCTGCAGCTGGCCGGCGACAAAGGCTCCCACGCGTACTCCTTCAAGGCGAACGGAACGGGCGTGGCGATGATCGCGCTCACGTGCTCGCGCGGCGAAGGGGCCTCCGAACCCGATGCGCGTATCGTCATCATCGCGACGGTCGAAGACGGCGTTTTCACGAAAGCGATCTCGAAGGAGCTCTGAGTCTCGCGGCCGGACAAAACCGCGCCCTTCCCTGCATGTTTCACGTGAAACATTCGTTCCTGTTGCAGGGTGTTTACAGGGCGGTTTGCTCAGCTTCGGGGAGGAAGTGTGCGCATACGATGGGGCGTAGCGCATCCCGAATCCAACAAAGAAAGCGAGGACATCATGACGAAGACTGCAAAGTGGTCGATGATCGGCGTGTTCGCCGCCCTGGCGGTGGCGTTGTTCGCCGTTGCCGGTTGCTCGAGCGACAATGCCGCCAACACCGATAACTACGACAACAACTCCGACATCGCCAGCCCCAGCGTCGAGAACGGCGGCGACGGCAGCGGCATCGGCGAGGGAACCGTGCTCAAGGTTCCGAACGGCTGGGTGGCTTACTCCCAGAGCGATATGCTCGTGCTGCTCGACTCCGACGCGAACGTCGAGTACCAGTGGACGGCCGACGTGCACGGCGACACCGTGTTGAAGGACACCGACGCCGACATCCCGTCTTCCACCTACAATGACCAGAACGCGGACGACGTGGTGGGCTCGGCCGGCATGCACACGTTCGGCTTCCTGGCCGACGCTCAGAACAACGGCGAATCCACCATCACGATGAAGCTGGCCAACACGACGAACGCCGATGACGTGAAAGCGACCGTCGTGGTGAAGGCAACGGTGGAGAATGGCTCTTTCACCAGCGTGAGCGTCCAGGAATAGCACACTGCCCGTATAATGCAGGAACGCACGGACGGAAAGCACGACGAAGGGAGCAACGCTATGAGGAAGCATCTGAAACTCGCGCTGGTCGGGGCATGCATGGCGGCTTTCGTCGCGCTTGCCGTGGGGTGCACCACTGCACAGGGATCGTCGGTTGAGATCACCCAGGGCTCGGCGCTGTTCAGCCAGGGCAGCCTGGAGGTCAAGCTGGACGCGAACCCCACGACGGGGTACGAGTGGACCTATCAGATCGAGGGAACGGGCGTGCAGCCCGATGGCGACGAGTTCGTCCCTGCAAGCGACGGCGACCAGGCGCAGACGGGCGAAGGCGGCGTGCACACGTTCAACTTCAAGGCCGACGGGACGGGCGAGGCTACCATCACGTTCTCCTACGCGCGCTCGTGGGAGGCATCGGACGACGACAAAACCGTGATGCTTCACGTGGCGGCTGACAACGGCACGTTCGCCCAGGTCGAAGAGCAGGCGTAGCGCGAAGGGGGAGGGTGCGGCCGCGCGCCGTCCCTCCCCGAATTCGTTAGATGCTGAGGTTGCGGCGGTCGAACACCACCACCGCCGCGGCAAACAGCGCCACCGCGGCTGCGGCCAGCGCAATCGCGCCGCCCACCGCCGACGCGTCGCCTGCGGCCAGGCCGTAGTAGTCGAACAGCGTCAGCGGGTTGACGTTGTCCAGGAACTCGAACTTGTCGCCCACCTTCGACGCCATCTGCATGAGGAAGAACAGGATGCTGAGGCCGCCGCCCGCCCACAGCGCCGCGGTGGCGTTCGAGAACAGGCAAGCCGACAGGAAACACAGGCCCGCGATGGCCAGCCACAGCGCGAACAGCCCCGCGTTCACCTGCAACAACGCCTGCATGTCCAGCTCGCCGGGGAACAGCGCCTCGGCGAATCCCGCTTCAAGCGCCGTGACCACCACCATGAGCCCGGCGAGGATGGCCACCATCACGCCGATCATCGTGCATGCGATGCGCGTGCGGCTGTTCGGCGTGGCCAGCAGGTACGCCATCGCTCCGCGGTCGAGGTAGCGCACCATCAGCTTGTTCGCCATGATCAGGATGAGCACGAGGATGAAGACGGTCAGCAGGAAGCCGTACAGGTAGTTCAGCATGAAGTCGATGAGGGTGGTGGCCTGCGTCGCCATGCCGAACGCGGCGAATATCTCGGGCATGCTCTGCATCATGAGATCGAGGCTCTCGCCCAGCTTGGGGTCGAACATGCTGACGATCATGCCGATGTACATGGCCAGCACCGCGGCGATGATGCCGCTGACGAACAGGTTGGCGCGCAGCTCCTTGGCGAACAGCGTCCTATTCATGGGAGCCTCCCTTCTCCATCGTGCCGTACAGGTGCATGAACAGCTCCTCGAGCGTTTGCTCGCGCGCGGTGAGGTCGGTGATCTCGTAGGCGGCCAGATCCTTCACGAACGCGTCGAGGTTGCCGGCCACGGCCGCTTCGACGCTGGTCGCGCCCTGCTTCTGCACGTCGGCGCCGGCGTCGGCGTGGGCCGCCGCGTAGCGGTTGCGCGCGGCCTCGTCGGCGAACGTGACGACGAACACGCGCTTGCGCGATTTCCGCACGTCGTCCATGCGCTCGACGGCCGCCAGCTTGCCCGCGCGGATGAACGCCACGCGATCGCACGTGCGCTCCACTTCCTCGAACAGGTGCGATGACAGCAGGATGGTGGCGCCGCGGCGCTTCTCCTCCAGCACGAGGTCGATGAAGCGGCTCTGCATGAGGGGGTCGAGGCCGCTCGTGGGCTCGTCGAGCAGGAGGATGTCGGGCGACGTCATGAACGCGCAGACCAGCCCCACTTTCTGCTTCGTTCCCTTCGACATCTTGCGAATGCGCCGCGCGGGATCCAGCTCGAAGTACTCGATCAGCTGCTCCATGCGCGTGCGGTCGCGCAGCTTCTTCATGTGCGCCATGAACTCCAGGAACGCCGCGCCGGTCATCTCGTCCATGCAGGCGATTTCGCCCGGCAGGTAGCCCAGGCGCTCCTGGATGCGGGCGCGCTGGCCGAAGCAGTCCAGGCCGTCGATGCTCGCGGTGCCCGCGTCGGGGCGGATGAAGCCCATGAGGTTGCGCATGGTCACCGTCTTGCCGGCGCCGTTCGGCCCCAAAAAGCCGAACACCTCGCCCCGCTCCACGGCGAACGACACGTCGAACACGCCGCGCCCGCTGCCGTAGTCTTTCTTGAGCCCCTTGAGTTCGATCACGGGATCGCTCATTGGTATTCCTCCTTGTACGCGTAGGGCCTCAGCACGTCGCACCAGCGGTACATCTCGTTCATCAGCGCATCCATGTCGATGCGTCGGTGAAGCGCCCGTTGTTGGTGCATGTAGCCGTCGGCCATCCAAATCAGCAGGTCGAGCACGTACCGCGGATCGACGTCGTCGCGAAACCGGTCGAACCGCACGTTCTTGAAATACGTGGTGAACATCAGGTCGATTTGGCGCTGCGTCCAGCCATCCATCGTGTCCTTGACGTCTTTGTGCTCTGGGTAGAAGGCTCGGACGGAGAATTCCATCAGGTAGGGGAAGCGCTCGAACACCTTGCGCTTGCTTTTCGCCGCGTAGATCATCAGCTCGAAGAAATCGTCGACCTCGTAGAACGCATCGTCCACCACGAGCTGCGACACGCGGTCCATCAGGTGCTCCATGAGATACAGGTAGAGCTCCTTCTTGTTCTTGAAGTAGAAGAACAGAAGGCCCTTCGAGATGCCTGCCCGCCGTGCGATGGTTTCGGTCGAGGCGCTCTTGTAGTCGTTCTTGCCGAACGTTTCCACGGCGGCGCTGACAATGGCCTCGCGCCGCTCCTCGGGGAGGTTCTCGAATTTGTCGAATGTGGAATGCCGGTCGTCCATTGCCGCCCCCCCCCTTCCTCTTGCCGTCTTGCTCCTATTGACCGGCCGGTCAATGGATTGGAAACCATGCTACCCCGTTGACTATTTTTTAGAAGGGGGCGAGAAGGGAAATTTCCTCTTTCGAGGTGTCGGGTGCGGGGCTCTGCTGACGACCGATGGTCAGGCTTCTTGCGTGGACGGTGTTTCACGTGAAACACCGCAGGGTCCCGCAGACGCTATCGCGCGTACACGGTGCGCTTTCTCGTTACCAGGCGGTCGACGAACTCGGTGGCGGGGGCGCGCAGGATCTCGCAGGGCGGCGCGAACTGCACGGCGCGGCCGGCCTCCATCACCAGCACCTTGTCGCCCAGGTCGAGCGCTTCGTCGATGTCGTGCGTCACGAACAGCACGGTGATGCCCGTTTGCTGGTGGATGCGCTTGATCTCGTCCTGCAGGCTGCTGCGGGTGATGGCGTCCACGGCGCTGAACGGCTCGTCGGCCAGCAGGATGTCGGGGCTGGCCGCCAGCGCGCGGGCGATGCCGACGCGCTGCGCCTGGCCGCCCGACAGCTCGGCGGGGTAGCGGTCCATGATGTCGCGCGGCAGCCCGATGATGTCCATCCACTTCGTCACGGCCGCCTCGGTGCGGCCCTTGTCGCCGCTGTTCAGCAGCGTGGGCACGTACGCGATGTTCTGCTCCACGGTGAGGTGGGGGAACAGCACGCTGCCCTGGATAGCGTAGCCGATGTTGCGGCGCAGCTCGATGGGGTCGACGCTCGACGTGGCCTGCCCGTGCACGAGGACGTCGCCCTCGTCGGGCATCACCAGCGCGTTCACCATTTTCAGCAGCGTGGTCTTGCCGCAGCCCGAGCTGCCGATGATGGTGACGAACGCCCCCTCGTCGATGCTGAGGTTCACGTCGTTCACGGCCACGGCATCGCCGAAGCGCTTGGTCACGTGCTCGAACGCGACGGCGGGCGTGCCGGTTTGCTCCATGCCGTCCATGCTACATCAGCCCCTTCTCGGCCAGGAACGCGTCGGCCACCGCTTTCGGTTCCTGCCCCTGCGTTTCCACGGCGTTGTTCATGCGCGCCATGTCGGTGTCGGTGATGGCGCCTTGCAGCTTCAGCAGCTCGTCGCGCAGCTCGGGGTGCTTCTCCAGCGTGTCCTGGCGCACCACGTTCCCGCACAGGTACGAGGGGTAGAAGTGCTGGTCGTCCTCGAGCACCACGAGGCGATCGTCCGCCACCTTGCCGTCGGTGGTGGACACGACGATGGCGTCCACCTTGTTCTCGAACAGCGCTTGGTACTTCAAGCTGATGTCCATGTCGCGCGTGCTGCCGAAGTTCATGCCGTACGCTTCCTGCAAGCCGGGGTAGCCGTCCTGGCGGTCGTAGAAGTCGGGCTCGGCGCCGAGGGTAAGCTCGCCGGCCGCCTTCGCCAGGTCGGAGTACGTGCGCAGGTTGTAGCGCTCGGCCACGTCCTTGCTCACGGCCAGGCCGAACGTGTTGTTGAAGCCGTACATGCCCACCCAGGTGAGGCCCAGCTGCGACTCGTACTCCTGCTGCATCGTGTCGAACATCGACTCGTCGTAGGTGTCGTCGTGCTTGAGCACGGCGTTCCATCCGGTTCCCGTGTACTCGGGGTAGAGGTCGAAATCACCCTTCTCCATGCCGGGCTCGATGTTCGACGTGCCGCCGCCCACGCCCTGCGTCAGCTCGACGGTGAGGTCGGTATCGTACTCGATCAGCGTGTTCAGCATCTCGCCGAGGATGTACTGTTCGGTCATGGGCTTCGTCGCGATGTTCACCACGTCGTCGCCTCCGCCGCGGTTCGCGAACGCGAAGGCGCCGCCCGCGATCAGCACGACGGCCGCGCCCGCGGCCACGACGGCGCCCGTGCGTCGTCGCGCGCCCGGGGATGCGCCGCGCCGCGCTTCCGACCGCTTCCGGCGCCGCGCGCTCGACGGTTCGAGGTGGCGGCGCGTCGACTTCTCGGCCAGCCCCAGCAGCAGGTCCACCACGATGGCCAGCAAGGCGATCAGCACGCTGCCTGCCAACGTCATGGCCACGTTTCCTGTGGTGATGCCGCGGTAGATGGCCACGCCCAGGCCGCCCGCGCCGATGAAGCTGGCGATGCCGGCCAGCGCGATGGTCATGGTGGCCATGTTGCGGATGCCGCTCATGATGATGGGCGCGGCCAGCGGCAGCTCGATGCGGTAGAGCAGCTGGCGGTCGGTGGAGCCCATGCCGCGCGCCGCCTCGATGATGGCGGGATCGATGGTGGTGAGGCCGGTGTAGGTGTTGCGCACCATCGGCAGCAGCGCGTACACGGTGAGCGCCACGATGGCCGTGAGGTCGCCGATGCCCGTGACGGGGATGAGGAAGCCGAACAGCGCGATGGACGGGATGGTGTACACGAAGTTCACCAGCGCGAGCACCGGTTTCGCCCCTCGTCGCCACGCGGCGATGGCGATGCCCAGCGAAAGCCCGATGAGGGCAGCCAGCGCAATGGATATGAGTGAGATGCCGATATGCTGGAGAAGTAAGTCGAAAAACCAAGCGCGCTTTTCGACGAGCAAGGCGAACATAGTCTCGATCAAGGGGTGTTCCTCGCTTTCGCACGCGTTCCCCTTCATTGTAGGCAAGTATCTTCGGACGATGACGAGGGGCCGCGCGCGTTGCCCAACCGTCATCGGTTGGCAAGTTCTTGGGCAGCCAACGTATGGTTTTCGCCGAGTAACTCACGTGTGTTCATTGCGCAGAGGGCCGCTGCGCTTTATCATAATAAAGAGAGACGTATTTTCCCATTCGCCATATCCACCAGAGGCCGCACATCCAAGGGCGGTCATCGCGTACATTTCGGCATTTCGGAAGAGGGGCCGCGCTCGCGCGGCAGGAAGGATGCGCCATGGCTAGTGAAAAGCAGATCGCTCTATACGAGAACTTCAAGGCGATCAACTCCATCGATCCCGCAAGCTACGAGCAGTTCGACGTGAAGCGCGGCCTGCGCAACGCCGACGGCACCGGCGTCATCGCGGGGCTCACGAACATCGCGAACGTCCACGGCTACGTGGTGTCCGACGGCGAGAAGGTGGCCGACGAGGGCATGCTGCGCTATCGCGGCTACGACGTGTACGATCTGCTGGGCGCCGATGCCGCCGATCGTCGCTTCAACTTCGAAGAGGTTGCGTACCTCCTGCTCATGGGCGAGCTGCCCACGCAGGAACAGCTCGATCGCTTCATCGCCGCCCTCGACGCCGAGCGCGAGCTGCCCGACGGCTTCACCGCCTCCATGATCATGCGCGACACGCCGCCCGACATCATGAACATGCTGCAGCGCACCATCCTGCTGCTGTACGCCTACGATGACCAGGCCGAAGACCGCTCCGCGCAGCACGAGATCCATACCGCCATCTCGCTCATCTCGCGCCTTCCGCGCATCATGGTGCTGACCTACTACGCGAAGCAGGCGCGCTTCAACAACGGCTCCATGATCATGCACCGCTTCATCCCCGGCCAGTCCACGGCTGAGACGATCCTGTCCATGCTGCGCCCCGACCGCCAGTTCACCGCCGACGAGGCGCGCATGCTCGACATCATGCTGTGCCTGCATGCCGAGCACGGCGGCGGCAACAACTCCACGTTCACCACGCGCGTGCTGACCTCGTCCGACACCGATCCGTACTCCACGTACGCCGGCGCTATCGGCTCGCTCAAGGGCTGGAAGCACGGCGGCGCGAACCACCAGGTGCTTGCCATGCAGAAGGAGCTCAAGGAGAACGTGGCCGACTGGTCCGACGAGGGCCAGGTGGCCGACTACCTGGCGAAGATCGTCAACAAGGAGGCCTTCGACAACACGGGCCTCGTGTACGGCATGGGTCACGCGGTGTACACGAAGTCCGACCCGCGCGCCATCATCTGCAAGCAGTTCGCCGAGAAGCTGGCCGTGGGCACGGAGTACGAGGCGGAGTTCCGCCTGCTCGAGAGCATCGAACGCCTCGCTCCCGAGGTGATTCTGCGCGAGAAGGGCACGAACAAGGACATGTGCGCGAACATCGACATGTACTCCGGCTTCGTGTACTCGATGATGGGCATCCCCGAGGACCTGTTCACGCCGCTGTTCGCGTGCGCGCGCATGTCCGGTTGGGCCGCGCATCGCTTCGAGGAGATCGTCTCCGGCAAGCGCATCATCCGCCCCGCCTACAAGAGCATCCGCAGCGGCAAGCGCGACTACGTCGCCATGAGCGAGCGCTAGACCGCACGCCCGCAGCGAACGAATGTTTCACGTGAAACATTCGGGGTGCGTCCGATGGAACGCGCTCCTCTCCCCGATGGGCGAGGAGCGTGCTTTTTTGGGAAGCCGATCGAAGCGAGAAGGGCGGCAGCGATGAAGAGCGTGGGATGTTGCCCCAAATGCGGGTCGCGCAATATCGTGCGCGTCATGTCGGTGGGAAAACCGGGTGGAGCGTCGAAACGAGCTTGAAGAGATCAAGTGCACGTTCGGATGACGCGTCGCAGGCTCTCCCGAACGAATGTTTTCACGTGAAATATTCGGGATGAGCGTGGCTTCGACTGCTAAAAGTAGGTGCGAGGTATGCCGTGCAAGCGCGGAATGGGGCGGTAGCGAAGACAACGCCGCCGCGGCAATGCAACCGCGCTAATGCGATGCGCACTGCTGCTCGCGTGCCCAGATGTCGCTTATTTGGGCGCGCTGTCAAATCGTTTAAACGGGGATCACAGCAGCATGTTTCCTGTGATAGTATGTTTCTAAAATAGGAAACATCTATGAAATAGGAAACATCTATGAAAGATACTATCGACATCATAGAAGAGTACGTTGCCCGCGCTCTGCCTCATGGTAAAGTGACGGACATTCTCCTGGAAAAGCCTCTTCAAAAGGCAAGATCGTTCAGAATCGATGCTGAAGGATACGTGTCTTTCGGACGGGAGAGGGGTTTCCCCGCTTATTTCGAGATCAAAGAGCATACGCCTAGTCTCGCCGCTTTGCAGGGTGCGATCGCTTATCTTCAACAGGTGCCGCTTCCTGAAGGCGACCGCCATGCGATGCTGCTTCTGGCACCGTATTTGTCCGACAATATGCAAGCCATGCTGCGAGAGGGCTCCATCGGATTCATCGATGGTGCGGGCAATGCGTGGATCGACACCGATACGATCCTTATCGACAGGAGAGGCTATCGGCCCGATCGCTCGATCGGCAAAAAGGAAACGCAAAATGTATTCGCAGATAAAGCCACGTTGGTTTCCCGGTTGCTTTTTCCGGGGGAGAAGCGGGGCGTTCGCGAGATAAGCGCATTATTGGACGAGCAAGGGTTCAGCCTTACGCCCGGATACGTATCGAAGGTGGTCGCCGCCCTTGTTCAAGAGTGCTATGCAAAGCGGGATGATCAGGGTGTGAGGCTGGTTGACAGGGCATTGTTCCTTGAGGAGTGGGTCGCTTCGTATCGACGCGTACATGCGAGAGCACCCAAGGAGGGGTGGTACTATCCCGCAGCCGACATGGCGGATCTTGCGCGGGAAATGGGGCCAAGGCTGGCTGATCGAGGAGTGATCACGGGCCGGGCCGGAGCCTATCTCGTCGATCCCTACGCTTTGTTCGATTCGATCGATGTACTTGCTAATGACCGGCAAGCGGTTGCGGATGCATTTGAGCGTATGGGCGCCAAACCGGTCGAGCGAGGCGCGAACATCAATCTCATTCAGCCCCCTTATTCGATCTCCTCTTTCTACGGAAGCCGTTGCGTAGACGACGTCCCCGTTGCTTCGGACATACAGCTTTATCTCGATGTGCGCTGCGAGAAGAAAAGAGGGCTCGAAGCCGCCGAGCATCTGTTCGAACGGAAGATCCTTCCTATCGTCGAAGGAGATTCAGCATGAGCTCGATAATGGACGTCGTGCTCGAGGAGTGCCTTACTACGTTGGGCCCCTATCTCGATCAGCTGGTTATCGCTGGCGGTTGGGTGCCGTATCTGTATGGAAAGATATACGACGGCCGAGCTCTCCAAGAGCCGCTTATGACGTACGATTTCGATGCAGTAGTGCCGCGTCGCCGGTTCATCGAGGAGGGTCTTGCCTTGAACGACGCTATACTGGATGCGGGGTTCGACCTCGAGTTCGCGTCTCTGCATAATCCTCCGGTCGTTAAGTACGTGAAGGAGCTGCCTCGCGGTGCGAGGGCGGAAATAGAGTTCATCACGGACGAGCCGGGCAATCGCGAGGAGACGAAGAAAATAGGCTCGATCAACGCGCAGGCATTACGGCATGTCGGCCTCTTGATGGACGATCCCTGGGTAATTTCTCTGAGCGAGTTGGGATACGCCTCGGGGCGTTCCGTGCGCATTCCGAGGCCGGCTGCGTACATCTTTCATAAGGTTCTGACGGCACCTCGACGACGCCAGCGGGTAAAAACGGCCAAGGATCTGTACTACGTATTCTACGTGCTCGATGCGTTTCCCGCATGGAAAGAGGCATCGCTTGGGGAAGTACGCGATTTGGCGAGAGCTCACGAGAGCCTGGGGAAGAAGGCTTGCGGGTATCTGACGCCGCGCTTCTCCTCGATGGACTCCGAGGGCGTCGATCTCCTGCTCTCCCAGAAACCCCAGACAACCTATCCGACCATGGACGATGATCAGTTCAGGCACTATGCGCATTTTGCCATGGCCCAGTTGGTTGATTCGCTTGGGGAATGATCGCGAGGTCGCACGAATCAGAAAAGCGCCCGGAGCCATTGGCTGCCGGGCGCGTTGCGTTTCTGGCGGAGGCGGTAGGATTTGAACCCACGAAGCCTTGCGGCTTAACAGTTTTCAAGACTGCCGCCTTCAACCACTCGGCCACGCCTCCGCATAGAGGAGCGCATAGATGCGCAGCAGTTAGAATAGCATGCGGCAATTCGCAATGCGACAAGAAAATGTTGGAGCAGCGAATGTCGACTCGTCATGTCGCTGAGGCGTTCCCTGGCGGAGGGGCCTCGGCGCGCGATGGTCCCTCCGCTTCGACTTGCCTATTTGTACGCGTCCTTCTCGCTTTTGGTCCACGTTGCAAGGGTTGCGGAATCGGGGCTTTCCGTTGCGGCTGCTGCTCCGGCCAGCTTGCCGAAAACGAGCGCCTGGATGAGCCCATTGCCGCTCATGTACGCCGCCCCGCCGCGGGAAGAAAAGCCTTCCGTGCATCCTCCGGCTGCGTACAGTCCCTTGATCAGGCTCTTGTCAGCGCGAAGCACATGGCCGGCCACATCGGTTGCCATGCCTCCTTGCGTGTGGCGAATCTCGCCGGTGACCTTTACTGCATAGTAGGGACCGTCGAAGCTTTCCGGCAGATGCGCTCGGTTGAACTTGTCTTCGCCCTTTTCGATGCCGGTCTGGTATTCGGCGATCGTCTTTTCTAGTGTCGCGGCATCTGCGCCGATCGCTGCGGCCAATTCGCTGCCGGTTGCTCCTTTCAGCACGATGCCGGCTTCCTCCCATTCCGCGTACTTTGCGCTCTTTGCGATTTGCACGTCAGTGAAGCAGAGGTAGGCGATGTGGTCGGTCTGCGCGATGACGTGGGGCGACAGCTCGGAATAGCCGGTGTATTCGCTGGCAAACCGGTTTCCTTCCTGGTTCACCATGATGCCGCCGTTGTTGGCTACGCCCTGCTCGAGCGTCTGGTCGTTGTCTACGCCGTGGAATGCGTGACCCTGGTAGGCGCCCATATTCTGCAGGTTGGCTCCCAGCTCCTGTGCCCATAGGATGCCCTCGCCGGTAGCGCCGGGAGCTACCATTTTGAACGAGTCCACGGCTTCGGGGCAGTACTGTGCCAGCATGTCGGGGTTGTTGGCGAATCCGCTTGACGCCAGCACCGTGTTGTTCGCAATGATGGCCAGGTTGTTCTTGCCGCTCTTTCCGTATGCGCCCACGATGCGATCGTCGTCGTCCGCAAGCACGAGGCCCTGTATCTCGCATGACAGCATCTGGGTGATGCGGCTGTCGGAGTCCATGCTCGCGATGAGCGCGTCGGTGAGCCCCTTGCCGGCATCGACGGTTGTATGCATGCGGTGCGCCGTTTGGCCGTAGTAGAGGGCTTCGTCGATGCCCCAAACGGCACCGTGCTTCTCGGTCCATTCGACGATGTCCTTCGACTGCTCGGTCACGGTGTGGACTAGGTCGGGTCTTACGCTGTAATTGCTCGGGCGCATGATGTCGATGACGCACGCGCCGACGCTGTCGCTTTCGCCCATGTCTGTTTGCTGCTTGGTGCCCACGGCGGGAATCTTCCCGCTTGAAAGCATGGTGGCCCCGCCCAGCACGCTCATCTTCTCGCACAGAACCACCTGCGCTCCCTGCTCGGCAGCGCTCAGTGCAGCGCAGAGGCCTGCTCCGCCGCCGCCGATGACCAGCACGTCCGTCTCGGATTGCGTCATATCCCTGAGGTCGCTCATGCGTTTGGCGAACTGGTAGCCCGTGCTTGCTGAGGGAGCGCTCGTGCCGCTTTCGTCCGCCTTGCCTGCGGGCGCGCATGCGGCAAGCGCTCCGCCCGAAGCGAGCGCGATTGAGCCGAGCCCCAAGCCTTTCAGCAGATCCCTCCGTGTGAGATTCCCCATGATGATCCCCTTCCTCGTGTGGTGCGGGCTCCCCGCCCGCTACGGGCACTATACGTTCGGCGTGCGGGGACGAAAAGAAACTCTTGCATGCCGCAATGCGTCAACCCTCAGTCGGCGCATAGGCATAATCCCACGTCAGAGCATTGTTGACTGCGCAGTATCAGCCCTTCGCCACACGGGCCGAAACCTCGCCAGCTCCAAGAGCAAGCACTTTGCCTATACTGGAACCAGGGGAGGCCGGCCGTGCCGCTGCGTGGTGCGAGGTCGGCTGCGGGGATGCGCGGACGCTGCGGGCGGGGGAGATGATGATGGCGAAGTTCCGTATGGATATCGATCAGAGAAGGTATTTCTGCACGCTCTGCTCGGCGGGCAACATTACGCAAGCCGCTCAGTTGCTCTATCTGTCGAGGCAGGGGCTGTCGAAAAGCATGAACAGCTTGGAGAAGCAACTGGATGTGCAGCTGTTCGTTCGCGGCAAGAAAGGGGTCGAGCTTACCGAGGCGGGAAGAATTCTGTTGCGCTATCTGCATGAGGAAGATCGATTGTGGGATGCGTGCGTGGCCGATATTCGCGCGGTTGATCGGACGGAGCCCGAGCTGGTGCGCGTTGGATTGCTAAGCATGTACGTGGGATACCATCAGAAACGGGAGTTGTTGGCCGGCTTCCAAGACGACCCGCGTATAAGGATCGAAGTGGTTGACGGCGATCACGATGCGTTTTGGGAAGCCATCACCGCAGGCGAGATGGAGCTTGCGTTTTCCATCAAGCCGCCTGAAGAATTGGGAATCCCGGCTATCAAGCTGCTCGACGACGGCCTGTCCATCCTGCTGGCGGCCAGCGACCCGTTGGCGCGAAAGAGATACGTCGACTTCGAGACGGATCTGCAGGGCAAAACCGTCATCCAAACAAGTCCCTACAAAGGCCGGCTGTACGAGACGGCATTTCGAAACCGCGGCATCAACGTGGAGCTGCTCGTTCATGATAAGAACCTCATGCTTGCCCAGGTGTCTACCAGCGAGGATTGTTTCATCATTCAAACGGAATACGCGAAATCGCTGGTCACCGATCAGGTTTGTATGCGCCCTCTTATCAATGCTCCCATAGAGATGGATTCCATGCTGGTGTTTCGCCCTGCGCTGCGCCCGATGGCGTGTACGGTGGCGCGTAAGCTGCTGGCTCCGTACGGCAAGGAGGACGAGCTCGACGCTTTTTTGGCCTATAATAAGCCGCATGACTGATGAAGACTACATGCGCATGGCTATCGAGGAGGCGCACCGCGCCGAAGAGCTGGACGAGGTCCCCATCGGGGCCGTCGTGGTGTACGAGCCCATCGACCCCGCGACGCGCCGCTCCCTGGCCGAGCCGCAGGTGATCGCGCGCGCGTGCAACCTGCGCGAGACGACGCAGGACCCCGCCGGGCACGCCGAGTTCATCGCGCTCAAGCAGGCGGCCGAGCATCTGGGCGTCTGGCGGCTGACCGGCTGCACGGTGTACGTGACGCTGGAGCCGTGCGTGATGTGCGCGGGCCTCATGCATCAGGCGCGCGTCGACCGCTGCGTGTACGGGGCCGCCGATCCGAAGGCGGGCGCCCTCGGCACGCTGTACGCCGTCAACGCCGATGAGCGCCTCAACCACACGTTCGAAGCGACGCCGCAGGTGTTGGGCGACGAGTGCGCCGGACTGCTGCGGGATTTCTTCGCGAAGAAAAGGAAGAAACGGGGGACTGCCTCATGACGCTGACGAGCGATGAACGACGCGCCGAGCGCCTGGCGAACGACGAGCACGCGGTGGACATGCTGGAGGTGGCGCGCCGCGCGCAGGGTGTGGACATCGCAGGCTTCACCGGGCCCGACGCCGTCAAGCTGGTGGCGCCGGCGAAGGTGAACCTGTTCCTCGACATCGGCGCGAAGCGCCCGGACGGCTACCACGACGCCGTCAGCATCATGCACGCGCTCATGCTGCACGACGTGCTGCGCATGAAGCTGGCGCCGGGTCGCGGCGAGGGGCTGTCGCTCGACCTCGCGTGCGTCGCGCGCGAAGGGCTCGCGCAGCTCGACGTGCCCGTGGGGCGTAACATCGTGGCGAAGGCCGTGCGCCTGCTGGCCGACAAGCTGGGCCGCGCGAACGACGAGATGGTGGTCGCCTGCATCGAGAAGCACATCCCCGCCGAGGCCGGCCTGGGCGGCGGCTCCTCCGACGCCGCCGCGGCGCTGCTGGGCGCGGCGCACCTGTGGGGCGTGCCGGCCGACGACCCGCGCATCGAGGAAGCGGCGCGCGCCTTGGGCGCCGACGTGGCGTTCTTCCTGCACGGAGGCTGCGCGTGCTTCACCGGCGTGGGCGACGTGTTCGCGCACGCGCTGACACCCATGAACACGAATGTGGTGCTCGTGAAGCCCGAGGGCGGCGTGTCCACGGCCGCCGCGTACCGCGCGTTCGACGAGCATCCCACGATCATCCCGGAAGCCAGCCGCGACGCCGCCCTCGCCGCGACGCATGCCGCGGACGTGCCGCTGTGCAACAACCTGGTGCCCGTGTCCGAGCAGCTGCTTCCCGAGCTCGTGGACATTCGCACGTGGGCCGCCGCGCGCGCCGACGTGCAGCGTGTGCTCATGTCGGGCAGCGGTTCGGCCGTGTTCGTGCAGTGCCCCTCGTTCGCCGACGCGGGCCGCGTGGCCGCCGATGCGCGCATGCGCGGCTGGTGGGCGCGCGCCACGACGTTCGGCCCGACGCGCGCGGCCGTGGTGCCGAACCGCTAACGCGCCGCCGATCGCGGGGGGGGGCTAGGCGGCGTCCGCCTCCACGCGCATGCCCCGCTTCGTCAGCACGAGCCGGAAGGGGTAGGCCAGCAGCTCCACGCCCAGCACGATGATGTGGTGGTCGATGCTCCCGAACGGGTTGAGCACGAGCAGCACCGACACCACGAGGTTGAACACGGCGAACGCCAAGATGAAGGCGAAGCGCTCGTGCGCGGCCGCGTGGCGCAGCGTGTCGTCGAACCCGTGCGCGGCTTTCAGCAGGCCCAACACGCCCCAAATGACGCCGATGTAGCTGATGGAGTCGCTTCCCTGCAAGAACGCGACCACGCCCACCACGCTCATGACCAGCCCTGTTCCGATGCTGTGCTTGCCGCCCTCGATGCGCCTGGTCCGCACGCCCGCTACGATGCTCGCGACGCCCGACACCGCCATGACCACGCCCAGCAGGTAGGGCAGCGCCCGCACGATGTCGCCGGGGAACAGCACGCAGCCCAATCCGATGAGCGGCAGCAGCAACAACGCCACCACCGACACCTTGGCGGCGCTGCTGCGTTGTTTGAACGAGGTGACGATATGAGGGGTGGACATTGCGACCCTTTCGATTGAGGATGCGCGCCGAGCGTGCGACGTGGTACGCTGAACCTAGCACGAACAGGGGGAAGACCCTCGAAATGCGCAGCTTCCGTCAGGGGGATGATATATAAGTGTTACGGTTTGGTTTACCGAATAGTTGCGTATTTCCTCAAAGGCTTGTGCGATGGTAGAATGCTAGCTACGTAATAGCAAAGGAGAGCTATGAGCATCCCATTGATCATCATCCTCGTCATCGTCGTCGTGTTGGTTGTGGCCGTGATCGGGCTGTACAACAACCTCGTCAAACTGCGCAACATGGTGGACAACGCCTGGGCGCAGATCGACGTGCAGTTGCAGCGCCGCCTCGACCTCATTCCGAACCTCGTCGAAACCGTCAAGGGCTACGCCGCCCACGAGAGCGGCACGCTCGAAGAGGTCACCAAGGCGCGTACCGCCGTCATGAACGCGCCCACGCCCGAGGGAAAGATGCAGGCCGACGGCATCCTGACCGGCGCGCTGAAGAACCTGTTCGCCGTGGCCGAGGCCTACCCCGACCTCAAGGCGAACACGAACTTCCAGCAGCTTCAGGCCGAGCTTTCCAACACCGAAGACAAGATCAGCTACATGCGTCAAAGCTTCAACGACACCGTCATGAAATACAACACGGCGATCCAGACGTTCCCCGCCGTGCTGATAGCCGGCATGATGGGCTTCAAGGAGCGCGACAGCTTCGACGCGACGGCCGGTGCGGAAGTCGCTCCCAAGGTGCAGTTCTAAGCATGCTCAACGAGCGCCGGCGTCCGTGCGCACGGCGCTCGTGTGAAAATCTTTCGCGTAGGATTCGCTGCGCTCTCTCGATGGGGGACCATGCGGGCAAGGATGCGCGCGCGGCTCGCCTCGGAGGCGTCTCGTTGCCGTGGACTCTGCGCCCGTATATCGGAGCGGTTTCATGAAGAAGGTTTCATCGCGGAAGCACGACCGGTTCGGGCGCGTGCTCGATTCGGATCCGGTCTACCTCATCGCGGCCCTCGTGCTCATGGCGTTGCTCGTGTCGTTTTACGCCGTGTTGCTGGTGAACATGAACGCCATCGACACGAAAACGGAAGACTTGAAGGAGCATCCCTACGCGGTGACGGTTGCGGCGGGCCGATCCGAAACGCTGCTGATGCAGGTGCGCACGCTGGACGACCGCCTGGCGTTCGCGCGCACGCCCGAGACCATCGCCAGCGTCAAATCGGAATTCGCCTCCATCGACCAGGACCTGCGGCAGGCGATTGAGGTGATCGAGCAGCGCCATCGCGGCAACCCCGACAAGGCGCACGAGCTGGCCAGCAGCTACAAGGAGTTCTGCACCCAGCAAGAGCAGCTCATCGCGATAAGCCTGAGCGATGCGAGCGATGAAACCGTCGCCGAGTTCCTTGCCACCGCCGTGAATCCGCGCATCGACGAGATGCTCGATCTCAACACCGAGATCATCGACGCTGCTTCCCAGTCGTTCGACCGGTTGTACACGACGGTCAACGATACGCGCCAGGACGCCATATTCACGGCTACGGTGCTCATGGCCGCCGTGATGGTGTCGCTCGTGCTGTTCTTCGTGGTGATCAGGCGCAAGAACCGGCAGCAGGAAGAGCTGCAGGAAAGCCTGCGCCGCGCGGTGCAATCGGCGCAGGAGGCGAGTGAGGCGAAATCGCGCTTCCTGTCGAACGTGTCGCACGACATCCGCACGCCGCTCACGGCCATCATGGGCCTGACGGACATCGCCCTCGAGCACGCCGACGAGCGGGATCGCGTGATGGAGAGCCTGGAGAAGGTGCAGCTGTCATCGCACCACCTGCTCAACCTCGTGAACGACGTGCTGGACATGAGCAAGATCGAAAGCGGGCAGATCGACCTGGTGTCCAAGCCGTTCGACGTGCGCGGCGTGGTGGAAACGCTCGGCTCCATCGTGCGTCCTCAGGCCGATTCGAAGCACCTCACGTTCAGCGTGACGCACGTCGACGTGGAAGACGGCCTCGTGCTGGGCGACGAGATGCACGTGTGCCAGGTGCTTATCAACCTGCTGGGCAACGCGGTGAAGTACACCGAACCGAACGGCCTGGTGAATTTCGGCGTCGAGGAGCTTGAAGGCGACGAGCGCGAGGGATTCGCCGCGGAGCACGGCATATCGTTGCTGCCGAGCGATCACGACGGCTTCGAGATGCGCGTGCGCCTGATCCGTTTCATCGTGGAGGACGACGGCATCGGCATGTCGAAGGAATTCATGTCGCGCATGTTCGACCCGTTCGAACGCGAAGACGTCCCCACGCGGTTTTCCGTGGAAGGCACGGGTCTGGGGATGGCCATCGTGAAGAACCTGGCCGACCTGATGGGCGGCACCGTGCAGGTGCAAAGCGAGCGCGGCCGCGGATCGCGCTTCACGCTGGTGCTGCCGTTCGAATCCTGCGCGGGCCAGGCGTGCGAGCTGCGGCTGGAGCAGAGCCTCGAAGCCGAGAGCCCGGCCGCCGTCGCGGCGGAGGAGCCCTGCACCTGGCCGAACGTGCACGTGCTGCTTGCCGAGGACAACGAGATCATCGGCGAGATCGCCGAGGAGATCATCATGTCGACGGGGGCCACGGTGGAGCGCGCCTGGAACGGTCTGGAGGTTGTCAACCTGCTGGAGGATGCGCCCGAGGATCGCTTCGACCTCATCTTCATGGATATCCAGATGCCCGGCATGGACGGGCTCGAGGCGGCGCAGATCGTGGTGGAGCGCTACCGGGCGGCGGGTCATGTGCGGCCGCCCATCATTGCGACCACCGCGAACGCCTACGAGGAGGACCGCCAGCGCGCGTTCGACGCCGGCATGGACGGGTTCGCCGTGAAGCCCATCGGGAAGGGCGAGGTGTGCCACCTCTTCACGACGTTCGTGGACGAGAAGAGCGACGAATAGATGGCTGTTCGCGTCGATGCGCCGTCGGCGCGCGCGGGTCTGGTATGATGCGGACAATGCAAGCTGCTGGATGCTCGTGCATCCCGACCTGGGAAAGGAGTGCCCTACGTGATCGCTCGACTGTCGCGTATCGTTCCGATGCTCATCGTGCTGGCCGTGGTGGCCGCCGTCGTGTACATCGTGGCGGCGTGGCGCTACTCCCCGAACCGGGCGAAGGAACTGCTCATCAAGATGTTCACGGCCATCACGGGCGGCGTGTCGGCGTTCTTCCTGCTGGTGTGCGCGTACGCGTGGCTCGAGCGCAACGAGGCGGTGTTCGACCTGGCGTTCAGCTTCCTGCTGACCGCGCTGATCGGGCTCGTCGTCACGCGCATCTGCCGCGCCGTGTTCCTGCGGCACAACCCTGCGTACCGCATCAAAGCTGCGAAAACGACCACGCCCGGCTCCCGCGTGAAGCGCTGGCGCAGAAAATGAAAAACCCTCTTGCGAGGGTTTGAAATGCGGTGGCGGAGAGCTGGGGATTCGAACCCCAGACACCCTTTTGGGGTGTACTCGCTTAGCAGGCGAGCACCTTCGGCCTCTCGGTCAGCTCTCCACGGTATAATAGGTGCGGTTTGCTATGATACCGTGACCACCTCCAAGTTGCAAGGAGCATGATCATGCAAAACATGAGCGGTTCGCAACTCCGCGAATCCTTCGCTTTTTCCCGGCGAAACGCCGCGCTTGTCTGCGCGGTCCTCGTTGCGCTCGCGTGCGCGCTCGTGGCGCTCGCCCCCGGGCAGGCGCACGCGAAGTCGTACACCATGCCCAAGGTGGATATCCAGGCGCAGGTGGAAACCGACGGCGCGCTGCAGGTGACCGAGCAGCGCACCTTCGATTTCGACGGCGACTTCACCGCGGTGTGGTGGACGTTCGACGGCCTCCCGTCGAACGCGACGCTCAAAATCAACGGCGTGCGCATGGCGAACGTCGATGCCGACGGCGCGGTGGTGGGCGATTGGACGACGCTGCCCAGCGAGTCGTTCGTGCTGAGCTGGCGCGACTCGGGCGGCCCGGGGAACGATTCCTACTCGTTCGACGCGCCGATGAACAGCGTGTACGTGTTCTTCAACGCCTCGGACGATCGGCGCATCATCGAGCTTGACTACACGGTGGAGAACGGGGCGCAGGCGTACAACGACGTGGGCGAGGTGTACTGGAAGTACATCGGCTCGCAATGGCAGGAAGATTCCGACAACGTCACCATGACGCTGGCGCTGCCCGTGCCGCAGGGCACCGAGGTGGTGCCGGGCGAGAACGTGCGCGCCTGGGGCCACGGCCCGCTCGACGGCAAGGTGACCGTGAACGCCGACGGCACCGTGACGTACACCGTGCCCCATGTGGCGGCGGGGCAGTACGCCGAGGCGCGCGTCGTGTTCCCGGTGGAGTGGTTGACGAACCTGTCGGCCGAGAGCGCGGCGCTGCACCAGGGCCAGAACCGCCTGGACGAGGTGCTGAAAGAGGAGCAGTCGTGGGCCGACGAGGCGAACCGCAACCGCATGCTGTCGCTGGCGTTCGTCATCGGCTGCGGCGTGATCTGCGTGCTGCTCATCGCATGGGCGCTGCGCGCGTACTTCAAGTACGGACGCGAATACAAACCCTCGTTCACCGGCGAATACTGGCGCGACGTGCCCGATCCGTCCGTTCATCCGGCGGCCATCGGCCGTCTGTGGCGCTGGGATCGCGAGAGCCAGGACGACTTCACGGCCACGCTCATGCACCTCGCGCACATCGGCGCGATCCGCATCGACTCCGGCAGCTACGAGGAGCCCGGCGTGTTCGGCCGCACGAAGACCGTGGACGACTACTACCTCACGAGGCTGCCGGCTGCCGACAACGTGACCGATCCGATCGATCAGCAGACGCTCGGGTTGCTGTTCGGCCGCTTCGCCAACGGCGCCGACGCGCTGTGGTTCGGCACCATCAAGAAGTATGGCGAGGACAACCCGCAGGAATTCGTCGACGCGATGCAGGGTTGGCAGGGCGCCCTGTCGGCGGCAACGAACCGCGAGGACTTCTTCGAGGCGAAGGGCAGGCGCTACCAGGGCTACCTCATCACGCTCGCCGTGGTGGTGGCCGTGGCCGGCGTTGCGATCTGGCTGCTCATGTCGAACTTCATCCCGCTGATCTTCATGATTCCCACGGCCATCGCGTTGGGCGTCATCGGGAACTACATGCCGCGCCGCAGCGTGAAGGGCAACGAGCTGACCGCCAAGAGCAAGGCGCTGCGCAACTGGCTGACCGATTTCTCGTCGCTTGACGAGCGTCCTCCCACCGACGTGAAGGTGTGGGGCGAGTTCATGGTGTACGCCTACCTGTTCGGCGTGGCCGACCAGGCCATCAAGCAGCTGCAGACCACCATGCCGCAGCTGTTCGAGTACGACGGCTCGATGGGCATGACGTACATGCCGTGGTGGTTCTGGTACACGGGCGGCCACACGGCTGCCGGCGCCGCGATGCCCTCGGTGGGCGACATGCTGCACACGTCGATGGCGAACACGATGTCGACGGCCCAGGCGGCCATCTCGGGCGCAAGCGGCAACTTCTCGAGCGGCGGCGGGTTCGGCGGCGGCTTCTCCGGCGGCGGCGGAGGCGGCTTCGGCGGCGGAGGCGGCGCTCGATAAGCAACCTCACCTTGTGCGCGCGGGGCGTCCTTCGGGGCGCCCCGCGCCTTGCGTCGCGCCGATCGCGCGCCCGCGCTCCCGCGCGAGAAGGCCGCAGCCGCTGTCAAAATGTTTCACGTGAAACATTCGTTCGCGGCACATAGGCGCGTTCTTCCCCAAGATACTCACCGATTAACGATACGCCAGCCTGCGGCGGGCGCTATACTGACTCGCCATGAGCGGATTTTCCAACAGAGCCGGGAGCATCCCCGCGAGCGTGTACAAGCTGCTGCTTGTCGTGGCTACCGTCATCTGGGGCCTCAGCTTCGTCGTGATGAAGGACGCGGTGGACGTGCTGGAGCCGGCGTACCTCATCGGGTTCCGCTTCCTGGCTACGGGCGCGGTGCTGGCGGCGGTGTTCTGGCGACGCATGCGGCTGGCGTTCACGAAAGACTACCTGGTAAAGGGCCTCGTCCTCGGCGTGCTGTGCTTCCTCGCGTTCTGGGTGCAAACCATCGGGCTGGACAACACGACGCCCGGCAAGAACGCGTTCCTCACGGCCACGTACTGCGTGATCGTCCCGTTCGCGTGGTGGGTCATCGCGCGCAAGCGGCCGACGGTGTTCAACATCGGCGCGGCCGTCATGGCGGTGGCCGGCATCGGGATGGTGTCGCTGCAGGGTTCGCTCGCCGAGCTCAGCATGGGCTACGGCGACCTCATGACGCTCGTGTCGGCGCTGCTGTTCGCGGTGCACATCGTGTACGTGTCGAAGTTCTCGGAGACGAACGACGTGCTCGTGCTCACGGTGATGCAGTTCTTCATCGGCGGCGCGTGCGGCGTGGCGTACGGGGCCTGCTTCGAAACGCTCCCGCCTGCCTCGGCCCTCACGCCCGCGTTCTTCTGGAACATGGCCTACCTCGTCATCTTCGCGTCGTGCGTGGCGCTCGTCATCCAGAACGTGGCGCTGGCGCACGTGCCGCCCGCGCAGGCGTCGCTGTTCCTCAGCCTGGAGTCGGTGTTCGGCGTGCTGTTCAGCGTGCTGCTGTACGGCGAGCAGGTGGGGTTCAAGCTGATCGTGGGCTTCGTGCTCATCTTCGGCGCCATCCTGGTCAGCGAGATGTTCCCGCTGAAACGCAAGGGCGCCGCGGCCGCTCAACTGGAGGCGGTACCCGTCGAGCTGCCGTGATACAATGCTCCCACTAGGTGCAGTAAGGGAGGAACTCTCATGGCGGAAAAAGACAACATCGTGCTCATCGGCATGCCCGGCGCCGGCAAATCGACCCTCGGCATCGTGCTGGCGAAGATCCTGAACTACGACTTCATCGACGCGGACCTCGTCATCCAGAACAGCTGCGACAAGACGCTGCAGAAGCTCATCGACGCGTGCGGCCCTGAGGGCTTCATCCAGGTGGAGAACGAGATCCTGCGCGACCTGACGGCATCGAAGTCCATCATCGCCACGGGCGGTTCGGCCGTGTACTCCGACGAGGCCATGGAGCACCTGTCGGAGATCGGCACCGTCGTGTACCTCAAGATCACGTTCGACCAGCTGGTCAACCGCCTGAGCGACCTGCAAGAGCGCGGCGTGGTGCTGAAGGGCGGTATCGGCATGAGCCTGCGCGAGCTATACGACGAGCGCCTGCCGCTGTACGAGCAGTACGCCGAGGTCACCGTCGACGTGAACGACCTGTCCATCACCGCCGCCGCCCGCAAAGTGGCCGACGCGCTGAAGTAGGAGGCTCCCATGGCCGATTCCCTTGAAACCGCGCCGGTCAAGCCTCCTATCACGATCGACGACCTGGACAAGATCGACGTTCGTGTGGGCCGCATCGTGGCGGTGGACGATGTGGAGGGCTCGAAGAAGCTCATCAAGATGACGGTTGATTTCGGCGGCTTCACGCGCACCATCCTGTCGGGCATGAAGGAGGAGCGCGAGGATTGCGCGGCCGAGCTCACGGGCAAGCAGGCGCTGTTCGTGGTGAACCTTGCGCCGCGTAACATGGCAGGCGAGGTGTCCGAGGGCATGATCTACGACATCGGCTACGAGGACGGCATCGTGCCGGTGCTGGCCGTGCCGGAAGCGGAAGTGCCCGACGGCGTGCGTCTCGGGTAGCGTTCGCGCACAAGAAAGAAAAGGCCCCGCAGTTCAAAGAGCTGCAGGGCCTTGTTGTCGGGACTTCCTACAGCCCTTCCATTTCGAAGCGCTTCTCGAGCGCCTCCTGATGGATGCTGTACTGCAGCGCCATCTCCTTCGCCACCTGGCCGCTCTTCACGAGGCCGAACAGGCTCTGGTCCATCGTGCGCATGCCCTCGGCGCCGCCGGAGGCGATGACGCTGTCCAGCTGGTGCGTCTTCTCCTCACGGATGAGGTTGCGGATGGCCGTGTTCGTGATCATGATCTCGAAGGCCGGCGCCGTGCCGCCGTCCACGGTGGGCACGAGCTGCTGCGACACGATGGCCTGCAGCACCATGGACAGCTGGATGCGGATCTGGCGTTGCTGCGAGGCGGGGAAGGCGTCGATGATGCGGTCGACCGTGCCGGCCGCGCCCGTGGTGTGCAGCGTGGAGAACAGCAGCTGCGCCATCTCGGCGGCCGTCACCGCGGTGCCGATGGTGTCCTGGTCGCGCATCTCGCCCAGCAGGATGACGTCGGGGCTCTCGCGCATGGCCGAGCGCAGCGCCTCGCCGTACGTGGCCACGTCGGTGGGCACCTCGCGCTGCGTGACGATGCAGGAACCGTGCTTGTGCACGTACTCGATGGGGTCTTCCATCGTGATGATGTGGCCGGTGCGCTCGTGGTTCAGGCGGTCGATGATGCAGGCGAGCGTCGTGGATTTGCCGGCACCCGCCGGGCCGGTGACCAGCACGAGGCCCTTCTGGAACTTGGCGAGGCGCAGCACTTCGTCGGGGATGTGGAATTCCACCGGGTCGGGCAGGCCGAACGGGATGACGCGGATGACCGCGCCGTACGAGCCGCGCTGGCGGAACACGTTGGCGCGGAAGCGGCCGACGCCCGGCACCGCGAACGAGAAGTCGTCGTCGTGGTTGCCGTTCTCCATGAAGTGGGCCATGCTGCGACCCGACGCCTCGTAGATAGCGCTGACGAAGGCCTCGGTGTCGGCCGGCTTGAACGGCGCCGAGTCGAGGCGCACCTGGCGGCCGCTCACGCTGTACGCCAAGGGAAGTCCTGCGATAATGAAGACGTCGGATGCCTTCGCATCCACCATCTCTTGCAAGAGCTGCTCCAGTTTCATCGTGCTTCTCCTATCGTGTTTGCGCGGCACCGGACCAGAGCGTGGCGCTCGGGCCGTCGTTCGTCCACTGCGTTGTTGCTTTCCATTGGCTGATCTCGTACGTTGCGTGCGCCGTGATGGTCAACTCCACGTCGAGCGTGCGCCCGCTGGGGGTGGTGAACGTCAAGTGCACGGTCGCCCCGTCCCGCTGGGCGCCGGCGGGCAGCGCCTTGTCCACGGCCGCGAGCGCCGCGTCGAGGTCGCCGTCGGCGGCGCGCACCGGTTCGAGCGCCGCGTCGATGGCGGCCACCGCGCTTTGGGCGGACCGTTCGTTCGCGTACGTGTCATCGGTGAACAGCGCCTGCTTCTCGGCGGCGGCGTAGGTCGCTTGCGCCGTCGTTGCCGACAGCACGGCCATCACGGCCAGACACAGGATGATGACGAGTGTGAACAGGCTGATGGGGCCGATGCGCACGCTGCTGTTGGAGCCGCTCATCGCTGCACCCCCTCGTCCGACACGTAGCGCGCCGTGTCCACCTGGTACACAATCGCGTCGTCGCTGGTCACTTCGATATGGGCTTCGTACAGGGTGCCGGTCTGCTGGGCCTGGGCCTGCACGGTGCGCGTCACGTCGTAGCGGTCGGCGCGTGCGGGGGCGTCGTTGCCCGCCTCCACGATGAGCTCGCCGTTGACGAGGGCGTACGTGGTAACGAGGTCGCCGGCGGTCGGGTCGGCCGCGAACGTCTCGGCGTCGTTCGACGCGAGGATGATGGCGTTCGACAGCCGGTCGGCGTCTTCGCCCCGCTCGTGCGCCCCGCCGATCACCTGCATGAGCACGGCGAGCGACGCGATGAGGAACACGAGCAGCACGAGCGCTTCCACGATGAACGCCGAGCCGTGCCAGGGCCGACGGTCGTGCACGCTGCTGCGGCGCAGGCGGGAAAGGTCGATGGCCATCAGGCACCCCCTCGTACGCTGCGCAAGGCGACCGAGGTAGAGCCCTGGTCGGTGTGCACGGTCAACAGGCCGTCGGTATAGGTGAAGTCGAACGTCGAGGACGCCACGATCTCGCGGGCCTTCTCGGGGGTGAACGCCGTGCCGGCGCGCGTGTACTCCTCGACGATGGCGCCCTGGTAGGCGTACAGGCGCGTCTCGTAGTCGCCGTTCTCCAGATGCTCGGTCAGCACGAGCGCGAGCCCCTCGGGGCCGTCGGCCACGCCCACGGCATCGGTGCCGTCGGTGGAGCGGATGGAGTTCGCGATCAGCGACAATCCCAGCCGCGTGTTGTCGGAGGACGAGCGCACGTCGTTCACCGCGCGGTAGGCGCTCGTGCCCACCAGCAGCGCGAGCAGCAAGAACAGCGCGATGACGGCGAACAGCAGCGTGATGAACGCGCGGCCGCGCGCCTTTCCGCCGCGCGCTTCGGCGCTGCGATTGGACCCCGTTGCCCGGATCAGCGTTTGCACCATATCGTCCTTCATTTTGCCAACACCACGACGTTCGGCATGACGTTGTCGGCGAACACCTCGTAGGTGATCACGTAATCGGAGCGGTTCACGACCAGTCCGTAATTCTCCTCGAGATAGGCGAGCGACGAGGGGTACGCGCCCTCGATGGCGCAGCATTGCTTCGCGCTGTTGAGGATGGCGTTGCGCACCGAAAGCTCGCCCTGCTCGCGCAGCGACGCGCCGATGGCGCTCGAGGAAAGCCAGACGAGCACCACGGCCAGCACGATGGCGAACAATCCAGCCATGCGCTTGCGGGTGCGTCTCCTGATTTCCTGTTTGGTCAGCTCGTGGTACATGAGGCTAGCCGATCGATCCCATGATGCCGACGAGCGGCAGCATGACCGCGATGAGCGTGGCCCCCACGCCCACGGTGAGGAATGCGGCCAACGTGGGCTCGACGCTGTCGATGAGGCCGTCGAGGCGGGCGATGGAATCGTCGAAGAACGTGTCGGACAGGCTGGCCAGCACGGTCTCCAGGCTGCCGGAGCGCGTGCCCACCACCAGCATGCGGGCGTAGATGGGCTCGAACACGTTGTTGTCGAAGATGGCCTGCGCCAGGCTCTTGGCCTGGGTCGGGTCCGTCATCTGGGTGCGCGCCACTTCGAGCTGGGTTTTCAGGCTCGCGTGATCAACCATGGCGACCGCCTTCTCCATGGCGGCGTCGGTGTTCACGCCGGCGGCGACGAATGTGGCCAGCGCCGCGGTGAAGCGGCTGACGGCCATCTGGCGCAGCGGACCGCGCGTGAAGGGCATTTTCTCGAAGAGATGCAGCAGGCGCTGGCGCCCCGACACCGAGCGGCTGGCCAGCACGCCCAGCACCACGAGCACGGTGCAGACGAGCGTGACGCCCAAGGCGATCCAGCCGATGATGATGGAGGCGTTCACGTATCCGAACGAGCCCGCCGTCAGATCGCCGGAAAGTCCCTGGTAGACGTCCACGAACACAGGCAGGATCACGATGACGGTGAACAGCAGGATCACGGACATGACGCACAGCAGCGCGGCGGGGTAGGCGATGGCGTTCTTGATCTTGGCGTACAGGCGATCTTCCTCGTCGTAGTACGTCGCCAAGCTCCACAGCACGTTCTCCAGGCGGCCCGCATGCTCGCCCGCGCCCACCATGTCGACGACGTGGGAGGGAAAGCATCCCGAGTCGTTCATGGCGCGCGCCAGCGGTTTGCCGGCGATGAGCTCCTGGTACACGTCGTCGCACGCGCGCTTGAACGCCGCGTCCTCCATGTTCTCGCCCAGCAGGTAGACGGCTTCGTCCATCTGAATGCCGGCGGAGTGCATGACGGCGACGCTCTCGCAGAAGGCGGAAATAGCGCTGCTTTCAAGCATCTTCGTGGCCATGTCCTACGCGCTCCTTTTATCTCGTGCTACGTTGTATCGTCAGGTTAGTACGTGTAGAGATCGGTATACGTGGTTCCGTCCCCCACGTAGCTTGACCCGCTTCCGGCAGCAAACGTCGTGTCTATGCGCGTCCACGTGTTCTGCTTGATATTGATGCGTGCGTCCACCCATGTGCCGTCAATATACACCATGTTCCAAGCATGGTATATATTATCAGGCGAGACGTATCCCGTAATTATTTTGCAGGGAATCCCCTGACTGCGCAGCATGGCGGCCGCCAGCGATGCGTAGTCGAAGCAGATTCCCGAGCCGTCGGCGATGCACGCGTCGGGGCTGGGGAGGTAGCCGGTCGCGTCGGCCAGCTCGGCGGCTTTCCCCTCGTCGTATGCGATATTGTCCACGATCCAATCGTAGATGCTGCGCACCACGTCGCCCTCGTTCTGCGCGTCGGCGCACAGGTCGTTCGCCAGCTTCGTGCTCTCGCTGGAGGCGTCGTAATCGCAGTAGATGCTCGGGCGGATGAACGGCTGAAATTCATCAGCGAGCGTCACCTGCTGATCGGAGAGGCTGTCCAGCTCGGCATAGCTTTGGCCGGTCGTGTTTTCCCAGACGGTGAACGTGTACGCGCCGTCGCCCTCGACGAGCGGACATGAGATGGGCGTGCCGTCGCTGGGCAGGTCGAAGTAGTACGTGCCGCTCGAGCCGTCCTTCTCCACCTGGAACTTCAGCCGCGTGGACGCCGTGGCCGACACGGCGATGTAGCCTTCTGACAGGTGAGAGGTGTCGAACGCCGCCCCGCGCTCGCCCGTGGCCGCCGCCTCGTCGAACGGGGAAAGCGCCAATTCCGGACGCTCGTAGGCGGGGCCGCTCGTCTGGCCCTGCCCGTCCGACGAGCCGGGCGCGCCCCCTTCGCCGCCGCATCCGGCCAGCGCCGTCATCGACGCCGCGAGGACGACCGCGCACGCGATGCGGCCCAGCTTGCGCACGGGCGCACGCCAAGGCTTCGGCGCGTCGGCCGCTTCGCGTCGCTTCCGTCCAGAGGCTATGGTGCCGAGCAGGTGCATGCGCCCTCTCTACGATTGTTGGTATCGAGGCATTATACCCCTCCTGGTAGGGGCGTTTGATACTGTTGATTTCGTCTTGGAGACGCGTGCGGGAAAACGCCGGGGGGAGTGTCATATAAATCTACAACCACCAGCGGAGATAGGGAAATTTGTATGGGTATTGTATTCTAAAAATTGATACCCCGTTCTTCATATCTTGGGAAGTTTCCGTGATAAAATGGATATTGGGTATATAGCATTTATTTCGCATCCCCGGATGTCGAAAACGAATGCCCGTTGCCTACCACGAGAACGGCAAGTTTTTTCAGCATATTCGACAACGTATGAGCTCATGGCACGTGCAAAACATCTTGCGCGCATGGCTCGATAGCTGCGGGGCTCCGCGGCGATTGAAACCTCCCGCAGATGGCGAGAGTTTGGGTGATGAATATGTTGGAGAAAATGCTCGATCTTAAAAACACGTTCGAGGGCAAGTTCCTCGCCGTCTTCATGTCGGTGGTGCTGGTGATGTCGATGACGAACATCCTGGCATTCGCGGGCGACGAAGGCGAGCTGCCCGCTGTCGAGGGCGAATCTACCGAGCAACCCGAGAAAGCGGCCGAGCCGGTGGCGGAAGCCTCCGACGAGAAGGTCGTGGACGAAGCCGTGCAGCACGGCGAGGACGCCGCTGCCGCGGATGCCGATGCGTCGAAGACGACGTCTTCCGAGCCGCTCGTGTCGACGGCCGTCGACGAGGCCGTCGTGACGTTCGAGACCGACAACGCGTTCGTGTCCATCAAAGATCAGCTGCTTTCCGGCACCACGCTGACCACCGAGCTGCACAAAGAGCTGCGGTTCACGGCAAGCGCCGACACCGGCTTCGAGCTGGGAACCATCACCGCGAAGAACGCCGCGAACGTCGACGTGCCCGTCACCACCCAAGACGGCGTGTCCACCATCGCGGCCGACTACGTCGACAGCACGCTCGTCGTGACCGTCGCGGCCACCCCCGTCGCCACCGACGAGCCCGAGGTTGAAACCAAGCCCATCACCAGCGACACCAAGATCGAAGGCGGGGAAGTGGACGCCGACCAGGGCGATCAGCCCGAGGCCGAGCAGCCCGAGACGCCCGTCGTCGACGAAGACGTCGTCGAAGTGGAAGCCGACGTCAGCAGCCCCGCGTTCGAGGGCTACGCCCAGGCGGGCGACGTACTGGTGAAGGTAACCGCCGCCGAGGGCATCCTGCCCGAAGGCACCACCGTGCAAGCGGTGCAGGTCACGAGCTCGACCGTTATGGACGCGGTTGAGAATGCCGTGGAGCGGCAGGGCAAAGAGCTGGAAACCGCCGTTGCCATCGACGTGACGCTTGTCGGCCCCGAAGGCAACGTCATCCAGCCGAGCGCCTCCGTGAACGTCTGCTTCTTCAATGCCGGTATCGCCGGCGAAACCATGGGCGTGTACCACGTATCCAACGACGGTTCGAGCGTGAGCCCCGTCTCCGCCCGTCAAGCCGATGCCGCCGCGCAGAGCTTCGACGTGAGCCATTTCTCCATCTACGTTGTGACGGTTGAGGGGACGCCTCAGCTCGCCACCTATAATTTCTACGGTGTGGATGGCGCGACGCTTCTTGACCGGCAGATCGTGAAAACCGGCGACACCCTGTACGAGCCCAAGACTCCCACCGTGGACGAAGGTCAGTCCTTCCAGGGCTGGTACGCTAAGAACGGCAGCGAATGGGCGGGCAAGTTCAGCGCCTTCGGCAAGCAGACGGTTGCCGGTACGGTCACTTACGATCTGTACGCCAAGTCTTCCAAGGCATACTACGTGTACTTTATGGACAACTCGGGCAGCCGCGTCTTCACCACCAAGTCGGGGACTTCCGGAGACGTCATCGCGACCGACGTGACGTTCCCGCTTGCTCCGAACGAAAGCGTGACCGGTTGGTATACCGATGCGGACCGCACGAACAAGGTTGATTCGGTCGAGCTGAAAGACTCGAGCGTCACGCTGTATCCGAAGGTCGAGACGGGCAAATGGATAACCTTCGATGCCAAGGGCGGATCGTACGCAACGCCGCAGTTCGTCGGCGTGGGAGACGTCTCCTCCGAACCTGCCGAACCCACGCGTTCGGGCTATAGCTTTGCGGGTTGGTACGGCAACGAGTCGTGCGAGGGAGACGCCTATTCGTTTGGCTCCGGGCTTGCCGAGGATACGACGCTGTATGCAAAGTGGGAAGCTGCCAAAGCGAACTACAGCGTTGTCGTGTGGCTGGAAGCAGCCGACTCGACGCACGAGGAAGAGCAATACGACTACGTGACGACGCTCGACTATCAAGGGACGACCGATGAAGCCGTAGCGCTTCCCAGCGCTTCGGAGATCAAGTCCAGCGTCGGCACTTTTGCGATTGACAACAAGCACATTATGGACGCGGTCGACGAGTCGAGCGATAAGACCATCACCGTGAAGGGTGACGGTACGGCGATTGCCAACGTGTACCTGAATCGTGTCGAGTACACGATTGATCTGCAGTGCACGAAGGGGAGCAGCAGCAACAAGAAAGACTATACGACCGCGAGCACCATCACGGCGAATTACGGTGCCGATATTTCTGCGCAGTGGGCCGAGGCCACGAAGAAGATAAACAATGCGTACGGCGTCCGCGTTTGGGTGGCGAATCCGAGCGACCCCGGAACTACGAGCAACCCGGTCATTGCTCCATTTCAGACGATGACGGAGAATCGAACGCTCTACTACGTCAAGAACGGAACGGCCCTTCACCACCTCGAGTTGTACGTCGAGCAGGTGGGGAACACAAAAGAGATCGGCAAAACCAGCGCTACCGACAAGAGGTACAATTCGGGCTATCGGTATTCGAACAACTACAATACCAGCATGTTCGAGATCGAAGACACGCTGGTGTTCAACGGTACGGGCGTGCATGCGACGATTGCCAACTACGTGAACGCTCTGAGCGGGTACGAATGGGTCGGCGCTGACCTCGCGAGCAACCAGGGATTCTTCAACCAAGGCGGCACGTGGACGGCGCGTCACTATTTCCAGAGGAAAGCTTATACCATCACCTTCAACAACGAGGGTTCGGTACGCACGAGCGAAGCCATCAAATACGGCTGGTCGATCGAGGATGAGGGGGAGGAACCGAGCGCGAAGGACGCGGGCGTTCCGGAAGGCTCCACATTCGCGGGCTGGTACACGTCTCCGACGTTTGCCGAGGGGACGGAATTCGACTTCGCCGACGCAACCATGCCGGCTCGAAACCTGGCATTGTACGCAAAGTGGGTGCTTCCCACCTACCAGGTCACCTATTATGCCGACATGGGCGGATCCTCGGTGGCGACCCAGCATGAGGTTGCCTACGGAAAGACGACGTCCAGCGAGCCTTCCTCGATCGTCGACGTTCCCGAGGGATACAAGTGGGTCGGTTGGATGACGCGCTCCGGTTCCGACGGAGACTATACGTACCTACCCTTCAATTTCGATACGCAAGCGTATGGCGATATCGAGCTGTACCCCTACTATATTAATAACGAAAGCTACTCGGTATCCTACGATGCGAACGGCGGCACCGGCGACGTGCCGACCGACGGACTTGAGTATGCGCAGGGAAGCTTTGCCGAAGTGGCCAAGAGCACGCTCACGGCGCCTTCTGAAAACCAAACGTTCCTTGGGTGGAGCACGCATGTCGACGGTAGCGGCACGAGGCATTATCCCGGCGGCATGGTGCAGCTTGGCAACGCCGACATTACGCTTTACGCGCAATGGGGGCAGCCGGCGCCGCAAACGTCGTTGACCTACGATGCCAACGGTGGAACGGGCGACTCGGCTACCATCGACCTTGCCAATAACGAGGAGACGGTTCTGAAGGCGGCGAAGGATCTGGGCTTCGGAGCGCCTCGGGTTGGCATGCATTTTGCGGGATGGAATACCGAGAAGGATGGTTCGGGCACTGCCTTTGAGGCGGGCGCGGCGGCGCGGGTGAACGTCGATGAAGGAGAGAACGTTCTGTATGCCCAGTGGGCGATGGACGATGATACCGCTTACAGGATCGAAGTGTACTACGAGGCCAACGGCGAGTACGGAGACCCTGAGATTCACCAATCGGCCGGCACGACCGATGCCGAAGCGTCCTTGGATGTTGCAGACTACGCAAAAGCGGGCTACACCTTCGACGAGGCGGCCGACAACGTGCTCGATGGAACGATTGTTGGCGACGGTTCTCTTGTGTTGAAGGCGTACTTCAAGGAGAACACGGCGCTGATAACCTATCAGGCAACCGACGGCGGCAGCGTGTCCCGGGAAAGCGAGACGCTCCGCGTGATCAGCGGTGAGGCCGCGGGTTCGAAGGCTCAGCCCCATGCGGCGACGGATGTCGACCCCGGCTATTACTTTGTCGGTTGGAGCGTGGGCGATTCCTCGGACATCGTTTCAACGGAGCTCGAGCTCGACAAGGCGGCCGTCGAGAGGTTCGCTACGAGCGAGGGATTGTACGTGCCCACCGCGTTCACGGCTCATTTTGCCGCGAAGAAGGCATTGAAGATCCTGTCGAAGTCCGATACGTTCACGTATGACGGCACGCCTCATGTTGCGTCGGATACGACGTTCGAAGGCGACAACGACGTTGCCGTGCACGGCGTTACCGCGCGAGCTGAGGAAACCAACGCCGGTACCTATCCCGTCACGTTCCGTGATAAGGACAAGCTGGAAATCAAAGAAGCGGAGACGGGAAAGGACGTTACGGACCAGTATGCCGTAACGTATGAGGAGGGCACGCTGACCATCGAGAAGCGCCCGATTGCTTTGACGGGCGAGGGATGGTCGGAATCTCAGCAGTACACGGGAAAGGCCTATACTTCGGACCAGTATGAGGTTGAACCGTCGAGCGGATCTGATGGTCGGCAGCCCGGAGGCACGAGCGGGTTGGTTCAGGGTCAGTCCGTATCGACCCAGTACCGCATCAACGGAACGATTCCCGGAATATACGCGGGTTCGTTCGACGCCATCACCATTCTTGATGGCGACAGCGACGTCACCGCGAATTACACGATTAACACGACGGTCGGCGCGCTGGAGATCGTTGCTTCGCAGAAGCCGCTCGTGATCACGGCGGTGTCGAAGTCGTGGAGGTACGACGGGGAGACGCATTCCGATAGCGGGTATACCGTCTCGTACGGCGGTTCTGCTGTCACTCGGAACGAGGATGGTTCGTACACGCTGCCCACGGGCGACACGGTAACCGCCACGGTGTCGGGCTCGGTGAAGAACGTCGCCGACGGCTCTGAGGGCAACAACGAGATCACCGGTTTCGAGGTGGGGAATAGCGGCTACTATGCCAATGTGAACAGCGAGAACGGCACTTTGACTATCACGCCGCGTTCGGTGGATCTGACGAGTGCGGCGGCGACCAAGCCGTACGACGGTTCGCCGCTGACGGCATCTGACATTACCGTGTCGGGCGACGGTTGGGTTGCTGGCGAGGGCGCCGATTACGCCGTCACAGGGTCGCAAACTGCGGTTGGTTTCTCCGATAACACGTTCGACTACACGCTGAAGAGCGGCACGACGGCCACTAACTACGCTATCGCCAAGCACGTCAACACGCTGACGGTCACATCGCGTCCGGATAACGCCAAGTTCGAGATCACGGTCGAAGCCAACTCCGGCACGTTCACGTACGACGGCACCGAGCAGAGCGTCTCGGGTTTGAAGCAGACCGAGTTCACCATCGGCGACGTTACCTTCACGGTTACGGACCTTGAGGCAGGCGCTACGGGAACGAACGCGAATGCGTACGATGCGAACGTCACCGGCAATCCTGTTGTGACCGATGAGGGAGGTAACGTTGTTACCGATCAGTTCCTCATCAAAACGAAGAACGGTTCGCTCGTCATCGAGAAGCGTCCGCTCACGCTGACGTCCGCCACGCTCTCCAAGGTCTACGACGGCACGCCGCTGGCGAACGGCGATACCGCGCTCGCGGTCGAAGAGGGCTGGGCCGAGGACGAGGGCGCGACCTACGAGTTCGCGAATTCCGTGTCCCAGCCTGGCGAGACGAAGTCGAACGACTTCGCCGTCGTGCCGAACGAGGGCACGAGCCTCGACAACTACGATGTGACCAAGACCGAGGGCCAGCTGACCATCGTGAACCGTCCCGAGGACGTCAAGTACGACGTGAATGTGACGGCCAACTCCGGCACGTTCACCTACGACGGCACCGAGAAGACGGTGTCCGGCTTCGCGAATGAGACCGACCGGGGCGTCCCCGTGGTGGCTGACGGCCGCACGTACTACGTGAAGGGCCTGACCTCCGCGGCGTCCGGCACGAACGTGTCCGACTCCGTGGGCTCCGTTCCCGTTGAGGGCGCGGCTGAGGTGTTCGACGAGAGCGGCGAGGATGTGAGCAGCGAGTTCAACGTCTCGGTCAACCCCGGCTCGCTCACCATCAACAAGCGTTCCGTTGTTCTGACCAGCGAATCCGGCCAAAAGCCGTACGACGGCTATCCGCTGACCAACGACGCGGTGAATGTGTCGGGTGACGGCTGGGCCGAGGGCGAGGGCGCGACCTACCAGGTTACGGGCTCCCAAACCCTAGTCGGCTCTTCTGACAACGTGTTTACGTATGCCCTCACGAACGGGGCGATTGAAGACAACTACGCGATCGAGACGCTCTTCGGAACGCTGCGCGTGGCCAACGCCGAAGCCAGATTCGAGGTGACGGTGACGGCCAACTCCGGCACGGCAACCTATGACGGAAGCGAGCATGCCGTCTCCGGTCTCGTGGGCGAGACCGACCAGGGCGTGCCGGTGCAGGCAAACGGGCTGGAATTCTACGTTACGGGGTTGACGGCCGGAGCCTCGCGCACCGACGCCGGTGACTACCCGGTCAACGTGAGCGGCATGCCGACGGTGCAGGACGCCAACGGAAACGACGTAACCAACCAGTTCGACGTGAAGACCAAGAGCGGTTCCCTCGTCATCGAGAAGCGTTCGGTGGCGCTGCAGAGCGGTTCGAGCGAGAAGGTCTACGACGGCAAGCCGCTGACCAACGACACGGTGAACGTGTCGGGTGACGGCTGGGCCGAGGGCGAGGGCGCGACCTACCAGGTGACGGGCTCCCAGATCAACGTGGGATCCGCGCCCAACGCGTTCACCTACGTGCTTGACAGTGCTACGAAGGCCGAAAACTACAGCATCAAAAAGAGCGAGGGCACGCTGACGGTGAAGGACCGCGAGACGAGGTTTGACCTGACGCTTGAGGCGAACTCGCTGAAGACCACGTATGACGGCACCGAGAAGTCCGTCAGCGGGTTGAAGCAGACGGAATTCACCATCGACGGCGTCACGTTCACCGTATCGGGCATCGTCGCCGAGGCCACGGGAACCAATGCGAATACCTACCAGGTGATCCCGAGCGGCGACGCGAAGGTCACCGACGCTGCGGGTAACAATGTGACTAGGCAGTTCAACATCGTGTACAAGCAGGGTACGCTGACCATCGATAAGCGTCCGCTCACGCTGACGTCCGCCACGCTCTCCAAGATGTACGACGGCACGCCGCTGGCGAACGGCGGTACCGCGCTCGCCGTCGAAGAGGGCTGGGCCGAGAACGAGGGCGCGACCTACGAGTTCACCGGATCGGTGAAGCTGCCTGGTGCGACGACCTCCAACGCGTTCAAGGTCGTCCCGAACGAGAATACGAGCCTCGACAACTACGAGCTGAACAAGACGGAAGGCCAGCTGACGATCGAGGATCGCAACGACGATGCGAAATACGCCGTAGACCTCGAGGCCAACTCCGGCACGTTTACCTACGATGGCCAGGAGAAGTCCGTTGACGGCTTCGTCCAGACCGAATTCACGATCGACGGTGCCGTCTACACGGTGACGGGGCTTGAAGCGAAGGCCACGCGCACCGATGCAGGTACGACGACGGTTGGTATCGTCGGCACGCCGGTGGTTCTCGATGCTGACCAAAACGATGTGACGAAGCAGTTCAGGGTGTCGCTCAAGACCGGCTCCCTGACGGTGGACAAGCGTGTTGTGGTGCTCACGAGCGCGACGGATACCAAGCCGTTCGACGGCACGGCGCTGACGAATACCGAGGTGAACATCTCGGGCGATGGCTGGGCCGCCGATGAAGGCGCCACGTACGACGTCACCGGCTCGCAGACCATCGTGGGCTTCTCCTCGAACGCCTTCACGTACGAACTGGCAAGCAATACGAAGGCCGAGAACTACCAGATCGACAAGCGCGAAGGTACGTTGACGGTGACGAGCCGCGATGCCAAGTACGACGTGGAGGTGGAAGCCAAGTCGGCCACCTATACCTATGACGGCGAGAAGAAAACCGTGTCCGGATTCGAAAACGAAACTGAGAAGGGCATAGCCGTCCAGGCGGAAGGTCGCACCTATTACATCACCGGCCTTAGGGCTACTGCCGAGCTGACCGACGTCGACACCGTCTTGTCGAACGTGATGGGCAACCCGACGGTGCGCGACGCCGACGACAACGATGTGACGAACGAGTTCAGCATCGAGGCCGTCGCCGGTTCGCTGACGGTTGAGAAGCGCAAGGTGAGCGTGACGAGCGCTTCCGATACCAAGGAGTACGACGGCGAAGCCCTGGTGGCGCATCGCGTCATCGAAGCGAGCGAGGGCTGGGCCGAAGGCGAGGGTGCGAGCTACACCTATTCCGGGTCGCAGAAACTCGTCGGGTCGTCGCCGAACAACTTCGAGATGGTGCTCAATGAGAACACGAAGGCGTCGAACTACGAAATTAAACTTATCGAGGGCCTCCTGACGGTGACCAACCGCGATGCCGCATTCGACGTGACGGTAAAGGCCGCGTCGGCAACGGTGCTCTACGATGGCGACAAGCACTCCGTTACCGGCTTCGAGAACGAGACCGTTCAGGGCGTTCCCGTCCAGGCGGGCGGGGCCACCTATTACGTCTCCGGCCTGACCGCGAACGCCGTCGGCACCGATGCTGGCACGTTCGTTACGCGCGTTGACGGCACCCCGGTGGTGCACGACGCCGACGGCAACGACGTGAGCAAGCAGTTTGCCGTCACGCCTGAGCCCGGAAAGCTTGTCGTGGACAAGCGCTCCGTGGTTCTGCAGAGCTCTTCCGCCAGCAAGATGTACGACGGCGAACCGCTCACCGGCGGCGAGGTTGCCGTGTCGGGCGATGGTTGGGCGACGAACGAGGGCGCCGATTACACGTTCACCGGTTCGCAGAAGCTGGTCGGCACGTCGGACAATACGTTCGACTACGTGCTGAACGGAGGCGCGAAGGCGGAGAACTACCAGATCGACAAGCGGTACGGCTCGCTCGCGGTGATGAGCCGCGAGGCTCAGTACGCGGTTACGGTGACGGCGAATTCCGCGACGGTCACCTATGACGGTGCCGAGCATGCCGTGTCCGGCTTGCAGGACCAGACCGATCGGGGCGTGGAGGTGCAGGCCGATGGCCGTACCTACTACGTCAGCGGTCTCGAGGCCGGCGTGTCGGGCACCGACGCCGGTACCTACGTGGCGACGGTGAGCGGTACCCCCGTCGTGCGCGACGCCGGCGGCAACGACGTGACCAGCCAGTTCGCCGTGAATACGCAAAGCGGCTCGCTCGTCATCGAGAAGCGCACGCTGACGCTGGAATCGGCTAGCCATTCCAAGACGTATGACGGCAGGCCTCTGACGAACGGCTCTGCCCCGCTTGCCGTGGAGGACGGTTGGGCTGCGAACGAAGGCGCATACTATGTGTTCACCGGCTCGGTGACGCTGCCCGGTGCGGCTGCTCCGAACTCCTTCGTCATCAAGGTGAACGACGGCACGAACCTCGACAACTACGTGGTGAGCAAGACCGAGGGGCAGCTGTCCGTCGGGAACCGCGACGCTCGCTACGAGGCCACGGTGACGGCCCAGTCCGGTACGTTCACGTACGACGGCGCTGAGCACGCGATCGACGGCTTCGTCGATCAGACTGCCCAGGGCGTGCCGGTTCAGGTTGACGGCCAGACTTACTACGTGTCGGGCTTGATCTCCCATGCTTCGGGCACCGACGTGGTCGATTCCGTCACGTCTGTTCCGGTCGAGGGCGGTGCCGTGGTGAAGGACGCCGACGGCAACATCGTGAGCGATCAGTTCAACGTGAAAGTTGAAGCTGGCAGCTTCGCCATCGAGCCGGCCGAGCTTGTGATTACGGCCGACGATACCGGCAAGCGCTACGGCGACGGCGATCCTGCGTTGACGGCTTCCGTGTCGGGCCTCGTTTCCGGCGATACGTTCGAGGGCTCCTACGTGGTGACCCGTGCGGCTGGCGAGAATGCGGGCACGTACGATATCACGGTGAGCGACGTGCAGCTGGGCGAGCGCAGCAACTATACCGCCAAGACGGCTCCGGGACGCTTCATCATCGCGCCGGCCGGCGAAGTGACGCTTATCGTGAACGACGGCAGCAAGACGTACGACGGCACGCCGCTCGAGCCCACCGGGTTCAATCCCATCGGCTTGGCCCCGGGCGATACCGTTGAAGTGGTGTACGGCGGCTCGCAGACCGAGGCCGGCACAGGCGAAGGCACCATCACGAGCTACCTTATCCGCAATGCGGCGGGCGAGGACGTGACGGCCAACTACCCGACCGTCAATGTCGAACCGGGCACGCTGCGCGTTGATCCCATGCAGGTGGTCATCACGGTTGCCGACGCTTCCAAGGTTGCAGGCGCTGCTGACCCCGCCTTCACGGGCGCGCTGTCTCAGCAGCTGGTGAACCCGGACGATCTGGGCGTCGTCACGTACGTTCGCACGGGCACGGACGAGGCCGTTGGCGTGTACGCCGATGCGCTTACGGCCGAGTTCACGGCGAATCCGAACTACGCGGTGCAGGTGGTCAACGGCACGTTCACCATCACGGCTGGTGGCACCACGGGTCCGACCACGCCGACCACGCCCACGACTCCCACGACGCCGACCGCTCCGGTCGCCCCGACGCCGCTTCCGGCAGCGCCGGGCACGCCGCTGGCCGACAACCCGCTGACGGCCATCGTCACGCCCGTGGTTGATGCGCTGCAGGGGGCCGTTGAGACGGTCATCGGTGACAACGAGACGCCGCTTGCCCAAGGCGAGCCGCGTGAAACCGAGATCGAGGACGACGGCACGCCGTTGGCCTCCGGCTCGCATGCATGGTGCTGGGTGCATTGGTACATCATCCTCGGCATCATCGTGTCGGTTCTTTATGCCGCATGCGTGGCGCTGCGTCGCGGGCTGTTCTCGCACAAGCTGAAGACGTACGAAGACGATCTGACCGGGGGCGGCGACCCTGCTCCCGGCGCTCCGTCGACCAACGACGACGCGACGGCGCCGGTTATGCCGAAGGGCGCTCCGGCTGGCGCGACGCTGGCCGCCGGTCTGGGCGAATAGGGGTTTCATCATGAAGAAAAGCAACGTGATCGTATTCGTCCTGCTGGCTTTGGCCTCGGCGTTCTTCCTGTGGCTCTGGTTCTTCCTGGGCCTCAACCAGGTTGACGAGCCGCTCGACCTCGTGTTGTCCATCGTGTGGTGGGCGGTCATCGTGGTTGCCATCGCCGTCATCGTGAAGATGGAGCGCACGCGCCGCCAGCGCGTTCGCACCGTGTACGTCGGTGATCAGGCAACGTTCAACAGCGAGCGGGGCTTGGCGGCCATCGAGGGCTCCCAGCCGATGCCCGAGGTGATTGCCGGGATATTGCAGAACTTGAAGTACGATTTCTCGAGGGAGGATTTCCCGGACAAGGATCGGTTCACCGTGAAGTACTTCGTGCGCACGAAGCAGTTCGACGCCGAAGAGAAGCAGGATGCCGAATCGGCCGAGGTCGAGGAGCGGGCATCCGCCGATGCGGCGGAGCCGCACATCGAGCAGAAGACGTGGAAGGGCGAGGTATTCATCGTGGAAACGAAGGAAGAGCGCCCCTTCGACACGCCGGAGGAGCTGGCAAGCATCCTGGCCTCGCTCGAGCAAGCAGCCTAAAGCGAACGGCCCCGGCTAATGCCGGGGCCGTTTTGCGCCTCCTCCTACGCGCTGCGCCACCTCCGCATTGCGTCCCCGCAATGCGCCCCCACATTGCGCCCGCGAAAAGCTCTTTGGTCCGCACGCGCTTACGCGGGCGCCACAGGGAGAGGCGCAATGCGGGGGGGGGGGGGCTCAATGCGGGAGGCGCATTACGCCCCCTACTTCCCCCGGGCTTCTACGAACGCCTTGATCACGGAGACTGCTCCGAGTGCGTCCAGGTCGCCGGAGTTGATGCAGAGGTCGTAGTTGCGCGCCTGGCCCCAATTCTCGTCGGTGAAGTAGCGGTAGTAGTTGGCGCGGTTCTTGTCGACGCGGGCGATGCGGCTGCGCGCGTCGGCCTCGGAGAGGTCGTTACGGCGCATGACGCGCGCGATCCGCGCCTCCATGGGCGCGCTGACGAACAAGCTGACGAGGCCGGGATGGCCGTTCAACACGTAGTCGGCGCAGCGGCCGACGATGACGCACGGCCCCTCGTCGGCGATGGATTTCAGGATGTCTACCTCGGTCTTGTAGATGCGCGATGCCACCGGATGCTCGATGTCGGTGCCGCAGAAGAAGCTGTTGGGGTTGAGCAGCAGCGGCCGCATGGGTTTCTCGTCGAAGTCCTCGACCACGTCGCCGCTGAGGCCGCTCTCCTCGGCGATGCGCTTGAGCAGCAGCTTGTCGTAGTATGCGATGCCCAGCTCGCTTGCGAGGCGCTCGCCGATCTCGCGGCCGCCGCTTCCGTACTCCCTGCTGATCGCGAAGACGAGATGCTGCTCCATGCTGGTCCCTTCCGTATTCCTGCGGGTTCGACGCGAATGTGCTGCCGTCATTGTACCCGAAAAAGGGCCCCGTCCGGAGGGAGGGCGCGGGTTGCTCTCGCGGCGGATGCGGGCAACGAGCGTTTTGCGCGAAGCAAGCGCGACCGGCACGCGATTTCCCGCGAAGTAGGCAATTTTGACGTTTTGCGACCTTTACGCGCTCAAACGCTCTCGAACGCTGCCCGCTGATGCTTGCCGCTTTTGACGTGCGTGCGACTGACCTGCTGTTTCGTATGCGGTGCAGAAATCGGTCGGTTTCGAGGCGGGGGCGGAAGGTCGCAAAACGTCAAAATTGCTTGGAATGTTCGGATGCGCGTGCCCGATCGTCGGGAAGATCAAGCGGCCGCGCCCGGAGGGAGGGCGCGGCCAGGGAGGGGTGGGTCCGACGCAAAGCGCGGGATCTTGAGAGAGGGTGGCGCTACGCCGTGAACGCCGCGGCGTTCTTGCCGGCGATGCGCCCGAACGTGTAGATGTCGGACATCGAGCAGGAGCCCAGGCGGTTCGTGCCCATCTTGTGACCGGCCACTTCGCCGGCTGCGTACAGGCCCGCGATGGGCGTCTCGGTGTCGTCGAGCACCTGCGCGTCGGTGTTGATGTGCAGGCCGCCCATGGTGTAGTGCACGGCCGGCTTGTAGGCCATCAGGTAGTAGGGGCCGTCTTCGATGGCGTTGAAGTCGCCGCGGAAGTTGAAGTCGGGGTCGTTGCCGTCCTTGCAGTACTGGTTCCACTTCTCGACGGTCTTCGCCAGCTCGGCGGCGTCCACGCCGAAGGGCTCGCACACGGCTTCCAGCGTGTCGCCCTTCACGATGATCTTGCGGGCCTCGAGGTTCTCGTACTCGTCCTCGTGCGTGACCAGCAGACCCGTTTCGTCGGCGTTCGACTGGTTGAACAGCATGTACGCCTTGCCGTCGGTCTGCTCGACGATGGCGTTGGACAGCACGTCGCGACGGTCGAGCTCCTCGACGAAGCGGTCGCCTTCCTTGTTCACCATGATGGCGCGGCTCTCGAGGCGCACGTCGCCCACGTACAGCAGCGAGCCGGTTTCGGGGTCGCACACCGGGTAGGTTTGGATGTACTGCATGTCGATGAGGTTCGCGCCCGCGGCCTCGCCCATGGTGATGCCGTCGCCCGTGGCGCCCACCGAGTCGGTGGACAGGATGGAGTCGTCCATCGCCGGGTTGTACTTCACGCGCATGTCGATGTTGGAGCCGAAGCCGCCGCTGGCCAGCACCACGGCCTTGCATGCGATGATGGACTCGGCGCCGGTGACGTTGTTCTTCACCTTCACGCCGGTGATGGCGTCGCCGCTCTTCACCAGCTCCACCGCGGGCGTGTTCTTCGCCAGCGTCAGCGTGTCGATCTCGCCGGCGCGCTTCGTCAGCTTCGTGGTCATCTCGCTGCCGCTGTGGGTGATGGGGATGATCGAGCGCTTCGTGTTGTGGCCGCCGAACTGCATGAGGTCGTGCTTCCACGAGATGCCGCCCTCGAAGGTGAGCCACTGCGAGCTGTCCAGCGCGCCTTCGGCGATGATCTGCACGAGGGCCGGGTCGCCCGCGTTGTCGCCGCCGTCCAGCATGTCCTTCGCCAGCGCGTCGGGGCTGTCGGCGATGCCCTCCTGCACCTGAATCCAGTTGCCGGGCGCGGCCATCTCGCCGCCGGACAGCGCGGTGTCGCCGCCGAACACGCCCATCTTCTCCAGCAGCACGACGTTCTTGCCCTCGTTGGCCGCCGTGATGGCCGCCGCGAAGCCGGCACCGCCGCCGCCGATGACCACGACGTCGGTGGACGCGGGCAGCTCGGCCTGCGCAGGCGTGGCCTTGTCGCGCTTCTTCCAGTCGCTCGATTTCTGACCGGCCTGGTCGAGCGCGTCGCCTACGGCGCCGATGAACGCCATGCTGGACAGCGTGGCGCCCGACACGGTATCCACGTTGAGCGTCTGGTTGTCCACGATCAGCTGCGTGAGCTCTTCCATGGCCACGTCGCCCATGCCCGGCGTCTCGCGCGAGTTGAGGACGGTGATGCGGTCGAGGTTGCCGTCGGTGACCATGACCTCCACGTCGAACTGCCCGTGCTTGCCCATGCCCGACCCCACGCCGGCGGAGCTGCCTGCGCCCGAGCCGTTCGACGAGCCCTTCGCGTCGGACGAACCGCTGGGCGCGCACCCGGCCAAAGCGAGCGTGCCGCCCAATGCGGCCACGGCGCCGCCGGTGATGAACTGCCTACGAGAAAAACGTTCCATGATACTTTCCTCCCTTACGTTGGTGCGCCTTATCCCTGATCAAGCGCTGATGCCAGCCTACGCGTTTGGAGGTTTCGGACAATTGTCCGTCCGGGTTAAATGCTTAACCCGCGCTATAACCCTCTTGCAAGCTGGCCTTTCTTGGGTATCATGGGAGGGCGATTGAGGGGAGGAGCGTGGCTCAGAAAGCGCAACAAGGGTTCGTCGATCGGTGGAAAGCCGTGTTGCTGCGCGTGGCGGCTATCCCCTTCGTGTTCTTCGGGGTGGGGTTCTACCGCGCATGGCTCGCGACGTTCTTCCGCTACGACGCGTTCCCCACCATCTCGGTGTTCGACTACTTCCTGTTCGAAGGGGCCATCGGCATCGTGTCGCTGGCGCTGGCCTTCGCGGCGCGCCGCGTGACGCCGCTATGGGCGAACCGCACGGCGGTGCTGCTGACGGGCGCGTGCATGGTGGGCGGATCGGCGCTCATCGTGCTGGCGTGCTTCGTGGTGCCGTCGCCGGCGCTCAAGGTGGTGGGCCTGCTGGCGGCGGGCGGCGGCCTCGGGTCGCTCATCCTCATGTGGGCCGAGTTCTACGGCTCGCTCAACCCCATGCGGGTGGCGCTGTATCACGCCATGGCCATCTTCGTGGGCGAAGTGGTGAAGTGGCTGTTCATGGGCATGTCGGTGCCGTACCTCGCGTTCTTCTCCATCGTGCTGCCGCTCGTGTGCCTCGCGTGCGTGCGCTCGAGCATGCGGCGCCTGCCCGAGCGCGACTTGCCGCCGGCCATGAACGAGGGCGATCCGAAGACCATTCCCTGGAAACCCATCCTGCTGATGGCGGTGTGCACGTTCGCGGGCGGCTTCGGCGCGCTGCCCACGCAGCTGCTGGTGCCGGGCAACGTGCTGGGCGCGATGTTCGTGACGGCCCTCGTGTTCTTCGGCGTGCTGTCCGCCTCGCGCTGGTTCAACTTCGACACCATCTACCAGCTGGCGTTTCCGCTGTTCATCGTGGGCTTCCTGTTCGTGATGCCCACGTTCGGGACGAACGCGCAGATCATGGCGCTGTGCTACGACGCGGGCTACACCATGCTGTCCATGTACATCATGATCGTCATGAGCAACATCACGTACCGGTTCGGCGTGAACGCGGTGTGGATCAACGGCATCGAGCGCGGCATCCGCTACGTGGTGGAGCTGGTGGGATGGCTCGCGTTCGCCGGCGCGTCGGCGAACCTGGGCGAGGAGGCCACGTCGGTGCTGTACGGCGGCGTGGCGGTTGCCGTGGTGCTGACGTTCGTCGTGATCTTCTTCACCGAACGCGGGCTGTCGGCGAAGTGGGGCATCGTGCTGAAGGACGACCCGATGGGGAGCGCGTCGGCCGAGGGACGGATGGCCATCCGCGTGTCCGACCTGTCGCACGCGTACAACCTCAGCCCGCGCGAGGAAGAGGTGCTGCAGCTTATCGCCCAGGGCGACACCGTGGCCGAGATCGAGGACGTGCTGTACGTTTCGCAGGGCACCGTGAAGGCGCACATCAACCATATTTACCGCAAGTTCAACATCCACAGCAAGAACGAGCTGTTCGAGCTGCTCAACGACGTGGAGAAGCCGGTGCGCAAGGGCCGCCGCTCCGCCTCGCAAGGCTGGGAGGACGAGGAACAGCAGACGGGGTAGGGGCGTCGAGCGCGTTTGCTGCTTCGCGAACGAACGCTTCGCGTGGGGGCGCGCGTGGTTCGGCACGGGATTTCCCGCGAAGTAACCAATTTTGACGTTTTGCGACCTTTCATGAGCCTTTGAACTCCGAATGAACACGGCCGCTTTTATCACATGTGCGAATGACCTGCTGTTTTGCGGATAACGCAAAACGTGGTCGGCCCCGTGACAGGGCCAAAAGGTCGCAAAACGTCAAAATTGGTTACTTCGCGGGAATTTGCGTGTCGAGCGTGTCGAACTGCGCGCTTCGCCCCCCCCCAACGCAAGAGCACCCCCTCGGGGTTGCGATCCGAGGGGGTGCTCTCTGCTGTTGCGCGCTTGACGCGCGGAGTGGGTTAGTTGGCCGCTCCCAAACGGTCGTCCAGCGGGTCGATGGGCGGGATGTCCCAGTTGTCGCCGGGCAGATGCGGCGCCATCTCGTCCTCGTTGCCGGCGGCGGCCAGACGCGCGAAGTAGTCCTTCGTCTCCTTCACCACCACGCCGGACAGCGCGATGAGAGCGATCATGTTCGGCAACGCCATCAGGCCGTTGAAGATGTCGGCGATGGTCCACACGGCGGCCACGGTCATGTAGGGGCCGATGAACACGGCGGCGATGTACAGCCAGCGGTACGTCTTCACGGCCTTCATCGAGCCGTTGCTGAAGTACTCGAGGCAGCGCTCGCCGTAGTAGTCCCAGCCCAGGATCGTGGTGAAGCCGAACAGCACCAAGCACGCCATCAATACGAATGATACCACTTCGCCGGGGATGAACGGCAGGCCCGCCTGAAATGCGGCAGTGGTCACGGCCGCGCCTTCGAGGCCGGGGATCTGGTACGCGCCGGTCATGACCAGCGCGAGGCCGGTCATCGAGCACACCACGATGGTGTCCAGGAACGTGCCGGTCATGGACACGAGGCCCTGGCGCACCGGCTCCTTCGTCTGCGCGGCAGCGGCGGCGATGGGCGCGGAGCCCAGGCCGGCCTCGTTCGAGAAGATGCCGCGCGCGATGCCCTTCTGCATGGCGATGATGATGGCGCCCAGCATGCCGCCCGCGGCCGCCTGCAGGCCGAACGCGCTCTGGAAGATGGTGGCGAACGCGCCGGGAATCTTGTCGAGGTTCGTGACGATGAGGATCAGCGAGAAGCCAACGTACAGCACCACCATGGCGGGGATGACGCGCTCGGACACCTTCGCGATGCGCTTCAAGCCGCCGATGACCACGAGGCCCACCAGCACGGCCAGCACGATGGAGCCGATAACGGTGAAGATGGAGTAGTCCATGCCCAGGATGTTCACGGTTGCGCTCTTCTCGGGGTCGAAGAACCCGGTGATCGCGCTGGAGATAGAGTTGACCTGCGTGAACGTACCGATGCCGAACAGGCCCACGCACATGCCGAAGAACGCGAACACCTTCGCCAGCCAGCGCCAGTTCTTGCCCATGCCGCGCTCGATGTAGTAGAACGGGCCGCCCAGCACGTGGCCGGTCTTCTTGTCGACGCTGCGGTACTTCACGGCAAGCAGGCCCTCGGAGAACTTCGTCGCCATGCCGAACAGCGCTGCCAGCCACATCCAGAACATCGCGCCGGGGCCGCCGGCCACGATGGCCGTGGCCACGCCGACGATGTTGCCGGTGCCGATGGTGGCTGACAGGGCCGTGCACAGCGCGCCGAAGCTGGTCACTTCGCCTTCGCCGCCGGTCTCGTTCTTGATCATATAGCGCAGCGCGCGCGGCAGCTGCCGGAACTGCACGCCTCGCAGGCGCACGGTGAGCAAAATGCCGCCGAACAGGATCAACACCATGAGCGGCACGCCCCAGATGAAGTCGTCTATAGCGACGAGCCCATCGTTGATCATACTAAAAAAGCCTTCCACCACGTTCCTCCTTCAACCAACTTCGTACGGGCAACTTCTGCGAAACCCGTGTACGACGTGGCTGTTCTGGAGGATGTGAGGGAAGGCGTGCGTTCATGCTCGCGCGACAAGCCTAGCTTTGCTCTGTCCTTTTGCCTGAGAGTTTCAGCGGCATCGCCTTCGCGGCGATGCGCCTTGCCCCTTCGGCACCCGATCCGATGGTCGGGATTCTCCAGAGGCCCCTTCCACGCCCTGTTTCTTTCGATCCAGGACGCATCAACGGGGTGACGCTATGAAATTGTGCAGCTGATTGTAGCAAGGAACGCATCCGTTGTTAAGCCGTTGTTTGACATTTCTGGAAATCGGGAATTGTTGCGGGATGGTTGCGGGGCCGCTACGGGCAGAGCACCGTTCGCGAGCCTCAGCTGCGGGCGGGACCGTCCTCCGTATTGTTGCTGCCAATACAACATTTCAAAGAGGAGGTCCTGTATGGCTCCCCAGCCGACTGTTCCCACCTGTCCGCCTTCGCGCGCGGGGCGCTTGCGCGCGTTCTTCGTGCTGATGGGGTTGGTCGTCCTGTGTCTGCTGGCGTTCCGCTCGCCGGCGTTCGCCGAGGAAGCGACGCCCGACGTCGCCGACGACACGCCCACGCCGCGTGCGGCTATGGACGTCACCGACAAGGTTTCCATCGACGGCATCAAGCTGCAGAAGAAATCGGGCAGCACCTGGCAGGACATTCCTGCCGGCACCACGTTGACCAGCGGAGCGTACGTGCGCATCTACATCGACTGGAGCATTCCCGACATGACCGATGTGAATGCGAACGACACGTTCACCTTCACCATCAACGGCGAGGACCACTTCCTCGCCAGCGACTTCGGGCCCGTCGACCTCGTCGATCCGGGCACGTCGAAAGTCATCGGCTCGTACGTGGTCAACGGAAACCGCGACGCGAACGGCTCGATGATTCCCGGCAAAGCCATCACCATCGTCACGACGCTTTCGGCCGAGGGCGCGGAGTTCCCGTCGCTGCACAGCGGGTTCTTCTCGCTTGAGGGCTACGTGACCGGCACGGGCGACGACATCGTGTTCGAGGTGAACGGCGAGCTGCTGCCGTCGATCAACGTCGATCCGCCCTCGACCGGGCCGCTGCCCGGGACGCCGCTGCTGAAGTACGGCTCGCAGGTTGCAGGCCAGAACCAGATCGTATGGGACATCGGCGTGAACTTGGATAACATCGTGAACGCGTACGCGGGCTACGCGGCGGGCGGCTCGGATCCCTCGCCGCAGCAGCGCAACCTCCTGCTGACCGACGAGTTGCAGGGCGGCCAGGCCATCACGTCGAGCGGCGTGGTGGTGTACATGCCCATCGTGGCCACGACCGATGCGGGCGAGGCGCAGACCGAGCAGTACGCGGCGTACCCCCTCACCGACCTGTTCGCGTTGGTTGACAAGTCGGCGGCCGACGGCATGACGCAGGACGAGTTCGCCAACAGCGTGCGGTTCGCGGCCGATCCCACCATCGGCGTGTGGGAGAACCGCGTGGTGTACATCGGCTTCGGCAACGTGCCCACGGGCGACGGCTCGAGCGCGCTCAACATCGGCAAGATCCTGAACGGCCAGGGCGAGCTGGGGCTTTCCCAGCTCCTTGATCAGAAGGGCGTCACGCCTGCGCAGAAGGCCATCATCATGAAGTACTTCAGCGCATCGGGCCCGAACAAGGGCGACTTCACGTCGTTCATCATCGAGCTGCGCACCGACGCGTCCGAAACCGGCCAGTACGACAACACCGCCACGCTGACGTACGGCGACAGCTCGTCGGAGCAGTCGTCGGGCGCCGCGCACTTCACTGTGATCTCGGGCGGCGTGGAGGTCAGGGACGGCAAGGCCGTGCTGACCAAGGTTGACGCGGGCGATGCCGGCATCACGCTGCCGGGCGCGGTGTTCAAGTTGGAGAAGATGCAGCCCGATAACTCATGGGCGACGGTTGCCGGCTCGGAGCGCTTGACGACCGACCCTGACGGCCTGATCACGGTGACGGGGTTGCTGCTGGGCCAGTACCGCTTCGTCGAGCTGGAGCCGCCTGCGGGCTACGTCATGGAATCGGAGCCGGTTGAGTTCGCCATCACGTCGGCCACGCCGAACCACACCGTGGCGGTGTCGGCGAAGAACTCGAAGAGCCCCGTGCTGGGCAAGGTCGTGCTCACGAAGGTGGACGCGGACGCGCCGGGGACCGTGCTGCCGGGCGCCGTGTTCAAGCTCGAGGCGCAGACGGCCGACGGCTGGGAGCCGGTGGCGGGCTCGGAGAGCCTGACCACCGACGGGAACGGCCTCATCGAGGTGACGGACCTCCCGATGGGAGCGTACCGTTTCGTCGAGCTTTCGGCCCCCGAGGGCTACGAGCTGGAAACCGCCCCGGTGGAGTTCGAGCTGACGGCGGACGCGCCTGAGCTGACGGCGGCCGTGACGGCGACGAATACCAAGAGCCCGGTGCTGGGCGGAGCCGTGCTGAAGAAGGTGGACGCCGGTTCGCCGGCGACCGTGCTGCCCGGCGCGACGTTCAAGCTGGAGCAGCGGCTGGCCGACGACACGTGGGAGACGGTCCCGGGCCACGGCGCGCTCGTGACCGACGGCGACGGTCTCGTCACGGTCGCTGACCTGCCGGTCGGCTCGTACCGCTTCGTGGAGACCGCCGCCCCCGAGGGCTACGTGCTGGACGAGACCCCGCGCGAGTTCGCCATCGATGCTGCGGCGCCGGCGCCCGTCGTCGTGAACATCACGGCGGAGAACGCCAAGGAGCCGCCGGTGGGCAAGGTGGTGCTGACGAAGGTCGACGCCGATTCGCCGACGACCGTGCTTCCCGGCGCCGTGTTCAAGCTCGAGGCTCAGACGGCCGACGGCTGGGAGCCGGTGGCGGGCTCGGAGAGCCTGACCACCGACGAGAACGGCCTCATCGAGGTGACGGACCTGCCGATGGGGACGTACCGCTTCGTCGAGCTTTCGGCCCCCGAGGGCTACGAGCTGGAAACCGCCCCGGTGGAGTTCGAGCTGACGGCGGACGCGCCCGAGCTGACGGCCGCCGTGACGGCCACGAATACCAAGACCCCCGTTTTCGGAAAGGCGGTGCTGACGAAAGTGGACGAAGAGAACCCCGGCGCCACGCTGCCCGGCGCGACGTTCAAATTGGAGCAGCGGCTCGCCGACGACTCCTGGGAGACGGTCCCCGGCCACGACGCCCTCGTGACCGGCGAGCAGGGCGTCATCGAGGTCGCAAACCTCCCGGTGGGCTCGTACCGCTTCGTGGAGACCGCCGCCCCCGAGGGCTACGTGCTGGACGATACCCCGCGCGAGTTCGCCATCGACGCCGCGGCGCCGGCGCCCGTCGTCGTGAACATCACGGCGGAGAACGCCAAGGAGCCGCCGGTGGGCAAGGTGGTGCTGACGAAGGTCGACGCGGACTCGCCGACGACCGTTCTGCCCGGCGCCGTGTTCAAGCTGGAGGCCCGGACGGCCGACGGCTGGGAGCCGGTGCGGGGCTCGGAGAGCCTGGCCACCGACGGGAACGGCCTCATCGAGGTGACGGACCTGCCGATGGGGACGTACCGCTTCGTCGAGCTTTCGGCCCCCGAGGGCTACGAGCTGGAAACGGAGCCGGTGGAGTTCACCCTGACGGCGGACGCGCCCGAGCTGACGGCCGCCGTGACGGCGACGAATACCAAGACCCCCGTTTTCGGAAAGGCGGTGCTGACGAAAGTGGACGCCGACGCGCCGGGGACGGTGCTGCCCGGCGCGACGTTCAAGCTGGAGCAGCGGCTGGCCGACGACACGTGGGCCGTGGTGGACGGCCACGACGCGCTCGTGACCGACGGCGACGGCCTCGTCACGGTGACGGACTTGCCCGTGGGCTCGTACCGCTTCGTGGAGACCGCCGCCCCCGAGGGCTACGTCCTCGACGATACCCTGCGCGAGTTCGCCATCGACGCGACCGCGCCGAACCCGGTGGTCACGCTCACGGCAACGAACGCCAAGGAGCCGCCCGCGCCGCTCGGCAAGGTGGTGCTCACGAAGGTCGACGCGGACGACGAGTCCGTGAAGCTTCCCGGCGCCGTGTTCAAGCTGGAGTCTCAGCAACCCGGCGGAAGCTGGGAGGTCGTGCAGGGCTCGGAGCGCCTGACGACGGATGCGAACGGCCTGATCACGGTGACGGACCTGCCGATGGGAGCGTACCGCTTCATCGAGCTGACGCCGCCCGAGAGCTACGAGCTGGAAACCGCCCCGGTGGAGTTCACCTTGGCCGAGGACACGCCCGACTACACGGCCGCCGTGACGGCCACGAACAAGAAGACCCCGGTGCTGGGCGGCGCGCTGCTCACGAAGGTCGATGCCGACGAGCCGGCGACCGTGCTTCCCGGCGCGACGTTCAAGCTGGAGCAGCGCCTGGCCGACGACACGTGGGCTGTGGTGGGCGGCCACGACGCCCTCGTGACCGACGAGCAGGGCATCATCGAGGTCGCGAACCTCCCGGTGGGCTCCTACCGCTTCGTGGAGACCGCGGCCCCCGAGGGCTACGTGCTGGACGAGACGCCGGTGGAATTCGCCGTGGCGGTGGGTCAGCCGTCAAAGGCCGAGCTCACCATGAAGAACGCTCCGGTGCCGCCCGACCCGGTGGACCCGGTCGACCCTACGGATCCGACCGATCCCACCAACCCGACGAATCCCACGACGCCGGGCACTCCGTCGACCACGCAACCGTCGACGTCGAATCCGCCCAGCAAGATTTCGCCCATGGCCTCGATTGCCCGCACGGGTGACGCGGTTCCCTTCGCGGTGCTGGGTGTGCTGGGCGCGCTCGCGGTAGGCGCTCTCGCCACGGCGTTGCTGGTGGCCCGCCGTCGAGCCCGTCGCCGCTAGTTGTCCTCGGTGAAGTTGTCGGCGTTCTCTTTGAGCTTCGCCAACACGGCGACGAACGTGTCTATATCCGCCTGGTCGATGCCCTCGATCAGGCGGTCCGCCGCGTCGACGGTGATCGGTTGCACGGCCATGACCAGCTCGTGCGCCTTGTCGGTCACCGAGATGGCGTGGGCGCGCCGGTCGGACTTGTGCTGGTTGCGCACCACGAGGCCCTTGCGCTCGAGCGTGTCCAGGTAGCGCGTGATGGTGGCCTGCTCCTTGCGCGTGCGTTCGGCCAGCTGCTTCTGCGAAAGCTCGCCCGCGCTGTCCAGCTGGTTGATGAGGTTCCACTGGCCAGGCGTGATATCGTAGGGCTTCAAAGCGGTTTCAAGCGATTTGGCAATGGCACGCTGGGCGTCGTAAACGAGGAATCCGATGAGGCTGTTATGCTGGTTGATCATTCTTGACCTGCTTCTGGCATGTCGCGCGAAGGTGGGGAGGGGCGAGCGGAAGGGCTCCGCACGCTGCGCTGGCCACGCTGAACGGCGATAAGGACTATAAAGTACCTGCTCAATTAATCACAACTGACAATAATCCGTCAACTTCTTTGCGCCCCGTGCGCCCAAAAACCACGCCGCCGGTACGACGAAATAACACCGGGAAACTCAGGAATACCCTCTTTTTCGCATGGGGTCCCTCATGCAATACACTATGTCCACGACCAAAGAGAGGACGACCATGAGCTTCTGCACCTGCCCTGTTGTGCAATGCCCCCGCCATCCGTCGAATCACGACGAAGGATGCGACCCGTGCATCAAGGACAACCTGGAGAAAGGGAAGATGCCCGCCTGCATGTTCAAGGCGGTCAGCGACGATGTGGACGACGTGCGGGATTTCTCGCTGCAAGGATTCGTGGACTTCTATCTGAAGCACCACGCGAATCCTGCGGAAGCGGCTGCGGAGTAGAACGAGAACATCGGTGATTAGGAAAGCCGTCCGGCTTCGGTTCCCGCGCCAGAGAATTCCCGATATTTGGCAGTTTTTGCTGGCGCGGGCGCTCGCGAAGCGTCTTGCGCTCGCTCGCAAGCGGGTTTCGCGCCGAAGAATCGACCAGAATGAATGCCTCGCGCGGCGCCAGTCGTGACGCCTCCCGTTGTCGCCGCGCGGGATCCTTCGACTCGCTTCGCTCGCTCAGGATGACAACCTGGATGCTCCCCTTGGCGCGGGCGGCGATCATGAGCCGGGAGGCGCGTTCGGCGGCGACTCGCAGCGGGCGCCGCGCGCGATCGGCCCGCGCGAACAAGGGGGCAGATTCCCTCCTCGCACGGCGAGCACAGATGTTTCACGTGAAACATCTGTGCGGTTTTACCTGTTCGCTACGGTTAACTCGTTCTAATCGTCGTGCTCACGACTATTCTTTATAAAGATAGCTAAAAATCATTGCACTAATAATATCACCTGATATAGTTAGCCATGCAAGTAATGGGGGACGAGCGGGGGAACTTGCAGTGCGGGGGCGCTTCGAGGGGGGATTTCTTCGACGGCGCACGCCCCATCCAACTCTCCGAACCCACCATGCAGAGTGAGGCAAAAGGAGGAGAGATGTCACTAAAGATGAGCCGCCGAGGCTTCGTGAAGGCTTCGGCCGTCGCGACCGCTTCCACGCTGCTGCTCGGCGCGTCGGCCACCACCGCCGCAGCCGACGAGGCAGCGGGCGCAACCACCTCGTCCGACGACGTGAAGATCATCCCGAGCGCGTGCCGTCAGTGCTACGGCCGCTGCGCGTTGTTCGGGCACGTCAAAGACGGCCGCCTCGTGAAGATCGAGGGCAATCCCGACCTCTTCAGCGAGGGCACGTTGTGCGGGCGCTGCTTCGCCATCCCGCAGGAGCTGTACAACCCGCTGCGCGTGCGCTACCCGCAGAAGCGCGTGGGCGAGAAGGGCTCCGGTCAGTGGAAGCGCATCACGTGGGAAGAGGCCTACCAGGAAGCGGCCGACCGCTTCACCAAGATCGGCGAGGAGCACGGCTGGCACACCATCGCGCACCAGTACGGCACGGGCCGCGATATGCTGCAGTTCCAGGCCATCAACAAACTGTGGCTTGAACTGGGCTCCACGGCCACGTTCGGCGTGGGCAACCTGTGCTGGGTGGGCTCGTACTTCTCCAGCCAGCGCCTGTACGGCGATGAGACGCAGTACACCGGCTGGGACGGCAACAACACCGACTGCATCGTCATCTGGTGCCGTCAGGAGCGCAGCCGCGGCTACTACGACTGGCTCACCGTCAAGCGCGCGCAGGAGCGCGGCGCGAAGATCGTCTGCGTCGACCCGCGTTTCACCTGCACCGCCTCCAAGGCCGACATCTGGCTGCCCATCCGCCCCGGCTCCGACATGGCGCTGGTGCTGGCGTTCATCAACGAGATCATCAAGTCGGACAAGTGCGCCACCGAGTTCGCGCGCATGTACACGAACGCCCCGTTCTTCATCGACGAGAAGGACGCCGACGGTAACGGCACGGGCTACCAGCTGCGCGAATCGTACCTCAAGGAGGACGGCAACGAAGAGCTGTACGCCGCGTGGGACGAGAACAGCGACCAGCTGATCTTCTGGTCCGGCGACTGGCAGAACACGAAGGGCGTAGGCGGTCCGAAGGCCTTCCAGTGGCTCGACGCCGAGGGCAACATCGTGGCCGACGCGAAGCCCGCGCTGTCCGGCAGCCACGAGATCAACGGCAAGACGTATCGCACGAGCTGGGACATCCTGGTCGAGCACGTCACCCCGTGGACCATCGAGCGCGCCGCCGAATTCTGCGAGCTTCCCGAGGACAAGATCAAGGAAGCCATCGACGCCTACATCGGCGCCAGCCCGCACGCGTGCTTCACGCGCGGCCAGAAGGTGGAGTTCTCCATCAACACGTCTGGCATCTCGCAGGCGTTCACCATCATGATGGCGCTCGCCGGCAACTTCGACTCGAAGGGCGGCCAGAACATCGGCCGCGAGCCCGCCACCGGCTACGACTCCTTCATGTTCGACGTCGTGCCGAACCAGAAGGGCCGCATGGGCCAGCGCCGCAAGGAAACGGCCATGAACATCAAGAAGCTGTCCGTGTGCCAGAACACCGGCTACCAGGACATTCTCGTGGCCGACGACGCCACCGGCGAGCTCAAGCAGACGAAGCAGAACTCCGGCGGCCAGGTCATCTACGGCCAGCAGGGCGGTTTCGGCGCGGCCACGACGAAGGCCATGGCGAAGGGCGACCCGTTCCAGATCTACGGTTACTGGCAGCAGACGTCCGAGCCCATCCTCTCCATCGAGGGCGGCCACGAGATCGTCGAAGGCTTCAAGAACCTCGACTTCTTCGTGAACGTCGACCTGTACATGACGCCGTCGGGCGAGCTGGCCGACATCATCCTGCCGGCCGCGCATCCCAACGAGGTCGATCGCGTGGAATGGGCGCACTCCGGCCACGGCTACCCGACCAGCCATACCTACCTCATCCGCCAGCCGTTCCACGAGCCGCTCGGCGAGTGCCGCGACGACATGGACATCTGCTTCGAGTTCGCCGAGTACATGGGCGTGGATATGTACTGGAAGGACAAGTACGAGTTCTTCGACTACATGGTGAAGGGCCCCGAGACGCTTCCGCCGCAGCTGAGCTGCGCGAGCTTCGAGGACTTCCGCGAGCGCGTCAGCGTGACCGGCGTGGAGATGGCCACGGTGAAGAACGCGCCGAAGTACGAGACGGGCTTCATGCGCAAGACGAGCGACTTCCGCCCCGGCTTCAACACAATGTACCGCGGCAACAAGATGGGCTCGGTCTACCGCTTCCCCGGCGCGCAAACGCCGGACGGCAAGGTGATCCCGCCGCATCCGCAGTCCGACAACGGCAAGATGGAGCTGTGGAGCGAGGACCTGCTGCTGTACGGTAACGGCGCCCTGCCCATGTACATCGAGCCGCCCATCACGAAGCTGTCGCGCCCCGACCTGCTGGACGAGTACCCGTACACGCTGATCACCGGCGGCCGTAGCCACGCGTTCTTCCACACGGAATACCGCAACAGCCCGTGGCTGCGCGAGGTGCACATGTTCCCGACGATGGACATCAATCCCGCCACCGCTGCCGAGCACGGCATCGAGCAGGACGATTGGGTGTACATCGAGACGTACGTCGACCGCATCAAGCAGCGCGCGAACCTCACCGAGGCCATCAAGCCGGGCATGATCCACGTGGAGCACGACTGGTGGTTCCCCGAGCGCGAGGCCACCGACGACCTGCACGGCGCGTTCGACAGCAACTGCAACGTGCTGTTCGAGAACAACGGCCCTTACGACCCCGCCGTGGGCACCGACAACTTCGGCGGCCTGTGCAAGGTGTACAAGGCCGACGACGGTGCGCCGAAGAACATCTGCATGAACTCGGAAGACCTCAAGATATTCCTGCCGCTGACCGCTGAGGCGCTGGCCGCCGACGACCAGCAGGACGGCGTGACGCAGGTGACGAAGGGGGGTGCGAAGTAACATGACTCGCCACATTATTGATATCGACCTCGATAGCTGCATCGGCTGCCACTCCTGCGCCGTCGTGTGCAAGCAGGAGAACAACGTGGGGCTGGGCACGTTCTACAACAAGGTGCTGACGGTGGGTCCCTCGGGAACCTATCCCGACCTGGAGATGTACTACCTGCCCGTGTCGTGCCAGCATTGCGACGACCCGGAGTGCGTGCACGTGTGCCCCACCGGCGCCAGCTACAAGCGCGAGGACGGCGTGGTGCTGGTTGACCACAGCAAGTGCATCGGCTGCCAGTACTGCGTCATGGCCTGCCCCTACGGCGTGCGCACCTACGACGAGGGCAAGGACAAGGGCGTCATCGAGAAGTGCACGATGTGCGCGCACCTCATCGACAAGGGCGAGAAGCCGGCGTGCGTGAAGCACTGCCCCGGACAGGCGCGCAAATTCGGCGATCTGGACGATCCCGAGTCCGACGTGTCGAAGCTGCGCGCGTCCAAGAAGACCTACAAGCTGAAGGACGTGGGGAACCATCCGGGCGTGGACTACGCCATGGACAAGTGCGCCTGGAAGGGAGATGAGTAACCATGGAAATCCAGTGGCCACTTCTGATTTTCAGCGTGCTGTTGGGCGTCACGTCGGGTTCGTTCGTGTTCCTGGCCGTGGGCGAGCTGCGCGGCAAGTTTCGCGAAGTGCGGTTCACGGGGGCTTTGATCGCCTTCATCTGCCTGGCCGTGGGCGGCTGCGTGTCGGTGCTGCACATGGGGCACCCGGAGCGCGCGACGCATCTGCTGGGCAACCTGGGCTCCGGGCTGTCGAAGGAGCTGTTCGTCGTCGCCATCATGGGCATCGTCGCTTTGGTGTACCTCATCCTGGCGAAGAAGGACTACCCCGGCGTGTCGAAGGTGTTCGGCATCCTGGGCGGCGTCATCGGCCTCGTGCTGCCGTTCGTGGCGGGCGCGTCGTACCTGATCGCCGCGCGTCCCGCTTGGGATAGCGTCGCGTTGCCGCTGATGTTCTTGGGCGCCGGTCTGGCTTTGGGCATGACGCTGATGGCCGGCCTCGTGCTGCTGCGCGGCAAGGCTTCCGAAGAGGGCGGCTTCGCGCTGAAGCTGGCGCTGGCGGGCGTCGTGATTATGGCGGTGACGGCGGTTGCGTACGTGGTGTGGATCGCCATCGCGCCGTACCAGGCCCCCTCGCGCTCCATCGAGCGTTTGATCTCGGGCGACATGGCGCTGATGTTCTGGACCGGCGTCGTGGTGATCGGCATCGTGGTGCCGGTTGCGCTGACCGTGCTCGCCTGCATCCAGGCGACGAAGGGCGAAGGCTCCTCGGGCACCGTGTCGCCTAATCAGCTGGCGATGTATATGTTCGCCGCCTGCGCCTGCACCGCCATCGGTACCATCGTCCTGCGCATCGTGATGTATGCCGTGGGAACCAGCGTGGAGCAGTTCATCTACCACTGATGCAGGGCCGGGGCGCGCCGGGGATTCCCCTCCCTTCCCCGGCGCGCCGCCCTTTTCTGTGGCGCGCCCGAAGGCTTGCCGGTGGGGTTTCGCCGCTGCGCGCCGATCGAACGACTTGCGGGTTGGACGGTCGGCGCGCGAGGCACTGCCAGTGCGCAAGACCGTAGCGCGCCAAGAACGAGAAAGAGGAGAACCAATCATGACCGATACCATGCCTGCCGAACTCGTTGAGAACCTCATCGACTTCTGCGAGAACCGCAGCCGCGTGTACGCGCTGCTGTCGCGCTGCTACGAGACCGAGATCGACGCCGCGTTCGCCGAGACGCTGGCGGGGGAGGCGTCGCTCGCCTCCGACGACCCGGCGCTGGCCGACGGCTTCGCCGCGCTCCAGGCCGACCTCGCCGATTGCGACGAGGACGCGCTCGAGCAGCTGGCCGTCGTGTTCGACCGCGCGTTCTTCGGCATGGGCCCGCGCACGGCGCAGAAGGCCTTCCCGTACGAGTCGGTGTACACGAGCGAGGGCGGCCTCATGATGCAGGATGCCTACAGCGAGGTGCTGCGCGTCTACCGCGGGGCGGGCTTCGCGAAGAACCCCGGGTTCAAGGAGCCGGAGGACCACCTGGCCGTCGAGCTCGCGTTCATGGCGCTGCTGTGCGGGCGCGCCGTGGAGGCGCTGCGCGCCGGCGACGAGGCGGGGGCCGAGCGCCAGCTGCGGGTGCAGCTCGCGTTCGTGCAAGAGCACTTGCTGAACTGGATCGAGCGCTTCGCCGCCGACGTGCGAAAGGCTGCCGAGGGCGGCTTCTACTTCCACTTGGCGACGTTCACCGAGGCGTACCTGCGTGCCGACGCGGTCGCCCTCGCGGACGTGGTGGAGTAGCGTCCTGTGTTCGCGGCACAAATTTACGGTTTGGGCACGGCAAAAGACGAGTGGAAAATAGCGACCAGGCATTATGCGGACTTGCAGTTCATTTTTAGTCGAAAGCGGACGGAATTTGCGCCTAAGCCGTAAATTTGTGCCAGATTCGGCCGATCCGACCGACGGTCGAGCGTGTTTCACGTGAAACATCGAAGCTGCAAGTAAGTACGTGAGGGGATGATGAGGGTGGAGCAGATTTCCCGGCGCGGGTTCCTCGCTGCGGGGGCCGTGGGCGCGGCGATGGTGGGCGTCGGCGGGTTCGGCGCCGTGTCGCGCCAGGCCGACGCCGCGTTCGTGCGGCCGCCCGGCGCGTCCTCGGGCGCCGAGGTGGTTGCTGCGTGCGACCGCTGCCAGAAGTGCCTGCAAGCGTGCCCGTACGGCATCGTGACGCCGGTTCCGCTGGCGGAGAGCCTCGTGGCGTACGGCACGCCCATGCTGTCGTTCCGCAACGGGTGCTGCGACTTCTGCATGCAGTGCGTCGACGCGTGCCCCACCGGCGCGCTCGCGTACGGCGGTCCGGCGGAGCGCGACCTCGGCGTGGCCGTGGTGGTGAAGGACGCGTGCGTGGCCTGGGACTGGGCCGGCTGCACCGTGTGCAAGGACGAGTGCCCGGTCGAAGGGGCCATCACGCTCGACGACCACGACCGCCCGGTCGTGCATCCCGAGTACTGCGACGGTTGCGGCAAATGCGAGCAGGTGTGCCCCTCGGCGTCGCTGCGCGCGTACAACGCGGCGGCCTCCGACCGCGGCATCGTGGTGGTGTCGCGCGCGAGCGAGGCGGCGCAGGCAACGGGCGCCGTGCCCAGCGCCGAACTGGCATCCAAGCGCACGGTCGCGGTGCCGCGGGGCAGCGAGGTCGCTCCCCATACGAAGGGCGTCCATCCCGACGGGCCGGACGCGACGCGCGAGGCGGGAGGCATCTCATGAAGACGCGCATGCGCACCATCCGCATCCTCGTCGCCGCGGGCGTGCTCGTCCTGGCGGTCGTGGCCGCGCATCTCGGCGGCAGCGCCGCCATCGGCACGCTGTGCGCGCTGTGTCCCGTAGGGTTCGTGCAAATCGCGGCGGCGTCCGGCTCCGTTCCCTGGGGTTTGCTGCCGGGCGTGCTGGCCGTGCTCGTCATCGTGTTCCTCATCGGGCGCGCGTTCTGCTCGTGGCTGTGCCCCTCGCAGCTCCTCAAGAACATCTTCGGCGGCCACACGCCGCGCGGCATCCTCGGCAGAAGCGGCGAGGCGCCCCTGAGCGACCGGGCGGCGGGCTGCGCGTCGTGCGCTTCCGCGTCGGGCGCGAGCCTGAGGACCCAGGGCCTCGTCCTGGCCGTCCTGCTCGTCGTGTCCATAGCCGTCGGGTTCCCCGTGTTCTGCCTGCTGTGCCCCATCGGTCTCGTGTTCGGCACGCTGTGGGCGCTCAACCGCGTGTTCGTGCTGCTGCAGCCGGGCTGGGAGCTGATCGTCTTCCCGCTCATGCTGCTGGCGGAGCTGTTCCTGTTCAAGCGCTGGTGCTCGTCCATCTGCCCGCTCGGCTTCTTCTTCGGGCTCGTGGGCAAGGCGCGCGCGAAGCTCGGCTTCGGCGCCCGTCCGCAGGCCGACTGCTCCACCTGCATCTCGAAGGAGGGTTGCCGCACCTGCTCCACGGTGTGCCCCGAGGACATCGACGTGGCGCACCCCGGCACCGCGACGCTGGACAGCTGCACGTTCTGCCTCGACTGCGTGGAGAACTGCCCCACGAAATCCATCAAGCTGAAGGCGGCTGCTCCGAAGCCGGAGGCGTCCCCCGCAGCGCTCGACCCGGAAGAGCCTGCGATCGAGCGCTAGGCGCATTCCCTTCTCAACGCACGAAAGCCGCCCGCGGGCGGCTTTCGGTGCGATCGGTGGCGCGACGACGCGGGGCACCCTACCAGGGCTGCGCCGAACCTTCGATCGCGTCGTAGGCCGGCACGCCGTAACCCAGCACGTCGAAGGACGTGGTGCCGCCGGCGGGCACGTTGGAGACGAAGCTGGTGTAGCCGCCGACGATCGCGCCCGCTTCATCGCGCAGCAGCACGACGACGGCCGCTTGGTCCCTGTCGGCGTCGGTCAGGTTGGTCACCTCGCCGACGAAGTTCACGGTACCGTAGCCGCTATCCTGCGCGCTGAGCCCGCTCACCTCGAACATCGGCTCGGCCGCATCGGCATCCTGCCAGTTGCTTGAGCCGACGCTCAGTTCGAATTCGACGGTGGCCGGCGCGGTGCCGTTGCCCGCCTGGCCGCCCCAGGCAAGCTCCTGGCCCGGGTTGATTTCCATGAGCGTCTGCTCGTCGGACGAGATGACGGCGCCGTCGGCGTCCTTGCCCGTCACCTTGATGACGGGGAACAGCGCGCCCTGGGCGCCCTCGTTCTTGATGATGATGCCGTAGTGGACGTAGCCTTGCTCGTCGGCGGACCATCCCGAGTCCACCACCGTCAGCTTGTTCTCCTGCGCAGGGGCCTGGTTCGCCTGCTGCTCGGACGTGCTCGGGGCGCTGTCGGCGGGTTCCTGACCGGACGGGCTCGCGCAGCCGGCCAGCGTTGCGGCCAGGGCCGCTGCCGCTCCCAATGCGACGATTCTCTTCATAGTCCCTCCTCGAAGGGTAGCAGCGCCGCTCGTGCGAGGGCGCGTATCGACATGACCCGCTCATCGTAGGAGAGTCGTCAAGCCCCGCAGCTGGCGATTCGGCGAAAGCAGAACCATCCCAAACGCGTTTGCGCCGCCGTCGATGCCGCCCCCGTTCGGGTATCATGGCTAGCATTGAAGCGCGGGGCGAGTGGGAGAAGGGGTGCGGCGTGAAGTTCACCATTGTGGCGGTGGGGAAGCTGAAGGAGAAGTTCTGGACGGACGCGTGCGCCGAGTACCTCAAGCGCATGCAGCCTTACGCGAAGACCGAGGTGCGTGAGATCGCCGACATCGACCCTGCTCGCGCGGGCGGGGTGGACGCGGCGCGCGACCGCGAGGGCGCCGCCATCCTCGCCGCGCTCGCGCCTGCGACGCATGTGGTGCTGCTGGCCATCGACGGCAAGCAGCGCTCGAGCGAGGGCTTCTCGCAGCGCATCGACGCACTCAAGCTGAACGGCACGAGCGACATCGCATTCGTCATCGGCGGCTCCGACGGCGTGAGCGCCGCGGTGCGGCAGCGCGCCGACGAGACGCTGTCGTTCGGCCCCGTCACGCTGCCGCACAACCTGGCGCGCGTCGTGCTGCTGGAACAGCTCTACCGCGCGCAGAAGATCTCGCGCGGCGAGCCGTACCACAAATGACCTACCGGGAGCGTTTGCGCGCGAGCGCGCCGCCGGCAGCCAGCGCTGCGGCCAGCGCTGCAAGCGCGAGCGGCCCGGTGGGGTCGCCGGTGGGCGCGAGCTTGTGCGCCGCATCGTCGCCCGCGCCGTCCGGCTTCGGAAGCGGTTGCGGGTCCTCGCCCGGCCCCGCGGGCTCCTCCGGCTTCGCCGGGTCGTCTGGGTCGTCTGGCTTCGTCGGCTCCTTGTCCAGCTGCTCGGTGATCGCGTAGATCACGCGCAGGCGGTCGTCGGTTCCCCCGCCTTCGGTCGCCCCGACGGCCTCCGCTTCCTCGGGCGACCCCTTGGGCCCCGAAGACGCTTCCAGGCTCAGGCCCACGCTCAGCCAGCTTCCGTCGTCGAGCCAGGCGCCCATGCCGCTCGACGCCGTGGTCAGAGTGGAGAGCGGTTGCAGGTTCGCGTCGCAGAACAGCACGTCGGAGCGTGTGACCTTCGGCTTCGCCAGCTCGGTGCGCGCCGTCAGCGCCACGGTGCCGTAGCGGGCGACGCTCAGCTGCTGGTACTGTGCGCCCCCGCTTGCCTTGACGTCGGCGCGCGCCTGCTCGACACCCCCGTCGTCGAAGCGGATGAGCAGGTTCGACGTCTCCGCCGTGGAGGAGAATTCCGGCCCCATCAGCGCGTAGTAGCGAGCGCCGGCGCGCTGTACGTCCTGCAGCGCGCGGCTCTCGTGCAGCGGCAGCGTGGCCTCTGCGCGCTCGGGCGTGCACAGCTCGCCCGCCAACGGAGCGTCTTCGGGGCTCGTGGCGCCGTCGCGCAGCGCTTCGACGATGGTTCCCGTTGGCACGATCCGCGCTTCTTCCATCGTGTCGCCCTGCGCGTTCGCGAAGCCGAAAGCGAGCGTGCCGGCGTCGACGGAAGCGGTCGATTGCGCGTTCGTCCAGCCGTAACGCGCTTGCACCGAGCCGTCTTCGCGCGGCGTCAGCGCGGTGACCAGCTGACCGCGTTCCGGTCCGTAATGGTACGTGACCACGAGGACGGTCGTGCCGCTGGCGGTGCACGGCTGCGTGGAGGTCTGCTCGAAGGGATGCGAGGCCATCACCGTGCCGCTTTCGAGGTCGATCCAGTATCCCGCGCCGGGCCCGTACTGCGCGGACACGATGGCGAACGCGCTGGTGTCGGACAGCGGGGTGACGTTGATCGATGCGCGCTCGATCGTTGCGGGGATGCTCACCCCTTCGATCGTGCGCGAGGTCACGCGCGCGGGATCGTCGGCGTCGAGGGTGTGCAGCCGCAGCGCGCCGTCGGCGAGCTGGAAGAAGCGCTTCGTGCCGTTCGGGCTGGTGAACACGTTGCTTGTGGCAACGAGGCCATCGGTGTACTCGGTGCCCTGGTAGGCGCCCGAGCGGCTGACGGCGGTCAGCGATGCGTCGGCCTTGAGCGGCAGGCGAATCTCCGGCGAGTACGTGGTGCCCTCGCTCGTGCGGGACAGCGTGAACAGGCCGGCGGGGAAGACGATCTCGCATGTGGACGACGGCCCGATGCTGCCGGCGTCGAGCAGGCAGGAAAGGCTCACGGTGGTGCCGTCCACCGCGATGTCGAGGAGGGCGTGGTGCTGCCCGTCCACGATGAGCTGCGTCGCGGCCGGAAGCGGCGTGGTCAGCATCGGCGCGAGCGAGGCTTCGAAGGTGAGCGTGCAGACGTTCGACACCGCGTCGAACGTGGGCGTGAGGGTGAAGTCGACGGGATCGGCGGGCTTGTCGGCGTTCGAGTACGAGATGGCAACCGTGCCCTGGGCGGCCTCGCTTTCCGTGACCGAGATGGTCAGTCCGGTGAAGCCGACGTTGGCGTTCTCGTAGAAGTTCGTGGAGGGATACCCCTGCGGCGACACCCCGTCGCCCTCGTAGAGCATGCAGCCGTACTCGTCCGAGCCGATGGCCGAGGGGATGAGCGAGTCGGCTTCCGCATGGGGCTCTCTCATGTCGGGGTCGACCAGCTCGATGAGCTGGTCGTGCGTGGTGCCGTAGGCGTTCGAGTGCACGAGGTAGCCTCCGCCGGAGCCCACCTCGGCCTGCACGCGGTACAGGCGGAATCCCGAGGGGAGCGGGATGCTCTCGGTGCCCTGCGCACCTCCGTAGTACACGCTTTGGTTGCTGGCGAACTGGTCGTATTGCAGCAGATAGTAGGACGAGAACATGCTCTCGTCCTCGTTCGCCACCACGATGATGCCGCCCGTTTCGTTCTTGTTGCTCGACGTGAACGCCGCGAGCGCCTGCTCCACGGACGAGCTGCCGTCCTCCGCGGGGTCCACGTGCTGCACCACGGCGCCGTCGCGTTTGACGTCGATGCCGTCCTCGTTCGCGAACACGCGGGTGATCTTGCTCTCGGGCAGCCATCCCAGCATCCATTTCGAGAAGCCGTTGTGGTCGCCCTGGTTCAGCATCATGATGTCGAAGGTGAGGATGCCCGTCCGTCCCGTCGAGCCTCCCTGCTGGCTGGCGTACTGGTAGTAATCGGGCAGGCCCAGCACGTGCCCTGTCTCGTGGATCATGGTTTGCGCGGCCCATGCCGTGTCGCACGGGTTCGCCAGCGCGACGGCGTTCCACAGCTGCACGGTGCCGTTCGCATACGTGGTGTCGGGCACGTTCAACACCTGCTCGTTGCTCCACCACACGCTGCCCCAGCCGGTATCGGCGCCCGCGAAGTGCAGGTAGACGGCGTCGATGCGGCCGTCGCCGTTCGCGTCGAACTGCGCGAGGTCGACTCCCGAGGCCTCGAGATGGTCGAGCGCTTCCTTGTACAGCTGCCCGATGTTGGCGGTGTAGTAGTCGCGCTCGTGCTGCGCCTCGTAGTCGACGGCCTCGCCGGTGATGGTCAGCGTTCCGTACGATGCGCGCTGGTAGTAGGCGTGCATGCTCTCGTAGGGGTAGGGCCCGGCGCTCGGCAGCGCGGCTTCTCCCTCGTTGCGCGGGCCGATGAGCGCCTGGAGCGCTTCGAGCGTGTCGCCCGCCTCGAACTTCTTGTCGGGGAACGACACGCGCAGCGCCAGCACGTGCGCCTTGCCCACGGTGGCCATGCCGCCGTCGTTGCCGGGAACCGCGTTCGTGGCGATGCCGTTGCTCGCCTGCTCGCGCGCGATGGCCTGCTGGATGAGGCCCGCGGTGGGCTCGTCGTTGTCGAGGCCTTCCTGGAACGCGGTGCGCTCCTCCAGCGTGCCGTCCTCGGCATACGTCGCGCGCTGCTCGTCGGTTGCGATGCACGGCGAGAGCGGCTCTTCCGAGGCGTAGGCGCTCAGCGGCACGGTGAGGCTCGCGAGGACGATGACGATCGAGGCGGCGGCCGACAGCGTCGCGAGGCGTACGGTTCGAAGCATGCGATCTCCTTCGTTCGTATGACGATCCCGTATATAGTACGCGAACGCTCATGCTTTCACCACTGCGCCATCGAGGATCGGCCGCGCGTCCGCGCGCGGGTGGATGCGCGCCGTCGTTCCGCTATACTGGTCGCAAAACCGGGAATCGTCGCGGGGCGACGGAGGAGGAACCTATGCGCTTCATCTCGTGGAACGTCAACGGCCTGCGCGCCGTGCTCAACAAGGGCTTCGAGGACATCGTGTGCGACATCGACGCCGACATCGTGGCCTTGCAGGAAACGAAGCTGCAAGAGGGCCAGGCGACGCTCGACCTGCCGCAGTACCGCGAGTACTGGAGCTATGCCGAGAAGAAGGGCTACTCCGGCACCGCGATCTTCTGCAAGGAGGAGCCGCTGCAGGCGCTGCACGGCCTGGGCTTCCCGCATCTCGACACCGAGGGGCGCATCGTGGCGCTCGAGTTCCCGAAGTTCTGGTTCGTGGACGTGTACACGCCGAACGCGCAGAACGAGCTGGCGCGCATCGACCACCGCATGGAGTGGGACGACGCGTTCCGCGACTTCTGCAGGGGGCTCGAAGAGGGCGTGCTGCCCGCCGGCGTGCCGGTGGAGCGTCCGGCGAAGGGCGAGGGGCACGTGACCATCTCAGAGCTGCCGTTGACGCAGCCGGGCGAGACGGCCGACCCGAAGCCCGTCGTCATGTGCGGCGACTTCAACGTGGCGCACCAGGAGATCGACCTCAAGAACCCGGGTCCGAACCGCGGCAAGGCCGGCTTCTCGGACGAGGAGCGCGGCAAGTTCACCGACCTGCTGGAAGTCGGGTTCGTCGACTCGTTCCGCCACCTGCATCCCGACGTGACGGGCGCGTACTCGTGGTGGAGCTACCGCTTCAAGGCGCGCCAGACGAACGCGGGATGGCGCATCGACTACTTCCTGGTCAGCGACGAGCTGGCCCCGAAGATCGCCAGCGCCTGCATCTACGACGAAGTCTACGGCAGCGACCACTGCCCCGTGGGCATCGAGCTGGAGCTGTAGGGGCGAAATCGATGTGAAGCTGCTCGAAAAGGAGCCCCAGGCGGGGCTCCTTGCTTACTTCTCGGCGTGGCAGGTGTTGCATTCGTAGACGTCGGCGTGATGGCAGTTGCGGCACACGGCGGGCGCGGTTTCCGTCGCGCTTTCGGACGCGTGCAGCTTGTGGCACGACGAACAGGTGGTGCCGGCTTCGGCGTGGTCGTCGTTGACCGGCAGATCGTGCGGGTTCACGGTGAGACCGTTCTTGTCGGTGAGGGCGGTGCTTGCCGCGGTTGCGACGGCGAGCTCGGTCTTGTCGTGGCAGGTGAGGCAGATGTCTTCCGACACGGCGGTTTTCTTGAGCGTCGCCTTCTTCTTCTGCGAGTCGAGCGTCACCTTCTGGTGGGCCTCCTCGAGTCCGGCAACGTCGTCGTGGCAGGTCAGGCAGTTGTCCTTGAGCGAGGCGTGCTGCGAGGCTGCGCATGCGGCATCGTCGAACGATGCGACGTCGGTCTCGTGGCAGGTGGCGCAATCGCTATCCTTCGACCAGGTGAATTCGGTCGCCGTGGGGGCGGCGTCGCCGCTGGCTGGCGGCGCGCCTTCTCCTTGTGGCGCGCACGCGACCAGGCAAAGCGTCAGTCCGCAGACGACGAGCGTCAGCACGGCGGTTCGGCGGATCGGTGGGGTGAATGCGGTCATGGAAACTCCTTCGGATATGCCAGGAGGCCGACGAGAGGGAGGGAGGTTCGCCGGCCTCCTGGCGGGCGGGGTGTCTACTTGGCATCCCATGCGTCGAGCGCGGCGCAGCCTTGGCCGGCAACGCGTCCGGAAGCGACGGCTTCGCTGATGTTTCCGCCGCCGTTGTACATGTAGCCGTAGATGGTGCCGAACTCGCCAGCTGAATACAGGCGAGGGATGGGGTCGCCCTTGAGGTCGAGCACTTCGCACGCGCCGTTGCGCTTCGCACCGCCCTGCGTGTTCAGCATGCCCAGGCCGATTTCGATGGCGTAGAACGGCGGCTCGAGCGGAACGAGGTCGAACGGCTTGATGATGACGGTGTCGTCGCTGGACGTTTCGCCCTCGCCGTAGGCCGTCGAGGCATCCGAGGCGTTGAAGAAGTAGTCGTCGTGCACCGCCTCGCCGCGTCCGAAGTCCGGGTCTTTGCCTTCGGCGCAGTGCTGGTTGTACGTTTCGATGGTGTTCTTGAGCACCTCCACCGGCTGGTCGATCTTCTTCGCCAGATCTTCGATGGTGTCGGCCTTCACCATGATGCCGGCGTCGATGAGCTCCTGGTTCGTGGTCTTGCCGGTTTCCATGATCACCGACCAGGCCATGTACGTGATGGCGCCCAGGATGTCCTTCGATCCGGCCCCTGCGCCCAGAATCAGATGAGACTTGTCGGGAACCACCATGAGCGGCCACACGCCGCGCTCCTTGATCTTGCCGTGGCGCGCCAGGCCGCGCGTTTCCTCGTACATGAAACGCTTGCCCTCGCCGTCGACGTAGATGTAGTCGTAGCCCATGGGGTAGGGGATATTGCAGATGGTCGAATCGGGCGACACCGCGCGTACGCAGGTGCTGGCCGCCGCGTAGCTGTTCATGTGCCAGAGGTCGGCGCCGATCTGTTGCGCCATCTTCACGCCGTCGCCCACGTTGTAGGGGCTGCCGCATACAAGCGAGTTGGCGCAGCCCAGCGACACCCCGTAGTTCGACATCATTTCGGGGTTCGCGGCGAAACCGCCGCACGCAAGCACGACGCCCTTCTTGGCCTTCACGTACTTGTCGCCGGCAACGAGGCCGTACACTTCCTTCGTCTCGTAGTGGTAGATGAGTTCGGTGGCTCGCATCTCGTACATGACCTCGATGCCCAGCTCTTCGGCGGTGTCGCGCAGGGGGATCCACAGCGAGGACATGCCGCAGATGCCGTCCACGTAGTACGTCTTGACTTTGTCGCCTCCGGGGATGCCGGGGAACTCGGGTGCCGCTGCGGTTGCGGGCTGCAGGTCGTAGCCCAGCTCGTCGGTCAGCCATTCCATATTGCCGCATACGCCCTCGGCCCATGCGCGCATCCATTCTTCGGGAACCTTGTATCCTGCGTTGAGCTCCGTTTGGTAGGTAATGGCGCTTTCCACGTCTTCAGGGATCATCAGCATGTCGCCGGATACGCGCGTGGTGCCGCCCGACAGCTCCTCGGGCGCCACTTCCAGGCAGAGGACGTGCTCGACGCCCGCGTTCTTCGCCGCGATGGCGGCAGACAGCCCGGCGGCGCCCAACCCTACGACCACCACGTCGGCTTCGACATCCCACGACTCGGGCAGGTTGCCGTTCGGCCCCGCGCTGCCGCCCCCGCTGCACCCGGCGAGTCCCGCCGCTGCGACGCTTACCGCTGCAAGGGTGCCTCCCATCAAGAAGCTGCGACGCGATATCCCCTGGTTTCGCTTGCTTTCCCTCGTGCTCATACCTTCCTCCTTTTGTTCGGTTTGATCGAGGCAGCTGCCGCCGACCCGATCCCGATGTCCCCACCGTACCAAGCGCCCCCGCGGGAACGGAAGCGACGATGGGGCATGGGTTGAGGCAATGGCGGAATAATGCCAGATGGAACTGGGTTTTCACGCTTCTTTCCGAACGGTCATAAGCCGAAGCCGAATCGGAATAACCCCAACGGCGCGCTTGGCGACACGAAGCGCATGCGGTCGTGTATCATGGAGCGAGGGGAATCGCCGCGTGCGATGAGAGGGCGGTCCGGGTTCGGGCCGGACGTGCCTTCAAGGGGAGGTACCATGGATATCTCGTATTGTCGCGAACTCATCACGCTTGCCGACGAGCTGAATTTCAGCAAGGCTGCCGAGCGGCTGTACATCACGCAATCGACACTGAGCAAGCACGTTGCCGCGGTTGAGCGCGAGATCGGCTTCCGCGTGTTCGACCGTACGACGTCGCGGGTGGAACTGACTGCGGGCGGCGAACTGTGGATCGACGGCTTGCGCGACGTGGTCGAGAAGTACGATACCGCCGTGCGCGAGGGACGCAGCCGCCAGCATGATTCCGAGGCGACCGTCCGGGTTGTCGGCCCGCTCATCAACGAGCACATGCTGTCGCTTGCCACGATGGCGCAAGCGCGTCTGTGCGCACGGGGCATGGACGTGCGGCTGGTTATGGCCGACACCGGCGTGCGGGATTGCCACGAGCGCCTGCTTGACCGGCGCGCCGATATCGCCCTGGCGTTCCGCTACGAAGACGATGTCGCCGGGTTATGCTACCGGCACTTGTTCGACGTGCCCTTCGGCATCGCGTGCCATAGCGCGCACCCGCTCGCTGAGAAATCGCCCCTGTTGTTCCGCGACATGGTGAACGAGCACCTGTTGACCTATCCCGAGGAAGAGCGCGAGGCCTATCACGAGTTCGTATTGCGCGTGTGTCGAAGGCACGGCATCGCGGCCCGTTTGGAGCATCTTGAGGCGGGGGCGATGTGCTTTCCCAGCTCGGAAGACGGCTTGGTGTTCGGCGTCCACTTCCCCGGCTACGCGCGCTACGGCGGCGACATCGTCGTCCGGCCGCTCGACGATCGGTCGGATGTGTTCGACGTGTGCGTGGTTCGTCGCGAGGACGAGGAGAACGAGAGCGTGTTGCAGCTCTTCGACGGCATTGTGCTCATGAGCGAAGAAAGCGAAGCCGACGGCCCGCTCGTGGTATGATGCACGGCGACACACGACGATAGAAAGATGGTCATGGATAGAGCGAAAATCGAAGAGGGCGTGCGGCTCATTCTCGAGGGCGTGGGGGAGGATCCCCAGCGTGAGGGGCTGCTGAAAACCCCCGAGCGCGTGGCGAAGATGTACGAGGAGGTGTTCGCCGGGCTCACCGAAGACCCCGCCGAGCATTTCGAAACCACGTTCGACGAGCATCACGAGGAAATGGTCCTCGTGCGCGACATCCCGTTCTACTCGATGTGCGAGCATCATCTGGTGCCGTTTTTCGGCGTGGCGCACGTGGCGTACATCCCGGCGGTCGACGGGCGCATCTGCGGCCTGTCGAAGCTCGCGCGCCTGGTGGACGCATTCGCGAAGCGCCCGCAGGTGCAGGAGCGCCTGACCTCGCAAATCGCCGACACTCTGATCGAGCAGCTGCATCCGCAGGGCGTGATCGTGGTGTTGGAGGCCGAGCACATGTGCATGAGCATGCGCGGCGTGAAGAAGCCGGGCGCGAAAACCATGACGAGCGCCGTCCGCGGCGCCTTCGAGAAAAGCCAGGCGACGCGCGCCGAAGCGCTGTCGCTCATCTTCGCACGCAGACATTAAACGGAAAGGAACCAACCAATGAAGTGTGTAGTCTCCGTTCTGGGCAAGGACCGCAGCGGCATCGTCGCCGAGGTTGCCACGGCGCTTGCCGCATGCGGCGCGAACATCGACGACATCAGCCAGACCATCCTGGACGACATCTTCTCGATGACCATGCTGACCACGCTCGACCCCGAGAAGGCCGACTTCAACGCGGTGCAGGAGAAGCTCGAGGCTGTGGGCGAGTCCCTCGGCGTCCAGATCATCATCCAACGCGAAGACGTCTTCCAGTTCATGTACAAGATCTAGCGCACGGAAACGCGGGAGGGCCGTGAGCCCCCCCCCCCCTTCCTCCGTGCCCCACACGTAAAAAAGCGCATCGGCCCGGTCCTGGGGGACCCGGTCGATGCGCTTCGGGAGGGGATGCGCCGTGGTGCGCGGCGCGCGGGTAAGCGGGGTTGCGGCTACGCGGCGGCGGGGCCGAACAGGGCGTTCGCCACGGCGAAGCCCTCGCCCTGCACGCCGATGCCGCAGCTGCCGATGATGGTCTCGCCGATGGCGCGCAGGCCGGGGATGGCCGCGCCGCTTTCGTCGAGCACCTGGTAGCTATCGTAGATGTCCACGTTCAGGCCGCCCACGGTGATGTGCATGGCCCAGGTGCGGGGGCTCGCGTAGAACGGCGGGTTCTCGATGGGGCTCTCCTCGGAGAACGTGGTGCGCCCGAAGTCGGGGTCCTCGCCCGCGCGGCATAGCTCGTTGTAGCGCTCGATGGTTGCCGCCAGCGCCGCGCCGCCGCAGCCGATCTGCTCGCCCAGCTCCTCGATGGTGTCGGCGCGGTACAGCTGCCCCTGGTCGATGAGGCTTTGCAGGCTGTGGCCGTAGCGGTTGACGTCGCCGTTCACGCGGCAGGTGTCGGCATCCGAGATCATGAACATCATCTGGTCGGTCTGCTCCATGATGTGCTGCGTCATCGTGTAGCGGTCCTTCACCTCGTCCATGAAGCGCTTGCCCTCCTTGTTGACGATGGCGCAGTCGATGTCGTCGCCCACGGTGGTCTCGTCGGTGGAGTTCTTGCAGTCGGCGAAGGGGAAGGGCATCTGGGTGTCCATGAGCGCCACGGTGCCGCCTGCGGCCAGGCCCATCGTGATGCCGTCGCCCGTGTGGCCGTATGCGTTCGTCGTAGGAATGTCGGTACCTTCCTTGAACGGCCACATGGTGTTGTACTCGCGCAGCATGTCGGGGTTGCCCGAGAAGCCGCCCGTCGCCAGGATGACGCCCTTCTCGCCGCGCACGCGATACGTGGTGCCGTCGGGGCCCGTGGCCACGGCGCCCACCACTTCGCCGTTCTCGATGATCAGCTCGTTCGCGGGCGTGTTCAGGTAGATCTCCACCGGGTAGTCGTTCTTCTCGATAGTGTCCTGGTAGAACATGAAGTAACCCTGGCCGCACACGCCTTCCTTCGGCGACGTCCAGCGCGGCCACGAGTAGCCCACGATGCCGCACAGGTCCTTGAACTGGAAGCCTTCGGACACCAGCCAGTCGTCGAGGTCGGCGATGTTCTCGGCCGTGCGCAGCATCTCGTCGTACTCGCCCTCGCCTTGCAGCTTGTACTGCAGCGCGTGCAGGTAGATGGAGTCGAACACCTTGTCGCTGCCCGAGGCTTTCCAGGCATCGTAATCGGCCTGGAGCAGCGCGAACTGCTCGGGCGTCATCACGGAGGGAGCCTGCGCCAGCTCGTCGGCCAGCTCGTTCGTGTAGCTGTCGGTCATCTTCTCGCGCAGCTCGTCGGGGGCGTTGACGTACTCCAGGTAGCCGCCGGACACCAGCGCGTTGCCGCCGATGGTGCAGCTCTTCTCCAGCACGACGACCTTTTTCGCGCCCAGACGGGCGGCGGTCAGCGCGGCGACGGTTCCCGAAGCGCCCGAACCCACGATGACCACGTCGGCGTCAAGCTCCTCGACGGCGGTGGACGGCGCGGGCGGCACGTACGATCCCGCCAGCGCGTTCTTTTTGCCGCCGGCCTGCTTCACGCAGTCGGTGACGGCGTTCTTGATGGCCATGCTGGTCAGCGACGCGCCCGTGATGACGTCGACGTCGAGGGACTGGTGCTCCACGATGGCCGCGGGGATGCGCTCGATGGCGGCGTCGGAGATGAACTTCGTCTCCTCGTGCTTCGTGATGGCGACGGCGGTCAACGCGTCCTCGCTGAACGTGGCCTCCACGTGCACGGGGCCGAACTTGCCCTGGCCCGAAGCGGTGTACGTGCCGGCCTTGAAGCCCTTCGTCGAAGCGCTGGCGGTGGGTCCGCAGCCCGAAAGGCCGAAGACGGCAACCGATACGCCGGCTACGGTCAGGGTCTTCATAAAGCTGCGGCGCGTGAGTCCGAGTTCGTTCATGATGCTCCTCTTCCTGTCTCTCCTGATTCGATTCGGCCGACCCGCGTTCCGGCCGGCCGTCGTCGCCCTCCCTGGCGAATGACCAGAAGGTACGCCCGCCCGGCGGTCGCGGCAATGCTTTGCGAGGATGAAACCGCGTATGAACTTTGTAACCCGAACTGTAAACTGCGCAGATGGGAGCCTGTTTTTGGAGAAAGCGCCGCCCGGCTGCGCGACCGGGTGGCGCGTTTGGTACAATGCCAGCATGCAGACAGCCGAAGGCCATACAGGGGAGCGCGGAGGGGAGCGAGCGGGGGAGCAGGACGCCCCGGTCGACCTGCTGCACGACGCGCAGCGGCGCATCGCCGACCTGCGCTATCTGTCGCTGTGCTTCTTCGGCTTCGCGTTCGTGCGCGCGTGGGACGACATATCGTTCGCGCGGTTCGCCGCACTCTATCCCGACAGCCCGTGGTTCGGCCAAGACCTCATGAGCCTGGGGATGCTGCCCGTGTTCATCGTCTGCGTGGTGGCGGCGCGGAAGCTGGCGCCGCTGTACCGGCGCCGCGCGGTCGTGATCGTGGCGCCCGCGTGCATGGTGGCGTCGGTGCTGCTGTACGAGCTGGCGGCCGCGTCGCCGGGAGCTGCGGGCGCGTCGGCGTCGGCGGCCTTCCCGCTCATCGTGGCAAGCGCGCTCTTGGCCGGCGTGGGCGCGGCGCTATCCATCCTGCAATGGGCCGAGCTGCAAGCGTGCCTCAACTCGCTGCAAATCGTGCTGTACGTGTCGGGCGCGTTCTTCCTGGGGTCGGTCATCGGGTGGATGACCTTCGGTATGGGCGAGTCGCGCCTGGTGGTGGCTCTGCTCGCGTTGCCGCTGCTGTCGTTCGCGTGCCTGAAGGTGGGTTTCGCGAAGATTCCCCTCGTGGATTTGCCGAAGCGCACGTGGGGCAAGCTGCGCTTCCCGTGGAAGCTCGTCATCGTCCTGGGCGTGTACGAGTTCGTCCTGGGCGTGAAGCAGGGCGCGGCGACGTTCCAGAACGACCTGTTCATCTTCGGCGTGATGCTGGCCTCGGCCATCCTGTTCATCGTGTCGTACTTCTTCTCGCACAAGTTCGATTTCACGCGGGTGTACCGTACGCCGTTCGTGCTGATGGTGTGCGGGTTGCTGGCCACGCTGCTGTCGTTCTCGTCGAACAGCGCGGTGTCCGACGTGCTGGTGTCGGCGGGCTATGCGCTCATGTTCCTCATGCTGACGGTGCTGCTGTGCGACCTGTCGCATCGCTACGGCGTCTCGGCCGTGCTGCTGTGCGGCATCGAGGAGCTGGTGATGTTTGCCAGCGTGGGCGGCCACCTCGTGTCGGCTGGCATGGCGGAGGGGGTCATCCCGGTGATGCCCGACGACGCGGCCGTGTCGGTGCCGCTCGTGATCCTCGTGGTGGTGGCCAGCATGGTGCTGCTGTCCGAGCGCGAGTACTCGCGGTGGGGCGCGTCGTTCTTCGGCGTGGGGAAGCTGGCGCAGGACGGCGACGAGCAGGGCCGATTCGCCGCGCGCTGCACCGAGCTGGGCGAGCGGTACCGCCTGAGCCCCCGCGAGAAGGAAGTGTTCCAGCTGCTGGCGCTGGGCAAAAGCGCCGCCGACATCGAGCGCGAGCTCTACATCGCGAACGGCACCTTCAAGTCGCACACCCGTCGCATCTACCAGAAGCTCGGCATCCACAGCCGCACCGAGCTGGACGAGATGCTGCGCTGCGACTAGGGGTGGGCGAGAGCCGCGCGGCGCGAGATCGCGCGTGCGACACGAAGGATCTCCCCGCCGCTCCTCGATGCACGTGGCCTGCGATCGCCGCAGTAGGATGTTTCACGTGAAACATTTATCCGTCTGGTGCAGAATTGCGGTTGAGGAGATAGGGGCGCGTGCTGCGCCGATTCGTGACGCAAGGCAAACGTCCGCCGTGGCCCCAAATGGGCAGCTATGACAAAGTTTGTTACGGCTAACTCACGCCGCAGCACCGAGAGAATTTTCTGACCTGGCCTTATGCGAGCGATGTTTCCGATAGCGCGGCGTACGCAGTCGAAATCACCAGTCAAAATTGTCATAGGTGCTCATTTGGGGCCACGCTTGCGATGGCCGTCCGAAGTTCGATGCCCGCAGCGCCCCTTCTAGCGGCTCCGAACAACAAGTTATGACTTTAATGAGAATTAGTATCAATTAGTATTCCATTTCAGAAATCGAACCGGTATCGTAGCCCTCATCAAACAACCCGCCGCGCATGAGGCGGCAAGAGGGAAAGGGTCACACCATGGCCAACGAATTCGATACCACGAAGCTCACGAACGAAGTGGGCAACCCCGTCGCCGATAACAACCACACCCTGACCGCGGGCGAGCGCGGCCCCATGATGCTCCAGGACAACTGGATGATCGAGAAGCTGGCGCACTTCGACCGCGAGGTCATCCCCGAGCGACGCATGCACGCGAAGGGCTCGGGTGCGTACGGCACGTTCAAGGTGACCGGCGACATCAGCGCGTACACGAAGGCGAAGGTGCTCCAGCCCGGCGCGGAGACCGAGGCGTTCGTCCGCTTCTCCACCGTGGCCGGCGAGCGCGGCGCGGCCGACGCCGAGCGCGACATCCGCGGCTTCGCCATGAAGTTCTACACGCCCGACGGCAACTGGGACCTCGTGGGCAACAACACGCCCGTGTTCTTCCTGCGCGACCCCAAGAAGTTCATCGACCTCAACCACGTGGTGAAGCGCGACCCGCACACCAACATGCACTCCGCGCAGGCCAACTGGGACTTCTGGTCCAGCCTGCCCGAGGCGCTGCACCAGGTGACCATCGTCATGTCCGACCGCGGCATCCCCGCCAGCTACCGCCACATGCACGGCTTCGGCAGCCATACGTACAGCCTGATCAACGAGGACAACGAGCGCGTGTGGGTGAAGTTCCACCTGCGCACGCAGCAGGGCATCAAGAACCTCACCGACGAGGAAGCCGGCCAGATCATCGCGGGCGACCGCGAGAGCCACCAGCGCGACCTGTTCAACGCCATCGAGCGCGGCGAGTTCCCGAAGTGGACGTTCTCCATCCAGGTGATGGACGAGGCCACCGCGAAGAACTACAAGGAGAACCCGTTCGACATCACGAAGACGTGGAGCCACAAGGAGTTCCCGCTCATCGAGGTGGGCGAGCTGGAGCTGAACCGCAACCCGCAGAACTACTTCGCCGAGGTCGAGCAGGCCGCGTTCGCGCCGACGCACCTCGTGCCGGGCATCGGCCTGTCGCCCGACAAGCTGCTGCAGGGCCGCCTGTTCGCGTACGGCGACGCGCAGCGCTACCGCCTGGGCGTGAACCACAACCACATCCCGGTGAACAAGCCGCGCTGCCCCTACGCCGAGTTCCATCGCGACGGCATGATGCGCACGGACGGCAACTTCGGCGACGCCATCGGCTACGAGCCCAACAGCTACGGGCAGTGGCAGCAGCAGGCCGACGCGGCCGAGCCGCCGCTGGACCTGTTCGGCCCGATGGACGCATGGGATCCCGCCGACGACCCCACCGACGACACGTTCTACCAGCCGGGCGACCTCTACCGCCTGATGGAAGAGCCGCAGCGCGCGGTGCTCATCTCGAACACGGCCGCGAACATGGACGGCGTCACGGAGAACATCCGCCTGCGCCACGCAGCCCACTGCTACAAGGCCGATCCCGAGTACGGCGATCGCCTGGCCGAGGCGCTGGGCGTGGACGCGAACCGCGTGCACGAGCTGGCGCAGATGACCCACGAGGAGCGCATGGCCGCCACCGGCCAGCAGGTCCCCGCCCGCAAGAAGGGCGGCGAGGTGCGCGCCTAGCGCTCGAGCGCAACCCAACCAAGCTATTCCGCATACGGCCGCTTCTGCTCATCCCTCTTGCAGAAGCGGCCCGTTTCGTTTCGGGCGGTAACCGACGGGTGATCGGCTTCGTCACGGATTGCGCATCGTCGCCCGCGCAGCGTGCGTCGGGGCTACTATCTTCTTTTCGACAGCGAAAGGAGTCTCCGATGCGCGAAATATCTGGGTTGGCCAAGTTCGGCTACTTTTGCGTGGGCCTGTTCGGCGGGTTGCTGGGCGTGCTGGCCGCGTGGTTCATGGGCAAGGACGGTTGGGGCTGGAGCGAGGGCGGCAAGCTGTTCGCCTGGTTCGGCTGCCTGTTCTGGCTTATCGTGTGGGTCATCATGACGGTCACGGGCGGCATCGCGGCGTTCTTGGGCATGCTTTTTTAGCGGCTTTCCCGATAATTCGGCCTGTTCGATCGTGGTACCCTTTGACGGATCAAACGGGCCGGATGGAGGGAGCACCATGGAGCGACAGGAGCGACAGGCGAACCGAGGCGACGGCCTCACGTGGAAGGCGGCCGCGCTGGTCGCGGCGCTCGTGGCGCTGCTGGCGGCAAGCGCGGTGCTCAGCGCATGCGGGACGCAGCAGCCGACCAGCGAGTTCGCGGTGGCGCAGCCGGTCATGCCGCAGAAAGCGTCCGAGGATAATCCCGATGCATGGCTCGATGCGCTCGAGCAGAACCCTCTCGACCAGTCGTTCGTGGAGTCGCTGTCGACGTTCGCGTACCGCAGCTCGGCCGCCGCTTTGAGCGACGACGCCAGCGTCGCGAACGGCGCCGGCGAGATCGATCCGGCGAACCGCATGTACTCCCCGCTCAGCCTGTACTACGCCCTGGCGCTCGCCAACGAAGGCGCCGCGGGCCAGACGCGCGACGAGATCGACGCGCTGCTGGGCGCGCCCGCTGGCGCGAACGTGCCCGAGCAGTGCGGCAACCTGTTCCGCGTGCTGGCGACCGACCCCTTCTCCACGGTCGACCTGGCGAACTCCATCTGGATGGCGAAGGGCAATCCCTTCGAGCAATCGTTCATCGACACCGCCACCGGCCAGTTTTACGCCACGCCGTTCTCGGTGGAATTCGGCACCGAGGCCACCGACCAGGCCATGGCCGCGTGGATTTCCGAGAACACGGGCGGCACCATCGAGCCCCAGGTGAAAACCGAGAGCGATCTGCTGCTGTCCATCATCAACACCGTGTACTTTAAGGGCAGCTGGACGGACACGTTCGATGCGGAGAACACCGCGCCCGCCACGTTCCACGCCGCCGAGGGCGACGTCGAAACCGACTTCATGACGCAGCGCATCGACTCGCTGCAAGGGTATCGCCGAACCGACGACTTCCTGCGCGCCAGCCTCGCGTTCACGGGCGGCGCCATGATGACGTTCGTCCTGCCGAACGAGGGCGTGTCGGTGGACGACCTGCTGTCCGACGAGCAGCGCCTGGCCGCGGCCTTCGCCGTGGACGCCAACGAGGACGAGTACGGCTTCATCACCTACGTGGTGCCGAAAGCCGCGTTCGACACCGAGTTCGACCTGATCCCGGCGCTCGAGCGGCTGGGCGTACAGGCGGCGTTCGACGACCGGGCCGATTTCTCGAACCTCACATCCACGCTGGCGTACATCTCCATGGTCAAGCAGGAAAGCCACATCACCTGGGACGAAGAGGGCGCCGAAGCCAGCGCCTACACGAACATCGGCATCAGCGAGATGTCCGCGATGATCCCCGAGGGCGAGGAGGTGGAGCTGCGGCTCGACCGTCCGTTCCTGTTCCAGATCACGTCGTCGCAGGGCATCCCTCTGTTCGTCGGCGTTTGCGGCAACCCGGCCGTGGAGACGTAACTACCAACGTACGGGCGCGCGATGCGAGTTGGAGGAGCCTCGCATCGCGCGCCGTGGGCGGTCGAGCGTCACTCGAGCGCTACATCCCTGCTTTCTCTAGCGCCGCTTTGACAGCTTCGGCAAACGCTTTGCTGGTGACCGAAGCTCCTGAGATAGCGTCGATGTCGGGGGACTGCTTTTCGACGACCATCTGCGGAAGCTTCTTGAGCGCTTCGCCGCCGATTTCAGGAGTCTCGCTTTCCTTAAGCACTTCTACGGACTCAATGGTGCTATCGTCCATCTTGATCTTGACGACGATCTCTCCGCCGAGTCCTGACGCCGCTCCTACATACTCGTTTTCGGCAACCTGGTACTCAGCACTGCCGACGGCATCCGTTTCAGCTCCGAGGATGTAACTCAAATCGGACTCCACCTGGCTTTTAGCAGCGTACAAAGCTAGATCGCCCTTCTTTTCCGCCGCGTTCGTGCCGGCTATCTTTCCGAACACGAGACACTCTGTCATATTCGACGCGCCTTGGTAGTTCTTTGCCGTGAAGCCACCGAATTCGCCGGCAGCGTAAAGATGCGGGATGGGATTGCCTTGTACATCCATGACCTGCGAATTGGCGTTGTGGCGTGGGCCGCCTTGGGTGTTCAGAATGCGCGCCACCATAGGGAACGAGTAATAGGGGCCGGAACCGATTTCCTTCATAGTCTCTGCATTTCGACCGCACTCCCAGTCCTCGCCTTGCTGCGCGTAGAGGTTGTACTTCTCGATCGTGCTCTTCAGGACTGTGGGATCGGCGCCGATTGATGCTGCCAGGGCTTCGATGCTGTCTGCTTGCACAATCAGGGATGCCATTCTGTCGTCTAGCTGGTTCGCCTGGGCGATAAGGTCGTAATGGGCCTGATCCATGATCAGGTGATTGTGTTTCGTATGCTGGGGGTGGGGCCACTCACCGTGCCCTGATACGTGCCCGTGCCTGGTCATGTAGGTCTCGTTCACGTACCGGCTGCCGTCGGAGCCTATGAGAACGTAGCTGCCGCCCGTATCGAATCCGGGAATGCCCACGGTTCCATACGGAGATCGCTCGCCCATAGGAGCCTCGAGGCCAGCACCTCCGAGAAATCGAATTCCCTCGTAGACGCCCATATGCCAAAGATCCGCCCCTGCTTCGAGAACCATCGAGATGCCATCGCCTCGGTTGTACAACGTTCCGATGGGGTTGTAGACGGCAAGTCCCAGATAGTCGTTTACCATGCGCGGGTTGTTCTCAAAGCCTCCGCATGCTAAAACGACGCCATTCCGTGCCCGGATGTTGAGCGGGGTGCCTTTCCGGTCGATGGCTACGCCGAGTATCGTCAAGGTGTCCGGATCTTGGATGAGCGCGGTGCCGGGAGACTCGTACCATACGTCGATTTGGTTTTGCTCCTCATACACCTTGTCTCGGTACAGATTCCAAAGGGCTGCATCGGAGAATTTGCCGTTGATGGTTCCCACGTCGACGGCATCGCTGCCTTCGAGTTCGGGAAATTCGGGAATTCCCCAGTTCCAAGCCGCCTGTCCTTTGAAACTCGCCACCTCCTCGATGCCGTATTCGTCCACAAGGATGCTCGGTATCTGAACCATGCCGTCGACGAGTGCGCGCAGGACGTCTTCGTCGTACTCGATGCCTCCCGATAGCGCTTCGTAGTAAGCCAAGAGTTTGTCTTCGTCCCCTTCCTTGCCGAACGCGATGCATTGGGCGCAGTAGCGGGTGTTGCCGCCTTCGTGCCCTTCAGGCGCGACGTCGAAAAGCAGCACCTCCGCGCCGTTCTTCGCCGCGTAGTGAGCGGCAACCGCTCCCGCTCCGCCGAATCCCATGACGAGTACGTCGTATTCGCCGTCCCATTTGACCGTATCCGCATAGGTGTACGAACCCGACTGGGCGGTTGCTGTCTGTGCTGGCGAACAGCCCCCAAGTGCTCCGATGGCGGCAGTGCCGAAGATTCCTGCAGCGGCTCCCTTGATAAAATTGCGTCGCGTGAAACTGCTTTCCGGCGTTTGATTTTCGACCACGATAGATCCCCTTCCTGCTGATTCGAGCAGTTCTTCAGTTTGTTTCTTTATACGAACGCAGGCGCTTGCTGGTAAGCAAGATACGCTCAAAGGGGATAGTGCGGTATAGTATAATGAGAAAAACAAGGGAGCAGATTTTAGTGTTCTGACCAGTTGAGGGCGCTGTTATTGGATTTTTACCAACGTGGGAGGGGGCGGCTTGTGTGTTTGCACAAGTCGAGCGCACATGTCGATGCTTTCAATAAGGGCAGAATCGACGCTGCTGCCCATGGTGTACGAGTGCGTCGACATGCAGCAGTTCATAGATGCCGCCGCGGCGCTTATAGGAACCCCCATCCGCTTTTCGCCTGACAACGATTTGGAGCTTGCATTCACTTCTCCCGGTTATCCAGCATCCGACATCGACGATATTCGTCAATTGCTCGCGGACGACGAGTTGGCATTCCATACATTCCTCGACGTTGTTCGCAAAGCCGACAGCCAGGGCAAACCGATCTACCTCTTTGATGGAAATGAGATAGGAGGCGATGTCGGAAACGGCAGGGTCGAGAAGATATTCTGCAATATCGCGATCGGGACGCGTTACTACGGAAACCTGTCCATCCCTCGAGCGGATATACCCCTCGAGACCGTTGACGGAGATCTAGTCGCGACGATAGCCCATCTGGTTGCCCTTATGTGCGCGGCTCATGGTGTAGGGGGATTCGAGCGCACGAACGAAGATGCTTTCAGGGCGCTTCTCTTCGGGGCGGTAACGAATTCCGCGCAGCTTGCGTTGCGCGTGAGGGATTGGAAAGCGTATGAAAACAGGGAGTGGAGGATGATTTGCGTTGCCTTGCCCGAAGACAGGCCCGAATCGTATCTTCGCTCGGCCATCCAGAGGATTTTTCTTGATAGCCCCGTTGTTTCAAAAGGAAAGACGATCAACGTACTGTTCGATATCGCGGACGGTGACATCGATTCGTCAACAGAGGATAAACTCCGTGAGCTCGCCTATAGTTTCAAAACCGTTGTGCTCGTCAGCGGCTCGTTCGATGACGTCCTTTCGTGCTTGGACGTGCATTCGTGTATGCAGAGCTTTCCTCAAATGAGAGACCCGGAGCCCGGAATGTTGGTCAGCTGCGATCGCTACAAGGAGTTTTCCTTGTTCTGGTATTCCAAGCTGCCCCCGCATGAGCTCGAAAGGCTTATGCACCCAGCGATTTTGGCCATGAGCCGCTACGACGAGAAAAACGGCACCGAGTATCTGAAAACGCTTCGCACGTATGCGGAATCGAACAAGAACGTCGTTGAAACGGCGGCGAATCTTTCGGTTCATGCCAACACGGTTAATTATCGTGTCAAACGGATGCGAGAGCTATTTGGCATAGATCTTTCGGATGCGGACACGCTCTTTGAGGTGATGCTCGCGTTTCGCCTGCGTGACTTCATAGGGTGAAACGAAACGAACCCCGAGTTGGGGTTCGTTTTCATATGCGGATGGTGCCCGAGGCGGGATTTGAACCCGCACGTCTAGGACAACGGTTTTTGAGACCGCCGCGTCTGCCATTCCGCCACTCGGGCGCACCGTGAAAGTATACCGGATGCCCCGGTGCCCGTCGAGGACAAAATGCCGCGCAGGGGAGACAAACCTTCGGCGACAATCGCTCAACATATGCATGATGCCCTGGCATGTCGATTCGGCAACGGTCATAATGGAACGATCTTCGCCGCGCGGCCAGGTGGCTGCGCCGGTTTCACGTACCGCACGCGCACTTGAGAGTCGGGAGGCACCTATGGAGCACGAAGAACTGACCAAGAAAATCGACGCGTACCTCGAGGACAACTGGGAGACGATGGTCGACGATATCACGACGCTCGTTCGTATCCCCAGCTTCGAAGAGCTGGACAAGGCGGCGGAGGGCGCGCCGTTCGGCCCCGGCCCGAAGGAAGCGCTCGCCGCGGCGCTCAAGCTGGCGGGCGACATGGGCTTCGCGACCCACGACGCCGAGGGCTACATCGGGTTCGCCGACTTCCCCGGCGAAAGCGACACGCAGCTGGGCATCATCGGCCACATGGACGTGGTTCCCGCCGGTCCCGGCTGGACCTTCGAGCCGTACGCGGTCACGCGCAAGGAAGGCTACCTCGTCGGCCGCGGCACGCTCGACGACAAGGGCCCCAGCGTGGTGGCGCTGCACGCCATGAAGTTCTGGAAGGATCTGCAGGACGCCGGCGAGGTGCCGCCGTTCCCCTACACCATCCGCTTCCTGTTCGGCGCGAACGAGGAATCGGGCATGGCCGACGTCGCGTACTACCACAAGCACTACGAGGACCCGGCGTTCCTGTTCACGCCCGACGCCGAGTTCCCCGTGTGCTACGGCGAGAAGGGCGGCTACGACGGCACGATCGCCAGCAAGCCCATCGCCGACCGCGTGGTGCTCGAGTTCACGGGCGGCGCGGCCACGAACGCGGTGCCCGGCATCGCCGAGGCCGTGGTGAAGGCCGACGCCGCCAGCCTGCCGAACACCGACCGCATCACCGTGACGGCCGACGGCGAAGGCCGCGCGAAGCTCACGGCTGCTGGCAAGGGCGCGCACGCTTCCACTCCCGACGAGGGCGTGAACGCCATCGGGCTCGTTGTGGACTACCTGCTGGAGCACGACCTGTGCACCGCCAGCGAGCGCGCGTTCTTCGAACTCGACCAGAAGCTGCTCAACCACACCGACGGCAGCGGCATCGGCATCAAGAGCTCCGACGAGTACTTCGGCCCGCTCACCGTCATCGGCGGCACCATCAAGATCGAGGACGACCGCTTCGTGCAGACGCTCGACAGCCGCTTCCCCACGTCTATCACGGCCGACGAGATCAGCGAGCGCCTGCGCCAGCTCACCGACGAGATCGGCGGCACGTTCGAGAACACGCTGCTCATGGTGCCCTTCCTCGTGAAGCCGGACAGCCCGGTGATCCAGGCGCTGCTGAACGCCTACAACGAGGCCACGGGCGAGGACGCCAAGCCGTTCACGATGGGCGGCGGCACGTACGCGCGCGAGTTCAAGAGCGGTGCCAGCTTCGGCCCCGAGAAGCCGTGGATCAAGGATCCGGAATGGGTCGGCATGATGCACGGCCCCGACGAGGGCGTCAGCGAGGATCTGCTCAAGCAGTCCTTCAAGATCTACGCGCTCACGCTCGATAAGCTCATGCAGCTTGACCTGTAGTAACGATTTCCGTACGAACGCCCCGGCGGCCGCGCGCTGCCGGGGCGCCGCATCCTTCCCGACGGCCCGTCGGCCGACAAGCGCCCGGTTCGGGCGTTTCTGCTTTTGAAAGGTGGTTCGCATGCCCGAATTCGATACCGTCCCCACCGATTTTGCCCCTGCCATCGGCATCGCTCCGGCCGAGGGCCTCGAGAACGAGGAAGGCGGCCGCATCGTGCTGGAGGGCCTTCCCAACACGCGCGACGTGGGCGGCCTGCCCACGGACGACGGCCGCTACGTGAAGCACGCGCGCCTGCTGCGCTCGGGCGCGCTCGACCACGCCACCACCCGCGATCTCGAGGTGCTGTTGGACGACTACCACGTGCGCACGGTTGTTGACCTGCGCACCGAAGAGGAGCGCAAGGAGCATCCCGACCCGGAGGACGGCCTGATGGGCGTGCGTTTCGTGGATGCGCCGGTGCTGAGCACCTCCACGTTCGGCGTCACGCGCGAAGGCGGTATGATGCAGGCGCTCAAAATGCTGCGCACGGTGCAGAAGAACCCGGCCAGCATCATGGAGGAAGTGTACGAGCGCATGATGCTGGACGAGCAGAGCCAGCGCGGCTTCGCGCAGTTCTTCGCCGACGTGCTGGCCACCGACGAGGGCTCGGTGCTGTGGCACTGCACCATCGGCAAGGACCGCGCCGGCCTGGCCGCCGCGCTGCTGCTGTACGTGCTGGGCGTCACGCGCGAGGCCATCGAGCAGGACTACCTGGTCACGAACAAGTACGTGGAGTCCGAGACGCAGAACATCATGGACGCACTGGCCTCGTTCGGCCTGGGCGACAAGCTGGACAAGAGCATCCACGTGATCAACTCCGCCGACCCGCGTTTCCTGCGCTCCGCGCTCGATGCCGTGGAGAAGCAGTACGGCAGCCTCGACGCCTACGTGCGCGACCAGCTGAACGTCACCGACGAGAAGCGCGCGGCCCTGCGCGCCCGCTACCTCACGGACGACCCGCGCGGGTAACGGCAGGTTTGCCGATGGTCAACGGCGGTTGATGGTCTTTCGTCGGTTTGGTTGTTCCTATCTTTCGGCTTTTGGCCGGTTTCGGCGCTCCATGACTTATAATGAGCGAAAGAAAACGTACGGAAGGTAGGAGGCTTAGGTGTTGAAAGCGATGATCGTCGATGACGAGGCTCCTGCGCGTTCAGAGCTGAAGTTCCTGCTTGACGAACTGGGGCAGACCGAGGTTGTCGCCGAAGCTGCCAGCGTGCGCGAGGCCATCGAGAAGCTGAAGGAATATCCGTGCGACGTGATGTTCCTCGACGTCAACATGCCCGAAGCGACGGGTTTGCAGCTGGCCGAGGCGTTGCAGCATCTCAAATTCCCGCCCGCGGTGGTGTTCGTGACGGCGTACAGCGAGTTCGCGTTGGACGCGTTCAAGGTGAACGCCATCGACTACCTGGTGAAGCCGGTCGAGACTGAGCGCCTGTCGCAGGCCATCTCGCGCGTGCGCGAGCACGTGTCGCTGCACGTGCAGGCGCAGAAGTCCGAGCGCATCCCCGTCGAAAAGGGCGGCAAGAAGATCCTCATCGGCATCGACAAGATCCGCTTCGTCATGGCGCGCGACGATTACGCGTACCTGCAGACGGACACGGATCGCTACTTCTCCACGGTCAGCCTGGCCCAGCTGGAGAAGCGCCTCGACGGCCACGGGTTCTTCCGCGTGCACCGCGGCTACCTGGTGAACCTGTCGATGGTGGAGGAGATCGAATCGGTGTCGGGCGGCACGCTGCTGCTCACGCTGAACGCCGTGGACGAGAAGATCCCCGTCTCCCGCCGCCGCGTCTCCGCCCTGAAGAAGGCCCTAGGACTGTAACAAAACCGCATCGAATCTCGAACAAAGGCCGGCAGATGCCGGCCTTTTTGCTAGGTACGAACGAATGTTTCACGTGAAACATTCGTCTTCGCACGAAAAAGCGCCCGAGCGTTTGCTCGGGCGCTTTGCGGTTTCGGCGGCGTTGGCCTAGTACGCCGTGAAGGACGACTTGGGGGCCAGGCAGATGGGGCAGGCGACGAAGTTCTCGCCCTTGTGGATGTAGCCGCAGATGGGGCACAGGTAGTACTTGCCGTCGAAGGGGGTGTCGATGGTGGTGTACGCGTCCATGTACAGCTTCGCGTGGTAGGCTTCGGCGAGCTTGGCGCGGGTGAACACCTGCACGGCCTTGTTGTTGCCCTCTTCCTGCGCCTTCTTGATGAAGGAGGGGTACATGTCCGACGTCTCGTAGATCTCGCCGTTGGCGCCGGAGATCAGGTTGATGTCGCTCTCGTGCTCCTCGACCGTGGGAGGCTCGGGCTTCTCGGTGGCGGGGTCGATCTCCTTCGCCAGATCGTACTCGAGCCCGATGTGGATCTTCTCGGCGTCGGCCGTGCACTGGAACAGGCGGGCCAGCACGTCGAAGCCTTCGTTCTTGGCTACCTTGGAGAACGCCTCGTACTTCGTGGTGGCGCCCGTCTCGCCCGTGATCGCCGTCATGAGGTTCTCGTAGGTGGTGCCCACGGTGGTCGTGCTGTCGTAGATGATGTTGAAGTTGCTGGCGGTGGCCGCATCGGGCATAGCCTGCGGATCGAGCACCTCGGCGACGTACTCGCTGCCGGCGCCGGCGTCGGTCTTGGTCGAGGTATCGGCTGCGGGCTCGGTGGTGGCGTCGGCCTTCGGCTCGGCGCCGCATGCGGCCAACAGGCCCAGCGCGGAAATCGAAGCGGCGCTGACGGCAGCACCCTTCAGCAGGTTCCTTCTCGTGATATCGGACATGATTCCTCCCTCGTCTTCCCGATGAGCTCCTCTCCAGCCCATCTGATAATCGATACTATATATCAATTAAGAATGATAATCAATAGTGAATTACCACGGACGGGATCATGGTTCCGCTTCGCCCCGCTCCCTTCTGCGCACACGTTTTGTCCACAACTCCGTCACAAGCGCAAACACGATGGCCAGCCCCCGGTGCCGTTTGCTAGAATGAAGGGAATTACGCTGAAAGAAGGTTGTATGCTATCCGGTGATGTAGAAAAACTGTATCCTTCCGCGAAAATACTCGTGAAGGACTGCGTTGCCAGCCGCATCCATGACAAGGATGCGAGCCTGTACGGCTTCTCCGACGAAGCGCGTTCCTGCTCCGAGCAGTACATGGGATGGACGGATCTTGCCAGCAATCCGCCGTACTCCCTGCGTGATATCCAAGACTTCGCCGACTCGATCATCGCCCAAGGGCTGAAAACGGTCGTCCTCATCGGCCAGGGCGGCTCCACGCAGGCACCCATGACCATCACCAAATACAACAAGCCCGACTCGTCGAAGATCACGTTCAAAACGCTCGACTCCGACTCGCCCGTGCGCGTGCGCGCCATCCTGGCCGAGGCGAAGCCCGAGACGACCCTGTTCGTGATCTCCTCGAAGAGCGGCGGCACCATCGAGCCGCGCCTCGCCCTGCGCGCCGTGCGCGACGCGGTGGCCGACCGCATCAGCGAAGAGGAGCTCGTGCAGCACCTCGTGGCCATCACCGACCCCGGCTCCATGCTGGAGCGCCAGGCGCGCGAAGAGGGCTGGGCCGCGGTGTTCTCCGGCGAGCCCACGGTGGGCGGGCGCTTCTCGGCGCTTTCCGTGTTCGGCCTGCTGCCGGCAGCGCTCGTGGGCATCGACCTCGAAGAGTTCATGGCGCACGCCATCGACGCCGAGCGCCAGTGCAGCGAGGATGCCATCGACAACCCGGCCATCGGCCTGGCGTCGTTCCTGTACGACAACTATCTGCAGGGCCGCAACAAGTTCACGTTCCTCACGCCGAAGCGCGGCCGCGTGCTGGGCCTGTGGATCGAGCAGCTGGTGGCCGAGAGCCTGGGCAAGGACGGCCAGGGCATCCTGCCGAACATCGAGATCGACTCGCTGCTGCTGACGAAGGACCCGGGCGACCGCAGCGTCATCATGTACCTCACGCGCACCGACCTGTGGGACGAGCGCCGCAACTTCGAGATGAGCCTGTCCTACATCGACCCGGCCATCCCGCGCGCCAACTACAAGATCGATTCGGTGGAAGAGCTTGCCGAGCACTTCGTGATGTGGGAATACGCCATCGCCATGTGCGGCTACCTCATGAAGCTCTGCCCCTTCGACCAGCCCGACGTGGCATCGGCGAAGGCCGTGGTGCTTGACATCCTCAAAGAAGGCCAGCCCGAGCCCGATTTCATCCAGGATTTCATCGACGACGTCCACATGGGCGAGGTCGAAGTGCGCCTGTCCCCGTGCTTCAAGGATTGCACCGACACGCGCGGTGCGCTGCGCGCGTTGCTGGGCAGCATCCAGCCGGGCGATTTCTTCGCGCTCAACGCGTTCCTGCCGTTCACGGGCGAGGGCCGACGCGAGGCGCTGGAAACCATCCGCCACGGCGTGGCCGAGAAGCGCGGCGTGGTATCCTGCCTCGAAGTGGGCCCGCGCTACCTGCATTCCACCGGGCAGCTGCACAAGGGCGGCCCGAACTGCGGCGTGTTCCTCATCCTGTCGGCCGACGAGCTGAAGGACATCCCGCTGAAGGACGAGGCCGAAAGCCTGGGCTCGTTGGCGAAGGCGCAGGCCTCGGGCGACCTCGTGACGCTGGCCGAGCGCGGCCGTCGCGTGGTGCATCTGCACCTGCCTGACAACTCGGGCGTCACGTTGCGCAAGCTTGCCGAAGTGATCTGCGGCATCCTGGAAACGATGGAAGCCCCGTCGGCGTAATGGACGACGGCGCGACACGATAATGCTATACCCCGAGGGCGGCCGTTGAGCCGCCCTCGTAGATTGACGACGACACTGGCAACGGTACAACGCGGAGGCGTGCATATGAAGGAAGCGCTCGATATTCAGGTCAAAGGCATCGTGCAGGGCGTCGGGTTCCGCCCCTTCGTCTATCGGCTGGCGAAGAAGTACCTGATCGACGGCTGGGTGCTCAACGCCACCGACGGCGTGTTCATCCACGCCGAAGCCGAGACGAAGCTGCTCGACGAGTTCGTCATCGAGCTGTCCGAGAACCCGCCGGCCGCCTCGCGCGTGGAGGAGGTGACGCTCAAGGAGGTGCCGCTCGAGGACTTCGACTCGTTCGAGATCCGCTTCTCCGACGCGGGCGCGGTGGAGAAGACCACGCTGGTATCGCCCGACCTCGCCACCTGCGACGATTGCGCTCGCGAGCTGTTCAACCCGAACGATCGGCGCTATCGCTACCCGTTCATCAACTGCACGAACTGCGGGCCGCGCTTCACCATCATCGAGAAGCTGCCCTACGACCGCAAGAGCACGTCGATGAAGGAATTCCCCATGTGCGAGCGCTGCGCGCGCGAGTACGGCGACCCGCTCGACCGCCGCTTTCACGCGCAGCCCGACGCGTGCTTCGAATGCGGGCCGCACATCAGCTGGTGCGAGCACGAGGGCGGCGCCATCGACGCGCCGCTCGGTCCGATGACGTGGGGCGCCACGCGCGAGGAGAGCGACGCCATCCTGGCGCGCGCCGTCGAGTTGCTGCTGGACGGGAAGATCCTGGCCGTGAAGGGGTTGGGCGGCTTCCATCTGGTGTGCGATGCGTCGAACCCCCAGGCCGTGGCGCTGCTGCGCGCGCGCAAGCGTCGCGAGGGCAAGGCGTTCGCGGTGATGATGGGCGACGTGGCGGACGTGCGCCGCTTCTGCGAGGTGAACGAAGCGGAGGAGGGCATCCTCGCGGCCACGCAGCGCCCCATCGTGTTGTTGCGCAAGCGCGCCGACGCCGCGTTCGCTCCCGGGTTGGCCGACGCGCTGCCCGAGCTGGGCGTCATGCTGCCCTACACGCCCATCCAGCACCTGCTGCTCCACGACTTCGTGGAGACCGGCGGTGCCGGGATGCTGGTGATGACGTCGGGCAACATCCATGACGAGCCCATCGTCATCGACGACGAGGATGCCTACGCGAAGCTGTTCGGCGTGGCCGACGCGTTCCTCGGCCACAACCGCGCCATCCGCGCCCGCTACGACGATTCGGTGGTGCGCGTCATCGAGGCGGGCAGCGCCGGCGAAGCGGTCCAGTTCATCCGCCGGGCCCGAGGATACGCGCCGCTGCCGCTGGCGATGCCGCCGCACGAGGGCGCCTGCGCCGCGAGCTCCCTCTTCGCCACCGGCCCCGAGCAGAAGAACACGTTCGCGCTCACGCGCGACGCCGAGGCGTTCGTCTCGCAGCACATCGGCGACCTCGAGAACGCCGAGACCTACGACGCATGGCTCCAGGCCAAGGATCGCTACGAGACGCTGTTCGAGATCGAGCCCGCGTGCATCGCCTGCGACCTGCATCCCGAGTACCTCACGTCGAAGTGGGCGCACGAGCAGAGCCTTCCCGTGACCGAGGTGCAGCACCACCACGCGCACGTCGTGTCGGTGATGGGGGAGCACGGCCTGACCGGCCCCGTGTGCGGCATCGCGTTCGACGGCACGGGCTACGGCGTGGACGGGGCCATCTGGGGCGGCGAGGTGCTGCTCAGCAACCTGTCCGCGTTCGAGCGGTTCGCGAACTTCGCCTACGTGCCCATGCCGGGCGGCGCGGCGGCGGTGAAGCATCCGCTGCGCATGGCCTACGGCGTGCTGTGGGCGTTCGACCTGCTGGAACATCCCGGGGCCGCCGACGCGCTGGGCGCGCTCGGCGAGCAGGCGGCCGTGTGCGAGCAGATGATCGACCGCGGCATCAACACGCCCATGACCTCGTCCGTCGGTCGCCTGTTCGACGCGGCCAGCGCGCTGCTGGGCATCTGCGTGGAGCCCACCTACGAGGGGGAGCCGGCCATCCTGCTGGAAGCGGCCATCGACGATCCGGCGGATGCCGCGCGCGGCGCAACGGGTGAAGGCGCCTACGAAATAGGGGTGCTCAAAAACACCGCAACCTCCACCAGCACGGCGCAGGACACCTCGGTCGTGCTGTTCGACGCGGCGCCAGTGTTCGCCGCGCTCCTCGACGACCTGGCAGCCGGCGTGCCCGTCGGCGTCATCGCACGCCGCTTCCACGATGCGTTCGTGCAGGCCATCGTCACGGCGGCCGAGCTTGTGCGCAGCTTGTACGATATCGACACGCTCGCGCTGTCCGGCGGCGTGTTCATGAACCGCTACCTGCTCGAGCATGCGCTGGCCGCGCTCGAGGCCGCCGGCTTCACGGTGGCCGTCAACCGCGACCTACCGCCCAACGACGGCTGCATTTCCTTCGGCCAAGCTGTGGTAGCATGGGCCTCGAACAACGAAGAAGGAGAACAGCCATGTGCTTAGCCATACCTGCAAAAGTAACCGAGATGAAGGACAACCACCTGGCTACGGTGGATATCCTCGGCGTCACGCGCGACATCTCCATCGACCTCACGCCCCAGGCGAACGTCGGCGATTTCGTGCTCGTGCACGCCGGGTTCTCCATCGAGGTGGTGGATCCCGACTACGCTCAGGAGACCATCGACCTCATCAAGCAGTTCCCCGAGCTGGCGGGTGACGATATCCCCCTCGGCGAGGTGCTGTGATGGGCACCGCCGACGCGCCCGCCACCGCGTCGCATATCGCGCGCACGGTGGACGCGGCCACGATGGCCTCCGAACTGGCGGCGTTCAAAGACCCGCAGCTCGCGCGCGGCCTCATCGAGTCCATCGCGAAGCTGTCGCCCGAAGGCGGCGCCACGCTCATGGAGGTGTGCGGCACCCACACTGTCGCCATCGCGCGCAACGGCATCCGCAACCTCATGCCCGAGGGCACGCGCCTCGCGTCCGGCCCGGGCTGCCCCGTGTGCGTGACCTCGAACAGGGACATCGACACGGTCATCGCGCTCGCCCGCGTCCCGAACGTCACCATCGCCACGTTCGGCGACATGACGCGCGTGCCGGGCTCCACGTCCAGCCTGCTGGCCGAGCAGGCGGCGGGCCGCAGCGTGCAGATCGTGTACTCGCCGCTCGATGCGCTCACGCTGGCCGAGCAGAACCCCCAGCGCGAAATCGTGTTCGTGGGCGTGGGCTTCGAGACCACCACGCCGCTCGTGGCCATGTCCATCAAGCGCGCGGCCGCGGCCGGCCTCAAGAACTTCAGCGTGTTCGGCGCTCACAAGAACATGCCCGGCGCGCTGGAAGCCATCATCAACGACCCGAAGCTCAAGGTGGACGCGCTCATCCTGCCCGGCCACGTGAGCACCATCATCGGCGCCAAGCCCTACCAGTTCCTGGCCGAGAAGTACGGCATCCCCGGCGTCATCACCGGGTTCGAGCCGGTCGACGTGCTGCAGGGCATCGCCATGATCATGCGCCAGCTGCACGAGGGCCGCTCCGAGATCGAGATCGCCTACGCGCGCGGCGTCATGCCCGAGGGCAACCCCGTGGCGCTGGCCGCCATCGACGAGGTGTTCGAGACGTGCACCGCGCTGTGGCGCGGCCTGGGCGAGATTCCCGGCTCGGGCTACCGCATCCGCGAAGAGTTCGCGCAGTTCGACGCCGTGCGCCGCTTCCAGCCCGACATCGAGCCCACGCAGGATCCGAAAGGCTGCCGCTGCGGCGACGTCCTGCGCGGCATCATGGCCCCCAACGAGTGCCCGCTGTTCCGTACGGTGTGCACCCCCGAGAACCCCGTGGGCCCCTGCATGGTGTCCAGCGAAGGCAGCTGCGCCGCCTACTACCGGTACTACTGAGGGAGGGCGCTCCTCGTACCCGGCTGCACCTCGCTCATCCCGACGGGCCCCTCATCGAGGGGCCCGTTTCGCGTTCGCCGAGTGTTTCACGTGAAACATTCGTTCTGCAACAGCAAGCCGGCCCCCGAAAGCGTCGCTTTCGGGGGCCACGGCTTTCGGGGGGGGGGGGGGGCGCATGGGGCGCCTGGCGAAAGGGGAGGGTGCGGCCCGCCGGGCGCCCCTGGGCCTATTCGGCCGCCGCTGCGATGGCGCTCTGCGCCGAGATGCGGCCGAACACGAGGCACTCGGCCACGTTGCCGCCGCCCTCGTAGTAGTGGCCCCAGATGGAGCCGAACTCGCCGGCGGAGTACAGGCCGGGGATGGGATTGCCGTCGTAGTCGAGAATCGCGCCGTTGGCAGCGCGCACGGGGCCGCCGTCGGTGTTGAGGAACGACGGCGCGCACAGCTGCGCGTAGAACGGCGGGGTCTTCACGGGCACGAGCGTGCTTTCGGGGCGGTGGAAGAAGATGTCCTTGCCGTTTTCGCAGCACTCGTTCCACTGATCGACCGTGGTCACCAGCTCGTCGACCGGCACTTCCATCAACGCGGCAAGCTCCTCGATGGTGTCGGCCGCGTACGCGTACCCCTTCTCGTCGGGCGTTTCGCCCGACTCCGACGGCGGGATAGCGCCCTGCGCCAAACCGTCGGCGTCGAACACGAACCACGCCTTCGACGGCATGGGCAAGTGCGGCCATTCGCCGCCGAACTGCATGTGGCCGTGGCGCGAGCCCACGTGCATGCTCATGTCGGACAGGTACGGGTACTTCTCGCGCACGTTGTAGCCGTCCCAATCCATGTAGAAGCGGCGGCCGTTGGTGCCCACGGTGATGCCGAAGCCCTTGGGCGCGGGCTTGAAGATGGGCGGGTTCGTGTACGCGGTATTCTCGAGGTCGCGTCCGGCCATCCAGAATCCGGCGACGTTGTTCATGTGCCAGAAATCCGCGCCGATCTGCGCGCAGATGCGATGGCCGTCGCCGGTGTTCAGCGATCCGGCGGCGGGGACGGCCGCGCCTTGGCCGAGGTAGTTCTGCATCATCTCGGGATTGTGCTCGAACCCGCCCAGGCACATGATGACGCCGCGCTTCGCGCGGATGCGCTTCCGGTCCTTCTCGCCCGCGACGATGCCCGTAACGGCGCCGGTTTCGGCGTCCTGCACGAGGTCGACCAGCGGCGTGCCGGTGCGGTATTCCACCACGTCGCCGTGCTGGGCAACCGCCTCTTCGAGGAACACCTGCACATGGTTGGGTCCCTTGACCTCCACGTCCTTGCTCTTGCCGATGGCGAAGTACCCGAACGCGTACGAATTCTCAAGCTCGTGGTATTCGGCGTTGCGTTCCTCGGGGTCGGACGTGGGCTCGGTGATGCTCATCTCGTCCTTGTTGGCGCCCATCTCGATGACCCAGTCGTACACCCAGCCGAGCCCCTGCGCATAGGCTTCCAGCACGTCGTCGGGCGTGGTGCCGTGCGCCAGCTCCTTGAGGTAGGAGGCGAAAACGTCGGGCTCCTTCGTCCAGATGGCGTCGCCCTTGCAGAACGGGCTGTTGCCGCTCGGCGTTGCGCCCTTCTCGATGAGCAGGCACGTCGCTCCTTTTCCCTCGGTCGCGACGGTCAGCGCCGCGGCGTGTCCCGCGATGCCGCCGCCCACCACGATGACGTCGAACTCCTCGTCCCACGCGCCGGTGTCGGCGGCGCTTGCGGCTGTGTCCGTGCCGCCCGACGGCGCGCATCCGGCCAGCCCCATGGCGGCCGCGCCCGCAAGCGCAATGCCGGCGGTTTTCACGAACCCGCGGCGCGTCTGCGCCGGACCCGCGATTATGTTCTCTCTGGTGCTCATAACCCCTCCTTGCGTATGGTGGAACAACTACGGCCCGATCATCGCCGTTCGCTCGCGCCTTGCCTATCGGCGAAACGGCAGATTTAGGCTGATGAGGCGCATCCCCAAAACGGACGATGGTGCGCCGGTTGTCGGCCGGTGTATGATGGGGCGTCCGAAGCTGTTGGGAGGGATCGGTGTTAAGCGCCATCAAACACTACCGCACCGCGTGGTGCATCGCCGTGGGCTGGGCCCTGCTGGCCGCGTGGGCCGACCTGTTCGGCCATTCGGCAGGGTTCGCGCAGTCGTATTCGGGGCTGGTGGGCCTCGGCAACATGAGAATCTACTGGCTGGTGGGGCTGCTGCTTTTGTCGGCTGCCATGGCGGCGTTCCCGCGCGCCTTCGAGCGCTCGAGGCGCATCCTGTTCTTCTGCATGCCCTTGGCCGCCTCGTTCGGCACCATGGCTTTTGCCGTCGCCGCTCAGCAGGCCTTTTTCCAGCCCGAGGTGATCGCCCTGCTGGGCATCATCGTCGCGGGCGCGGGCTATGCGTGGTTCACCTTCCTGTTCTGCGGCATCCTGGCGGAGACGCAGAGCATGTCGTGCGCCATCGGAGGCATCGTGGCAAGCCTCGCCCTGAAGACGGCGCTCGTGCAGGTGTTCACCGGCGCGCTTTCCGAGGCTGCGCAGGTGGGACTCGCCATCGTGCTGCCGTTCGCCATCGCTGCCCTGGCGGAGGCGGGGGAGCGCGGCCCGCGCACGCGCACGGACCTTGACGAGTGGGTACCCGCGCCCGACGCGCCGGCCTCGTATCGCTACGTGGCCCCGCAGATTCTCGCGGCCGCGCTGGCCGTGGCAACCACGCGCGTGCTGACGCCGCTCGGATTCTTCGGCGACCCGCTCAACCAGTTCATGGGAGCCATGCCCATCGTCGTCGGAACGATCAGCATGATCGCCGTGCTGGTGGGCCTGTCCTACGTCGTGTTGGCCAAGCGCACGAAGATCCACCTCAACCGCAGGTTCATGCCCGCGTTCCTCGTGGTGCTCATCGCGTTTTTCGTATCGGCGCTCACGCCGTCTTCGCAGGGGATCGTCTCGGCCGCCGCCGAAGTGTTCATCACCGCGGTGGAGGCGCTCGCCCACGCGCTGTTCTGGACGCTGGTCGTCACCGCCATCCGCTTGGGAGGCGCGTCGAGGTTTCGCGTGGTGGGCCTGTCGACGGGGTTCTACGACGCGGTTTCCATCATCTGGGTGGCGTGGTTCTTCAGCCTGGGCGTGATGAGCAACGCCGCTGTGCTGTTGGTTGCGTTCGTGCTGGTCATGCTTGTCATCTGGCTGATCGATCGCGGCGGGGGAGAGGAGCGTCCCGCAGCGCCTCCCGAGCTGGTCGTCGATCGGCGCGGCGAGATTGCCGAGCGGGCGGGCCTGTCGCCGCGCGAGACGGAAGTGTTCATGATGCTGGCCCAGGGCCGCTCGCGCGCGTTCATCAGCGAGGAGCTGGTGCTGTCCGAGGGCACGGTGAAAACGCACATCTCACATATATATACCAAGTTGAACGTGCATGGCCGCCAGGAGATGTTCGACCTCCTCCTCGCCGAGGATTCCGAAGCCGCCGAAAGGGACGGATGACGCGCGAGCTGCGGGCTGGTCCTTTCGCTCGCGAGATGTGTTACCCTTACCTTTCATGACGGCAGGGGTGTGGGAGGGGATGACGTGGCGCGAAGGGGACGCGAGCAATCGTGCAAGCGGATGCTGCCGTTGCACCCTGCCACCTTCGCTATCTGCACGGCGCTGGTCATCTGCGTCGTAGCGTATTTCGCGTGGGACGACGTGACGCGCCGCAAAGAGGACGCGCTCCATACCGATCAGGTATACAGCGCGCGCATCGAGTCGGTGCTCACCAGCTTGTTCCATAAAACCGACGTGCTCGAGGCCATGATCATCGCCGAGGGCGGTTCGTTGTCGGAAGACACCTTCACCAGCTTGGCCATATCGCTGAACGAGGGGACGGGCGTTCGCGCCATCCAATACCTGCCCGAGGGCGTGGTGACGTACGTCTATCCACGCGAGGGAAACGAGGCGACGCTCAACACGAGCGTATTCGACAACCCCGAACGCCGTGAGGATGCGCTGCTGGCCGTCGAGACGAGGCAGATCACGCTTTCCGGCCCCTACGAGCTGCTCCAGGGAGGTCTGGGTCTTGTCGCACGCAACCCGGTGTTCTTTGGCGAAGGCGACAACGAGGCGTTCTGGGGGTTCGTGGTGGTCGTGCTCGACCTGCCGCAAGCGCTCGATCCCATCGATTTGTCCGACTTAGAGGAAGCGGGCTACAACTACGAGCTGTATACCTCCTCCGACGCGGGCGAGCGGCTTTCCATCGCGTCTTCGCAGGTGCCGCCTGGGAACGATGCGGTCGAATACGGCGTGAGCGTGCCGAACCACGACTGGACGCTGCGGCTGGTGCCGAAAGACGGCTGGCTCGATCGCAACATGCTGCTCGCCACCGGTTTGTTTGGCTTGGCCATGAGCCTGCTGCTGGCCATCGTCGTCCGCCAGATGCAGATCAAGCGCCACGTGCTGCATACGCTGGCCACGTCCGACGAGCTTACCGGTTTGCACAATCGCCGGTGGCTTGCGGAAGAGCTTGAGCGCTGGTGCGCCGATGAGAGCAGGAGTTTCGCTGTCTGCTATCTCGATCTCAACGGGTTCAAAGAGGTCAACGACACCTTGGGCCATCGACAAGGCGACCGGTTGCTCGTACACATGGCGGATCGCCTGCGCGCCGCGTTCGACGATGCCGACGCCATCGTGCGCATGGGTGGCGACGAATTCGTGGTGGCGCGGCGCGATGTGGGGCCGGACGACGTGGACGCGCTCGTGACCGATCTTCGCATGACGATCGGCAAGCCCATTGCGTTGGACGAGGCCGTGCGCTCCCTCACCGCCGGCATCGGCGTCGCGCTCTTCCCCGACGACGGCACGGATTACGATGCGCTTTTGCATTGCGCGGACGAGAACATGTATCGCGACAAGCGCGCGGAAAAGGCGTCTGCCTCCGCACAGCTCTGATCCGTCCGAATGTTTCACGTGAAACATTCGTTCGCGGGGGTGGGAATGGTCAAGTTTCGATGACAAATTATTGTAAGAAAATTTCCTGACGGAGAACTTGTGCAGTTGGTTGTGCATGTCATATGTTCGGTTGCGCACTCATGTTCGAGACGCTCCGTGCATGACTTTTCCGTTTGTTTCCATCGTTATACAGAACGAGGGAATCAATTGCGGATAATATCCAATATCGGGCTAAAAACTGCATAAAGTCGAAAACCTCGCCACTCAACATTTTTGTGCATTTGAACAATTTGCTTATTCGTTTTGCTCAAATGTCCACGTAATTTCATGTTGCAGATGAACAAAAAAGATGGTATAACTGGCTCATCGGCAAATCTGGAAAGACTTGCCACGGCGGGCTCAAAAGCCGCGGCTCTCTCTCCAGCAAAGCTGCAGTTTGTAGTTGTGCCATCCAATAGGCAGCGCAGGGAGCGTTGCCGGAGAAAGGAGACTGTCATGGCGAAGATAGTCAGCTCTTGGAACGACTGGGACCCGCTGAAGCGCGTGATCGTGGGCCGCTGCGACTACTCGATGATCCCGCCCGAGGAGCCCGCGACCTCCGAGAAGGTGCCCGTCGACTCCGAGATGCGCGGCATGTGGGGCCCCCGCCCGACGGCCACCGTCGAGCGCGGCAACGAGTGCCTCGACAACCTCGTGAAGATCCTCGAGGACCGCGGCGTGGTCGTCGACCGCCCGACGCCTTTGCAGTGGAACCAGGCCATCGGCACGCCGGACTTCCGCAACGACTCCATGATGACCTGCATGCCGCCCCGCGACATCCTGCTCACCATCGGCAACGAGATCATGGCGTCGGCCAACTCCTTCCGCTGCCGCTACTTCGAGTACCTGGCCTACTGGCCGCTCATGAAGCAGTACTTCGACGAGGACCCCGAGTTCAAGTGGACCCAGGCCCCCCGCCCCCGCTTGACGGACGCCTCCTACAAGCACAACTACTACGACGAGAAGATCTCCCTTGAGGACCGCCTGGTCCGCACGGCCAACAAGGACTTCGTCACGACCGAGGTCGAGCCGATGTGGGACGCCGCCGACGTGATGCGCATGGGCAAGGACCTGTTCATCCAGCACGGCCTGACCACCAACCGCACCGCCATGGAGTGGTTCCAGCGCTACTACCCCGAGCTGCGCGTCCACGCCGTGAACTTCCCCGGCGACCCCTACCCGATCCACATCGACGCGACCTTCGTGCCGCTGCGCCCGGGCCTGATCATCAACAACCCGCAGCGCCACCTGCCCGAGGAGCAGCGCGCGATCTTCGAGGCCAACGACTGGCAGATCGTCGACGCCGCCCAGCCGGCCCACACCGAGCCGCCGGCGCTGTGCTACAGCTCCGTCTGGCTGTCCATGAACTGCCTGGTCCTCGACCCGAAGACCGTCATCGTGGAGGCCTCCGAGGTGCACCAGCAGGAGCAGATGGACAAGCTCGGCATGAACGTCATCCCCTGCGACCTGCGCGACGCCTACCCCTTCGGCGGCGGCCTGCACTGCTCCACGGCCGACGTGTTCCGCGAGGGCGAGTGCCTCGACTACTTCCCGAACCGCGTCGCCGACCCGACCCTCATCCATCCCGAGATGTGGAACGACTAAGCGCGTAGCTTGACCTACTTGTCACCGACAGGCATCGTCACTTCGTAAAAGAAAGGGGATTCGGTTTGCACAGCATTCCGGGTCCCCTTTTTCATTCCTAAACTCGACAATCACGCACAACAAAGTTCGGTCATGTAGGATCAAAGGTAAGACGCAACGGTCCGTATCCGAGTTTCGCATTCGATCTTGCATGACAAAGGCCCCTCACCAGGGGGCTTAGGTGGGGCATATCTTTTTTGCTACTGGTTTAAGGAGGACCAATGGCAGACAATAACAAAGACCTTAAGGTCGGCAAGGACGTGGACGGCTCCGGCGGCTACGAAATGAAGCTGAACCTGGGCACCATTGCCATGTTGATCTCGGCGACGGGCATGGGCTTGGTTCCCCTGTTCAGCCGCTGGGCCACGCGTACCGACATGTTCGACGGTGCGGCGGGCTTCAACGCAGGCGACAGCATCGGCGCCCTGATGGCCGTTGGCCGCATGGGCATGGGCGTGCTGTTCTTTGTCGTGTTGCTCGTTGCGACGCACAAGGTGCACGTGTTCAAGAAGCTCAAGCTGACGCCGGCTATCGCGCTGGGCGGCTTGATGATCGGCATGTCGCTGGCCTGCTACGTGACGTCCACGCTGCTGACCACCGTGTCGAACGCGGTGCTGTTCATCTACATCGGCCCCGTTATCTGCGTGCTGTTGGCCCGCATCTTCCGTAAGGAACCGATGTCGCCTCTGCAGTGGATTTGCTTGGCGGCGGTGTTCATCGGTATGTTGTTCGGCGAGGGCCTGCTCGGCTTCGGCGTGGGCGGCCAGGTGTTCGGCCTCGACTTCAACCTCGTGCCTTCGACCCCCGAGTTCCCGATGAAGGGCATCGGCGACGCCTTCGGCATCGCTTCCGGCTTCTTCTACGGTGCTTCGATGTTCTTCAACGGCTACCGCAAGGACGCCGACACCACGGCTCGTGGCGTGTGGAACTTCATCTTCGCCGTCCTGGGCGCCGGTGTTATCACCATCGTCCTGAACTCCCTCGGTGCCACCCCTGGCATGGAGAACTGGGCGCTCAACGTGCACTTCACCACGTTCAACTGGATCGGCGCGGTGCTGCTGTGGATCATCTGCGGCCCCATCGCTCTGGGCTTCCTGCTGGTCGCCGGCCGCAACCTGCCGGCTGCTGACTACGGCACCATCGCTTACTGGGAAGTTCCCGTCGCGCTGTTCATCGGCCTGGTCGTCTTCGGCGAGCCGTTCACCATCAACACGGCATTGGGTGCCATCCTCATCATCGGCGGCGGCGCTATCCCGTCCGTGAAGGGCATGGTTGCCGGTCGCAAGCACAAGCAAGAAGTTGAGATCCGCGAGAACCTCGCTGCCAAGCTGGCGGAAGAGGAAGCCAAGGAAAAACTGAAGTAGTTCCGCGATACATTTGAGAGGAGCGTGTGGCATATGAAGGTTACGAAGAATCTGACACACATCGCTACTGAGGTGGAATTCGAGGCTGCTAAGAACGAGGAAGAACTGCATGCTGCCTTCGCGCAGCAGGGTTTGCAGGGATTCGCGGCTGAGCTCGACATCGCCGAGCGCACCGAAGAGCACGTGCAGATGATGTCGCTGGAGACGATGCTCCAGTTCGCGAAGGCGTCGGGTTTGAACGCCGTCACCTACGACGTGACGTACTTCCCGCATGCCGACGAGGCCGAGGTCGACTACCAGCTGAACCAGCTGGCGCACGACCTGGAGATCAGCTCCGAGGTCATCCGCGACCTGTGCGCCACGGAGATCCGGGAGTATCTGGAGTTGGACGCCAAGCGCGACGTCAACGTTCCCGTGCACAGCATCGTTGAGGCGTACACGGGCGGCACGGCGTTCGCCTGGTACGGCATGAACGACTACCCGCGCCTGAAGCGCGTCATCCTGCGCAAGCTGGCGGAGGGCGGTCAGAAGGCCAAGCGCAACTTCATCATGCGTGCAAGCAAGGCCCAGGTGGACCTGCTCGAGGATTACTGATCGCCCACGCGTGCGACCGGAACCTCCGGGTTGCCTGCCAGCCTGTCGATGAGAACGCAGTAAGCACGACGAACCATGCGTTTCATAAGGCGTTTTAGGTGGAGCCCGTTTGCTGCAAAACGGGCTCCACGCCTTTTGGCGGGCAGGTTGTTCACCGGTTAAAACATGAACGAAAGGTTACAGGTTTACCTTTTATTGCTTTTTATGCGGTATGATAACCTCAGGTTAAGGCGTTTCCCGACTATTAAAGGGGGCTTCTTTGGAGCACCAAATACGCCGACAGCTTGCGTGTACTTTTAACGAAGCTGCTAATTTCTTAGGGGATTACCATGGGATCTAACGACCAAAGTTCCACTATCAGAAAAGTAGCCGTTTCATCGTTCCTTGGGAACTTCATCGAATGGTTCGACTACGCAACCTATTCGTACTTCGCGGTGGTCATCGCAAACGTGTTCTTCCCTGGCGACGACCCCGCCCTGGCGCTCATGCAGACGTTCGCGGTATTCGCGCTTTCGTTCCTGCTGCGCCCGATCGGCGCCATCTTCTGGGGAAGCATGGGTGACAAGAAGGGCCGCAAGTGGGCCCTGTCCACGTCCATCTTCCTGATGACCGGTGCGACGTTCTGCATCGGCCTGCTGCCGGGCTACCTGGCCATCGGCCTCGCTGCGCCCATCTTGCTGCTGTTGCTCCGCATGATCCAGGGCTTCTCGGCTTCCGGCGAGTACGCCGGCGCCGCCACCTTCCTGGCGGAGTACGCACCCACGAACAAGCGCGGCGTGTACTGCTCGCTCGTGCCGGCTTCGACGGCCGTGGGCCTGCTGGTGGGTTCGACGTTCGCCACCGTCATGTACACGATCCTGCCTGACGCAGCCGTGAACGAGTGGGGCTGGCGCATTCCGTTCCTGCTGGCCGGACCGCTGGGCCTCATCGCTCACTACATCCGTACCAAGCTCGAGGATTCGCCGACCTACCAGGAGATGCAGGCGGCTATCACGAAGAGCGACGACTCCAACCACCCGATTCGCGACCTGTTCCGCCATCACTCGAGGGAGCTCATCATCTCCTTCGGCGCCGCCATGCTGAATGCGGTGGGCTTCTACGTGGTGCTCACGTACCTGCCGGTGTACTTGGAGACGGTGGTCATGATGCCGGCGAACGAATCGTCGCTGATCACCACTATCTGCTTGGTCGCGTACGTGGCGTTCATCTTCGGCATGGGGCATCTGTCCGACAAGTTCGGGCGCAAGAAGATGCTCATCATCGCATGCGTGTCGTTCATCGTGTTGACGGTGCCGTCGTTCATGCTGCTGAACACGGGCGCGTTCTTCACCGTGCTGGCGGTTGAGCTGGTCATGTGCCTGGCGCTTACCATCAACGACGGTACGCTGTCCAGCTACCTGACCGAGACGTTCCCGACTGCGGTGCGCTACACCGGGTTCGCTCTGTCGTTCAACTTGGCGAACGCCCTGTTCGGCGGTTCGGCCTCGTTCATCTCGACCGCGTTGATTGCCGCTACCGGCTCCAATCTCGCGCCTGCCTGGTACATGGTCGGCGTGTCTTGTATCGCGCTGGTGGCGATGATACTATCGCATGAGCATACGGGTAAGGATCTGTCTGAAGTGTAAGGCCCTGCGGCCTGCAACGACGATACCGTGCACGAAGCGGTAGATTGCGGATACAAACGGGCGCCGTCCAGACCTGCCGGTCCGGGCGGCGTTCGCTCATGAGACGGCGCATTCGCGCCGCCCGTACGATGGAGGACGTATGGCCGAAACATCGCAGACGCCGAAGTCTTTGAAGGCTCAGATCACGCGCACGTCGCTCGTGCTTGCCGCGGCGGCGCTGCTGCGCGAACAGGGGCCGAAAGCCGTGACGTATCGCAAGGTGGCGAAGTGGGCCGGTGCGGCCTCGTCGTCGGTGGGGTACTACTTCGACTCCGTGACGCAGCTGCTGCACGAGGCCGGCCGGTACAACATCCAGCTGTGGGCCGAGCGCGCCGAGAAGGCCGCGTCCGCCGCGGAGGGGCTGGAGCCCGAGGAGTGCCGCCGTCACGTGGTGGACCTGCTCATTCGCGCCTGCCTGCCGGACGAGTCGGTGGTGCCTTCGGCACACTATGCGCAGCTGATCGCCGCGGCCGAATCGGACGTGGTGACCGAGGCCTACCAGAAAGGCCGCGTCTCGCTCGACGCCGCCATCGAGCGCATTCTCGCGCGGGCGGAAATCGACATGCCGCCGCGCATGGTGGGCACCGTGGTGGACGGTGCGGCGGTGGCCGCCATTTCCGAGGGCTACGACGTGCGCAAATTCGCATCCGACATCCTGCAGGACGCCATCGACGTGTACGCCAAGGCATCCAAGGCGTCCAAGGCTCAGGGCTGAGCGTCCGGCCCAGTAATCTAGCAACTCACATTTCGGCGACGGGAGGGTGAACGCCCTCCCGTCGCCGTTTTGCGTTCCCCGCCTTCTGGTAGAACGTTCTTAACAAACGTTCGAGCGCGACGTCGCGCCGCTGCTGTTGCGAGCGGCGCGACGTCGCGTCCATAGGTGAGGAAAGGAGTTGAGGCGGCATGAGCGATGCTCGTCATACCCCAGAAGCGTCTTCGGCTGACGCGGGTCCTATCGGCCAGGTGAGCCGTCCGACGTTCAAGCGCACGTTGACGTTCTTCGGATTCTTCGCCATCACGGCTTCCATGGTGATGACGGTGTACGAGTACCCGTCGTTTGCATCATCGGGCTTCCAGCTGGTGTTCTTCCTGATCATCGGCGGCGTTCTATGGTTCTTGCCGGTCGCGCTGTGCGCGGCCGAGATGGCCACGGTGAAAGGATGGGAATCGGGCGGCATCTTCGCCTGGGTCGGCAACACGCTGGGCAGGCGGTGGGGCTTCGCCGCGCTGTTCTTCCAGTGGTTCCAGATCACCGTGGGATTCGTCACTATGGCGTTCTTCATCCTGGCGGCCCTGGCGTACGTGTTCAGGTGGGATGCGCTGTACAACAACCCGCTGGTGATGTTCTTCGGCGTGGCCGCTATCGTGTGGCTGCTGACGCTCACTCAGCTGGGCGGCACGAAGTACACGGCGCGCATCTCGAAGGTGGGCTTCGTGGGCGGCATCCTGCTGCCCGTGCTCGTGCTGCTGGTGGGGTTGATCTACTACTTCGCCACGGGCGGCGCGTCGCAGATCACCATGGACGTGGGCACGTTCGTGCCCGACTTCAGCAAGGTTGACACGCTCGTCATCTTCGCGTCGTTCATCCTGGCGTACATGGGCGTCGAGGCGTCCGCGTCGCACGTGAACGAGCTGAAGAACCCGAACCGCAACTACCCGCTGGCCATGATCGTGCTGGCCATCCTCACCATTGCGCTCGACGCCGTGGGCGGCTTGGCCGTGGCCACGACGCTGCCGGCGACGGTGCTGGACGGCAACCTGTCGTTCGGCGTGATCGAGGCGTTCCGCGCCATCTTCGTGCAGCACATCGGGCCGTCCATGAGCTGGATCGTGTTCGCGGTGGCGCTGCTGCTGGCGCTGGGCGTGCTGGCCGAGATCTCGGCCTGGATCGTGGGCCCGTCGCGCGCGCTGCTCGACACGGCGCACGACGGCATCCTGCCGCCGTCGTTCAAGAAGGTGAACAAGCACGGCGTGTCGGTGAAGACCGTGGTCATCCAGGCCGCCATCGTGACGGTGTGGGACGCGGTGCTATGCGGGTCCATCGCGCTGTCCGGCGGGTCCAGCTCGTCGGTGGGCTACCTGACGGCCATCGGCCTGACGGTGGTCATCTACCTTGTGGGCTACGTGCTGTTCTTCCTCGGGTACTTCTACCTGATCTTCAAGAAGAAGAACCTGCAGCGCTCGTTCCAGCTGCCGGGCGGCACGCCGTTCAAGGCCATCGTGGCCGGCGTGGGCCTGATCATGACCGTGGCCACACTGATCATCTCGTTCTTCCCGTCGTCGAACCTCGACGCGCAGTCGAACATGGTGTACCAGGCGACGCTCGGCGTGGCGTTCGTGATATCGGTGGCCATCCCGTTCATCATCTACGGGCTGCGGCATCGTTGGGCGCCGAAGGGCGGCACGCCTGCGGCGGTGGCCGCCGTGGCGGCTCCGACGACGGCTTCCGGGATGCCGGCGCGTCCGGCGGCTCCCGCGCAGGGCGCCCACGCGCGCACCGACGCCGGGTCGTCGGGCCCCATCAACAAGCGCACGAAAGCGCGCGACACGATAGGCGGCCCGCGCGATGCTGCGGGCACCCCGCGGTCGGCCGGGGCCAGCGGCGCGGTTGCCGGCGGCGGGTTGAGCGAGCGCGTGGCGCACGGCATTTCCAGCGTGGTGGTCAGCGTGACCAGCCGACCGCCGGGTCCCATCCCGGTGGATGCGAAGGAAACGCAGGACACCATCGACCCGCTGCGCACGCCCGCGGCTGAGCCGACGGTGGGCGAGGAGCGCGCGGACGAGCAGCCCCCGGCCTGCGGCGTTGCGACGCCGCAGAACCCCATGCCGTACCCGTGCGACATTCCCGACGAGGACTCGGAGGATCATGAGCGCGATTCCGCCGACGAGTCCCAGCCCAAGCACTAGCGTTCAAGACGACATGCATGGAGACGTGCAAGACGACCTGTAGGAGGTTTTCATGAAGGAACAGACAGCTACCAGCAAGATTCTCGACGGCATGGACGAGGGCACCAAGTACAGCACCCCCATCTTCGGCTCCGAGGCGTCCGACGTGGCCATGCCGCGCCTCAAGATGAACGATAAGCCGGTCGAGCCGCGCATCACGTACGAGATGATCAAGGAATACCTGTCCATCGAGGGCAACGCCACGCAGAACCTCACCACGTTCTGCCAGACGTACATGGAGCCCATGGCCACGAAGATCATGGCCGAGACGATGGAGAAGAACGCCATCGACAAGGACGAGTACCCCATGACGGCCGACCTCGAGAACCGCTGCGTCGCCATGATCGGCAACCTGTGGCATGCCGACCCGGCCGAGGAGCCCATGGGCACGTCCACCGTCGGCTCGTCCGAGGCGTGCATGCTGGGCGGCCTGGGCATGCTGTTCCGCTGGAAGAAGCTGGCGAAGGACGCGGGCATCGACATCTACACGGCGCAGCGCCCCAACCTGGTGATTTCCGCGGGCTACCAGGTGTGCTGGGAAAAGTTCTGCCGCTACTGGGACATCGAGATGCGCCTCGTGCCGCTTGAGAAGGACCACCTGTCGCTGAACATGGACACGGTCATGGACTACGTGGACGACCACACCATCGGCATCGCGGCCATCCTGGGCATCACGTATACCGGCAAGTTCGACGACGTGCAGAAGCTCGATGAGCTGGTGGAAGCGTACAACCAGCAGCATCCGAAGCTGCCGATCCGCATTCACGTGGACGGCGCGTCGGGTGGCATGTTCGCCCCGTTCGTCGAGCCCGACCTGGTATGGGACTTCCAGTTGAAGAACGTGTGGTCCATCAACTGCTCCGGCCACAAGTACGGCCTCGTGTACCCCGGCATCGGCTGGGTGGTGTGGCGCAGCAAGGAGGCGCTGCCCGAGGACCTGATCTTCTGGGTGAGCTACCTGGGCGGCGAGGAGGCCACGATGGCCATCAACTTCTCGCGCTCCGCGTCGCAGATCGTGGGCCAGTACTACGTGCTGATGCGCAACGGCTTCGAGGGCTTCAAGGAGATCCAGGAGCGCACGCTCGACGTGGCGCGCTACCTGGCCGCCGAGCTCAAGGAGATGGGCGTCTTCGAGATCTACGAGGACGCGTCGCATATCCCCATCGTGTGCTGGGGCTTGAAGGACGACGCCGGCGTGGAGTGGTCGCTGTACGACCTGTCCGACCGCCTGCGCATGAGCGGCTGGCTGGTGCCGGCGTACCCGATGCCGGCCGACATGCAGGACACCACCGTCCAGCGCGTCGTGGCGCGCGCCGACTTCTCGATGCAGCTGGCTATCAAGCTGGTCGAGGACATGAAGAAGGAGATGGACACGCTGAACAAGGCGAAGTTCGTCACCGGCAACACCCAGGGCGTCATCCGCACCGGCTTCAACCACGGCGGTCGCTCCGCCGTCGACAAGGGCGAAAAGGTGCAGACGAAGGCCCCGACGCCCCAGAAGTAACCGCCCGATAGCGTGCGTGCCGCGCCTCCGTTGCGGGGACGCGGCACGCTCCGTCCGACTGGTTGTGGGCGGGACGACGAGGGCGCGGCGTGGCCCGCCGATCGTTTGTGGGCGCGAAACGGCACCCGTGACAATTTTGCATGCCGATCTCGTCCCGAATCTCCGACCGAAGCAGGGAAAGGCCAGGTGGCGTTTCCCTGCTTCGGTCGCAAGGGTAGGTCGGGGGCTGTGATTTTGTCATAGGTGCCGTTTTGCGCCCAGAATCGAAATCCGGAGCGCGGATCGCGCCCATCTCGCCGCTGCCCGGTCGTCGCGGCGCAGCAGCCCGCCCGTTGCGCCCCGGCGCTGGATCCCCGCCGAAAGCGGGATTCGGTGTCCCTTCTGCAACTTTTTCGACTTTATGGCAGGCGCGTTTCCGAAGTCAACATCCTCATCAGGCGTTTTGAGGTTGCAGGGAAGCGCGGCGGCGGAAGGCTGCAGCAGCGCCGGGAGAAATCCCTGGTCAGGTTCCACCCCATTTGCCACAAAGTCGAAAAAGTTGCAGAAGGGGTTGCATTCCCTGCTTCGCGGCTCCGACGACAGGAAGCGGGGCGGCGACCTCGTCCCCTGCCGCGCTCTTACGAGAGACGGCACGGGGGCGTCGGTCGCGAGAGCGCGGGGTCGCAGGAATCGTTCGCGAAGGGTTTACCCGAAGATGCCGTACATGTACCCGAAGTAGCCGGCCAGGCCGCCGACGGCGGCGGAGGCCAGGAAAAGCACGACGCCTCTGAGGGTGCGATGCTGGCGGGCGCGGCGGCTGCGCGGGTTGTTGCGGTCGATGGGCTCGCCCTTCGAGTACGCTACGAGCTCGCGGTAGGTAACCAGGTCGTTCTGCTTCTTGATGCGCTCCACGCGCATGAGCATCGCCATGCCGATGCCCCATACCAAAAGGCCGATGATGGCGGACGGCACGACGCCCCAATCCCATCGGGTTATGCCGGCGATGGCGGCTACAGCCCCCACGATCGCGATGGCCAAACCTCCCCAGCTGAGGGCGACCATCTTCTTGTAGTCGTTCGCGATTGCTTCTTTCATGGCTTCCACGTCTCCTTTGATCAGTTCGTCGACGGTTACGTCGAAGAGAACGCTGAGCAGCAGCAGGCTTTCCACATCGGGATAGGTCTTGTCGTTCTCCCAGCTTGAGACGGTCTGGCGCGAAACGTAGATTTTCGCGGCGAGGTCGTCTTGCGAGAGTCCCCGATCCGTCCGATGCCGTTTGATCTGACTGCCGAGCTCCATGCGTTTCCCTTCGCTGATCACAGGTTGCCATGACGCGCCAAAGTGTACCATCAAATGGTCTTGACGAAACCTCTCCCGCCCCCAGTTCACCTTGTCAAAAGTCTTTTACGTTGCGTCTGAACAGGGAAAAGCCCCCCGCTTCGATGCTTGAAGCGGGGGGCTTGGGAGGTTGCGATCGGTCGATGCAAGCCTAGGCGCGCCTGCGCTTTCGGAAGGCGGCGACGACGAGGAGCGCGGCCGCGAAGGTTGCGCCAAGCGCGACTGCGGCGAACGGGACGTCGCCGGTGGCGGCCAGCTTGTGCGGCACGTCGGTCGGGGTGGTCGGGTCCTTCGGCTTCTGCGGGATCTCGCTCAAGGTGTTGGTCAGGTCGTAACCCTTCACGGCGGCCGTGTACCCGGTGGGGACGGCATCCTCCCGTATCGAGTACGCGAACTCCTTCCCATCCGCGTCGAAGCGGGGGAGGTCGGCGAAGCGGTACGCCCAATCGCGCTGTGCGGACGTCTCCTGCGTGCGGAAGAGCTTGTCGTTCTGGTACAGCGAGACGGTGAGCGTTTCCGGTCGCGTGGTGCCGGCGTTGTCGTTGTCCACCCAGGTCTTCGTGCCGGCGACTTCGACGGTGTCGCCGCCGGGCTGGGGCTTCAGCGTGTTCGCGATGTTGTAGCCCGAGACGACCGCCTCATAGCCGGTCGGGACGTCCTTCTCGCGCACGGTGTAGGCGATCTCGGTTCCGTCGTCGGCGTACTTCGGCAGCTCGGCGAACGCGTACGCCCAACCGTCAGCCTCCGTGGTTTCCAGCGACTTCACCACATCGTCGCCGTCCAGCAGCTCCACGGTGATGCTTTCGGGGCGCGTGTTGCCGGCGTTGTCGTTGTCGTCCCAGGTCTTCGTGCCCTTCACCTCGGCTATGTCGTTCAGCTTCGGGTCGAGCGTGTTCGCGATGGCGGTGCCGTCGATGACGGTGGCGTAGTGTTCGACGGCCTCCTCCTGCACGGTGTACACGTGGATGGTGCCGTTCGCGGCGGCTTCGGGCAGGCCGGTGAACTGGTACGCCCAGCCGTCGTCGGCGGTTGCGGTGGCGGTGTCGAACAGCACGTCGTCCTGATACAGGTTCACGGTGATCGCCGCCGGGCGCGTGCCGAGGGCGTTGTCGTAGTCGTGCCATGATTTGGTGCCGGCGACGTCGACGCGCTTGATCTTGTTGACGGTTTGCTCGGCCGGAACGACCACCGTCTCGATGTCGCCGGTGCCCTGGATGTTGGCGATGGGGGCGAACGACGTGTACCCGTTCACGGGCGTTTCGGTGAGCTGGTACGTTGCCCGCTCGGAGCCTTCGAGCAGCGGAATGTTCGTGAACGTGTACGCCCAGTCGGGCGCCGACGCCGTGGTCTTGAAGATGTAGGGGGCGTGCCCGCTCGCGTTCGTCTGCGTGAGCGTAAGGGACACGGATGCGGGGCGGTCGGCCTCGGTGTCGCCGCTCCATGTTTTCTGCCCGGTCAGGTAGAACTTCTCGGCAACGTTGTACAGGTTGGAGACGATGACGCCGTTGTCAGCCGCTGGATCGGCGTCGATGGTCGAGATGTAGTTGCCGGTGATGCCCGAAGCGTCCCGAACGGGATCCTCAGTCACTTCGTACACGAGGTCGTTGCCGTACTGGTCGGTTTTCGGCAGGCCGGTGAACACGTGGTCGAAGTCGTCGGCCCCGCCTTCGCTCGGCTCTCCTCCGATCAGCGTCCAGGTGCCCACCTCGTCGCCGCCGCACCACAAGCGGATGGTGACGTCGGCGCGCGTTCCGTGCCAGTCGGGGTTGTCCTGCCAGTGCTTCTTCACGGGGATGTCGATCGCCTCGACGGGCTCGTCGCTCGTTTGCACCTGCACGGGCGCGGCGGTCGACGTGCGATACCTGGCCGTGACGGAGACGGGTCCCAGGATGGCGTTGTCGCCCTTCTCGGCGTTGATGTCGGCTTGGGCGTCGGTCAGGTTGTCGAACGTGCGCACGACGTTGTCGCCGCCTCGGTCGCCGTCGAGCTTGTCGTACGTCACCTGCACGCCTACGACGTCGTCGGGGTTGCTCGATGAAAGCTCCAGGTCGGGGCTGAGCAGGGTGCCGGAGCCGTCCTTGCCGCCGGCGAACAGCCGCTCGTTGGCAGAGGCGTTGACGGTTTGACCGTCGGACGTGGTCACCTGCGACTCGCCGCCGCCGACCGAGGTGGTTGCGCCCGTGGTGCCCTCTACGATGGTGAAGGGGATTTTCTTGTCGTTGAGCAGGTAGCCGGTGGGCGCTTCGGTCTCCTGGAAGTAGTAGGCGCCCGGCAGGAGGCTGGAGGTGGAGAGGCTGCCCGCATCATCGGTCGTGCGCTCTTCGACGAAAACCCCCTTGTCCGTGTACACCGCATAGGTCGCTCCGGCCACCGGCGCGTTGGTGGTGGCGTCGGTCTTGGTCAGCACGGCGCTGCTTCCGGCTGCGGACGCGGCCGTGATCCGGTCGTATACGCGAAAGGTGGGCGTGAGGTAGTATTTGTAGGATTGCTCGCCTTCCGTAATGGCGCCCCATTCGTCCTGGGTGCCGTACTTCAACTCTTTATCCATGCCGACGTAGATATGGAAGACCCCGCTTTTCTCAAGGCCGGTGAAGGCGGCGGTCGTGTCGTTATGAGAGGCGATGACCATGCTGGTGGCGGCGTCGCCCGGCCGTGTGTGAACTCCGCATTCTACGACGTGCGCGTCCTCGATCTTCGCGCCATGCTCGTATATGGCCGATTTGCCGATGTCGAGGGCTCCGCTGACGGCGGTCTCGCCGGCGGGGCGAACGTAGGCAAGGTGCTGGGATACGTCTTCCGAGTACGTGAAAGAAGAGCTTGCCGGTTGCATGATCTTCAGGCGTCCCCCGAAGAACGTCGGGAGCATCTCAAAGGGGTTGCCGCCGAAATCCCACACCACGTTCCTCTCGTCGATTTCGATGGTGTCGTCGTTCGCCAGCAGCTCGCCATAGTACTTGTCTTCGAGCCCGCCGCTCCTCTCGAGCCATGAAAAGTCGCGAATCTCGTTGTACTTCAGGCTGACGAGCTGGGCGTTGCGCAGGTATTGAATGCCGTGTACGTCCTTGATCTTCTGATCCGAGGGCGTCGCGTTGCTCTTGTTGTACAGAACGGTTCCCCTGAAATTGTACAGCGCTTCTTCGACGTCCGCGCCTTCGGCGCCGTCAGCCCCGTCCTTCACGGCATCGAACACGGCTTGGCGGAAGATCGCGTCGGGAACGTACGGCACCAATTGCTCGATGTCCGTGATTTGCACGGTATCTTCGGCGGCTTCCGCCGTCATGCCCGGAGCGACGGGCAGGCAAAGCGCAAGGCCCAACGCGGCGCCTATCAACAGTGTGCGAACCTTCATGGCATAATCCCCTTCGATGCTCGATAATCCATCCGCCAGCTTAGCATCAACGCAGGTCAGAACATGCGTGAATTGCCAGCCTCAACTTGTTGCTCAGGCGCGCGGCAGAGGCGGCGCGGGGCGCGAGGCGCGAGGCACCGGTCGCGTCCCGTATGCCGTTTGGCCACGCGGCGCTTACGGATGACGAAGCGCATGATCGATGAGACGCGCGCACCGTATGATCGAACGCAGCCCCGGCGTCGAGGAGGAGCCCACGATGAAGAAGATCCTGATTGCCCTGACCAACACCCCCACGTACGGGGAGAAGCACGCTGCCACCGGGCTGTGGCTGGGCGAAGCCGCCGAGTTCGTGGACGAGGTGGGCCAGCGCGGCTTCGAGGTGGACTACGTCAGCCCGAACGGCGGCTTCGTGCCCCTCGACCCGCGCAGCATGAAGCCGGCATATCTCGACCAGGCCACGTTCGCGTTGTACCACACGCCCGACTTCCAGGAGCGCGCGCTCGCGCGCTCGATGAGCCCCGACGACGTGGACGCGGGGGAGTACGCTGCCTTGTACTACACGGGCGGCCACGGCGTGATGTGGGATTTCCCCAGCAGCGAAGGGCTTGCGCGCCTGTGCCTCGAGGTGTACGGCAACGGCGGCTACCTCGCCTCGGTGTGCCACGGCATCGCGGGGCTGCTGTTCGTGCAGGATCGCGGCACGTACCTCGTGGAAGGGAAGAGCATCACGGGTTTCACCACGGCGGAGGAGTACCTGAGCGGCAAGAGCGCCGCCATCCCGTTCTGGAACGAGCAGGTGGCGAAGGCGCACGGCGCCGTGTTCTGCAAGAAGCGCCCGTTCGCGTCGTTCGCCATGCAGGACGGCCGCATCATCACGGGTCAGAACCCCGAATCGCCCCGCGCCGTCGCGCGCCTGCTGTTGGAGAATATAGAACGCCCCCTGCGCTGAACCCGGTTCTCGTTCGCCATTTGGGACCGGATTCAGCGCAGGGGGCGCCTGGGGAAGGTGGTGGTCACGCGGAGCACATCGCGCGCAACCACCGGTGGTAGCGGAAAAGCTTAGTCTTCGCGCTCGATGGGCATGCTCATGCAGCGCGGGCCGCCACGGCCGCGGGACAGCTCGGCAGACGGGACCACGATCAGCTTGAGGCCCTTGCCTTCCAGCACGGCGTTCGTCACGTCGTTGCGCTCGTACACCACGATGGTGCCCGGGGCGATGCACAGCGTGTTCGAGCCGTCGTTCCACTGCTCGCGCTCGGCCGCGATGCGATCGCCGCCGCCGCAGGGGATGAGCTCCACGGGATGACCCATGTAGGTCTCCAGGATGCTCTCCAGCGTGCCGTTCACTTCCTTGACCTTGATGCCGTCGCCTTCGGCGGTGATCTCGAACACGGTCAGCGGGCCCATAATGCCCGGGTGGATGGTGAACTTGTCAACGTCGATCTGGGTGAACACGGTGTCGAGGTGCATGAAGGCGCGGGAGTTCGGGATGTTGAACGCCAGGATGGTCTCGATGGGGCTCGTCGGATCGTTGAAGATGTTCTTCGCGATGGCGTCGATGGCATCGGGCTCGGTGCGCTGGGAAATGCCGATGGCCAACACCTTGTCGTTGATGTTGAGGATGTCGCCGCCCTCGATGTGGAACGTGTTGTAGCGGCTGTAGTACTCAGGGGTGCCCTTGAGCAGGGGATGGTGCGTGAAGATGTACTCGCCGTAGATGGTCTCGCGGTTGCGGGTCTCGGAGTACATGCGGTTGATGGACACGCCGTTGCCGATCATCGCGAACGGGTCGCGGGTGAAGTACAGGTTCGGCATGGGGGCCACGACCATCTTGGAGGACTCGGAAACCAGGTCCACCAGCGAGTTGGACTTGTCGGTGTGCAGCTCGGTGAGGTTGATGCCCTCCATCGTCTTCAGCACGAAGTCCTTGGCGTCGGGGTAGTTCTCCTGCATGTAGTCGAAGATGATCTTCTGGTAGCGATCCGTGCGGATGCCGGCCTCTTCGATCCACTGCTTGAGGAACTGCTCGCGCAGCTCGGGGTTGGCCTCGAGAACCTCAGCCATGAGGTCTTCCAGGTAAAACACTTCGACGCCGTTGTCGCGCAGAGCCTGTGCGAACGCGTCATGCTCCTCCTGGGCGACCTTCAAGAACGGGATGTCGTCGAACAGCAGCTCCTCGAGCGTGTTCGGCGTCAGGTTCAGAAGCTCTTTACCCGGGCGGTGCAGCAGGACTTTCTTCAAGGGCTTGATCTCGCTCTTGACGTTTACTCCTGACATGTGCAACCCTCCTTCTTCCTTTACGTCGGTTCCTCGTGAAGGGGGAACCGATCTTCGCCAAGTCGCCGTGCGGTCCTTTAAGCCGCTCGGCGCGTTGAGTCCACCATGCACCCCTCGTCGGGCGAATGAAAGATGTAAACAAGATTTAGCGATAGATTGATTGCGGGTGTAGCGGAGCGGCGAACGCGGTAAACCTCCCGTAAACCGCAGGTGGGAAGATGATTCCCCAGCGGTGGCCGCCGGGGTGCGCGGGCGCGTTTTCGGGCCGGGGCAACGCCGTGCGCGATTTCGTGTATCATGGCATATGATGCAAGCCATGAGGTAAACGATAGCGAGGTGCTCGTTCGTGGGGTTCGTGCTGTTTTACTACACGCTGTTCGTGATGCTTGCCTCTATCCTCGCTTCGGCCACGTGCTTGTCGGCCTATCTCGTGTCGCATCGGCGCGAGATGATGTTCGCCGTGTTCGGCTTCCTGTTCTACTTCTTCGACGTCGCCTGGGTGCTGCAGGACGACTTTGCCCTCCTGGGCGATTTGCAGGTGGTGGGCGTGTTCGCCATCGTCCGCTCGCTGGTGTCCGTGGTGACGGGCGGCGGCTGCCTCATGGCGTTCTGGCTGCTGCTGTGCGACTACCTCGGCGGCACGAACCGCGCGTTGCGCGTGGTGCCGGGGGTGGTGTACGTGCTGGGCAGCATCGCGGCGCTCACGTTGCTGCCTGATGGCAACGTGCAGCGGTTCGTGTTCTACACCACGCGTGCCATGCTGCTGTTCTGGATGCTGCTGTATGTCGGGTTCCGTTACTTCTCCAGCAAAGACGAGGTGGAGCGCAATCGTTTGCGCCGTCATCGATGGCTGTACGTGCTGGTGTGGGTGGTGGGGCTGCTCATGGTCCTGGAGGACGCGAGCTTCTTCCTGGTGTGCGAGCCGAACTCCGTCGTCATGTGGCCGCGCACGTTCGCGCCCGAGCGCAACTTCATGGAGAACGTGCTGATGCTGAGCCTGGCGTTCTTCGCGTGCCGCGACGCGTTCCAGGTGCTGTCGATGCGTTTCGAACGCCCGCCAATGCACGGCGGCGAAGTGCAGGACGCGCGCATCAGCGAGAACCTCATGGTGTACGGCAAGCGCCACCAACTGTCCGAGCGCGAGCAGGAGGTGCTGCACCTCGTGCTGCTGGGCAACGACAATCAGAACATCGCGTCCACCATGCATCTGGCCCTGAGCACCGTGAAGGTGCACGTGCACAACATCCTGCAAAAGACGGGCCAGCCCAACCGCCAGGCCCTCACCCAGGACTTCTGGAAGACGTCGTAGCGAAGCGCGCGCCGAGCGGCGCGCGCTTCGTGCTTAGTCGAACTGGCGCAGCGCGGCGCTCAGGCGCTTGAGGCCCTCGCGCAGCGTGGGCTCGGGCGCGCAGTATCCCAGACGGGCGCCGCAGGGCAACTCGAAACGGCTTCCCGGCACCAGCAGCACCCCTTGGTCGCGCAGCAGGTCGATGCAGAACCGCTCGTCGTCGATCGGGATATCCAGCTCGATGAACGACGTGGACACGGCCTTCGGGGGCACCCAGGACACGCGCGGCTCGCCGTCCACCCACTCCTGGGCGATGGCGAGGTTGTTCGTGACGATGGCGCGGTTGCGCTCAAGCACCTTGTCGCGGTTGCGCAGCACGTGCACGGCCAACGCGTCGTTGAACACGCCGTCGCAGATCATCGTGTAGTCGCGGTACACGCGGAAGCGGTCGGCCAGCTCCTTGTTCGACACCGTCCACCCGATGCGCGCGCCCGGCACCGAGTACGTCTTCGACAGGCTGTTCGTCACGACGGCCTTATCGTACAGGTCGGCCATCGACACGTACGATTCCGTGTCGTGCAGGGGCAGGTACACCTCGTCGGACAGGACGTAGGCGCCCACCGATTCGGCGATTTCCGCGATGCGCTTGAGCGTTGCGGCGTCGAGCACGGTGCCCAGCGGATTGCTGGCGTTGTTGATGCATATGAGCTTCGTGTCGGGGCGCACGAGCTTTTCAAGCTCGGTCACGTCGGGGTTCCAGCCGTGCTCGCGGCGGATGTGCCAATACTCCACGTCGGCTCCCAGCGTGCGGGGGATTTCGTACAGCGGCTGGTAGGTGGGGTATTCGGCGATCACGTGGTCGCCCGGCTCCACGAGGGCCAGCAGCGCCAGCAAGTTGGCGCCGGTCGCGCCGTTGGTCTGCAGCACGTTGCCGGGATCCACCGAGCGGTAGAGCTTGGCCACCTCCTCTTTGAACGCGGGCGAGCCCTCGATCCAGCCGTAGTTCATCTTGTCCTTGTTCAGCCGCTCGTAGAACGTGGCCCCGTGCTCGTCGTCCAGGGCGAGGATCTCGCCCATCGTCATCGACGAGATGGTGGATTGCGCGATGTCGTAGGTGGCGCTTTTCTCCCAGACGTTCAGCCAGTCTTCAACGCCAATGGTTGCGATATGCATAGGAGTGTCCCTTCCCGGTTGTGACAGGTTGCGATATGCGGTGCTAGAAGCTGATGAATCCCGTGAACAGCAGCACGAGCGACAGCACGCCGAGTGCCGAGATGATGCCCATCCCCGCCTTCTCGGCCGTCGTCAGGCCGCGTCCTTGATCCTTGCGCGCCTTGGCGTACACGAAGAAGCCCGGGATGTAACCGACGCAGGTGAGCAGCAGGAACGTCCAGCCGTTCAGCAGTACGCCGACAACCTGGAACAGCACCGCGATCGCGCCGATGATCAGCTGTCCCATCTGCCTGTTCTGGGCGGAGTACTTCGCTTGATAGGCGGCTGCCAGGGTCCAGGTGATGACGATGGCCACCGTGCAGAGGGAGAACGCGAAGTTGTACGCGTCTTCGGAGAAGATGAGCGTGAGCATGAACACCTGGGTGCACGCGCCCACGATCAGCAGGCTGAACCGGGGAGCGTTCTTGGCGTTCATCTTGCCCCATGCGGCGGGCAGCAGTTGGCGTTTCGCCATGTCCGACGTGGTTTCGGCGGGCAGGATGGTGAACGACAGCCACGACCCCATGACGGAGATGATGATGGCGATGGAGATGAACGCGCCGCCCCAGCCGGGGGCCATCGAGTCGAACACGTAGAGCATGGCCGGGTAGTTCATGGCGGCGATCTCGGTGTAGGGCAGGTAGCCGTACGGCAGCACCGAGGCGCTGATGTAGATGAGCAGCAGGCAGATCAGGCCGATGACGGTCGCCTTGCCCACGTCGCTCTTCTTGCGGGCACGGGAGGACATGACGGTGGCTCCCTCGATGCCCACGAAGGTCCACATGAGGATGATGAGGCAGTTCTTCACCTGGTCGCCGACGCTTCCGATGGCCACCGCGTCTGCGCCCAGCTCGCCCATGGAGGCCATGTTGTTCTGGAGCGTGCCCCAGAAGTCGGCCGTGAACACGTTGGCGTTGAACAGGAACAGGGTGAACAGGATGAACACGGCGATAGACGCCACCTTGCACACCATGACGATGGCGTTGAGGAACGATGCGCTCTCGACGCCGCGGATGACGAGCAGGGTGAGCAGCCACATGATGACCGACGCGATGAGGATGCAGGGAACGGTGTTGCCCGGCAGGAACGCGGGGAAGAAGTACCCCAGCGTCGACATCATCATCGTGGCGAAGGCGACGTTGCCCAGCCACGCGCTCAGCCAGTACCCCCAGCCCGAGATGAAGCCCGCGAACGGGCCGAAGCCCTCCTCGGCGTACTGGAAGATGCCGTGCAGGTCGGGGCGCTTCGCGCCCAGGTTGGCAAGCGACAGCGCTAGCATCATGAAGCCCACGCCCACGACGCCCCAGGCTATGAGCGCGCTGCCGGGGGACGCGACCTGCGCCAACTGGCCCGTGATGGCGAACACGCCCGACCCGATGCACGAGCTGATCACCATGCCGATCAGCCCGAACAGGCCGATCCCTTTTCTTTTGTCCATTGACGAACTCCTTTGCGAAGAGGTGCTGCATGACGACGCGTCGATCACACCTTGCCGGGAGGCGACGGCGAAAGAAAGGTCTAAACAGGGTCTATCGAGCGGCCCGCGCGCGTCCGAAATGCGGCGACTGAGAACTACAACCTAGTTAAACCGCAGGTGATCGGATGCATGCACCGCAGGGGCGTACCGTTTCGTATATGATGGGAAACGATTGATTTCCTGCATCGTCGGACGAAGGAGTGTCTGTTGGTGGGGTTCGTGCTCTTCCATTTCACCCTGATCGTGCTGCTGGCTTCCGTCCTCACCTCGGCTGCGTGCCTGTCGGCGTACCTCGTGTCGCGCAAGCGCGTGCTGCTGTTCGCGTTCCTTGCGTTTCTGTTCTACTTCTTCGACGTGGCCTGGGTGTTGCAGGACGAGCTCATGTATCCGGGGCTCGATGCGCAGATGACCAGCGCGTACCTGATGGTGCGCTCGTACGCGTCCATCCTGGCGGGCGCTGGGTTCCTCGTGTCGTTCTGGCTGGTGGTATGCACGGTGCTCGGCGAGAAGAGCCGCGCGCTCATGGCGGTGCCCGGCGTGGTGTTCGTGGTGGCAAGCGCGGTGGTGCTCATCGCGTTTCCCGAGGGGAACGTGCAGCGCTTCACGTTCTACACCCTGCGCGCGCTGCTGTTGTTCTGGATGCTGGGATTCGCCGCGTATCGCTACCGCACGACGGACGACAGCGTGGAGCGCGGGCGACTGTGCCGCCACCTGCGCCTGTACGTGGCGCTGTGGGTGCTCGGCGTGTTGGTGGTGGCCGAGGACGTGCTCTTCTTCCTCGTGGTGGATCCGGCGACGCTTGGCATCGGGCCGTGGGCGTTCACGTCCGAGCGCAACTACGCCGAGAACGCGTTGATGCTCGTCTGCATGTTCGTGGCGTGCCGCGACGCGTTCCGCACGCTCGCGTTGCGCTTCGAGCATCCGCCGGCGCCGGGCGGCGAGCGCCGCGAGGCGGTGCTGAACGACACGCTCATGCGGTACGGCAAGCAGCATCAGCTGTCCGAGCGCGAGCGGGAGGTGCTGTACCTCGTCCTGCAGGGCAACGACAATCAGAACATCGCCTCGTCGTTGCAGCTGTCGCCCAGCACCGTGAAGGTGCACGTGCACAACATCCTGCAAAAATCCGGTCAGGCGAACCGTCAGGAGCTTATCCGGGACTTCTGGAGGATGTCCTAGAAGGGGTTCGGCTCCCTTTGGGGCATCGGGGCGCCGCGCTTGCTACGACGGGCGCTCGGCCAGCGCGAGGTTGCGCTGGAGGACGCCTTCGCCCAGCACGTTGAGGTAGCTGTCGGCGAGGGCGACCATGGTGTCGATGGACTCGCGGCGGTCGCTGGCCAGCCAGCTTTTCAGCATGCTGACGATGCCGCCGGCGATGAAGTCGAACTGGTAGTTGCACAGCGCCATGCCGAGGGCGCGGTCGCGGTTCGGCGTCAGGCCCTGGTCGCGCTCCCGGCGCTCCACGGCCTCGAGGGGCGCGACGGCCGTGAGGCAGCTGTCGCGCACCACGTCGATGACGTCTCCCAGGAAGGCCCCGTCGGCGTTGTCGCCGAACACGATGGCGAACGCGTCTTCGTTCGTTTCGAAGTAGCTGAAGATGTCCTCGAGGAACGGACGGTTCTCGTTGCGCGCCAGCTCTTCGCCATGCGCGTCCACCAGCTCGCGGCAGATGTTGCAGAACTCCTCTTTCACCTGGTCGAACATGTCGTACACGTCCTGGAAGTGCACGTAGAACGTGGCGCGGTTCACGTCGGCCAGCTCGGCCAGCTCGGTGACGGTGATGCTTTTGAGCGGGCGCTCCTTCAAAAGCGCCATGAGCGCCGTCGTCAGCGCGTTGCGCGTGCGCCGAGAACGGCGATCCATTTTGATGTCGCGACGCCATCCGGGTGTCAAGATTTCTTCCGACACGATTCACCTTCTTCGACGAACAGCCCCCGCGGTGTCGAATAGTCGACGATCGGGCGCTTGATTGCGTATTGCCCTGGTCGAAAGCATATCGCATACTCGTTCATTATTCAACACGTGATGTATAACGGTACTAATGTTGAGTATGCATCACCTGTGGTATGAGTGTTTCACGTGAAACATCTGTTCGAAGGGAGCATGATGCTCAAGTTTTGCGAAGCGTTCCTGCGCCACCGCAAGGCGGTGGTTGCGCTGTTCGCGGTGGCGGCAGTGGCGTGCGCGCTGTGCATCCCGGCGGTGAAGGTGAACTACAGCATGACCGATTACCTGCCGGCCGACGCGCCGTCGATGCAGGCGCTCGACGACATGGAGCACTCGTTCGACGGGGGCATCCCGAACGCGCGCCTGTTCGCCGAGGGCATCGACCAGGCCACGGCCGAGCAGCTTTCCCGCGACCTGGCCGCCGTCGACGGCGTGGACGAGGTGATGTGGCTGGGCAGCGTGGCGGACACGAAGAAGCCGCTCGCCGTGCAGGACGAGGACGTGACGGCGTCGTGGGCGACCGACGACGGGTATCTGTTCCAGCTGGTCATCGACGAGGCGAAAGGGGTGACGGCCACCGAGGAGGCGCGTGCGGCCGCCCAGGATGCGGGCGCGTCGCAGGTGTCGCTGTCGGGCGATGCCGTGAACACCGCCAGCGCGCAAAGCTCCACGTCGGTGGAGATCGCCTACATCATGGTGCTGGCGGTGCTCATCATCATCGTGATCCTGTCGCTGACGTCGCATTCGTGGTTCGAGCCCGTCATCTTCCTGACGGTGATCGGCGTGGCCATCGTGATGAACATGGGGACGAACCTCCTGATCGGCGAGATCTCCTTCATCAGCCAGATATGCGGCGCCATCCTGCAGCTGGCGGTGTCGATGGACTACGCCATCGTGCTGCTGCACACGTTCCGCCGCTGCCAGCGCGAGTACGCCGACCCCTACGTTGCCATGGCGCATGCGATGAAGCGCGGCTTCTCGGTGGTGTTGTCCAGCGCGGCCGTCACGTTCTTCGGCTTCCTCTCGCTCACGGTCATGCAGTTCGGCATCGGCGTGAACATGGGCATCGTGCTGGCGAAGGGTATCCTGTTCAGCTTCCTCACCGTCATGTTCCTCATGCCGTGCCTCACGCTGCTGTGCCTGCGCTGGATCGACAGGTTCGAGCACCGGTTCCTCATGCCCTCGTTCGACGGCTTCGCCCGCGTGTGCCAGCGCATCATGGTGCCGATGGCCGTGGTGGTGATCGTCGTGGCGGTGCCGGCGTACCTGGCGGAGAGCCGCACCGATTTCAGGTACGGCACCTCCGGGTTCGCACCTCCGGGCAGCCAGACCGCGGTTGAGCAGGAGCGCATCGAGGAGGCGTTCGGCGCGTCGGCCACCTGGGTAGTGATGGTGCCCGAGGGCGACACGTCGCGCGAGCAGGCGCTTGCGGACGATCTCGAGGCGCTCGATCACGTGACGGGCGTGACGTCGTACGTGACCGAGGCCGGGCGCGCGCTGCCGGTGGAGGTTGCGCCCGCGTCCACGGTGGAGCAGGTGATCGCGGGCGGCTGGTCGCGCCTCGTGGTGTCGCTCGACGTGGAAGGCGAGGGCGACGAGGCGTTCGCGCTGGTGGAGCAGGTGCGTGCGACGGCGGAGGCTCAGTACGGGGACGCGTACCGGTTGGCGGGCGCGGAGGTGTCGGTGTACGACCTGCGCGACACGGTGCAGCAGGACGCGGGGCGCGTGAAGCTGTTCTCCATGCTGTCCATCGGCCTCGTGCTGGCGCTCATGTTCCGCAGCCTGTCCATCCCGTTCGTGGTGCTGATCGCCATCGAGGTGGCCATCTGGATCAACTTGGCCGTGCCGTACTTCCTGGGCGACAGCCTGAACTACATCGGCTACCTCGTGATCGACGCGGTGCAGCTGGGCGCGGCCGTGGACTACGCCATCATCTACACGCGCGAGTACTTCGACCGCCGCAGCGAGTACACGCCGCGCGAGGCGGCGCGTTCGGCGGTGAAGCATGCGGCCCTGACCATTCTCACGTCCTCGTCGATCCTCGTGTTCGCGGGGCTGGCGGTGTGGCAGATCGCCTCGAACGGCGTGATCTCCGAGCTGGGCGTGCTCATCGCGCGCGGCGCGTTCACGTCCATGCTCATGATGTTCGTGTTCCTGCCGTGGTTGTTCAAAACATTCGATGGAGTCATTCGCCGCACCTCGCTCGGCCTGCATGTGTACGAGGGCGAGCCGAAGGGTGCGAGCGCGTTGGAAGGAGAAGGTGCTCATGGAGAAGCGTAAGGAAGCGGGATGTGCTCTGGCGGCCTCGCTGCTGGCCGGCGTGCTGGCGTTGCCGACGGCGGCGTTGGAGGTGAGCCAAGCGTGGGGCGTCGAGCCCGAGGCGGCGAAGGACGAGGTGGTGTACGTGAAGGCGGGCGCCGACGGGACGACGCAAGGGCTGTACGTGGTGAACGTGTTCGACACGGGCGCCGTCCAGACGGTGGACGACCCGGCACGCTACACGCGGGTGAAGAACCTGACCACCACCGATGCGCTGGTGCAGGAGAACGGCGCCGTGCAGGTGAGCACGTTGGCCGATCAGCCGTTCTATTACGAGGGCGAGATGGATGCCGCGACGCCGCTGCCGTGGGACGTCTCGTTGACGTACTACCTCGACGGGGCGCAGATCGCGCCGGACGAGCTGGCGGGGAAGAGCGGGCGGCTGCGCATCGAGTTCGCGGTGACGGCGCGCGGCGGGGATGCGGAGGCCGCGGGGCTCGCGGACTTCGCCGAAAGCTGCGTCATGCAGGCGCAGGGGACGTTCCCGGAAAGCGCGTTCAAAGTGGAGGAGGCCGACGGCGCGACCGTCGCCCACGTGGGCGACAACGCCGTGATCAGCTACTTGGTGCTGCCGGGCGAGAGCGCCGTGTACGCCATCGAGGGCGATGCGCGCGCCTTCTCGTACGAGGGGTGGCAGATCAGCGCGATGCCGCTCGGCCTGGCCATCGACCTGGCCGAGCAGGATACCGCGCAGCTGTCCGACAAGACCGGCGAGCTGGAGGACGCAACCGCGCAGCTGTCCGACGGCGCGGCCTCGCTTGAAAGCGGGCTGGGGTCGCTAGCCAGCGGCTCGGGCGACCTCGCGTCCGGCACCGGCGAGGTGGCGGCGGGCGCGACGGAGCTTGCGGGCGGCGCCAGCTCGCTGGCGCGCGGGTCGGAGGAGCTGCAAGCGGGCGTGGGCGCGGCGGTGGACGGGCTCGCGTCGGTGAGCGCGAACAGCGCGGCGCTCGACGCGGCGGCAGAGCGGGTTCGCGCGGGGGCGGCCGACCTCGACGCGGGCGTGCAGGCGCTGCGGGCGGGCGACCAGTCGTTCCTCGGGGCCGTGGCGGCGGCGAAGGCCCAGGCCGCCGTCGGCGCCGCGCAGTACGCGGCCGCGCAGGAGGCGTACGCGGCGGCCGCGGCGGCGGCGTACGCCGATCCGACGGCTGCGACGGTGGCCGCTTTGGACGGCGCGGCGCAAGCGCTTGCCCAGGCCAGCCAGGCCGCCGGATCCTACGGCGCGCTCGACACCGTCGAGGGAAGCTACGCGCCGCTGTCGGGCGGCATCGCCGAGGCGGCGGCGGGCACGGCGAGCCTGTCGGCGGGCACGGCAGACCTTGCCGCCAACGTGGAGGCGTACGCCGGCGGCGTCGATGCGCTCGCGACGCAGGCGCCTGCGCTTGCTGAGGGGGCTGCGAGCTTGAGCGCGGGCGCGGCATCGCTGGCGGGCGGCACGGGCGAGGTGGCGGCGGGCGCGTCGTCGGCGGCTGCGGGGGCCGTGCAGCTGGCGAGCGGCGCGGCGAGCGCCTCGTCGGGCGCGCGCGAGCTGTCCGCCGGCACGGCCGACCTCGCCGAGGCCGTGAGCGGCATGGACGAGCAGGTCATCGACGCGGTGCAGCAGGCGATCGACGACAAGCTGGGCGCCGACTACCAGGCGCACTCCTTCGTCGACCCGTCGAACACCGCCGTCGACGACGTGCAGTTCATCTACGTGGTGGACGGCGTGGAGGAGCCCGACGACGCGGACGCGGCGGAGGCGGCGGGGGAGGCGAATGCGGACGCGGACGGGGGCGCGGACGGGGGCGCAGGCTCGGGCTCGGAGCCGCAGGGCTTCGTGGATCGCCTGCTGGCCCTCTTCCGCCCTGCAAGCTAGAAGGAGCGGCCCCCTGCCCCTGCTCCGCGACGGGCGGGGCAGGGGGCGGGCGGGCTGGGGCGGGCTTGCCGCGAGCCTAGTTCTCCACGATGAGGTTTTCGGCGATGCTTTTGAGCTTCTTGAAATCGGTGATGACCAGCGCGCCGCGTTGGCGTTCGGCGCAATCGGCGTTGCGCAGCGCCACGACGGAGTTCGTGATGGAGTTCACGTGCACGCCCAGCATCTCGGCCAGCTCCTCGTTGCTGAACGGGATGATGGCCGGCGCCTGCGCCGAGTTGAACTCGCGGGCCAGCGTGAGCAGCAGCGCGGAGAACCGCTGCAGCACGGGGTACACGGAGGCGTTCACCGCTTCGCGCGTTTGCAGCGACATCATCTCGAACAGGTATTGCGCCATGGCGTAGCACACGTCGCCGTGCGTTTTGAGGTAGGCGCCGAAACGCTCGGCGTCGATGGCGAACGCTTCGACTTTCGTGGTGGCCTTCGCGTTCAGGATGGACGGCTTGCGGTCGACTTCGGGACGGAATCCCTGGAACCCGATGAGCGTGCCCGCCTTGTGGAAGAACACCGTTTTGGTGTACCCGTCGGGCGTGCCGCTGTACAGCCGTACCAGGCCCCTCGTCAGGTAAAACGTCTCGCGCATGTCGTCGCCCTCGCGGAACAGGTAATCCCCCGGGCTCAGCACGAGCGCCCGAGCCTTCAGGGTGCCGTCGGCGACGATGCGTTCGATGGTCTCGCTCAGCAGCGGCTTCGGCTGCACGAACAGGCTGATTGCTTCCATGCGTTCCCCCTAGCGCTTCGGCTTCCCCTTCGTGTTCGGATACATCATACCCCACGCGACCAGGCCCGCCCCGGCGACCGCCGAGGTTGCCAGATAGGTCGCGGAAACCGGCAAGCCGCCCTGCATCATGGCTCCGGCCAGCAGCCCTCCCGCGATCATTCCCAGGTCGAGCGCGCTTTGCTGCCGCGCCAGGAACGTGCCGGCGCCGCCGCCCGACGACGCGCCCGCGGCGGCGACGAGCGTGGCCGTGGCGCCGAAGTATCCCGCTCCGCACAGGAACGCCCCCGCGAGGACCGCTTCGGGGCTGCGGCCCAGCGCCATGAGCAGCAGCCCCAGGCCGTTGGCGGCGATGGTGCAGCCCACCGAGCGCTTCGCGCCGAACCGATCGGTCGCCCATCCGGCGACGAGGCTGCCGACGAGGCCTCCGGTGCTGAGGAACGCGAACAGCATGCCGTCGTTGCAGGATGCGAGCGCTTCTTCGGCGAGGGTCTGGCCGAAGTTCATGACCACGCTGTAGCCCGACGCGAGCAGGAGCGGGCTGGCGAGGAGGAGCACCCGCTGGCGCAGGGGAGAGGACGCGGGGAGCGCGAGGGGTGCGGGAGCTGCGAGCCGCGAGGCTGCTGCCGTGCGGTCGCGCGGCAGCGCGAGGGCGACGGCCGTGCCGCACGTTCCCACAAGCGCGAGCGCGACGAAGAACGCTCCGTACCCGTGCGCGTCGATGAGCGGGAAGATGGTCACCGGCCCCGCCATCAGCGAGGCGGTGGTTGCGAACCGCACGATTCCCAACCGCCTCCCCAGCTTGGAGGCGGGGGAGGTGGCTGCGAGGTACTGCGCCACGCTCGGTTGGAACAGCGCCAGCCCGAACGCCTGCGCCAGGCGCAGGACCACGACCTGCCACAGCTCGGAGCAACCGACGAGGGCCAGGCACGGCACGGTGTACCCCAACGCTCCCGCGATCATGGCGAAGCGGCTTCCTCGCTGCTCCACCACGCGCTCGAGCGGGATGCGCAGGAGGACGGCGAGCAGCACGAACAGGCTGTTCTGCAAGCTGGCGACGAACGGTCCGGCGCCAAGCGACATGGCGTAGGTGGGAAGCGCGGTCGTCTCGGTGTTGTTGAGCCCGAACAGGAGGAAGGCCGCAACGGCGACGAGCGCCGTGACGGCACTCGATGATCCTGTTGCCTGCGTGCGGCTCGGGCCGCTCCGTTCCTCGTCGGCGCCCATGGCGTCCCCCCCCCTCTGCGCAGGAGATGGTACGGCTTCGTGTACGCGCCTGTCCAACCAGCCCTGTGCCAGCCCCACAATGTTGTGGGTCCAACCCCTGTTTAGGTGCGCAGCCCAACCGTGTGCCGCTCCCACTGCCGTGTGTGGAGCGCGTTCCGAAGCCGGCGTATCGTCCAGCTTGTCCGCAAGAATGGCCCCAAAGGTGCCTGTTCCCTTTGGGCCCTTTTTGGGGCCATCGGAGAAGACGAGGAAGAGGAGGGTGAGATGAAGACGACCGAGACGCATGCTGGCGTATGCGAACCCGAGTACTTCATGCGCGACGGCAAGCTGACCCGTCGCACGTTCATCAAGGGCGTCGGCGCGATAACCGTCGCGTCCGCGTTGGGTTTCGGGGCGCAGGGCGCCGGCGCGCCCGAAGCGCTGGCCGACGAGGCTCCGGCAGCCGCCGGCGAGAAGGCCGTGCACGCGGTGTGCACGGTGAACTGCACCTCGCGCTGCCATCTGCGCGGCACGGTGCGCGACGGCAAGCTCGTGCGCGTGGAGCCGGGCGACATGCCGGGGCGGCCGGGGTACGCCAACGCGTGCTTGCGCTCCATGAGCTACATCCAGCGCTTGCAGGACGAAAACACGCGCGTCATGTACCCCATGCGGCGCACGGGCGAGCGCGGCTCGGGCGAGTTCGAGCGCATCACCTGGGACGAGGCCATCGACGCGATCGCCGAAAAGCTCAACGCCGTGCTGGCCAAAGACCCGCAGGCCGCTTCGTTCTACTCGTTCACGGGCGACCTGGGCAAGCTGTCGTGGGAGGCGCCCACGCGCTACGCCGCCACCGTGGGAGCCACCACCTGGGACATCGAGGGCATCATGGGCGATCACGGCGCGTCCATGGGCATGACCATGGTGTTCGGCACGCACCGCGGCGCCCACGACTCGCGCGACTACCTGAATTCCAAGCTGCTCATCGTGTGGGGCCGCAACGTGGCCGACACGCACACGTCCGAGCTGCGCGATTACGTGGCCGCGCGCAAGAACGGCGCGAAGGTCATCGTCATCGACCCGCGCCAGTGCTCCACGGCGGCCATGGCCGACGAGTGGATTCCCCTCAACCCGCAAACCGATCCGGCGCTGGCCTTGGGCATGATGAACTGGATCATCGGCAACGACCTGCATGCCAAAGACAAGCTGGTGGAGGAATCGGTCGCCCCCTACCTCATCCGCGAGGACGACGGCGCGTACCTGCGTATGGTCGACGGCAAGGTGGTGACCACGGCGGCGGGAACCGGGAAGGCCGACGAGGGTTCCATCGGCACCGCTCCGGCGGCGCAGGGCGAAGCGGGCGCCGGCGCCGGCACGTACGTGATCTGGGACGAACTGACGGGCACCGCGGTGCCCGCCCCCGATGCGGCCTCCATCAAGGGCGGAAGCGTCAAGCCCGCGCTGACGGGCTCGTTCACGGTCGACGGCGTGGCGTGCCGCACCGCGTTCGACCACCTCGTCGACGCGTGCGCTCCGTACACGCTCGAGCGCACCGGCGAGATCTGCGGCATCGACCCGGATGTGGTCGAACGTCTGTCCCGAGAGTACATCGAGGCGCAGCCCGCCGGCATCCGCATGGGCCAGGGCATGCAGCGCGTGTACCATTCCTTCGCGCCGTTCCGCACCGTGGCCACGCTGGCCATGGTCGCCGGGTACATCGGCGTCCCCGGTGGCGGCGCGTCGCATGCGGGCGGCACGGCCACCAACAAGCCGGTTGCCGGCTACACGGGCCCGGTGTACGACTTCACCGATTGGTCGGACACGGGAAAGAAGGCGAACCTCGTGCCGTCCTCCAAGGTGTACGCGGCGGCGGTGAACCACGATCCGGTGCCCATCGACTTCCTGTGGATCGCCAACTCGAACTTCATCAACATGAGCCCCGATTCCAACCGCATCATCAACGAGGTCATCCCGGCCATCGACTTCATCGTCACCGTCGATCCGTGGTGGACGTGGACGGCGAAGTACTCCGACATCGTGCTGCCTGCCTGCACGTATTGGGAGCACTGGGACCTCGTCGACCGCAGCCCCTGGGCCATGTTCAACCAGCCCGCCATCGAGCCGATGGGCGAGAGCAAGTCCGACGTCGAGATCATGTCGCTGCTGGCGAAGAAGACCGGCGTCGAGGACTACTGGAGCAAAACCGACGAAGAATGGATTCGCCAGTTCGTGGGCACCGACCATCCGGCATGGGACGGCCTCGATTGGGATCGCGACGTGGTCGAGCAGGGCATCTTCGGCCGCTCCGACGCGCTGTACGACCCCGCCATCGTCTACGCCGACGGCACCGGGTACAAGACCGACACCGGCAAGTTCGAGTTCTATACCGAGTCCCTGGTGGCGTTCGACGAGGAGGTTCCCACGTGGCAACCGCCGTGCGAGGATCCGCGCGAAGGCGAGCTGGCCGCGAAGTACCCGCTCGTGTACATCCAGTACCACGACCGCCTGAACGTACACACGCAGCACATTCTGAACCCGGCGCTCGAGGTGGTGCAGGACGAGCCCCTGCTGCAGATGAACCCCGTCGACGCCGAGGCGCGCGGCATCGCGCACGGCGACGTGGTGCGCGTGCTCAACGATCGCGGCGACATGAAGATCCGGGCGTTCCTCACCGAGGGCATCATCCCGGGCACGGTGGCCACGCAGAGCGGGTGGACGCCCGATTACTTCATCGAAGGCTGCTACCAAAACCTGACCCATCACACCATCTGCGACGCCGAAGAAGCCTACAGCATGACGAACAGCGCCTTCTATGACGTGCTCGTCGAAGTCGAGAAGGCGTAAAGGAGGAGATCATGACCGAGAAACGCTACGGCATGGTGATTGACACCCAGCACTGCGTGGGCTGCCAAACCTGCACGGTCAGCTGCAAGATATCGAACGAGGTTCCCGGCAGCGCGCACTGGAACCACCTGGAAAGCCTGGACGGCGACGTGCTGTACCAATCGACGGGCACGTTCCCGCGCACCACGCTGGCCTTCCGGCCGCTGTTGTGCAACCACTGCGAGGATCCGGCGTGCGTGAACAACTGTCCGTCGGGGGCCATGCACAAAGACCCCGCTACCGGCATCGTGTCGGTGAATCAGGACGTGTGCATCGCGTGCGGCTACTGCAGCTGGGTGTGCCCGTACGGCGCGCCGTCGATGAACGACGTCGACCACGTGATGAGCAAGTGCACCTTCTGCGCCGAGCGCGTGGCCGAGGGCGTCGAGCCGTACTGCGTGGCCGCGTGCCCGGCGAACGCGCGCGTGTTCGGCGACTTGAACGATCCGGAGAGCGCGCCGAGCAAGCTCATGCAAGAGCGGCATGCCGAACCGTACCTGCCGGAGGCCGGCACGCATCCGTCGGTCTACTATATATAGGAAAGAGGGGATGAAGATGTTTGCTGAAATGCTTCCCTTGCTGGTGTTCACGACGTTCGCCGGCTTGGCGGCCGGAGCGTACGCGGTCGATGCCCTGTGCGGGAACGTGCGCGCGGGCTCGGGGGCCGCCGCTCCTGCGCGCCCCTGGCTGTTTCCGCTCGTGTGCCTCGTGTTGCTGGGACTGGGCCTGTGCGGCACGTTGCTGCATCTGGGGCAGCCCTTGCGGTTCGTGAACGGCATGGCGAACCCCGGCTCCATGATCGCGCAGGAGGCGTACTGGTCCATCGCGTTCGGGGCGGTCATCGTCGTCGATCTTGCGGTGGCGAAGGCGAAGGGCGCCGCGGTGCGCCCGATCCGCTGGGCCGGAGGGCTGGTTGCCGTGGGGCTCATGGTGGTCACGGGACTGGCGTACTACCAGAGTTTGGGCCTGCCGGCTTGGAGCGGCGCTGCGACCGTGCCCCTGTTCCTGGTGGGCGACCTCGCGCTGGGCGCGGGCCTGTGCGCGCTGCTCGACCGGTCGGCGCTGGCGGGCGGCGTCTTGGCTGCGGCGAACGTGGCCGCCGGCGTTGCGTTCGCCGCGGTGCTGGGCGCGTTCGGGCTGTATCTGGTGCGCATCGGCCTGGACGCGACGGGGCTGCTGGTTGCCGCCGGCATCGTGGGGCCGCTGGCCGCAAGCGCCGTGGCTGCGGCGACCCGCGCAGGAAAGCTCCCCGCGCAGGCGGGCGGCGCGGCCGTGTGCGCCCTTGCGATCGTGGGCGTCGTGCTCGCCCGCTACGCCTTCTTCGCCGCGGGCATGATGTAGGTTCGCTGGCGTACCGAGGAAGGGCCCCTCTCGCAGCTTGGCGAGAGGGGCCCTTCGTGTCGGAGGCGTCCGGAGGGGAGGAGGGGACGCCTCGCGGGGGGAGGCGCTTACACCGCAGCGGCGGCGTTCTTGCCGGCCAGGCGGCCGAAGCTGAGGGCGGTGGCCAGGCTGATGCCGGCCACGACCACGGGGTAGTCCACCTGGAGGCGGCGGCCCATCGTGTTGCCGGCCACGTACAGGCCGGGGATCGGGTCGTTCGTGCCGTCCTTCGTCACCTGCAGGTCGTGGTTGCACTCGAGGCCGCCGAACATGACCAGCATGCCCGCGTTGCCGAACTTGCACGCGTAGTACGGCGGGTTCTCGACGGGGAACATGCGCTTCGACATCTTGCCGAAATCCTCGTCCAGGCCGTTGTGGCACAGCTCGTTGTAGCGCTCGATCTCGGCCTTCATCGTGTCGTAGGGCAGGCCCGTCTTCTCGGCCAGCTCCTCAAGCGTGTCGCACTTGACGTCGGCCGCTTCGTCCACCATGGCCTGCGTCGTGTAGCCCAGACCGAAGCCGGACAGCACGGTCTCGTACTCGGCGATCTTGTCGTCGGGAACGAAGTAGGTGGTGTAGCCGTGGCCGTCGGGCATGTGGATGATCTGCTCGGGCCACTTGCTGTCGAAGATCTGCCAGGACTTCACGCCCGCCTTGGCAAGCTCGGGGTCCTTGGCGACCGGCTGGCGCGTGTGCTCGTCGGCGATGTTCTGGCCGGGCACGTCCTCGTTCATGAAGCGCTTGCCCTCCATGTTGAGCTGCAGGAAGCTGTCCACGCCCAGGGCGCCGCCCATGTGGTGCGTCATCGGCGCGTGGGGGCCCAGCTCCATCCAGCCGCCGGCCCAGATGCCCATGAGCTGGCCGCGGCCGTCATCCACGCCGCCCATGAACTCTTCGGTCCACGGCGCGTAGTAGTGGCGCATCTCGGTGTTCGCGCCGTAGTCGCCGCAGCACAGCACGGTGGCTTTGGCGTTCACCTTGAGGTAGCCGTCCTTCGTCTTGGCGTAGGCGCCTACCACGGCGTCGCCTTCCTTGATGAGCTGCTCGCCCTCGGCCTCGTAGATGAGCTCGGCACCGGCGGCTAGGGCGGCGTTGAAGGCCGCCTCGCACGCCCACTGCATGTTGGGGTTCGTGGTGATGGTGCCGTGGAAGTACGGGTACACTTCTTCCTTGTAGTCGTACGTTTCCAGCTTGGGGAAGCACTTCGGGCGGATGAAGTTCGGCTTGTCGGTCTCGCGGTTGGCGGCCGTGGACTTCAGCACCTCGTAGTCGGCGCCCTCGATGAACCAGTCGAAGTCCTCGCCGGAGTGGTCGTACCAGTAGCTCATCATCCACGTGTCGCAGCGACCGCCGGTCTCCTTGACGTACTCGTTCATGATGTCGGCTTTGGGTGCCCATTCGATGCCCAGGTCCTTCTGGATCTGCGAGCCCACCACGCCGAAGTCGCCGGCCATGGAGATGACGGAATAGCTGTCCTCGGGCTGCTTCTCCAGCACGATGACCTTCTTGCCGGCCTCGGCGGCTTCCTTGGCGGCGGCGGTGCCGGCCAGGCCCATGCCGATGACGAGGACGTCGCAGTCCTTCTCCTCCTTGATGTCGGTGGGAACCTCCGGCGGCGTGAGGAAGTCGGGGGTGTAGTTGGTGGGGGAGACGCTCGACGCTGCGGCGCTGCCCGAACCGCCGTTGCCCTCGGCCGACGCGGTGCCGGCACCCTGCTGCGGTGCGCAGCCGGCAAGCCCGGCGGCTCCGGCGGCGACGGCCGCGGTGGCACCGAGGCCCAGGAATGCGCGACGACTCAGTTTGGTTTCTTTCATGTCCCTCTCTCCTTTCGATGAGAAGCGCGACGGCCCCAGACCGCCCGCTTCATCGTGAGGATTTCCGTGACGGAATCCTCCCCTGCGCCACCAACCATACGTGCCTGCGTGCTCGCCTGCCATACCTCCGCGCGGGTAGTTTTTCGCATTTCCCCCGGTGAACGCCCTACCTGATACGGGTGGGTAGCCGAGGTGGGACGCGAAAAACCGTCGATCGGACGGCAAACCATGAGCAAAAGACGAATTGATGGGGATGGGATATACTGGCAGGGAAACAGACGGAGGGTAGGGGCCGATGAGCTGTTTGAAGGATTTGGTTGCGGGCATGCGGGCGCGCGATGTCGTGTTCATGAGCGGGTATGCGCTGTATCTGACGTTCGGCTACATGTCGTTCGAGTCGCCGACGGTGCTCACCTCGCTGGGCGAGTCGGGCGCCCTCGTGCAGTCGCTGTTCCTCGTGGCGGTGATCGCGGCGCGCATGGTGGTGTACGCGGCGATGATCGCGTTGGCGCGGCGCGCGGGCCGCGGGTTTCCGCCCGCGGTGATTCTCGTGTGCGCGGGCGTTGCGGCCACGGGCTTCATCGTCACGCGCATGGCGTTCCAGTTCGCGGGGTTCGTGCCGTTGGACGAGCTCGTGCCGTGGCTCGTGGCGGGCGGCCTGTGCTTCGGCGCGGGCGACGCGCTGATCAACCTGCTGTGGGCGCGCTTCTCGGGCACGTTCGACCTGCGGCGCGTGTACCTGTTCGTGCTGATGAGCAGCGGGCTCAGCCTGGTGGTGTACCTCGTGGTGACGCTGCTGCCCTCGGCGCTCATGCTGCCGGTGGGCGCGGTGCTGTTCTTTGCGTCCGTGGTGTTCTGCCGCCAGTGCCTCGCCGCGCGCGAGCCCATCGCCGAGGAGTACTCGGCGCCGGTGTTCAAGGGCGCGCTGTCCGCGCTGTGGCGCCCCGTGCTGGGCACCGCCATCCTCTCGTTCATGAGCGGCCTCATGCTGCAGCTGTCGCTGTCGGAGGCCATTCCGCTGGGGACGTTCCAGTCCACGTCCCTCATCACGCAGGCTATCGTCATCGTGGCGCTGCTGCTGCCGGCGCTGCTGGTGAAAAGCCAGCCCAGCTTGGGATCGGTGTACCGCATGGCGCTGCCGCTGTCGGCGGCGGGCTTTCTGCTGCTGCCGCTCATCTGGAACGGCGTGGGCGGTCTGGCGAACGCGTGCGCCCAGCTGGGAACGCTGGTGGCGGGCATCATCCTGTGGTGCATGGTGGCGCATACCGTGCACGACACGAAGCTGCCGGCGGCGCTGCTGTTCTCGTGCTCGCTCATCTGCACGAACGCGGCGCAGATGGCGGGAACGCTGGTGGGCATGCTGAACGCGCACACGCTGGGGCAGGGCGACATCACGCTGACGGCGGTGGCGCTCGTGGCCATCTACCTGCTGGCGATGGTGTCGATGTTCCTGTTCAAGGACAAGAACCTGCGCGGCGTCGACGTCGTGCCCGAGGGCGGCGCGCCCACGGCCGAGCAGCAGGGCGATGCGCTCGAGGCGCGGTGCGCGCACGTGGCCGAGACCTACGGCTTCACGCCGCGCGAGTCGGAGATCCTCGTGCACTTGGGGCAGGGGCGCACGGCGCGCGCGATCTCCGAGAAGCTGGTCGTGTCGGAGAACACGGTGAAGTACCACATCAAGTCCATTTACCAGAAGCTCGACGTGCATTCGCGCGACGAGGTGATCGACCTCATCGAGCGGTCGGAATGCGTCGTGCCGCACGACTCGGCCGAGTAGGCCCGCGCGCGCTGCGACCGCCGAAAGCCTCGGCCGCTCTATAAGCCCAGCGTATACGCGGGACCTTTATTCTGCTAAAGTACAGGCATCGTAATGGGGAAATGCGGGCGCGCGTTCGCGTCCGCTCGACTGAGAGTAGGGAAAGGAGTGGGTATGAGCAGTTCTATCGTTCAGAAGTTCAAGAACATCGGACCGGGCGCGCTGGTCGCTGCGGGCTTCATCGGCCCCGGCACCGTCACCACCTGTACGGTTTCGGGTGCGAGCTACGGCTATACCATGCTGTGGGCGCTGCTGTTCGCCACGGTGGCCACCATCATCTTCCAGGAGATGGCGTCGCGCGTGGGTATCGTTTCGGGCAAGGGTCTGGGTGAAAACATCCGCGATCGTATTCCTAACAAGACGCTTATGTGGATTGCAATCGTGATTGTTATCATCGCCATCTTCGTGGGCAACATCGCGTATGAGACGGGCAACATCACGGGCGGCATCCTGGGCATCCAGGCCGTCACGCCCGACATCCCGATGATCCCCATCGTCGTGGTGCTGGGGCTGCTGGCGTTCGCCGCCATGTGGATTGGCTCGTACAAGGTGGTTGAGGTCATCCTCACCGGCATCGTCGTGTTCATGGGCGTGGTGTTCCTCGTCACGGCGTTCGCGTCGAGCCCCGACTGGGGCGCCATCGCGCACGGCCTGTTCGTGCCGGCGCTGCCCGAAGAGGGATCGAAGGGCATCCTGACCGCGGTGGGCCTCATCGGCACCACCATCGTGCCGTACAACCTGTTCCTGCATGCCTCCGGTGCGTCCGAGCGCTTCAAGGACCCCGAGCAGGTGTCCGACGCCCGCTTCGACACCATCCTGAGCATCGGCCTGGGCGGCATCATCTCCATGGCCATCCTCGTGTGCGCCGCCGCGAACATCTACGGCACCGAGAACGTGGTGACGAACGGCAAGGACATGGCGCTGGCGCTGCAGCCGCTGCTGGGCTCGTGGGCCACGTGGCTGATCGGCCTGGGCCTGCTGGCTGCCGGCTTCTCGAGCGCCATCACGGCGTCGTTCTCGGCCGCGTACGCGGTGAACGGCGTGCTGGGCTGGAAGAAGACGGTCAAGGACCTGCGCTTCAAGATCATCTGGATCATCGTGCTGGTGGCCGGCTGCGTGATGGCCGTCGTGCTGGGCAAGAGCCCGACCGAGCTCATCCTGGTGGCGCAGGCGGCGAACGCCATCCTGCTGCCCATCATGGCGTTCTTCGTGCTGTACTGCGCGAACGGCAAGGACCTGGGCAAGTGGAAGAACCACGCGTTCGCGAACTGCGCGGGCGTGGTGATCATCGTGATCACGCTGTTCATGTGCTGGCGCAACATGTCCAGCTTCATCTCGTCGCTGCAGGCGCTGGTAGGCGCGTAGGCGCGACGACGGTGCCGATGAGGTTATGAGCGTTCGTGCGCCCGCCGGTTTCGGCGGGCGCACGTGTTTCGAGGGAGGTTGAACGTGGACGAGGCGGCGATGCACGAGGCGTTGGGGCGGCTGGTGTCGTTCCTGGCCGAGGAGCGGGTGGAGCTTGCCGGGCTGGCGGTGCCGGACGACCCTGCCGAGCGCTGGGCGCTCGCGCGCTCGCTCATGAACATGCGGCTTCCGCGTCCGGTGCCTGTCGCGGTGTTGGAAGAGCAGGACGCCGTGCTGCGCGCGCTGATCGCGCGGGCGGGCGTGACGGACGCGAGCGCGCTGGCGCCGGTGGGCGACGGCGGTGTCGACGGGCGGCTGGCGCTGTGGCGCGGCGACATCACCACGCTCGCGGTGGACGCCATCGTGAACGCCGCGAACAGCAAGCTGCTGGGCTGTTTCATTCCCGGGCACCACTGCATCGACAACGCCATCCACACGTTCGCCGGGATGCAGCTGCGCCTGGCGTGCGACGAGCTCATGCGCGCGCAGGGGCACGACGAGCCGGTGGGGCGCGCGCAGGTGACGCCCGCGTTCAACCTGCCGTCGCGCTTCGTGGTGCACACGGTGGGGCCGCAGGTTCCCACCGGAGAGCCGACCGCCGCGCAGGAGGAGCAGCTGGCGTCGTGCTACCGCGCGAGCCTCGACGCCGCGGCCGCTGCGGGCGGCGCGTCCCTTGCGTTCTGCTGCATCTCGACGGGTGAGTTTCGCTTCCCGCGCGAGCGCGCCGCCCGCATTGCGGTGGGGGAGGTGCGGGCGTGGCTCGCGCGCGACGAGCGCATCGAGCGCGTGGTGTTCAACGTGTTCGGAGACGAGGACGAGCGCGTGTACCGCGAGGTGCTGGGTTAGCGCACGGCGGGCACGGGGAGGGGCCGCGTGCGTTATTCGGCGCGGTGCCTTCGGTAATATGTTTCTTTATTGGTAACAGTTGACTTGGAGCCAACTCGAAGAGGTACTATGACCTCAATACAACAAGCAGGTGAGAAGGAGCAAGCATGACTACGATCAACGAGCAAGCGCAGGCCTATCGCAAGCGTCTCTTCCCCGGGTTCGATTCGCCGCTCGCGAGCACCGATCCCGAGTTCGTCGAGCGCCTCGATCGCTTCGCCTTCGGCGAAGTGCCCGCCAGCGACGACCTGGACGACCGCACGCGCATGATGGCCATTCTAGCATCGCTCGTCGGCGCGCAGGCAATCGACCTGTTCAAGGCCATGGCGAAAGGCGCGTTCAACGTGGGCCTCACGCCGGTTGAGATCAAGGAGATCGTCTACCAGGCCACGCCGTACGTGGGGATGGGGCGCATGCTGCCGTTCCTGTACGCGGTGAACGAGCTGCTGGAGCATCGCCTCGTGTCGCTGCCGCTCGAGGGGCAGGCCACCACGACCGAGGACACGCGCCTCGAAGCCGGCGCGCAGAAGCAGGTGGACCTCTTCGGGCCGCATATGGCCGACTTCTACCAGTCGGGTCCCGAGGAAACGCGCCACATCAACCGCTGGCTGGCCGAGAACTGCTTCGGCGACTACTACACGCGCACGGGCCTCGACGACGCGCAGCGCGAGATGATCACGCTGTGCTTCCTGGCCGCTCAGGGCGGGTGCGAGCCGCAGCTGGTCAGCCACGCGCAGGCGAACATGCGCGTGGGCAACGACCGCGCGTTCCTCATCAAGGTGGTGTCCCAGTGCGTGCCCTACATCGGCTACCCGCGCAGCCTCAACGCGCTGCGCTGCATCGACGAGGCCGCCGAGGCGCTCGAGGCCGACGCCGAATAGCCGGGCGCTAGCCGGTCCGTCATAACGCCCGTATTCGCCCGAATACGGGCGTTCGCATGCTTCCGGGCGCTAAGCCTGACGCTCCACCAGGTCGATCAGCTCCTGGTGCGAGTGCACGTCGAGCTTCGCGTAGATGTGGCTGACGTGGGTTTTCACCGTGTTGTACGACACGGTCAGCTCGTCCTGGATGAAGCGGACGTTGCGTCCGCGCGCCAGGTACTCGAAAATCTCCTGCTCGCGATCGGTGAGCCCGGCGGCCGTGCCGATGGCCGCGCACCGGTCGGCGACGGGGGACAGCGGGCCGTCGCCCGCGCTTGACGACACGAGCGGCGTGAGCGGCTTGATGCCCTGGATGGTGTGCGAGAAGCTGAACGATTTCTGCACGAGCACCACGTACGCCACGATGCCGAACACGATGCAGGCCGAGATGATGGACGTCGTGGTGGCGTCGGCCGCCATCTCGTTCGTGAACCGTCCGAAGTTGGCGCCCAGCAGCGTGCCCCATGACGCCATGGCATTGCCCCAGGCCAGCATCGGCAGCGCGCTCACCGTGTTCTTCGCCCCCAGCGCGATGAGCACGAAGTACATGAGAATCTCGAAGAACCCCGTGCCGCACGACAAGAGCGTGCTGATCAGCGTGCCGTTCACTGTGGCGATGGACAGCACGAGGAACCCGGCCACCGAGCACAGGATGGACAGCTGGAAGAACGCGTCGGGCGAGAAATCCTTGCGGCTGAGCATCACGTATCCCAGCACCAGCACGAGCGGCGCCAACGCGCCGAGCGCCAGCAGCGGCACGCGCTCCACCTCGCCGAACGTGAGCGTGTAGCCGTAGATGAAGCGGAACAGCAGCAGCGTGACGAACAGCTGGTGGCCGAACGGCAGGAACGACGACGGCGCCGTGACCGCGGCCTGCGCGGGCGAGCCTTCCGCATACACCTGGTTGAGCAGGGGGCGCGCGTACGGCGCGATGACGAGCACGGCGACGAGCGGGATGACGCAAAACAGCGCCAGGTTCACGCCCCAGGGCAGCAGCGCGAACACGCTGCGCAGCGCGTAGGCCAGCACGTACGCCAGCGTGACGCTGATGCCGAGCCGGCGCATGTCCAGCCCGATGCACCCGATGCCCACGATGATGTTCGACAGCCCCGTCCCCACGGTGACCAGCGCCGCGCCGCACACGAGCACGGCTGGCAGCGACCCGAAGATCCCCACCGCCATCACGAGCGATCCCGCAACCATGGTCGACACCGCCGCCACGAGGAACCTTCGGCTGGTGAACAGGCGCGGATGCCAGTACGACGCGAACGCGAGCACGGTGAGCGTGAGGCCGCCCACGACGGCGCTGGCTTCGCGCGTCCACAGGTACACGTGATCGAACAGGGGGAAGGCGCTGTAGTTCAGCAGCCAGTAGCCGATGAACGAGCCCATGAGCGCGGCGGTGCACGCGAGGAAGCGCAGCGGGTGCACCGGCTTGGGCGCGGTATGAGGGAACGCGGCAGCCATGCTTGAATCCCCTCCCGGATAGGCATCGTGCGGTGTTTCCGGGGGCTATTCTAGCAGGAGCCGGCACCGCACGAGGGGGCGGGAGGCAAAATCACCCGACCCGTATGAGACGCTTCACTCGGGTCACGTGACGCTTTTCCGGTGGATGACCCGTAGAGTTGAATGCGTTCCAACCGGGGCGTTTCGGCGCTTCGACCACATTCACAAGAAGGAAGGGGAGAGTCATGACGGAAGCGAACAAGGGATTGAGCCGTCGCGCATTTCTGGGTTTGGGAGCCGCGGCCGCCGCGCTGGCAGGGGCCGGCTTGGCGGGGTGCTCGCCTGCCGCTGCGCCCTCGAAGGAGGATGCGGCCGCCGCTGCAGTGAACGATTGGCTGGGCGCTGAGCCCGAGATTCCCGAGGACAAGATCGTCGAGACCGTCGACACCGAGATCCTCGTGTGCGGCGCCGGCACGTCCGGCCTGTTCGCCGCTTGCTCGGCCGCTGAGGAGGGCGCGAAGGTCGTCTGCCTCGAGAAGGCCGCTATCGGCGGCGGCGTCCGCGACAACCTGGGCTCGCTCAACAGCCGCCTGCAGAAGGAGGCCGGCTGCGAAATCGACGAGAACGAGATCTGCAACGACCTCATGCGCTACGCGAACGGCTACTGCAACCCGCGCCTCTACCACATCTGGGCGCAGAACTCCGGCGAGGCCATCGACTGGTACCAGGATCGCCTGGAGGAGGCCGGCTTCGAGCTGTTCTTCGAGGCGGCGAACGATGCCAAGCCGTCCACGTACAAGCACTGGGCCACGGGCCACATCCCCAGCTGGCCGGCCGATGCCGAGTTCGCGGGCCTCAAAGACGTCACGAACGGCAAGATCGTGCTGGGCGACTACGCCAAGAAGGTGGGCGTGGACTTCCGCTTCACCACGCCGCTGGTGAAGCTCGTGCACGAGAACGGAAAGGTGACCGGCGCCATCGCGAAGGGCTCCGACGGCTACATCAAGATCAACGCCAGCAAGGGCACCGTCGTGTGCACGGGCGGCTATGCGCGCAACGAGGACATGCTCAAGGCGCTGCAGCCGCAGACGCTGAACAAGTACTCGCTGTCCATCGCCATCGACGGCACCACGGGCGACGGCATCAAGTCGTGCCTGTGGGCGGGTGCGCGCATGGACGAGGTGCACACGGCCATGGTGTTCGACCGCGTTGCCGTGAAGCCCGACGAGTTCGGCGGCGCGCAGACCACGGGGTCGCTGTTCTGGATGGGTTCGAACCCGTGGCTTAAGGTGAACCTCAACGGCGAGCGCTTCGCCAACGAGTCCGGCCCGTACGACTACATCCTGAACGCGGCGCTCACGCAGCCGAACCACACCGTGGTGGACATCTGGGATTCGGATTACGAGACCTATCTCGAGCAGTTCGACATCCACGGCTGCGCGCGCGTGTACCCGTTCGAGAACGGCGCGCCCACGAACATGACGCTCGAGACGGTGAAGGGCATCAACGAGGGGCTGCTGGCCGACGGCTACATCGTGAAGGCCGACACCATCGAGGAGCTGGCCAAGGGCTTGGGGCTCCCGGTCGAGAACCTCAAGAAGACGGTCGATCGCCAGAACGAGAACTACGACAACCAGGTTGATCCTGACTTCGGCAAAGAGGCCTTCCGCCTGTCGCCCGTGCGCAAGGCGCCGTTCTACGGCGTGCGCACCTCGGGCTACATGCTGTGCACGCTTGACGGCATCACCATCAACGAGAACTTCCAGGCCGTGAACGAGTCGGGCGAGGTCATCGAGGGCCTGTACGTGACCGGCGTCGACTCGGGTTCCTACTACGCGCACACGTACCCGAACATGTCCACCGGCAACTGCTGCGGCCGCTCGGTGACGTTCGCCCGCATGATCGGCAAAGCGCTCGCCGCCAAGTAACATCTGGTGGCGGCATCGCCGCAATCGCTCATCCCGGGGCCGCCGCCGCACGGCGCGGCCCCTCATCAACCCGGCCCCGCGCAAACCCTCCCTCGCGCGGGGCCGTCTGCACGTTATCGGGCGGGGATCGCCGTACTCGACGGCGCGGCGCGCAATCCTACTCCACGCCTACTGCTTTGATGGCGATGTCGTCTTGCTCGAGTTCCTGGCGGATGCGGCTGACGAACGCGAGGGCGGTGGGGGAGTCGCCGTGCACGCACAGCGTGTCGGGATGGAGGTCCACCAGCTTGCCCGTGACGGAGAGCACGGCCCCTTCGCGGATGGCGTTCTTCACGCGCTCGATGGCCTCCTGCTCGTCGCGGATGAGCGCGGCGGGATCGTTTCGGCTGACCAGGCGCCCTTCGTCGGTGTAGTTGCGATCGGCGAAGAACTCCTCGGCCGTCACGAGGCCCAGCTTGCGCCCCTCGTCCACCAGCGCGCTGTTCGCCAGGCCCACCAGCACGAGCTGCGGGTCCACGTCGCGAACGGCCTGCGCCAACGCGGCCGCCAGCTCGGGGTCGATGGCGGCGTGGTTGTACAGCTGGCCGTGCGGCTTCACGTGCGCGAGCTGCACGCCCTGCGCCGAGCAGAACGCCTGCAGCGCGCCGATCTGGTACAGCATGTAGGAGTACGCCTCGTCCGGCGACAGGTTCATGTCGCGGCGGCCGAACCCTTGCAGGTCGGGGTAGCCCGGGTGCGCGCCGATGGCGATGCCCGCGTCCTTCGCCATGCCCACCGTCTTGCGCATCACCATGGGGTCGCCCGCGTGCTGCCCGCACGCGATGTTCGCGCTGGAAACAAGCGGGATGATCTGGTCGTCGAGGCCCAGCGTGTAGCGCCCGAAGCTCTCGCCCAGGTCGCTGTTCAAGTCGATGCGATACATAAGCACCCTTCTTCCGCGTCGTTTGCCCCCTATTGTAGAGCAATGGCCGGCACGCCGCGAATACTTCACGCGCGTTCGGATTGCCCCCAATGGCACGTTGGCCGTCATGCCGTCAAGACAATCTGACAGACAGCGTCTGTTGAATTGGGACGCTTGCGAGTGTTTCACGTGAAACACTCGTTCGAATTTTTCGTGATCGTGATACTGGTTGGAACGCGAGCTCCAACCAGCGTACGCGTCCCGGCGCGACCCTATTCCTTCAAATCCGCGTTCTTCGTGTCCGTGATGAGCATGCAGCCGGGGGCGTGGGTGATGGCGAAGGGGGGCTTGCTGTTCATGACGATGGACTGGGGCGTGACGCCGCAGGCCCAGAACACGGGCACCTCGCCCTCGCGGATGTCCACGGGGTCGCCGAACTCGGGATGCGCGATGTCGCGCACGCCGATGGCCGCGGGGTCGCCGATGTGGATGGGCGCGCCGTGCACCTTCGGGATGGCGCCGGAAATCCGCACCGCCTTCACCACCTGGTCGTGGGGGATGGGGCGCATCGACATGACCATGTTGCCGGACATACTGCCGGCGGGCGTGCACGGCACGCCGGTCAGGTACATGGGCACGTTGCAGCCCATGGTGTTGTGGCGGATCTCGATGCCGGCCTCGATGAGCTCGGACTCGAACGAGAACGAGCAGCCGATGACGAACGACACGAGGTCGTCGCGCCAGTAGTCCTCGACGTTCTCCACCTCGGCCACCAGCTGGCCGTGCTCGTAGATGCGATAGCGCGGGAAGTCGGTGGCGATGTCGCAGTCGGTGGCGCAGATGACGGCCTCGCGTGCGCCTACCTCGGTCACTTCAAGCAGCGGGCAGGGCTTGGGGTTGCGCTGCGCGAACAGCAGGAAGTCGTAGGCTTGCTCGCGGGGCAGCACGATGAGGTTCGCCTGCGCGTACCCGGGACACAGGCCGCTCGTCGGCGCCGTGAACGCGCCCGAGCGGATCAGCCGGCGCGCCTCCACCGGCGACGCGGCAAGCATCTGCGCCCAAACCTCGTCGGCAACGCCTGCGGGCTTGGCGGGAGTCGGAGTGTTCGTCATGTTACACCTCGCCTTTCAGGAACTTCTCGATGAAGCTGGTGTCGGCGGTTCCGGCGGCGAACGTCTCGTTCTCCATGATGGCGTACTGGAAATCGAGGTTCGTCTTCACGCCCACCACGACCATCTCCTCCAGGGCGGTGCGCATCTTCGCGATGGCCTCGGTGCGGTCGCGGCCGTGCACGATCACCTTAGCGATCATGGAGTCGTAGTACGGCGTGATCTCGTAGCCGTCGTACGCCGCGGTGTCCACGCGTACGCCGTTGCCGCCGGGCAGGTGCATCTGCGAGATGGTGCCGGGCGACGGCAGGAACCCGCGCTCGGGCTGCTCGGCGTTCACGCGGCACTCGATGGCGTGGCCGCGATAGGTGATGTCGTCCTGCGTGAACGTGAGCGGGTCGCCCGCCGCCACGCGGATCATCTCCTCCACGAGGTCGGTGCCCGTGACCATCTCGGTGACGGGGTGCTCCACCTGGATGCGCGTGTTCATTTCCATGAAGTAGTAGTTCAGCTGGTCGTCCAGCAAAAACTCGATGGTGCCCGCCGACGTGTAGCCCACGGCCTGCGCCGCGCGCACGGCCGCCTCCAGCATCTCGTCGCGCACGCGCTCGGTGAGCACGGGCGAGGGGCTTTCCTCGATCATCTTCTGGTGGTTGCGCTGCACCGAGCAGTCGCGCTCGCCGAGGGCCACCACGGTGCCGTACGTGTCGGCGATGATCTGCACCTCCACGTGGCGCGGGTTCAGCACGCAGCGCTCCAGGTACATGGTGTTGTCGCCGAACGCGCCCACGCTCTCGCGCTGCGCGATGGAGAACTGCTCGGAGAAGTCGCGCTCGTCGTAGCTGACGCGCATGCCCTTGCCGCCGCCGCCCGACGACGCCTTGATCATGATGGGCCAGCCGATCTCGCGCGCCAGCACCAGCGCCTCCTCGGGATGGTGCACGGGCTCCTTCGTGCCCGGCACCACGGGCACGCCGGCCTCCATCATGGTCTTGCGGGCCTGGCTCTTGTTGCCCATGCGGTCGAGCACGTCGGGCGCGGGGCCGATGAACACGATGTCGTTCTCGCGGCACAGCTTCGCGAACGTGGAGTTCTCGGACAGGAAGCCGTAGCCGGGATGGATGGCCTGCGCGCCGGTGCCCTTCGCCGCGGCGAGGATGGCCGCGATGTTGAGGTACGAGTCGCGCGCGGCCGGCGGTCCGATGCACACGCTTTCGTCGGCCAGGTACACGTGGAGCGAATGTTTGTCGGCCGTGGAGTACACGGCCACCGTCTTGATGTCCATCGCGCGGCAGGCGCGGATGATGCGGACGGCGATCTCGCCGCGGTTGGCGATGAGTATCTTGTCGAACATGGCGCGCGCCGCCTAGTGCGTTTCGCCGGTGGCGGTGGCCACGCGGAACAGCGGTTGGTCGTACTCCACCTGGGCGCCGTTGGCCGCGAGCACCTCCACCACGATGCCGGGGGCGGGCGTGGTGATCTCGTTCATCATCTTCATGGCCTCGACGATGGCCAGCGTCTGGCCGGACAGCACTTCCTGGCCCACCTTGACGAACGGGTCCTCGTCCGGGCTCGGCGAGATGTAGAACATGCCCACCATGGGGCTGCGCACGAGGATGGAGCTTTCGTCGGTGTCTTCGACGGCCGCCGCCTCGTGGCTCTCGGTCTTGCCGGCCAGCAGCGCGCTCACGCGGTCGGCCATGAGCGGCAGCGCGGTTGATGAGAGCGGGCCGTGGTTGCGCTCCAGCTCGATTTTCGTGTCGCCGTCGTCCACGCGCAGGGCCGTGAGCTCGGCCTTGTCCATGATGGCGATCAACTCTTCGATAGCTTTCGTATCCATGGCGGTTCTCCTCATGTTGGTGGAGGGGTTCTGGCGCGGAACCCCTACTTACTTCTATCTCGTCTACGTCGTTGTGCGTTCGGTGGTGTCGGTTGCGTCCGATGGTTGGTGGTGCTTCGGGATGCTTCCCAGGGCGTTGCGGTTGCCGATGCGCTCGGATCGGTCGGCGCGATCGATCCACAACATGTCGGCCTGCGACTTGCGCGCCTGCTCTTCCAGGATGGGGGTCAGGCGGCGCGCCGTGCGCCGGGGCGAGATGCCGTCGGCGCTGGGTCGTCGCACTTTCAGCGCCAGCATCTCGAACAAGTGCGCCTCCTGGCGCAGCAGCGTCTGCGCTTCCTGCACGCCGATGGACTCGAAGCGCACCTTGCTGCCCGGGGGCCGCTGCACGAGCTTCGGGATGTCCACACTGGCGATCGTGCCGATTTTCGCATAGCCGCCCGTGGTTTGACGGTCGGCCAGCATGATGATGGGCCGCCCGTGGGACGGCACCTGCACGGCGCCGAACGACACGCCGTCGGAAATGATATCGGAACCGTGTTTCGTGGCGATTTCCGGCCCGTCCAGACGGTAGCCCATGCGGTCACACTTCGTGGTGGTGGTGTACGCCTGGCCGTAGAACGTGGCCAGCCCCTCCTCGGTGAACATGTCCTGCTGCGGGCCGGGCACCACGCGCACGGTCACCTCGTCGCGGTCGAAGCCGTAGAACTCGCCGTCGCCGTCGATGCGGTGCGATCCCAGGTTGGGCAGGAAGTCCACGCTCTTCGTGGAGAACGGCAGGTAGTCGCCCACGATGAGCGCGCGGCCCTTCCAGCCGCCGAACTCGCACTTGAGGTTCGTCGAGCGGCTCCCCATCACCTCGTCCACGCGCACGCTGTTGCCCGCGATGGCCAGGTAGCCGTAGCACCCGGTGCGCGACGCCTTGAAGCGCAGGATGGAGCCGCGTCGCACCATGATGGCGGCGTACGACGGGATGGGCTCGCCGTCCAGCGTGGGGGCGAAGTCGCCGCCCGTGATGGCGATGCACGTGTTCGTGGTGAAGCGCACCGTGGGACCGGCCAGCGCGAACTCGAGTACGGGCGCGCCCGGCTCGTTCTCCACCAGCAGGTTCGCGATGGCGAAGGCGCGGTGGTCCATCACGCCGTTCGTGGAAAAGCCGCTTCCCTGATAGCCGAAGCGGCCGTTGTCCTGAATGGTGGTGATCACCCCGGGCTTCTTTACGACCAGGCCCATGCTACTCGCCCTCCACGAAGATGCCGTACGAATAGGTTCCCGCGGCCAGCTGCGCCTCGATGGCGGTGTACTCGTCGGGCGTGATGGGCACGAAGCGCAGGTACTCGCCCGCCGCGTACAGGATGGGCTCCTCGCGGTCGGGGTCGTACGGCTTGAGCGGCGTGCGCCCGATGATCTGCCAGCCGCCGGGGGAGGCCAGCGGGTAGATGCCCGTCTGCGCGCCGCCTATCCCGACGCTGCCCGGCTCGATGCGCGTGCGCGGCACGCTGAGGCGCGGCGTGTGCAGGCGCTCGTCGAGGCCGCCCAGGTAGGCGAAGCCGGGCAGGAAGCCCAGCATGTCGATGAGGTAATCGCGATCGGTGTGGATGGCGATCACCTCGTCCTCGGTGAGGCCCGCGTGCGCGGCCACGTTCGCCAGATCGGGGCCGAACTCGCCCCCGTAGCACACGGGGATGGGCACGATCTTGCGGATGCTCAAGTCGGCCTCGCCCACGTCGCGCAGCTTGGAGCGCAGCTTCGTGGACAGCTCGTCGAACGTGATGACGAGGGGATTGTAGTACACCATGAGCGAGCAGAACGTCGGGACGAGTTCCGTGACTCCCTTGATGGGGTCCGCGGTAAGGTTTTCTGCGGCCATGCGGATCTTGGCGCTCGTTTCCGCGGATATCGCGTGGGCGAATTCCAGGTTGAGCGCCGAGTCCCCCGCAATGGTGATGGTGAATCCCGCCATGCAATTCCGTCCTCTGGCGTGTATGCCGTGCTACACTTGTACGCTGGTCATATAGATAAGGATTGTAGCATATATGGAAAAAGCGCTTTTCCTGGCCGCGTTCTTTTTCGCCTACACGGTCCAGGCCATCACGGGGTTCGCAGGCAACATCTTCGCCATGCCGGTGGGCACGACGCTGCTGGGCTTGGAGTCGACGGTGTCCATCCTCAACGCGATGGGCTTTTTCGCCTGCGGCCTGCTGACCGTGCTCAACATCAAGCACGTGAACTGGCGCGAGCTGGGCAAGATTCTCAGCGTGATGATCGTGTTCATGCTGGTGGGCATCTGGTTGGACACGCTGGTGCCGCTGCATATCCTGCTGAAGATCTACGGTGCCGTCATCGTGATCATCGGCATCAAGAACCTGGCGGTGCCCCAGCAGAAGTTCATGCCGGAGTGGTCGCTGTGGATCATCCTCGCGCTGGCCGGCCTCATCCAGGGCATGTTCGTGTCGGGCGGCGCGCTGCTGGTGATCTACGCGGTGCAGAAGCTGCGCGACCAGCAGCAGTTCCGCATCACGCTGTCGGCCATCTGGACGGTGCTCAACTTCATCTACGCGTGCATCGCGTTCCAGCAGGGGCACTTCACCGGCGACGTCATCCAGATCATCGTGTTCTGCATCCCGCTGGCCGTGCTGGCCACGTTTCTGGGCAGCAAGCTGCAAAAGAAGATCAGCCAGGAGAAGTTTCTCAAGCTCACGTACGTGTTGCTGCTGTGCGTGGGCGTCATCCTGCTGATTACGTCGTAGCGCCCGGGGCGCGTCTTCGGCCTGCTTGGGGTACAATGGACCACACATGCAGTCCAGGGAAAGGAACGATCATGGCGCAGGAATACGCTCGAATCTTCGCCGCGCTCGACGGCGCGTCGACGCAGGAAGAGGTTGCGCAGCGCGCGATTTCGCTGGCGGCGGACAACCATGCCAAGCTCATGTTCGGCCATGTGATCGACTCGGTTCCCTACGAGGCTTCGGGCGTCGACTTCGAAGCGCTGTGCGCCGAGGGCCAGAAGCGCCTCGAGAGCGAGCTGGCCGCCGTGCTGGCCGAAGCGCGCCAGAACCCGAACATCCCCTCGGTCGAGATCGCCGTGCGCGCGGGCCGCATCGCCGACACGCTGGAGCACGAGCTTATCGAGCCGTTCGAGCCGAACCTCGTGGTGTGCGGCGAGCGCGGGCTGTCGAACATCAAGTACGTGTTCGTGGGCAGCGTGTCCACGTTCCTCATCAGGAACCTTCGCTGCGACGTGCTGGTGGTCAAGCAGTCGTAAAAATAAGAAGCCGTCGACGGTGTTCTTTCGCGCACCGGCTTCCATATCGCTGGCAAAGGCGTAGAATTGCCTCTCGCCTACGGGCGGAGAGGAGCGTCGATGAAGGAACGGGGAGAGTTCTCTCGAAACGACCGGATCGAACCCGGATCGTGCGCGACGCAAGACGAGTACGGCGTGCTCATGGACACGTTGCGCGTCAGCGTGAGCAAGCACAGAATCGACGACGGCTTCACCCTGGTGTGGGCCAACTCCTACTTCTACGAGATGCTGGGCACCACGCCGGAGGAGTACGCCACGGTGTACCGCAATTCGCCCGTGTGCTTTTACGAGAACGATCCCCAGTTCCTGGCCATCCTGAACGAGCGCGTGGTGGACGCGCTGGAGAACGGCCGCGGCGGCTACACCTGCACGACGGGCGTGCACACCACGGCGGGCGAGCTCAAGTGGATCAAGCTTGCCAGCACGTTCATCGACGAGTACGTGGACGGCTGCCAGGTTTCCTACACCACCATGACCGACGTCACCGACCTCGTGGAGGCGCGCAACGCGCTGGAGAAGGCCAATGCCGAGCTGGAGCGGATGGCGTTCGTCGATCCGGTGACCGAGGGGTTCAACCAGACGAAATTCGACCTCGTCGCGCGGCGCGTCATCGACGCGGCGCCGGCGGGCTCCTATGCGCTTGTGGCGCTCGACCTCAAGAAGTTCAAGCTGCTGAACGAGATCCAGGGCACGAAGAGCGGCGACATGGTGCTGCGCTACGTCCACGGGTGCCTGAGCGATCACCTGAGCGGCGAGGAGTGCGTCGGCCGCATCAACGCCGACGCGTTCAACCTGCTCATGCGCGTCGAGCGTCCCGAGGTCATGCTGGGCCGCATCGACGGCATGGTGCAGGACATCAACCGGTTCAACGTCGGGTCCACGCGGCCCTACTACCTCTCGTTCACCGTGGGCGTGTATCCCATCGACAACCGAAGGCTGCCCACGACCATCGTGCGAGACCGTGCCAACTTCGCGCGCAACGCCGGCAAGGACGCGCCGAACGCGCGGCACTTCACCTGCATGTTCTACAGCGACGTCGACCGTCAGAACCTGCTTTCCGAGCAGGACATGGAGAACCGCATGCACGGCGCGCTCGAGCGGGGCGAGTTCGTGGCCTACTTCCAGCCCAAGCAGCTGCTCGCCAAGGGCGCCGTCGGCGGTGCCGAGGCGCTCGTGCGGTGGATCGACCCGGTGCGCGGCCTCGTGCCGCCCGACGAGTTCGTGCCGTTCTTCGAGCGCAACGGCTTCATCATCGACGTGGATCTGTGCGTGTTCGACCAGGTGTGCGCCCTGCTGGCTTCGTGGATCGATCAGGGCAGGAAGCCGGTTCCCATCTCGGTGAACATGTCGCGCGCGCACCTGCGCGAGCGGGATTTCGTCACGCCGTACGAGCGGATTCGCGAGCGCTACGGCGTGCCGGCCTCGCTCATCGAGTTCGAGCTGACCGAGACGCTCGTGTTCGGGGACCCCGAGACGTTCATGGGCGTCATCGACCTGCTGCACGCGTGCGGCTACCGGTGCTCGCTCGACGACTTCGGCAGCGGGTACTCGTCGCTCAACGTGCTGAAGGACGTAGATATCGACACGATGAAGCTCGACCGCGCGTTCTTCTCGGCGGGCGATGCCGCGGGCGAGCGCGAATGGGACGTGGTGGAGTCGGTGGTGGGCTTGGCGAAGAAGCTCGACATGAAGACGGTGGCCGAAGGGGTGGAGGAGCCCGCCCAGGCCAGCCGCTTGCGCGCCATGCAGTGCGACATGCTGCAGGGCTACGTGTTCTCGCGCCCGCTGCCCGTGGGCGAGTTCGAGAAGCTGCTGTTCGGGGAGTAGGGTGCAGACGACGAGGGGCTCCCGACCCACGGGTCGGGAGCCCCTCGCGTCGTGCGGCGCCGCTTGCGGCCGTGCGCGCCTGCGGAGGTTCGCGCGAACCGGCCGCGCGGTCCGCAGGCGCTAGGAGGGGGGAGGGGAGGTGGTTTACAGCTGGGCGAGGATGCGGCCGACCAGCATGCCGTGCGTCAGCGCCATGCCGTGGCTGATGCCGGGCGCGGGCAGCGGGTAGTCCACGAGGAAGCGACCGCCCTGGGCGTTGCCCACGGCGTACAGGCCCTCGATAGCCTCGTCCTCGGTGTCAAGCACGTTGAAGTCCACGTCGGTTTGCAGGCCGCCCATGTTCACGAGGATCACCGTGTCGGTGAGCGGGTAGGCGTAGAACGGGCCCTCCTCGATGGGGAACAGGCGGTCGGCGCGCTTGCCGAAGTCCTCGTCGTTGCCGGCGGCGGCCAGCTCGTTGTAGCGCTCGATGGTGGCGGTGAGCGCGGCTTCGTCCACTTCCATGAGCTTCGCCAGCTCGGCGATGGAGTTCGCCGTCACGCCCACGGCTTTGTCGCCCTCGAAGTAGCTCGTGAAGCCGGGCGTGTTGCCGTCCTCGTTGTCCTCTTCGGAGATGTAGGCGTTCTTGCCGTACGAGCCGTTCGGCACGTCGGAGCCCGATTCCACGTACCAGTTCACGTTGCCGTGGCCGGTGTCCATGTATTTGATCTGGTCTTTCCACTTGCTGTCGAAGATCTGCCATGCGGTCTTCTTCGGCAGGCGCGACAGCTGGTTCTGGAAGGGCTGGCCTCCCACGTCCTCGTTCATGAAGCGCTCGCCGTTGATGTCCACCAGCAAGAACGCGTCCATGCCCAGCGGGCCGCCCAGGTGGTGCGTCATGGGGGCGTGCGGGCCGTCCTCCATCTTCGCGCCGATCCACATGCCCATCTGCTGGCCGTCGCCCGTGTTCGTCTTCTCGCCCTTGGCGTCAGTGTTGGGGAAGATGCTCATGAAGCGGTCGGACCAGGGCACGTAGTAGCTCATCATCTCGGCGTTCGACGCGTAGTCGCCCGAGGCCAGCAGCACGGCCTTGCTGGCGGTGATCTTCTTGTAGTCGCCGTTCTCGTCCTCGACGATGACGCCTTCCACGCGGCCCGCGTTGTCGGGGCGCACGAGCTGGCGCGCGAACGTGGAGTACAGGAACTGCACGCCGGCGTCTTCGCAGATCTTCACCATGTTCTCGATGTAGGGGCCGTTGTCGGGCAGGCAGATCTGGCAGTCGTCGAAGATGGGGTAGAAGTCGTCGGCGACGTTGGCCTCGGCCGGGTGCGGCCAATGCATCTTGCGGACGCTCATGGACGTGCCGTCGTAGGCGTCGGACTCGGCCTCCACCACGTACTGGCCCTCGCTGGCGGCCAGGAACCAGTCGAACGCCTCGCCGGAGTTCTCGGCCCACAGGTTGAGGATGCGCTGGTTGGGACGGTAGCCGCACTCCTTCATGATCTGGCCGACCACGGCGTTCTTGTCGATGCTGATGCCGAGATCTTCTTGGATCTTGCCGCCGATGCAGCCCACCTGGTTCGAGCGGTACTGCCACGTTTTGGCTTTCTCCACGACGACGATGTTCTTCGCGCCGTTCTCGACGGCCGAGCGCGCGGCGCTGATGCCGGAGAAGCCGGCGCCCACGATGACGATGTCGGCCTCGATGGTTTCCTTGATGTCGCTGTCGGCGATGGCCTCGGGCGCCGTCAGGAAGCTGGGCGTGCCGGTGCCCGCGGTGCCGGTGCTGGTGGTGGCGCTGGCGCTCGACGCGCCCTTGCCGGCGGTGTCGCTGCCGGTCTGCGGCGAGCAGCCGGCCAGCCCGGCGGCGCCGGCGGCTACGGCTGCGGTGGCGCCCAAGCTCAGAAAGGCGCGGCGGGACAGCCCTTGGTTCAGTCCTCGGTCGTTGTGCGATGCGGTCATGTCATCCTCCCTATCGTGATGGTTCTGCTGCGCCATCCCTCATGTGGCGCTGGGGGAACCTTACGATGCGCGCGCCGCCTTGCCGCCGACCCAAAGGGTTGATTCGCGCGGGTTGAGGCGATATCGACCCTTTGGGTTGATGCCGGATCCGGTTCGCGCGCGGGGTGCGAACTTCCGGTACAATGACGGGAGTTTTCCCGATCAAGCGCGAGGGGCGGCCAGCCGTCGGAAGGGAGGAGGATCGTTGGGAACCACGTTCGCGGCAACGAGCCGCGAGTTCACGCTGCGCTATGCCGGCCTGAGCTTCTACTGGGCCTGGGTGTTCCTGTCTTTCAACTCGCTCGACATCGTGGGCGGCGTCGGGCAGACGATCTCACTCGTGCACGTTGCGTCGTCGGCCACGGCGATGGTGATGTTCGCGGTGTGCGCGCTGTGCTGGCGTTCGGTGATGGGATGGCCGGCGGCTCGCGTGCGCGCGGTGCTGGTGGTGTGCGGGCTGGTTGCGGCGGTGGCCACGTTCTTGTACGCGTCGCCGCTGTTCGCGGGCGTGCCTGCGGCAGTGGCCGCGGGGGCGCTGGTCACGGGACTCGCGTGCACGCCCGTCGTGCTGGCGTGGGGCGTGGCGTACCGCGACCTCGACGCGCGCCGCGCGGTGCTGTTCACCTCGATGACGTTTTTGGGCGCGGCGCTGCTGTACGGCGCGGTGTCGTTGCTGGGGCCGACGCTCGCGCCCGTGGCGGTGTCGCTGCTGCCGCTGGCGGCCGCGCTGACGGCGATGGCCAGCTTGCGGGATTGGAAAGCCGCGCGGGTTGAGTGCGGCGTCGACGGCGACGCGCAGCGCGGGGCGCGCGCCGAGATCCGCGACCTCGTGCGCACGGCCCTGTCGTGGCGCGTGCTGGTGGGGCTGATCGCCGCGCTGTTCGCGTACGGCGGGCTGCGCGTGTACTTCGGCTCGGTGGCGCCCGATGTGTTCTCGAACCCGGCGCTCATGGCGGGCACCATCGCGCTGGCGGCGCTGATCTTCTTCGTGTACGGCGTGCTGGTGTCGCGCACGAGTCTCAACCTGGGCGTGCTGTACCGCATCGCCATGTCGGTGTGGGCGCTCGCGTTCGTGCTGATCGCGCTGGTGGGCCACGACAACGCGACGATGGTGTTCTTCATGGCGTCGCTCAGCTCGGTGCTGTTCGAGGTGCTCACCTGGGCGCTGCTGGTGGAAATCGCGCGCACGACGCACTTCGCGGCGCTGCTGGTATTCGCGGTGGGGCGCCTGGCCGTGCATGTGGGCATCGTGGCCGGCGAGCTGGTGGCGTTCGCGCTGATCGGCGACATGGTGCTGTTCGCGGTGGTGGCGGTGTTCGTGCTGGCGGTTTCGACGGGCTTCACGTTCGCCGACCGCGACACCACGTTCGCGTTCGAGAGCCCCACGCCGGCCGAGCTGGAACGGCTGTCGAGCGCGGCCGCGTCGAAGCCCGTCGCGGTGGGGGGCGCGTCCGACGTGGACGCGCGCATCGAGGCGCTGGCCGAGGCGTACCAGCTGTCGCCGCGCGAGAAAGAGGTGTTCGCGCTGTGGGTGACCGGGCACGGCTCGAAGTACATCCAGGAGAAGTTCGTCATCTCGCCGGCCACGGTGAAGACCCACGTGCGCCACATCTACGAGAAATGCGACGTCCACAACCGAGCCGAGCTCATGCGCAAGCTGGAGGAAGCGCGCTGAGGCGGTGCGCCGTGCGGCGGCAGGGAAGCCCGGCGGCCGCACGCGGCGGCGTCATGACGGGTCGCACGCGCGTCTGGCGATTTCACCCCTCGCGGCAGAGGTCGATGATGTCCTGCTTGGAGTGGACGTCGAGTTTCTTGTAGACGCGCTTCGCGTACGTCTTCACGGTGTTCTCCGAAACGTCGAGGGCGCGCGCGATGGCGGCGACCGTCTCGCCGAGGGCGAGCAGCTCGAGCGTTTGGCGCTCGCGGTCGGTCAGCCCGTGCTGCGCGGCCAGGCGAGCGCACGGGTTCGCGCGCGCGGCGGCGAGGGGTGTCATCGGGGCTTCGGCAGGGCATCTTCGCCCCAAACACACGGAAATCGTCTCTGAGGCGTGTGTTTGGGGCGAAGATGCGTCTGAGGGATGCGCGGGCAGCGCGGCATCGGCCAGGCGCGGCTGGCGCATGAGGGCCGACAGCTCGGCACGCGTGTGCACGTCGCAGGCGCGGTAGATCTTCTGCGCATGGTATTTCACGGCGCTCGGCGAGAGGTAGAGGTCCTGCGCGATGCGCGCGATGGTGCGACCCTCCAGCAGCTGCTTGAAGATGGTGGTCTCCTGCTCGCTCAGCCCGTAGGCGGCGGCGATGCGGTCGAGCTCGGACGCGCCCGCGTCTTCGTGCGTCATCGCGTCGTCGTGCGCGGCCGTCGGCGCGACGGCTTGGGCGCTGCGGGCCTCGGGCGCCGCCGCGTCCCGCTTCGCGGGCAGCGTGCCGTCGGCATCGATGCCGCGCGGGATGCGCTCGCGCCCCAGCAGCCACGACGCCCCCAGCATCACCAGGTACAGCGTGCCCAGCCCGATGAGCGCGAACCCGGCGTTCGTTCCCGGAAGGTACACGCGGCTCAGCATGCCCGCTTCCGACCCCGCCAGCAGGCACAGCAGCGACACCGTGTCGCTGGCGGCGAACAGCGGCATGACGGGCACGCGCGCCGCTTTCCCCACCTCGGCGATGGTGCAGGCCAGCACGATGCCGCACATCATGTAGCCCGTGGTGGCCAGCGTGCCGGCGATGGCGGGCGGGATGGCGTCCACCAGGCCCGGCAGCACGAGCAGCCCCAGCGCCGACAGCGGCAGCGCCACGCGGTAGCTGCCTTCCAGCTTGAACGGCTGATGGTACAGCAGCGCGGGCACCGACATGATCACCAGCACGCAGGCGGAGATGCCCAGCACGAGGTACTGCATATGCGTGGGATCGACGTCGGTTTGTCCCGACAGGCTGGTGACGAATCCGCTGAGCAGCGCGAACAGCCCCACGGCCAACACGCCCTTGCCCACGAGCGGCGCGATGTCGGCGATTTGCCCGGAGAACGTGCGCTCGAGCGGCCGATCGACGTGCAGCTGGGTGGCGCATGCGCACGCCACCAGGAACGACGCCACGGTGATGGGGATGTACCACTCCTGCGGGCACAGCAGCACGAGCGCGCACAGCGCGGTGGCACCCGCGTGGCTTCCCAGCAGGAACAGGTAGCTGGTGCGGTAGGAGAACGACGGCAGCGCCGACAGCCACAGCAGGCTGAGTAGCGCCTGTCCCACGCCGATGAGCACCGCGCCCGCCACGAACGCGGGTTGCGCGCCCGCCCAGCTTCCGCACAGCACCAGCGCGAATCCCAGGCACAGCGACACGGCGGCGATGATGGCCGCCCGCGGGCCGAGGGGTTCGCGCACGGCGTTGCGCGAGCGCAGGACGATGGCGACGAACACGACGATGTGGACCGTGCTGAGCACCGTGCCGTACGTGTCGCCGTCGAATGCGGGCAGGCTGGCGAACGCGGTGGTCGCATGGTAGCTGAGAATATTGGCAAGCAGGAAAAACGCGTACCCTGCGAAGCATGCTGCGCGCGTCGCCATGTTCGATCTTCCCTCCGTGTCTCGAACGGTTCCGCCTCCCGTGCGGATGCTGCGCCTTGCCGTACATGATACCTGTTGAGAGGCGCCGCGCCGACCAATTTGGCCGTTTCGGGTGACAGAAAACCAGGCCTTGGCAGCTCCGGGTGACGCGCGCGTCCCTGCCGTTTTATATGCTGGGGAGGCGAGGGGGCGTCGGCGATCGGCCGGCGACCGCCGCATTGTCAAAGGAAGAGGGAAGGGGTCATCATGAAGGAACAGAAGCTTACCCGCCGTTCGTTTCTCGGCCTGGGCGCCACGGCTGCGGTAGCCGGGGCAGCGGGCCTCGCCGGCTGCGCGCCGACCGCGAAGGGCGACGCAAACGCGAGCTCCGATGCGGGCGCGGCCGACGGAGGCAGCGCGACCGGCTCCGGCGCGGCGGGCGGCAAGCCCACCGAGTTCGTGCCGTCGTTCATGAACGCACCGGAGCCCATCGACGAGTCCAAGGTGACCGAAACCGTCGATACCGACGTGTGCGTGGTGGGCCTCGGCCTGGCGGGCGTGTGCGCGCTGCGCGAGGCCGCCGAGTCGGGCGCCAAGGTGTTCGGCTTCGACAAGGGCCCCGACGTGGGCTATCGTTCGGGCGAGTTCGGCACGTTCGGCAGCGAGATCCACAAGCAGCTGGGCATCGAGCAGCCCGAGACGCAGGAAGTGGTCAACGAGCTGATGCGGGTCATGGGCAACCGCCCCAACGCGCAGCTGCTGAACTACTGGATCGGCAACTCCGGCCAGGACCTGGACTGGTACATCGGCTCCGCCGAGCACGAGCTGCTGACCAGCGACCACGATACGCCCACCGATCCCGAGAAGCCCTACGTGTTCCCCGAGCGCTGCCCGGTGAACGAGAACTACAACTGGCGCGAGGAGAACTACCCCTGCTTCCCCGGCATGGTGCACCTGCTGCCCGACCACGGCTGGGCCATGCACGGCACGCTGGAGGCCGCGCAGAAAGCCGGCGCCGAGGCGCGCTTCAACCTGAAGGGCGAGCAGCTCATCAAGGAAGGCGACAAGGTGGTGGGCGTGTACGCCTCCGACGAGGACGGCAACATCGTGCGCGTCAACGCGAAGAAGGGCGTCGTGCTGTCGACGGGCGACATTTCCAGCGATACCGAGATGCTGACGTACTACGCGCCGCAGGCCACGAAGTACGGCGTGTTCTTCAGCAGCATGGACAAGAGCGGCAAGCCGGTGAACACGGGCGACGGCCACAAGATGGCCATGTGGGCCGGCGCGGTCATGGAGGACGGCCCGTACGCGCCGATGACGCACAGCCTGGGGACGAACTCCATCGGCATCGACCCGTACCTCATGGTGAACCAGGACGGCAAGCGCTTCGCCAACGAGGACGTGGGAGCGCAGGAGCTGCAGAACGCCATCAAGCGCCAGAAGGGCGGCGTGTCGTACCAGATCTTCGACAGCAAGTGGAAAGAACAGCTGTCGGTGATGCCCCAGTGCTTCGGCGGCGTGACGCATTACATTCCGCCCGAGCAGGAGGCCGAGTACGAGCACGCCATCAACCACTTCGCGGCGGGCTACGCGTCCGACACGTACTTCGCGAGCGAGATCGAGGCGGGCTCCATCATCCAGGCCGACACCATCGAGGAGCTAGCGAAAGCCGTGAACATTCCGGCCGACGCGCTGACCGAGACCGTCGAGCGCTACAACGAGCTGGCGCACGCGGGCAAGGACACGGACTTCTCCAAGGTGTCCACGCGCCTGTTCCCCATCGAGAACCCGCCGTACTACGTGGCGCCGTTCGGCGACTCGGGCATGCTCGTGCTCATCGGCGGCATCGATTGCGACGCCGAATGCCACGCGCTCGATGCCGAGAAGAACCAGGTGCCCGGCCTGTTCGTGGCGGGCAACACGATGGGCGGCCGCTTCCTGGTGGACTATCCCGTGACGGTCGCCGGTGCCAGCCACTCCATGGCCATGTCGTTCGGCCGCCTCGCCGGCCGCAACGCCGCCGCCGGCAAGTAGCCGGCGGCCCTGCGGCGCGCGCGGCGCGCCGCAGGGTGCCGCGCGGCGCAGCCGCCCGGCACCCTCGCGCGGCTGCGCCGCGCGAGGCCTCCCCACACCGTACTGCCCAAGGCCGCTCGCCCTCCCTCCCCGAGCGGCCTTGGTTTGTCGTCCTGGGCGCTGCCTTCCGCGGAGATCGCGGAATCTGTCACAAGGGGGAGCGCCGGGGTCATTCTTTGCGGGGGTCCTCCAAGGAAAGCGTTTTCGGGTCGTCCATTCCGACGAGCGCGATCAGCTCGTCGCGCGAATGGATGTCCAGCTTGGCGTAGATGTGGCGCACGTGGCTTTTAGCGGTGCCGTTGGATATGACGAGCTCCTGCTCGATGCGGGGAACGCTCTTTCCCTGGGCAAGGCAGGCGAGCACTTCCTCCTCCCGCCGGGTGAGGCCGTACATGCGCGCGATCTGGGCGCAGCGGTTCACGAACGCCTCGTAGTAGTTGGTGAGCGGCGGGCGCGGTGCGGGCTCGAGGTCGCACCTGGGTTCGACGGGCGTGATGCCCCAGGTGGTTTCGAGCTCCCGCTCGTTGAGGAATCCCATGCATGCCGCCACCAGGCCGATCGCCACGAGATTGGTCGCAAGCATGAGCACGGTGGGGTCGTGGGCGGTCCATACGAGCGTGCCAACCTGCCCGCCTATGACGCTGGCCACGACGCGCGCCGCGCGCGTGATGCCGAACAGCCACAGCGCCACCACGCCGTAGCGATAGCAGATGTTGGAGAGCACGATCATCGTGAGGATGATGAATCCCGCATGGCTTGCGTTGAGGAGGATGCCCGACAGCGTGAGCGCGGAGCCCTCCAGGAACGGTTGGACGAGCATGCCCGCCACCATAAGGGGCAGCGCGATCCGATACAGGTGCCGAACGTCGAATCGCTCGAAGAAGAACAATCCCGCGATCAGCACGACGATCGCGATGAGCGCCACGCCGATCATCCCCGCTTCGCTGACGTCGGACCCGGTGGTGCGGCTGAAGTTGAATGCGAACGAGTACGCGGCCATCAGCAGCACCGGTCGCCAGGGGAAGCTCCAGCGCAGGCGGTCGCGGCCCGCGTCGTCGTCGTGCGGCTCCTCCTCTTGCTCGGGCGCGGGCGAAGCTGCGCGGTGCGAGAGGGCGAACATGCCCGCCGACGCGAGGGGAAGCGCGGCGGTGACGATGACGTCCACGGGGTCGGCGAGCAACGTGATGCCCAGGTGCAGCACGACGGCCAGCACGAACGATGCGGAGTAATAGACGGTCACTTTCCTGGTGGGGAGCGTCGCGTAGAACTCGCACCACAGCAGGATGACGAGGCCGAGGCCCACCCCCGCGACCGCCGACCCGGCAACCAGCACGATGCCAGGGATGGCCCCGGCGGCTGCGAGCGGCGTCGCCAGCGTGCCGACCGCCATGGCTCCTCCGGCTATCCAGGGGATGCCGCGGCGCTTCGAGAGCGGCGCGAGCCTTCGGGCGAAAACGGCGCAGAGAATCAGGCACAGCGCGTTCGCCAGGTTCGAGATGGAGAACCACGTCTCGCTGGCCGGGAGGCTGCCTTCCGAGGCGAACAGCAGGCCGCCGAATTGCACCGAGTATATCCAGGCGAGGTATACGCCCATGCCCATGAACCTGATGGGCACGACGACGTCCACCGTCGTCTTCTTCATCAATGGCGTTGCTCCCATGGCATCGACCCCGCTTTGCGTCTCTGTCCCCGTCCTCCCTGCCGTCATGATAGCGCACTGAGGTGCCCACGGCCCGAAGTTGGGCTTCGCGCCGGTGCGGCACCGGTCGGTGCATGCCCTGTGAACAGGTGATACGGTTTCGGTGGATGATAAAGATAGACCCCTGCAACGCCGCGAATCAGCCTTTGGGTGAGGTGACCCGCGCCGTTCTTCGTCGCATGATTCGACCCAAGATGAGTGCGAAGAACGTTCGCGCTTCCAATCAAGGAGGGATGAACATGCAACAGGGTACGACGAATGAAACGGGAATCTCGCGCCGCGGTTTTCTGGCGGGAGCCGCCGTGTCCGCGCTTGCCGGCGGGCTCGGGCTGGCCGGTTGCGCACCGCAGGCGAAGGCGGGCGCGGCGACGCAAGGCAACGAGGAGGGGACGTCGGGGGCGCAGCAGGCCGATCAAGCGCGCGATGCGTTTGCGGCGCCGGAGCCCATCACCGACGTCTCCGAGGAAAAGGACTTCGACATCGTGATCGTCGGGCTGGGCATGTCGGGCGCGTGCGCGGCGCTCGCAGCGGTCGAGGGTGGCGCCAAGGTGGCCGTGCTGCAGAAGGTGGGCATCCCGATGACCCACGGCAACTTCTGCGCCGTCATCAACTGCGACGAGCTCACGGAGGCTGGCTGCCAGACGATGGACGTGGACGCGGTGATGAAGACGTTCAACGAGAACAATTCGAACGCCATCAACTGGAACCTGGTCAAGCGCTACTTCGAGGAGTCGCCGGAATCGGGTTCGTGGCTGCTCAGCCGGGCCGAGGAGGCCGGCGCGGAAGCCATCATCCCCGCGCCGGTGCCTGCGGTGAAGTTCAAAGGCAAGCAGGTTGCCGGCGTGACCGCCCTCGCCGAGCTGGCGCAGAGCAAGGGCGCCGAGGTATTCTACTCGACATCGGGCAAGCAGCTGGTGCGCGACGACGGGGGTCGCGTGACGGGCGTGATCGGCGAGACGGACGCAGGCAAGCATATCCAGTTCAACGCTGCAAAGGGCGTGGTTCTGGCCACCGGCTGCTACGGCAACAACAAGGACATGCTGGCGAAGTGGAGCCCGGGCGCGGAGCCGTTCGAGAACTTCTACAATCCGCCGGTGAACGACGGCGACGGCCATCTCATGGGCCTGTGGGTCGGCGGGCGCATGCAGGAAGCGCCCCATCCGAAGATGATCCACGTGCACCATTATGTGGGCGACGGCGACAAGAACGCTCCCATGCGCAAGTGCCCCTGGCTCAACATCAACGATTACGGCGACCGCTTCATGGACGAGAGCGTGCTGTACGAATTCCGCTGCAACGAGGCCATCAAGTATCCCGATGCTCATTCGACGCAGATATTCGATGGTAATTACGAGACGTACTACGCGCAGATGCCCAACCAGTCCGATCCGGCGAACGACGGCACGCTGGAGGACTTCATCGAATGGGGCATGGCGTTCAAGGCCGACACGCTCGACGATCTGGCGACGCAGCTCGAGGTGCCGGCGGATCATCTGAAGGCGACGGTCGAGCGGTACAACGAGCTTGTCGCTGCAGGGCACGACGACGACTATCTGAAGTCGATGGACTTCATGTTCCCCATCGACACGCCGCCGTTCTACGGCATTCGCCGCCAGTACGTGATCTCGGCCATCACCGGCGGCTTGGAGGTGGACGAGTCGTGCAACGTGGTTGACGAGAACTGGCAGCCGATTCCCGGCCTGTTCGCGGTGGGCAACGCCCAGGGCGGCATGTTCGGCGGCTCCGACTATCCCTTCGACATCACGGGCCTGTCGCTCGGGCGCGCCATGACGTTCGGGTACGTGGTCGGCCGCGATCTCGCGAAAGCGTAGCGAGCACCCCCCTCCTCCTCACGCTCCCGAGTTGGCGAGGCCCTCCGGAATCCTCCGGAGGGCCTTCCTGCGTCCGCGTCCGCGTTACGCCGTCGCGCTCACCCTGCGGTTCACCACGCGCTTGAACATGACGACCAGCAGCACGAGGCCGACGCCCACCATGATGTGGCCGAGGCCGGCGATGCCCGAGAGCGCGGCGTCGGGCAGGACGAGCGGCGCGCCCGTGACTTCCGCCACGCCGCGCACGAACATCATGCACACGGTGACGACGAGCCCCACGTTGTACACGATGTAGAACGGCATGAACAGCTTGTCGTGCGTGTAGTCGTCGGCCAGCGCGAACAGGGTGGCGATCAGGAAGATGGCGAACCCGAGCACCAGCAGGTGCGGATGCATGAACCCGAGCACCGTGGCCCCGTCGAACTGCGAGAACTTCGTGAACTCGCGGAAGAACACGCCCGCCGCCGCCCCGGCGATGAGGTAGACGAGCGCGGTGTTGATAAGTCGTTTCATGATGCGCCTCCTTGCAGATAGATGAACAGCGTTCATTATGGGTGCTCGACGTGGAATCGAAGTATATGTCACTAAATCGTCATCGTACGCCGTTCCTCTAAGGGCGATTCTCGTACGCGAACGGTGTGCTACTCTGTTCCTCATCGAAATCAACGATGAAACGGTGCGACAGGACGAGGACGTGGTGCACATGGTGAACGAGAGAATGTACGGGTTGGGAGCCGAGCCGAGCGCGATTCGCGAGCTGTTCGCGTACGGCATGGCGCGCAAGGCGGAAATCGGCGCCGACAACGTGTTCGACTTCAGCATCGGCAACCCCAGCGTGCCCGCGCCCGAGGCCGTGAAGCAGGCCGTCATCGACCTCATGGACGAGGAGCCCAGCGCGTTGCACGGCTACTCGCCGGCCGCCGGCGACCCGCGCGTGCGCCAGGCCGTGGCCGACCACATCCGCCGCCGCTACGACGTGCCGGCCCAGCCCGAGCAGGTGTATCTCACGGCGGGCGCCGCGGCGGGCCTCGCCATCTCCATCTCGGCCGTCACCGAGCCGGGCGACGAGGTGATCATCATCGCGCCGTACTTCCCCGAGTACAAGGTGTGGATCGACACTGCCGAGTGCACCTGCGTGGAGGTTCCGGCGCACGTGCCCGACTTCCAGCTGGACATCGACGCGCTCGAGCGGGCCATCGGGCCGAAGACCAGCGCCATCATCATCAACTCGCCGAACAACCCGGTGGGCGCCGTGTACTCGCGCGAGAACCTCCGGGCGTTCGCCGCGCTGCTCGCGCGCAAGGAGGAGGAGCTCGGCCGCAAGCTGTACGTCATCAGCGACGAGCCGTACCGCGAGATCACGTACGGCGACGAAGTGCCCTACGTGCCCTGCGTGTGGGCCCGCACCATCGTGTGCTACTCGTACTCGAAATCGCTGTCGCTGCCGGGCGAGCGCATCGGCTATTTGTACGTGTCCGACCTCATGGACGACGCGCGCGAAGTGTCCACGGCGGTGGCCGGGGCAGGGCGCGCGCTCGGGTTCATCTGCGCGCCGGTGCTGTTCCAGCGCGTCATCGAGCGCTGCATCGACGAGCCCTCCGACGTGGCGGCCTACGCGGCCAACCGCGAGCTGCTGACGGCGGGCCTCGGCGAGCTGGGCTACGAGTTCGTGGAGCCGCAGGGCGCGTTCTACCTGTGGGTGCGCGCGCTCGAGGACGACGCGCAAGCGTTCAGCGACCGCGCGAAGGCCCACGAGCTGCTGCTGGTGCCGTCCGACAGCTTCGGCGTGGGCGGCTGGGTGCGCGTGAGCTACTGCATCCCGCGCGCCACCATCGAGCGCAGCATGCCCGCGTTCAAGGCGCTCAAGGAGTCGTACGAGGGCTGAACGAGGGCCGAGGCGCCGAACGGCGTCGAAAGCGCCAAATAAAAGATGGCGCTCGCGCGCATGACGCGCCATAATACGAGCAGGCCGCTTATCTGCGCAAGCGCGCTGGTGTCTCAGCGCTTTAGCGCAGCGGAGCGATGGAGAAGCGCGGTCGCACAACCGCGCCAAGAGTAAGGGGGATCGGCCATGTCGGCTCAAGACGGGTCTCCGGCGAAGGCATCCGGAGAGAACATCGAGCAGTTCGGCTACAAGCAAGAGCTGCGAAGAGGTATGGGACTGTGGGATGTGGTGTTGTACGGCGTCCTGTTCATGGTGATCATCGCGCCGCAGTCCATTTTCGGCACCATCCAGCAGAACAGCCACGGCATGACGCCGCTGGTGTACATCATCGGCTTCGTGGCCATCCTGTTCACGGCCATGAGCTACATGCGCATGAGCAAGCGCTTCCCCATCGCGGGGTCGGTGTACTCCTACGTGCAGCGCGGCATCAACCCGCACGTGGGCTTCATGGCCGGCTGGCTCATCCTGCTCGACTACGTGCTGGTGCCCTCCCTGCTCATCGTCATGGTGATGAACTGGGGCGTCGCGCTGGTGCCGGGCAGCCCGGCGTGGCTGTGGGCCGTCGCGTTCATCGCGTTCAACACGTTCGTCAACATCCGCGGCATCCAGATGAGCCGCGGCGTCGACTGGGTCATCTTCGTCGTCGAGATCGTGGCCGTGGTCGCATTCATCGCCCTGGGCACGAACTTCGTGCTGGGTGGCGGCGGTGCAGGCGGCTTCGTGCTCGACCCGATTTACCAGCCGGGCCAGGTGGACGCGCACTTCGTCGCGGCGGGCATCTCCATCGCCGCGCTCTCGTTCCTGGGTTTCGACGGCATGTCGACGCTGGCCGAGGAGACGCGCGAGCCTGAGAAGAACATCGGCAAGGGCATCATCATCGCCCTGTCCATCATCATCGTCGTGTTCGTGGCGCAGACCTACATCGCCGCCATCGTGCAGCCCGACTGGGCGGCCACCGATCCCGACATGGGCTTCTTCGATTCCGTCTACCTGGTGGGCGGCCCGGTGTTCTACAAGATCATGCTGCTGGTCAACATCATCGCCGTGGGCATCGCCAACATCATCAACGCGCAGATGGCGTCCTCGCGCCTGCTGTACAGCATGGGCCGCGACGGCGTGATCCCGCGCGTGTTCGGCAAGGTGCATCCGAAGTACCGCACGCCGTGGGTCGCGTCCATCTTCCTGGGCGCCATCACGCTGTGCCTGGCGCTTCCGCTGCAGGACTACATGGGTACGCTGGCGGGCTTCGTGAACTTCGGCGCGCTGTCGTCGTTCATCCTGCTCAACTTCGCCGTGTTCTGGTTCTTCTTCGTGAAGGAGAAGAAGCGCGCGTCGTTCAAGGACATCCTGATGTACCTGATCTGCCCGCTCATCGGCATCCTCATCCTGGGATACGTGTTCACCGGCTTCGAGCTGGCCACGTACGGCGTGGGCATCACCTGGCTCGTCATCGGCCTGATCATCGGCGCCGTGAAGTCGAAGGGCTACAAGGAAGTACCCGAAGCATTCAAGCACTTGGACGTGTAGACGTTCGCGACCTCGCGAAAAGGGCGGAGGCTTTCGGGCCCCCGCCCTTTTTCGTGCGCTACGACCGCTGCCGTCCCTCTGCGGCCGCGAGTTCGTCGCGTGCGGCTTCGTAGCGTCGGTATCCTTCCGAAACGCTCTTCTTGCTGGCCAAGGTCATGGCGACCAGCACGATAATAGTGACGGCGCAGGCTGGCCACAGCGGTTCGACGCCCGCAGGATTGCCGGCGAAATGCCAGATGGCGGCAACGCTACCCCCGCCAAGCATCGACCAGAAGGCGGCTCCGCTCGTCACGCGCGGCCACGCCATGGCAACCAGCAGCACGATGCCCACCACCGAGCGTATTTGGAAGGCGGCGTACAGCTGGCCCAGGATGGACGACGCGTTCAAGCCGAGCCAGGTCGCGGCGATGCCGAGTATCACCACGGCGATCCTCGAGAACGCGAGACGCTGCTTGTCGGTGCTTTCGGGGCGGATGACCGCATAGAAGTCTTGCGTCAGCGTGTTCGAGATGAACAGCAGTGCAGCCGGGGCCGACGACCAGATGGCCGCGGCGATGGCCATCGACACGACGCCTGCGATGGCGGGGCCCTGCGCGTTCGACATCGAGAACAGGGCGGTGTTCGGATCGATGCCCGGCATGGCCACGGCGGCGCACATGCCGATGATGGCCGGCAAGGTGGCGAACGGGATGACGATGGCCGCCGCGCCCCACGAACCTACGGCCATATCGCGCGCCGAGCGAGCCGAGATGGTGGCGGTCACCATCGTGGCGGCCGCAAGGAAGCTGATGCCGATGCCGATCGCGTTCGCCAGGGTGGACCAGATGTCGGGCTGGAACAGGCTGAAGTAGCTCTCGGGTAGGCTGTCGTGGAGCGTGGCGAATCCACCAACCATGTCGAGGCTGCCCGTTGTGGCCGCGATCAGTCCGGCGTACATCACCACCATGTGCACGATGTTCATGACGGCAAGGCCCTTCATGCCTCCCAGCAAGGTGACGGCGATGAACAGGGCCGAGACAATCCAGGCGAGCAACGTCGCATCGGCGCCGATCATCGGTGCGATGAGCGCTGCGGCCGAAAGCGGCTGTGACGAGTACAGGAAGCAGTACACCACCACGATGATGACGAGCATGACCGCACGGCAGCGTTTGTCGAACATGAATTTGAACGCTTCCGGCACTGACAGGATGTCGTATTTGCGATGCATAGCCCGGTAGAAGCGCGCGGCGAATACGATGAAGATGATCATGCCGATGGACATGCCCCAGTTCACCCACACGGCCGATAGCCCGGTCGTGAAGCCGGTCGCGGCTTTGCCGATGGTGGCGGCACCGGCCATCATCTCCGCGAACAGCAGCGGGATGATCATGAACCAGGAAAGGTTACCTTGTGCAGTGAGAAACTGGCGGGATGACTTGTCTTTGCGCCCGGAGCCGCGTGTGGCAATCACCACGCTGATGATCACGGTGATGGCGATATAGGCAACGAGCATGACGAAGGGAAGATTCATGGAGGTTCCTTTCGTGCGGCTCTCGCCGATCAGAAGCGAGAGCCGCAGGGTTCGCTAGCACAGACCCATGGCCATCCAGAGCGGTATGCTGCCCATCATCGCGACGATGGTGATGACGGCGTAGGCATACGCGGACTTCTTGAATTCCTTGATGGTAACGTATTCGTTGCCTGCCACACCGAGGGCTCCCAGAACAAAGGGGTTCATGAAGCTGTTGAACCAGATGTTGCCGCCGATATACTCGACGAAACCCAACACGAACAGCGAGATCCCCGCGTCGGGAAGCAGCGGGCCGAAAATGGAATACAGGATGACGAGGCACACGCCCTGCGCCGGGATGACGGCGCGGAGAATCCACGTGAGCACGAGCAGCACCGGCACGAAGATCCAGACGTTGCTGACCACCGGGCTGACGATGGGCCCGAGGACGCCTGCCAGCCATGCGCTCACACCGGTGGTGCTCATGAAGCCGGCGATGCCCACGAGCGCGCCGATGAACATGATGAGGCCCCACGGAATGCGCGTTTGGAAATCTTTCGGAGTCAAGAGGCCGAAAGCGGTCAGCACGACGGCGCCCAGCAAGGCCACCATGCCCGCATCGAATATGTTGGCGATCCATAGACAGAGGCAGGCGGCAACGACGACGAGCGTGACCCACTCGTGCTTCGACATCTTGCCGAGCTCTCGGTATTTATCGGCGAAGTACGTAGGCGGAAGATCGAGCTTCTCTTTCGGCTTGCAGAACGTCATGCAGAACACGAACGTGCCGACGAGCAGCAGGATCAGCCACACCCACGTCATGGACAAGTATCCGAGCCACGAGAAGGACAGACCGACGACGCCCAGCATGAATGCGACGTTGACGCTGCCGGTCAGGAACGCGTGCGAGCCGATGTACGGCGGCATGAACACGGCGGTCAAAAGACCCAGCGCGGGCTTGCTCTTCTTCTCGTAGCCAACCTGCTTCGTCATCTCCGTCGCCATGGGGGCAAGCAGGTTGGTCTTGGCATTGTTGGACGGGATGAGCGGGCTCACCACCAGGCCCGCGGTCATGAGCGACAGCACTTGGCCGCGGTAGTTTTTCGGGAAGATGGTGAGCATTTTCAGCGCAAGACGCGTGAGGAGCCCCGAGTTTTCGATGGCCGTGGCGAACGCGAACACCGCCACCATGAGCCAGACGATGCTGCCCCCGAAAGCCGAGAATACCTCGGCCACGGTTCCGATCTGAAATGCGACCATGAGCCCCATGGCACCGAGACAGGTTGCCCAGGATGGAAGCGCGTCGGTGATCAGCATGATGAGCATGCCGACGAAAATGCCCAGATACGTCATCCCGACGCCGTCAAGGCCGGCGGGCGGGGGTATGTGCGCGATGACCGCGCCGACGACGATGGAGACGACAAGTGCGACGAGGCTTTTCTTGTTGAAATCTTTCATGGTTTCCCCTTTTCATACGGGGAGCGACCGTTCGCTCCCCTCTATGCAACCCCAAGCGAAAGAACGGTGTGGTTCCAGGAGAATGTGTGATGCCTACGAGGCGCCGTGCGGTGCGGGCGCCGCTTTGGCCTGCTTCTTGCGCGCCTTCAGCGCTTTCGGGATGCGTTTCGCGAACGCCATGACCGCTTTCTTGTTGGACATGATGACGGGCCAGCCTGCGGCGATCGCCTCAGGTGTGACCAGCACGTTCATCCGCATGCTGTCGAGCGCTTTCGCGTCGAGAATCAAATTACCGTCCTCGTACGTCATCTTGAAGATTTCAACCATGGGGCTGCCGGTTTCGGTCAGCATCATGAGCGAGGGCTGTTTCGGTGCCTTGGGCATAGGAATCACACTCCTTGGAAGGGGGGGGCGGCCGAATCGCAGGATGGGGCCGCCCCTCGAAATCGAGGTCGTATCGCGATGGGGTTACTTGTTCAGGATTTCGCGGTAGTCCACGCCGTAGTCCTCAAGGATTTTGAGGGCGCCGGGCCGCGCGCCTGCCGCGATGCCGCCGCCGGGATGGCTGCAGCATCCGACGAAATACAGGTTGTCGATGTCGCCGTGGTAATCGTGGCCCTTGCCGGGGAAGGGGCGCATGTCGTACATCTGGCTGGGCTGCAAGCCGATCATGCCCAGGTCGCCTTCCTTCATGGCCGGGTTCCACTGCTCGTACTCGAGCGGGGTGAGGCCCCACTTGCCCACGAGGTCGTCGTCGGTGATGTTCGTGGTCTGATCCTTGAAGAACTCCCACACGGCCTGCTTGAGCTCGTCGCCGTGCGTCTCCCAGTTCTTCTCGTCGCCCCAGAGACGGTACGGCGCGTAGCTGTACAGGTTGACCACGCTATGGCCTTCGGGGCAGCGCGAGGGATCCCAGAGCGAGGGGATGGTGACCAGCGGCAGCTTGGCGTTGAAGCCGCCCAGCTTGTAGTTGCTGAACGTCTCGAGATATTCCTTCTCTTCGGGCGCGAACTCGATGCAGTACGCGTCGAGCACCTCGGGACCGGCTTTGAACTCGGGGATCTTCTTGAGGGCGAACGACTGGTTGAGCGCAGCGAAATCGGCCTGCTTGAGACGCTGCACGTACCGCGCCTCTTCCTTCGGCGCGTCGTCGCCGAGCATCTGATAGATGTCCTTGATGTTGATGGTGCTGATAACGGCGTTCGTGGCGATGTACTCTTCGCCGTCCTTCGTGCGGACGCTCTTCGCTTCGCCACCTTGCACGGTGAGGCCGTCGACGAACGCGTTCGTGAACAGGTCGGCTCCGTGGTCTTTGCAGCAGGCCATGAGGGCTTCGACGAACTTCTGGCTGCCGCCCATGGGGAACGGCGGCGCGTACGTCGGCTTGTGCACGCGGCCTGTGAAGTACAGCAGCGTCGCGGTGCCGATGGCTCGGGGGTCGATCATCATCTCGGTGCACCAGCGGGTGAACGTGACGCGCACCTGCTCGCTGTCGAACCACTCCTCGACGATCTGCTGGGCCGAAGAGTTCAGCACGCGCTGGAACTCGCGTCCTTCGGGGCTCATGGACATGACGTTGTGCATGGTGCCGTACGGCGGCGGAGCGCTCTGCGAGCCGATACCCGCGACGGCCATCATGTTCACCATGTACTCGTGGAACTCGGGATAGATGGCGGCATCGTGCTCGGAGAACTCCGCCATGTTCTGGCAGGCCTTGTCCAGATCGTGATGCATGATAAGGCTGCGCTGGTCGGGGAAGATGGAGCAGAACAGCGCCTTCGCGTGGGCGTATTCGAAGCCGTACTTCGAGAACAGGCCCAGTTCATCTTCCGTCACGATGGGCGTGGCGGAAATCATGTTGTGGACCATGCCGCCAAGATCGGAGATGTATCCGGGCGCGCACACCTCGCCCGAGCGCGTGCTGCCGCCGAACTCGTCGTTCGCTTCCAAGCAGCAGACGCTGAAGCCTGCCTTGGCCAAGTACGCGGTGGTGAGCAGGCCGTTGTGGCCGCCGCCCAAGACAACGAAATCGTACGTAGATGACATGGCGTTTCCTCCTTGTGGGTTGTTTGACCATGCGTTCGAACGTTCTGCGATTCCCGGGATGCGCTTGTTATAGCCCTCGGGCGAACGACGCGGCAATATCCCACTTTTCGGAAAGCGTGGAATTGGGCTGTCCCCAGTTTTGCGAAGCTGTCGTTTTGCTACCGTACAGGCGAGGGGCTTCTTGCCGGTTATCCGTGGGTGCAACAGGCGACGGAATTGATGCAGTATCTGTAGTTTTACCTGATCATATGGGTCATTGATCATTGTGGGAGACGCTGCTGTCTACACTTCTTCAATTCTGGTGCGGCTCAGACCCCACTTTTGAAGGAGTGGGGTATTTTCTTTCCGCGGTTCTTCGGGGTAGGTTACTTGCAAGGGGAGTTCGTTTCGGGGATAAGGAGCTGCCATGTCGAAAGCGTCGGTCCGACACAAATTTGCACAAGCTTTTATGGCCCTCGTTCCGCTCTCGCCGACCAAGCGAGTGACGGTTACCGATTTGTCCAAGCATCTCGGCATCGACCGCAAGACGTTCTACAACTACTTCGACAACATCGATCAATTGATGATTTGGATCTATCGCGACTATTTGGCGACTATGCTGAACGATGAAAGGTTTGCGCGGTGGAACAAGGTGTGCCCGCCGTCGGCGAGCTTCGATCCTTTTCCCGATCTTCCGTTTTACGCGCGCAACATCGAAGACCGCTCGCTGTCCCAGGCGGAGTACTTCAAAACGATGGCCTATCATTGGGAAAACCATCGCCAGTACTACTCCATCGTTTTCTCCAGCACCTGTTATATAGACTTGTTCGATTACATCGTGGCGCTGTTCTTGCCCCCTTTTCGCGAAGACGTCGAGTTCTTTCTCGATGGGCGCGATATGCCGACCGTGGTCATCGATTTTCTGGCTGAATACCATGTCATGGGGGTGTTTGGGAGGTTGCGGTATCACTATACCCAAACGAACAAGTTCATCATGCAGAACGAAATCGACCCGTTTTGGAACTACGCTCACATCGTGATGAGGGAGAGCGTCGACAGCTGCTATGAGACCATCGAGCGGCATGGTTTGTCGCGCTTCCTCGGGATGAACGGCTCGGTGAGCCGCTATCGCGGACTAGGTCGTACCGACTGAAGCCATCTTGCCTTACAATGGGCGCACGATAATCAACGTTGAAGCGAGGCAGATATGGTGTCGTCCCGGTCCGCCGTGCTGGCGGTGGGCGCGATCATGGTGGATATGGTGTGCCAGGTGCCGCGCCTGCCGCGGTCGGGCGAGGGGATCGTGGTGCAGGAGTCGCATGCCACGGTGGGCGGTTGCGCGTTCAACTCCGCGAACGTGCTGCGGCAGCTCGGCGCGCCGCACGAGCTGTTCGCCCCGGTGGGCAGCGGCATCTTCGCCGGGTTCGTGCAGCGCGAGCTGGATGCGCGCGGGCTCGCGGCGCCGCGCTTCGCCGAGCGCGACAGCGGCGGCTGCGTGTGCTTCGTGGAGCCGGGCGGCGAGCGCACGATGGTCACGATGCCCGGCATCGAGCGCTTCTTCGAGCGCTCGTGGTTCCAGCGTGTGGACGCGTCGCGGTTCTGCTGCGGGTTCGCCAGCGGCTACGAGGTCGAGGGTGCGGGCGGCGATGCGATCATCGCGTTCTTCGAAGATCACCCGTCCGTCCAGTTCTACTACGCGCCCGGCCCGCGCATCGAAGGCGTGGGATCCGACGCGGAGAAGACGGCGCGCATCAACGCACTGCATCCCGTGTGGCACCTCAACGACCAGGAGGCGCTTGCGTACACGGGTTGCGCCACGGTGGACGAGGCGGGGTTCGCGGTGGCAGCGGAGTGCGGAAACGCGGTGGTGATCACGGCGGGTGCGGAAGGCGCGCACCTGTTCGAGGGCGGTCGGCACGTGAGGGTGCCGGCGCTGCCGGTTGAGGTGGTGGACACCATCGGCGCGGGCGATGCGCACCTGGGCGCGCTCACGGCGGCGCGCGCGGCGGGGCGGACCTGGGAAGACGCGCTCGCGTTGGCGAACCGCGTGGCCGGTGCGGTGTGCGGCGTGCGTGGCGCGACGCTTCCCGACCACGTGTTCGAGCAGAGGGGAATTCGGTTGTAGCATGGAAGACGTCGCGGTTCGAGACAGCCGGTCCGAGCGGATCGGCTTTTTGCAGGGCGTCGGCTGCCACCTGGTGTGGGGCATCATGCCGGTCTATTGGAAGCTGCTGTCGGCCGTTCCGGCGCTCGAGGTGCTGTCGTGGCGCATGGTGTGGTCGTGCGTGTTCGTGGTGCTGCTGTGCGCGTTCGTGAAGCGGACGCGGTTCCTCCATCTGCTGCGCGACCCGCGCGCGGTGGGCACGTTCCTCGCGTCGGGGCTGATCGTCACGTGCAACTGGGGCGTGTACATCTGGGCCGCGAACAGCGGGCATCTGCTTGAGACGAGCATCGGCTACTACCTGTGCCCGCTGTGCAACATCGCGTTCGGCCTGTTCGTGTTCAAGGAACGGCTGACGCCCATGCAGAAGGTGGCCACGGTGCTGGCTGCTGCGGGCGTGGCGTACTTCATGATCGTGCACGGCGGCGACGTGTGGATCGCGCTGGTCCTGGCGCTGTCGTTCAGCGCGTACGGCGCGGTGAAGAAGAAGGGCGGTTACCCGGCGCTGCCCGGCATGGCGCTGGAGTCGCTGCTCACGGGACTGCTGGGTGCGGCGGCGTTGGCGGTGGGCGCGCTTGCCCCCTGGATGTGGAGCCTCGTGCCCGCCACACCAGATTTCATCGCGGTCGCGTCGCCGACGCTCGACTTCGCGCTGCTCGTCGGCTGCGGCCTGCTCACCGCCATCCCGCTGCTGCTGTACTCGGCCGCCGCCAACCGCATCTCCATGACGGTGCTCGGGTTCATCCAGTACGTCAGCCCCACGATCGCGCTCGTGCTGGCTGTGGCGTTCTTCGGCGAGCAGTTCACCCCGGCGCATGCCGTGTGCTTCGCGCTCATCTGGTGCGGCATCGCCGCGGTGGGCGTCGAAAGCTGGCTCGCGAAGCGCCGCGAGGCGCGCGCGGAGCAGCGGGAGGGCGACCCGCGCGAAAGCGCGGCGTGAAACCCGGCGGTTACCTCGCTCTTGCGACGCGGCAATCCTCCCCACGGCTCTCGGATCGCTTCTTTGACATGGTGCGCGGTTCCGCCGTGAATCTTGTGCAATTGTTCAAGATGAAAAAAATCCTTACGAAAGCGCTTTCGTTTCGCTAGAATCGAAGGTGCTGCGACGCGCTCTGGCGCGGACGCGGCGTGTCTCGTTTCCCCGAAAGGCGCGTTCTGCGCTGGTAGGTTCGATGGGGCCATTCAAGACAACCGAAGATGAAAGGACGTTTCCTGTATGCAAGGGAAATCTCTCGTGCTGCTGCTATCCGTTTTGTACGGCAGCGCATTCCTCGCGGGGTTCAACGAGAACCTCGTCAACATGGCGCTCGTGTCCATCATGGCGGACTACGGCGTGGATTCCGTGACGGCCCAATGGCTGGTCACCGGCTACATGATCGTGGCCACCGTCGTGGTGACGTGCATGGCGTTCCTCTACCGGCGCTTTCATGTGCGCACGCTGTTCTTCAGCGCGGCCGCGTTGAGCATCGTCGGGTCGGCGATGGGCCTCGTGGCTGGCAGCTTCGAGATGCTGCTGGTCGCGCGTCTCGTGCAGGCCGTGGGTACGGGCATCTTCATCCCGCTCATGATGAACACCATCCTCGTGGTCACGCCGAAGAACAAGCTGGGATCGTACCTGTCCGTCGGCGGCTGCATGATCACGTTCGGGCCCGCGTTCGCCCCGGTGGTGTGCGGTGCGCTGGTCACCATGTTCGGCTGGCACAGCATTTTCATCGTGCCTATCGTGGCGATGGCCGTGCTGGCCGTGCTCGGCTTCTTCTACGTGAAGAACCTCGAAACGAGCGAGGCGCATCTTGACACGGCGTCGGTGGTGCTGTCCGCCGTGGTGCTGACGGCGTTGTCGTACGGCCTGACGCAGCTGACGACGAACGGCGTGATGGCCGCCGCGACGCTGGCGCTGGCGGCGGCTGCGGCGGCGGTGTTCGTCGTGCGCCAGCTGCGGTGCGCGCATCCGCTGATCGATCTGGCGCCGATGAAGAACCGCTCGTTCTGGCCGGCGCTCATCCTGGTGACCATCGCCATGATGAGCATGTTCTCGATGAGCGTGCTGCTGCCGTTGTACTTCGAGGGCGCGGCGGGCATGACCGCGTTCGCGGCCGGCCTCGTGATCCTCGTGCCCGTGCTGGCGAATGCGGGCTCGACGCTGCTGGGCGGCCGCATCATGGACAAGCGCGGCGAGTGGCCCCTGCTGCCGCTGGGCTTCGGCGGCGTCGCCGTCGGGTTCATCGCGCTTGTGGTGGTTGCGCCGCAGCTGTCCGTGCCCGCGGTGTTCGTGGCCATGCTGGTGATGTACGTGGCGGTGGGCTTCATCTTCTCGCCCTCGCAGACGGCGGGCCTGCGGGCGTTGCCCCCGCAGCAGAACCCGTTCGGCGTGGCGCTCATGACCACGTTCGTGCAGATCGCCGCCTGCATCGGGCCGTCCCTGTACATCGGCATCATGTCGTCGGGGCAGGCGAGCGCTGCGGCCGGCGGCGCGAGCAGCGCTCAGGCGACGGCCGACGGGTTCGCCCTCGCGATGGTGGTTGCCGCGGTCATCGGCGTTGCCGGGTTCGTGCTGGCGCTCGTGTACGCTCGCGCGGCTCGGCGACGGGCGTCCGAGCAGGCCGTGGAGCGCGCGACCTCCCCGCAGTCGTTGCTCGCGTCCATCATGGAGGCCGACCCCTACACGCTGCCGGCGGCCACGCCGGTGCGCGAGGTGATGCGCGCGTTCGTCGACCTCAAAGTGGGAGGCTTGCCGCTGGTGGACGAGCAGGGGAGGCCGGCGGGCTTCGTGTCCGACGGCGACGTGATGCGCTATCTGGCTGACAAGCATCCGCTGATCACGGGATCGTATTCCCTGGTGGAAGCCGCCAACAACCAAACGTTCGACGAGCGTCTTCGCGAGCTCATCGAGCTGCCGGTGAGCGTGATCGCGTCCGACAAGCTGGTGTCGATCGACGCCGGTTCGTCGCTGGAGGAGGTGTGCTCGCTGCTGGCGACGCGCCGCCTGAAGAAGGTGCCGGTGGTGCGCGACGGCGCGATCGTGGGAACCGTCAACCGCTCCGACGTGCTGCGCTACGCCATGGACACCTGCTTGCAGGGAGTGTAAGGGATGGGGTGTCGTCGGCTTGGACGCAAAACGTCACCCATGACAATCCGAAGGCGCATTGCTTTCGTTGTGCGCCTTCGGAAAGCGGAAAACCCCAGGTGGTGAAAACCTCGCGAGTCTTTTGGACCCCGACGGCACCCTCGAAATTGTCATGGGTGCCGTTTTGCGTCCAGCCTCGCGCGAGCGTGCCGCTGCAAGCCCCCTAATACAGCACGGGGTTCTCCTCGTTCTTGTACGCGAGCAGCTTCTCGTAATCCTTCACCAGCAGGTGCGTCTTCGTGCGCTCGATCACGCCCTGCGTTTCGAGAGCGGTCACGAGCTTGCTGCACGTGGTGATGTGCACCAGCAGGATGTCCGAGAGCGCTTGCAGCGTGAGGTTGCACTCGATGCGGTACACGCCCTCGGCATCGGGCTCGCGCACTTCGCACAGCTTCGTCAGCCACGTGAGGATGCGCTTGCTGGACGACTGGATGCCGGTGTTCCCGATGCGGTGGCCGATCTGCGCGAAGCTCATATGCACCACGTACATGAGCTCGTCGAACAGCTCGAAATCGTCGCGCACGATGTCGAACAGCTGCTGCATGGTAAACGCGAACACCACCGTGTCCTTCGTGGCGACGAACTTCATGCGGTTCTGCCCGATCGAGGCGAACCGGTGGTACTCCGCCTGGAACGCGTTGCCCGCATTGCGGTAGTACAGGACGATTTGCGCCCCGTCCTCGTTCTCGTAGCAGCACTTCAGCTGCCCTTTTTCGACGTAATAGAAGTAGCGGTCGTCCTTGTCGATGCACGTGAGGTCGATGTACTCGCCCTTGAACAGCTTTCGCTTGCGCGCCTGATCGAGATACTCGCCGAAGCGCAGCTGCTTGAACGGAAGCGTGGGGATGAGAATGGCGTCGTAGTCCTGCGTCGTGGTCACGAACCCCTCCTGTCGTCGTGTGCCGCGGGCGCCCCTATTGTATCCCAAGGCGCGCCGCGCCCGCCGATTCTTTCCTACGCAACATCGCCTGCTTGCGCACGACAGCGACAGCTTGCGCCGGGGCTTCTACCGGCGTCCTTCCCCGTTTCGTACAGTGCAGGCAGGTTGAAAATCCAACAGGACGAGGAGGAACCGATGGCGAACATGGGGATGGCTATCGACTTGCGGCGCTGCGCGGGGTGTTACGCATGCGTCGTGGCGTGCCAGATGCACAACAACACGAAACCGGGTGTGGCCTGGGGAAAGGTTGAGGCGCGCGAGTGGGGCGAGGATCCGGACAATCGGCGCTGCTATCTGCCGCACGCCTGCATGCAGTGCGAGGACGCGCCGTGCGCCGAAGCGTGCCCGACCAGCGCGTCGTACGTGCGCGACGACGGCATCGTGATGGTGGACTACGACGAGTGCATCAACTGCGGGTCGTGCATCCACGCGTGTCCGTACGGGGCGCGCATACAAAACGACGTTGAGGGCAACTACTTCGACACCGACGAGCAGGCGCCGTACGAGGCCGAGGGCATCCAGCGCACGCACGTGGTGGAGAAGTGCATCTTCTGCGCGGGCCGCCTCGATGCGGGGCTGCAGCCCGCCTGCGTGCAGAACTGCCCCGGCAACGCGCGCTACTTCGGCGACTTGGACGATCCCGAGAGCCCCGTCAGCGTCTTCATCTCGAAGAACGACCCGGTGCAGATTCGCAACACGCACTTCTACTATATGCCGGTGGACGGCATGCCGAAGAGCCTGCTGCCGCACGCCGAGGTGCAGACCGTGGCCAACAAGGGCGTGGACTCGAAGCCGGCCGATCCGGGCATTCCGCTGCCGGCGGCCATCGGCGCCGTCGCCGTCGCGGCTGCGGCGGGCGCGGGCATCGCCGTGGGCGTGAAGAACCAGCGCGACAGCAAGGCGGAAGTCGAGACGAAAGGCGGCGAGGACCATGAGTAAGCTGGCGAACGAGAGCACGAACGGAGCCGCGAACGCTGCCTGCGCGACGGCCGCGAACGCTGCCTGTGCGATGGCCGCGCCTGGCCTGTCGCGCCGCGGGTTCCTCAAGGGCGCCGCGGCCATGGCCATCGGCATCACCGCCATCGAAGGCGGCTACGAGTTCGTCTACCCCGACGACGCGTTCGCCGACGAGGCCGCGCCCGAGGTGACGAAGCACACGTACTGCGACATGTGCAACCACTCGCCCAAGTGCGGCATCACCGCCACGGTGAAGGAGGACAAGATCGTGCGCGTGGTGTCGCGCGCGAACTACCCCAACGACCCGCTGTGCGCGAAGGGCCTGTCCGCGCTGCAGGAGCTGTACGACCCGCATCGGCTGCTGCATCCCATGAAGCGCACGAAGCCGAAGGGCCAGGGCGACGCCGGCTGGGAGCAGATCACCTGGGACGAGGCGTACGACACCATCGTCGCCGCGCTCAACAAGGTGAAGGACGAGATGGGCCCCGAAGGCGTGTTCTTCTACTGCGGCGACCCGAAGGAGCCGCGCGGCGCGGTGAACCGCCTGGCCAACCTGTTCGGCACGCCCACGTACGGCAACGAGAGCTCCACCTGCGCCTACGCGGCCCTCATCGGCACCGGTCTCGTGTTCGGCGCGCAGACGATGGGCGCGAATCCCAACGACAACTCCAAGTCGTGCCTCATCTGGTCGCTCAACCCGGCGTGGTCGCTGCCGAACCGCTTCGGCAAGCTGATGAACGCGAAGGAGAAGGGCTGCAAGTTCATCGTGGTGGACCCGCGCGTCACGCCGACGGTGACGGGCCTGGCCGACATCCATTTGCAGCTGCGCCCCGGCACGGACGGCGCGCTGGCGCTGGGCATCGCCCACGTCATGTTGCGCGACGGGTACTTCGACGAGGAGTTCTGCCAGAACTGGACGCACGGCTTCGACGAGTTCAAGGAGTACGTGCAGGAGTTCACGCCCGAGAAGGTGGCCGAGATCACGTGGGTGCCAGCCGAGAAGATCGAGGCGGCCGCGAAGCTGTGGGGCGAGGAGACGCCCGGCTCGTTCATCACGAGCGCGAGCCCGCAGGTGCACCACACCAACGCCGGCAACAACATGCGCGCCATCGCGTCGCTCGTGGCGCTGGCGGGCAACGTGGACGTGGCCGGCGGCCTGGAGATCAGCCCGGGCCTGCCGTTCGACCTGTTCGCCAGCACGGCCGGGTTCAACCGCGAGGACATCTACGATGCCGACCTGGCCTCGAAGCGCTACGACTTGCAGGACTTCCCCGTGTGGACGAAGTTCGTGAAGCAGATGCAGACGAACCGCTTCCCCGAATACGTGGACGAAGGCAAGATCAAGGCCATGGTGATGTTCGGCGGCAACGCCATGATGTGGCCGCAAAGCCACCTCTACCAGGAGGCCATCGGCAAGCTCGACTTCGCCTGCGCGGCCGACTACTACATTCGTCCCTGGACGCACGACTACGTGGACATCATCCTGCCCGCCGCGATGTGCTTCGAGCGCATGGCCCCCTTCGCGGTGTTCGGTCGGAAGATCTACCTGCGCGAACCGGTGATCACGCCGCGCGGCGAGGCGCGCGAGGACTGGCAGGTGGCCATGGAACTGGGCAGCCGTCTGGGCTATGCGGAGGAGTGCTTCGACGGCAGCGTGGAAGAGGCGCTGGCGGAGGTGCTGCGCACGTCGGGCCTCGAGGTGACCATGCAGGACCTGCGCGACAACCCCGACGGCTACGCGGTGCCGGGCGGCGCCCCCTACGAGCCGAAGAAGTACGAGACGGGCAAGATACGCAAGGACGGCCAACCCGGCTTCAACACGCCCAGCGGCAAGATCGAGCTGGTGTCCGAAGTGATGAAGGAATGCGGGCTGGAGGGCCTTCCGCTGTACAACGAACCGGTGAGCAGCCCCATCAGCACACCCGACCGCGCGAAGGACTACCCGCTCATCCTGAACACGGGCTCGCGCGTGCCCATGTACTCGCACTCGAAGCTGCGCGACTGCCCCTGGCTCAACCAGTTCATGCCCGATCCCATCGTGCGCCTGCATCCGAAGACGGCGGCCGAGCGCGGCCTGGAAGACGGCGAGCAGGTGCGCGTGTTCAACCACCTCGGCGAGATCGAGGTGAAGCTTGAGGTGACGAACCTCGTGCTGCCGGGCGTGGTGGACATCTTCCACGGCTGGGAGAAGGCGAACGTGAACAAGCTGACCGAGCGCGAGTTCGACCACGTGACGGGCTACCCGCCGTTCAAGTCGGGCCTGTGCCAAGTCGAGCGGGCGTAGGTGGTTGCCATGAAGCCGAAGAAGTGGCCCATCGTCGTCGGTACGGTTGCGCTTGTGTTCGTGGTGGCGGGCATGGGGTTCTGGGTGTGGCACGAGCAGCCCAGCTTTTGCGCGGCCATCTGCCACACGCCGATGGATCCTTACGTGGAAACGTACGATCAGCCGTTGGGCGAGGCGGGCGTGGACAAGTGGGGCAACGAGGTGGCCGACACGTCCAGCATGCTGGCGGTGGCGCACAAGGCCTCGGGCAAGACGTGCCTCGACTGCCATGTTCCCACGCTGGGCGAGCAGATGGCCGAGGGCGCGTCCTGGGTGACGGGCGGTTACGGCGTGCCGTTGCAGGAGGCCACGCTCGCGGACTTGGGAGCGGCGCGCGGCGTTGCGTCGGATGAGTTCTGCCTGAACGAGTCGTGCCACAACCTCACGCGCGACGACCTGGCGAACGCGACCGCTGGCATGGCCCGCAACCCGCACCTGGCCTACCATGGCGACATCTCGTGCGACTCGTGCCACAAGGCCCACCGCGCGTCGGTGAACTACTGCACCCAATGCCACGCCGATGCCGAAACGCCCGCCGGTTGGCTGACCGCGAAGGAAAGCACCAACCTGCCGACAGGGTAGGGATCAACCGCAAGCGTGCGCGCATCCGAATGACCACGTACCCCCTCGCGTGGGAAAGCGGCCGACTTCGGGTTTTCCGAGTCGGCCGCTGCACGCGCGCGGCATGCCACTATACCTCTTGCTGCGAAATGAGATCGATCAATTCGGCGCGCGAGTGGATGTCGAGCTTCACGTAGAGGCTTTTGATGTGCGATTTGACCGTGTTCTCGGAGACGAACAGCATTTCTGAGATGGTGTGGACGGTGCGTCCCTGCGCGAGGTGCTGCGTTATCTCGCGTTCGCGCGGCGTGAATCGATAGGAGTCGGCTAGCGCGTTGCACTTGAGTGCAAGAATGTCCAGTGGCTCCACGACAGCGGGAGGGCCTTGCGGCGAGAACGTTTCCTTGCGATTCTTGTCTTTCAGGATGAACAGCGAAATCATGGCGACGAGGTAGACGCCCACCAGCGCCACGGTTGTCAGCTGCAAGTCGTCGCGGCCCAGCGTGCCGGCGTTCAAGAAGGCGACGAGCGTACCTGCCAATCGCGAGACGTTGATGGCCAAAAGCGCAAGTGAGAAAACCATCGCGGAAGGAAGCTTGGTGTCGCGCACGGTGTCGGCGATCATGCACCAGACGATGAGGTTGGCGACGAGCGTGCCCAACTGGGCGCACGCGTTCGCCAATCCGCCGACGTCGTTCCACAGAAGCGGAAGCAGCAGGAATCCCGCTGCGCACAGAGGCAGCGCCACCTTGTAGATCGAGCTGAGCTCGGGTTGTTTCTTGACGAACAGCGCCGGCACGAGCAGTGCTATGACCACAACGGGCTGCGTGACGAGCGACGTCGTTTGGAACGTTGCAAGCGGTATTTCCTGCTGGGCGGGCATTTGCAGCATGAGCGCGCTGAGGAACGAGAGGATGGCCGTGCCCAGCACGGGTCGCCAGAGCGAGCCGACGGCGCTTTTGAAAACGGGTAGGGAAAACTCGTCGAGGGGCGCAGGGCTCGCATCGATGCCCGGTTTGGTCGCGATGACGGCGAGCAGGAACAGCGCGAGGGTTGCGGGCAGCACGAATATCGCTGGCAGCAAAACCAGCACAAGGTACACGCCGAGGCTGACGAGGGTCGAGAGCAGCACGAAGAGGTACACGTGCCTCAACGAGAGCGTGCTGCAATAGCGTCCCCACAGCAAGGTGGCGAGCGCATCTCCCAAGCCGAAAAACGCACCGGCGCACACCATCCAGGGGATGGTGGCCTCATCGGGTGCGAAAGAGGCAAACGTCAGGATCATCGCCACCACCAAAACCCCCACTGCTGCTCCCAGGCAGGCAAGTGCGAGCGTGACGGTGAGTTTGGGAAGCTTGCGGAGAGCCGCCAGCACCGAGGTTACGGCGTATGCCACTATGCGCGCGGTGATAATAGCCACGAGGAACAGCAACTCGGTGCGCCCCTCGATGGGACCCGTCGCTGCGGAGAACATCGTGGAGGGGTGGAACAGCGTGTATCCGAAAGCCAGGTAGGAAGCGTAACCGAGCGTAAGAATCAGGCCGCATGCGGTGGCATTGGGCACGCTGTTGAAAAAACGTCTCATATCCCTCCCCTGAACAAAGCAATATACCACACCGACGACTAGCGGGCATACTCACCTCTTTCGGGTGGATTCGCCTAGAGTCCAGCTTTGCGAAATTCACCACCCATGAGGTGAAGCAGCAGCCGGGCGAAGCGCGTAGGTTGGAGCGCGGAGGGTGCGGTGCAAGCCACTGCGCACAGCATATACAAGGAGAGGAGATTGCTGTGGAAAGCAAGATGAGTCGCCGAGCGTTTTTTGGATGGGGAGCAACTGCGGCGCTGGCAGCGGGGACGGCCATGGCCGGCTGCGCGCCTCAGCAGAGTCAAGGAGGGGGTTCGCAGGCGCAAGCGCAGGCCGCTTCGTCGGGGGCGGCCGCGTCGGCGGACGGGACGCCCGCCTTTCTCGTGAAGCCCGAGGTTCCCGCCAGCGTCGACGATGAGAAAAGCTGTGACGTTCTGATCCTGGGCCTGGGTCTTGCGGGCACGGCGGCTGCCAAGGCCGCAACCGACCAGGGGGCGAAGGTCATCGCAATCGAGAAGCAGCCCGAAGATTCGTACAGCGTCGTGTCGATGGCGGGCGACTGGGGAATCGTCGACTCGCAGGTTCAAAAGGATCTCGGCATCGTCTGGGCGCCGAAGGACGATATCGTCAACGAGATTGAAAAGGAATGCGGATGGCGCGCCGACGCATCCTTCTGGAGCTACTGGTACGATCACTCCGGGGAGGACTTCGATTGGTTTATCGAGGGCGCCGACTACGAGGTGCTCGACTCGAGCGCCCAGAACCTCGAGGACGGGTCTCACAAGCAGAACTACATTCGCCCGAAGGCGTTCCCGCCGCTTGAAGGATACGACTACAAGAAGGAGTACTATCCGTATTTCCACGGCTCCATCACGACGAATCCGAACATGGGATGGGCGTGCGAGGCAGCCCGCAACGCGGCGCTCGATGCGGGTATGGAGGTGTTGTACGGATCTACGGCCGAGCAGCTGATCGTGGAAGACGGCAAGGTAACCGGGGCGTACGCGAAGACCGCAGACGGCTCCTATGCGAAGGTGAATGCGAAATCGGTGGTCATCGCGTGCGGCGATTACGGCGCCAATCCGGACATGCGCCAGTACTACGCTCCCGAAACCGTGATCTTCGAAGGCGGCGTGAACACCGGCGATGGACAGCGTATGGGCATCTGGGCCGGCGGCCGCATGGAGCGCGGGCCGCACGCACCCACCACGCACCACATGGGCGGCGTGCTGGGCGTGGATAGCTTCTTGCAGCTGAACACGCGCGGCAAGCGCTTCATGAACGAAGACATTCCCGGTCAGAACATCACCGACGTGCTGGTGCGGCAGCCCGTGGCCCTCGATGCGGACGGGAGGGAGCAAGGCATCAAATCGTGGCAGATATTCGACAGCGCATGGCCCGAGCAGATAGGTTCCATGAACGACGGCCACGGATACATCAACCATTACGTCGCTCCCGAGGATGTGGATGCGTATGCAACCGTCCTGTCCGGCTTCAAGTTGGGGTACGTCACCGACCAGATGGTGGAGGAGCAGGCCACCTGCAAAGCCGACACCATCGAAGAGCTGGCGGAAAAGATGAAGCTGGATCCGGCCGTCGTCAAAGCCGAGATCGATCGGTACAACGAGCTGTGCCATCAGGGTCATGACGACGACTTCGGAAAGATGGCGTCGCGCATGTTCCCGGTGGAGAATCCGCCTTACTACGCGTGCTCTTTCGGGGTGGGCGGCATGCTCTACATCTTCGGCGGCTTGGAGTGCGATCTTGCGATGCACGTGCTCGATGACGAAGACAACCCGATCGAGGGGCTGTACGTGGCGGGCAACAGCATGGGACGCCGCTTCCTGGTGGAAAAGCCCGTGGTCGTCGCCGGATTGAGCCTGGCGACGGCGATGTCGTTCGGGCGTCTTGCCGGCACCAACGCAGCTCAGGGTATATAGCAGCTGTCGTATCCCGACGCGATTGCGTCGTCGGGTGCACGATATGCGAAAGACCGGTCGCCTCCCTCCCCGGCCGGTCTTTTCGCGTATCACCCGTTCGCCCCTCCGGGGCCTCTCCTGCCCCCTCCTGTGCGGGTGTTCTGCAATCGGGGCGTCTTCCGCTTGACATCTCCGCGCGCCGCACTAAAATCACGTGTTAGCACTCGAAGCCCGAGACTGCTAAAGGCGTTCCGATGGCTTGCCAGCCATCGGATCAGGCCGACGCTGCGGGTTCACGCTGCGCGCCATTTTGGCCCTTTCATGCTTGCCCTCACGTGCGGAAGCACGCTCGGCCGCATGACGAGCCACTATGGCACACAACGCGAGCCCTCGCTGACGTTGCGCCTACCTGCGGCGGGCACGTACAAGAAAAGGAGAGCGACGCCAACCATGCGCAAATTCAAAACCGAGAGCAAGAAGCTGCTCGACCTCATGATCAACTCCATCTACACGAACCGCGAGATCTTCCTGCGCGAGCTCATCTCGAACGCGTCGGACGCGGTGGACAAGCTGTACTTCCGCAGCCTCACCGACAAGGACGTCCAGCTGGGCAAGGACGAGCTGGGCATCCGCGTGTCGTTCGACAAGGACGCGCGCACCGTCACGGTCAGCGACAACGGCATCGGCATGACGAAGGACGAGCTCGACCGCAACCTGGGCACCATCGCGCACTCCGACAGCATGGAGTTCAAAGCCGAGAACTCCGACAGCCAGGGCGACGACGTGGACATCATCGGCCAGTTCGGCGTGGGCTTCTACTCCGCCTTCATGGTGGCGTCCAAGGTGCGCGTCGTGTCGAAGGCGTACGGCAGCGACGAGGCCTGGGCCTGGGAGAGCGACGGCGTCGAGGGCTACACCATCGAGGAGGCCGCGCGCGAGGGCCACGGCACCGACATCATCCTCACCATCAAGGACAATACCGACGAGGATAGCTACGACACGTTCCTCAGCGAGTTCGGCCTGAAGAACCTCATCAAGCGCTACAGCAACTACGTGCGCTACCCCGTGCAGATGGAAGTGTCGAAGACGCGCCAGAAGCCGAAGCCCGAGGACGCCGGCGACGACTATCGGCCGGAATACGAGGACTACACCGAGATCGACACCATCAACTCGATGATCCCCATCTGGAAGCGCAGCAAGTCGGAAGTCACCGACGAGGAGTACCACGAGTTCTACAAGACCGACTTCCACGACTTCACCGACCCGGCGCGCACGTTCAGCATCCACGCCGAGGGCGCGCTCAGCTACGACGCGCTGCTGTTCATCCCCGGCCGTGCGCCGTACGACCTGTACAGCAAGGACTTCAAGAAGGGCCTCGCGCTGTACAGCTCCAACGTGCTGATCATGGAGAAGTGCGAGGAGCTGCTGCCCGACCACTTTAACTTCGTGCGCGGCGTGGTGGACAGCCAGGACCTGCAGCTGAACATCAGCCGCGAGACGCTGCAGCACAACAGCCAGTTGCGCGCCATCGCGAAGAAGATCGAGAAGAAGATCACGTCCGAGCTGAAGAAGATGCGCGACAACGACCGCGAGGAGTACGAGAGGTTCTTCGAGAACTTCGGTCGCGGCCTGGAGTTCGGCATCTACAACAGCTACGGCTCGCTGAAGGACCAGCTGGCCGACCTGTTGCTGTTCTACTCGGCCAAGCAAGAGAAGCTGGTCACGCTGGACGAGTACCTGGCCTCCGCCCCGGCCGACCAGAAGGCCATCTACTACGCGGCGGGCGAGAGCATCGAGCGTCTGGGCAAGATGCCCATCGTGAAGACGGTTCTGGGGAAGGGCTACGACGTGCTGCTGTGCACGAAGGACGTCGACGAGTTCTGCTTCCAGGCGATGATGACGTACGGCGCGCCCGCGCCTGAGGGCGAGGAGGCACCGGAGCCGCTCGAGCTGAAGAACGTGGCGTCGGGCGACCTCGACCTGGCCTCCGAGGAGGAGAAGAAGGAAGCCGAGGAGACGACGAAGGACAACGAGGCCCTGTTCGCCGCCATGAAGGACGCGCTGGGCGACTCGGTGACGAAGGTGGCCGTGTCGTCGCGCCTGGAAGATGCGCCGGCGTGCATCACCGCGGCGGGCCCGGTGTCGCTCGAAATGGAGCGCATCATGGCGCAGATGCCCGACGGCGGCGACGGCATCAAGTCCGAGCGCGTGCTGGAAGTGAACGCGAAGCACGCGGTGTTCGACGTGCTGCGCGCGGCGCAGGAAGCCGGCGACGCCGACAAGGTGAAGCTGTACGCGGAGCTGCTGTACAACCAGGCGCTGCTGGTTGAGGGTCTGCCCATCGAGGACCCGGTAGCCTACGCGAACGCCGTGACGAAGCTGATGGCGTAACGCCGACGAAGGGGCGCTCGCGTTGGCGAGCGCCCCTTCGTTTTGCCGCGCGCGAACGGATGGCTCACGTGAAGCATCCGTTGCGGCGGGGGTTTAGCGCCGCGCGCCTACGGCGACGGCTCCTGTTGCTGCCGCTGCCGCTGCAACCGCGACGGCTCCGACGACTGCGGCGCCCGTGGGGTCGCCGGTGCGCGCGAGGGGCTTGCCGCCGGGGCCCGCGGCGGGGTCGGCGGCCGGTTCCGGCTCGGGCTGGGGCAGGGGCGTCGGCTCGGGGTCGGGACCGTCCTTGATCGCGATGCGGCCCTGACCGGCCAGGTTGGCATACTCGCTGCCGATCGTTCCCTTCAAATCGTACTGGATGTACTCGATGAGCGCCTTGTTGTCCAGGTCGAGCAGTACGGCCTCGTCGTTCTTGAACATGGTGAGGCCGTCGCCTCCTTCCACGATCAGATACGTGTGCGAAACCATCTTGTAGCGCCGGTTCACGTCAAGCGGCTCGCCGTTCACCATGACGTCGCGCACGCGGTACTCGCCGGTGACGCCGCCGAAGGTTCCGCCCGGCATCTGCACCGACGACGGAATGTCCGTGCGCACGGTGTACGTGAGGCCCGACACCTGCTGCAGGCCTCCGTTGGGGTCGGGGAGGTTTCGGGCGCCCGCTTCCAGAAGGTCGAGGATGTTCTGACCCAGCGTGTCCACGTAGCACAGCTGGTTGTTGTAGGGTTGCACGTCGATGAGGTCGCCGTACGTCACGTCGCCCGGCTCGATGTTGGCCCGAATGCCGCCGCCGTTGACGAACCCCACGTCGGCCATGACCCCGCCGTGCCAGGCCAGCGCCAGGTACGCGTCGGCCACGAAGTCGCCGAGGTTCGTCTCATGCGCACGCACGGCCCAGGTGTAATCGTCGTCCTCGAGCGCGACGAGCCGCACGTCCGATGTTCCGATGACGCGTTCCGTGATTTTCGCGAGCTCCGCTTGCAGGCCGACGATGTACGCGGCGGTCGCGGCATCGATGCCGTCCCACGTCTCGATGATGCTGGCGGTGCCGTTCGTCGTGGACGCGGTGACGGTTTTGGCATAGTCCGACGCGTACGCGGTGATGGTGTCGGTCGCCGGGTTGATCACCACCTGGCCGATACCCACCAGCTGGGTGCCCGTTTGCGTGACCAGCACCGGCTGGCCGTTCTTGTTGAGCGGCGTCTGCGCGTACAGCTCGTGCGAGTGCCCGTCGATCACCACGTCGATGCCGCTCGTGTTCGCCACCACGGACGTGCTGGTCCAGCGCGCGGTCACGCCCTTTTGGCCCAGGTGCGCCAGCGCCACCACGTAGTCGGCCCCGTCGGCGCGCGCCTGATCGACGGCGCGCTGCACGGCATCGTACAGCTTCAAGCCGGAGTCGTCTTCGCAGAAGCCGTAGATGTACGTTCCGCTCTCGTCCTGAAAGCTGACGGGGGAGGACTTCGTCAGCGTTTCGGGCGTGCAGATGCCCAGGAACGCGACCTTCTTCTTGCCGTCGCCCGTGCCGTATTCGCGCATGGTGTACGCGTCGAACATGAGGTTCCCCGTGCGGAGGTCGGTGAAGTTGCACGAGAGGTACTTCGCCTTCGCGCGGGCGACCAGCGTGTTGAACTGGGTCATCCCGTAGTCGAACTCGTGGTTGCCCGGGATGGCGAAATCGTAGCCGCACTTGTTCATGATGTCGATGAGGTACTCGCCGTTCGTCAGCGTGCCCATGGCCTTGCCCTGCACGGCGTCGCCCGCGTCCACGAGGGCGACGTTGTCGGCCCCGTACGTGGAGCGCATGGTGTCGACGTAGTTCACGAGCTTCGCGTACCCCAGGTTCTCGTCCACGGCGCAGTGCACGTCGTTCGTGTGGACGATGACGATGGGCGCGTCGCCCGCCGCCGCAGCCGTTTCGTCGGCGAAGGCGCGCCGGGCCGGCAGCGCGAGCGAGGCAAGCGCCACGGCGGACAACGTGCAGAACGATCGGCGGGATAGACGGTGGGGAGCTGGCAGGTTCGTCATGGGGCCTCCTCGGAACGTACGCGAAAACGCGGTTCTCTCAGTATACCGTGTGCGACGCGTGTGCCGGAATCCCCGATTTTGCACGGTTGCACCCGTTGTTCGTCGGCTATACTCGGCGCATGGACCAGCCCCGCACCTACACCACATCGCGCATCGCGAGCGCCGTCGGCGTGCATCCGAACACGGTGCGCCTCTACGAGCGCATCGGGTTCATCACCGCGCCTGGGCGCCGCCCGAACGGCTATCGCGTATTCACCGAGCTTCACCTGCTGCAAGTGCAGCTCGTGCGCGCCGCGCTCAACGTGGAGCTTGTGCAGAACGGGTTGCGCCGGGGGGTGCTCGCCATCGTCGATGCGATGGCGCATCAATCGTACGACGAAGCGATCGTCCTGGCCAAGCAGCGCATCGGCCACCTGCGCCGCGAGCGCGCCGCCGCCGAGGACGCCCTGCGCCACGTGCGCGACCTGTTGACGTCTGCCGATGGCCCTGCCCGCACCGAGCCGCTCATGCTGACGCGCAAGGAGGCGGCCGACCACCTCGACACCACCATCGACGCGCTGCGCAACTGGGAGATGAACGGCCTGCTGCAGGTTAAGCGCAAGCAGAACGGCTATCGCGTGTACAGCGCCGCCGACCTCAACCGCCTGGCCATCATCCGCGCGCTGCGTGCTGCCAACTACTCGCTGGCCGCCATTCTGCGGCTGCTCGACGCGCTCGATCGCGATGCGGCCGCCGACATCGAGCACGTGCTTGATCATCCTGACCCCGATGACGACATCCTGTCGGTGTGCGACCGCTTGCTCACGTCGCTCGATGCGGCCGAGCGCAACGCCTTCGAGATGATCGCGCTTCTCGTGCGCATGAAAAATCTCACCTGAACAAACCCTCCACTTTGCCACCAGAGTTGGCGCGTCTTCTAGTATCTTCGGCGACCGAAAGATTGGAGGACGTATGAACGACGGAGTACACGTGCGCGACCTGGTGAAATCGTACGGAGGCGTGCTCGCGGTGGACGGGATCGGCTTCGACGTGGCCGCCGGTGAGACGTTCGGGCTGCTGGGGGCGAACGGGGCGGGGAAGACCACGACGCTCGAATGCCTGTTGGGTGTGAACCGCCCCGACGCGGGAAGCGCGACGATTTTGGGAATGGATCCGCACGCGCGGCGCAAGGAGCTGTTCCAGCGGGTGGGCGTGCAGTTTCAGGAGGCGCGCTATCAGGATAAGATCACGGTGGACGAGCTGTGCCGCGCCACGCGGGCGCTGTACCGCGAAGCCGACGATCCGGCTGATCTGCTGGCGCGATTCGGCCTGACGGAGGTGCGCAAGCAGGCCGTCGAGTCGCTGTCGGGCGGCCAACGCCAGCGCCTGTTCGTGGTGCTGGCCCTCATCCCGCGTCCCGAGGTGGTGTTCCTCGACGAACTGACCACGGGGCTCGACGTGAAGGCGCGCCGCGACGTATGGAACCTGCTGGACGAGATGCGCCAACAGGGTATGACCATCGTGCTGACCAGCCACTTCATGGACGAAGTGGAAGCGCTGTGCGATCGGGTCGCCATCCTGCGCAGGGGGCGCATCGTGTTTTCCGGCACGGTGGCCGAGGCTGTGGCGTCCGGTCCGTTCGCCAGCTTCGAGGACGCGTACCTCGCGTACGCCGAGCCCGACGAGCCCGACGAAACCGCCGCGATCGCCGCATCCGGCGCTGCAACCGCAACCCCTCATTCCGCCGAAGGAGGCGCCCATGAAAGCCTTTAGCACCCTGTTCGGGGTCGAGTTCCGCCTGTCGCTGCGCGACATGAACATGCCCATCTTCGCCGTGATCATGCCCGTGGTGGTGATGCTGGTCGTCGGCATGATGTTCGGCGGCCAGCCGGCCTACGAGGGCGCGGGCTACACGTTCATGGCACAGTCGGTGGGCGCGGTGTCGGCCATCGCCATCTGCGCCGGCGGCGCGATGGGCCTGCCGCTCGTGGTGTCGAACTACCGGTACCGCAAGATTCTCAAGCGCTACTTCGTGACGCCCATCAGCGTGTACACCATTCTGGCGGTGCAGGTGGCCATCTATACCGTGTACGCGCTGATCTCCGCCGTGCTCGTGTTCGGAGTGGCCGCGCTGTTCTTCGGGTACGCGTTCGCCGGGTCGTGGCCGGCGTTCGTCGGGTCGTACATGCTGGTGCTGGCGGCCATGCTGGCGCTCGGCATGATGGTGGGCGGTCTCGCGCCGAACGAGAAGATCGCCGGCGTGCTGGCCAGCGTGCTGTACTTCCCTATGCTGCTGCTGTCGGGGACGACGCTCCCCTACGAGATGATGCCCACGGCCGTGCAGCGCGTGGCCGACCTGCTGCCGCTCACCCAGGGCGTGAAGCTGCTGAAGGCGACGTCGCTCGGGCTGCCCATCGACCAGGCCATCGTGCCCGTGGTGATCATGGTGGTGTGGGCCGCGGTGTGCACGGCGATCGCCGTGCGCTTCTTCAAGTGGGAGTAGCTAGCGAGCGAGCCGCGCGAGGTTCCAGCTGACGAGCTCGGTGATCAGCTGGCGATCCACGGGTTTGTCCAGCGGGAGCTGGATGGCGCCTTTCGACGTGCGGTACCCCGCGAGGCGGTCGGCGAGCGCGTCGATCGCCTCGGCCCCCGGGTACAGCCCGATGTGGTGCTTGAACGCGGCGAAGTGGATGAGGTTCTTCCCCTGCCAGAACGTGGGCATGCGCCAGGATATCTTCTCGATGGCATCCGGGGCGGCGGCGCGAATCGTGGCGCGGATCTCGTTGAGCATGGGCCGCACGTCGCCGGGCTGCGCGGCGATGTACGCGTCGATTTCATCGGGCATGGCGAATCCTTTCGCGCAGATGGGCGTCGCAGATGGGACGCGGGATGACAACGCGGTATCATGAACGTGCAATCAAACCGAGCGTCAGGAGGCTTGTATGGTCGATGCGATATTCAAGCGGGCGAGCGTGCGGAGGTTCGCGGAAGACTTCGTGACCGACGACGAGGCGCGGGCGCTGCTGCGCGCCGCGATGGCCGCGCCGTCGGCGGGGAACCAGCAGCCGTGGGAGTTCTACGTGGTGCGCGACGCCGCGACGTTGGAAAAGCTGTCGGCCACGACGCCGTACGCGAAGGCGGCCGCCAAGGCCCCCTGCGCCATCGTGGCGTGCGCCCGCACCGAGGGCCTGCGCTTCCCGGAATGCGTGCCGCAAGACATGAGCGCCGCCATCGAGAACCTGCTGCTGGAAGCGGTTGACCTGGGCCTGGGCGCGGTGTGGATGGGGGTGGCGCCGGAGGTCGATCTGGTGGCTGCCGTCGTCGAGGTGCTCGACGTGCCCGTGGGGCTGGAGCCGTTCGCCATCATCGTCTGCGGCATTCCAGCCGATGAGTCGGCGCCGAAGGGCAAAGACCGCTTCGACGAGCAACGCATCCACTGGGTGAGCTAGCGTGCGCTTCCACGCGAAGCGTTGAGTGGAAAATTCGCGATTCAGGCGGTTTCTGCTAAAAATTTCAACTTGTGAACGGAATATGAGCTGTATTCGATACAGGCGTTAGAAAACTCCCTGGTCACTATTTTCGCTGCATCGAAAATTCGTTCACAAGTTGATTTTTTTAGCAGAAACGAGCGATGGCGCGGAGCGAATCGCCCGCCGCGCGCGCGACCGGGCGCGCGCGGCGTCACCCGGTCGCTCGTCGCCGCGCTACTCCACCACGCGGGCGCGGGCGTATTCCTGCGCGTCGGCGATGTAGGCTTCCTGCGAGTGCTCGATGTTGCGCGCCACCGTGTCGGCGTCGAGCGTGCGGATCACCTTGCCGGGCACGCCCACCACCAGCGAGCACGGCGGGATCACCGCGCGCTCCTTCACCAGCGCGCCGGCCGCGATCATCGACCCGCGGCCGATCACGGCGCCGTTCATCACCGTGGCGTGCATGCCCACGGTCACGTCGTCCTCGATGGTGGCGCCGTGCACGATGGCGTTGTGGCCCACCGACACGCGATCGCCCAGCGTGACGGGGCAGTCGTAGTCGCTGTGCAGCATGGCGTTGTCCTGCACGTTGCTGTTCGCGCCGATGCGGATGGGCGCCACCTCGGCGCGGATCACCGCGCTGAACCACACCGAGCTGCCCTCGGCCATCACCACGTCGCCGCAGATGGCGGCGTTCGGCGCGATGTACGCCGCGCGCTCCACGTCGGGAAACATCCCCTTGAATTCAACGAGCATGCCAGTCCTTTCCTTCAGTTTGCCCGTCCAGTATCCCGAAACCCCCAACGCCGCACATCGCAAGTTCCATGCGATTCTCGCCGCCAAGGCGGTTACGCGTTCGCCACGGGCGGGCGACGGCGGGGGCGTGGGCGGTGGGGGCGCGGGCGGGTGCGCTATGGTCGCAGGACGATAGGCCGATAGGCTCGGCGACCTTGCGCGGAAAGAAGGCTCCCATGTTCGACGATCTCAAGGGCAAGACGGTGGTGGTGACGGGCAGCTCGAAGGGGCTGGGCGCGGCCATGGCGCGGCGCTTCGGTGCCGAGGGCATGAACGTGGTGACGAACTACCGCTCCGACGAGGAGGGCGCGCGCGAGACGGTGCGGGCCATCGAGGAGGCGGGCGGCGCGGCCGCCGCGATACGCTCGGACGTGAGCAAGGCCGAATGCGTGGAAGCGCTGTACGACGCGGCGATGTTCTCGTTTGGCGGCATCGACATCTGGGTGAACAACGCGGGCATCGAGGAGGGCGCGCCGTCCGACCAGAAGAGCATCGAGGCGTGGCAGCGCGTGCTCGACGTGAACCTCACCGGCGTGTTCGCCGGCTGCCGCTGCGCCATCAACCACTTCCTCGAGCATGACATGCCCGGCACCATCATCAACCTGTCGTCCGTGCACGAGGTGATTCCCTGGCCGCACTTCGCCGATTACGCAGCCAGCAAGGCGGGCGTCGGCATGCTGACGAAGACGCTGGCGCTCGAGTACGCCGACCGCGGCATCCGCGTGAACGCCATCGCGCCCGGCGCCATGAACACGCCCATCAACGCGCAGAAGCTGGCCGATCCCGAGCAGCGCGCCGCCACCGAGCGGCTCATCCCGATGGGATACGTGGGCGCGCCCGAAGACGTGGCCGCCGCCGCGGCGTGGATCGCGTCCGACCAGGCGCGCTACGTGACCGGAACCACGCTGTTCGTGGACGGCGGCATGACGCTGTACCCGGGCTTCCAGTTCGGGGAGGGCTGAGGTCGCGCCAGCAGATCGGGGCTTCGTGGCAGGTTTTGCGAGATTTTCGTCATAGGAGGCTCCGAATTTCGCCTGCAGCGCTTGGCTCGGTTCGGTGCTCCTGCATTTCCGCTGGTCAAAGCGCTGCGTCGAATGTGAGGGTTCCATCGATGCTCGAACTATGACGAAAATCTCGCAAAACCTGCCACGAAATCGATTGTCCCTGCCGTCCGCTCGTGCCGCATCCTGCGGATTCGGCGCTACCCCGCCTTCACCGCGCCTTTGTCGCAGCGGTTGCCCCAGGAGTCGATGATCGTTCCGTCGCGGTACACGCAGATGATCTCGCAGTGGTTCGCACACTTCTGGCACTCCACCTCGCGGGTGGCGAACTCGAACGTGCGCAGCGCGTCGAAGTCGAACTCCTCAGCCCCTGCGCCGGAGCCGCCGCCCGCGCCCGCGCCCGTGCTCCGCGGCGCGGCCTCGGCCGCCAGCAGCGCCACGCCGAACGCGCCCATGAGGTGGCCGTCCTCGTCAACTGTGACGTCCATCCCCAGCTCGTCGCGGAACGCCTGCACCACGCCGGCGTTCTTGCTCACGCCGCCCTGGAACACCACGGGCGCGGCGATCTGCTTGCCCTTGCCCACGTTGTTGAGGTAGTTCGTGGCCACGGCGCGGCACAGCCCCGCGATGATGTCCTCGCGCGCGTAGCCCACCTGGATCTTGTGCACGAGGTCGCTCTCCGCGAACACGGTGCAGCGCGCGGCGATGTTCGCCGGCTTCTTCGAGGTCAGCGCGATGTCGCCGAACTCCTCCACCTCCACGCCCAGGCGGTGCGCCTGGCTCGACAAGAACGCGCCCGTGCCCGCGGCGCACAGCGTGTTCATGGCGTAGTCCACGGCGATGCCGTTCTCCACGCAGATGATCTTCGAGTCCTGCCCGCCGATCTCCAAAATGGTGCGCACGTCGGGATGGAGGAACGTCGTGCCCACGGCATGCGCCGTGATCTCGTTCTTCACCACGGTGGCGCCGCACATGGCGCCCACCAGCCGTCGTGCGCTGCCCGTGGTTCCCGTGGCCCGCACGCGCACTTTGTCGCGATCCACCTGCGACCCCAGGTCGGCCACCACGCGGCGCGCGGCGTCGGCGGGGTTGCCCTCGGTCCACAGGTACGTGCGCGCGATGATGCGCCGATCGGCGTCGATGATCACGCCCTTCGTGGAAATCGACCCGATGTCGATGCCCAGGTAGCATTCCGTTCGCCCTGACGGGGCGAACGGAGCTCCCGACGCTGCGGCGCGTTCTGGCACCGAACCTTGCCGCTCCAAGCCCTCCTCACTATGCGCCCGCTCGGGCGCGACAACAGTTTTCGAACAAGCCACTGGCTTGTTCGACATCGGTCTTTCGCGGCAATCTTCGGCACCGGAACGCCCCTCGCTGACGTTGCCGGTCAGGCGGGTCTTCTCCTGCTCCGTCATCCGATCTTCTCCTTCTTCATGGCGATCATGTCGTAAAACGCTTCGAGGCGCGTGTCGAGCCCCGTGTCGCTCGTCTGCGAATCGTAGCTGAGGTACAGCATGGGCACGCCGGTGTCGCGGCTGATGCGCTGCAGCACGGGCATGCAGTCCACCTCGGGCGTGCAGCCCGACGACTTGAGGTGCACGATGCCGTCGAACCCCTCCTGCGCGTAGCGCAGCGCCGCCGCGATGGTCATGCTCGACGTGGGCCCCATGTCGTAGCGCACGTATTCGGAAATGCTCGCGCGCAGGTTCTTCTCGTTGTAGCGCAGGTTGCGGTTCGTCATGTTGAGCGCGCGGTGCAGCTCCACGCCCATGTCGAGGAACTTGCGCTCCAGGTCCAGGTTGCTTGCGGGGTCGGCCGCCGTGAAGTACTCGCCCACGATGCCCACGCGCAGCGGCCGCGCAGGGCGCCGCAGCGGCAGCGCCCGCAGCGCATCGAGGCCGGCGCGCTGCGCTTCGGCGATATCGCGCTCGTTCGAGGCGCCGCGCATGTCGGCGAAGTACGTCTCCCGTGCGCGTTCGAACGACCCGTGCTCGGCCTCGAAGCCGGCGTTCGCCAGATAGAAGTCGTTCACTTCGTCCAGGTTCTCGATCATCTTGAACACGGCCAGCATGTTGCGCACGCCGTGCGGCACCGACAGGTCGGGGTTCACCTTCTTCTTGCACACCGAGACGTACTCGGTCAGCGGCTTGCCGGTGAGCATGGCGAAGTTCAGCATGTCGAACTCGTAGCCCATGTCGCGCAGGATGGACTGCTGCAGCTCACCGTAGTACCCCAGGCGGCAGGGCCCCGCGAACTGCACGAGCACGTCCGCGCCCAGCTCAAGCGCCTCGATGTAGTCGCCCAGGATGTGCTTGAACGGCGCGCACACCGTGTCGCTGGAATGGCGCGAGCCCAGCTCGATGGTGCGCTTCGTCGGCTTCGGCAGCGTGACGAAATCGGCGTCCAGCACGTTCTCGACGAAGAACTTGAACGCGATATCGTAGTAGCTGTAACGGAAGAACGCCACGCGGGTGCGGGCGTGCCGATCGCGTTTCGCGCGTTTCTTCTTCGGCAAGGCGGGCAGCAGTTTGAACGGGCCGCGCTCGGTGCCCACCACCACGCGGACGCCGCGCGCCTCCTCCTCGCTGTCGGTGTGCAGCGGGTTGACCACGTCGCGTTTCGTATCACGCGCCAACGTAGCCCCCTTTCTTCTGGTAGCGCAGGATGTCGACGAAGCTCTCCACGCGCGTCTCGAGGCCGGCGGTGCCGCTCTGCGCGTCGATGGTGAGGTTGAGCACGGGACGTCCCTGGATGCAGCGCACGATGGCGTCGTCGGTCATGGAGTCGGGGCCGCACGGGAAGGCGCTGACCAGCACGATGCCGTCCACCCGGTCGTGCAGCTGCGTGATGGCGCCCACCAGCTCGCGGCTGACGATCCACGGGAGCGTGTCGGAAAAGTCGAAGCTGGCCTTCAGCGCGCGTTCGCGGTCGGCCTCGTCGGCGAACAGCACCTCGGCGTTCATGTGCTCGAGCATGTCCACCAGCGCGCCTCCCATGAACGCGTCGTGCGCGATGTAGGGGTGCGCCGCCAACAGGATGCCCAGGGGTGCGTCCTCGGGCCGCCGGGCCGCCGCCCGCGCGGCGTCGAGGCGCGCCAACGTGCGGGTCTGCCCCAGCAGGGCGGCGCGTTCGGCCTGCTCCTGCGCGCGCGAGGCCGCCTTCCAGGCGCGCTTCGCCTCGCGCGGACCGGCGAAACGCTCGGTGGCCAACGCGATGAGCGCATCCTTCATGCCCTTGTGTTCTTCAACTTCGTTGACCAGGCACGACACCAGCTCGATGCGCTTGTCGGCGAACGTGTTGGCCACGAGGTCGGGCAGCGCTTGGAACTTCGTGCAGAACCCGCGCCGGCGCCCCACGTTGGCGATGCTCGGCACGAACACCGCGTCGCAGCGATCGGTTTCCACGAGCGACGCCACATGGCCGAGGTAGATTTTCGAAGCGAGGCAGCATTCGTCGTTCGACAGCGCGTCCCCGCGCGCCACGGTGCTGCGGTCGGTGGGGTCGCTGACCACCACGTCGCACCCCAGCTCCTCGAAGAACGCCGTCCACAGCGTGCCGTAGCGGTAGTGCAGCAGCGCGCGCGGCATGCCGATGCGGCGCGGCGAGCCGTCGGCGGCGGTGCGGAGAGGGAAGCCGGGGGATGCCATGCGTGCTCCTTTTCACGTGCGATTGATGCCCTTCGAAGCTTACACCAACCGGCTCGCTTCGCGGCAAGGTGCGTGCAAGTGACACGCATATTTCAAGCGCGCAAGAGGCGCGACGGTGCGCGGGAGTTCTCGCTTGTCAAACGGTTGTTCAAAAGATAGTTGAACGGAACGCGTCTCGGATGGAATAACGCATGGGAGGGGTAGAATTTCCGAAATGAAATGTGCTCCATAAGCCCTGAGGTAGACTTTTTTGAATATCAAACAAATCAGATATTTCGTCGCTGTATTCCAGGATGGCAGCCTGTCGGCAGCCGCCAAGGAGCAGTACGTAACCGTGCAAGCGGTTTCAAAAGCTATCGCGGACCTCGAGCGAGAATTGAAGAACGAATTGTTCGTGCGCGAAAGCCGCGGCGTGCATCCCACGCCGTTCGGCAAGGCCTTCTACGCCAAGGCCGAGCCCGTGCTGCGCGACTTCGACGAGCTGGAGGCATTTGCTCACAACCGGCGCGCGGAGGGCGTCTCCTCTTTAAGACTGGGGCTGTGCACGCCCCCGTTCTACGGACATGAGCAGGCGCGTGCCAGCATAGCCTCTTTCATCGGCAAGGGTATGAACATCGAAACATCCGTGAGCCTGGAGACGGGATCGCGCGGTGCGAGCGCCCTGCACGCGGGCCGTCTCGACGCGCTCATCATGGTGGGCCTGTTCAACCACCCCGAGTTCGACTGCATAACCATCGGCAAGGTCATGCCGGGCGTGGTGATGGCGCGTGCCCACCCGCTCGCGCAGAACAAGACGGTGACGTTGGCCGACATCCGTCCCTACCCGGTTGCGGTCTCGGAGCATTTCGACACCTTCAACGAGTCCATCGTGTCGGTGTACCGGTCGCGCGGCGTGGACATCCGCTTCTGCCCGACCGCCCCGGAGCGCTTCGACGCGTTCATCACGAAGGAGAACGGGCTGTCGTTCGCGGTGGGCATTCCGGCGCTCGGCCAGCTGCATCCCGGCACCGACATGAAGCTCATCGCGCCGGAAGACGCCGTCGCCATCCCCATCTGCATGGTCAGCCTCAAGAACAACAAAGCGCCTGCGTACCTGGCCCTCGAGCGCTGGCTGATCAACGAGCGCATGCTCATGGGAACCGATCCCGTGAAGCGCTTCGTGACGGCAACCGCTGCGGCGCGCTTGAAGAAGTAGCGCCGGCGCGCGCTGGGCTGAACCCTCGGGCCGTTCCCGAGCCTTCCGAGCTTTTGACGTTTCCCGAGCCTGCAGGCTCCTCGAAGCCCTGCCGAATCCCCAAACCCCCAAACTCCCTCGAATCCTCCCGAACTCCCAAGCCTCCCGTCTCGCTCGAAAAGCCCCTGAATCGCGAAGAGGCCCCCGAACGTGCAGTTCGGGGGCCTCTTTCCGGTGCGCGGCTGCGTCCGGGCGACGCAGCCGCGCGGCTGTGCAAGCGGTTACGCCGCTTTCTTGTTCTTGAACGCGATCCAGATGCCGGCTGCGCAGGCGGCGCCCACGAGCGGGCCCACGATGAACACCCACACCTGGGACAACGCGGTCATATCGCCGTTGAAGGCCATCATGAGGGCGGGGCCGAAGCTGCGCGCGGGGTTCACGGACGTGCCCGTCAGCGGGATGCCCATGATGTGCACGAAGGTCAGCGTGAGGCCGATGATGATGCCGGCGAACGGAGCCGTCTTCTCGTCGGCCGTGGAGCCCAGCACCGACAGCACGAAGATGCAGGTGAGGATGATCTCGACGATCACCGCGCCCACGACGGAGATGCCCACGGCCGACGCGGCCTCGTAGCCGTCGCAGCCGAGGCCCGTAACCAGCACGCCGCCGAGGTCGCACATGCTGATGATGAGCGCCAGCACGGCCGCAGCGATGATGCCGCCGATGAACTGGGCCACCCAGTAGCCGATGAGGTCCTTGGCCGACAGGCGCTTGTCGAGGAACAGGCCGAACGAGACGGCCGGGTTGATGTGGCAGCCGGATACGTTGCCGATAACGAATGCCATCGCAACGATGGACAGGCCGAACGCCATTGCGATGCCCAGTGTGCCCAGCGTGGCGCCGGCAACCGCAGCGCTGCCGCAGCCGAACAGCGTCAGCACGAAGGTGCCGAAGCATTCTGCCGCATACTTCTTCATAGGTGAAACTTCCATGTATCCTCCTGGTGGTCTATCTCCAACGGAGCGCGGCGCCCTTCCCACGGCGTCGCGCTCCGCTTCTCGTCTGTGCAGCGCGCAATGCGCGGGGCGTGGCTACTTCGCCGCGCCGATACGGCAGATGGTGCTGCCGCACACGGGGCACGTGCCCTTCGTGATGGGCTTGCCGTTCTTCGTGGTGCCCTCCACGGGATCCTTCATTTCCTTCTTCTCTTTGCACTTCATGCAATACGCTTCAATGGCCATAACGGTGTTCCTTTCTCGTGGCGACGAATCGCGCGCTGCGCGCCCACCGGCGCGACAGGGCGTGCGAAAGCACACGGTTGTCGCGTGGGGAATTCGTCGTAGTAGTGCGAAGCGATAAACATAGTCTGCTGAGAGAAAGCCCATGTCAATACCCTTAAATATTAAGTTGAGGCCTCGACGCAGATAAGAAAAAAGAGTATATCGCACCCCCTTCCGCCGCGCGTTCTCGCGGCGTGGAAGGGGGTGCGTGTGGAGGCGCGGCGCGGGGCGGGGGCCCTGGGGCGGGCTGGTGCACTGGCACGGGGCGGGCCCTCGGGCGGGCTGGTGCCCTGGCGCGGCGCGGGGCCCTGGGGCGGGCTGGTGCCCGCCCTCGTCGTTACTGCTGCAGGTTCTCCGGCGTGAACAGGTTGTTGAACGCCTCGGTCATGGACGGATGCGAGAACACGGCGCTTTGCAGCACGGAGGCGGGGATGCGCGCGTCCATGACCAGCTTCACGGTGTTCACCAGCTCCTGGGCGTCTTCGCAGAACAGGTCCATGCCCAGCACCACGTTGGAGTCCGCGTCCACCACGGCCTTCATGAGGCCCACCGGATCGCGCAGGATGTGCGCCTGCGAGATGCCTTCGGCCGGCAGCGCGTACACGTTCACGGCGTGGCCGGCTTCGCGCGCCTCGTCCGCGGTCATGCCCACGCGCGCGAACGGCGGGTGCACGAACGTACAGTAGGGGATGGCGCCGCGGTTCTTCGTGGTGCGCGAGCCGTCGCCCAGGAGGTCGGACGCGACGATGCGGAAGTCGTCGTAGGCGATGTAGGTGAACTGCATGCCGCCCGTCACGTCGCCCATGGCCCAGACGTTGTCGGCCGTGGTGCGCAGATGCTCGTCCACCTTGATGCCGCCGCGTTCGGTGAGATCGACGCCGGCGGCTTCCAGGTTGAGGCCCGCCGTGTTCGGCGTGCGGCCGATGGCGACGAGCGCTGCGTGGGCGGGGTAGCGCTTCTCCTCGCCGTTCACCTGGGCGAACACCAGCACTTGATCGTGCTCGTCGTCGATGCTCGTCACGTCGGCGTTGTACACGATGGTGACGCCGCGGTCCTCGAGGCTTTTCCGCACGGCTTCGGCCGTTTCCGGGTCTTCGTGCGAGAGGATGGCGTCGCCGTCTTGCAGGATGGTCACCTGCGCGCCGAAGTCGGTGTAGAACGAGGCGAACTCGAGGCCCACGTAGCCGCCGCCGATGATGACGAGCTGGCGCGGAAGCGCGCGCAGGTCGATGAGCGAGCTGCTGACGAACACGCGCGGGCTGTCCACGCCGGGGATGGAGGGCAGCTTCGGCAGCGATCCGGTGTCGATGAACACGCGCTTCGCCTCGATATCGCGCGTGCCGCTTGCCGTGGAAACGCGCAGGTGGGAAGCGTCCACGAACGACGCGCGACCGTCGATGACGCTGACGTTCGACCGGTCGGCCAGCGCGTGGTAGTTGCGCATCCGCGAGGCGGTGCGCAGCTCGTCCATGTCGTCGACCGCGGCGGTATAGCGCTCCTCGCGCTGGGTGATGGGGCCGCCGATGGCGGCCGAGAGGCGCGCCGATTCCACGAGGGACTTCGTGGGGATGCAGGCGTTGTTCACGCAGGCGCCGCCGTACATGGTGTCGGACTGCTCCACGACCGCGATGTTCTGACCTGCGTCGGCAAGCGCACCGCCCAGGGCGCGGCCCGCCGTTCCAAACCCGATGATCGCTGCGTCGAACTGTTCCATGGTCGTCCTTTCGTCAGAGTTGCAGCTGCGCGCCGAAGCCCGCCGCGACGCCTCATGGTACCGTGCGCGCCACCTCGACGGGCGACGGCCGGCGATCCGCGCGGAAGCGGTCATGAAAGCGTTTGCAAGTTGTTTCCCCGCTCGCGCGGAAAGCCCTATACTGGAGGTAGGACGTTTTCAGGCGGCGCACCGCGCCCGCCGCGACCGAGAGGAGGCCCACCATGGCCGTTGACAAGTTGCTCGTGGCGTTCGACGAATCCGAGGGCGCCGACCGCGCGCTCCACATGGCCGCCAGCCTGGCCGCAGTGAATCCCGAAGCGCACGTGGACATCGTGTACGTGGTGCCCATCCCGCTGCTCGACGAGACGCAGATGGCGAACTTCAAGGACATTCTCGACATGATGATCTCCGACGGCGAGGACCTGCTTGCCGAGGCGGAGCAGAAGATGGGCGAGGAGGTTGCCGCGCGCACCGATTCGCTGCTGCTGACCGGCACGAACCCCGCCACCGAGATCGTCAAGCTGATCGACCAGCGCGACTACGACCTGCTCGTTGTGGGCAACCGCGGCCTGAGCGGGCTCAAGGAATACATGGGCAGCGTCAGCCACAAGCTGCTGCACGCATCCCCTATCCCCGTGCTCATCGCGAAGTAGTCTGCTGCCGCGCTGCGGCATGCGCCGAATCGACGAAGGCCCCGGATTTCCGGGGCCTTCGCATGGTTCACGTGAAGCGCGTGTTCGCGGCGTTTAGCGAACGGCGGCGAACAGGTCGTTGAAGGCTTCGCTCATGGTGGGGTGCGTGTAGATGGCGTCGCGCAGCGTTTGATACGGCAGCCCGGCGTCGATGGCCAGCTTCGCCGTGTTGATCATCTCGTACGACTCCTCGCAGAACAGGTGCACGCCCAGCAGGCGGTCGGTGTCGGCGTCCACGACGGCCTTCAGCAGGCCGACGGGCTTGCCCAGCAGCTGCGCCTTCGGGATGGCCGCCGCCGGAAGCTCGGCCACGTTCACGGCGAAGCCCGCGTCGCGCGCCTCCTGCTCGGTCATGCCCACGCGCGAGAACGGCGGGTCGAGGAACACGCTGTAGGGCACGGCGCCGCGGTTCTCGGTGGTGCGTGCGCCGTCGCCCAGCAGGTCGTCCTTCACGATGCGGAAGTCGTCGAGCGAGATATAGGTGAACTGCAGGCCGCCCACGACGTCGCCCATCGCGTGGATGTTCGGCGCGGTGGTGCGCAGGTGCTTGTCGGCGCGCACGGCGCCGCGTTCGGTGAGCTCCACGCCGGCGGCGTCGAGCGCGAGACCCTCCACGTTGGGGCGGCGGCCCGTGGCCACGAGCACGGCGTCGGCCGGGATGCGCTCCTCGGTGCCGGCGACCTCGACGACGACGGCGTCCTGTGCGGCTTCGCGGTCGATGCGCACGACGCGCGCGCTCCGCACGACGCGAATGCCGCGGTTCTCAAGGCTGGCCAGCACCGATGCGGCGATGGCGGCGTCTTCGCGCGGGATGAACTCCTCGGTGTCCTGCACGACGGTCACTTGCGAGCCGAAGTTCGCGTACAGGGAGGCGAACTCGAGGCCGATGTAGCCGCCGCCGATGATCACGAAGCGCTCCGGTAGGTCGCGCAGGTCGAGCAGCGTCTCGCTGACGAACACGCGCGGGCTGTCGATGCCGGGGATGGGTGGCACGAAGGGACGCGCGCCGGTGTTGATGAAGATGCGGTCGGCTTCGATCTGCTCGGGTGCGGCTGCGGTGGCGCCGTCTGCGGCGTCGGTTGTGGCGTCGGCCGCTGCTGCGGGCTCGATGGCGAGGTGCGTCGCGTCCACGAACGAGGCGCGGCCGTCGATGACGTCGACGTTCGGCAGGTCGGCGATCTTGTGGTAGTTCTTGCCGCGCAGCATGCCGGTCACGCGATCCTTCTCGTCGATGGCGGCGGCATAGCGCGCGGCGCGTTCGGCGAACGTGCCGCCCTGCGCCTGCGACAGCGCGGCGGCGTGCACGAGGGTCTTCGTGGGGATGCAGGCCACGTTGATGCAGGTGCCGCCGTACATGCGCGGCGACTGCTCGATCACGGCGACGTCCTTGCCCGCGGCCGCCAGCGCGCCGGCCAGGGTCTTCCCGCCTTTTCCGAAGCCGATGATGGCTGCATCGTAGTGTTTCATGAGGGTTCCTTTCCGAGGGAAGTGCGGTCCCCGTGCGTCTTCCGAGGTTCGTGCGCGTTCCGATAGCTTGCAAGCGGGAAGTATTTGCCCATACCTGTCCACGTGTCAGTATTCTGTCGGAGCGCGCACGGGCCTCGTAAGACCCGCGCGTGATGCTGTTTTGGTTACTTCGACTACTTCGGCTGGTCGCCGGTGACCTTGTCGCCGGTCCAGTCGACGATGCCGCCCATGTCGTTGACGTGCTGGTAGCCCAGCTCGACCAGCTTATCGGAGGCCTGCTTGCTGCGCACGCCCGTGCGGCAGTACACGATGAGGTCGGCGTCCGTATCGGCGAGCTCGGCCGGCTTGTCGGCGCCGATGTTCTCCACAGGGATGTTGATGGCGCCGGGGACGTGGCCCTCGGCGTACTCCTGCGCGGTGCGCACGTCCACGATGGTGGGGGAGCCGGCATCCATCATAACCTGGGCCTCATCGGCGGTGATCTTGGTGTACGCGCTGGTGGACGGGGCGGTGCTGGAGCCGCTCGCGTTCATCGACGCGTCCTCGGACTCTGCGGGTGCGCTCGAGCAGGCCGCCAGGGCGAGGGCCCCCGTCAGCGCCAGTGCCACGACGGCTACCAAGCGACCGCGCATCTTCGTGCGAGCTTTCATGATGTTCCCCGTCTCTCGAAATGTAATTCTGTCTTGTACAGTTGGTAACTGTAACACTATTGCATACAGATAGCGAAGTCAAGCACGCAAGTCAAAATTCACAAACTCGGTGCGACGCGCGCGCGGCGGGTGCGTGGGGCGCGCGTGCGGCGGGTGCGTGCGTGTGATGTGGGGCGTGCGTGATGACGCGCGTGCGGCGGCCGTGGGGCGCGGCAGGCGCACGCGGCGCGAGCGGCGCACGCGGCCGTGGGGTGCGCAACGCCCGCGGGTGCGCGACGCCCGCCCCGTTTGTCGAACGAATGTTTCACGTGAAACATTCCTCACCCAATGGGGTCGGCCGTGGAAGCGTGGGCGCAAAAGGGGAGCCATGCCAATGTTCGGCAATTTTTGGGAGCCCGCGCGGCATATGACCAGGTCGGAAAATGCCCAAGCTGTTGCGACCCGGGACAATATTATTCGAACGAATGTTTCACGTGAAACATTCGGCCAATGCAAGGCGCCCTCCGGAAACCGGAGGGCGCGAGGGGAGGGAAGGCGATGCGGATGGCGCGCGCGGGCGCAAGCGCTTGGCGCGCGCTAGGCGCCGTAGTATTCCATGGCCGACTGGGCGGCGATGCGGCCGGTGACGGTGCCCATGCACATGGACGAGCCGCTCACGGCGTAGCGCATGTAGAACAGCTCGGCGTTGCCCAGCGTGCCACCAGCGTACAGGCCAGGGACGGGCTGGCGGTTCGCGTCGAGCACCTCGGCCTTCGTGCTGATGGCCAGTTGGCCGAACGAGTCGTTCGTGTTCGGCGTGATCTGGATGGCGTAGAACGGCGCCTGCGTGATGGCCTGCAGGTCCTCGGGCTTCTTGTGGAAGTCGGTGTCCTCGCCGGCCTCGCACAGCGCGTTGTACTTCTCGATGGTCTTCGCCAGCGGGTAGGAGGGCAGCCCGGCCGCCTCGGCCAGCGCCTCGATGGTGTCGGCCGTGTCGACCACGCCCTTCTCCACGCCTTTCTTGATGAGCTCCAGGCGCTTCTCGGGTTGCTGCGAGTCGCAGATGATGGTGAATTCCTTGCGGCCGCTTTCGACGAACGGGGTGAAGTAGTCGAACTGGCTGGTCATGGACTCGTTCGCGCAACGATAGCCCAGGTCGGTGACGAACACGCCCGTGTTCACCATGCGCAGCGCGCTCAGCTCGTCGTTGAGCGGCAGCGGCTCGCGACCCACGAGGTGGATCTGCGACAGCCCTCCCTTGAGCAGCGTCATCGCGCCCGCCTGTTTCGCCAGCTCGATGCCGTCGCCCGTGTTGCTGGGGCTGGAGAACGTGTGCCAACCCACGGCACCCGGCGCGTACAGCTCCTTCGCCCAATCCTGGCCGTCGAAACCGCCCGAGGCCAGCATGACGGCCTTCGCGTTGATGGTGTACTCGGTCTTGCCCTGGCGCGCTTTCACGCCTGCAGCCTTGCCGCCGTCCATGAGCACCTCGATGGCGCGCGTTTCCATCATGATTTCCACGCCGTTCTTCTCCGCTTCGGCGATGAGGTTGTCCACGATGCCCTTGCCGCCGGTCGTCGACACCATGGAGCGGTCGGACACGTTGTCGCCGGGCTTCTTGTCGAAGTCGCAGCCCAGCTCCACGAGCCAGTCCATGGCCGCGCCGCCGTTCTCGGCCACGAGGCGGCAGATGTCCATGTTCGCGTCGCCGTCGGACTGGTCGAAGAAGAACTGCGCCACCTCCTCGGGCGTGCCGTAGTCCGTGTAGCCCAGCTCGTCCTGCTTCTTCGCGCCGCAGCAGTAGAAGTTGCCGCTGCAGATGGACGAGTCGCCGCCCGTGATAGTGTGCTTCTCGAGCACGACCACCGTGGCACCGGCGCGCGAGGCCTCCACGGCCGCGCTCATGCCGGCCACGCCGCTGCCCACGACGACGAAGTCGACATCCTTGGTTTCCTGCTTTTCGGCCGGGGTTTCCGCGGCGGCTTGGATGGTGTCGGCTTTCTGGGCGCCGGTCGCGCCGGAGCCGGCGGTGGCGTCCGCGGAGCCCGAGCCCGAGCCGTCGCCGGTGCTTGCGGGGGCTGCGGTGGTTTGCGGCGCGCAGCCGGCGAGGCCGCTGCCGGCCATGACGGCGGCCGTGGCGCCCAGCCCCATGAGGAACGAGCGGCGCGAAACGCCTGCGGATGCGATGGTGTGTCCCTGCTTGGTCATGATGATCCTCCCTGTGACGATGCTTCCTGTCCGACGGTCGGCCCTCCTCCGGCCGATCCGCTGTCGCCATCCTGTCAGGCCGCGCTGCGCCCCACCAGCGCCAAAGTGGGTGGATTGGAAAAACCCTCCATAGTGGAGGGTGCGCTTCTGGGAAAAGCGTGCGGGGGGGGGGGCGGGGCTGTGCTAGCGAAATCCAAAATTCTGGCAGGTTTTGCCCGATATTCGTCCTCGTTTGGCCCCTTTGCTGCGATTGGCGCTCGGCTCGTTCCGCCGACCTGGGGAAACGAAATACGCAGAAGGCGAAACGGTGGTTACGGCCGAATTTCGCACGTCCGGACGACGAATATCGGGCAAAACCTGCCACGAAACTCTGCCACGAAACGGGATTTCGCTGGCGCGGACCCGCGCCTCGGACCCGTGCCGCGGACCCGCGCCTCGGACCCGCGCGCAGCTGTCGAGCCTCCTACCGCCCTTCCGCGTGCAGCTCGACGCGGTCGAGGAGGTCTTGCTTGTCCACGGCGCCGCTCTTCTGGTACACGTTGTGGATGTAGCCCTTGATGGTGTTCGGCGACAGTCCCAGCTCGTCGGCGATGTAGGTGCGCGTGCGGCCCTGGCACAGCAGGATGAGCACGTCGGTCTCGCGCGCGGTGAGGCGGTGGGCCTCGGCGAACGAGCGCAGCAGGTCAACCTGCATCGTGCGCACGTCGCTCGTCTCCGGGGCGGGCGACGACGGCGCGTCCGCCCGCGCGCGCCGGCCCTCCAGCCGCTTCGCCACGATGGGGTTGAGCGCCAGCACGAACAGCGACACGAGCGAGATGAGCGCGAGCCCCGTCACCAGCAAGTCCTGCGCGATCACCGCCGCGCCGAACGCGACGCCCGCGAGGATCAGCAGCGCCGACGCCCCCAGCGCGACGCTCAGGTACACCCACATCGACACGCGGTCGCGCTCGCCCAGCAGGCACACGGCGATGCGCACGTTCATGCCCGACAGATAGAACGCCACGAACACGAGCACCGCCGCGATCACGTGCACGATGGGCGAGGTGATGAACGGCAGCGCGATCAGCGCCACGGCCACGATGGGGAAGAGGATGTCGTACAGGTCGCCCACCGATAGCGCGTGCTTCTTGCGCACCACGTACGCCAGCATGATGCCGGCCGCCAACAGGATGCCCAGCACGGCCTGCGCGGCGATGGGGATGGGCTCCTCGACCACGGTGGCCACCTGGCTCACCGCGCCGAACACGAACGAGAACACCGCCAAGTACGACACCGCTTTCACGAAATCGCCCACGCCGCCCTGCGCGAGGCTGACGCGCCGCGCCGCCGCGTCGAGCGGCGACGTGCGCACGAGCGGCAGCGCCGAAACGACGATGATGCCAAGCGCGAACAGCAGCTCGAAGGTGCCCGATGCGGCGAAGATGACCGCCGCCACCACGCCGCCGCACAAAAACGCGAGCGGCACGGCGCGCGCAAGCGAAACCTCGCCGCGCTCGTGCAGGCTGGTGATGCGCGCCATCCACGCCAGTTCGGCAGTGGCCAGCCCGTAGCCGATCAGGCCCGATGCGGCGATGGCGTACAGCCAGCCGCCCTCGATGAGCCCCACCAGCCGCGCGAACATGAGAGCGTTGCCCAGGAAGGCGGCGGCGAAGGCGCCGACGATGCGCGCGCGGCGCGTGGGCTTGCGGCGCAGCGCGTAGGCCAGCGCGGTGCCGGCCATCGTCAGCGCGTACGCGAGGAAGAACAGCGCGCCGAACGCGTCGCCCGCCCCGTGCGACAGGCTCATTTCCTGGAGGAACGTGCTGGAGATCATGAGGGGGAACGTCAGCCCGCACACGATGCCGTATCCCAAGGCGCTGCCCACGAGCGCACGTTTCGCGCGCGCGGCCTCCGGTTTCGCTTCGAGCTGCATGACCCCTCCCTCCTCGTCCCCCGTATTCTACTCGACGCGCGCGCGGAACCGCGGACGGCTTTCGCCCGCATGCAAAACGCATAGCGCACGGGGGCGGCGCACGAGCAAAACGTACGAATGCCCCGACTCCTCGCTCGGCGCGTAATCGAACGAGCTACGGCATTCGTGTGCCTTTCCGATCGGGAGCGTTTCCCCAGGTCGCCCTTCGCCGCGCTGCCTCATTCCGCCCTCGGTGCCGCAAAACCGCAACATGTGGGCGAATACTGCACGGAAACGGAGCGAGGCAGGCAGGGGAGCCAGAACGAATGTTTCATGTGAAACATTCCGGTGGCGAGACGGGGGCGACGCCCCAACCGGAGGGGGCGGTCGTAAGCCTCTCTCTTGAACCATCATCGACCTATGCCTCCGTTCGGGTTGTCATCTCGAGCGGAGGCGAAGGGTCCCGTGCCCCGTGCGGTGCCAACAGGCACGCTTCCGGCTGGCGTCGCACGGGATCCGACGAACTCGCTTGTGCTCGCCATGGGATGGAAACGGGCTGGAGCTGCGGGACGTCGATGCCGTTCCCCGTAGAGCTGCTTTCGACTTGGACGCAAAACGGTACCCATGACAATTTCAGGCGGTGCTTCGGGTCGTTTGTATCGGGTTTTCGGAAAGGTGTCCTGCATATTCCCAGGTCGCGCAACGCTCGAGACGGCTGCGACCCGAGTTCGCCACGAGTAACATTGTCATGGCTGCCCTTTTGCGCCCATTTCTCCACTCTGGTCGGCATTCTGCCATCCCACGAGTGCGCGACGCGCTGCTGACCGTTCGGTTTCCGTGTGTTCCGCGCGTGCGCGACGCGCGCGGAGCGCGGCCATACTGGGAAGGATCATGCAGCGATAAGGAGCACCTATGGAAGGCGTAGACCGGACGGCGGGCGCGGCGGCGGATGCGGCGCGCGTGCGCGAAAGCGACGAACCCAACACGATGGCGACGGGCAAGCCCGCCGCCCCGCCCTCCGGCAGCCGCCCGCCCTCCGGCGGCGGCACCGCGCCCTCGAACGCGCATCGCACGCGCAGCGTGGCGGCCGTGTTCGCGGGCCTGCTGCTGGCCATGTTCGTTAGCTCGCTGTCCGAGACGGTCACGGCCACCGCGCTGCCCACCATCGTGGGCGACCTGGGCGGCGTCGAGCACATGCAGTGGGTGGAAACGGCGTACATCCTGGCGGTGACCATCACGATGCCCGTCTACGGCAAGATCGGCGACCTGTACGGGCGCAAGTACCTATTCATCATCGCGCTCAGCGTGTTCATCGTGGGATCGGCCACCTGCGGGTTCGCCACCAGCATGGACGGGCTCATCGCCGGGCGCGCGGTGGAGGGCCTGGGAGGCGGCGGCCTCATCATCTTGGCGCAGGCCACTATCGCCGACATCATCCCGCCGCGCCAGCGCGGCAAGTACATGGGCGTGATGGGCTCGGTGTTCGCGGTGTCCACAGTGATCGGCCCCATCCTGGGCGGATGGTTCGTGCAGGTGACGGGATGGCGCTGGCTGTTCGCGTTCAACATCCCGTTGGCGCTGCTGGCCATCGCGGTGATCGCGCTGTTCCTGGCGAAGCCGGCTCCGCGCGACAACCGCCCGCCCTTCGACGCCCTCGGCGTGGCCACCAGCGCGGTGGCGGTGTCGTCGCTCGTGCTGGCCACGGCGTGGGGCGGCACGCTGTTCGCCTGGACGTCGCCCGAGGTGTTCGGCCTGTTCGCGCTGTTCATCCTGGCGGCCATCGCGTTCGTGCTCGTCGAGAGCCGCGCCGCCGAGCCCATCATCCCGCTGCTCCTGTTCAAGAACAGCAACTTCGTGAAGTGTACCGTCACGGGCCTCATCATCATGATGGGCCTGATGGGCACCGTGACCTACCTTCCCACGTACTTCCAAATCGTGGACGGCCTCGCGCCCGAGCAGGCCGGGCTCATGACGTTTCCCATGATGGCGGGCGTGCTGGCGATGTCGGTGCTCACGGGCTTCCTGGCCACGAAAACCGGCCGCTACAAGTGGATGCCCATCGCCAGCACCGTGGTGGCCGCGGTCGGCTACGTGCTGCTGTCGCAGCTGACGGTGGGAACGACGCTCCTGATGACGGGCGTGTTCCTGTTCGTGCTGGGCGTGGGCATCGGCCTGGGCCAGCAGATCCTCGTGCTCATCGTGCAGAACGAGTTCTCGCACGACATCGTGGGCACGGTGACGGCGGCGAACAGCTTCTTCCGGCAGATCGGCTCCACGCTGGGCGCGTCGCTCGTGGGCGCGCTGTTCACGTCGCGCCTGTCGGCCGACCTCGCCGCGCAGCTGCCGCGCGTGGACAACATCAACGTGAACCGCATCACGCCCGAGTTCGTGCAGCATCTTGCCGAACCGGTGCGCCACGCCATCGCCACCGCGTACAGCGACGCCCTCGTGCCCATCTTCCTGTACGTGGTGCCGCTGCTGGCCGTCGGCTTCGTGTTCATGCTCACCCTCAAGGAGCACCCGCTGGCCACCAAGGTGGATCACGCCGGCCACCCCGGCGACGAGGTGTAAGCTCGCCCGCCCGGCCACCCGTCGCCCGCTCGTCCGGCCACCCTCGCGTTAGCGCGGGCGCAGCTGCCAGAAGGCGACGGCGCTGGCGGCGGCTACGTTGAGGGAGTCCACGCCGCCGGCCATGGGGATGCGCACGGTGTAGTCGCAGCGTCCGATGGTGTCGTGCGCCAGGCCGTCGCCTTCGGTTCCGAACACCAGCGCGAGGCGCTCCTCGGCGTTGAGGGCCGCGTCGTCGAGCGACACCGAATCGTCCGTCAGCGCGAAGGCCGCGGTCTTGAAGCCCAGCTCGTGCAGCAGCGGCACGCCGGCTTCGGCCCAGCCGCCCGTGCCGGTTGCGCCCGCTCCGGCCTCCTCGCCGATGCGCGTCCACGGCACCTGGAACACGGTGCCCATCGACACGCGCACGGCGCGACGGTACAGCGGATCGTAGCAGGCGGGCGTCACCAGCACGGCCTCGATGCCCAGCGCGGCGGCCGAGCGGAAGATGGCCCCGACGTTCGTGTGGTTCGTGATATCCTCCAGCACGGCGATGCGCCGCGCGTCGCGCACGATGTCGGCCACGCTGGGCAGCGCCGGCCGTCGGAACGCGCCCAGCGCGCCGCGCGTCAGCTCGAACCCGGTAAGCTTCGTCAGCTCGTCGTGCGGGGCGACGAACACGGGCACGCCGTCGCCCCAGCGCGCGGCGATCTCGTCGATCAACGGCTGCATCGCGGGCAGCCATTTCGGCTCCATGAGCAGCGACAACGGCTCCATGCCGCCCGCCAGCGCACGCTCGATCACCTTGCCGGACTCGGCGATGAACAGCGCCTTCTCGGGCTCCAGCTTGCTGCGCAGCTGCGCTTCCGTCAGCCGCGCGAACGCATCGAGCCGCGGGTCGTCGAGCGTGGCCACTTCCATGATCATAGGGCGGTCCCGTTCTCGCACGCCTCGCGGGCTTCGGCCACCGTGTCCGCGACGTTCGCCAGGCCCTGCGCGCAGAACTCGTCGCACTCCATCACGTGCGCGCCGATGTGCGCCATGTCCTCGATGTTCGCCGCTTGCACCTCGGGCGTGCGCGACGACGTGCAGTCTTCCAGCAGCACCACGTTGTAGTCCAGCGACAACGCGTCGTAGCAGGTGGTGCGGATGCAGTTCGGCGTGGTGGTGCCGATGAGCACCACGGTGCCCACGCCCAGGCGGCGCAGAATCAGGTCGAGCGACGTGCCGAAGAACGCCGAGAAACGCGGCTTCACGATCACGCGGTCGCCCGGCTGCGGCGACAGCGGCGCGTATTCCTCCAACGTGCGCGGGCTGGCGCAGGCGCGCGAGACGGGCTTGCCGCCCTCGAGCCACGTGCGCCGCCGCACGGCTTCCACGTCCGAGCCGTCGGCGGCGTACTCGCGCACGGCGTGGATCACGGGCATCCCCAACGCGCGCGCCTGGTCGAGCGCCCGCGCGCAGGCGAGCACCGTGGACAGTGCGCCGTCCACGCACAGCGCGGACGAGGGGTCCACGAACCCGTGCTGCATGTCGATGATGATGAGGGCCGCCTTGCGCGGGTCGATCATAGGGCACTCCTTCGCACGATTTCAAACCGGTTCCTATTGTAGTCGATGATGCCGTCCTTCTTCATCCGCGACAGCTCGGCGCACATGGCGCTGCGATCCACCGACAGGTAATCGGCCAGCTCCTGGCGGTCGAACGGGATGGCGAAGCGGCTCGACTCAGCGCGTTCGGCCTGGTCGGAGAGGTACGACAGCAGCTTGGCGCGCGTCGTGCGCTTCGCGGTGTGCTCGATCTTGCGCGTCAGCGCGTGCGTGCGCTTCGCGATGATGCCCAGCAGGTTGCGGATGAGCCGCGCGTGGAACGCGCACGACGACGGGCACATGCTGGTGATGCGCCCCACGTCGAGGAGCACCACCACGGCGTCTTCAGCTGCCACCACGTTGATGTCGAGGGCCAGGTCGGGCTCGCACGCGTACACTTCGGCGAACGACTGGCCGGGGCCGAACGACGCGAGGATGCTGCGGTTGCCCCAGTAGTCCTCCTTCTCGAGGCGCACCGAGCCCTCCAGCACCATGCCCATCGACGTGGTGTGGTCGCCCATGCGGAACACGTACGCTCCCTTGGGGAACGAGCGCTGCCGCGCGCCGAGGCATTGCAGCATGGGCTCGAGGTCGGCGGCGTCGATGCGCTCGAACAGGGGCGAGCGGCCGATGAGGGGCAGGTAGCGGTCCATGAGGCTCCTTTGTTGTAAATACAACGGAAATGCTTGCACCAGTATCGTAGGGTGAGCGTCATCAGGCAAGCAAACGATGACCGAGCGCTGCGCCCCGAGCCGCGAACGGCGGATGTCCCATTGGGGTACGTCCCCGTTGGGGACATGCGGGGCGCAGGCGCGAGAGAGGACGAGACGTGGGCGATACAACGACGATGTTCTGCTTCCAGTGCGAGCAGACGGCCGGGTGCACCGGCTGCACCGGGACGGCGGGCGTGTGCGGCAAGCAGGCCAGCACGGCGAACTTGCAGGACGAGGTCACGGGCGCGCTCGTGGGCCTCGCGCAGACGGTGCGCGCGGCGGGCGCGCAGACGAACGCGGAGGCGCGCCGCGCGGCGGACGACCTGGCGATGGAGGGCCTGTTCGCCACGCTGACGAACGTGGACTTCGACGATGCGGCCTTGGCCGACCTGCGGGAGCGCGCCCATGCCGAGCGCGACGCCGTCGCGGCGGCGGCCGGCGTGGAGGCCGCGCCCGACTACGACCTGGCCGCATTGTGGAACGCGCCGGAGGACGTGCGCTCGCTCAAGTCGCTCGTGCTGTTCGGCTTGCGCGGCCTGGCGGCGTATGCGTACCACGCGGCCGCGCTGGGCTATCGCGACGACGCGGTGTCGTCCTTCCTGCACGAGGGGCTGGCCGCGTTGGCCGACGCCGAGGCGGGCGCCGACGTGCTGCTGCCGCTGTCGCTCAAGGTGGGCGAGGTGAACCTGCGCTGCATGGAGCTGCTCGACCAGGCGAACACCGAAACCTTCGGCACGCCCGAGCCCACCACGGTGGCGCGCGCGGTGGAGGCCGGCCCCTTCATCGTGGTTTCGGGCCACGACCTGCACGATCTCAAGCTGCTGCTCGACCAGACGGCCGGTCGCGGCGTGAACGTCTACACGCACGGCGAGCTGCTGCCTGCGCACGCCTATCCGCAGTTCAAGCAGTACCCGCACCTCAAGGGCAACCTGGGAACCGCGTGGCAGAACCAGCGCGTCGAGTTCGCCGACCTGCCCGCGCCCATCCTGTTCACCACGAACTGCCTCATGCCGCCGGCGGCCTCCTACGCCGACCGCGTGTTCACCACGGGCCCCGTGGCGTACCCCGGGATGGCGCACGTCGAGGGGGCGCCCGACGGCAGCAAGAACTTCGAGCCGCTCATCGAGCGCGCGCTCGAGCTGGGCGGGTACGCGACGGCGACCGACGCGGACGGCGCGTTCACCACGGGCTTCGGCCACGGCACCATCCTCGGCGTGGCCGACACGGTGGTCGACGCGGTGAAGCAGGGCGCCATCAGCCGCTTCTTCCTCGTGGGCGGCTGCGACGGCGCGCGCCCGGGCCGCAGTTACTTCCGCGACTTCGTGCAGCAGGCGCCCGAGGACAGCATCATCCTGACGCTGGCCTGCGGAAAGTTCCGCTTCAACGACCTGGACTTGGGCACCATCGGCGGCCTGCCGCGCATCATGGACATGGGGCAGTGCAACGACGCGTACGGCGCCATCCGCGTGGCCGTGGCGCTGGCCGAGGCGTTCGGGTGCGGCGTGAACGACCTGCCGCTGACGCTGGTGCTGTCGTGGTACGAGCAGAAGGCCGTCAGCATCCTGCTGACGCTGCTGCACCTCGGCATCAGGGGCATCTACCTGGGGCCGACGCTGCCCGCGTTCGTGTCGCCGGGCGTGCTCGACGTGCTCGTCCGCGAGTTCGACGTGCGTCCCATCAGCACCCCGGAGAAGGACCTGGCCGCCATCCTGGGGTAGGCGCGCGCGGGGCGGCGCGACAACCGTGCGCCGCCCCGCCCCTCACGACCATTCGCGCGACCGGGCGAGCCACGCCGTCCTCCGACCAACGGCTCGCCCGCGTCGCATCATGCGCGCAAGCGCTTCCCTAGATATCCACGCCCAGGAATTGCTTTACCAGGATGCCGATGACGAACGACAGCGCGGCCACGCCCAGGCTGATGCCGGCCATCTGGCCGAACCGCTTCTTGAATGGCAGATCCTGCGCCACCGAGAGGTAGTAGTTGAACACCACGAGGATGAGCAGCACGATGACCACCATCGTGCCCATGGCCCACAGGTAGTGCGACTCGTCGAACAGCAGGTACGGCATGATCAGCAGCGCCACCGTCACGAGGTAGGCGATGCCCGTGTACGTGGCCGACTTCAGCGCGTCCGGGCGCCCCTCGCTCTTCGACGACAGGTATTCGCTCGACGCCATCGACAGCGTGGCGGCAATGCCGGTGATCAGGCCCGACAGCGCGATGAGCCGCGTGTTCTGCATGGCCAGCGTCAGGCCGGCCAGCGTGCCGGTCATCTCCACCATCGCGTCGTTCATGCCCAGCACCATGCTGCCCACGTACGACAGCCGCTCTTCGTCGAGCATGTCCAGCAGCGCCTTCTCGTGCGCTTCCTCGTCGGTGCGGATGCCGAGCGCCTCGGGCGCCTCCTTCGCCAGCTCCTCGTAGGAGATCTGGGCCTTCTCCTCGCCCCTCTCCATGAGCTTGACGGCGAACGTGAAGCCGAACACGCGCGCGATCAGCGAATAGCGCAGCACCGCGCCCCGCTGGGGCTTCATCTGCTCGCCGGTGTAGCGCTGCCAGATGCCGGCGTGCTTCGCCTCCTCGTCGGCGATGCGCAGCAGCGTGGTGCGGTTGTCCGCGTCCTTGGTGCTGGCGGCGATGCGTCGGTACACCTCGGACTCGGTCACCTCGTTCTGCTGAAACACCCGAATCTGCGCAAGCGCCCCGGAAGACAGGGCCGCCGCCCCCGAACTTGTTGCCATGCCAGGCTCCTCACCGCCGCATCCTCAAATCAGCAGCCAGTATATCCGATTCCGTCGAGCTTCGCGTTTGAGGGAACGGATGTTTCACGTGAAACATCGCGCTTCGGGTCGTGCGGCTGCCTGTCGAAAAACTCCCGCTGAGTCACGAAAATCACCGCTGTGAAGCCCGGCGGTCTCGATCCGGGCATCTCGATATTTTGCCACCTGGGGCGATGCCGATTGCAGAGGGAAATCGGTGGTCGCAGGACGGTCGATGGGGCGCAAAAGGCGGCCCAATCGCTTCACAGCGGTGATTTTTGTGCAAATCGAGGTGCCGCAGGAGCACGCAAGGCGCGCTGCCGCGTCGAGGCGTCGGGGCGGCGCGGGGTCCTGGCATCTGCCATCAGGAGGAAGCTCCCCGCTCCACCCACAGCAGCCATCCGAACGCGGCGGCCATCAGCACGAGGCCGGCGGCGTCGAACAGCACGAAGCGCTCGATGCTGGCCGAGAGGGCGGCGTGGCCGGCGGGCAGGCCCAGGCGCAGCCACGACTCGCCGACGAGGCCGATGGCTTGCTGCACCAGCACGATGACGGCCACGGCGCGGAAGCGCAGCGGGCTGGCGATGACGGCGGGGTAGGTGGCGTTCCACATGAGGAACGCGATGCCGAGGCCCTGCACGGCCGCGGCGCCCGGCACGCCCGCCACCTCGAACGAGGCCGCGTAGGCGTCGGGCCACAGCACGAACGACACGGCGCACTGCACGTTGATGACGAACACCAGCGCAAACGCCAGGCGCACCAGCCATGCGGCGCGGCGCACGCGCGCGGGGCGGTCGTTCGTGGTGGCGGGCTGGTTCATACCGGTATCCTTTCGCATCGCCGTGCAGCATACCACGGCCGCCGCGCGGCGGTATACTGCTGTTGAGCAACCGAAGAAAGGATCGCCATGACCGCCCCCGCATCTCCCGCCCCCAGCGCAAGCCATCCCTCGTTCGACCAGTTCGTCGCCACCATCGCCGCCCTGCGCGCCCCGGACGGGTGCCCGTGGGATCGCGTGCAGACGCACGAGAGCATCGCGCACAACATGATCGAGGAGGCCTACGAGGCGGTCGACGCCATCGAGATGGGCGACGTCGCGCACCTGCGCGAGGAGTTGGGCGACGTGCTGCTGCAGGTGGTGCTGCAAAGCCAGATCGCCGCGGACGATGGCGAATTCACCATCGACGACGTGTGCGCCGAGGTAAACGAAAAGATGATCCGCCGCCATCCCCACGTGTTCGGCGACGCGCACGCGGCGAACGCGAGCGAGACGCTCGATTTGTGGGACAAGGTGAAGCTGGCCGAGAAGGGCAGCGCCGACGAGGCCGCCGACGGCGCGGGAGCGCAGCGCGAGGGCCTGCTGGACGGCGTGCCCACCAGCTTCCCGGCGCTCATGCAGGCGCAGAAGATCTCGCGCAAGGCCGCAGCCGCCGGGTTCGAGTGGGATTCGCTCGACGACGTGTGGGACAAGGTGCGCGAGGAGGTCGGCGAGCTGCGCGAGGCCTACGAAGCCGCTCCCAAGGCCGCGAACGGCAAGGCGGACGCCGACGCCGCCCTGGCCACCGGCGACCCCGCATCCGCCGAGGCCGCGCGCGCGGCGGTCGCCGCCGTCGAGGACGAGTTCGGCGACGTGCTGTTCTCGCTCGTGAACGTGGGCCGCCGCATGGGTGTGGACGCCGAGGGCGCCCTGCGCTCCACGTGCCGGAAGTTCCGCGACCGCTGGGCGTACATGGAGCGCGCCGCCGAGGAGCAGGGTCGCGCCATCGAGGACCTCACCCCCGACGACCGCGAAGCGCTGTGGAACGAGGCTAAACGCACCGAACGCGCGTAGCCGCCAGGCCCCCGAACGCTTCCGCCCGCTCCGCGGCGCGACGGCGGGCGCAGGGCAAGCAGGTTGTTCGGCGATCACATCAACTCTTTGGCGCATTTGATAGCATACCCTGACGCAAAGCGGTAAACTGTATCCCCACCATCAGATATTCCTACCAAGAAGGCGAGGGGGGCGATGCGTCCTGCATGGGAATATGGAATCGAAAAAAACTCGCTGGAGGAAGAAAAAGCCGACGGGGGGGGGGGGCGTATTCCAGCCCTTCTGAGCGCGACGCTCTTTCCGGTCTCCTAAACCGCAGCGGATTCAACGCGCGCGTGCGCGCTTTGATCGACGCCCATCCCGATGAGGCGTACGTCCTTGTGTACGGCGACATCGACCGGTTCAAGGCGTACAACGACCTCTTCGGCACCGTCGCGGGCGACGGCCTGCTCGCCGACATCGGCGACATGATCCGCCGCAAGCTGCCGGGCAACGCGGTGGCCGCCCGTCTGCGCGCCGACCACTTCATCGCCTGCTTCCCCCGCTCCCTATTCGATCCCGATCGCATGCTGGCCGTGTTCAACGAGTGGTTCAGCGCGTACCGCCAGGACTTCACCTTCTTCGTGCGCATGGGCGTGTACCCCATCGACGAGCCCGAGCTGGACGTCAACCTCATGTGCGACCGCGCCCTGCTGGCGCTGCGCGCCTCGAAGGGCGGCTCGGTGGGCAGCGGCTACGTCCTGTACGACGAAACGCTGCGCGTGTCGCTGCTGAAAGAGCAGCAGCTGGCCGGCGAGATGACCGCGGCGCTCGACCTGGGCCAGTTCGTGCCGTTCTTCCAGCCGCAGTACCGCTACGCCACCGGGCTCATGACCGGCGCCGAAGTGCTCGCGCGCTGGCAGCACCCCGACCGCAGCCTGCTGGGCCCGGCCGAGTTCATCCCCGTGTTCGAGCGCAACGGCCTCATTTCCCGGTTCGACTATTATATGTGGGATCAGGCGTGCCGCTGCTTGCGCGAGTGGATCGACGCGTGGGGCATCGACGCCGTCCCGCACCTGTCGGTGAACCTGTCGCGCGCCGACATCTACCGATCGGATCTGTGCTCGTACCTCAAGGGCCTCGTGGAGCGCTACGACATACCCGCCAGCCTGCTGAACCTCGAGATCACGGAGAGCGCCTACATGGAATCGCCCGATCAGCTGATCGGGGCGGTCAAGGGGTTGCGCGCCGCCGGCTTCACCGTGGAGATGGACGACTTCGGCAGCGGCTACTCGTCGCTCAACACGCTCAAAGACGTGCCGGTGGACGTGCTGAAGCTGGACATGGGCTTCCTCGACACGCACGAGAGCACGCGCGGCGGCCTCATCCTGGCCTCCATCGTGCGCATGGCGCGCTGGCTGGACCTGCCCACCATCGCCGAGGGCGTGGAGACGTCGAAGCAGGCGGCCTACCTCGCCAGCATCGGATGCGAGTACATGCAGGGCTACCTGTTCTCGCGGCCGGTGGATCGCGAGACGTTCGAGCGCATGCTGGTCGAGGGCACCCACGAGAACCCCAAGCGGCCGCTCACGGAGAACGTGCAGGACGACGTGACCGAATTCTGGAACGCGGATTCCCAGATGGCGCTCATCTTCAACAGCTATGTGGGCGCGGCGGCCATCGCCGAGTACGACAGCCAAACGCTGGAAATCGTGCGCGCGAACCACGAGTTCGCCAGCCTGTTCGGCATGCCCGACGACCTTGCGTTGGCCGAGCGGCTGCGCAAGGACATGCTGGGTCAGCTGATCGAGGAAGATCGCGCGCCCCTGCAGGAGGCCATCCGCCGCGCGGTGGCCGGCGAGAGCGATGCCGAGAGCGAGCTGCGCTTCCGCAGCAACGGCCACGGCCGCTGGATCCGCATCCGCATCCGCTTGCTGTCGCGCGCCGGCGATCTGAGCAACCTGTACCTGCTCGCCGAGGAAACCACCCAGGAACAGGCCCTGCGCGACCGGCTCGCGGCCACGCGCGACACCATCCCGGGCGGCCTCGCGTTCTACGAGGTGTCCGACCGCGTCCGGTTGCTCGATTTCAGCGACATGACCGCCAGCATGATCGGCTACACGCGCGAGCAGTACCAGGAGCGCTCGCAGGCGGACGCCTTCGCGGTGGTGCATCCGGACGACCGAGCGCTGGTCAGGGGCGTGGCCGCCGAGCTGAGCGCCGGCGCCTCCCGCTCGTCGTGCATCATGCGCGCCGTCCGCAGCGACGGGGGCATCTCGTGGCTGCACCTTTCGGCGTCCACGATGTATCGCGACGAGGTGGCGCTGTACGTGGTGGCCGTGCTTATCGACGTGACGCACGAGAAGGAGAACGAGCAGCGCCTCCAAGCGCAGGGCGAAGCGCAACGCCGGCTGAGCGACTCCGTGCCGTGCGGCATCGTGCGCTATACGGTGGACGACGACTCGCATCTGCTGTTCATCAACAAGAAGGGCTGCGAGATCTTCGGCTACGAGGGGATCGACGCCTACTTTGCCGGCATGTCCGGGAGCAAGATCATCCCCATCCACGATGACGACGACGTCCTGCATAGCGAGACGGTGCACGCGCTCAAGAACGGTTCGGCGCCCATCGATTTCACCTACCGGTTCGTGCGCAGCGACGGCACCACGGGTTGGATCGAGGGCACGTCGGCGCTCGAGCGCGACATCGACGGCCGCGCCCTCATCCAAAGCGCGTTCTTGGACGTGTCCGACCGCCAGCAGAAGCGCAACGAGCTGGACATGCGCCGCTACGCGATGGTGCTGTGCTCGGTGTACGACGAGATCATCGAGTTCGACGGCGAGCGCAAGACGTATCGCTCGCTGTTCTCCGCGGGCCGGCCGCGCTCCGACAAGACGATGCCGCTCGACGACGCATTCCGCTTCTGGACCGACCGCCTGCCCGATCCCGAGGATCGCGTCAGTCTGCGCGCCGCGCTCGACGAATGCCTCGAAAGCGACGGTTCCAGCCCCATCACCTGCACGTATCGCATGGAGTTCGAAGATCGGCGCTGCTGGTACCAAAGCATCCTGCTGCGCGTGTCGGAGTCGAGCATCCTGTGCTGCAGCAAGGACGTCACGGAGCGCATGTCGAGCGAGGATCGCAAGGTCACGATGCGCGTGCTCGACACCATGGGCAAGCTGCCGGTGGGCGTGGGCGTGTTCACCTCGCGGGACGACGAGGTGCGGCTGCGGTACGCGAACGACCGTCTGCGCACGATGTTCGGCGACGAGCTGCCGGGCGCACCCGACAACATGGAGTGGGACGCGCCTCTCGCGTTGAGCGACGAGGTGCGGGCGCTCGACGACTACTGCTTGCAGCACGGCCTCATCGAGGACGGCGGCGAGCTCGACGTGGGGCTTCGCACGGTGCGCGACGACGGCGCTCCCATCGACGTGCGCATCCAGGGACGCGTCATGCGGGAGTCGGACGACGCGCTGGCGCTGTACGCCGTGGTGAGCGACGTGACGGCCGAGCTGCGCGACCAGCGCGAACGCTCGTGGCAAAACGAGCGCTACCGCCTGCTCAGCGAGATGACGCACAAGATGAGCTTCGATTACGACTCCGATTCCGACACGGTGCTGCTGTACATGGACCGCACGGGGAACGGCATGGAAGCCCAGGTCATCCCTCATTATCTGGAGACGCTCACGACGACGCGCAGCGAGGTCGTCCATCCCGACAGCATGGCTGCCGTGCGCAAGATGTTCGAGAACGCCCGCTCGGGCGTGAACGAGGTGGGCATCGAGTACCGGGCCAACTACTTCGGCACCGGGTACGCCTGGTACCGCGCCAACCTGTTCGTGGCGCACGACGACGCGGGGTCGTGGCACCTCGTGGGCCTCATCGAGGACATCAACAACGAACACGACCTGCGGTTCCGGGCCGAATACGACGCCACCACGGGGCTGAGCAACCACGCGGCCACGCAGGATTTGGTGGCGGCCGCGCTCTCCGATGCGTCGGTGCGGCGGCACAGCGTGTGCGTGGCGCTCGACATCGACGACTTCAAGCACGTGAACGACACGTACGGGCACATCGTGGGCGACATGCTGCTGCACGAGGTGGGAAGCGTGCTGCGGTCGAACTTCCGCGAGTCCGACGTGGTGGGCCGCGTGGGCGGCGACGAGTTCGTGCTGCTGTTGAAGAGCATCGATCTCGAGGTGGCCCTGGCCAAGCTGGAAGAGGTCAAGCGCCAGCTGGCTGCCGTGGAGGTGGGCTCGCTGGACAGCGCGCCGTCGGTCAGCATGGGCGTGTACGTTCCCGAAGACGACGACGTGGCGTACCGCGACGTGTTCGTGAAGGCCGACGAGGCGCTCTACCAGGCCAAGCGCTCCGGCAAGGACCGCATCTGCGTGCACGAGAAGTAGCGCAAGTAACGCATTTGGTGATTGCGCGGGGTTCGGCGGCCGGGGACGCGCGGGCGCTCCGGCTTGGCTATCATAGGGGGCCAGAAGAACATCGTTGCCCGAAGGAGTTTCCGTCATGGCAGACGCAGCGCAGCATCCCTCCGATCGCCGTCTCGCGGTTGACGAGCAGAAGAGCGAGGACATCCACCGCTACCCCTTCCTGCTGACCGACGACTTGCGCGGCCCCATCGACGACCTGCAGCGCCTGCGCGACGCCGAGGTGAAAACCCGCGAGATCATCCAGAAGTACCAGGCCGCCATGCGCGAGATGATGGTGCGCTTCGAGATCCTCGACCAGGACCTCAACCTCAAGAAGCATCGCAACCCCATCCATCACGTGGAATCGCGCATCAAGAAGCCCGCGAGCATCTTCGAGAAGCTGGAGCGCTACGGCAAGGAGCCGACGCTCGAGAACCTCGAGCGCTACATCATGGACGTGGCCGGCGTGCGCGTGATCTGCTCGTACATCCACGACGTGTACAACCTGCTGGAGCTGTTGCAGAAGCAGGACGACCTCGAGATCGTCGAGATCAAGGACTACATCTACAATCCGAAGCCGAACGGCTACCGCAGTCTGCACGTCATCGTGCGTATCCCCGTGTACTTCCTCGACAAGAAGGAGCTCATCCCCGTCGAGGTGCAGCTGCGCACCATCGCCATGGACTTCTGGGCCAGCTTGGAGCACGATTTGAAGTACAAGTCCGTGAGCGAGGTGCAGGGGATCGACTCCTACGACGAGCTCAAGGATTGCAGCCGCATCATCGAGGACGTGGAAGCCCGCATGCAGATCCTGGCCCGCGCGCTCGAGCGGGAGGACGATCGCTAGGGAGGTCGCCATGCGCGTGTGGACTACGGACGAGCGCCGCGTGATGGCGTGCGACGACGTGCCGTTTCGGCGCGACGAGCGCGCGGAGATGGGCCTCGTGGTGTGCCGGCCCGATCGCACGTACCAGCGCATCGTCGGGTTCGGCGGGGCGTTCACCGAGGCCGGTGCGTACGTGTTCGCGCACATGCCGCCCGACCTGCAAGATCGGTTCATCGAGCTGTGCTTCGGCGGCGCGCGCGGAGGCGACCCCGCGCAGGGCGGCAACGCCTACACGCTGTGCCGCACCCACATCCAAAGCTGCGATTTCGCGCTGGGCAACTACGCCTACGTGCGCCCCTTCGACAAGCGGCTGGCAACGTTCTCGCTGGCGCGCGACAAGCGCCTGCTGCTGCCGTTCATCCAGTGCGGCCTGGCCGCGAACCCCTCGCTGGAGCTGCTGGCCTCGCCGTGGAGCCCACCCGCGTTCATGAAGACGAATCGCCTGATGAACGGTGGGGGACACCTGCGCCGCTCGCACTACGGCACATGGGCGAAGCTGCTGGCGCGCTACGTGGGCGCGTACGCGCAGGAGGGCGTGCGCGTGGGGCGCCTGAGCGTGCAGAACGAGCCGATGGCGCGGCAGACGTGGGATTCGTGCCTGTTCACGCCCGAAGAGGAGGCCGAATTCGCGGCCGAGCACCTGCGACCGGCGCTCGATGCGGCGGGGCATGCGGACGTGAAGCTGTTCGCGTGGGACCACAACACCGATCGGCTGCTCGACCGCGCTGACGCCGTGCTCGCGCGGCCCGACACCGCGGCCGCGTTCGGCGGCGTGGCGTTCCACTGGTACGCGGGCGACCACTTCGAGCAGGTGCGCGCCGTGGCCGAGGCCTATCCCGACAAGGAGCTGCTGTTCACGGAAGGGTGCGTGGAGTACTCGCGCGATCGCGCGGAGGAGGCCACGCAGGAGCGCAAGGCCGAGCAGTACGCCCATGCGTTGCTGGGGCACCTCAACGCGGGCGCGCAGGGTTTCATCGACTGGAACCTGCTGCTGGACGAGCGCGGCGGCCCGAACCACGTGGGCAACTTCTGCGAGGCGCCGCTCATGTACGACCGCGAGGCGGAGGAGCTCATCGTGAACCGGTCGTTCCACTACTTCGGCCACGTGTCGCGGTTCGTGCGCCCCGGCGCGCGGCGCTTCCTCGTGTCGCGCTTCGACGATGCGGTGGAGTGCGCCGGCTTCGTGAATCCCGACGGCGGGCGCGTGCTGGTGGCGCTCAACCGGGGCGACCGTCCGGTGCGCTTCGAGCTGGCCGAGCGCCCCTGGACGGCGCCGGTGGAGGTTCCCGCGCACGGCATCGTGACCTGCGCGTGGGGCGAGTAGCCGCCCCACCCCTTCGCCAACGAATTCGCGAACGAATGTTTCACGTGAAACATTCGCCGCCTGGCAGGCCCCCCCCGGGGGGGGGTAGGGCTTTCCTAGTTCTCGAAGTTCTCCGAGAAGCGGGCGATCTGCTTGTTCTCGCGGACGACGGCGGCGCTTTCCGGCGCCTCGATGCGCTTGAAGAAGAAGTGCAGGTAGTGAGCGAACACGTAGCCCACCATGACCACCGACACCGCCGCCTCGGCCGCGAACAGCACGTACAGCGCATCGGGCACGAACGCCCCGCCGGCCTGGAAGAACGCGAGCGCCTTGCCAAGCGCCGTGGCCGTGATGACGAAGGGGAACGTCATGGCCGCGTAGCTGGGGTAGAACTTGAGGCGCAGCAGGACGGGGAGGCGCGTCAGCACCACCACGAACAGCACCTGCGCCAGCACCAGCATCACGCCGACGAACAGGGGATTCGGCTCGGGGGCCGTGGCCAGGTAGCCCACGATGGACAGGCTCATCGGGGCGGTGTAGATGCAGAACAGCGGGCGCGCGCTTTCGGGGATCTCGTGCTTGACGTAGCGGTACGTCACGAGGGCCAGCAGCACCACGTAGCACGCGAAGCCGAACCAGAACAGTATATGGCCCACCGGTTGCATGCCGAACGAGGGGGCGGTGGCGGAGGCCACGACGATGCCCACGTAGCAGATGAAGTAGGTGGGGAACACCTCGTGCAGCTTGAAGTGAGCGACGAACCGTACGGTGAACCAGCCCATGAGGGCGAGGTGCGCGATGATGGCGGCCGACCACAGCACGAAGGCCGGAGCGTACGCGAGCGGGGCGAGGTAGCCCGCCAGCTGCATGAGCGTCATGAAGAGCGTCGCGCTCACGCTGGCCATGATGGAGTTGTGCAGGTCGTCGCGAATCATGCCGGGGAACAGGATGATCTTGGCGGCCAGCATGGCGATGAGCAGCAGCGCCAGCGCGCCGCAGACGATGTGGACGATCTCGGTGTAGGGCTGCAGCAAGTTGCCCAGCGCGGCCAGGCCGAGCGCAACGCCTGCGGTGGGGATGGGAACCTTTTTGATAATCTCGCGCACGGCGCAACCTTTCTACTGCCGCGCATCATACTCCTTGATGCGCGCGGGTGGGAGGGGTTCCGTGCGATGCTCCATCTGAAACACGCACGGGGGTGGCCTTTCGGGCTGCTGCCCATTCTGGCACCTCCTCATGCAAAAGAAAACTTTTATATAATTATGTTATGATAAATTTAACTTATGATTAGAACTTTGCCTGATAGGGGCCGCAATGCAGGATTTCCGCGTCGAAACGTTCCTGACCGTTTGCCGGACGATGAACTACACGCGCGCCGCCGAGGAGCTGAACATCACGCAGCCGGCGGTGTCGCAGCACATCGCCCATCTCGAGCGCGCGTACGGCACGCCGCTGTTCGTGTATCGCAACAAGAAGCTGCAGCTCACCGACGCGGGCGCGCTGCTGCGCGACGCCCTCGCCACGATGGCGCACGACGAGCACCTGCTGCGCGAGCGCGTGCGCAGCGCGGTCACGGGCGCGCGCGTGGAGCTGGCCGTGGGCATGACGCTGACGGCGGGCGAGTACCTCGTGGCGCCGCCGCTGGCCGACTACCTGCGACGACATCCCGAGCTGAACGCCACGGTGCGCTCGGGCGGCACGGGCGAGCTGCTGGCGCTGCTCGATGCGGGCAAGATCGACTGCGCGTTCGTGGAGGGCTTCTTCGACAAGAGCGCGTACGCGTGGGACCTGTTCCGCACCGAGCGCCTCGTGTGCGTGTGTGCCGCCGACCACGAGTTCGCCACGCAGCCCGTGCGCGTGGAGGACCTATTCGGCGAGCGGCTCATCATGCGCGAGACGGGCTCGGGCACGCGCGCGGTGCTCGAGCATGCGCTGGCGGCCCAGAACCTCACGGTGGACGGCTTCGCCCATACGAGCGTGGTGGAGAGCCTCGACGTCATCAAGATATTCGTCGAGCACGACCTGGGCATCTCGTTTCTGTACGAAGCGGCCGTCGCGCGCGAGCTGGCCGCCGGCACGCTGCGCGCCGTCAAGCTGGAAGGCCCCGCCATCGAGCACGACATAGCCTTCATCCGCCTGAAGAACAGCATCTTCGAGTGCGACTTCCAGGCGCTGTTCAACGAGCTCCCCACCGGCTAACCCCGCGAGCGCGGCAGGTTCCGCGCGGGGGGCCGACCCCCCCCTCGCGCCGTCGCCCCCGAATGTTTCACGTGAAACATTCGTTCGCCCCCCCCCGTCGGCCCTGCGCGCGACGGGTTGCCCCCTCCTGCCTGCGCGGGCGGAGCGGAAAAATCGGGCTCTCGTGCAACTTTTTCGACTTTGTGGCAAGCCGGGAGAGTCTGCGGAAAAGCCGACCAGGGGTTTTCCGAGAACACCCCGTCCGACTGCGGCCCAACAGCCGCCTGAGGTCCCGTTTTCGACCCGTATTCATGCCACAAAGTCGAAAAAGTTGCACGAGAGTCTCCAAAACCGGTTTGGCCCTCGTATGCGCGCATGCAAGGGTGCCCCAAGCCCCCCCGCCCAGTCCATCCCCAAAATCCCCTCTTGACTTGGAGTCCGCTCCAGCCTTTACCATGACAGGCGGACCTATCGAGAGGAGCACCATGAAACCGGAATTCGAAACCACGCCGAAGCTGGGCTTCGGCTGCATGCGCCTGCCGCTGCTCGACCCCGCCGACCAGAAGAGCATCGACATCGAGCAGTTCAAGCAGATGGTGGACACGTTCATCGAGGGCGGCGGCACGTACTTCGATACCGCGTTCGTCTACCACGAGGGCACGTCCGAGCGCGCGCTCAAGGAGGCGCTCGTCGATCGCTATCCGCGCGACGCGTACACCGTGGCCACGAAATGCCTGGCCTGGGCCGCGCCCAGCGCCGAGGAGGCAAAAAGCAACCTGGCCACGTCGCTCGAGCGCCTGGGCCTCGACTACGTGGACTTCTACCTGCTGCACAACGTGGGCGGCGAGCGCACCGCCAAGTTCGACGCATACGGCATGTGGGACTTCGCGCTGGACGCGAAGGAGCGCGGCCTCGTCAAAAACGTCGGCTTCTCCATGCACGATGGGGCCGACGCGCTCGAAGCGCTGCTGACGGCGCATCCGCAAATGGACTTCGTGCAGCTGCAGGTAAACTACCTCGACTGGGACGATCCGGTGGTGGAAGCGCGCCGCTGCATGGAGGTGGCCGCGGCGCACGGCGTGCCCGTGGTGGTCATGGAGCCCGCGCGCGGCGGCCGCCTCGTCGAGCTGCCCCAGCGTGTGGCCGACGTGCTGCGCGAAGCGAACCCCGACGCCAGCCTGGCTTCGTGGGCGTACCGCTTCTGCTACAACCTGCCGAACGTGCTCACCGTGCTCTCGGGCATGTCGAACCTCGACCAGGTGCGGCAGAACGTGGCCGACTACCAGGCGAATCGCCCGTTCTCGCCCGAGGAGCAGCGCGCGATGGACGCGGCTGTGGAAACCCTGCGCGGCATGGCAAGCGTGCCGTGCACGAACTGCCGCTACTGCGTGAAGGACTGCCCGCAGGGCGTGGTCATCCCGACCATCCTCGGCCTGCTCAACCTGGAGCTCATGACCGAAAACCGCGCCTTCGTGAAGGGCCTCTACTCGTGGCAGGCCGCTCCCGGCCCCGCCTCGACGTGCATCGCCTGCGGCGCCTGCGAGGCCATGTGCCCCCAGGGCATCGACATCGTCCACCAGCTCGAGGTGGCCGCCGAGCACTTCGAGTAGCCCGGGGCGGCGGGGGCGGGGGTCGTCTCCGCGTCCCGTTCGCCTCGCCCCGCAAGGCGGCAGGGCGTGGCGAACGAATGTTTCACGTGAAACATTAGTTCGCGCGCGGCTCGTTCCTCGAGCTCCTGCGTCGCGGAGAAGGGGGCCGCGCACGGTGCCGCCTCCGCGCTTTACCCAAACCTTTCCCGTTCCTGATGCCCCCTTTGCTCAAACTTGGGGGCATCTTTACGCACCCCTTCCTTCGTTCTTACCTTCCTTTCTTACGATGGTTCTCGCACGTTGGCCGCAGAGACGGCCCGTGCCGAAGACGCATGCGATCCCGGCGATGGGCGCCGGGGATACGAGAGGAACGCAACCATGACAGAAGGGTTTTTGAGCAGGCGCCAGTTCGTTGCTGGCAGCGCGGCGCTGGCGATGGCGGGTATGTTCGGCGCTTTGACGGGATGCACGGCGGGCGGCTCGGGCGCCGCGGCGGGCGCGGCTTCGGCCGACGCGAGCTCGGGCTCTGCGGCAGCATCCACCGATCCCATCACCATGGTGTGGCTGCCCGACAACTCGTCCTCCGACCTCACCGCCTCGCGCGAGGCCATCGGCGCGGCCATCAAGGCCGCATGCGGCCGCGAGGCCAACCTGCTGACCTCCACCGACTACAACGTGGCCATCGAGGCCATCGCCTCGGGCAAGGCGCAGATGGCGCTGCTGGGCCCCGAGGGCTACGTGCAGGCCAACAAGAAGAATCCGAAGGTGCTGGCCGCGTTCACGAACAGCGACGAGGACGGCGGCCTCGAAGGCGCCTGCTACTACAGCCGCATCTGCGTGCGCAAGGAGGACGCCGACCAGTACAAGAACGGCGGCTCCTACTCCATCGAGAACATCAAGGGCAAGTCGTTCTCGTTCGTGTCCGCCACGTCCACCTCGGGCTTCAAGGTGCCCTCGAGCGGCATCGTCCAGGAATTCGGCCTCGACAGCTCCGACGAGCTGCTCGAGGGCGGGAAGTTCTTCTCCGAGGTGCTGTTCGGCAACTCGCACCAGGGCTCGGCCGTGAACCTGCTGTCCGGCGACGCCGACGTGGCTGCGTTCGACGACGTGGACGTGGACATGTACCTCGACCTCGTGTCGGGCGAGGCCAACAGCATCGGCGCCGTGTACAAGGCGAAGGACAACGCCGAAGCTCCCTTCGACACCGTGCGCGGCAAGGAGTTCGTCATCATCGCCATCACGCCGGTGCTGAACTCGCCCATCTGCTTCAACGAGGAAGCCATCTCCGACGAGGACCGCACGAAGATCGTCGACTACTTCTGCTCCGACAAGGTGGCGAACGACCCGCAGATCTTCGTCGATCCCGAGGACGAGAACGCCAAGGGCATCTTCGAGAAGGATTCCGAGAAGACGTGCTTCGTGAAGACCGACGACGCCTGGTACGAGCCCATCCGCAAATTGGGCGGGGCTGCGTAATGAGCGAGGTGTTGCTGGACCTGCGCGGTCTGACGAAGAGTTACGACGGCTGGTCGAAATCTCTCGATGGCGTCGATCTCCAGGTGCATCGAGGCGAGTTCGTCAGCATCATCGGCTCGTCGGGCGCGGGCAAGTCCACGCTGCTGCGCTGCGTGAACCGTCTCATCGACCCCACGCAGGGCGCGGTGACGTTCGATGGCGACGACGTGACGCACGTGCGCGGCCGCGCGCTGCGCACGTGCCGCCGCCGCATCGCCATGGTGTTCCAGCACTACAACCTGGTGCACCGCGCCACGGCCATCGAGAACGTGCTGCAGGGGCGTCTGGGCTACAAGTCCACCGTCACGGGCATGTTAGGCCTGTTCAGCGAAGAGGAGAAGCGCCGCGCGTTCGAGATTCTCGACCAGGTGGGCCTCTCCGAGTTCGCCTACACCCGCACCGACCAGCTGTCGGGCGGGCAGAAGCAGCGCGTGGGCATCGCCCGGGCGCTCGTGCAGGACCCGCTGCTCATGCTTGCCGACGAGCCCATCGCCAGCCTCGACCCGAAGTCGTCGCGCACGGTGATGGAGCATCTGCGTTGGGCGGCCGACGAGCTGGGCGTGGCGTGCCTCGTGAACCTGCACCAGGTGGAGATCGCGCTGGAGTTCTCGGATCGCATCGTGGGGCTGGCGGGCGGCAAGCTCGTGTTCGACGGCACCCCCGACGAGTTGGACGAGGCCACCATCGCGCGCATTTACGGCACCGCGACGGCGGCCGCCCCTGCGCTCGCCCCCGCGCTCGAGGTGGTGGCCGCATGACGGAACGCGCTTTGCGGCCGGCGGGGCTGCTGGCGGGGCTGCGGTCCCGCCGGGCGGTCCCGCGCGGCACCTACGACGGATCGTTCTTCCGACGGCGCACGCTGGCCGTCGTGGCGATGGCGCTCGTGTTCGTGGCGCTTGGCGCGCTGTCGGGCACGTACGTCGGCTTCGACTTCATGCAGGCAATCCTCGACGTCCCGGGCGGGTTCGCTTGGATGGCGACGCAATTCGTCCCCTCCTTCGCCTCCCTCCAGAAGCTGGGCACCATCCTGCCCGCCTTGGGTTCGACGATTCTCGCCTCGATCGCCTCCAGTTGCACGGCGGCGATCCTGGCGTATATCTGCGCGGTGCTGGGATCGCGGACGGTGGGGGTGGGCGGCCCGTTCCCCCTCCTCGTGCGCGCCGTCGCGTCGCTGTTCCGCAACATCCCGGTGGTGGCCTGGGCGTTCATCCTGCTGTTCTCGTTCAAACAGAGCGAGTTCACCGGGTTCTTCGCCCTGTTCCTCACGAGCTTCGGCTATTTGACCCGCTGCTTTTTGGAGAGCATCGACGAGATGAGCTCGGGCCCGGTCGAGGCGCTGCGCGCGTGCGGTGCAAGCTACGGCCAGATCGTGGCGCAGGCGGTGATTCCCCTGAGCATCACGTCGGTGGTCAGCTGGGTGCTGTACATGATCGAGACGAACATCCGCGACGCCACGCTCATCGGCATCCTGACCGGCACCGGCATCGGCTTCGTGTTCGACGTGTACTACAAAAGCTTCCGCTACGACATCGCGGGGCTCGTGCTGCTGTCCATCATCCTCGTGGTCATCGCCTGCGAGCTCATCTCGAACTTTGTCAGGAGGCGGATCATATGACGGGCTTGACGGACGAAGCGCGCGGAATGCGCACGTCGCGGTCGGGGAAGATCAAGGTGCACGTGGCTTCCAAGTCCAACGTGTCGCTGTACGCGGTGCTGGGCGCATTCGCGTTGGTGACGGTGTTCGCGCTGGTCACGATGGACTACGGGAAGGTGGCGTTTCCTGAGGCGATGGCCGCGGCCGTCGACGATTTCGTCACGATGATGACGCAGCCCGGCCTGGGCGGCCACTTCACGTTGCCCGACGTGATCGAGGGCCTGTTCGTGTCGCTGGCGTTGGCGCTGCTGACCACGTTCATCGGCGCCATCATCGCGTTCGTGCTGGGGCTGCTGGCCTCGTGCAACCTGTCGAACAAGGGCGTGAGCAACGCCATCAAGGTGTTCATGAGCGTGGCGCGCGCCGTGCCCACCATCCTGTGGGTGCTCGTGTTCTCGGTGGCCATCGGCCTGGGGCCGGAGGCGGCCGTCATCGGCCTGTTGTTCCACAGCGTGGCGTACCTGGTGAAGGCGTACTCGGAGAGCTTCGAGGAAGTGGACCCCGGCGTGCTGGAGGCCTTGCGCGCCAGCGGCGCGTCGTGGTGGCAGGTGGTGTTCCAGGGCGTGGTGCCCGAGAAGGTGAACGAGATGCTGTCGTGGACGTTCATCCGCTTCGAGATCAACTTCGTGAACGCCGTGGCCGTGGGTGCCGTGGCGGGCGCGGGCGGCATCGGCTACCAGCTGTTCCTGGCCGGCAGCTTCTACTACAACATCCACGAGGTGGGCCTGATCGTGTACCTGTGCCTGGCCGTCGCCATCGTGCTCGAAGTGGTGGCCACCAAGCTGCGCAAACGCTACATCGTGCAGAGGTAGCCCTTCACGTCGTCCGCGCTGTCCGCGAGACGCCGCCCTTGATGAACCGATTGAACTTCGAAGAAAGGACCTCATGTTGAAACGATACGAACGCACGCGCGCCCTCGTGGAGGGCGATCCCGCGCTGGCGCGGGCCATCGTGTGCGAGGTCGAGCGCGATGAGGCGCAGGGCGCCGTGGTCGTGCTCGACGAGCCGCGCGAGGAGCTGGTGATGGTGCAGGCGCGCGAAACGGCGCAGGGCAGCCTGTTCTTCCTCGGCGAGGCGCTCATGACGTCGTGCCGCGTGCGCCTGGGCGACGCGGTGGGCCTCGGCCTCGTGCTGGGCAGCGACCGCTGCCGCGCCTACGAGCTGGCCGTGGTGGATGCGGCGTTCTCCGGAGCGGCCGGCGACGCGTGGGCGTCCCGCTGGGACGCCCCGCTGCGCGCCGAACTCGCGCGCGTCGAGGCTCGCGACGAGCGCGAGGCGCGCCGCACCGCGGCAACGAAGGTTGATTTCTCGACGATGAAGGTGGAAGCATGATGATACGAGAAGACGCGGAGCTGCACCGCGCCCAGCGGGCGTTCCGCTGCGTGCTCGACGCGTTCGCGCATCCGGGCACCGTGCACGAGATGGCGTCGGCGCCCGAGCATCCGGCGCGCCCCGCCTCGCTCGACGCGCCGTTGGAGCTGCTGACGCGCCTGTTCGTGGACCAGGCGGTGACGTTCTGCGTGGCCGATTCCGAGGCTGACGCCGCGGCCGCCTACCTCACGAGCGAGACGCACGCGCGCCGCGTGCCCCTGCGCGACGCCGACTTCGTGGTGGTGCCCGCCCGCGCGGATGCGCAAACGGCGTGCGAGGCGGTGGCCGAGGCGTGCCGCGGCACGCTGCTCTCCCCGGAGAAGGGAGCCACCGTGCTCATGGGCTGCGCGCGCTTGGCCGACGTGCCCGAGAGCGGCGAGGTCGCCGAGCCGGCCGTGCACGTGGTGGCGCTGCGCGGGCCGGGCGTGGAGTGCGAGAACCGCTTCGCCGTCGACCGCGCCGACTGGGTGCGCGCCCGCGAGGCGCGCGGCGACGAATTCCCGTGCGGCATCGAGATCGTGCTGGTGGACCCGGATGGCCGCATCGTGGCCATCCCGCGCAGCTCCCGCGCGACCCTCATCGGCGACCCCTCGTCGATGTTTCACGTGAAACAATCGACGCAATGTAGTGCGATAAAGGAACAAATGTTTCACGTGAAACATTCCGATGTCGCGCTCGGCGCTTCCGACGCGTTCGACGCGCGCGCAGCAAAGGGGGTGCGCTAGATGGGCTACGTTGCCGTCCGCGGTGGGGGCAAGGCTATCGAGGAGAGCCTCAAGCTGCTGGAATACGAGCGCGTCAGCGCGTCGTCCGCCTGGGGCACCGACGAGATCGAGAACACCTTCCCCGAGCTCGTCGACCAGGTGATGGGCGAGGCCTCGCTCTACGCGCCGCGCCTGGCCGCGCTGGCGCTCAAGCAGGCGCAGGGCTCGCCCGACGAGGCCGTGTTCCTGCTGCGCGCGTTCCGTTCCACGCTGGAGCGCCCCTACGTCTCGCGTCCGGTGGACACGGCGCAGATGCGCGTTGCCCGCCGCGTGTCGGCCGCGTTCAAGGACGTGCCTGGGGGCCAGGTGCTCGGCGCCACGCGCGACTACAGCCACCGGTTGCTGGCGTTCGATCTGGAAACCGAAGGCACCGAAGAGCTGGCCGAGAAGCGCGCCGAGCTGGCCGCCCACTTCGAAGAGGCCGCCGAAGCGTCCGTGCGCGATGCCGCTCCCGCGGTCATGCCGCGCGTGCTGGACTATCTGCGCGCCCAGGGCCTGTTCGCGCACGTCGACGCCGACGACGCCGACGACGCCGAGCCGGTGGACGCCACGATGGTGCCGCTGTCGTTCCCCGCGCCGCGCTCGGTGCGCCTGCAGACGCTCGCGCGCGGCATGACGCAGGCGGTGGAGGCGCTCGGCTACGCCGCCATCCGCGGCTTCGGCCCCGCGCACCCCACGGTGGGCGAGTTGCGCTCGGGCCGCGTGGCCGTGGCCGTGGACCATCCGCTCGAGGCGGGCTCCGCCGACGACGCGTACTACCTGGGCTCCATCCCGGTGACCGAGGTGGAAAGCGTGTTCGAGGACGAAGGCGCGGCCGACGGCGGCGCGGGCTCGGACGCGCGTTCCGGCGGCCTGTCGCTGGCTATCGGCTACGGGCTCGTGTTCGGCCGCGCCGAGACGAAGGCCATCGCCATGAGCGTGCTCGATCACTGCCTCGAACACGGAGATGCGCGGTTCCCCACCGAGGACGAGGAGTTCGTGCTCTACCACGTGGACGGCGTGGAAGCCACCGGCTTCATCTCGCACCTCAAGCTGCCCCACTACGTCACGTTCCAGTCGAAGCTGTCCAGCGTGCGCGGCACGCGCGACCAGTCCGCCGCCGAGTCGAAGGAGGCCTGCGATGCAGCAGCGCTATAACTACGCGTTCTTCGACGAAGCGTCGAAGCGCGAAATCCGCCGCGCCCTCATCAAGGGCGTGTCCATCCCCGGCTACCAGGTGCCCTTCGCCTCGCGCGAGATGCCCATCGGCCGCGGCTGGGGAACGGGCGGCTTGCAGATCACGCTGGCCATCATCGGCCCCGACGACACGCTCAAGGTGATCGACCAGGGCTCCGACGACAGCGTGAACGCCGTCAACATCAAGAAGCTCGTCGTGGACACCACCGACGTGGAGGTGACCGACGACACGGAGGAGGCCACGCTCATCCAGTCGCGCCACCGCATTCCCGAGCGCCCGCTGGACGACGGCCAGATCCTCGTGCTGCAGGTGCCCACGCCCGAGCCGCTGCGCAGCTTCGAGCCCAGCGAGGCCGCCACCAAGCGCCTCCATGCCGAAGCCGACTACACCGGCGCGTGGCTCGAGCTGTTCGACCAGATCGTGCGGTACGACGCCACCACGACCGGCGCCGACCACCCCGTGCTGGTGAATGACCGCTACGTGATGGCACCGTCGCCCATCCCGCGCTTCGACAACCTCAAGCTCAACCAGGCGCGGCACCTCACGCTGCTGGGGGCCGGCCGCGAGAAGAAGATCTACGCCGTGCCGCCCTTCACCGACGTCGTCCCCCTCGACTTCGAGGACTACCCCTTCGCGGTGGAGCGCTTCGACGGGAAGCGCTGCCGCCTGTGCGGTGCCACGGACGTCTACCTCGACGAGCTCGTGGACGAAGCCACCGGCGAAACATACCACCAATGCAACGACACGAACTGGTGCGCGCAACGGCGCGGGGAAGGAGCGCCTCATGCTTGATGCGCAACGATTCGGCGTCGACGAGGAGCCGTGCCTGTCGGTGCGGCATCTGTCGAAGCGCTTCGGGGCGGGGTGCCCGCACTGCCTCGGCGCGGCCGCGCAGCTCGAGCGCAACGTGTGCCCGCGGTGCGGCACGGTACACGCCGTGCGCGACGTCAGCCTCGACGTGTTCCCGGGCGAGATCGTCGGCATCGTCGGCGAGTCGGGCAGCGGGAAATCGTCGCTCATGAAGTGCCTGTTCTTCGACGAGGAAGCCACCGAGGGCGACGTGCGTGCCCGCCCGTTCGACGGCGGCGCGGCGAACCTGCTGGAGCTGTCGTCCCAGCATCAGCGCGCCATCCGCAACACGGTGTTCGGCATGGTGTACCAGAACCCCTACCTGGGGCTGCGCATGGATTTCTCCAGCCTGTCGAACATCGCGGAGCAGATGATCGCGGCCGGCAACCGCCACGTGGGCGCCATGCGCGACCGCGGCGAGGAGCTGCTCGAGCGCGTGAACATCCCGCTCTCGCGCGCCGCCGAGCCGCCGCGCAACTTCTCCGGCGGCATGCAGCAGCGCGTGCAGATCGCCAAGGCGCTGTCGAACAACCCACCCATCCTCCTGCTCGACGAGGTGACCACGGGGCTCGACCTGTCCGTGCAGGCCGCCGTGCTCGACCTCATCCAGCAGATCCGCCGCGACTTCGACGTCAGTATGCTCGTGGTCAGCCACGATTTGGGCGTCATCCGCATGCTGGCCGACCGCACGCTCGTCATGCTGGACGGCCGCGTCATCGAAAGCGGCCTGACCGACCAGATCCTGGAAGACCCCCAGCACGCCTACACCCAGCAACTCGTCTATTCGCTGTTGTAGTCTCGAAAGGACACCTCTTCATGGACACCAATTCTTGCATCATTCGCGGCGGCACGGTGGTGTGCGCCGACCGCGCGCTTCCCGATTGCGACGTCGTGGTCATCGACGGGCGCATCGTCGCCGTCGAGCCCACCGGCGCATCCGACTTCGACGCGCAGCCCGACGCCACGATGGGCGTGCTGCCCGTGGTGGACGCGCGCGGCGCGTACGTGGTGCCCGGCCTCATCGACATCCACTCGGACTACGTGGAGAACGTGGCCTCGCCGCGTCCGAGCGTGGTCATGGACCTGTCCACGTCGCTGTACAAGGCCGACCGCGAGCTCGTGTCGCACGGCGTGACCACCATCTTCCACTCGCTGTCGGTGTACGGCGCGCACGTCTTCGACCACAAGCCCATCCGCAACTTCGGCAACGTGAGCGCCCTCATCGACCGCGTGGCGGGCCTGCGCGAAGGCGAGGAGCGCGACCACCTCATCCGCCATCGCCTGCACATGCGCGTCGAGCTGGACTCGGTCGACCTGTACGACGACATCGAGGGTTTCCTGCGCTCGGGCAAGGTGGACCTCGTGTCGTTCATGGACCACACGCCAGGGCAGGGCCAGTACCGCGACCTGCTCGTGTTCGGCGACACGCTCAAGGGCTACCGCGACGTCAGCGACGAGGAGGTGCGCGCCATCGTGCGCCAGCAGCAGGAGAGCGAGAAGCTCACGTACGCGCAGATCACCGCGCTGGCCAGCGTGGCCCGCGAGCGCGGCGTGTCCATCGCCTCGCACGACGACGACAGCGAGGACAAGCTGGCGTTCATGGACGGCCTCGAAGCCACCATCTCCGAGTTCCCCATCTCGCTCGACATCGCGCGCGCGGCGCGGGCGCGCGGCATGCACACCATCGCGGGCGCGCCGAACGTCATGCTGGGTCACAGCCACTCCGGCAACCTGAGCGCGCGCGAGGCCGTGCAGGCCGGCGCCATCGACGTGCTGTGCAGCGACTACTACCCGGCGGCGCTGCTGGACGCGGTGTTCACCCTGCGCGACCAGTGCGGGCTCGACATCACCAAGGCGTTCGCGCTCGTCACCATCAACCCGGCGAAGGCCGCGGGCATCGCCGACGAGGTGGGCTCCATCGCGGTGGGCAAGCGCGCCGACGTGCTGCTCGTGCGCGAGATCTCGTGCGGCTCGTGCGGTTCGTCCTGCGACGGCGCGGCGCGCACGATGCCCGTGGTCACCCGCGCGTTCGTGGGCGGGCGCTCGGTGTTCCGCTCGCACTATCCCGACCAGCCGTGCGGGTACGGGCGCGACACCGAGCAGCTCGTCTCGCTCGAGCAGCTGTCCCGCCCCCTGGTCGAGGCGGTGTAGCATGGCGCTTCTCGAAATCGACGGTCTGTCGAAGACGTTCCTGCTCCATCGCGTGAACCGCCGCGTGCAGGGGTGCCAGGACATCGACTTCGCCATCGAACCGGGCCAGTTCGTGGGCATCACGGGCCGCAGCGGCAGCGGCAAGTCCACCATCCTGCGCTGCATCTGGCGCACGAACCTGCCCGAGCGCGGCCGCATCCTGTACGACTCGCAGCGCTTCGGCATGCTCGACCTGGCGCAGGCCACGCAGCGCCAGATGCTGTACCTGCGCGCCTACGAGCTGGGGTACGTCTCGCAGTTCCTCAACGCGCTGCCGCGGCAAACGGCCTACGATATCGTGCTGAAAAGCGCGCTCGAGGCGTACGGCGCGGACGAGCGCCCCCGCGCCGAGCAGGAGACCGAGCGCATGCTGCGTCACTTCGACCTCGACGAGAACCTGTGGGAGCTGTATCCCCGCACGTTCTCGGGCGGCGAGAAGCTGCGCCTCAACATCGCCGCCGCCATGATCAAGCGCCCGCGCCTGCTGCTGCTCGACGAGCCCACCGCCTCGCTCGACAACGCGTCGAAGCTCAAGGTGCGCGCCCTCATCGAGCAGCTGAAAGCCGAGGGCACCACGATGCTCGGCATCTTCCACGACCTCGAATTCATGGAAGGCTTGTGCGATCATGAGTTCAACATGCAGGAAGGGATGATGGCGTGAGGAATATGCGGCGAACGGACGGTTCACGTGAAACATCGGGCGGGGCAGTGGCGTTGGCGTCGGGGCTTGACGACGGCGCGCCCGGGGCGCTCGGCAAAACCGACTTCCACGTGCATTCGACGATGTCCGACGGTTCGGACACGTTCGAGCAGGTGCTCGCCCAGGCGCGCGAGCGGGGCATCGAGCGCCTGGCGTTCACGAACCACGACACCACCGCCGGGTTGGCCGAGGCGCGCGAGCTGGGCGAGCGGATGGGCGTGCAGGTGGTGGGCGGCATCGAGGTGAGCGCCTACGGCTTCGAACGCGGACGCAAGGTGCACGTGCTGGGCCTGGGGATCGAGGAGGGCGCGCCCGCGCTGGCGGCTCTGTGCGGACCCGTGCTGGAGCGGCGCAACGCGAACACGCACTGGCAGCTCGATCGGCTGGTGGAAGCGGGCTACGCGGTGGACGTGGAGCGCGCGCTGGAACTGGGCCGCGCGTCGACGTGCCTGTACAAGCAGCACCTCATGGCCGCGCTGACCGACGAGCCGTTCACGAGCGAGGGCTATCGCACGCTGTACCGCAGCCTGTTCAAGAACGGCGGCATCTGCGACCGCGACATCGACTATGTGGACGCGCGCGACGCCGTGCAAGCCATCGTGGAAGACGGCGGCCTGGCCGTGCTCGCGCATCCCGGGCAGCTCGACAGCTACGACCTGCTGCCCCACCTCGTGGCATGCGGCCTCGGCGGCGTCGAGCGCTTCCATCCCGACCACGGGCCCGCCGACCGCGAGCGCTGCGCAGCGTTGGCGGAGGAGCACGGCCTCGTGTGCACGGGAGGGTCGGACTATCACGGACGCTTCGGGGCGGTGGAAAGCGTGGGGGTGAGGTAGCCTCGCACTCCCGCCCTCCTGATCTTCAACCGACGGTTGAACCCGGCCTCCATCCTCGGCTGCTCGGTGCGACGCGATACACTAGCGCTCACTATGAGAGAGCGAATCTTCCAAATCGTGCAGCACGCCCGACCGGGCGACAAAGTGAGCCACGGCTACGATATCTTCATCGTGGCGGTGGCGTTCCTGAGCATCGTGCCGCTCATGTTCCGCCCGCAGGACATGACCCCCGACGTGGCTGCCGCCATGAACATGATCGACGTCGTGACGGTGTACATCCTGTTCCTCGATTACATCCTGCGGTGGATGACGCACGACATCAAGACGGGGAAGAAGGGCTGGCGCGCGTTCGCACGCTACCCCTTCACGCCGTTCGCCATCATCGACCTGCTGGCCATCCTGCCGTCGCTCGGCGTGCTGCCCGAGACGTTCAAGTTCCTGCGCGTGCTGCGCGTCACGAAGATGTTCCGCTACTCGAAGAACCTCACCATCGTGGCGAACGTGTTCCGCGCCCAGCGCAACACGCTGCTGTCGGTGCTGGCCGTCGCGCTCATGTACATCTTCGTCAGCGGCCTCGTCATGTTCGTGAACGAGCCCGACACGTTCGACAACTTCTTCGATGCGCTGTACTGGGCCACCACGGCGCTCACCACGGTGGGCTACGGCGACGTGTACCCGGTCACCGATCTGGGGAAGTTCATATCCATGGCCTCGTCGCTGTTCGGCATCGCCATCATCGCGCTGCCCGCCGGCATCATCACCGGCGGCTTCCTCGAGCAGATTCGCCAGCGCGACGAGGACGGCGAAGCCTACTTCCGCACCCCCGAGCGCAAGCCGTTCAAGGGACGCACGCCCTTCTCGTACGGCAGTGTGCGTGCGTACGCGAAGGCGCATCCGAAGGTGGCGGCGTACGGCGTCACCATGCTCGCGTGCGTGCTGCTCAACGAAGCGCTGTACTTCGCGGCGCAGGCGCTCGGCACGCCGGTGTGGCTCGACACCACGGGCACCGCGCTGGCCGCCATCCTGCTGGAGCCGGCGGCGGCGCTCATCGTGGGATTCGCGAACAACCTCATCCTGGCCGTGCAGTTCGGCAACGCGGGCAACCTGCTGTACTACGGCCTCAGCGCCATCACCGCGCTCGTGTACGGCATCGTGTTCGCGCGCGGCACACGCATCACGCTGCGCTCGCTCGGCTGGGCCGCGCTGTTCCTCGTGGTAGGGGAGTCGCTCATTTCCACGGCGCTGTCGTTCTCGCTGGCCGGCGGCCAGCTGACCACGGCGACGGAGCAGCTGTACGGCGACGTGCTGGCAGGCTGGGGCGCCCCCGGCGTGCTCGCGGTGTTCGGCGCGCTGCTGGTGGACAAACTCATCGACACGACGGCTGTGTTCGTCCTGGTCGTGGGGGCGTCGCGGCTCGTCATCGGCAGCCGCCTCGACCCGGCCCGCTGGTTCGCCCGGCGCGCCGCGCCCGCCGCCGCCGGCTCCGGCGAGCCCGCGTCCGAGCCCGCCGCGACCCCCGATGCTCCCGCAACGGGCGCTCCCGCAACCCCCGACGCGCCCGTTCCCGACCTCGCCAGTCGCTACGTCCTCGGCATCGACGTGGGCGGCACGCACACGAAGGTGGGCGCGTTCACCGCCGCGGGCGAGCACGTCGTCTCGCGCGTGTTCGACTCGCAGCGCGTGCTGGCCGACGGCTCCCATGCCCAGCTGTCGCGCGAGATCGTGCCCCTGCTGCAGCAAGCGGGCATCGACGGGCGCGCCGTCATCGGCGTGGGCCTGGCCGTGCCGGGCGCGGTGGCCTCCGAGGAGTCGCTGAAGCTGTGCCCGCATCTCGACCTCGACCTGCGGTCGTACAAGGCCTTCCTGCTGGACGTGTTCCCGAAAGCGCGCGTGGCGGTGCTGAACGACGCCGACGCCGCCGTGCTGGGCGATCGCTGGCGCGGCACCTCGCACGACCGCCAGGACGAGAACGTCGCCTTCGTCACGCTGGGCACCGGCGTGGGCGCGGGCATCATCGCGCGCGGGCGCCTGTTCTCGGGCGTGCACGGCGCGGCGGGCGAGTTCGGCCACCTGTGCGTGAACCCCGACGAGGAAGCGCGCTGCTCGTGCGGCAAGGCGGGCTGCCTCGAGCAGTACGCGTCGGCGTCGGGCCTCGTGCATCATGCGCGTGCGGCGTTCGTTGCGGAGCGCGGCGAGGCGGCCGCCGACGAGGCCTTGGCCGCGTTCCCCGACGCCCGCGCGGTGCTCGACGCCGCGGTGCAGCGCGACCCGGCCGCCCGCGACGCGCTCGAGCGGTTCTCGGACGCGCTCGGCTTCGGCCTCGCGCAGATGGCGTGCCTCGTCGATCCCGACGTGTTCGTGTTGGGCGGCGGCCTGTCCGAGCGCGCCGACCTGTACCTCGACGCCGTGCACTCCCGCTACCGCGCGTGCGTGTTGTCCGTGTGCCGCGACACGCCCATCGTCGCGTCGTCGTTGGGCAACGAGTGCGGCGTGTACGGCGCCGCCTACCGCGCGTTCCAGGAGCTCGCCAAGAGCGCGCCCGGTTGCGTTGCGGAGGTCGACGCGATACGCTGATGCCATGACGCACGATCCCACACGGCCTCGAACGATCAACGCCCCTCAAGCAAGGGGCGTTTTGGCGCGCAGGGACGCGGTTTCCGCCTGCGCGCGCTTCGCGCGGACCCATGCGGTGCTGCTCGTGTCGGCCGCGGTGGCGGCGGCCACCATGCTGGCCGTGCCGCCCGATGCGGCCTACCTGGGCTACTTCGACCTGAAAACGCTGGCCTGCCTGTTCGGCATCCTCGCCCTCGTGGGCGCGCTGCGCAACGCGGGTGTGTTCGAGGCCACGGCCCGCGCCCTGGTGGCGCGCTTCTCCACCTGCCGCGCGGCGATCGCGGCCATCGTGGGCATCACGCTCGTGCTGTCGATGATCGCCACGAACGACATGGCGCTCGTCATGATGCTGCCCCTGTGCGCGGCCACGCTGCTCAAGGCGGGGTGGGAGCGCGCGCTGCCCTTCGCCTTCATCATGCAGAGCCTGGCGGCGAACCTCGGCGGCATGATCGTGCCGTTCGGCAACCCGCAGAACCTCTACCTGTTCGAGCGCTTCTCCATTCCGCTCGCGGACTTTCTCACGGTCATGGCGCTGCCCTTCGCCGTGTCGGTGCTGCTCATCGGCGTGTGCTGCGTCGCGTTCGCGAAGCCCGCGCCCCGCGTGCCCGAGGCGCGGCCCGCGCAAGAATCGGAGCGCGAGCTGGGGCAGGATCGTTCCGCGCCCGTCGACCGCCGCCGCGCCCTCGCGTGCGGGGCGCTGCTCGCGCTGGTCATCGCCTCGGTGTTTCGTCTCGTGCCGTACCCGGTAGCGCTCGTCGCCGTCATCGCGGGGCTGTTCGTGCTCGACCGCCGCGCCCTGCGATCGGTGGACTTCGGGCTGCTGCTCACGTTCGCGTGCTTCTTCGTGTTCGCGGGCAACATGGCGCGCATGCCCGCGGTGGAGGAGGTGCTGTCGCGGGCCATGGCGCACAACGCGCTGCTGGCCAGCGCGGGCGCCAGCCAGATCATCAGCAACGTGCCCGCCGCGGTGCTGCTGTCGCACTTCACCGACAGCTACGAGGCGCTGCTCGTGGGCGTGAACATCGGCGGCGCGGGCACGCTCGTGGCCTCGCTCGCCAGCCTCATCACGTTCAACCAGTACCGCGCCGTGCGGGCCGCGTTCGGCCGCCGCTCCGAGCTGGCGCGCCAGACGGCGGGCGGCTTCGTTGCGCGCTTCACCGCGTTCAACCTGTGCTTTCTTGCGGTGCTGTACGTCGTGTGCGCGTTCTGGTCGTAACACTTTATCGCTTTAGAGCGCTAAACCGCACGGCCCGCCGAAACGACCGCTCGGGGGCCATCACGCCCAACTAACCCCTCTCTTGGCGCGTCGCCCTTTGATAAAGGGCGCGCGGGGTCGTATAGTAGTGCACCTGCATCATACTTATACCTGTTTGAGAAAAGCGGATGCAGTGAAAGGGGAGGATCATGAATATCAAGAAATGGGGCGCTCTCATCGCCGCAGGCGTGTTGGCGGCATCGCTCACGCTGTTCGGCTGCTCGTCCGGCGGAGACCAGGGAAGCACCACCAGCGCGAGCGGAACCGACACGGGCTACACGCTTATCAACGACGGCAAGCTGACGGTGGCCGCGTCGCTCGACTTCCCGCCGTTCGAGAACCTCAACGGCGACAAGCCCGAGGGCTTCGCAGTCGACCTCATGGGTCTTTTGGCCGAGGAGCTCGACCTCGAGATCAACTACCTGCCGTCCACGAAGTTCGACACCATCGTGCCGCTCGTCCAGACCGGCGGCAAAACCGATGTGGGCGTGTCCTCGTTCACCATCACGGACAAGCGTCTGCAGCAGGTTGACTTCACCGACACGTACTGCAACGTGAACCAGAGCATCACGGTGCGCAGCGATTCGGGCATCACCGATGTCTCGCAGCTCGAAGGCAAGAAGATCGGCGCTCAAACCGGCACCACCGGTTACGAGTGGGCTGCTGAGAACATCAAGGACGCCGAGGTCACCGGCTACGACGAGATGACGGCGGTGTTCGCCGCGCTCGACTCCGGTCAGATCGATGCGGTGTCCGTCGACCTTCCGGTGGCGAACTATTACGTGAAATCCTACACCGACTGCCAGGTCATCAAGGAAATCCCCACGGGCGAGCAGTACGCCATTGCCGTGAGCAAGGAGAACCCGGAGCTCACGAAGGCCCTCAACAAGGCGCTGCAGGCTGTTCGCGACAACGGCAAGTACGACGAGCTTGTCGCCAAGTGGCTCGAATAATACAGTCTGCGTGACATCATGAGTATTATTCGATGCACGCGGATGCACGCAAGTGCCGCAGCGCTGTTGGTCGCTGCGGCACTTGCCGTGTTGTTCGCGTTTCCGTTGAGCGCCCAGGCGATGGAAGTTGAGCGGTGGACCGCCCAGCCGAACGACGACGCGCTCGAGAAGGTTCTGGGCGCAACGCCCACTCGTGTGACGTGGCAGGGCCAAACCGACCCCGAGGAATCGCTGTCGGGCTTGACCATCAACCTGCCCGAAGGCTCCACGGTTGACGAGGAAAACGTCAAGGTCACCGTCATGGACGGCCTCGATCGCCTCGATACGGCCTCCACGGTGCAGGTGGAGAACGGCTCGTCGATCGCCGTCACGTTCCCCGAGCCCACGCCGGCCGGCTCGCTCATCATGGTGGAGTGCAACCGCACGCTGCTTCCCGGCGAAGGCGGCACGTTCGGCCTGGCCGGAAACTACACCACCTCCGACGGGCAGACGAGCGACATGCCCGCCACCGACAAGACGTTCGACGTGGTCAGCACGTCGCCGGTGGAGCAGTTCTCCACCTGGCTGGGCACGCAGGATTGGGTGAAGGCGTGGAACTCCAACAAGTTCCTGCACCTGTTCTTCGACCCCACCATCATCGTCACGTCGGTTCCCGTCGTGTTCAGCGGATGGCTCATCGCCATCGCGCTCGTCATCGTCAGTTTCCCGCTGGCCATTCCCATCGGCCTGCTGTGGTCGTTCTTGCGCATGGCGAAGAGTCGCATCCCGCGCGCCATCGGCGCCACGTACATCAACATCGTACGCGGCACGCCGCTGTTCTTGCAGATTTACATCGCGTTCTTCGGCCTGCCCTTGCTCGGCATCAAGATGGACCTGTTCGTGCTGGGCGCCATCGTGCTCGTGATGAATTCGAGCGCGTACCTGGCCGAGATTTTCCGCGCGGGCATCCAGTCCATCAGCGGCGGTCAGTTCGAGGCCGCGCGTTCGCTGGGCATGAACGGCGCGCAGACGATGTTCTACGTCATCATCCCGCAGACCGTGCGCCGCGTCATCCCCACGATGACGAGCGAGTTCATCCTCATGTACAAGGACACGTCGCTGCTCGCCGCCGTGGGCGTCATGGAAATCATGATGTACGCGAAAACCATCACGGCCGCCACGGGCAATGTGACGCCGTACATCGTGGCTGCCGGCTTCTACCTCATCGTCACCATTCCCATGACGAAGCTCATTAACGTGCTTGAGGCTCGCATGGCCGGTGGCAGGCGTCGCAAGAAGAACATCGCCATCACGTCGGAAGAGGCCGTGCTGCCCGACTCCGACGCCGCCGTGTCCAAGAGCCTGCGCATGTCCGAGACGCTGGCCGGCTCCAACCATATCAGCCATTAAGGAGGTGCGGATATGAGCGAAACGAGCGAAGAAACCAAGCATCTGACCGGCGAGCCGGTGGTCCGCATCGAGGGGCTGCGCAAGGCGTTCGGCGACAACGTGGTGCTGCGCGGCATCGACCTTGAGGTGCAGCGCGGCGAAGTGGTGGTCATCCTGGGGCCGTCGGGCTCGGGCAAGTCGACGCTGCTGCGCTGCGTGAACCTGCTGGAGACGCCCACCGAAGGGCGCATCTTCTTCGAGGACACCGAGATCACCGCGAAGAAGACCGACATCAACAAGGTGCGCGCCAAGGTGGGCATGGTGTTCCAGAACTTCAACCTGTTCCCGCACCTCACGGCGAAGAAGAACGTCATGCTGGCGCAGCAGAAGGTGCTGCGCCGCGCCCACGACGAGGCCGAGAAGATCGCCGTCGAGCAGCTGACCCGCGTGGGTCTGGCCGACCGCGTGGACTACAAGCCCTCCGAGCTGTCGGGCGGCCAGCAGCAGCGCGTGGCCATCGCCCGCGCGCTGGCCATGGACCCGCACGTGATGCTGTTCGACGAGGCCACGAGCGCGCTCGACCCCGAGCTCGTGCGCGACGTGCTGGGCGTCATGAAGGGCCTGGCGAAGGGCGGCATGACCATGATCGTGGTCACCCACGAGATGGGCTTCGCCCGCGACGTGGCCGACCGCGTCATCTTCATGGACGGCGGCTTCATCGTGGAGCAAGGCACGCCCGAAGACGTGTTCGACCACCCGAAGTCCGACCGAACGAAAGACTTCCTGGGCCACATCTCGTAGTGCTCGCCGCGCCCCGCTCCGGCGGGGCGCGCGGGCTGCGCCCCCCCCACGCAACGAACGAATGTTTCACGTGAAACATCCGTGCCCGTCCGGGGACGGCCGCAAGCGATGTGGGCGCAAAACGGCACCCATGCCAATTCCGAACGGCGTTTCGGGCCGGGCGCGTCAGGTTTTCGGAAAGACGCACGGCATATGCCCAGATCGCGAGATCCTCCTAGCTGCTGTGACCCGAGTTCGCCTCGAGCAACATTGGCATGGGTGCCGTTTTGCGCCCAAAAGCCGAACAGGCGATCGGCTCGGCACCGGCTTGCGCGCTGCCGCGTGCCGGGGAGATATGCGCCAAACGGGGAATAGGAACAAATGTTTCACGTGAAACATCCTGCGGGCTTGGTTGGTGCCCCTGGCTGTTGGCGACGCTCCCGGTCGCAATGCGGCTGCGGAGTGCCGGGGAGGGGGCGTCGGCTCCGTCGTTGCGACGCGGTGGTCGACTCTCTCCCTCTGTCCCTGGCGCGCCGACTAGCACTGCGCGCGACCCGCGATCGGCGCGTCGCGCGATGCACGGCCCCGAAAGCCTCCGTCGCGCCAAAAGGGAAGGGCCCCGCACCCCACCCGCACCCCCGCACCCCGCACCTTCCTGTAAACTCCTTGTTCCCGGTATGTCAAAAAATGTTATTCATCTAATAACATTTTTTCAACAAATGGTGATACAATGACCAATATAGGCATCTGTCGGTACAGACGAGAGTAAGGGGGTGTGCGATGGATATCTTCTCCGATCCCGTGATGCTAGCGCGCTTGCAGTTCGCTTGCACAGCGGCATATCACTTCATTTTTGTGCCGTTGACCATCGGTTTGGGACTTATCCTTGCCATCAACGAAACACGGTACTACCGCTCCCGCGATCCCAAGGACGCGGCAGCAACCAAATTCTGGGTGAAGATCTTCACCGCGACGTTCGTGATAGGTTTGGCCACGGGCATCACGATGGAGTTCTCCTTCGGAACGAACTGGGCGGACTACTCGAGGTTCGTCGGCGACATCTTCGGTGCGCCGCTGGCCGCCGAGGCGCTGCTCGCGTTCTTCCTCGAGTCGACGTTCCTGGGCGTGCTGCTGTTCGGCCGCAAGCGCGTCTCGCCGAAGTTCTACATGGTGTCGTCCTGGCTCGTGTGGTTCGGCTCGGCCCTGTCGGCCCTGTGGATCCTCATCGCGAACTCGTGGATGCAGACGCCGGCCGGCGCGGAGCTGTCCGCCGACGGCTCGAAGGCCGTCATCACCGACTTCCTCACCGCGGCGATGAACCCCTCGGTGTGGCCGCGCTACTCGCACACCATCGTCGCCGTGCTCATCATGGGCGCGTTCGTGGCCATGGCCGTGTCCGCGTGGTACCTCATCAAGAAGCGCCACACCGACTTTGCCATGAAGACGATGAAGCTGGGTGCCGTGGTGGGCATCGTGGTCAGCTGCGTCATGCTGGTGACCGCGCACTCGTCCGCCGTTGTCGTGGCCGAGGAGCAGCCCACGAAGCTGGCGATGATGGAGGGCATGTACGACTCCGAAGTGCCCCCGCTGTACGCATTCGGCTGGGTTGACGAAGAGAACCAGCAGGTCATCAGCCCGTTCTCCATCCCGGGTGGCACGAGCTTCCTCGCCACCGGCACGTGGGATACCGAGTACGAGGGCCTCAACGAGCTGGCCGCCTCCGCCGAATACGGCGCCATCGACCCCGAGACCGCGCCCGTGAACTTCGTGTTCCAGACGTACCACCTCATGGTTGCGATGTACGGCCTCATCATGCTCACGATCATCCTCACGCTCGTGTTCACGCTGCGCGGCGGCAAGATCCAGAACATGAAGTGGCTGCAGCGCCTCGTGCTCATCTCGCCGGTGTTCCCGCTCATCGCCATCCAGGCGGGCTGGTTCACGGCCGAGGTCGGCCGCCAGCCGTGGGTGGTGTACCCGTCCGCGACCGGCCCCGACGGCGTGAGCCTGCTCACGAGCGAGGGCGTTTCGCAGTCGGTGTCCGCCCCCGAGCTCATGATCACGATGGTGCTGTTCCTCGTGGTGTACGCGTTCCTCATGGTGGCGTGGGCTCGCACGATGGGCCGCTTCATCAAGGAAGGCCCCGTTGTCGAGACCGAAGGCGTCGTCGCGAAGGAAGGTGAGTAATCATGGAAATCACGTTCTTCCAGGGGCTTTGGTTCCTCCTGATCTTCGTGTTGATCGCCGGCTACTTCGTCCTCGACGGGTTCGACCTGGGCGCGGGCGTGCTGTACCCCTTCGTGGCGAAGGGCGATAAGGAAAAGGCCGTCGTGCGCACGAGCATCGGGCCCGTGTGGGACGGCAACGAGGTGTGGCTGCTCACCGCAGGCGGCGCGCTGTTCGCGGCGTTCCCGGCGGCGTACGCCACCACGTTCTCCGGGTTCTACCTGGCCGTTATGCTGGTGCTGTTCGGCCTGATCGTGCGCGCCGTGTCCGTGGAGTACCGCGGCCACGACCTCAAGTGGGCGAAGGTGTGGGACGTCTGCTTCTTCATCGGCTCGCTGCTGCCGGCTCTGCTGCTGGGCGTCGCCGTGGGCAACATCTACGCGGGCATCCCCATGAGCGCCAACGGCGACTACACGGGCATCCCGCTGCTGGGCCTCATCACGCCCTTCACGCTGCTGTGCGGCCTGCTGGGCCTGTCGATGTTCCTGACGCAGGGAGCCTCGTGGCTGGCGCTCAAGGCGCCGAAGCCCGGCGACCTGCAGGCGCGCGTCGCCAAGCTGCGCTTCCCGCTGCAGATCGTCTCGCTCGTGCTGTTCGTGGCGGTGTCGGCCTATGCTCTCATCGGCCTCCAGCCGGCGATGGACCCGATGCTCGGCGCCGTGCGCTGGGTGCTGGCCATCCTGTTCGTGGCCGCCATCGTCGTGTCGATCTTCTTCGCGAAGAAGAAGGATTGCGACCTGGGCGCGTTCATCGCCCAGTCCGGCGCGGCGGCGTTGCTCGTGCTGCTGCTGGCGGCGTCGATGTTCCCGAACTTCGTGGTGGCCTCGGCCGACAGCGTGGGCGCGTCCATCACGGCCATGAGCGCCGCGTCGTCCGAGCTGACGCTCATGTGGATGACCATCATCACGTGCGTCGGCCTGCCGCTCGTGCTGATCTACCACGTCATCATCTACCGCACGTTCCGCGGCCGCGTGAAGGACGAGGACCTGGCGCACTACTAGGATAGCCTCCGTCTGAACGAAAGCTTCAACTTCGCGAAGCCGTCGGAAACCCGACGGCTTCGCTTACGTTATACTGTCGGAAACAAAGCGCGAGAGAAGGAACCATCATGGACGACCAGACCCAGCCGCAGCCGCCTCAGCAGCCTGTTCCGCCTGCGACCCCGACGCCGGCGCAGCCGGCTCAACCCGCGCAGCCGGCGAGCCCCTACGCGCAGCCGACGGCGCCCGTTCCCGGGCCCGCTCCCTACGGGCAGCCGCAGCAGCCCGGCCAGGCGTACGGGCAGCAGCCTCCCTATTACCAGCCGGTTGCCCCGCAGTCCAACGGCAAGGCCGTCGCCGCGCTCGTGTGCGGCATCCTGGCCATCCTGTTCTCGGCGACGATCCTGCTGGGCATCGTGCTGGGCATCGTCGCCATCGTGCTTGCCGTGCAGGCCGTCAAGGCGATGGGGAAGGACAGCAAGGCGACCGGCGGCAAGGTGTGCGGCATCGTCGGCATCGTGCTGTCCGTGTTGGCGTTCTTCCTGTACGTGGTGCTCGGCCTGGGCATGCTCGCGTTCGTGGCCGCCTACGACGACGTCGAATACCGCTCTTCTTCCACGTCCGACCTGTCCGCCATCACCGAGGGCGACCAGCAGATGGAAGCGGCGATGTCCGACAAGCTCGACCTGTTGAAGAACAAGGACGCCGCCACCATGCAGCAGATCGCCGACGACGCCGACGAGCAGCTGTCGGACGCGACGGGCTACAGCCTGACCGACCTCGGCATCGACCCTGCCGTGTTCGTCGAGTGGATGCTGACCGATTTCGATTACCAGCTTGATGGCGCGTACGACAACGGCGACGGCACGGGCACCGCCTACGCCGACGTGACGCTGCGCGACTCGATGGCCTTCGCCACCACGTTCATGGAGGACGTGCAGGCGGCCATCGACGCCGGTGAGATGCAGACCCTCGACGAGGCTGGCGCGAAGGCCCTCCTCGGCGAGCTCTACCAGGCCGCCATGGACAAGACCACCGCCATGGCCACGAACTACGTGAGCCTCGACCTCGTCAAGTCCGGCGACGCCTGGCAGGTGGACGAAGATTCCTGGTCCGACGAGCTCGACTACCTCTTCGGGCTGTAGGGACTACGCCAACTTCTGACCGAGTTCTTTTGCGGCGGCGGCTTTATCGAAGTTGCCGCCCGTTTTTTGCGTGAGGGCGCCCATGACGCGGCCCATGTCCTTCTTCGACGAGGCGCCCGTCTCGGCCAGCACCTCGTCGATGAGGGCGATCAGCTCGTCGCCGGACACCTGCTTGGGCAGGTAGCTTTCCAGGATGGCCACCTGGGCGGCGAGGGTGTCGGTGCGCTCCTGGTCGTTGCCGGCCTTGATGGAGCCGTCGAGCGTCTCCTTCGTCTGCTTGATGAGGCGCTTGAACATGGCGTCCACGTCCGCGTCCGTGATGTCGCGGCGCTCGTTCACCTCGATGTTCTTGATCTCGCCGTGCACCTGGCGCAGGATGGACAGCTTCGGCTTGTCCTTCGCGCGCATCGCATTCTTGATTTCGTCTTGCAGCTCGTCGTAGCGCATGGGAACCTCGTTTCACTCGCAGGTTTGATCCCCTTGAGTATACTGCATCGGGTAGACGCATCCTTCGGGTTCGTCCTCGCTTCGAGCGTCGCATGCGTCTCCGGCCTATTTCTGCACAAAAATCACCGCTGTGAAGCCCGCCGCCCCAATGATCGCCGGGGCGATATCTCACGACCTGGGAAAACGTCCAGGGTATACAGGAGGGCGACGGTCGGGAACTCGGCGTGTCCTCCTTACGACGCTGAAATCGCTTCACAGCGGTCATTTTTGTGCAGAAACCAAGGCTTTCCTCGCAAGATTCAGGCTTTGACGAACTTGTCGCCTTCGAGCGTGACCTTGTTGTCCTTGTTCTCTTCGAGCAGGGCCTGCATCTTGTCCATGCCCTTACCGTTCTTGTCGTCGGTGAGCGACACGTTGGTGTTCTCGGGAACTTCGTACCATTGGCCGGCAGGCCCAATCAGGCCGTTGCTGTCGCATACGTAGCGAGCGTACCATTGCTTTCCGCCGCCGGTTATCTGGCTTTCGTAGCCTGCATACAGAAAGGCTCCTCCAGGATTGTTCTGGTAGTTCTTCATTTGGAGGTACAGCTTCGCTCCGCTTTCTCCGTCGGGCCGCTTCACTTCGGTCCACGAGGTCAGGCCGTGGGCGGTGGCGTATGCGTTGCGGAGACCTTCGCCTCCGAGATATTGCGTCATGTTGTCCTTATACGTTTCGTAGATCCAGCCGTTCATATCGTCGTCCATGCCCGCTCCGTGCTTGCTGCATTTGATGATGACGGCGCCGTTGGAGGTAAACGTGGCGGTGTAGTTTCCTTCGCTCGGGCACAACACATCGTTGTTTTGCTTCTTGAGCTGCGCGACGCAATTGCCGAACAGCGTCTGTTGATTCTGGTTCTGGTCGAGCAGCCAGGCGTTGGTGTACATGCTCTTCACCGAGCGGCGGTTGGCGGCGCAGGTGGCTTCTTCGGTGTTGCCCAGCGCGCCCGTGAACACGGGGATGGCGACGGCCACGAGGACGGCCACGATGGCCACCACCACGAGCAGCTCGGCCAGGGTGAACCCGGCGGTGCGGCGGCTGTGGGCGGCGCGATATGGGGACGGGCGATGCGGCATGGCTGCTCCTTCACGACTGGCAGCATCATAGCTGGTCTTGTTCCCGCGCACAATGTATGCATGCGCTCTCTGGTATCATGAAAGCACTATTGTGAAGGTACTGACGAGAAGGATAGGTATGAAAGACTTGCCGGCGCATCAGCTCGATCCGAAGGTCAAAACCGTGTGGCGCATCAACGATGCGATTTGGCTCACGGTGGTGTTCCTCTGCTGCTTCGTTCCATTCGCCATCGCGGCGGCGGTGGAGCCGGCTCCGTGGATGTTCATCGTGCTCGTCGCCATCGCCATCGTCTTCGTCGTGTGCCTCGTCGTGTGGCTCGTGGTGCTGCCGCCCATCCGCTTCATGCGCTGGCGTTACGAGCTGTCCAACGACTACCTCGACATCGCGCGCGGCATCGTGTGGCGCAAGCGCTTCGTCATCCCGTTCATTCGCGTGCAGAACACCGACACGCGCCAAGGACCCATCCTGCGCGCGTTCGGCCTGTCCAGCGTCACGGTGGCCACGGCCGCCGGCGAGCATGAGATACCCGGCCTCAGCGCCGACGTCGCCGAGCGGCTGCGCGATCGCGCCGCCGAGCTCGCGCGTCTCGCCCAGGAGGACGTGTGATGACGGACTTCCAGCAAGCGCCGCAGCCCCAACCGCAACCTGCACCCAGGGAGCTGCAGAAGCACCACGTCCACCACAGCTACATCTGGCTCGGCAGCCTGCGCACGGCGTTCATGCTGCTGGTCGTCGTGGCGTTCTCCTCGTTCTCGGCCATCATCGGGGCCATCTCCGACGGCGAGGTCATCACGCGCGGCGACATCCCCACGCTCGTGCTCATCATCGGGGCCGTGATCGTCGGCATCGTCGTGCTCGTGGAGCTCATCGCCGTCTACCAGGTGATTTCCTACAAGCATCTCTACTACGAGCTGGGACCCGAGGAGTTCAACCTGTACTCGGGCATCCTCAACAAGAAGCGCGTGCACGTGCCCTACCAGCGCATCCAGTCCGTCGATCAGCGCGCGACGCTCATCCAGCGCATCTTCGGCGTGTGCAGCGTCAGCATCGACACGGCGGGCGGCGCGTCGAACAAGGCCGTCATGGTGCCGTACGTGCAGAAGACGCAGGCCGAAGAGCTGCGCCGCGAGCTGTTCGCGCGCAAGCAGTACGTCGTTGCCGTGCAGAACGGCGCCGCTTCCGAGGCCGAAGCCGCGGCTGCGGCTGTCGCCGTCGCGGCGGGCGCCGTCCCGCAAGGCGCGCACGAGGCCGCCAACGCCAACGTCCTGGACGCGCCGGCCGAGATCTGGCAGGACGTGCGCGGCGTGTTCGGCGGCGCGGCGGTGGACACGGGCCGCGTCACCTACGAATACGGCATGTCCAACAAGGAGCTCATCTTCACCGGCCTGTCGAACAACACGGCGTTTTTCGTCGTGGTCATCGGCATCGTCGGCGCGGTCGCGCAGTTCATGGGCGAGATGGCGCCCCTCCTGTCCGGCACGATGGAGCCGCTCGTGGGAAACGTCGTGGGCGCGAGCGTCCAGCTGTTCGGCGGCAACCTCATCGCGGCGGGCGTGGCGGCCTTCGTCGGCGCGTCGCTCGTGCTGTGGCTCCTATCCGCCATCGGCGCCTGCATCTCGTACGGCGGGTTCCGCGCGTGCCGTCGCGACAACCGCATCGAGGTGGAGCACGGCCTGCTGCAGCATCGCTTCCAGGGCGTCGACGTCGATCGCGTGCAGTCGGTGGTGGTGAAGCAGAGCTTCATCCGCCGCCTGCTGGGCTACTGCGAGCTGTCCCTCGGCAAGATCGATGCCGCGGCTGAGGGCTCGGACGACCAGCAGAAAAGCCTCAACCAGCAGGGCCTCGTCATCCACCCCTTCGTGAAGATGACCCGCGTGCCCGAGATCCTCGCCGGCATCATCCCCGAGTTCGCCGACGTGCCCACCGACAACATCCCGGTGGCGCCGGTGGGGCTGCGCCGCGCCATCATCCGTCGCTGCCTCATCCAGGGTACGGGGTTCTGGCTGGCCGTTCTCGTGGCGGTGGGGCAGATCGCGGTGAACGTGCTCGCGAACCCCGCGGTGCCCGACGAGGCGATGACCCTGTTCTTCGTCAACAACGGCGCGCTGTTCGGCTACGCGCTGGCGGTGGTGCTGCTCATCCTCGACGCGGTGGGCGCCGTGCTGTGGTTCCGCGGTTCCGGCTTCGCGTACAACGAGCGTTTCATGCAGGTGAGCAACGGCGGTTTCGCGCGCGAGACCATCAGCTTCCCGCGCAAAAAGATACAGTTCGGTTACACCAAGACGAATCCTTTTCAACGCAATGCCGGCACCGCCACGGTCAGCGCGCGCACTGCAGCAGGCATTGGAGGCACCACCATCAGGCTCATCGATGCCCGAGAGGACGATGCCCGCGCCTGGCTCGCATGGCTCAAGCCCCATGGAAATGTGATACAGTAGCACCATGAACGCATCAACCACATCCGACACCAAAGGCGCTCGAAGTACCGGCCCCGGCCACGATGCCGAGCGCCCCTCCACGGCTGCGCCCGCAGCCGTGCAGAAACCCGTTCCCGGCTGGACGCCTTCGCAGTTCAAGCCGAACGACTACGTCAACATGCACGCGCTGCGCGACGAGGTGTCCAACACCTCGGCCAGCGCTGCGAACAAGGCGCGCAACATCCGGGAGTACACGCTGGGGGAGGAGATCGCGAACTCCATCTCGCACGGCATCGGCGTGCTGCTGGCCATCGCGGCCATCCCCATTCTCGTCGTGCGCGCGCTCGACGACGGAGGCGGCATCTACCTGTTCGCCGCGCTCGTGTACGCGCTCACCATGCTGCTCGAGTACACCATGTCCACGCTGTACCACGCCATCGCGGTCGATCGGGCGAAGCGCGTGTTCAAGGTACTCGACCACAGCTGCATCTACCTGTTCATCGCCGGATCCTACACCCCGTTCTGCCTCATCTCGCTCGCCGATTCCGGCGGCGTGTGGCTGTGCGCGTTCGTGTGGCTCGTGGCGCTGGCCGGCGTTGCCTGCGAAGCGTTCTGGGTGTTCCGCCCGCGCTGGGTGTCCGCCGTGTTGTACCTGCTCATGGGCTGGTGCGTCGTGTGGTTCCTTCCCGCGCTCATCGAGGCCATCCCGGGTCCGGGCCTGTGGCTGCTCGTGGGCGGCGGCATCTGCTACTCCATCGGGTGCATCTTCTACGTGTTGAAGAAGGTGCCGTACATGCACTCCCTGTTCCATCTCTGGGTACTCGCCGGAAGCGTCCTGCAGTTTCTGGCCATCTCCCTGTACGTTATGTAAGCGGCTGCGTGCACAAGCGCGCGGGCATGACAGCCCCACGGTTGTCGCGAGGCCGGGGCGCATCGCGACAAGAGGGCGCAGAAGATGCGCATCATCCGCTTGCTGAAGGAGTTGCATCGCATTCATGGACATTTGGATTAGCATCGTCGTCACGTTCGTGCTCGTGCTGGTGAACGGGTACTTCTCGATGTCGGAAATGGCGCTCGTCAACGCGCGGCACGTGCTGCTGCAGCGCGACGCCGACGAGGGCGACAAGGGCGCCGAGCGCGCGCTGAGCCTGGCCGCCGACTCGGGCCAGTTCCTCGCGACCATCCAGGTGGCCATCACGCTCGTCGGGTTCTTCGCTTCCGCGGCCGCGGCCACGAACCTGTCCGACCCGCTGGCGCAATGGTTGTCCGGCTTCAACATCGCGTGGCTCACGGTCATTGCGCCCGGTCTTGCCCCCGTGCTGATCACGCTCATCGTGTCGTACCTCAGCATCGTGGTGGGCGAGCTCGTGCCGAAGCGCATCGCGCTGGCCGACGCCGAGCGCGTCAGCAAGATGGTGGCCGGCCCGCTCATGGTGTTCCAGAAGGTCGCTTCGCCGCTGGTCGCGCTCACCTCGGCGTCCGCGAATGGGCTGTCGCGCCTGTTCGGCATCAAGAACGCTGACGAACGCCAGAACGTGTCCGAAGAAGAGATCAAGTACATGGTCACGGACAACGACGAGCTGCTTGACGACGAGAAGCGCATGATCCACGACATCCTCGACCTGGGCGACATGACGGTCCACGAGATCGTGACGCCGCGCGTGGACATGATGTTCGTGGAAGACGTCGACACGGTGCGTCAGGCCGTCGAACGCATGCGCGGCACGGGCTACTCGCGCCTGCCGGTGTACCATGAGGACATCGACCGCATCGTGGGCATCGTCCACTTCAAGGACCTCGTGGCGCCGCTCATGGACGGCAAGGAGCACGAGCCCGTGGCCGAGTACGCCTACGAGGCCATGTTCGTGCCCGAGACGAAGGACCTCTTTCCGCTGTTGGCCGAGATGCAAACGAATCGTCAACAGATGGCCATCGTCGTTGACGAGTACGGTGGTACCGATGGTTTAATTACCGTTGAGGACATTGTGGAGGAAGTCGTCGGCGAGATCGTGGACGAAACGGACCGAGAGAACCCGTTCGTCGAGCAGGAGAGCGAAAACGTGTGGCTGGTTGACGGGCGATTCCCCGTCGAAGATGCCGCGGAACTCGGGTGGCCGGTGGAGGATTCGTCCGATTACGAAACCATCGCGGGCTGGCTCATGAACACGCTCGACTCGGTGCCTCAGGTGGGCGAGGAGCTTGCGCTCGGCGGATACCGGTTCAAGATTCAGGCCATGCGCCGTCGCCGCATTTCAACGGTGCGCGTGGAACGACTGGACGATCCCTCCCCATCCCGCGTGGATGCCGTTGAGGCGATCGACCAGGAGGAAGCGTGACGAGTGAAAAACGGCTGCTCCGCTCGCGAAAGGCGCTCATAGGCGGCGTATGCGCGGGTGTGGCCGATTATTTCAACGTCGACCCCCTCATCGTCCGTATCATCATGGTGGTGTTCACCTTCGCCTCGGCGGGCCTGCTGGGCATCGCGTACATCGTGCTGTGGATCGTGCTGCCGCTCGAGCCGAAGGAAGAGGCCCCGTTCGACGTGGAGCCCCAGTCCGTCCATTCCGAAACGTACGGAGCGGTGGACTTCGACGCGCCCCGCAAGGGCGAGCCGGGCACGGCGAAGGCCCCGAAAACCCCGAAGGCTCCCAGCCCCGCTCAAGCGGCGAGCTGGCGCTACACGCATCCCACCTATACGTCGGCCGCCCATGTGCCGCCCGAGCCCCCTGCGGGCGCGTCGCGCGCGCCCGTGCCGCCCGTCGACGCGACGGGCGCCCCTCAGCCGCCGTTCACGCCGCCCCCGACGCCGCCGTACGAAGGTTGGTCCTCGGCTCCGCCGCAACCGCAGCAGTCGCCGGCGCCAACCTCGCGCTCCGGCGTGAGAGTTGCCTTGTGGGTGGGGTCGTTCCTGCTGTTCTTCGGCGTGTCGGCCATGGTGGCCAGCATGATGGAAGACGCGGTGTGGTGGCAGTACTGGCCGCTCATCTTCGTCATCCTGGGCATCGTGCGCATGGTGATCCCCGGCGAGGAGGGGCACCGCATGCGCAAGTTCGTGGACGGCCTCATCGCGTTTTTCGCCGGCGTGGTGCTGGTGCTGATGAGCCTCGACGTGATCGGCTGGCAATCCCTTGAGCGGATGCTGGTCAACCTGTGGCCGCTGCTGCTCATGGTTGCGGGATTGCTGCTGCTGGGCGGGGCGTTGAAGTCGCCGACGCTCACGCTGCTGGCGGGCCTGTGCTTCGTGGCGTTCTGCGTTGTGGGCATGGTCTGGTACTCGGTTCCGGGCGTCACGGAGGAGCTGGTCATATCGGCTCCGTACGGGCGCGAATATCGGTTCGACATGCAGCCGTGGGAGGGAATCGGCTCCAGCGAGGCCGTCGCAACCTTGACCGTTGATTGAAGCGCGGGCATGTCGCTTCAGCCAACACATTCCGTTCGCTTTTTCTCCTGGTGAAGAGTAAGGCAATTCACCTGCTGAAATGCGGTTTCTCCCCTTGTCAAGCGAACAAATCATGTAGGGCGTCTCCACAAAACTTTGCCCTCGACCCCCCTTCTCAGCTAGAATACGTCCTGTCACAACAGCATATCGCCTTCCGGCAGCAAACCCCCACACAACTTACTACGCTGTCAACCGCTTCGGCGGCCCGAGGTCGTGCGCTGTTCAACGAAAGGTAACCGACGTTTTGGCTAAAAAGCGCTTCATACAAAAGAAGTCGAACCTGGCTGCGAAGATCCTCGCGGTTGGCTGCGCATCCTGCGTGCTGACCGGGTGCATCGGCTTCGGGTTCGCCTCTGCTGGAAGCGGCGCCGCGCACGATATCGACTCGTTCGGCATCGATGCGTCAAGCACGAGCGCTGCCGCTACCGCAACGCAATCGGCGGACTTCTCCGCCGCAACCTCCGACGCCGCCGCTTCCCCGCGCGAGACCACCGTGCTCACGAGCACCGCGTCGCGCGACATCTCGCAGGGCATCGAGGCCATCGAGGCCGAGGAAGAGGCCGCCCGCATCGCCGCCGAAGAGGCGGCACGCGCCGAGGAGGAGGCCCGCATCGCGGCCGCCGAGCAGGCGAAGGCCGAGCAGGAAGCTCGAGCCGCTCAGGAAAGCGCTGCGAATGCAGCCGCCATGCTTTCCGAAGTTGATTTCACCGTAGGCAAGGAAGCCTTCATCACCCAGTGGACCTCCCGTATCGACAACTACCTCGCCGGTTCTCCGCTGGCAGGGTACGGCTCCACGTTCGCCGAGGCCGCTTGGAACAACGGCGTCGACCCGCGCTGGTCGCCGGCCATCTCCAACACCGAAAGCTCCAAGGGTGCTGTGTGCTTCAAGCCGTACAACGCCTGGGGCTGGGGAAGCAGCAGTTGGTCCAGCTGGGAAGAGGCCATCAACGCCCACGTGGCGGGCCTGGCAAGCGGATACGGCTACTCCATCACCGTGGCGAATGCGCAGAAGTACTGCCCACCCACCTACATGGACTGGTACACCAAAACCATCAGCCAGATGCAAATGATCTAAGCGAACCGCCGGCCCCGAGCCGGCGGTTCTTTTTGCACGCACCTTCGCGTTCTCTCAGTTTGTAGTTATTGACATTACAAACGTGAGGCGGTACGCTATGTTTGTAGCTACGATTATTACAAACCAAGCAACGAAGGATGGCGAACATGGCAACGATCGTATTGGTCGGAGGCAATGGTTATATCGGTCGCGAGATCACGCGGCAGTGGTTGAAGCGGGACCCCGAGGCGCAGCTGTACGTGACGAGTCGCAGCGACCGTCGGGAGATCGAGGACGAGCGCGTGCATCACGCGCAGGTGGACGTCAACGATGAGGCCGCCTTCGAGGGGGCGCTGCCCGAAACGGTCGATTACCTGGTCAATCTCGCGTACGGAAGCATGGACGCGATGAAAACCATGCGCGCATTTGCCGAGCGGCACGGCGTGCAGGCCATCGGCAACGTCGGCATTGACGGCGCCGCGGCCGGTGAGGGGTTCGCGGATTTCGCGGACATGAAGGCGCGCGAGCTGGAAGCCCTGCGCGAGGGCGCGGTGCCCGTCGTCAACTACGATCTGACGGTTGCCTACGGTGCCGATCGCGACGACGACCTCCTGAGGGCGATACGAGCCGGCGCCTTGGACGCGCTGCCGCCGGTTCACGTCGAGGTGGTTGCGCGCCTCCTGATCGACCGACTCACCAAAGCCTGGCTCGCGTAAACACAGCGAGCACACGGCGCGCGGCAGGGGACGGGGATAGCTTGGCGGTGAATTCGGCGAGCTATCCCTGCCGCTGCGCTTCGCTTGCGGTACCATGGGTTGGTGCAGCAGGCGAGAAAGTGGGCTTTTATGAGGGTAGGCAGACAATTCACGATTGCCGTTCACGCGCTCATCATGATCGCGTACTTTTCGGACGTCCGCGTTACCAGCGACATGGTCGCGGAAAGCGTGGGAACCAACCCCGTCACCGTCAGAAACGTGTACGCGAAGCTCAAAAGCGCGGAGCTGCTGACGGTGCAGCGGGGGACCGGCTTCACCGCGCTGGCTCGGCCCGCGTGCGAGATCACGCTTTGGGACGTGTACGCCGCCGTCGAGACGGATTCCGTCGACGAGATGTTCAAGTTCTCCGATACGCTGTCGGGCGCATGCCCCGTCGGCGGCTCCATTCGAGAGTTGCTGCTCATCCATCTGCGGGAGGCCGTCGCTGCGATGAGGGACGTCCTCGCGCGCACGACGTTGGAAGAGCTTCGCTACGAAATCGAGGCCCATCACGAAAAGGGGATCGACCTCCCAACCGTCGTCGCGTGGTACAAAGAGCACGGCTTCGAGGTTGTCGAGGCGCGTTCCGCTGAATGTTTCACGTGAAACATTCGTTCCTAAGTACCTGATTGCTCCACGTTACGCCTTTGTCGCCGTTCTATGGCGACGCTGGCCGCGCCCGCGTCCATGCAGTATGCTAGGGCGCAGCAGAAAATCGGCGCCGCGTGGGCGCCAGGTGAAAGGATCGGTATGAGCAACGTGATCGTCGTCGGCTGCGGCCGCGTCGGATCTCAGCTGGCGAATATGCTGTCGGACAACGGCAACAACGTGTGCGTCATCGACAAGAACGCCAACGCGTTCGCGAACCTGGGCCGCAACTTCAACGGCTCCACGGTGCAGGGCGTGGGCTTCGACGAGGAGACGCTCGTGAAGGCCGGCATCGAGGACTGCGACGTCATGGCCGCCGTCACCCAGTTCGACAACACGAACCTCATGTGCGCCGAGGTGGGCAGCCGCCTGTTCGGCGTGCCGCACGTCATCGCGCGCCTGTACAACCCCGATCACGAGCGCGCCTACATGCAGCTGGGCATCGACTACGTGTGCGGCACGTCGCTCGTGGCCGAGGACGTGTTCAGCAAGGTGGTGTCGGGCCACGGCGCCCACCTCGACACGTTCGGCGAGTTCGAGGTGCTGCGCTTCTCACTCGACCTCAGCTCCACGGACAAGCGCACCATCCGCGTGGGCGAGCTCGAGCGCGACCACGACATCCGCATCATCGCGTTCGAGCGCAGCGACGGCTCCGCCAGCTCCATCCCCACGCGCGACTCCATCCTCTACAACGGGGACTCGGTGCTCGCCTGCGTGCGCCACGAGCTCATCGAGACGTTCGCCCGCTACATCCAGGACTAAGGGAGCTCTCATATGTACATCGTTATCGCAGGTGGCGGCAAAGTTGGCGAATATCTGGCTTCGGTGCTGCTTTCGAGCGGCAACGACGTGGCGGTGATCGAGGAGAACCTCGCGACGGCCGACCGCCTGTCGGTGGCGCTCCAAGGGCGCTACCTCGTCATCCACGGCGACGGATGCGACTCGAAGTACCAGGAAGACGCCGGCATCCGCCGCGCCGACGTGTTCGTGGCCACCACCGGCCAGGACGACGACAACCTCGTGTCGTGCGAGATCGCGCAGCGCGTGTTCAACGTGCCGCGCTGCATCGCGCGCGTGAACAGCCCGAAGAACCTCCGCATCTTCAAGGAGGTGGGCATCGAATGCGTGTCGTCCACCACGCTCATCGCGAACCTCATCGAGGAGGAGACGCTGCTGGGCAGCGTGAGCGTCGCGTCATCGCTGACGCACGGCAACGTCATGCTCACCGAGATCGTGGTGCCGCGCATGCGCCATCATTCCAACGAGGCCGGCATCCTCGTGTCATCGCTTCCCATGCCGGAGAACAGCCTGATCGCGGCCGTATCGCCGAAAGACGACGACAACGTGGAAGTGGCCAACGAAGAGACGGTGCTGTACCCCGGCGACAAGGCCATCGTCGTCGTCGACAACGAGGTGCTCGACGACGTGCGGGCGCTGTTCAAGTCCCTCTGACGCCCCCGCCCCGTGCGGAGCGACGGGCGCGTGAGGGGACGCGGCTTCACCCCTGCGCGGCGGCCAGCTCGGCGAGGGCCTCGGGCGGGGTGTAGGCGCAGGTGCCGTCGCCGAGGGCGATGACTTCCACCGGATCGTTCACGTTGATGGCGCCGCCCTCGAGCGCGACGAAGAAGATGCCCTCGCGCGGGAAGATGCAGTCGCCGGCCAGGTGGTAGATGGCGCACTTCGTGTGGCACACCTTGCCGATCTGCGACAGCTCCAGCAGCACGTCGTTCCCGATGCGCACGCGCGTGCCCAGAGGCAGCGCCAGCAGGTCGATACCCTCGGTGGTGACGTTTTCGGCGAAGTCGCCCTCCACCACGTCGAGGCCGGTCGCGCGCGCTTTCTCGATGGATTCCCAAGCAAGCAGCGACACCTGCCGATGCCAGTCGCCGGCATGTGCATCGTCGGCCACGCCCTGATGCGCGATCACCCTCACCGCCGCGTCGCACGGCGTCTTGCGCGTGCCCTTGCGCTTCGACACGTTGATCGAGCGAACGCGCCCCCGCGCGTTCCCCTCGTGCTGTCGTGCTTGCTCCATGACCCGGATCCTCCCTAAAACCTAGTGAAATAATAGGAAATATACTACTCGAACAAGAATAGGGAAGTCAAGCGGGCGTGTCCGCTGCCGTCTGCTGACCGCCCTGCGCCCGCCTTGTTCCCTCGGCGCTTTCCGTGAAATACGCCGCGCGGGCGCGCGTTTGCGGTATGCTGGTTGCCATCAGGTACGACGTGGGAAAGGGACCGGTGTGATCAACCGTTACACGCGCCCGGCAATGGGCGCCATCTGGGAGCTTGAGAACAAGTTCTCCATCTGGAAGGAAATCGAAGTGCTGGCGTGCGAGGCGCAGGCCGAGCTGGGGAAGTCGGGCATCACGAAGGAGGAGGCCGCGTGGATCCGCGCGCACGCCGACTTCACCGTGGAGCGCATCGACGAGATCGAGAAGGTGACGAACCACGACGTCATCGCGTTCACCACGAACATGGCCGAGTACATCGACGCCGACGTACCCGAGGGCCAGGAGCCGCCCAGCCGCTGGGTGCACTACGGCATGACGTCGTCCGACCTGGGCGACACGGCGCTGTCCTACCAGATCACGCAGGCCATCGACATCATCCTCGAAGACATCAAGCAGCTGGGTGAAACGTGCAAGCGCCGCGCCTTCGAGTTCCAGGAGATGCTGTGCGTGGGCCGCACGCACGGCATCCACGCCGAGCCCATGACGTTCGGCATGAAGTTCGGCAGCTGGGCCTGGGCCCTCAAGCGCGCCCAGACGCGCATGGAGGACGCCCGCAAGGTGGCCGCCACGGGCGCCATCAGCGGTGCCGTGGGCACGTACTCCAGCATCGACCCGTTCGTCGAGCAGTTCGTGTGCGAGCGCCTGGGGCTTGAGGCCGATCCGCTGTCCACGCAGGTGCTGGCGCGCGACCGCCACGCGCAGGTCATGGCCGGCCTCGCGGTGACGGCGTCCACGCTGGAGTCCATCGCCATGCAGGTGCGCCTGCTGCAGCAGTCCGACGTCATCGAGGCCGAGGAGCCGTTCGCGAAGGGCCAGAAGGGGAGCAGCGCCATGCCGCACAAGCGCAACCCCATCACGGCCGAACGCGTCTGCGGCCTGGCCCGCACCGTGAAGGGCAACGCGCAGGTGGCCTTCGACAACGTGGCGCTGTGGTACGAGCGCGACATCAGCCACTCCGGCGCCGAGCGCGTCGCGCTGGCCGACAGCTTCATCGCGCTCGATTACATGTTCGGCAAGATGCAGTGGATGCTCGACGGCCTGCAGACCTACCCCGCCAAGATGGAGCAGAACCTGTGGCGCACGAAGGGCCTCATCTTCAGCTCGAAGGTGCTGTTGGCGCTCGTGGACACCGGCATCAGCCGCGAGGACGCGTACGTCATCGTGCAGCGCAACGCCATGAAGGTGTGGGAGGACATCCAGAACGCCGTGGACGGCCCCACCTACCGCGAGAACCTCGAAGCCGACCCCGAGGCGAACCTCAGCGCCGAGGTGCTCGACGAGATCTTCGATCCCTGGGACTTCCTCACCCGCAAAGACGTGGTCTTCGACCGCCTCAAAGAGCTGGAGTTTTAAAGCCCAGTCCTCAGGGTTCCCTTCGGGGCCTGCGATGCCGAGCGCCCGCCGCGACACACGTGGCGGGCGCTCTCTAGTTTGTCTTGGCTTGCGAGAACACGGCGTCGATGGCCTGCTCCCAAACGGCGTAGACGTCCACCGGCTCATGGCGCGAGATGACCTGGCTCGTGCCGTTGAGTACCACGTACAGAAACTCGGCGTTTCTCGTGGCGTCGAACCCGTCCCCGAACACGCCGATGTCGCATCCGTGCTGCAACACGGCAGTGAGCGCCTCCGTCATGGATTTGCCCAGCCGCTCCTGTTGGGACGCGATGCTGGGAATGCGCGTGGCCTGCAGGTCTATCTCGGCGAGAACGTGCCGCCGCTCCTCGTCGTCGTGGTAATTCGCGATGATGGATCGCCCCATGGCGTCGAGAAAGGCATGGTAACCAGGCGCGTCGGTGATGGCGAGGAAGCTTTCGTCCTGGAAGTCGAGCGTGGGCCACATGCTTTCGGAGACCGCGCGGAACAGGTCTTCCTTCGAGGGGAAGTAGTAGTACAGCGACGGCTTCGTGATGCCCACCAGCGTGCAGATTTGGCTGATGGACGCCTTGTCGTAGCCCTTTTCGGCGATAAGCTGGTACATCGCCTTCAATATCTTTTCCCGCGTGCTCGATTCTTCCATGGTGTTCCTTCCGCTCTGTGACCTGATCTCCAAGGTCATGAAAATCATTGTAATGTCGAATGGTGGTGCGGTCTTGCTGGAATGTACCCGCATCTTCCAAAATCAATGGTTGACGAACGATAGCCCGCTCAGTATTATAGTGTATACCGACCGGTAGGTAAATAAAATTCATCAATCGGGAGCGAAAGAGGGGATGCGAGGGGCGCCGCTCGTGGACGGGCGCTTGCCAAGCTTCTCTCGCTGCGCTTCCGAGGAGCACGGAGGAGGTGGAGACCCGTGTTTGAGAGCTATCGGCATCCAGGAGAATTCGAACCGCAATCTGATGTGTTCATGACGTGGCTTCCCGACGACATTCAGATGCAAGGCTACGACAATCGCGCTACCTGCATCGAGATCATCAAAGCCCTGCAGCAGTATGGCGACGTCAAGCTCCATATCAATTGCGGGGCAGAGGGCGTGCTGGAGAAAGCGCGCGTCGCGCTGCGCACCGCCTGCGTGGACCTCGACGATATCGAGTTCACGCAATTCCCCGACACGAACTGGTACGTTCGCGACAATGGCCCCACGATTATGGTGGATGACCATGGCGGCAGGGTCATGGTGAACCCCGGGTGGACCTACTACGGCGTATGGAGCGAAGACGCGCCCGAAGCCGTGTGCGCTCGCAAGGCCGGCGTGCATATGGCCGTTTCGCTGGGCTGCTACGACATCGTGAGCTCGAACCTGGTTTCGGAAGGCGGCGACCGCGAGTTCAGCGGCGATGGCATCATGATGTGCATCGAGGATACCGAGGTGCGCAAACGCAACCCTGGATTCACGAAAGCGCAGGTGGAGGAAGAGTACAAGCGCCTGTACAACGTTCAGAAGATCATCTGGCTGCCGCATCCCACCGTCGAGGACGACGACTACCGGATGGGGCCACTCGAGTATCGTGCCGGGGTTCCGTACTTTGGAACGAGCTTCGCCGCGCATGTCGATGAAATGTGCCGGTTCGTGGATGGCTCGACCATCCTCCTTGCCGAAGTGACCGACGAGGAGGCGGCGGAGAGCGCTGCCGCAGCGGAAAGCAAGCGCCGTCTGGACGCGGCGTACGAGGTGCTTCGCGCCGAAACCGATGCGCAGGGCAACCCGTTTACCATCGTGCGCATGCCGGTGTCGATACCCATCGATTACCTGCTGACCGCCGATGACGACGATTACGAGCTGTACAAGGGGTTCATCGACGAGATGGGCGGCTGCTTTGCGGACGGCACTCCGTGGCCCGAAGGCGACCTGCACTTCATCGCTTCCACCGGATACTGCAACTTCCTCATCTGCAACGGCGTCGTGGTGGGCCAGCGTTATTGGAACGAGGGCATGGACCCGGCCATCAAGGCGAAGGACGAGCAGGCGGAATCGGTGCTGAAAGCGTGTTTCCCGAATCGCGAAGTCGTGATGGTGGACAGTCTGGCGCTCAACATGTCGGGCGGCGGCGTGCATTGCTGGACGAAGAACGTTCCCGCTGCGGGAAAAGCGTGCAGAGGCGCGTAAAGGTGCTGAACAAGCGACCGCGCCGATTATTCTCCCGACAATCGGCGCGGTCTCAGAAATGCTGAACAAAGTATACCAGAAAGGGCGTTTTGCCATGAACCATAACCTGCTGGGTCGCGACATCCTCAATCTTCGCGATCTCTCGAAAGACGAGTTCCGTTACTTGATCGACCTGTCTGCCACCTTGAAGGCGCAGAAGCAATCCGGCGTCGATCAGCACTATTTTCCGGGAAAGAACGTGGTGGCGAACTTCGAGTGGGGTTCCACTCGCACACGGTGCGCGTTCGAAACGTCGTGCAACGACCTGGGCATGGGCTTCACCTACCTGACGAATTCCCACATGGGCGATTGCGAGACCATCGAGGACACCATGCGCGTGTTCTCCGAGATGTACGACATCATCGTCATCCGCGCCCAGCGCGATGAGGAGTACATCTACCAGATGGCCGAGTGGGCGGGCGTTCCGCTAATCAACGCTCTGTCGCTGGGCGATCATCCCACTCAGATGCTCGCCGATGCGCTGACCATGGAAGAGCAGTGGGGCGGACGCGGCTCGTGCCGCCACAAAAAGCTCGCTTTCGTGGGCAACTGCGCAGGTGCCCCTTTGTTCTACGGCCGATTGGCCGCCATGCTCGATATGGATTTCTATGCGATCGGCCCCGATCAAGACCGTCACCAGATGTGCCAGCGCATGATCGACGACGTGCAGGACATGTTCGACCGGTACGCGCCGAACGCCCGGTTTGTCATCACGTCCGATCTTGACGCGCTCGAGGGCATGGATGCGCTCGTCACCGAGGAATGGCGCTATATCAATCCCGAATGCGGCGAGGAAGTGTGCGACCCCAACCTCTACGAGAGCTGGATGGGCGATTTCGAGCACTTGCGTCCCTATCGGGTGAGCAACGAGATCATGGAGCGTACGAAGAACCCCGACATCTTCTGCATGCACGAGCTGCCTTCGACGCACAATGCCGACCATGCGACCGGGCGCCGCTTGATGTCCCAGGCGCCGAACGAGGAAGAGCGCCAGTTCATCGCAGAGGGTCTGGAAATATCCAACGAGTGCTTCGAGAGGAATGCTTCGGTCATCTTCCGAGAGGCGGGAAATCGCCAGCACACGATCAAGGCGATCATGGCTGCGGTGCTGGGCCTGTAGGAGCCTCTTCTCAGGAGTCGAAGTCGAGCGCTGCGCGGGCGATGGGTTTCGCGCAGCGCCGAGGCTTCGCAACCTCCCCTATCTGAAAGGGAACAAGCATGGATACCTCAAATCTGAAAAGCAGCAGCAAGTACGCTTGGCTGCTGGTGCTGGGTCTGGGTCTTATGTCTGCGGGTACGACGGGTTCCTACAGCGTGGTCGCGGGCAGCTTTTTGACACCCGTGTGCGATGACCTGGGCATCGATATATCCGTCATGTCGTATTACTTTACGATCACGCTGTTGGCGCTGGCTCTCTCGCTGCCGTTCGTGGGCAAGCTTCTGCCGAAGGTCGTGGGGAAGTTCGGCTTGACGGCGATATCGGCCGTGCTGCTGGTGGCCGGCGCGGCGATGTCCTTCTACACGCAGGCATGGATGTGGTTCGTCAGCGCGTTCGTCATCGGCGTGTGCTTCGCGTTTACCACGGGCGTGTGCATGAGCGCCGTGGTAGATCAATGGTTTCGCAAGAAGGCCGGTCTGGCCATCGGCTTGTGCTGGACGGTGAACTCGGTGTACATGCTGGTGATGAGCCCCGTCATCACCGCGCTCATCGAGTCGATCGGGTGGCGCAGCGCGTACTTGGTGTTGGCTGGCGTATCCGCTGTGCTCGTGCTGCCGTCAACCATCTTCATCATCCGCTACAAGCCCTCCGACAAGGGCATGCTGCCGTATGGCTATGAGCCGCAGACGGGCGACGATGCCCAGAGCTTGGCTCCCGAGGCCGTTCGCGGCGTGCCGTTCAAGGTTGCCATCAAGTCGCCCGCCTTCTACGCATGCGTGGGCTTCCTGTGCCTCGTCCAGCTGACGGTGTGCATGAACCAGCTGTTCCCCACGTACGCGATCGAAGTGGGATTCAGCCCCATCATCGGTGGATTCATGGTGTCGGCCGCTTCGATGTTCGATATCTTCTTGAATCCGGCCGTCGGCTCGACGTGCGATAGGTTCGGGTCCGTGAAGGCGCTGTTGGCGTGGATATGCGTGAGCATACTGTCGTTCGTGATGCTGATCTTCGCCGCCGGCCAGCCATGGCTTGCCATATTCGCGGCGGGCGTCAACGACGTCATGTACGTGGTTGCGGGCGCGGGTTTGACCGTGCTGATCATGGACATATTCGGTTCGCGCGATTTCGGACGCATATTCGCCCTGATATGCTCGACGGGTTACATCGTCGGTGCGTTCGGCATGCCCGTCATGACCGGCGTGTACGCGTCGACGGGCACGTTCAACGCGGTGTTCGGGTTGTGCATCGCGCTCAACGTCGTGGTGGCGGGCCTGCTGATCTTCGCTCGCAAGAGCGGCAAGAAGCTGAAGTGGGAGGAAGCCGAGCAAGACGTGAAGGCGCTCGGATAAGCTGTGTCCAACGCGGGGGCTTGCGGCTTGGCGCAAGCCCCCGCGCGCGTTGCGTGTCCGAAGGCGTTTAAGCCTGCGTTACCCGGCAGGCGTCCAGACGCGGACGAGGCAGTACTTCTTCGCCTCGCCGTCGAGGGGTTTGTCGTCGACGTTCGTGTACGTGACCACGGTGTCGCGCGACCCGGTGGACGCCAGGTACTCGCCGTAATCGTCGGCGCCGCTTTTCACGTCGAACGCAAACCACTGGCTCGTGTTGAAGTTGATGCCCACGACCTGCGTCAGCGACTTCACCATGAGGTACGACCCGCACCAGGCGGGAGGTGCGGTGGGGTTGCGGCTGAAGCGGAACCACGGGGCGGCGCTGTAGTCGCCGTTCGTCACGGTGCTGGCCGGCGCGTACGTGCCCAGGCTTGCGATGCCGTCGCCGTACTGATAGCCGGCATCGAACGAGAACATGAACCCGGTGTTGCCGTAGCCCGCTTCGAGCGGCTTCATCGACGTGGGCAGCGCCATGGTGTCGAGCGCCTCGCCCGTGTTCGCGTCCACGCGCACGAGCTGGTAGTGGATGGACGACGTGTCGGTGCGCGGCGTAATGACCACGGAATCGCCGGTGGCGTAGGGCGCCGTCGCCATGCGGCCGATCGAGGTCCACAGCGTCTCGGTGTCGGTCGCGCCCATCGTGGCGCGCTTGAACAGCGACGGTTCGGCCCTCTTCGAGCCGCTCGCCTTCGGCAGCACCTGCCAGAACGCGCGGTTGCCGACGGCGGCGATGGTGGGCATCTCCCATTCGCTGTCGCCCTCTTCCACGAGCGCGGGGTTGCCCAGGGAGGCGCCGTCGCTGCGCGCCGTGTACACGCGCCAGACGCCGTCGAGAATGTCGGCCTCGGCCCAGATGAGACCCGAGGACGTGGCGCGTACGTCGTAAATCTCGAAGCCCTCTTCGATGCCGACGGCCTGCTCCAGAACGATGGGGTAGTTCCCCGAGTTCAGCGCGAGCAGGGCCACCTGCGTCAGAGGCTTGCCAGTGTCGGTGGGCAGCAGGCACGCGGCCACGTCGTCGTCGCTTGCCCAGACGAGGGAGCCGTACGGCAGCTCGAAGTTGCCCACCTGGTTCATGAGCGTCGCGGGGTCGTCGACCGCGGCGAACGTGTTGGTGAATTCCTCGGAGGTGGACGACAGCACCGCGCTCTCGGGCACCTCGAGCACCACGAGATTGTCGTCGGGATCGCTCTTCGTCTGCTCGATGATGACGGATGCGCCGCCGCCGACCGCCGCCAGGGCGCCTACGCCCAGCGCGCCGTACAGGAAGTGGCGTCGGGTGAGCAGGATCTCCCCGCCGTTCGGCGTAGGGACGCGCACGCCGCCGTTGCCGTTGCCGCCGCCGTTCGAGGAGCCGCGCGGGGTGGGGGACGATGCGGCGGACGAGCGCCGATGCGCGCCGGCCGAGCCGATGGAGCCGCCGCTTCCGTACCCGGCGACGTTGCCGACGTTGGGCGCGCTGCTGCGATGGCTGCCGCCGCCGTGCGCACCGCCGTACCCGGCTACGTTGCCGACGTGACCGCCGCGCGAGCTGGTCTTGCCGTCGGCGTACAGCGCGCCCCCGTCGGAGGTTGCGCGCCTGTTCGCAAGGCGTTTCTTTGCAACGGTCGGTTTCGCGTGGTTAGCGTGTGTTGATCTGCGGGTTACCATGGTGTTTATTGTGTCATTTCACGCACAGGTTCAAGCGCCCTTCGGTCTAATTGCTACAATAAACGCAAACACGACCACTACGCTCGGATCTGGTCTACGTAGGGAACGCAGGCGCGTGCTATCCGAGATGACAGCGAGCTTGAGGAGTGATCCATGAGCAACGAAACACGACGCATCCTTCTGGTGGAAGACGAAAAGGCCATCCGCGATGCCGTGACGGCCTACCTCGAACGAGAGAATTACTGGGTGACGGCGGTCGGCGACGGTCAGGAAGCGCTCGAGGAATTCTCGAAGCATCACTTTGACCTGGTTATACTCGACCTCATGCTGCCCCGCGTTCCGGGCGAGCGCGTCTGCCGCGCCATCCGCGACAACTCCGACGTTCCCATCATCATGCTCACCGCGAAGGGCGAGGTGGAGGATCGCATCATCGGCCTGGAGCTGGGTGCCGACGACTACCTGGTGAAGCCGTTCAGCCCGCGCGAGCTGGTCGCCCGCGCCCGCGCCCTGCTGCGCCGCGTGCACGCCGACTCCGAGCCGCAGCGCGAAGTGCTGGAGTTCGGCGAGCTCACCATCGACGTGTCGGGCCACAAGGTGCTCGTCAACAACGAGGAAATCGACCTCACTGCCAGCGAGTTCAAGCTGCTCACCACGCTGTCGCGGTACCCGGGTCGCGTGTACTCGCGCATGGAGCTGGTGGAGAAGGTGCTCGGCTACGACTTCGAGGGCTACGAGCGCACCATCGACTCGCACGTGAAGAACCTGCGCGCGAAGATCGGCGACAACCCGCGGAGCCCGAAGTGGCTGCACACCGTGCACGGTGTGGGCTATCGCTTCGAGGATCCCACGAAGGTTGCGCAGTAACCCAACGTGCGAGATACCAACGAACAGGCTCCTTCATCTGCCGCCGATGCACCTGAAGCATCGCAGCCTCCGGTTGTCGAGCGTTTGACGGTCGATGCGGACGGGAACGCCGGCGCTACGGGCCCCATCGTCGTGCCGCACGAAGAGAGCGGTAAGAAGCGCCGCGGCATCCGATTCGGTTGGGACAACCTGACGTACACGACGCGCGTCACGGCGGCGTTCGCCTTCGTGGCGGCCATGACCGCGCTCGTGGCCATCGGCGTGCTGTCGTTCGTGTGGGAGCAGCACTTCCAGACGTACACGCAGGCCAACATCGAGAAGCTCGCCGAATCCACGGCCGAGCAGATCGCGGAGATATACACTGACACGGGCTCGTTCGACAACGAAGGCGTGAGCACGGTGGCTCGCTATGCGGCGAAGCTCAACGGCGTGGGCGTGATGATCGTCGACAACCAAACGGGTAAGCCGGTATTCGACTCCTCGACGACGCCCGAGAACGGCGAACCCGGCACCATGCCGAACAGGGATTACAGTCGCGGTTCGCTTGCGCCTTCGGGTGCAGGCGACCAATTCGCCACGGCTCCCATCGTGTCCGATAACGTCGCCGTCGGGTCCGTTCGCATGTGGGTGTACGGTTCCGAAGCGCTTTTGAGCCAGACCGACGAGGAGTTTCGCGACAACTCGTACCAGGCCATGGTCTTCGCGACGGCGCTCGCCATCGTGCTGGCGTCGTGCATCGGCTTCCTGTTCGCCCGCACGCTGGTCAGCCCCATCAACCGCATGACCACCACGGCGAAGGCCATCAAGGAAGGCGACCTGTCGGCCCGTACCAAGCTGCACGGCGAAGACGAGATCGCCCACCTGGGCGAGACGTTCGACGCGATGGCCGACTCCATCGAGCGCGACCGCGAGCTGGAGCGCCGCCTCACCACCGACGTAGCGCACGAGCTGCGCACGCCGCTCATGGCCATCCAGTCCACCGTGGAAGCGATGGTGGACGGCGTGTTCGAGGCCGATGAGGAGCGACTGGAAACGGTGAACTCCGAGGTCCAGCGCTTGAGCCGCCTGGTTGACGCCATCTTGAAGCTGTCGCGCCTGGAAAGCCGCTCCACGCCCATGAAGAAGGAAGTGGTCAACGTGGGCGAGCTGATCGCCGGTATCGTGGCCACGCACGAGGCGTTCGTGGCCGACTCGGGCCTCACGTTGAAGTACGAGATGGAGCAGGGCGTGCGCGTGCTGGGCGACGCGGACATGATCCGCCAGGCCACCGCCAACCTCATCTCGAACGCCGTGCGCTACACGCCCGAAGGCGGCCTGGTCACCGTGCGCGTGAAGCGCGGCGACATCATGGCGTCCATCAGCGTGCAGGACACGGGCATCGGCCTGTCGCCCGACGAGGCGAAGATGGTGTTCTCCCGTTTCTGGCGCGCCGACGCGGGCCGCACCCGCGAGAGCGGCGGCCTCGGCATCGGCCTGTCCGTGGTGAAGGAGATCGTCGAGCGCCACAACGGCTGGGTGCAGGTGGAAGGACGCAAGGGAGAGGGCGCGTGCTTCACCATCCACATCCCGCTGTACCAGGGCGACGATCCGCAGCGCGGGCAGAAATCGCAAAAATCGCGCGGGAAGTCGCGTAAAGATCAGAAATAGACGATAATAGGGCGCGCCGACGGAGAAGGGGAGCGCCGACCGCCGCATCGCGTGCGGCGTTTCGAGAGAGCAACGAAAGGACCAGCATGACCGGAATCGACATCAAGCCTGATGCGCAAGGGAAAGTCCGCGACCTGTACGATCTGGGAGACAAGCTGCTGCTTGTGGCGACGGACCGCATCTCGGCGTTCGATTACATCCTGGAGGACGAGATCCCCCACAAGGGCGCGGTGCTCACGCAGCTGTCGTGCTTCTGGTTCGAGCTGTTGGACGGCGTGGTGGAGAACCACCTCATCTCCTCCGACGTGGCCGACCTGCCCGAGCAGTTCCAGCCGTACGCCGACTACCTGCGTGGACGCTTCATGCTGGTGAAGAAGGCCGACATGTTCCCCGCCGAGTGCATCGTGCGCGGCTACCTGGCCGGCAGCGGCCTCAAAGAGTACGAGAAGCAGGGTACCGTGTGCGGCATCGAGCTGCCCGAAGGCCTCGTGAACTCGTCGAAGCTGCCCGAGCCCATCTTCACGCCGTCGACGAAAGCCGAGATCGGCGACCATGACGAGAACATCAGCTTCGAGCGCCTCGTGAAGATCATCGGCGAAGAGGATGCCTCGCAGCTGCGCGATCTGTCCATCAAGGTGTACTCCACGGCGCGCGACCATGCCGAGAAGCAGGGCATCATCATCGCCGATACGAAGTTCGAGTTCGGCCGCCTGAACGGCCAGATCATCCTGGCCGACGAAGTGCTGACCCCCGACTCGTCCCGCTTCTGGCCGGGCGACGAGTACGCCGAGGGCGCCGACCAACCCAGCTTCGACAAGCAGTTCGTGCGCGACTGGCTGAACGCCAACTGGGACCGTCAGGGCAACCCGCCCCGCCTGCCCCAGGACATCATCGATCGCACGAGCGAGAAGTACATCCAGGCCTACGAGAAGATCACGGGTAGGAAGTTCGCCTACTAAGAACGCGTTAGTCGAGCGGAATGCGTGCGGCCAAGGGGGCTGCGCGCATTCCGTCGTTGAAGGAGCAATAACCTATGTCCCAGCGCAATCCCATGAACGACCGGTACCAGACCGACGAGCACCAGGGTCAAACGCGTAAGAGCGCGGCCTCCATGAAGCCGAAGTCGAAAGCGGCTTCGTCGGTGCGCGTGCAGCCCACCGTAAAGACGAAGCAGCAGAAGAAAGCCGACAAGAAGGCCGCTCGCACGAAGCAGACCGAGATCGACCGGCAGTACTACAACCCGCCCACCGCGGAGTACAAGCGCCTCCGCAAGATCTGGTGGGGCCTGCTGATCGGCGCCATCGTGATGACGGCGCTGTCGTGGGTCGGCCGCTCCTTCCTGCCCGAGGCGGCCACGTACGTGGTGCTCGGCCTGGCGTACGTGTGCATCATCGGCGCCCTGTACGTGGACTTCTCGAAGATCCGCAAGGTGCGCCGCGCGTACCAGGAAGAGATGATGGCCAAGAAATCCAAGGAGATGCGCGCCGCCGAGAAGCAGCAGAAGGCTGCTCAGCGCGCCGCGAAGCAGGAGGAGGCCGAGAAGCCGGCCATCGAGGAGCAGCCGAAGAAGCGCGGTCTGTTCGGCAGCGGGTTCCGCCTGAACAAGGCCCAGGCGGCCAAGACCGAGAAGCAGGAAGCCGAAGCGGCCGAGAAGGATTCGACGAAGTAAGGTGGGGACCATGGTTTCTCGTGTCTACGTGGAGAAGAAGCCCGGTTTTGACGGCGAGGCCCAGCAGCTCAAAGAGGAGCTGCGCAGCCTGTTGGGCGTCGAGGCGCTTGAGAATCTCCGCATGGTGAATCGCTACGACGTGGAGGGCATCTCGGACGAGCTGTTCGAGCAGTGCGTGCCCACCGTGTTCAGCGAGCCGCAGTCCGACAACGTCGTTGCCGCAGAAGACCTGACGCACGCGGACGCGTTCATGTTCGCCGTGGAGTACCTTCCCGGCCAGTTCGACCAGCGCGCCGACTCGGCAAGCGAGTGCATCCAGCTGATCAGCCAGGGCGAGCGCCCCGAGGTGCGCAGCGCGAAGGTGTACCTGCTCGAGGGCGCGCTGTCCGACGAGGACATCGCCGCCATCAAGCAGTACGTGATCAACCCCATCGAGGCGCGCGAGGCGTCGCTCAAGACGCGCGAGACGCTGCACATGGAGCAGCCCGTGCCCGGCATGGTGGAGACGGTCGAAGGGTTCCTGGAGCTCGACGAGGCCGGCCTGGCGGCGTTCATCGCCGATCGCGGCCTGGCCATGGACGTGGCCGACATCGTGTTCTGCCAGCAGTACTTCGCCGAGGAGGGGCGCAACCCCACCATCACCGAGATCAAGATGATCGACACGTACTGGTCCGACCATTGCCGCCACACCACGTTCGGCACCGTGCTGGACAACGTCGTGGTGGAGGACGAGGCCGTGCAGGCTGCGTTCGAGCAGTACCTGGCGATGCGCCATGAGCTGGGCCGCGACGAGAAGCCGATGTGCCTCATGGATATGGGCACCATCGGCGCGCGCTGGTTGAAGGCGCGCGGGGTGCTGACCGGTTTGGACGAGTCCGAGGAGATCAACGCCTGCACCGTGAAGGTGAAAGTGGACGTGGACGGCGAGGAGCAGGACTGGCTGTACCTGTTCAAGAACGAGACGCACAACCATCCCACCGAGATCGAGCCGTTCGGCGGCGCGGCCACCTGCGTGGGCGGCGCCATCCGCGACCCCTTGTCGGGCCGCAGTTACGTGTACCAGGCCATGCGCGTGACGGGCGCGGCCGACCCGTTGGTCCCCGTATCCGAGACGCTGCCCGGCAAGCTGCCGCAGCGCAAGCTGGTGACCACCGCGGCCGCCGGCTACTCGTCGTACGGCAACCAGATCGGCCTGGCAACCGGCCAGGTGAACGAGCTGTACCACCCCGGCTACGCCGCGAAGCGCATGGAGATCGGCGCCGTGGTGGGCGCCACGCCGGCCGACCACGTGCGTCGTGAGACGCCCGCGCCGGGCGACGTGGTGGTGCTGCTGGGCGGCCGCACCGGCCGCGATGGCATCGGCGGCGCGACGGGCTCCTCGAAGGCGCACAAGCTGGAATCGCTCGAGAGCTGCGGCGCCGAGGTGCAGAAGGGCAACGCGCCCGTGGAGCGCAAGATCCAGCGCCTGTTCCGCCGCAAGGACGCGTGCCAGCTCATCAAACGCTGCAACGACTTCGGCGCGGGCGGCGTGTCGGTGGCCATCGGCGAGCTGGCCGACGGCCTGCTCATCGACCTCAACAAGGTGCCCAAGAAGTACGACGGCCTGGACGGCACCGAGCTGGCCATCTCCGAGAGCCAGGAGCGCATGGCCGTGGTGCTGGCACCCGAGGGCGTGGATGCGTTCATCGGCTACGCGCACGAGGAGAACCTCGAAGCCACTCCCATCGCCACGGTGACGGAGGAGGCGCGCGTGCGCATGGAGTGGAACGGCTCCACCATCGTGGACGTGAGCCGTGCCTTCCTCAACAGCAACGGCGCGGCGAAGCACCAGGACGTGCGCATCGTGCGCGGCGGCGCTTACGAGCGCACCTGGGCAGGCGACACGCTGGCCGAGCGCATGACCTCGCTGGTCACCGACCTCAACGTGTGCTCGAACAAGGGCCTGTCCGAGCGCTTCGACTCCACCATCGGCGCGGGCACGGTGCTCATGCCGTTCGGCGGGTCGCGTCAGCTGACGCCGGCGATGGCCATGGTGGCCAAGCTGCCCGTGTTCGGCGAGACCACCACGGTCAGCGGCATGGCCTGGGGTTTCAACCCGTACCTCACCGAGGCCAACCAGTTCACGGGCTCCTACATCGCCGTGGTGGAGAGCGTGGCGCGCCTCGTGGCCGCCGGCTTCCTCCACGAGGATATGTACCTCACGTTCCAGGAATACTTCGAAAAGCTGCGCGACGAGCCCGAGCGTTGGGGCAAGCCCACGGCCGCCGTGCTGGGCGCGCTGATGGCGCAGGTGGATTTGGGCATCGGCTCCATCGGCGGCAAGGACTCCATGTCGGGCAGCTTCGAGCAGCTCGACGTGCCGCCGACGCTGGTGTCGTTCGCGACGGCCGTGGGCTCGGTTGATCGCGCGACCTCGCCCGAGTTCAAGCAGGCGGGCAGCCGCGTGGTGCGCATCGCGCCCGCCACGTACGACGGCGTGACGCCCGATGCTACCGGCCTGGTGGAGACGTTCAAGCTGGTGGAGCGCCTGATCGGCGACGGCGCGGCGCTGGCCGTGTCCACGCCGGGCTACGGTGCCGCGGCCGAGGCCCTGTTCAAGATGTGCGTGGGCAACGGCATCGGCGTGAAGCTGGCCGACCGCGTGACCGCCGACGAGCTGTTCGCGCCGTCGTACGGCAGCTTCCTCGTGGAGCTTGCGCCGTGCATGGAGCTGCCGACCGCGTCCGACGCCGTGTGCGTGGGCGAGGTGGGAGAGACGACCGAGGCCTACGTGTTCGCGGCGTGCGGCGAGGTTATCGACCTTGCCGAGTTGCAGGAAGCGTGGGAGGGCCACCTCGAGCCGGTGTTCCCGTACCGCGCCGAGGGCGCTGCCGTGGAGGCGGTGTCCTTCGACGGCGCCGCGCCGCTCGTGTACAACGGCATCCTCGCGAAGCCGCGCGTCGTCATCCCCGTGTTCCCGGGCAACAACTGCGAGTACGATTCGGCGCGTGCGTTCGAGCAGGCGGGTGCCGTGGCCGAGACGATCATCATCAACAACCTCACGCCGGACAAGGTGGCCGAAAGCACCGAACAGCTGGTGCAGGCCATTCGCAACAGCCAGATCATCATGCTGCCCGGCGGTTTCTCCGGTGGCGACGAGCCCGACGGTTCCGCGAAGTTCATCACGGCGTTCTTCCGCGCCCCGGCCGTGACCGAGGCGGTGCGCGATCTGCTGCAGAACCGCGACGGTCTCATGCTGGGCATCTGCAACGGGTTCCAGGCGCTCGTGAAGCTGGGCCTCGTGCCGTTCGGCGACATCCGTCCGATGGACGAGACGTGCCCCACGCTGACGTTCAACGACATCGGACGCCACCAGAGCCGCCTCGTGCGCACGCGTGTGGCGTCGAACCTTTCGCCGTGGCTGAGCCGCTGCGAGGTGGGCGACATCCACACGGTGCCGGTGAGCCACGGCGAAGGCCGCTTCGTCGCGAGCCCCGAACTGGTTGCCGAGCTGCGCGCGAGCGGCCAGATCGCCACGCAGTACGTGGACGAGCGGGGCGTGCCGTCGATGAGCCTCGAGGTGAACCCGAACGGGTCCGTGCTGGCCATCGAGGGCATCACGAGCCCCGACGGTCGCATCCTGGGCAAGATGGGCCACAGCGAGCGTCGCGGCTATGGTCTGTATCAAAACGTCCCGGGCGATCGCTACCAGCAACTTTTCGAAGGCGGCGTGGGCTACTTCACGGACTAATCAGTTCCGCATAGCAGCTGTTCCCAAGCGCGGCGCACCTCCGAGGGCGCCGCGCTTGCTATACTGGTGGCACGGTGCTCCCCGTCGAAGGGAAGGTGGCGTCATGAGGGTACTCGGCATGGGCGTTCCGGAAATGGTGATAGTGCTACTGGTGCTGCTGGTGCCTATTGCGCTGGTGGTGGCGCTCGTCGTGGTGCTGGCGAAGCGTTCGAATGATCGACAGCCCCTGCCCGACGAACGCCAGCGCGCCAGCGTGTTCGCCTACCAGCGCCTTTCCCAGCTTGACGACCTGCGCAAGCGTGGTGCCATTACCGACGAGGAATACGCCTCGAAGAAGCAAGAGTTCATGCAGGATTTGTAAGCCGTCGTGACGAGGAGAAACCTGGTATGGACGTCGAATTCGTCAACCTGACGCCGGAGAACCTTGCCGACGAGCACCTTTCGTGCATCATCCGTGTCAGGAAGCCTCATCCGGGCGTCGAGGCGAAGCGCCAGTGGCTTGCCGAGCGGCTGCTCGAGGGTCACGTGTTCCGGAAGTTGCAGGTGAAAGATCCTGTCTTTATCGAATACGCCCCGCTTGAAACGGCGTGGGTTCCCATCGTGGGCGACAACTATCTGTACGTGTACTGCCTCTGGGCGTCCGGCAGCTGCAAGGGGAAGGGGTACGGGCGCGCGCTCATGGAATACTGTTTGGACGACGCTCGGGCGCAGGGCAAGTCGGGCGTATGCCTGCTGGGAGCGAAGAAGCAGAAGGCATGGTTGACCGATCAGTCGTTCGCTCGGAAGTTCGGCTTCGAGACGGTCGACGCCACCAACGACGGGTACGAGCTGCTCGCGCTATCGTTCGACGGCACGGTGCCGGCGTTCACGTCGCGAGCTCGGGCTCAGACGATCGAGAGCGACGAGCTGACGATCTACTACGACCTGCAATGCCCCTACGGCCCCGAGCGCATCGAGGCGATACGGCGGTACTGCGATGAGGAGGGCGTCCCGTTGACGCTCATCCAGGTGGACTCGCTGGAAACAGCGAAGGAGCTGCCCGGCGTGTTCAACAACTGGGGCGTGTTTTACAAGGGAAAGTTCCAGACCGTGAACCTGCTGGACGTCGCGACCCTCAAGAGGATACTCAAGAAGTGAGACTGCGAAGAACAGCTTTTTTTCGTGCGGTTGAGTTTCGCCTAAAAGTGAAGCTGGTGTGTCTGCGGTAAACGCGACAGGGTTGATTTCTCCGGTATAGTTATTCGGTAGGCCCCCCAATTCTATATGCTATAATTTCACTATAACTAATGGAGTGGCATTGACCTGCTCCAATGATTAAAGGGGGGTTTGCTGTAAAATGTGGAAGAATGCAAAGAGGATGTCCGCGTCGGCTGTTGCGGCGATTTTGGTCATCATGTCGATCCCTGCGGGGGGGGGGGGGGCATTCGCTGACTCAGTAAGCAGTGGCGAATCTGTTGAGGGAGGGGCTCTCCTCGAGATAATTGATCAGGAGTCCCCAGGTTCGGTAGAACCTGAAGATATCGTCTCGGATGCGTCAGCCGAGCGTGTAGAAAATTCTGGCGAGACGGCAAGAATCACGGCCGAGGAGCCTGCAGTGCGTGAGGCAGGCTCGGTGGAAGAGTTGAATTCGGCTGTCGATTATTTCAAGAATCAACAGAATATTGTCGACTGCACCGTCATGCTAACTGCGTCGATCAAGAGTAATTTCGGCGGAATCGAAGGTAAACACGTAACGCTTCGCAGTGTCGAGGGCGAGCGGTTCTCGATTAGCAGCGCATCTGATATCGTAGGAGATCTTACGGTTCAAAACGTTTTGTGGGGTAACGGCTCCATTTATGCGAATGGGCATACGCTTGAATTTGGCGAGGAATATGAGGGTGACGGTGCCGATGGTATGACAGGCGCCCGCATATACGGTGGAGGCAATGGCCAGGACGTAGTAGGCGGGACGCACCTCATCTTTCGCTCCGGCATGTTTGGGCGAGCTAATGGCGGGTGTGTTTATGGCGGCGGATACAACGCAGACGTTCAAGGCGATGTGCTTATTGAGGTGTATGGCGATGCCCAAATGGCACAACGTGTACGAGGTGGCGGTGTAAGTTCGTCCAATGACAAGGGCAACGTATATGGCAATGTGCATATCTTGATTCGTCAGGGTGTCGATGGCCATGTGGCTGGTATCAATGGGGCGGGCAACCGGTCTGGTTCCGCTGCCCGCAATGCGGGCAACGTTCATGGCGACGTCTTAATCGATGTCATGACGGGTTCCAGCAATGGTATGACCGGTACAGGCGAAGGGTCTGTCATCGCAGAAAATTGTGGCAATGTTACTGGCGATATCGCCATCAACGTTGGTCAAAGCGGCGTGTCGGAACCGGTGGTTGTTGGCGGGAATTGGTCGATAGCCGGGTGCGGGGAAGATTTCGGAGCTTCTGCGCATGTGGGGGGAGATGTTCGCATCTCGATTGCCGACAACGTCATCATGCAATCCTACCAAGGGGGCGATCTCGGAGGAGACGTCGTGGGAATGTGGAATGCGTCGGAAATCGACGGAACCTTAACCATAGAAAACAACGGGGGGCAGCTCTGCAGCATCGTTGCGAACGACTTGGGTCTTAGAGGGACTCCGGGGCAAATACATAACAAAGGGCAAGCGGAAAACGGACTTGTCATTCGCATGACATCGGGGGATATCAACAACTACACAGTGCCGTGGGAACATTACTATAACGACGGCGTGATAGCAGTGGGTCCTCTGGGCGGCCTTGCAGGTAATGCGCTTATCGAGGTATCGGGCGGCAAAGTCCCCTTTATCGATGCGGGTGCCTTAACTGATGCAATTGCGGGCGACCTCGACGTGCAGGTATCGAAAGCAGCAAGGATAAAGGGTATCGAGGGCAGCGTCGGCGGTGAGGGCTTGGTGTCTGGGCATGTTTCAAGCCTTCTCTTCGACGGCAGCGGAGCATCGGATAACCCGCTTGATGTTGCATTTCTAAAGCGCTTTGACAACGTGAAGCTTGTCAATGGGGCTTCGTTGCGCTTGGGCGATAATAGGGAGGGCGATAACAAGGTCCAATCGGCGCAGGGGTTGCCTTTCCGTACGGTGTATGGGCTGGCTGTTGAAGGCAACAGCCGTTTAGAAACCGTGAAAGCGCAGTCGTTGGTTTCTGGCAACGTGCAGCTTGAGGGTATGTGGGAGCAGCGTTTCGTTCAGACGGCAGATATACCCAACCTTGAGATACAGGGTTCGTTGACCGTGGGGGAAGCCGGTACGCTGGTATCTCTCGGCACGACGAGCGTCAAGGGTGCTGTGGACGCTTCCGGAACGATGGCGCTTATGAACCCCGCCCTGTTTCAGTCGACATTTGCGGGGGATTCGGCCGAGTTTCGCTTGCCGGCGGTGCAGCGCACACCGAGCGATCTGAACTACCCGACGGGAGATATAGCGCTCAGCATAAAGGGTGCCGCGACGGGAACGGCCTCCGTACTGACGGTATCTTCTGGCGATTGGCGCGCAGCGCAGGCTCCTGTTCTCGGCGACAATTACATTACCGGCTGGAAGGCAAACGGTGCTTCGAACGAGGCGTTTGTGCTGGCTAACGATGACGAGGCGACTGTTACGGCTGGCCTGTACCTCAAGCGCGTCGAGGATCCGGGTGTGAGCGACGGTAGCTACTACATGTGGCAAGTGGCGAAAAAGCCCTCATATTCTGTGTCCTATGAATTCGTTAGTGGCACGAAGGACAAGGAGCTTCCGGAAGCGATAATGGATCTTCTTCCAATCGACAGTAAGACCTATATGGAGGGTACCACCGTCGCGGCCATCCAGCCGGATGAGACAGCGATTCCGGTGGCCGACGGCGTGTGGACGTTCAAAGGCTACGACGCCGACTCGAAAGTGGCCTCCGGCAACGTGCACTTCGTGGGCACGTGGGAGTTCTCGGCGCACGAGTACGGCGTGACCTATGAGTTCGTCAGCGGGACGAAGGACAAGGTGCTCCCGGAGGAGGTGACCAACCTGCTTCCGATCGACGCTAAGAGGTACGCTCACGGTACTACCGTCTCGGCCATTCAGCCAGGCGAGACGACGGTTGAGGTGACCGACGGCGTGTGGACGTTTAAGGGCTACGACGCCGACTCGAAAGTGGCCTCCGGCAACGTGCACTTCGTGGGCACGTGGGTCTTTAATCCCAATGCCAGCGTCATCAACCATATCCCTGCTATCGTCGCGAGTGACAAGGTACTCACGGTCGGAGATACCTTCAACCCACTGGAGGGCGTGAGTGCCACCGATGAAGAGGACGGTGACCTCACGGACAAGGTCGAGGTGCTAAGCAACACCGTGGATACCTCCAAGCCCGGCGTGTATGAGGTAACCTACAAGGTGACAGACAGCAAGGGTGCTTCTTCAACCAAGACTATCAGCGTGACGGTCAACCCGAAGACGGAGGACCTGAACCACATCCCGACCATCGCTGCCTCCGACAAGGTACTCACGGTCGGAGATACCTTCAACCCACTGGAGGGCGTGAGTGCCACCGATGAAGAGGACGGCGACCTCACGGACAAGGTCGAGGTGCTAAGCAACACCGTGGATACCTCCAAGCCCGGTGTGTATGAGGTGACCTACAAGGTGACAGACAGCAAGGGTGCTTCTTCAACCAAGACCATCAGCGTGACGGTCAACCCGAAGACGGAGGACCTGAACCACATCCCGACCATCGCTGCCTCCGACAAGGTACTCACGGTCGGAGATATCTTCAACCCGCTGGAGGGTGTGAGCGCCACCGATGAAGAGGACGGTGACCTCACGGACAAGGTCGAGGTGCTAAGCAACACCGTGGATACCTCCAAGCCCGGCGTGTATGAGGTGACCTACAAGGTGACAGACAGCAAGGGTGCTTCTTCAACCAAGACCATCAGCGTGACGGTCAACCCGAAGACGGAGGACCTGAACCACATCCCGACCATCGCTGCCTCCGACAAGGTACTCACGGTCGGAGATATCTTCAACCCGCTGGAGGGTGTGAGCGCCACCGATGAAGAGGACGGTGACCTCACGGACAAGGTCGAGGTGCTAAGCAACACCGTGGATACCTCCAAGCCCGGTGTGTATGAGGTGACCTACAAGGTGACAGACAGCAAGGGTGCTTCTTCAACCAAGACTATCAGCGTGACGGTCAACCCGAAGACGGAGGACCTGAACCACATCCCGACCATCGCTGCCTCCGACAGGGTGCTTACGGTCGGAGATACCTTCAACCCACTGGAGGGCGTGAGTGCCACCGATGAAGAGGACGGCGACCTCACGGACAAGGTCGAGGTGCTAAGCAACACCGTGGATACCTCCAAGCCCGGTGTGTATGAGGTGACCTACAAGGTGACAGACAGCAAGGGTGCTTCTTCAACCAAGACCATCAGCGTGACGGTCAACCCGAAGACGGAGGACCTGAACCACATCCCGACCATCGCTGCCTCCGACAAGGTACTCACGGTCGGAGATATCTTCAACCCGCTGGAGGGTGTGAGCGCCACCGATGAAGAGGACGGTGACCTCACGGACAAGGTCGAGGTGCTAAGCAACACCGTGGATACCTCCAAGCCCGGTGTGTATGAGGTGACCTACAAGGTGACAGACAGCAAGGGTGCTTCTTCAACCAAGACCATCAGCGTGACGGTCAACCCGAAGACGGAGGACCTGAACCACATCCCGACCATCGCTGCCTCCGACAAGGTACTCACGGTCGGAGATATCTTCAACCCGCTGGAGGGTGTGAGCGCCACCGATGAAGAGGACGGTGACCTCACGGACAAGGTCGAGGTGCTAAGCAACACCGTGGATACCTCCAAGCCCGGTGTGTATGAGGTGACCTACAAGGTGACAGACAGCAAGGGTGCTTCTTCAACCAAGACCATCAGCGTGACGGTCAACCCGAAGACGGAGGACCTGAACCACATCCCGACCATCGCTGCCTCCGACAAGGTACTCACGGTCGGAGATATCTTCAACCCGCTGGAGGGTGTGAGCGCCACCGATGAAGAGGACGGTGACCTCACGGACAAGGTCGAGGTGCTAAGCAACACCGTGGATACCTCCAAGCCCGGTGTGTATGAGGTGACCTACAAGGTGACAGACAGCAAGGGTGCTTCTTCAACCAAGACTATCAGCGTGACGGTCAACCCGAAGACGGAGGACCTGAACCACATCCCGACCATCGCTGCCTCCGACAAGGTACTCACGGTCGGAGATACCTTCAACCCACTGGAGGGCGTGAGTGCCACCGATGAAGAGGACGGCGACCTCACGGACAAGGTCGAGGTGCTAAGCAACACCGTGGATACCTCCAAGCCCGGTGTGTATGAGGTGACCTACAAGGTGACAGACAGCAAGGGTGCTTCTTCAACCAAGACCATCAGCGTGACGGTCAACCCGAAGACGGAGGACCTGAACCACATCCCGACCATCGCTGCCTCCGACAAGGTACTCACGGTCGGAGATATCTTCAACCCGCTGGAGGGTGTGAGCGCCACCGATGAAGAGGACGGTGACCTCACGGACAAGGTCGAGGTGCTAAGCAACACCGTGGATACCTCCAAGCCCGGCGTGTATGAGGTGACCTACAAGGTGACAGACAGCAAGGGTGCTTCTTCAGTTAAAACAATAAAGGTTACAGTAGAGGCTCGGGTGCAAGAGCTGCCTGACAATTCGAGCAACAGTTCGAGTGCTGGTTCTCAGACGCCTGGGGACAAGCTAATCAAAACCGGTGATACATGGGTCTTGGGGGCTGGTATTCTCTCGGTCACGGCTGCGCTTGCTGGCGTTGGTGTTCTGGTCGCATGGCGTCGCATGAAGAACAAATCGGGGTATATCAAATAGCAAGGAGAGGAAAGGAAGGAGCAAACCATGACGAGAATACCCCACTCTGTCATGCGCGAGCGCAAGATGCGCGTTCTTGCATACTTGGAAAACGTTGAAAACATCCAAACGGAGCCTCCCTGCCTCTCGTATCGCGAGTTGGGAAGAGAACTTAATCTAGGCTGCGATCAGGTACGACGCGTATGCATGTTGCTGCAAGAGGGGGGCTTTATCAGAATAGAGCCTCGGTTCTTGCGAAGCGGCGCCCAGATTGAGAATGCGTATTGGGTAACTCCACTCGGGCGACAGGAGGTGCTTGCGTTGAACGCTGGATAGTTCTCGGTAGTTCTGAGGCTGGCATCTTGCATATTGTGTTTCGGCGGCGAGAGGGCGGATGCTCTCTCGCCGCCGTTCTATAGGCACTCGTTGCACCCTGCAACATCATATTGTCGAATCTGACTCCCTATTTGGCGTATAACCACAGGGAACGGCAAACTCTACCTGTTTCGGAAGAGTCGGGCAGATTGGCTGGGGAGCGTTTTTCGCCGCGAAAAATCTGCTGTGCTGCCTAGGGGTTGGGGTGTCCGCGTGTGCGCGCTGCGGGCCGCGACCCCGCGCTGCGCCCCATTGCATGGTTTTCCGGCTTTTTGTGACTTGACCGGGCTTCGCGCTGCAGTGTGCCCGACGAGGCGTCGGTCACGCGTCCTGTCTTTTCCCGCTTGTACTCAGTTGTGCGCCAAACAGGAGTCAGGTTGCCGAAGCGGTGTCTCCTTCACCGAAAGGGCTCCTGCACGCGCGGGGCAAGCGATTTCGTCCGTGAATGCAAAGAAGGAGAAATCACAATTTCTCCTTCTCATCTGGGGTTATGATACCACAAAACTCGCAAAAAATCGAGTCGTGTATTTCTTGAAGCGCGGGTGTATATACCTATAACCAGCTTTTGGCGCACGAGAGATGACTGGCTCTCGTGCCCGGGAAGGAGCGATGCTTGTGGAATTAGGTGTATCTCTCATGGCACTTTCGCGGGATGCTCGGCGAGCTGAGCTTACCGCATGCAACGAGGCGACGGCCGCGTACGGGCTGAGTCTCACGGAAGAGCAGATGGTCGGGCTGACAGAGCGCCGTCATGAAGCACTTCGGGCGACGGGGCGCGTAGAGTTCGGGCGCGGGGCGTTGCGCGATATTGTTGCGGCGTTTCGCGATTCGCCATACTTGCTCCAGGAGACCTACGAGGAGACGCTCGCGGACGTGCAGGATGCGTTCTACCGCTATAAGGAAGAGGCTGAGGCACACGGCGGCATATCTGATGACGAGTTGGTTTCCGCACTGCGCACGGCATTCGACGAGCGAGCGCATGGTGCAGTGGATGCGCTCGAGGGCGTGAAGTTGGTAGAACTACGCGCGCAGGCTGCGGGTGAGCAGGCGGGGGAGTATGACGAGAAGACGCAGCGTGAGGTGGCGGAAGAGGAGAGCGATGACGAGGACGACGAACGAGTGCACGATGAGTTCGACCGCGTGTTCGACGAAGAGCGCCTCGAGCGGCCCAGCAACGAATTCGCCGCAGGGTATTACGACGGCTACGGCGAGCTGTACCGCATCGGATTCGACGCGAACAGCCGCATCGGAGGATCCTCGTTTCTGTGACGAAGGCCGGGCGCTGCGCATGCGGCTTGACGATGCCGTCGACGTAGGCGCGGCGTTTCAGGCGCAGGTGTGGGGCGTGCTGGCCAAGCAGGTGGCGTTGTTCACGATGGGCGAGAGCACGTCCATTCCCGAGTACGACGCGCATCGCTTGCTGGAATCGGTGTGCTTCGTGCTGGGCGTGGACGCCGACGATCCCGACGAGGCGGCGATGCTCGACGTGCTCGAACAGGGTGCCGAGGAGGTGTTCGCGCGCAGCCTGCATCGCATCGAGGAGCAGGCGGCTCAGGTGAAAGGCCTGTGGAAGGACGTGTGTCTCAGCATGCCACTGCTGGAGAGCGTTGCGTTGCGGGATACGCTCGAAAGCCTGCGCGACTTCGGGGCGCGCTACGAGCCGCGATTCTTCGCGCACGAGATTCCGGCCGACATCGACTATCCGCTCTGCCGCCCCGTGCCGGAGGAGATTCAGGGCGTGGCGTACGTGACGACGTACCTCGAGCGGCTGCTAGCGGAATGCCGCTTCCTGCGGCGGTGCGATCTGGGGCGCTGCAAGGCGGTGCTGAGGCGCGTGCATCCTGCGTACGGCGAGCTCATCGTGAATCTGTTCGAACCGGTGGCGGCGAACGCGGTAGGCTGCGCGCTCGCGGGCGGCGACGTGCGCGGCCTATGCGTCGGCGAGGGAGGTCGCGCGCGTATCGCCCGGCTGCTGGCGGATCGTTCGGCTGCCGAGCGCCGGAAGCTGCTTGTTGGGGCGGCGGACCGGGCATGCGACGAGCTGGGCCTGCGCGGCCCCGACGAGGAAGCGGCGCGGGAGCTTGCGCGCTGGGCCGCGGCCGGTCTCGTGCCGCGTCTCGACAACGCGTTGAGGCACGGCTCGCTCGACGGGGTGTTCGTCTTGTAGCGCAGGTTCGCACCCGCGCGATCAAGTTTTTGATATTTACGAACATACGTACCCATTTGATGCTATAATGGATCTACTGATAAAAGCGGCGTTGTGCTCAGCCAGGCACCTCCAGTCCAAGACGCCCAGGACGCAAGGAGGTGGCCATGGCACCCATCCAATCGCTCAAGCTGTACGAGGACTCCCGCATTCGCGCTCTTTGGAACGAAGACGAGGAGGAGTGGTATTTCTCGGTGGTCGACGTTGTGGCGGTGCTGACCGAGAGCAAAGACGGTCGAAAGTACTGGAACAAGCTCAAGCAGCGGCTCAAGGAGGAGGGCAGTCAAACGGTGACATATTGTCACCAGTTGAAAATGAAAGCGAGTGACGGGAAAATGCGCGCAACCGATTGCGCGACAACTCACGGCGTCCTTCGCATCGTCCAGTCCGTTCCCTCTCCGAAGGCCGAGCCCTTCAAGCTGTGGCTCGCCCAGGTTGGCACCGAGCGCATCGAGGAAACCGTCGATCCCGAGCAGGGCATCGACCGCGCGCTCGAGACGTATCTCAAAAAGGGCTACAGCCCTGAATGGGTGAACCAGCGCTTGCAGGCGATCTCGGTGCGCAAAGAGCTGACGGATGAGTGGATCGAGCGAGGCGTCTCGAAAGGATCGGAATTCGCCATCCTCACGGATGAGATTTCGAAAGCGTGGGCGGGCATGACCACGCGCCAATACAAGAACCATAAGGGCCTGACGAAGGAGAACCTTCGAGACAATATGAGCACGCTCGAACTGGTGCTCAACATGCTTGCCGAGGCGACGACGACCGAGCTGTCGAAGGTTGAGGAGCCGGAGACGTTCGAGCAGAGCAAGGGGGTGGCCCAAAGGGGCGGTTCCGTGGCGGGCAACGCGCGCGAGGAGATCGAGGCTCAAACAGGCAGGCCGGTCGTCACGTCGAAGAACGCCCAGGATTTCCGGAGGGTTCTCGGAGAGGTGATAGAGGCTGCGGCCGAGCTCGGTGACGGGCGGCGCGCGGAGGAGGGACCGGACGTCTAGGGGCGCTCTTTCGGCTTGGGGGCGAACATGCCGAAGATACCCTGGGTGACGTGATGGGTGGCCAGCTCGGCGAGCGACCCGAGGGCGCCGACGAGCGTGTCGCGCGCCGTTCCGTCGATGTTCTTCGCAGCCTCGCTGAGCAGGGTCACCGTTTTGGATCCGCCGAAGAATATATCGGTGGCGTTCTGGGCGCCCGATGCTTCGATGGCCTTGAACAGCGCATCGACGATGGCCGCGGCCTCCTCGTCGGAATAACGCGCCAGCCACTCGGTGAGCAGGGCGTCGGTGAACTTCGCGTTGTCGGTGAGGTCATCGAGGTAGACGAAATCGTCGCCGTCGATCTCCCAGGAGAACGGGCTGTGCTGCATGAGGCCGCGCTCGGTGCTGTGCACCACGCGTGGCGGCGTGTGCGACTCCATGAGCATCCCGATGATGGAGTCTTGCGGCACGGTGCGATGGATGCGCCCGTCCAGCTTCCGCCAGTCGTCGGGCGAGAACGCGCCCGCCTTGAAGCCGGGACCGTCGTGCGTGTAGACGCGATCGATACGCTCTTGCACGGCGGCGGGCGCGTTCAGCGCGGCGTACAGCGCGAGGTTGGCCCCCTTCGAGTGGCCGCCGACGAACAGCCGCCGCGGGAGGTGCGGGGCGACGGCTTCCAGGTAGCGTGCGGCCTGCTCCTGCGCGGGGACGGGCGCGGTGTAGGCCATGTTGAAGTTCTCGCGCCAGCCGGTGATGGACGTGTCGGTGCCGCGGAACCCCACGTAAGCGAACTCTTTTTTGTACACGAACGTCATGGCGGCGAACTGCGTCTGCCGCTCGGTATCGAACAGGCTGAGGTAGTCGCGGACGGCGACGTCGCGGAACCGCGGGCTGGCCGCAAGCGCGAGCATGTTCTCTTTCACGCGGCCGGGAATGAGGCCCGAGAACATATGCTCGTATCGCTCGGCGCGCAATGCGTCGGTGAACCGAGCGGGACGTCCGGACGGAGACAGGAGGTTTTTCACGACGGTGCCGAACGCGCCGAACGTTTTTCGCTCGCGCAGCGGCGGCACGATGCCCTCGGCGCGCACCATGCAGAACTGCGAGAGCGTCGCCGAATCGACCGGGTTGAACGGCTTTTCCTCGAACGAGGCGAACTCGGTACCCAGATAGTCGAGGATGTTCATCGTCGCGCTCCCGAAGTTCCTGCGTCTTCAGCGTCGATGAGGGCGAGGAGCTCTTCCCGGGAGCCGATGCTCAGCTTCCCGTAGATGTGGCGCACGTGGGTGCGCACCGTGTTCTCGGAAATGTACAGCTTCTCGGCGACGTAGCCGTGGTTGTAGCCGCGCCCCAGGTAGTACAGCACTTCGCGCTCGCGCGGCGACAGCCCGCGTTCGACGGCCAGCGTGTCGCACCGGCGGTGGATGTACGTGCGCGAGTCGTCCGCTCCGCGCGGCTCGGTGCGGCGGACTTCGCGCTGTCGCGACTCCTGCGCGAACGAGATGGCGATGAGGGCCAGGTACACGGTGAGCATGATGAGGCATATGGCGCGCCCGTCGGTGCCGATGATGGCGATGCCGCACAGGCCGGCCACGAACGCGAGCGCCAGCAGCACGAGGCAGGCGGGGAACACGACCGCGGCGGCGAGGGGAACGCTGCGGGCGGCGCTGGCCATGCTGCACCAGATGGCCAGCGCGATCACGGCGAAGCTGGCCTGGGTGAGCACGTCGATGGTGCCTGCAACGACGTTGCTGTCGGTGCTGATCACCGGCAACGCCAGCAGCAGCGCGACGGCCATGGGATACACGGCCTGGTTGAGCAAGCGAAGCGGCGACGAGTCTGCTTTCCGCAGCACGATGAGCGCGACGATGATCGCCAGCAGCGACGGCCCGATGAGCGATTTCCAAGCTCCCAGCGGGTCGGGCAGGCGCGTCTGCTCGCTGGAGATGACGGGGTCCCAGGTCAGTCCGAAGATGAAACAGGTGATGCATGCGCCCACGAGAGGCATCCACAATATGGCGCGTGCCTTGCGCAGCCGCGCGCGGTGATCACCGTCCTCCTCGCGCTCGGTGTCGGCGGGTTGCGACGAGGCGGGCTCGTCGAGCGTGCGGGCAACGAACAGCAGCGCGATGGACGCTACCAGCGTGCACGCGACCATCGCCAGCCCCAGCGGCGTGGGCGAGAGCGGCTCGGCGGCAACGTGGGTGACGGCTGCCAGCATGATGCCCAGCGCGCTGTTGAACAGCAGGTTCTCGGGCTCGAGCCGCGCGAAGACCGATCCCCAGGCCGTCGTGAGCATCGTGAGCCCCGCCCCGAACGCCATGCCGAACACGACAGGCTCGATGAACGGCAGCGACAGCTGCGTGTACAGGGGCAGCATGAATTGCATGCCGAGGGCGGTAAGGCAGGCCCCGAGCAGCACCGGACCGGTGCGGGTGAGGTCGGGCGCGGGACGGCCGACGCGTTTCGCGCGCACGGCGACCGCCGCAAGCACGATGCCGCAGCCGAACAGGCCCCAACCGGTGTACACCGCGAAGGGGTGCAAGGAGAAGGCGGTGTCCGTCTCGCCTTCGGAGAAGAACCGGATCGCGTTGAGGAAGACGGAGAACAGCAACCCCGCACCCAGCAGCGCAGGCTTAAACGAGACGGACGTCGAACGCGCCCGCTCAGAAACGTGTTGTTGTGCGCTTCCCATGTCCTCCCTGCAACGCCGCAGCGTTTTCCCTCGTAGACAGCGCAAATCACCAAATTCAGCTATGGGGCGACCCCCGGGGGGTGCGCCGCGCGAACCTCGAAATCATCGCTTTCAGTGATGGCGGAACCCTAGCCTGAACCGTAGTGTAGCCGAACGTTCGGTGCCGCACAACAAACCGCGCGGTGACGAAACGGGAACACGGGTATTTGATTGAAGGGAGCGGGAACATGGGAACCACCTCGAAGCACAGCTGGTCGCGTCGCGATTTCTTGAAGGGCGCGGCCGCCGGCACGATGAGCGTCGCCGCGCTCGGCGCGCTGGGCGGATGCTCGCCGCAGCAATCGGCATCCACCGCCTCGGCAGCAGCGGCCGATTCCGGTGAAGCCGGCACGTACGATGTGATGCAGGAGCTGTCGACGTTCAATCGTGGCCAGAACGCCAGCGCGAAGGCGCCCACCACGCCCGAGGAGTACATCACCCTCAAGGGCGACGGCGTGCTGTCCGCCGGCGGCGGTTGCGAGCAGCTGGGCATCAAGCCGGCCGACTTCATGCTGAACAAGCCGGCGTGGCTGGGCGACGCCCCCGAGGTCAGCGACATCGCCGACACCGAGGAGTGCGACGTGCTGGTCATCGGCGCGGGCAACGCGGGCACCGTGGCGGCGCTGCGCTGCCAGGAGGAGGGCGCGAACGTCTTCCTCGCCGAGATGCAGACGTACGACGAGTACGACGAGTACGCCTGCGACATGGCCTGCTACAACTCGAAGCTGTTCTTGGACAAGGGCACGCCCGAGATCGACACGACCGAGGTGTTCAACGAGTACATGCGCCTCTCGCGTGGCCATGCGCACCAGAAGATCGTGCGCGACTACGCCACGCGTTCGGGCGAGATGCTCGACTGGATGGTGGAGCACATCCCCGCCGAGTACGTGGAGAAGTACGCCAAGACCTCGAACTACAAGGGCAACGACAACTTCAGCGGCGAGTGCTGCGGCCAGAAGTCGTGGCCGGCCATGACCCAATGGCGCGATGAGGAATCCAACATCAACATGTGGCCGTTCGTCATCCGCTCGGTCCACACGGCGTTCGAAGACGCCGGCGGCACCATCAAATGGGGCTATCAGGGCGTGGTGCTCGTGCAAGACGGCGACGCGGTGACCGGCGCCATCTTCCAGGACGTCGATGGCGCGTACCATCAGATCAACGCGAAGGCGACCATCGTGGCAGCCGGCGACTTCGGCGGCAACCCCGACATGCGCCTCGACCTGTCCGATCAGATGCGCAACATCGCCTGGTCGTACGGCAACGATCGCACCGACGCCACCTCCATCGGCGGCATGGGCCGCGACGGCTCCGGCATCCGTATGTGCATGTGGGCCGGCGGCACGATGGAGGGCGGCCCCCGCGCCGGCCAGGCCGCGGGCATCAACGGCGTGCCGGGCTTCGCGTTCGGCGGCGCGTGGCCGTGCTTCGGCAACGACGGCAAGCGCTTCATGAACGAGACGATGGTGAAGCACGGCTCCAACGGCTACCTCGACATGCTTCCCGCGGGCCAGCTGTTGGTGAACGTGACGGACGCCAACTGGGAGGAATACCTGTCCCACCAGGGTTACGGTCATGAGACGATGGACCGCAGCTCGGACTACATGGTGGAAGAAGTGCGCGAGAACATGGCGAACTACAAAACCGGCAACGACGGCTTCGACGTGCGCGCCTTCGCCCGCTTCGGCAAGGAGTACTCCACGGTGTACGCTGCCGACACGCTTGAGGAACTGGCCGAGATCGTCGGCTACACCGGCGAGGCCAAGGAGAACTTCCTGGCCGAGGTTGCGCACTACAACGAGCTGTGCGAAAAGGGGCACGACGACGATTGGGGTTGCGACCCGCAGAACCTGTTCCCCATCAAGGACGCGCCGTTCTTCGCCTCGTTCGGCACGACGGGCGGCAACCCCTCCGGCGGCCTGTGCCAGCACGCGGCCATCTGCACCGATGGGCGCTACCAGGTGCTCACCGGCGCGAAGGAGCCCATTGCGGGCCTGTACGCCGCGGGCAACACCTGCGGTCAGCGCTACGGCATCCAGTACGCCACGCCCACGGCCGGCAACAGCTGCGCCTCGGCGCTCACCTCGGGCTATTGCGCTGCGGAAAGCGTGATCGAGGACGTGAAGGCGTAGCGCCGCATCAACCGATTCGGGGCCGGCTGGCGCACCCCCTCCCTCCCTCCCTGATGCCAGCCGGCCCATGGCGCGCGGCGGTCGCTCTCGGGCGGTCGCCGCTTCGCGCGAGAAGCGAGGAAAAGGAGCAACCCACCATGACTGAGAAACGCGATGCGATCGTGCAGGTGTCCATCCCGTTTTGCGTGAAGGACGACGCGCTCAGGCGCGACGGCATGATCCTCGGATGGGACAGCGCGCGAATGGCGCGCTACGCGGATGCGCTCGTGGCCGAGATCGAGGCGAACGCGGGGCAGTTCGACGACTGCCGCGTGCGCGCCGTGCAGCTGGGCGGCGGCGTAGCGTCGAATGCGGGCGCGGACATCGCCCGTATCGTGCGGGCCGTGCGACATGCCTGCGACGTGGCCGAAGATGCGCCCGTCACCATGCGCTCGTCCATCGCGAACGTGAGCGGCGCCACCATGCCGTTCTTCCGCCGCGCCGGCGTGACGCGCTTCGACTTCGAGATGCTGTCGCTCAACCCCGTCGACTTCGTGCGCCTCAACCGGGTGGACAACCTGAACGACCTGCCCATCATCTGCGACCATTTCCTGCACTCCTATGCGAACGACACGCTGGGTCTCGTGCTGGCGTTCGGCCATAGGGCGCGCGACGGGGAGGACGGCGCGCTCACCGTGCGGCGCACCGCGCTTGCGGCCGCGCGTTCGCACGCGACGCATGTGGAGCTGGTGCGGGTGGCTCCCGAGCTCGAGGCGGAGCCCGAAGAGGTCGCGCGCCAGCTGGACGGGATGCGCGACGCCTTGGTCGAGCGCGGGTTCGCCGAGTACCTTCCGCTGCGCTTCGCGCGCGAGGCCAAGGAGGATCGCTTCGCGCGGCTGGCTGCCGAGGGCGCGCCGCAGGTGGGCTTCGGCCTGGGCGCCGTCACGCGTCTCGACGGCGTCGAGAGCGTGAACACGCGCGACCTCGTTCGCTACCGTGCCGCAAAGGGCGATTTCGCGAAGATCACGGAAGACGTGCGCAAGGCTGGGTAGGGCCAACCGCGAGAACCTGTTCCCGCCATCAAAAAGCCCGCCCCGCTTCGAGGCGGGGCGGGCTTGCAGTGCGGGGTGCGGAGCTCGGACGGGGCGGCTCCGCGGTACGACGCTGAGGGGGTGTCCAAGCTAGTTGGAGCCGTCCTGCTGCCCGTCGTCGGTGTTGGATCCGTTCTTCTGGGCGTACTCTTCCGGCGTCATGACGTCGACCACGTTCACGGTCATCTCGACCACGTTGAGGCCGGTCATATCCTTGAGGTCGCCGCCGACGACCTTCTTGATGTCGTCGAAGATCTCGGGTGCGGACTTGCCGTACTCCATGATGACGTCGAGGTTGATCTTGGCGTTCGTGTCGTCGACGATGTCGGCGTTGACGCCCTTCGTCTTGTCGTCTCCGCCGAGGCCTTCCTGGATGCGGGACAGCACGTTGCCCTTCATGTCGATGATGCCGTTGATCTTCTGCGCGGCCATCGAGGAGATCTTCTCAACAACGTTCTCGTCGATGACCAGCTTGTATACCGGCTCGGCAGGAACGTCGGAGGCGGTGACGGGCGCGTCGCCCTTCTTCTGGTCGGCGTCCATGTCGGAATAGGGGTTGTACGTGGAGGTGGCGGGCTTGGCCATAGTGCTCTGGGTCATGGTAGTTCCTTTCTGTAGCGTGAAAAATAATGGAGCGAACGCCTCGGGCTGCGCGAATCTCGGGAACGGGAAGGGCGCGGCACGCGAGGCGTTTCGCTAGTTGAACCGATCGAGGAAGTGCTTCATCTGCTGGCGCGTTGCTCGGTCGCCGTCGCGGTACTTGCCGATGAGCACGCCGATGGCGGCGAACACGGCCAGCAGCACGGTGGGCCAGAATCCGATGATGAGGATGAGGGCCGCCGCGACGAAGCCGAGGATGCCGTACAGCACCGCATGGCTGTGGTGCTCGACGTAGGGGGACACCGCGCGCTTCATGCTGGCGTACACGCCCTTATCGCGCTTCGTCTCGGACGCCGCGTTCGCGATGACGTCGGACGGCGTGTCGGCCGTGCGCTGCTGGGCTTGCGGCTCCTCGCGCTTAGCGCTTGCTGCCGCCGGCGCGGACGCGGGCGCTGCCGCCGGCGCGGGACTCGGCTTCGTCGCCACCGTCGCCACGGTCGGCTTCGGCTGCGGCTTCATTACCGGCTTCGTCGTCGGTTTCGGCGCCGCCACCGGGGCCGGCGCGGTGTGGATGCGCATCGTGGATTGGGTCATGAGCGCATCACCTACTCGACCACGTGGGCCGGCACCGGCTTGGTCTGGTGCTGGCGGTGCGTGTCGTCGGTGAACTTGGTGGCTTGCTGCGTGAACGCGGGCGTCACCACGTCGGCGTCGCCGGCGAACGTGATGCGCACGGAATCCACCGGGTAACCGGTGAAGGCCTCGAGCGTCGCGGCGATCTCGTCCTGCAGCTTCGCGCCCAGCTGTCCCAGCTCGGCGTTGCGGCCCGGATCGATCTTCGCGTGGATGCTCATGCGCGGATCGTGCTTGTTCGTGATGTGGACCTTCACGTTGTCCGTCGCCAGACCGTGATGACCCTCGATGACGTGCTTGACCGTCGACTGGATGGCGTTCTGCGTGATGGCGATGCTGCCGTTGTCGCGTTCAAGCTCGAGCTGCGAGTTCTTGCCCGGAGCGGTGATGGCGCGAATCAGCACGACCAGCAGTCCCAGCGCCGTGATGCCCAGCAGCACGGCTTCGACGATGAAGAACCAAGGCATGCTCATGAGCCATGCGATTGCCGGGAACAGCGGTTCCCAGGCGAACCAGAGGGTTGCGAGCACGCCCACGCCCAGCACGGCAGCAACGACGAACACGATCATGCAAAAGCGCTTAAACTTTCCCATAGATGCCGCCTTTCTTCTTGAATGCGCACGCCGGATGGCGATGCGCTGCCGGATAGAGTGGGACTACTCTAGAAGAAAGCGAGGGTCGGGGTAGCTGATGGTGCGGAAGTGCCGCCGGACGTTTGCCGTGTCGTTGAGACCCTGTAGGCGATGGCTACGATTGCGGGCGCGCGGACTCTACGAGGTCGATGACTTCCTGCTTGCTGTGCACGCCCAGCTTCTCGTACACGTGCTTGATGTGCATCTTCACCGTGTTGCGCGACAGGACGAACTTCTCCTCCATGAACGCGAGGTCGCGTCCGCGCGCAAGCTGCTCGAGCACGTCGGTTTCGCGCGGCGTCAGATTGTGCTCGCGCGCGACGGCGGTGCAGCGCGCTTCCCACGGATCGGGGTCGCTCGGGGCGGGCGCTCCGGCGGAGGGCGCTGCCGCGGCGGCGGGCGCGCAGGAGGCGGTCGTCGGGGAGGAAGCGACGGGCGCTGCGGGTTGCGGCGCGGCGAAGCGCCCCGCGGTGAACGGCAGCTTCGCCACCGGGTCGTTGAACAGGTACACGAGCATGATGACGTAGGCGAACACGATGACGAGGGAGAACGCTTCGGGGGCAGTGGCGTCCACCCGCGCCCACGCTTCGGCCAGCATGCCGAGGGCCGCGCCGGCCAGATGCCCCACGACGATGACGAGACGCGCCGCCGCGGCGGCCAGCAGCGGTTCGGTGCACGAGCGCACGATGACGACGGCGACCACCCACACCACCACCTCGAACAGCGACGTGCCGATGCTGACCAGCACGTCCCCTCCGCCGGTTGCGAACAGATCCAGCACGGGTCCCAGCAGGAAGCCGGCCGCCGTGCACACGAGCGCCCCGCGGAACAGCTCGTGCACGCCGATGCTCGGCACAAGCCCGATGGCCGCGATGATGAGCACGAGCGCCACCATCACGGCGGGCGGGGAATCGACCGGCCCGATGGAGGAGCTCGAACGCAAAAACCCCAGCATCATGGACGCCACCACCACCCCGACGACGAGGTTGCGGTTGGCGAGCGTGCGGAAGGGCAGCAGCACCGTCGCGCGTTCCTCCGGCGGTTCTGCGGATGCGTCGAGCCTGACGACCGAGCGCCGACGTTGCAGCGCCGCGATGACGAGGCCGGCTGCCGCCGCGATCAGGACGCTCCCGACGGCGAACGCGCCCACGTCTCCCAGCTGAGCGAACGCGGCCAACGCCTCCGCCGCCTCCTTCAGCACGAATGCGCCCAGGATGCCCAGCGCCGACACCTGCGCCACGAGGCGGTAGGGAAGCGTGGCGCTCAAGCAGACGAGCGCCACGCTCAACGGCGCGCCGATACCCTTGAGCAGGAAGAACGCGAGAGACGCGACAACGGCCCGCGTGGAGCCGTCGAACGGGCCCGCGCTCAGCATGATCGCGGTGCCGAACGCGTAGGCGACGAGGGCGGCTCCGGCGGCGATGATCAGGAAGCGCTTGAGGTCGCGTTGCTCGGTGCGGGCGCCGCGCATGCGCCGCCGCACCCCGACGAACAGGGCGATGTACACGATGAGCGAGGAGACGCGCATGGCGAGGTCGCCGCCGGGCGGTTCGAGCAGCGTCAAGGCGGCCCCGTCGCTCGTCCAGATTCCCGCGAACAGGCAGGCCAATCCTGCTGCGACCATGCCGAACGGCACGCTTCGCGCGGCACTCTGTTCGCGTGCGGGTTTCATTGGCGTGCGAATTCCCTCCCGGATAGCGCACTTTCATTGCGGGCATCATTATACGGGTTTATGCAAGTACGCCCATCATGGGTGTAGGCAACTTCAACCATTTCGATACTGTTGAATTCGCAAGGCAATGCCCGGCGCGGTCGAATGCGCACGGGCTCAAGGGAGGAGTAAGAACCATGGCAGAATTCGAGAACGGCATGCACGCACCGCATCGTCTGACGCGCCGCAGCTTCATCGCAGGCGTGGGCGCGATGGGCGCGCTGGGCGTGCTGGGAAGCTTCGGCTTGACGGGCTGCGCGCCTCAGGACGAGGAGTCGTCCGGCGAGGCGGGCGCGGCTGCGGGCGAGTCGTACGACGTGGTGGTCATCGGCACCGGCGGCGCCGGCCTTTCCGCGGCCATCGCCGCGTACGACAAGGGTCTCACCAACGTCGTGCTGCTGGAGAAGATGGGCGTGAACGGCGGCAACACGAACTACTCGTCGAGCGGCATGAACGCCTCGGAGACGAAGTTCCAGAAGGAGCAGGGCATCGAGGACAGCAACGACCTGTTCGCGCAGGAAACGCTCGACGGCGGGCACAACACGGGCGATCCCGAGCTGGTGAAGTTCATGTGCGACAACTCGGCCGGTGCCATCGACTGGCTGGACGGTCTGGGCGTGACGCTGGACAACATCACGCTGACCGGCGGCATGTCCGTCAAGCGCTGCCACCGTCCGACGGACGGCTCGGCCGTGGGCCTCACGCTCGTGCCCGGCCTCGTGGCCGCCGTCGAGGAGCGCAACATCCCCATCAAGATGAACTGCGAAGCGAAAGAGCTGGTCAAGGATGGCGACGCGGTGACGGGCGTCAAGGTGAAGTTCGAAGGCAAGGAGACGGTGCTGGGCGCGAAGGCGGTCATTCTGGCTACGGGCGGCCTCGGCTCGAACCCCGACATGGTGGTGCAGTACCGCCCCGACCTCAAGGGCTACGTGACCACGAACCAGCCGGGTGCCACGGGCGACGGCTACACCATGGCCGAAAGCGTAGGAGCCGAGCTCGTGCAGATGGACCAGATCCAGATTCACCCGACGGTGGAGCAGGAGTCCTCGACGCTCATCGCCGAGGGCGTGCGCGGCGGCGGCGCCATCCTCGTGAACAGCGAGGGCAAGCGCTTCTTCGACGAGATGTCCACGCGCGACAAGGTGTCGGCGGCCGAGCTGGAGCAGCCGGGCGGTTTCGCCTGGTGCACGTTCGACCAGCAGGTGTACGACGCGAACAAGGCCATCGCGAAGTACGACAAATCGGGCCTCGTGCAGAAGGGCGCCAGCGTGGCCGAGCTCGCGGCGGCCATCGACGTCGACCCCGCGACGCTGCAGGCCACCATCGACGCGTACAACGCCATCACCACGTCGGGCGCGACCGACGAGTTCGGCCGCACCGAGGGCTGCATCGCCTTCGCCGACGGCAACATGTACGCCATCAAGGTTGCCCCGGGCATCCATCACGAGATGGGCGGCGTGAAGATCAACGAGAAGAACGAGGCGCTCGACGCGTCCGGCAACCCCATCCCCGGTCTGTACGCGGCCGGCGAGGTGACGGGCGGCATCCACGGCAACAACCGCATCGGCGGCAACGCGGTGTGCGACATCACCGTGTTCGGCAAGAACGTCGGCGAAGTGGTGGCCGAGGCCCTCGCGTAACGCATCCTCCCGGCGGGTCGGCTCTGCCGGCCCGCTTCTCCCTCTCCGTGGGCCGGTACTGCGCCCACCCCTCCATGAGCCCGGTTCCGCAGCGCGGGGCCGGGCTTCCTTACGGTCGCGCTTCCGCTTCGCAGGCCTGGTCGGCGTAGCGATGGAACACGTCGACCGCCTCCTCGAAGTTGTGCACGCCCATCTTCTGATAGATGTGGTACTTGTGCGTCTTCACCGTCTCATGCGAGATGAACAGGCGCTTCCCGATGGCCGGGGCCGAAATGCCCGTCACCAGCAGCGCGAGCACCTCCGTCTCCTTGGCGGACAGGCGGAAATCCTCGCCCATGCTCCGGCAGGCCGATTCGCGAATGAGATCGTACGACAGCCGGTTGTCCGACGGCTGCTCGCGCGGCCGGTACTCAAGCTCGCGCTGGGAATGGAAGACGAGAAACACCAGGTAGGCGAGCGCGGCGATGGGGACGACGATGTTCGCCACGGCCGTTGGGACCACCGCGGACAGCGTCATGCCCGCCGCGAACGCCACCAGCAGCAGGATGATCGAGAGGAAGGGCAGCGCCGATGACGACAGGGCCTTCCTGCCGTAGAGGTGCAGAACCTCCACCCAGGTGAGGGAAAGGAACAGCAGGTTCGAGCACACGAGCAGGACGAACGTGGCCGACAGGTCCAGCACGCCGGCGAGGAACGATGCCAGGATGCCGATGGTGGCCGGCACGGCCATGGCCAGGACGATCTCCGCGTCGCGCTCGTCGTCGCGCTCGCGCCAACGCCTGAACAGCACCAGCAGAACCGCGACGGTCAGCGCGATGCCCAGGGCGAACAGCCCCGGCGCGCGCAGCGCCTCCTCGAACAGGTCGTTGTGCAGCGACATGCCCAAGCTGATGGAGCAGATGATGCCGGCGGGCAGGATGGGGGCCACCGACTTCGCGACCATCTTCCAGCGCAGGGGCGCGTCGCCCGGCGCGCGTTCGGACGGCTCGTCTTGCCCGGACGGCGTTGCTCGCACGAGGCAGATCGCGCATCCTGTGACGGTCATGATGCAGGCGAGCACGAGCGAACCCTCGGCGTCGGTCTGCGCGAACACGTAGCCTCCGTGCGACAGCAGCGACGAGAGGCAGAGGCTGATGAGGGCGCTCAGCACGTAGTCGTCCAGCGAGGAGCGCGCATCGAAGGGGCGCTTCTTCAAGTTGAGCTGCATCTGCGAGGCGCACGATACGCCGAGGAGCACCGAAACCGTCAGCGGCACGAAGGGGGCTTGCGTGGTGGCGAGCAGCACCGAGCACGCCAGCGGCAGGCCCGCGCACGAAAGGCGCAGGGCTGCGGCGCCGATGCGCGTGCGGCGGCGGATCGCCGCAGCGCCCAGCACGCACGACAGCACGATGAAGGCGACGGTGATGAGGGTTTGCGCTTCCACGGACACGAGCAGCGCGTCGCCCGAGAGGTAGGCGGTTAGCATTTTGGGACGGAACAGCAGCGTCTGAAGATACGAGAACGAGCCGACCAGCAGAACGCTCGTCAGCGCGAGCGACGGCCAGCGCCGGTTCGCCATATCCATCGAGCACCTCCCATACCCTCAATTACCTGCACCTTTCCACTTTAATACCAATCGGTGATACGCAGGTCGAGAATGCCGCTCTACGCTTGATCTGGATATGCCGAATGGGTTCGGCTTCGGATACGAAAGGGGAGCACGATGGATCGAAGGACCTTTTTGAAGGGCGGCTTGGTCGTGGCGGGATCGACGTTCGCGGCGGGCGCTTTGGGCGGATGCGCGGCCAAGGGATCGAGCGCGGCGGCCAAGGAGAGCGAGGTCGCGACCGCTGCGGAGTGGTACGGTAGCCCGCTCGACGTGTCGACGCTCGACATCGCCGAGACGGTGGAGACGGAGATCTTGGTGTGCGGCGCGGGCTCGGGCGGCATCATGGCCACCGCGGTGGCGGCGAAGGAAGGCGCGAAGGTCGTCTGCATCGAGAAGGGCGGCTCGTCGGGCAGCATGAAGACGTACGTGGGCGTCGTCGGCTCGCGTATCGATGAGGCGGCGGGCGTGAGCGTGGACAAGATGGCGGTGCTCAACGAGTTCACCCGCTACACGAACGGGTGGTGCGACCCCCGGGTGGCGCGCGTGTGGGTGAACGAGTCGGGCGAGGCGTTCGACTGGATCTGCGACGCCGTGGCCGAGTTCGGCGTGACGCCCTACTTCGAGACCGACACGGGCGGCGCCTACCACGGCTGCTGGCCGGTGTACCCGCTGCAGCACGGGTTCAGCTACTCGTACACGGATGAGGAGATGGCTGCCGCGCAGGAGAAGGTGGGCGACAACGCCGACCCGTCAGCCATGGTGCAGGCGCTTCCGAAGGCCAGCACGTATCTGTTGCAGAAGGCCGTGGAGTGGGGTGCCGACGTGCGCTACCTGACGGCGCTCGTGCAGCTCGAGCGTGACGACAACGGGCGTGTGACCGGCGCAATTGCCGACAACAACGGCTCGTACGTGCGCATCAACGCATCGAAGGGCGTCATCTTGGCGACGGGCGGCTACGAGGCCGACCCCGACCTGCTCGCGCAGCTCAACCCCGACGCGGCGTCGATCGGCGGCGTGTCCATGGCGCAGATGGGATGCGTGGGCGACGGCATCAAGGCCGGCCTGTGGGCTGGCGGCGTCAAGGACGAGATCCCCACGCTCATGACCTTCGCTCGCGCGGCCGTGGCGCCCGACGTGGAGCTGGGCTATCCGTACGCGGGCACGTCGTGCTGGATGGGCGACCAGCCGTTCCTCAAGGTGAACATGCGCGGCGAACGCGTGTGCTGCGAGAGCTCGCCGTACGATTACCCGCTGTTCGTGGGGACGGCGCATCCCGGCCACAAGCTGGCCAGCATCTGGGACGCGAACTACCAGGAGCACATCAAGGCGTTCCACACCATCGGCTGCTCGCGAATCGCGCCGTCCGAGACGCTCACGCCGGAGGGCAACCCCAACGGCGAGGGCCTGACGTTCGAGGCGAACGACGGCATGATCTTCCAGGCCATCGAGAACGGCATCATCCAGCAGGCCGACACGCTTGAGGAGCTGGCGGAAAAGCTGCTGATGCCGGCCGACGCCCTCAAGGCGACGGTCGCGCGCTACAACGAGCTGTGCGAGCGGGGCGTCGACGAGGACTTCGGCAAGGAGTCGAAGGACATGCTGGCGCTGGGCACGCCCCCGTACTTCGGGGCGTACTTCGGCGGCCACGTGCTGTGCACGCTCGACGGGTTGAAGATCGACGAGCATGCGCGCGTGATCGACGAGGCGCGCGAGCCCATCGAGGGCCTGTACGCCGTGGGCAACTGCTCGGGAAGCCTGTTCGCGGGCTCGTACCCCGAGCTTCTGATTGGCAGCGCCAACGGCCGCACCATCACCTTCGGTCGCCACGCCGTGCTCCACATCCTGGGCAAGGCGTAGGCGCGCGGAGCGGCGCTTTCCCCCTCCTATTCGACCTGCGTGAACGTGAACAGCTGCGGTTGGTCGATCGGGTTGGTCGGGCCGGGGTTCGCCTCCGCCTCCGCGGCTTGCGCGCGCAGGGCGTCGCCGTAGGCGCGCAGCGTTTCCTCGAGGTTGTCGACCGGGGCGATGACGTAGGTTTTCGTCTCGGTCGACCCGTCCTCGAACGTCGCCGTAACTTCGAGGCGCGCCTGGGAGACTATGTCGGCATACCGGCGGACGAGAAGCGCGTTGAGGTTTTCGTGCAGCTCGACGTCCCGCTCGCGACGGCCGCTGTAAAACTCCTCTGTTGCCGCATCGTGCAGCGTCGCCGTCTCGCCCTCCAGCGGGAACGACACCCGCAAGGCGCGCCAGGTTTCGGCATTGTTCACGTTCTGCTCGTCGTAGCCGACGGTGAAGCTTGTGGCGCGATCCTCCACGAAGGGATCGTCGCCCTCCCGGTAAGCGGAATCTGCCAGAAGGGACGCGGTCGCCTTCCACCGTGTACGTGAGCGACGCGACGTTCGTTCCCGTGCAGGTGAGGTCGAACAGGTAGGCCACCGAGAGGTAGCGTTGTCCCGAGTCGGGCGCGTCGTCGGCGTTGTTCGGGTCGATTTCCGGATCGCTGTGCCACACTTTCCAGAAGCCGCCGTGGCCGAAGTTGGTGGTGTGCGTGTCGAGGGCGAACGAGTTTTCCGCTGGCGGCCCGTCGAGCTGTCGCGAGATGGCGAACGCGACGCCGCCCACGAGGGCGAGCGCGCAAGCCGCCGCGATGACGGCTCCGACGAAACGGCGTCGCTGGTGTCGGCTGCCACCGCGACGGGTCGGCTGCGCGCGCGTCGCTTCGGCCCTCCGCAGGCGGTGCGCCTCGCGCATGACGCGGTCGTGCACGCGGTTCGGCATCTCGATGTCGTCCATCAGCGCATGGTAGTCGTCCCGCTCAGTCGATTGTCCTGTCCGTCCCAAAGGATGCCTCCTTTCCCAGCATGTTCCCCAGCTGCGTGCGCGCCCGGCGCAAGCGCGTGCGAACCGTGGCGGGCACGCAGTGCGCGAGGTGCGCGATCTCTTCGGTCGAATACCCTTCGTAGTAATACAGGTGCACGATCAAGCGCATCTTGTCGGGCAGGCGTCTCAGCGCGCGCCCGAGCTCGCTTTCGTGCAGGGCGCGCACGGCATCGTCGCCCCACGGGTCTTCGGCCGTTGCATCGGGAACCGCATCGGTGAGTTCGGCACGGCGTTTCCAAGCCGAACGATGCAGGTCGCGACAGCAGTTGACGGTGACGCGCAGCAGCCACGCCTTGAGGTGCTCGTCGTCTTCGAAGCTGGTCGCGTCTTTCAGCAGGCGCAGGAAGACGTCTTGGCAGACGTCGTCCGCGTCATGCGGGGACTGCGTTTGGTTGAGGGCCAGGCGGTAGACGGTGCTTCCCCAGGTGCGCATGGCGTGCTCCATGAAGTCGTCCTGCCTGAGCGTTGGTTGCATACGGGGTATCGCCTCCTTGCCGTCAACACGAAGCGGTGTGCGGAAATGTGCCCAGAACGAGAAAAAAGCGGCGAAGCGGGAAATCGCCCGCTTCGCCGCTTTCCGCGTGCCGCTCGAGTGACGGCCCTTCGCCGGAGGCCGTCGCGTGAAGTCGCCCGCTTTGCGGAGCCGGCTTCGCTTTACGCGTAGATCTCTTTTTCCACCACGAGATCGTTCTTGATAGTGCCGACGAGCTTTTGCAGCGCGTCGATGCAGTTCGGGCGGATGTCCGCGCCGATGAGCACGTACATGATGGAGTCGCCCACGTTCAGCACGCCCTCGTTGAGCCACGTGCGCACGTAGTACACGCCCGGCCAGGTGAGGGCCTCTTCGACCGCCGCCTCGACGCCGGCCGCGTCGTAGGAGAACTCCACCTGGGCAACCTCGCCCAGGCCTTCGACGCCCTCGCGCACCTGCTGCTTCGGCGTGATGCGCACGATGCCGTTGTGGGTGAGGAACATGCCGCACTGCGCGGCCTTCGGGTCCTGCTTCGCTTCCGCGAGCCACTGGTCGATCGACGGTTCCTGCTGAGCCATGCTGCTCCCTTCCTTGAGGATGATCGCCCCATTATACGCCAGCGACGAACGGCTGGGCGCGCGGGCGTGCGACAATGGGGGAGGGTATAATGCGGCTACGGCAACGGCATCGTCCAGCGCGACGGCAAGGTGCGGTGCGGCGACGGGAAGGAGCGGCCATGGCGGGATTGTCGATTGCGGGCGCGATCGTGCTGCTGGTGGCCGGGTTGCTGCTTTACGCCCTCAAGGTGGAGCCGTACCGCTTGACGGTGAACGAGCATCGCCTCAACGAGCCGTTCGAGGGGTCCGAGGAGCTGAGGATCGTGCAGCTCTCGGATATCCACATCAAGCCGGAATACACCGTCCGCCAGCTGAAACGCATCGTGGACAAGGCGAACGAGCTCGCCCCCGACCTCATCGTGTTCACGGGCGACCTGTACGACCGCTACAACGCCTATCGCGACGACGAGAACGTCGTGCGCGAGCTGCGGCGCCTGAAGGCGCGGTACGGCAAGATCGCCATCTGGGGCAACCACGATTGCGCGGGCGGAGAGGTGAAGGGCTACCGCGACGTCATCGAGGGTTCGGGATTCACGCTGTTGCAGGACGAGAACTGCTACCTGTACACCGACCTCGGCCACGCCGTGATGGTCACGGGCATCGACGATTACCTGGGCGGCAAGCCCTACATGCCCGACGAGTCGAAGAGCTCGCCCTGGGACTTCCAGATCCTGCTCGTCCACGAACCCGACGTGGTGGACCAGTACGTCGACTACGACTACGATATCGTTCTGGCAGGTCACACGCACGGCGGGCAGGTGCGCCTCCCGTTCATGAAGCCGCCCGTCACCACGAAGCTGGGCAAAACGTACACGAACGGCATCTACACCATCAAAGGCCGCACGGCCACCCAAGCGCTCCACGTGAACACGGGCCTCGGCACCTCGCGCTTCACCATCCGCTTCTGCGTAGTGCCAGAGATCGCCCTGTTGCGCGCTTATTTGTGAGCCGGCGGCTCGGACACGCAAATTGCGGCGAAGTAACCAATTTTTGCGTTTTGCGTACGATTTCGGAGCTTTCGGACCGCTCAGAGCCCCTCCGAGAAAAGGCGAACTCGCATTTCCCCAGGTCGGATTTGTCCGCATCGGCAAGAATCGTTGGAGCAGAGGTCCAAACGTACGCAAAACGAAAAAATTGCCTACTTCGAGCGGATTCGCGTGTCGCGACCCGGAGGGGCACCCCGCACGCCGCAGGGCACCCCCGTCCCCGGGTTTACGCCAGCGCCGCCGCCCGGCGCTCCCGCACCCACGCTGCGAGCTCGTCGACGCCTTCGCCGGTCCGGGCCGACGTGACGAAGATGTCGAGGCCGGGGTTGAGCACGCGCGCTTGCGCATGCAGCGCCTCCATGTCGAAATCGGGGTTGAGCGGGAGATAGTCGGATTTCGTCACCACGAGCGCATCGACCACGGCGAACATGGGCGGATACTTGTACACCTTATCGTAGCCTTCGGGCACCGACAGCAGCATGGTGCGCGCGTGTGCGCCCGTGTCGAATTCCGCAGGGCACACGAGGTTGCCGATGTTCTCCAGGAACAGGTAGTCGAAATGCGCTCCGCCGAACGCGTCGTACGCCTTTTGCACCATGCCCATCTCCACGTGGCAGACGCCGCGCGTGTTGAGCTCGACGGACGACACGCCCGCCTCCTTGATCTTGAGGGCGTCGACGTCGGATTCCAGGTCGGCCTCTATCACGCCGCATGTCGCCTGAGCCCGCAGACGCTCGATGAGGGCGAGCAGAAGCGTCGTCTTGCCCGCGCCCGGCGACGCCATCACGTCGAGGAAGAACGTGCCGTCGGCCTTGCGCGCCGCGCGGAACGCGTCGGCGGCGCGGTCGTTGCGTGCGAGGATGTTCTGCTTGACTTCGATAACGCGCGTCTCGTTCATGCGCTCGTCCTTTCTCGCTCAACCGCCTCGATCTTGCTGATGGAGAACTCCATACCGCTGACCAGCGTGTAATCCTGATACGCCTCGCACGCGGGGCATGCCCACGTCGCGCGGTCGATCACGTTGACGTGGAACACGGCTCCGCACCGGTTGCACTGCACGCGGTAGGGAACGCGGCGGATGATCACCTCGGCACGCTCGGCAACCGTTCCGCGCGCGAGGAACTGGAACAGGCTCTCGAAATACTCCTCGACCACGTCGCGCCCCTCGCCGATGACGAGGTGAACCGCGCGAACCTCGGCTGCATGCGCGGCTTCGGCCTCGTCGAGCACGACGTCCACCACGTTGCGCACCAGCGCCATCTCGTGCATAACGCCCTCCTACAGGCTGGACGCGACAAAGTCGACGAGCTGGCCTCGCTGCATGCGGTCTTTCGCGAAGAACTTGTTGCACTCCACGTAGTCGGCGGGCAGCTCGGGATAGCTCGGGTTGGCGGTGAGGATGCGGGCGCTCGAAGGGCACACCGCAACGCACTGGCCGCAGCGCACGCACGCCTTGTCCATGACGCAGGCCCCGTCGTCGCCGAAGCTGATGGACTCCATGGGGCAGCGCTCGATGCACGTTCCGCATTTTGTGCACGCATCCGCGTCGTAGCTGAGAACATACGCGTTGTAGTATGTCGACGCCGCGCCCTCGCCGTTGATGCCGCGATAGGCCATCAGGTTGCCGCAGCTTTTCGAATGGCAGCAGCAGATGATGTCGGCATTTTTGGCGCAGATGGATTCCACTACCATGCCCCGCTCGATGATGTCCTCGACGATCTCGATGGCTTCGTCCTGGGTGATCTGCTCGCCGATGCCCGTCTCGATGAAGTACTCGGCCATCTCTCCCAGCGACAGGCAGGTGCGATGGGGGTGCTCTTCGGGGAACTCGACGCCGAGCGCATCCCACATGGTGCGGCACTGGCAGGCCGATACGGTGATAGTGGAGTTGCGCTTGATGAGGGCGCGCCAATCGTGGTAGGGCTGCAGCTGGTCCTCGGCAACGACCTCGGCGCTTACCGGATAGGAGCGGAACAGCGGGAACGTGGTGTCGAAGCCGCTCTCGCCGTTCGGGTCGGTGCCGGCGATTCCCTGGGTGTCGAATTCGGCAACGGCACCTTCGACGCCCGAATAGAGGGCCTTGAGCTCGTTGAACTCCCAGAAGCCGTTGATGTACGGCATGAGCGCGTAGAACGGCAGGCCCCCGCGGCGGACGCGCCAGATGAGGCAGCGGTCGGCCTGGTCTTCCAGGATGGCGGCGCATTCCTCTTCCGAGCGGCCCGACACGCCGGCGTAGTCGCTGGCGGTGAAGTACTCGTGCAGCGGCATTTCCAGGTAGTGCTCGGCGTCCTCTTCGCTCCAGAGGTACTTGATCATGTCCCAGCTGTTCTCGGCGGGCGTCGACCCGATGCCGCGTCCGATGCGGTTGATGCGATTGCGCATGCGCAGGTAGACAGCGGGAATGACGGTGCCGTCGGTCAGCGTGAGGTCGTTGGTCACCTCGGATTCGTTGAGGACCGCCTCCATCAGCTCGTCGCTATCGAGCACGCATTCGTACGTTTTCGTCGGCGCTCCGTCAGCGCCTTGGCCGTCCGTTGCGCCCGCAGCGTTCGCCGCCGATTCCGGCGCGCAGCCGAACAGCGTCATGATGGGCATCATGCCGACGGCTCCGAATGCGGCCCCCTTCAAAAAGTCGCGGCGCTTGATCCCCTCGTGATTCGTCGGTTCTTGCACGTGCTTGGTCTCGTCTGCGTGCATGTCTGCCCCTCTCAGCCAGAAATGTTCTCGGTTGCCGCATGCGGCAACCTCCCGCTTTCATTCTAGGAAGCGGCGTTCTGCGGGAAAACAGACAATGAGGGTGCAGTCGTCTAGTCGACGGTGCGGCCGCCTAGCGCGGCGCTTTGAAGTCGGGCAGCATTTCGTCGAGGATGAAGTCGGGCGATGTTTCGTAGATCACGGCCATGAGCGCCTCGATCGGCCATTCCAGCCCGCTTTTGCACCATTCCATGAAGAGGTCGACGTTGCCGTACAGATAGGCGTCCACGAGGGCCTTTCTCCTGAGATACTCCTCGCTCCCGGCGGGGATGTCTTTGAACGCCACCGCGTAGTAGTTTTCCCTGAGCCATGCCAGATAGCTGTCCCTGAAGCAGTTTTGGCCGTCGTGGTACGGCAGCTGGCGGTAGAACTCCTTGTGCTCGAGCATGAAGCGAAATACCTGCTCCGAGGCATCGGGCGGGCAGAACGGCGGGTAGTTTTCTTCGAGGATGGAAATGTGGACGTAGGCGATCAGATCGTTGATGTCTCTGAAATGGTTGTAGAACGTCTGGCGAGCGGTGCCCGCCTCGCTCAACACGTCGCCCACGGTGATCTTCTTCAAGGGCTTCGATGCGCACAGCTCAAGCAAGGCCGCGACGTATGCGCCCTTGATGTCGCGGTCGTCTTTCGCCATAAAGACCCCCTGTCCCCTTGGTGGATAAATATACCACGGGTGGTTGGCGTTTGGGTACAAGCGTATTCCTGCTCAAGCGCAGCGTGGCGCAGAGCTGCTTGACGCAAGGGCGGGAGCTTGGCGTGCGTGACGATCGCGATTTGCGTGTCACGGACACGCAAATCGCGGCGTTCTAGGCAATTTTTGCGTTTTGCGTACGTTTGGGCTGCTGCTCCAACGATTCTTGTCGATGCGAACAAATCCGACCTGGGGAAATGCGAGCTCGCCTTATCTCGGAGGTGCGCTGAGCGGCCCGAAAGTTCCGAAATCGTACGCAAAACGAAAAAATTGCTTACTTCGAGCGGATTTGCGCGCCCGCACGTGCAGCCGAGGTCGCTGCCGCGCGTGTTCTGGGCGCCGTTCGTGCGACCCGCGGCCACCCGCCGCGCGGTGGATGATTGCCACATTTTCTTGGTGTGCAATACGTGTGCGGAGTGGGATGGTAAACTAGGCGAATCCCCAGGATGCACGAAAGGAATCACATGTCTCTTCCCGCAGCCGACTTGAGCAAGCAACCCGACAATCGCACCACTATGGAGCTGGGCGCGGTGCTCCCCCTGACCGCCGAGGTGAAGGACGACCACCTGTACGTGGGCGGCGTCGACATGGTGGAGCTGGCGCGCGAGCAGGGCACCGCGCTGTACGTGATGGACGAGCAGGACATGCGCACGCGCATGGAAACCTACCTCACGGCGTTCCGCAGCCGTTACGAGAACTCCGACGTCGTCTATGCCAGCAAGGCGTTCCTCAACAAGGAGGCCGCGCGCATCGTGGCCGACGAGGGCCTGTGCCTCGACGTGTCGGGCGGCGGCGAGCTGGCCATCGCGCGCGCGGCGGGCTTCCCGATGGAGCGCGTGTTCATGCACGGCAACAACAAGACGCCGCGCGAGCTGCGCGAGGCCATCCAGGCGGGCGTCGGCCGCATCATCATCGACAGCCGCATCGAGCTCAAGCGCATCTCCGAGATCGCCGGCGAGTTGGGCGTCGAGCAGGCCATCTACATGCGCATCACGCCGGGCGTCGAGGCCGACACCCATCAGTACATCCGCACCGGTTGCGAGGACTCGAAGTTCGGCTTCACCATGCGCGAGGATTTCGCCTACGGGTGCGTGAAGGACGTGCTGGCGGCGCCGAACGTGAAGCTGGCGGGCCTGCACTGCCACATCGGCTCGCAGATTTTCGCGCTGCACTCCTACCCCGAGGCCGTCGAGGTCATGGTGGAGCTCATGGCGCGCATCGAGGACGGGTACGGCTATCGTATCGAGGAGCTGGACGTGGGCGGCGGCTTGGGCATCGCCTACACGGCCGACGACAAGCCGGCCTCCATCGACGAGTTCGCCGAAACGGTCACGTCGGCGGTGCACGCGGCGTGCGCGAAGTTCGGCGTGCCCGAGCCGCGCCTGCTCACCGAGCCGGGCCGCAGCCTCGTGGCCACCGCAGGCGTGACGCTGTACACGGTGGGCATCCTGAAAACGCTGCCGGGCATCCGCAAGTACGTGGCGGTGGACGGCGGCATGTCCGACAACATCCGCACGGCGCTGTACCACGCCGATTACGAGCCGGTCATCGCGAACAAGGCCGGTCAACCGCGCACTGAGATCGTCACCATCGCGGGCAAGCACTGCGAAAGCGGCGACGCCGTGGTCATCGATATGCCGATGCAGCACGCCGACCTGGGCGACATCGTCGCCGTCTTCGGCACGGGCGCGTACTGCTACACTATGGCGAGCAACTACAACGGCCAGCCGCGGCCGGCCATCGTGTTCGTGAAGGACGGCGAGGCGCGCGTGACCACGCGGCGCGAAACGTACGACGACCTGATGGCGCGGGATCTGTAGGAACGTACTCGGGAAAGGGAGCGCAGCATGACGGTAAAACTGGGATTGGTCGGCACGGGCACGGTCGGCGGCGGGTGCATCGACATCCTCAAGAACCACCGCGAAGACTTCAAGCGCCACTACGGCATCGACGTGGAGCTCGTGCGCGTGTGCTCGCGCAACCCCGAGCAGGCGATCGCCCACGGCGTGGAGGACATCTTCACGCAGGACTTCCAGGACATCCTGAACGACCCTGACATCGACATCGTGGTCGAGCTCATCGGCGGCACCACCGTGGCGCGCGAGATCGTGGTGGGCGCGCTCAAGGCGGGCAAGAACGTGGTCACGGCCAACAAGGCGCTCATGGCCACGTACGGCGAAGAGGTCATGCGCACGGCCGACGAAGCCGGCAAGGAGATCGCGTTCGAGGCCAGCGTGGGCGGCGGCATCCCCATCATCGACCCGATGAAGCACTCGCTCATCGCCAACGAGATCAGCTCGGTCATGGGCATCGTGAACGGCACGACGAACTACATGCTCACGCGCATGGTGGAAGACGGTCTCAGCTACGATGCCGCGCTCAAAGAGGCGCAGGAGAAGGGATTCGCCGAGGCCGATCCCACCGCTGACGTGGATGGATTCGACGCCGCCGCGAAAATCGCCATCCTCGCGTCCATCGCGTTCAATTCGCGCGTCACCATCGAGGATGTGCACACCGAGGGCATCCGCAACGTCACCACGATGGATCTCGACGCGGCGCGCGACATGGGCTACTGCGTGAAGCTGCTGGCGTTGGCTCATCGCACGAACGAGGGCGTGGACGTGCGCGTGCATCCCACGATGCTGCCGCTCACCCACCAGCTGGCCACCGTCGACGGCGTGTACAACGCCATCTACGTGACGGGCGACGCCGTGGGCGAGACGATGTTCTTCGGCGAGGGCGCGGGCGCGGGCCCGGCTGCGAGCGCCGTGATGGGCGACGTGCTCGAGGTGGCGCGCCATGTCACGCTGGGCATCGGGCCGCTGGTGGGCTGCACCTGCACCGATGAGCTTCCCATCGTGCCGATGGACGACCTCAAGACGAAGTACTACATCCGCTTCAAGGTGGCCGACCGTTCCGGCGTGCTGGCCGCGATGGCCGGCGTGTTCGCGAAGCACAACGTGAGCGTGTACTCCGTGGTGCAGCGCGGCAAGAAGGAGGGCGGCCAGGTGGATCTCGTGTACGTCACCCACACCGCGCGCGAGAAGAGCGTGCGCGACGTGCTGGCCGAGATCGCCGAGCTCGATGACGTGCTGCGCGACGAGCCCAGCGTCATCCGCGTGGAGGAGTAAGGCTCCCGCGCGTTTCCGCTTTTTATTTGAACGGCCTCGCACCTACGTGTGGGGCCGTTCGTTTTTACCCCACCCCCTTAGCAACTCTTCCGATGTTCATCTATACTGGTTCTGCTGGTCACCGGGCCGTACGAGAACTTCGGGACGAAGGGGGAAGCGCTGCATGCAAAACGCGATGGATTCGCTTCTCGACGGATTGTCCGAACTCGTGTACGTCAGCGACCCCGACACCTACCAGCTGTTGTTCGTGAACAAAGCCGGCAAGGAGATTTACGGTCGCGATGCCGACGACGGCACGCATTTGTGCTACAGCGTGCTGCAAAATCGCACCTCCCCTTGCCCGTTCTGCACGAACAAGCAGCTGAACGCGCACACGTTCCTCGAGTGGGAGTACACGAGCCCCATCACGACGCATCACTACCTGCTGCGCGACAAACTCATCGATTGGGAGGGGCGCGAGGCGCGCCTCGAGATCGCGTTCGACATCACCGACCACGAGCGCGAGAAGGAATCGTTCAAGTTCCTGGCCGGGGCGAACGGCCTCAACGTCGAATGCATCCGCGTGCTGGAGAACGAGCCCCTCGGCGCGGCGCTCAACGCGGTGCTGGGCATGGTCGGCACGTTTCTGGAGGCCGATCGCACGTACATTTTCGGCATCGAGAACCATCGCATGACGAACATCTACGAATGGTGCGCGGAGGGCGTAGCACCGGAAATCCAGAACCTGACGGATTTGCCGCTGTCGCTGATCGACCATTGGATCGAGCGCTTCGACCGGGGAGGCGCCGTCATCATCAACTCGGTGGCCGACTTGGAAGACGGCGGGCGCTCCGACGAGCGCGAGGCGCTGGCGGCGCAGGGCATCGGGTCGCTCGTGGCGGTCCCGCTCGAGATCGACGGCAAGCTCGTGGGTTATCTGGGCGCGGACGATCCCAAGAAGGGTCGCCTCGAGATCATCGAGCAGCCGCTCGTGGGCTTGGCGTCGTTCATTTCCGCAAGCATGAAGCGCGCGGTGGCGGAGCGCCAGGTTAACGATTTGACCTGGAATGACGGGCTGACGTGCGCGCATTCGCGCGGCGCGTTCCACCGCGACTACGATCGCGGCACGTTCGATCGCATCGGGTTCGTGCTGGTGGACGCCGACCGCCTCGCGGTCATCAACCGCGAGCGCAGCCGCGCCGAAGGCGACGAGATGCTGCAGCGCATCGCCGTGTGCATGCGCGACGTGTTCGGCGACGGCGTCTACCGGATCGGCGACGACGAGTTCTGCGCCGTGGCAACGCCGATGGCGTACGAGGATTTCAACCGTCTCGTGCGCACGCTGACGGTGCGCTTCGCCCAGATGGGGTTGCCGGCATCGGCCGGGCCGGCGTGGAGCGAGCGCTGCGACGACACGAACCGGCTGCTGGACACGGCGGGCGACCGCATGCGCCGCGCGAAGCGCGGGCGGCATCGCGCGGTCGACCTGGGCGTCGATCTTGCCCAGGACGCCGCCGTCAGCAACCTCGTCCGCCCCGGCGGCGCGCAGGAGGCGGTGGCGGCAGGGCTGCTCGACATCTTCCTCATGCCGCAGGTGGCGACGCAAACCGGTGCGCTCGTGGGGGCGGAGGCGCTCATCCGCTACCTCGACCCCGAACGCGGCGTCGCGGCGCAGCCCGCCTCGTTCATTCCCGCGCTGGAGGACATGGGGGAAATCGCGGACGTGGATTTCTTCGCCCTGTCGCGCGCGTGCGAAACGGTGGCGCGCTGGCAGCGCGAAGGCGGCCGCGTGGTGCCGCTCGCGGTGAACTTCTCGCGCCTGACGGTGGGCGAGGAGGGGTTCGTCTCCCGCGTGGTGCAAACCGTGGCGCGGTACGGCGTCGACCCTGCGCTCATCGAGATCGAAGTGACGGAGTCGGCGCGCGGGCAGGGCGGCAACCTGCTGCGCAACGTAGCCGACGAGCTGCGCGGGTGCGGCTTCCGCGTGGCCATCGACGACTTCGGCGTGGACAACGCGAACGTGTCGTTGTTCGTGCAGCTGGAATTCGACGTGCTGAAGATGGATAAGTCGCTGATCTGGGGTATCGATGCAACCGATCGCACGATGCGCGTGGTCAGCGGCATGGCCACCCTGTGCGACGACCTGCACGTCGAGTCGGTGGCCGAGGGCATCGAGACGGAGCAGCAGTTCAAGGCGCTGGGCGCCACGGGCTGCACGCGCGCGCAAGGCTACTACGTCGGCCGCCCCGCACCCATTGCGGAGTTCGAGAAGCGCTTCCTGGCGTAGGCTCCCCTTTTTGTGGCGCGGCGCGCTCTTCGGGATGCGCGCACCTTGCGACGCGCCCGCTCCGCGCCCATGATGGGTCACGCCCTGTGGGCGCTTTATGGCCGCATCATGTCAGTTCGATGACATCGGCGTGTCGCGGCTGATAAGTACTCTTACATTAATACTATATTTCCTGAGAGATCGAAGAGTGCCGGGCGACAAAGCCGGCATGAGCGCAGCGGCCCGGTGGGCCGCATGCAACGGAAAGAGGTTCGCGTGAAGGGTTTTCTCGAGCGTTTGCAGTGGAAGCTGTCGGGCATGATGCAGGGGCGTCGGGGTGCCGACACCCTGTCGAACTTCCTCGTGGTCGTGGGCATCGTCTTGCTGCTGGCGTCGATCGTCCCGGGGCTCGACCTGCTGTCGTGGGTGGCGCTGATCGTGTTGGCGTACTCGCTGTTCCGCAGCTATTCGAAGAACATCGCCGCGCGCGATCGCGAGAACGCCGCATTCGAGCGCATCGTGGAGAAGCCGCGCAAGCAGCTGTCGCTCATGCGCAAGCAGTGGACGAACCGCAAGACCACGCGCTACTTCAAGTGCAAGGGCTGCGGCCAGGTGCTTTCGGTGCCGCGCGGCAAGGGCACGCTGCGCGTGGTGTGCCCGAAGTGCAAGACCGAGACGAAACAGAAGTCGTAAGGGCCGCGCTGTGGACATCTCGACGTTCAAGCACGAGCTTTTCGTGGTCACCTACGACGTGCAGAAGATCTTGCACGAGACGATGGCGCCCATCTGCCAGCAGCACGGCCTGACGTTGCAGCAGATGCACGTGCTGATGGAGCTAATGCGCACGCCGGGATTGACCGCGGGCCAGCTGAGCGACCAGGCGGGCATCCTGCGCACGAACTTCTCGTCGGTGTGCCGCAAGCTGGAAGACCGCGGGCTCATCGAGCGCCAGCGCAGCCAGACGGACAAACGCTCGCTGCGGCTGCGGGTGACCGACGAGGGCCGCGCGTTGCTCGCCGGCATCGACGGCGAAGTGCAGCGCCGTTACGGCAAGGCGTTCGCCGCCGAGCCGCCCGAGACGTTCGACACCATCATCGAGGGGTTCCAGGCGCTTGCGGACTTCTCGAAGAAGCTGGGGCGCTGAGCATGTTCGGTTACGTGGTGCCCAGTTGGGAGGGCTTGGACGACGCCGAGCGCGAGCGCTACCATGCCGCGTATTGCGGGCTGTGCCGTGCGATCGGGCAACGATGCGGGCAGCGTTGTCGCGTGGCGCTCACCTACGACCTGGTGTTTTTTGCGCTGTTGCTGGGCTCGTTGTACGAGCCGGAAGAACGCGCGGGCGAAGGTCGCTGCGTGCCCCATCCGGTGAAGCCGCACGGGTTCGTCAGCACCGCGTGCATCGACTATGCGGCCGACGTGACCGTGGCGCTGGCGTACTACAAGGCTCTCGACGACTGGAACGACGACCGCAGCGTGCGGGCGCGCGCGTTCGCCGGCGCGCTGGCCGGGCCGTATCGCGGCATTCACGCGCGGAACCCGCGCATCTGCGAGGCCGTTGAGACGGGCATTGCCGACATCGGCGCCATCGAGGCGGCCGCTCGTGCGGCGGCTGCGACACCGGGCAGCGAGCCGCCCGCGCCCGATGCGGCCGCTAACCGCTTCGGCGTGCTGATGGGCGAGCTGTTCGTCTACCGACCGGACGACTTCTGGGCCGACGACCTGCGGAGATTAGGTGCACGGTTGGGAAAGTTCGTGTACGTGATGGACGCGGCGATGGATTACGAGGACGATAAGGCCTCGGGCAGTTACAACCCGCTGGTGGATATCGAAGCCGGTGCGGAGGACGTGCACGAGGATTTGAACCTGCTCATGGCCGGCGTGGCCGAGGCATTCGAGCGACTGCCGCTCGAACGCGACCTGCGCTTGCTGCGCAGCGTGGTGTACGCGGGCGTGTGGCAGAAGTACCATGCGAAGGAAAACGACAAGGAGAAGCGCCGTGGTTGAGAACCCCTACGACGTGCTGGGCGTGAGCCGTGATGCGTCCGCCGACGAGGTGAAGAAGGCGTACCGCAAGAAGGCGCGCGAGAACCATCCCGACTTGAACCCGAACGATCCCGCTGCGGCGGATCGCATGAACAAGATCAACGAGGCGTACGACCGCATCATCAATCCCGAGAAGTACGCGGCGCGCGATCGTCGTGCGAGCGCGGCGTCGGGCCCGCAGGGCGGCGCGGGCTACGGCGGATCGGGAGGCGGATCGGGCCAAGGGCAGGGCCAGGGCGCGGGCGGCGGCTCCGGTTACGGCACGGAGGGCCCCTACGGCTGGTCGGGCGGCTTCGGCTTCGACTTCGACGACCTGTTCGGCTTCGGCGGCGCGGGCTACGGCAGCCGCGAGCCCATCCATCCCGAGGCGGCGGCGGGCGACAGCGTGCAGATGCGCAACGCCGTCGACGCCATCAATGCCGGGCGCGGGCAGCAGGCGGTCGACATCCTGAACACCGTGACGAGCGACGGCCGCACGGCGCGCTGGTACTACCTGAGCGCGCTCGCGAACGACGCTGCGGGCAACACGCTCATGGCGCTCGAGCAGATCAGGCGCGCGGTGCGCATGGATCCGAACAACCCGGACTACCAGCGCGCGCAGCGGCAGTTCCAGCAGACCGGGCAAACCTATCAGCAGGAGAGCCAGTCGCAAGGTTTCAGCATGGGCGTCGACCCCGGCCTCATCTGTTGCGGCGTTTGGTGCCTCGGCCCCACGCTGTGCCGCTTCTGCGGCATGCCGTTCTGATGGTTTCGGCGGCCTACCGGCCGTCGGAACTGCTCGACGCTGCGGCTTCCCGTGGTGCCCGACCTCGCAGCGAGGCCGAGGACTCGCGTACCGAAGTACGCTTCGCCCTCGCCCTCCCCACGATCTCGGGCACCACGGAAACCCTCGCTGACGTTACGAACTACCAGTGATTCGAGTTTTCGCACTTGCACCTACGCAATCTCAACCTGAAAGGACGCATCTATGGCAACGATCGGCATCGACTTAGGAACGACGAACAGCTGCGCGGCGACGGTGGAGGGCGGCCGGCCCGTCATCGTGCCGAACGCGGAAGGGGAGCGCACCACGCCGAGCGTGATCGCGTTCTCGAAGGAGGGCGAGCGCCTGGTGGGAACCATCGCGTGCCGCCAGGCGGCGGTGAACCCCGACCGCACCATCGAGTCGGTCAAGCGCCATATGGGCAGCGACTGGCGCGCCACCGTGGACGGCAAAGCCTATTCGCCGCAGGAGCTGTCCGCCATGATACTGCGCAAGCTGCGCCGCGACGCGGAGGCGTTCCTCGGTCAGGATGTGCCGCAGGCGGTTATCACGGTGCCCGCGTACTTCGACGACGCGCAGCGCCAGGCCACGAAGGACGCCGGGCGCATCGCCGGTCTCGACGTGCTGCGCATCATCAACGAGCCCACGGCCGCCGCGCTGGCCTACGGGCTGGACAACGGCACGCCGCAGAAGGTGATGGTGTACGACCTGGGCGGCGGCACGTTCGACGTGTCGGTCATCGAGATCGGCGACAACGTCATCGAGGTGCTGGCCACGTCGGGCGACAACCACCTCGGCGGCGACGACTTCGACGAGCGCGTGGCGGCCTACCTGCTCGACGCGTTCCAGCGCGAGCACGGAATCGACCTGCGCCGCGACCAAACGGCCTTGCAGCGCGTCACCGAGGCGGCGCGCGAGGCGAAGAAGGAGCTTTCGTCGCTCGACACCGCGCACGTCAACCTTCCGTTCCTGGCGCAGGGTTCGTCGGGTCCGCTGCACCTCGAGACCACGCTCACGCGCGCCGCGTTCAACGACATGACGCGCGACCTGGTCGAACGCACGTCGAACCCCGTGCAGACCGCCCTCAACGACGCGGGCATCGCCGCCTCCGAGCTGGGATGCGTGCTGCTGGTGGGCGGCTCCACGCGCATTCCGGCCGTGCAGGATCACGTGCGCAAGCTCACGGGCAAGGAACCGTCCGCGTCCATCAACCCCGACGAATGCGTGGCCATGGGCGCCGCCATCCAGGGCGCGACGCTGTCGGGCACGTCGACGGGCCTGGTGAAAGCCGACAACAGCATCCTGCTGCTCGACGTGACGCCGCTCAGCCTGTCCATCGAGACGGTGGGAGGCGTGGCCACGCGCCTCGTGGAGCGCAACACCACGCTACCGGTGAACTACTCGCAGGTGTTCAGCACCGCCGCCGCCTTCCAGACCAGCGTGGAGATCCACGTGCTGCAGGGCGAGCGTCCCATGGCGAAGGATAACAAGTCCATCGGCACGTTCAAGCTGAAGGGCATCAAGCGCGCGCCGGCCGGCGTGCCGCAGATCGAGGTGACGTTCGACATCGACGCGAACGGCATCCTCACCGTGTCGGCGAAGGACCTGGATACGGGCAAGCAGCAGTCCATCACCATCGACGACTCGGGCCGCATGTCCGACGACGACATCGAGCGCGCCATCCGCGACGCCGAGCAGTACGCCTCCCAGGATAACGAGCGTCGCGAGGCCATGGCGGCCCGCGAGGAGGCTCAGAGCCTGCTGAACGAGGTGGACCGGGCGCTCGGTCAGGTGGGCAAGCAGCTGGAGAAGGACGAGAAGAAGCAGGTCAAGGCCGATGCCGAGACGCTGCGCAAGGCGTTGTCGAAGCGCCCCGCCGGTTTCGGCAAGAAGGCGCGCGAGGCCGAGGCGGCGTCGGTCGACGACGTGTCCGACATCAAGGCCGCCGCTGAGCGCTTGAGGGCATCGAGCGCCCACGTGCGCGAGCTGTTGGGCCAGCAAGGATAAGGCCGCCGAGGGCGCAACAGGCGGCGGACGGCGGGTCGCGTCCGCCGCCTTGGGCGCGAAATGACACCCATGACAATTTTCGGTGCGTTACGGCCATTGGCCGACTGCGACTTTTCGCAAAACGCCTGGTGGCGAAAATCTCCCCGCCCGCTTTTCACGTAATGGCCCTTTCGAAATTGTCATGGGTGCCGATTTGCGCCCAAGGCACAGCGAATCGCACTTTCTAGTATCATGGTTCGCAGCGGGCGCGGCGCGCTTGGAAGACACGGAGAAGGGACCCCTATGGAGCAGTACAAGCAAGAGTTCATCGAGTTCATGGTCGAAAGCGAAGTGCTCAAGTTCGGCGAGTTCACGCTGAAAAGCGGCAGGAAGTCCCCCTTCTTCATGAACGCGGGCGCCTATGTGACGGGCGAGCAGCTGCACCGCCTGGGCCTGTACTACGCGCGCGCCATCCACGATAACTTCGGGCTCGATTTCGACGTGGTGTTCGGGCCCGCGTACAAGGGCATCCCGCTGTCGGTGATCACGGTCATCGGGCTGCAGGAGCTGTACGGCAAGGAGGCGCGTTACTGCTCCAACCGCAAAGAGGTCAAGGACCACGGCGCCGACGCGGGCAACCTGCTGGGCAGCGAGCTGCACGACGGCGATCGCGTGGTCATGGTGGAGGACGTCACCACGTCGGGCAAGTCCATCGACGAGACGTATCCCGTGCTCAAGGGCGCGGCTGACGTGGACGTCAAGGGCCTCATCGTGTCGCTCAACCGCATGGAAGTGGGCAAGGGCGGCGTGGTGACCGCGCAGCAGGAGGTTCAAGAGAAGTACGGCTTCCCCGTGGCGTCCATCGTAAGCATGGCCGAGGTGACGGAATGCCTGCACAACCGCGAGGTGCAGGGCCGCGTCGTCATCGACGACCAGGTGAAAGCCGCCCTCGACGCCTACTACGACCAGTACGGTGTGAAGTAACCCGCCGCCGCGCGAGGCCGGTAAGTATCCTGTAAATTCGGCACGGGTCGGATGCGCTGACGGTTTGACGTCTGATAAGCTGGGTCACGACATGAGGATTCGGCCGAGGCGCAGCGCCTCGGCGTGGGCGAAGGGGTTTGCATGGAGGCATCTCGGATCGGCGTGATCTTCGATTGCGATGGGACGCTGCTCGACTCGATGCGCGTGTGGCGCGAGGCGGAAACCGAGCTGGCGCGGCGCGCGAACGTGACGCTGTCGGCGGCCGACACCGACGCGCTCACCGCGATGACCATTCCCGAGTGCGGCGCGTTCTTCCACGAGCGCTTCGGGCTGGGCGCGTCGGGCGACGAGGTGATCGCCATGATGGACGAGCTCATGCTGGCGTTCTACCGCGAGCGCGTGCTGGCGCGGCCGGGCGCGCTCGCGTTCGTGCAGGGGCTTGCCGAGCGCGGCGTGCGCATGAGCGTGGCTTCGTCGAGCCCGCAGCCGTACCTGCAGGCGGGCCTCGAGCGTTGCGGCTTCGCGCCGTACTTCGACGCCATCGTGTCGGTGGATGACGTGGGTGCGTCGAAGCGCGAGCCCGCCGTGTACGATCGTGCCCGCGAAGCGATGGGCACGCCGCTAGCCACCACCTGGGGCGTCGAGGACTCGGTGTACGCCGTGCACACGCTGAACGCCGCGGACTACCGCACGCTCGGCATCTACGATTGCGACATCTCCGGCACCGTCGAATCGCTGCGCGAGGCCGCCGAACGCTTCATCGCCACCTTCGAAGACCTGGACGCCGCCACATTCATCGAGTGGAACTAGCGAACGCAAGGGGCGTCGCGCGAGGCAAGCTCGTCGTAGCCGCGGGAGCCGTCGGCGAGCGAGGGTGCGTCGGGGTTTGAATCCGGTTTTGTCGGGTCCCAAGTAGGGCCCTCATCAAAAAACCGCTCGTTCGCCGACGGCGCCGGGTACCCGCGCGATGAAGGTGGCTCCTTTGGCGGGGGCGCTTGTTGCGGTGAGGGTGCCGTTGTGCAGCTCGACGATGCGCTTGGCGAGGGGGAGGCCGAGGCCGTTGCCCTCGCTGGCGTGGGAGGCGTCGCCCTGGTAGAACTTCTCGAAGGCGCGGCGCTGCGTCTGCTCGTCCATGCCCGGGCCGTTGTCGGCGACCGTCACCTCGGCGAACGCGCCGTCGCGCCGCAGCCGCACGCTCACCCGCCCGCCGTCCGGAGCGAACTTCGCCGCGTTGCCCAGCAGGTTCGTCCACACGTGGGCGAGCAGGTCCTCGTCGCCGCGCAGCCGCACGTCCTCGAGCTCCACGTCCACGGCGATGCCGCGCGCGCTCCAGGCGTCCTCGAGCAGCAGCACGCATGCGCGGATCTGCTCGTCGAGCGAAAACGCCTGCGTGTCGCCCAGGGCGGCTTCGCGCTCCAGCTTCGACAGGCGCAGCACGTTGTCGGTGAGCGACGAGAGCCGCCGGGCGTTCGAGGCGATTTTCGCGACGCACTGCGCCCGGCGCTCGTCGCTGAGCGTGGGGCTTTCCAGCAGCGTCGCGTAGCCCTCGATGGCGGCGAGCGGCGTCTTGAACTCGTGCGAGACGTTGCTCACGAAGTCGGTGCGCAGAAGCTCGGTCTGCGCCAGCTCGCGGGTCATGGCGGTGAAGTTGTCGGCCATGTCCCGCACTTCGCGCACGCTGGACGAACGGTGCAGCTCGACGTCGAAGTCGCCTCGCGCCACGCGCTTGGCGGCTTCGCCGATTTCCGTGACGGGCGCGATGATGCGCCTGCTCTGCCACGTGCCGAGGGCGCCGCCCAGCACCACGCTGGCGATGGCGGTGCCGATCAGGGGGTTGTGCAGCGCGCCTTCGTCCGCGCCGTCGCCGGCCGAGCGGGAGCCGTCCACCATCATCGACGCCGTCACCACCGCGAACGTGACCAGCGCGAGCGTCACGAACAGCACGAGCGAGAGCGCGGTGGCCATCTTGAACGTCCGGTTCACCGCGGGCTTCGCTTCCGTCGCCTCGGCCCGCTCCCGTTCCTCGCGCTTCACGAGCTCACCGCCTTGTACCCCAGCCCGCGCACCGTGGCGATGCTGATGTCGGGATTGTCCTTGAGCCGCTCGCGCAGCCGGTTCACGTGCACGTCCAGCGTGTGCGCTCCCACCTGGGAGTCGACGCCCCACACTTCGTCCATGATCTGGCGGCGCGTGAACACCCGGTTCGGCGACGAGGCCAGCTTGCACAGCAGCAGGAACTCCTTGCAAGGCAGCGTCTCGCGCGCGCCGTCGCGCACGAGCTCCATCGCGTCGATGTCGAGCGTCGTCGCGCCGAGGCGCACCACCCGCTCGCGCGCGATGCGCGCCCGGCGCAGCAGCGCATCGATGCGCCACACCATCTCGTTGACGTCGATGGGCTTCACCATGTAGTCGTCGGTGCCGTGCGCGAACCCGCGCCGCTTGTCGGCCGCCGCGCCGCGCGCGGTGATCATGAGGATGGGAAGCTCGGGGTGCTCGGCGCGCAACCGGGCGGTCAGCTGGAACCCGTCCACCTCCGGCAGCATGAGGTCGGTGATCACGAGGTCGATCGGCTCGCGCTGCATGGCCTCGAGCGCCGCGCGCCCGTTCTCGGCCGTGACGGCGCGCCATCCGCGCTCCTCGAGCACCGTGCCGTACAGCTCGCACAGATCGTGATCGTCTTCCACCACCAGCATCGTGAACATGCGCTTCTCCTCGTCATCGCGATGCGCGCTCCCTTGTCCGCGCCTCCTCGAGCATATCCGAATCGCGTCGGCCAGCTGTGAACGAACTATGGAAAAACGTCGGACGACGCATGGAGGCCCGCGGGGGCGTGAGGTTGGGTTGAGGTTGGTTCCGTACGTTGATGGGGGCGCGCGTCGGCTCGGACGTGCAACGGTTGCGGCGCGTTGCCGGCGCCGTCCCCTCCGGAAAGGAACGCGAATCGATGGGAGCACGCACATGATTGAGGTCAAGCATCTGACGAGAAGATACGGAAGCACCCTCGCCGTCGACGACGTCTCCTTTTCCGTGGAGCGTGGCGCGATCTGCGGGCTGCTGGGTCCCAACGGTGCGGGGAAATCCACGACGATGAACATCATGACCGGCTGCCTGGCCGCCACCGACGGCGAGGTACGCTACGACGGCCTGGAGATATACGCCGATAAAGACCAGGTGAAACGCAGGATCGGGTACTTGCCCGAGCAGCCGCCCCTCTACGGCGACATGACCGTGTGGGAGTACCTCGACTTCGTCGCCCGCGCGAAGGGCTTGCCGCGCCTGCAGGTGATGGAAGAGGTGAAGCGCACGGGGTTCGCCTGCGGGCTGGAAGAGGTGATCGGCCGCCCCATCAAGAACCTCTCGAAGGGCTACAAGCAGCGCGTGGGCATCGCGCAGGCGCTCATCGGCGACCCCGACGTCGTCATCCTCGACGAGCCCACCGTGGGCCTCGACCCCATCCAGATCATCGAGATCCGCGATCTGGTGAAGCGCTTGGGCGAGCGCCATACTGTGATCGTGAGCAGCCATATCCTGTCGGAGATCAGGGCGCTGTGCGATCACATCGTCATCATCTCGAAGGGGCGCGTGGTGGCCGACGACACGCCGGAAAACCTGGAGAAGCTGTTCGCCGGCTCCAGCACCACGGTGGCGACGGTGCGGACGAGCGAGGGCACCGCCCTCTCCATCGCCTCCGGCGTGCCCCATGCGGGCGCGGTGACCTGCGATCCCGCCGCCGAGGAGGGCGCCGTTGACGTGCGCATCGAGGCTGCGGACGATGCCGACATCCGTGCCGCGGTGTCCCGCGCGTTCGCCGAGCGCGACGTGGCGCTGCTGCAGATGGTGACGAGCCGCGCCTCGCTCGAGGACGTGTTCGTCGAGTTGACGACGGAAACCCCGGAGGAGGTGGAGGCGCCATGCTAGCCATCTTCTCGCGCGAGGTGAAATCGTTCTTCATCACGATGACCGGATGGGTGTTCGTCGCATTCATGCTGGTGTTCATCGGCATCTACATGATGATCTACAACTTGAACTACGGGTACGGCAACTTCGAGTACGTGCTTTCGGGGCTGACGTTCGTGTACCTCATGGCGGTGCCGCTGCTCACCATGCGCTGCTTCGCGGACGAGCGCCGGCAGCACACCGACCAGCTGCTGTACGCGCTGCCGCTCTCGTCGGGCAAGATCGTGATGGGGAAGTACCTCGCCATGCTCGTGGTGCTGGCCGTGCCGACGGTGGTGTCGTGCACGTATCCCATCATCATCTCGCTGTTCGGCGACGTGTACCTTCCCACGGCCTACGCGAGCATCCTCGCGTTCTTCCTGCTGGGCGCGGCGCTGACGGCCGTCGGCATGTTCTGCTCGTCGCTGTGCGAGAGCCAGGTGACGGCTGCGGTCGTGTGCTTCATCGTGCTGCTGGTCGACTACTTCATCAGCGGTCTCTCGTCGTTGGTTCCCAGTGGCGTGGGCTCGGCGTGCTTCGTCGTGTCGGTGCTGATCGCGCTGGGCGTGGTGGCGCTCATCGTGCTCACGAAAAACGGCGTGTTCGCCGTGGCGGTGGGCGTGGTCGCCGAGGTCGCGCTGCTGGCGGTGGCCGCGTTCAACGGCTCGGTGCTGGAGGGCGCGGTGCCGGACGTGCTGTCGGGCATCTCGCTGTTCGAGCGGTTCTCGCCGTTCGTCGAGGGCGTGTTCGATCTTGCCTCTATCGCGTTCTTCCTCGCGGTGACGGCGGCCTTCGCGGTGCTGACGGTGCACTGCTTCGAGAAGAGGAGGTGGAGCTGATGGGCGCCTTGTCTTCGCTGCGCGAGCGCCTCGGCCGCGTGCGCGACGCGGCGGTTCGAACGTTCTCCAAGCAGCACATGAAAGAACTGTTCACCGGCCGCTCGTTCAAAACGGGAGGCTACACGGCCGCCGTATGCGTGGCGGTGATCGGCATCTGCATCGCGGCGGTGCTCGTGGTGGAGGCGCTTCCCGCGTCGCTCACCGAATGGGACATCTCGCAAGAGCAGACCACGTCGATATCCCAGGAAACCGCCGACTACGTGGCGGGCCTCGAGGACGACGTGACGATATACCTCATCGCCGAGGAAGGTGAGGAGGACGAACGCATCGTGCGCCTGCTCCAGCAGTACGCCGACGCGAGCGACCGCGTGTCGGTGGTGCAGAAGGACCCGGTGCTCTACCCGGCGTTCACCAGCCAGTACACGTCGGACGAAGTGACGGGCAACAGCCTGATCGTCACGTGCGGCGACGAGTACCGCCTCGTGGACTACTACGACATATACACGATGAGCTCGTCGTCGTACAGCTACGAGTTCGGCGGCGAATCGGCGGTGACCAGCGCGCTCGTGGCGCTGACGACCGACGAGCTTCCCGTGGTGTACACGCTGACAGGCCATGGCGAAAGCGACCTCCCCACGGGCGTCGCGTCCAGCATCGAAAGCGCCAACATCGAGACGACCGAGCTCAACCTGCTGGCGAGCGATGCCGTGCCCGAGGATGCCGACGCGGTGTTGGCGTACGCGCCCACGAGCGATCTGTCCACGGACGAGAAGGACAAGCTGCTCGCCTATCTTGAGCAGGGCGGCAGCCTGCTGCTGTTCACCGATTACTCGGCGGAAGACCTGCCGAACTTCGACGACGTGATGAACGCGTACGGCCTGGAGGCGGTCGACGGGATCATCGTGGAGGGCGACGGCTCGCACGCGCTGAGCGGCTACCCCTACTACCTGCTGCCCGACATCGGCGACCACGTCATCACCGAGGGCCTTGCCGACGCGAACGCGTACGTGCTCGTGCCGCTTGCGCACGGCATCGCGGAGATCGACTCGTACCGCAGCTCGCTCACCATCACGCCGCTTTTGAGCACGTCGACGTCGGCGTACGTGAAAGCCGACGCCTACAACGCCGAAACGCTGGCGAAGGAGGACGGCGACGTATCGGGCTCCACCATGGTGGGGGCGGCGGTGACCGAGGCGGTCGGCGACGAGGAGGAGACGCGGGTCGTGTGGTTCAGCTCGAGCCAGTTCCTCGACACGTCGCTGGACAAGCAGGTGGGCGGCAACAACTCGAAGCTGGTGGTGAACGCGCTGGCGTGGCTCGCCGACGCCGAGGACGCCGCCACGATCGCGGTTGCGAGCAAGGGGCTGGGCACGACGATGATCACCATCGATTCGTCCTCGGCCAGCGTGGTGAGCGCATTCGTGGTCGGCGTGGTGCCGCTGTTCTTCCTGATCTGCGGATTCGTGGTCTGGCGCTCGCGAAGGAGGCTGTAGCATGGCCGGGTTGGCATCGAAGCGCGCCCGCACGGTGCTCGTGCTGGTGCTGGCGCTGGCGGCGCTGGGCGGCGCGTATGCGCTCGCGTCGGGGATGGCCGACGCCGAAGGCGAAGGCTCCCTGGCGGCCGGCGAGCCGTTCCTGTCCGTCTCGTCGGAGGAAATCGCAGAGGTGACCTGGACGTACGGCGACGCGACGGCCACCATGGTCAAGGAGGACGGCACGTGGGCGGACGCGGAAGCCGCAGGCGTGTCCCTCGACCAGTCGGCGGCTGCGGAGCTTGCGTCGGCGGCGGCCGATGCAAGCTCGAGCCGATCCGTCGCGCGCTCGCAGGAGGACGCGGCGATGGGGCTGGAAAGCCCGACGGTCCGGGCCACGCTCGTCCTGACGGACGGCAGCTCGGTGTCGTTCGAGGTGGGCGCGGCCACGGCCGACGGCGCTTCGTGCTACGCGTGGCGCGAGGGGTCGGAGGACGTGCAGGTGGTGGACATCGTCCTGCTCAACGCGTTCTCCTGCTCTATGGCGGACCTCTACGTCACCGAGAGCGCGCCGGGATCTTCGAGCGTCACGGCGTTCGAGGTCGATCGCGGCGGCGACGTCCTGTCGATGACGTACCTCGAAGAGGGGTCCGATGCGGCCTACTCGTCGTTCTACCAATGGTTCTTGCAGGACGGCGACGCCCTGCGCGCCCTCGACACGAGCAAGGCGCGGACCCTGGCCAACGTGGTGAATCGCATCACGTGGAAGTCGTGCGTCGATACGGCGTACGCCGACGATGCGGCCGCAACGTACGGGTTCGACGACCCGGTGCTCACGGCGACCCTCTCGTACACGAACGACGATGAGCCGAGCGAATACGTGCTGGTCGTGGGTTCGAAAGCGAGTTCGAGCACCTATTACGCCCACCCGGCCGGCTCGACGTACGTGTACACGGTGGCTGCGGAGAAGGTGGAAGACCTGCTGGAGGCCACGTACGAGACGCTGCGTCCCGACGACGTGTGCCTCATGGATTGGGATACGGTGGACGCGCTCGACATCGTGTGCGACGGCGAGGCGACGACGGTGTCGTTCGTGAGGACGGAGGAACAGGACGACGACGGCGAGACCGTGGTCAGCACGTCGTACGAGGTGGACGGCGCGTCGGCGGATGCGAGCGCGGTGTCGTCCCTGACGGATACCATCGACGGGATGGAGTCGGAGGGGGAGGGCACGATCGACGCCGCCCAAGGCGGCGCGGATGCCGAGCTGGCGATCACCTTCCACCGCACCGCGTCGACGTACGAGACGATGACCCTGAGCTTCATTCGCTACGACAACAGCTTCTACCTGGTGTCGTTCAACGGCGAGGAGCGTCTCCTCGTCAACCGCAACGACGTGGCGGCCCTCAAGGAGGCGGTGCAAGCGCTGTGACCCGCCGGGCGCGCAGGGCGCGCGGCGAGCCCTCGCCCGGCGCGCTGCCTGCTAGCGCCAGGGGTCTTCCTGGAACGCGGGGTCGGGGTCGGCGGGGCGGTCGCTGAACGGGTCGTAGCCGTCGTCGTCTTCCTGGGCGGGGCGCAGGAACGGGTCGGCCGAACGCGGCTGCGGCCCCTCCTCCGACGGCTTCGAGCCTGCGACCGGCGTGGTGACCGGTCGCAGGATGTAGTGCGGCTTGTGCTCTGAATCACTCATGGACGCTATCCTCTTCGGTGCCTACTTTCGCCAAATCGTATGGCGTGGTCTGGTACACATAATAGTTCAACCAGTTCGTGTACAACAGCTGCGCATGCGCGCGCCACGTGGCTTTCGGCGTTTGCGTCGGGTCGTCGTTCGGGAAGTAGTGGCGGGGGAGCGGCATGTCGAGGCCCTTCGCCACGTCGCGTTCGTACTCCACCATGAGCGTGCCGGCGTCGTACTCGGGGTGCCCGAACACGAAGAAGTGGCGGCTGTCGGTGCTCTTCGCGATGTAGACGCCGGCCTCGTCGGAGACGGCGATCAGCTCGAGGTCGGGATGCGCCTCGATGTCGGCCGCATGCACCTCGGTGTAGCGCGAGTGCGGTGCGCGGAACGAGTCGTTGAACCCGCGCACGAGCGGCGACGACGGCTTCACCACGTCGTGATCGAACACGCCGAACAGCTTGTTCTCCAACTCGTACTTGGGGATGCCGTAGTGGTGGTAGATGCCGGCCTGCGCGCCCCAGCAGATGTGGAACGTGGAGTGCACGTTCGTGGCGGACCAATCCATGATGCGGGCGAGCTCGTCCCAGTAGTCCACGTCCTCGAAGTCGAGCAGCTCCACCGGCGCGCCGGTGATGATCATGCCGTCGAAGCGCTGGTCCTTGATGTCGTCGAACGTGGTGTAGAACGTGTCGAGATGCTGCTCGGACACGTTTTTCGCCGCATGGCTGGCCGTTTGCAGCAGGTTGACGTCGATTTGCAGCGGGGTGTTCGACAGCTTGCGCATGATCTGCGTCTCGGTGACGATTTTCGTGGGCATGAGGTTGAGCAGCAGCACCTTCAGCGGGCGAATGTCCTGATGCAAGGCGCGGTATTCGGTCATCACGAAGATGTTCTCGCCCTCGAGCACCTCGGTTGCGGGCAGGGAATCGGGGATTCTGATGGGCATGGGAACCTCGCATTCCATAGATCGTTGCGGCGTCTTGACCATGATACCTTCTAATCAGAATGCCTGGTTATCCGTATAACAGGTAACGAGTTATCGGCGCAGATACACGCCGCATGAAGGCCGGTACGAAGCGCTCTCGGATTGCAAGGCGCCGAGGGGCGAGCGCTTCGTACCGGGCCATCCACCTCTTCGCTACGCTTTGCGAGCGCGACGACGGCGAACCGTCGAGACGGCGAGTGCCGCTGCGCCGGCGGATGCGAGCACGGCAAGGACGAGCGAAGAGGGCGCAAGTGGGTCTCCCGTACGCGCGAGCGCTTTGGGCGTGCTTCCGCTCGGGGCGTTAGGGGTCGGCGCTGGGTCGGGCGTCGGCTTCGGATCGGGATCGGGGGTTGGCTCCGGCTCCGGGTCGGGCGTCGGCACGATCTCGGCATCGCCGGGCTGCGCACCCGTCTCCATGGCCGTCGAGCTGAATACGTGGTACGGTTCGTTCTGCGACCCCGCCAGCACGTAGAACCGCCCGCGGTACGCCGTAGCGGCCGGAGCGACCAACGCTTGCTGCGAAGCCCTCTTCCCATACGCCGCCACCGAGGACGCCTCGTCGCCGGAAAGCAGATACGTGTCGGTCGTGCCGTCGTCGCTCGTCGGCCCGACGAGCGCGAACCCGTCTTCGACGCCGCCTGCCGCGTACGCCAGTTGCCCCGTTTCGGTTACGAGCGACGAGAGGTCGACCGGAGTGCCCTCAAGCCATCCCTTGGGAATCCCTTCGCCCGACGCGTCGTCCGAGTCGCCTTCGCGCGGCATCGCCAGTTCGACGCCTCCGATGCCGCCAAGCTGGGTGCTTATAGAAACGCCGCTCGTCACCGCGAACGCTCCGTTGCCATACGCTACCTGAGGACGGATGCGACCCGTGGAAAGCTCCCCTGTCTCCTCGAAAACAAACGTTTCGAGGTCGGCGCGATACACGACCGTACTGTCTTTTTCTTCCCCGGTTATGCCACCGAACAGGTACAGATGCTTGCCGTCGCTCCCCAGCGTGGAGGCGTACGGCACACCGTTCTCCGCGGGGAAGTCGAAGTCGAGCATCTCCCATGTTCCGTCGGCGGTATAGCGGACGAAAGATACCTTGTCCTCCCTGTTGACCAGCTGCAACACAAGCGCGCCGCCGAGCGTGGCCCCCGTTGCGTCGACGATGCTGCCAGCAAAACCTTTCGTGCCGAGAAGGTCGACGGGAAACGGCACCTCTTCCCATGTTTTCGTATCGGGATCGTAGCGCAGCAGATGGTCGTAGCTGTTGCTCGAATCGAAAACAGATGTGCGCGGCAGGCAGTACACGTCTCCATTAAAGCCCACCAGCTGCCATGCGCCCCATGTGTTGAGCTCGTCGGGAACGGGCAGATCCGTCTGGTCGTAGTACGTCGTTTCAACGCGTTTTCCCAGATCGACGCGGTGATTGGCCTGCTTGCCGTTCGCCTCCACCCGCACGACCGCTTGGCCGCCCGCAAAGCCCTCGGGCTTCTGCACGGTCAACTCGGTCTTTCCGTCGCCCAGGTCGGTCCGCTCGGACACCGTCGCCGCCGCACCGTCCAGCATCGCCGTCGCTCCTTCCGGCATGAAGTAGCCGCGCACCGTCACCGTGCCCCCGTTGTCCACGACCTCGGTGATGGCCGGGCCGGGGTTCGACGCGCCGTCCACCGTTGCGTATCCGCCCGTCGAGCAAAGCCCCTCGTAGCGGGCGTCGGGTTCGGCTGCGCCCTTCACCAGCGCAGCCAGCTTTTCGGCCGCTTTCGCCGGATCGTCTGCGGCCACATCGTCCAAGCCCTGCCCTGCGATCACCGCAGCCGCTCCGGCCACTGCCGGGCTCGCCATGGACGTGCCTTGCAGGTAGGTGTAGGGAACCAGGTCGCTGCCCAGGCCGATGCTGTCAACCACGAAGGTACCGGCCAGGTAGGGCCCCAGGTCGCTCGTGCCGCCGGTTGTGGACAGCTTCGCCACGGCGTAGCGTATGTCCACTTGGAAATTCGCCCAGTCGACGTTGTCCGGCAGCTGCCCCGAGAGGCCCGCCCACGAATCGCCGCCGTAGCCGAAGGAGCCTTCTTTGGTGGCCAGCTCTTTCCAGCTGCCGTCGAGCGTTTTCACGCCGACGCTCGTCAGCGGTACGACCGAGGCGTTCTCGTCGGAGGTTGCCGTGTAGCGGATGCTCAAGTGCGTGGGCTTCTCGGCAAGCCCCGAGAGATCCACCGTGCCGCTGACGGCGCTTGCGGGGGCGCCCATTTCGGCGGAGTCCGAACCGTAGGGAAGCTCCAAGGCGCTCTCGCCGTCGAAGCGCCGGCCGCCGGCCACGATCTCGCAAGTGTCGGCGGCGTCGGAATCGACGGAGAACGAGGAAAACGTTTGCATGTCGACCCCTGCAGCGGCGTGGCTTTTGCTGTCGAAGCTTTCGTACAGCGCCGCTTCCCCGTCTTCTTCGCCAAGGTACTGCGGGCCCTCAGTGACCCCCGCTCCGTTTGCGGCGCCGGTCGCATAGGTGGACAGGACGGCCGTGCCCGGCGCCATCACGTCGGTCGTGGTTTCCCCGTACTGGGTGAACGTGGACGGGTTGCCCGTCGGGTCGATGGCGTTGACGGTTATCGCGTACGGGTTGTCGGCCAAGAGGCCGACCGTGCTGCCCGCAGCGTCGGTGTCGTACGTCGAGTTGCCGGACGCGAACACGCTCACGACGCCCTGGCGCCCGATTTCCGTCACGGCCATGTCGAGCGAGCGCCATTGGCCCTGGCCCAGGCCCCACGAGTTGTTCGTCACCCGCACCTCGACGCCCGCATCGCAGGCTCGGCTGACGTAATCGAAGCATTTCAGAGCGCCGGATAAGGTGTCGTCATGACGAACGGCCATGAGGTTCACGTTTCCCGCCAGGCCCGAGACGCCTTTGCCGTCCCATGCGGCTCCGATGGTGCCCGCTACGTGCGTGCCGTGGTATTCCGTGAGGCCCGTCGTCGACGAGACGCCTGCGGCGGAGTCTGCGACGACGGCGAAGCCATGCTCGTCTTCCTTGCCCGTCGTCGCGATGCCGGACGTCAGCCCCTCGTTCCACATGACCGGTTCCAGATCGGGGTTCGAAGCGTCCACGCCCGAGTCGATGACGGCCACGACGACTTCGTCCAGCTTCTCGGCTGCGGCCGCATCGTTCCATGCGGCGTAGCCCATATCCACGGCCTCGTTCTGCGCCATGCCGCCCATGCGCCCGTCGTTGTGGAAGCCCCATACGAATTCGTTGATGTCGGTTGCGGGCTCGTCTTTGTCTTGGCCGAAGACGATTTCTGAGGAGGGGGTGCTTTCTTCGCCGTCGCCTTCCGGCTCGGTTTCGCCCTTGTCGTTCGCGACCTCCGCCGTCGGCTTGGCGAGTGCGTCGGGCTCGGGCGTTGCGCCGTCCGCGTCGACGGTTTCCACGATGGCGTTCGGCTCCGCGAACGCCACGCGCGCATCGGACTCCAGCTCGCCGATGAGCTGCTCGGCGGTCTTGCTCTCGTCCCTCACGAGAACCAGGCGTCCGGCCGAGGCTTCGTCGCCGTTACTCGACGAGCGCGATCGAACCGCAGCGGCGGCTTCGACCGCCCCCGCATCGTCTTTCAACGCCTCGACGGCCGTTCCCGCGTCGATGCTCATCAGGTTCTCGGCGCTTCCCAGCAGGTCGTCGTTCAGCGAAAACGCTTGCGCTCCGCCGTCGATCACGTACGCGATGGCCTCGTGCTCGACGTACGTGCCCGGGGCGAGCGCCGCGTCCGCGCTACCGTCTGCGGAGCCTGCGGTCTCGTCCGCCGCCGCCGTACCCGCAGGTATCGGTACGAGCGAACATGCCAACAACGCTCCCAGCGCAAACCTTCCGAATCCCCTCATGTGCTCTCCTTCGCATCGCGCACGGGCAATGGGTGCATACTAAGAAAAAGCATACAACAAAACGGCAGTACGCGAAGATCGAATGCGACAGCGCGCAGGTCAGCGGTCTCGTCGGTAAATTCGTGACCGTGCGCGAGCTAGCGCTGCGTCGATCTCGCTTCATTGGCGCATGTTCGTCATGCTCCCAGGTCGTGATCTGCCTGGTACCATACGACGACGCCGACGATGCGGACTCGACGCCTATCGATCATGAGGTCGGGGGCGGGTGCGTCGTAGGTCCACGAGGACAGCATAATAGTGTTGTTTCCCGCTAGGTAACGGCGAATGACTACGGTTGCGTTGTCGAGGTACGCGACCACCGTGCATCCGTTCCACGGCCTCAGCTTCTGATCCACCAAAAGCAGCGATCCTACGGGATACAGACGAGTCATTTCCCGACAGTCCATGCGCACGAATATCCCGACGGGATGCCGTTGAGCGACGTCAGGCGGGGCGTACGCCTCGCTTGAGCACCGCAGCGTGGTGCCGTTGCCGGAGCGCTCCACCTTGTACACGGGGTACGGGAGCTGCATGACGTCGTTCGGGCCCGCGCCGGACGAGGGATCGCGCGCGACGGAAGGCTCCGATGCGAATCCGAGCCCCTCGCTGAGAACGTTGTCGGCCGTCACCCCGAACACTTCGATGAACTTATCGAGGTGCGCTTTGCGTATGAAGCTCTTGCTCGTTTCCCAGCGGGACACGGTTTCCTTCGTGACACTCAGCCGTTTCGCCAGCTCTGCTTGGGACAGGTGCTCGCGGGTCCTCAACGCGCGGATGTTGTCGCCGACGCCCATCGTCCGGGCGCTTCCTAGACGTTCTCTCGCCACAGCGGCAGGCACAGGCTGGTGGGGCCGCCGAAGCCGGCGGTCATCTCCTGGATCGATACAGGGTGCAGCGTCATGCCGGCCTTGTCCAGTAGGTTGTTCGCCGTGACGTTCTCTTCGCAGACGCACAGGTTGCCGGGAGCCAAGCACAGCATGCTCGTGGCGCCGTTGTCGCGCTCGAGCTCGATCCGGTTGCTGGCGCCGCTATCCAGGTCCATGAGGCGAATGGGGCCGATGTCGAGCGCCTGCTTGAGCATGGATCGAAGGTCGCCTGAAAGCTCCTTGATGCTCACGCTGCCCTCTTTGCGCCCGCGGCTCATCTTGAACACGGTCGGGTTCTGGGCCAGGGCGGGATCCACCACGAAGGTGTCGTAGTCGATTCGCGAAATGCACGTGTCCAGATGCAGCCGGTTGCCTATCTGGGGTACGTCGAACGCGTAGATGCTCGTGATCTCGGATTCGTCCGCCTCCCACAGGAGGCGGCGGGCCAGCACGTCGATTGCCGCCGCTTCGGTGCGGCTGGACAGGCCCACCGCCAGCGTATGCGCATCGAGGTTGACGAGGTCCCCGCCTTCGAGGTGAAACGAGCAGCGATGGTCGAACCACGAGGGTGCGGACGCAAAGCAGGGATGGTGCCGCGCAACGGCTTCCAGCACATTGACCTCTTGGTTGCGGTCTTGCCAATACATGTGGTTCAGCGTGATGCCTTTGCCGACGACGCTCATGGGGTCGCGTGTGAAGAAGGCGGCGTTGATGGGGTTGATCAGGAACGTGTCGGCATCGAAGGAGCTTCCGGTCAAAGTGGCCAAAGACTGCCGGTCGGAGGCGAGCAGATCTATATCGCCGTAGCGGACGCCCTCGAAGAGACGCTTGACGAACTGCTCGCTCGTGATCGCTTTGGCGAGGTGCTCTTTGACACCCTCCGTCAGCTCGATTCCCTCGATGCGGCCGTCCTTCACGTAGGCTTCGGTCAGCTCCGTCCTGGCCTGCTCGGTGCTGTCGATAGCTTCGACCAGGAGGTCTTGCACGTGCAGCACCTCGACGCCCTCGTCGGAGAGCAGCGTGGTCAGGCGATCGTGCTCGGCCTGCGCTTTTGCCAGGTCGAACTCCGTATGGGCCGGGCGCAAGTAGAACACCTGCAAAAAGTCCCCGTGGGGATACTGCTGCGTCTCTTCTCCGGGCCGGTGCATCAACACCTGCTTCAGCGGGCCTATCTCGCTTTTCACCTGCACGCCGCCCATGACCGTCCTTTCCTCCGTCTTCTTAGGGGAAGCATAGCGAATCCGCCGTCCCCTGTACAAGCGAACTTCCAAAATATGACGTTTAATGTCTACGCATTTCGGAAACACGACGAAACATGTTGCCTCCTTCGCCGCTTAACGGGCGCGTACCCTTCGCGGCCCCCGCATTTCCCGGATCCTGTCGGTGCGCCTGAGATCATGGACGCCAGGTGGGGAACCAAGGGCTATGGGAAAGGAGAGAGGTGAAATGGCAGAAAAGATCAAGCGCACGTTGCAGGTGCCGCATACCTATACCATCATCTTCGTGCTGATGATACTTGTTGCCGTGCTGACGTGGATCGTTCCGTCCGGTGCTTTCGACACGACGGAGGTCGGCGGTCGCGAGGTCACCGTGTCAGGGACCTATCAGGAGATTGACAAGGTCATTGTCGACGAAGAGACCGGCGAGCAGACGGATCTGCGCCAAGGCGTCGATGCCGTGCTGCAGGCACCCCTGCAGGGCATTGAGGCAGCGGTCGAGGTTGTCGCGTTCATCTTCATCGTCGGCGGAGCGTTTCAGATCATCACGGCAACCGGGGCCATCGACGCCGGCATGAGGCGCGTGGTCAAGCGATTCAAGAGCAAGGACATCCTCGTCATACCCATCGCGATGCTGCTGTTCGCGCTGGGTGGATCGACGTTCGGCATGGCGGAGGAGACGCTGCCGTTCTTCGCGATATTCGTGCCCATCATGATCTCAATGGGATTCAACTCCCTCACCGCGTTCATGATCGTCTTTATCGGTGCGAAAGCGGGCTACATCGCCTCGACCGTCAACCCGTTCAGCGTTCTCATCGCGCAGGGCATCGTCGGCATCACCGGCAACCCGCAGCTGTGGCTTCGCGCCATCATGTTCGTGGTCATCGTGGGGCTGTCCATCGCTTGGGTCATGCTCTATGCGAGGAAGGTGCGTAAGAATCCGAAGCTGTCGTTGACGTACGAAGCCGATAAGGCGAAGCGCGAAAAACTGGGTACGGTTGCCGACGATGCTCCGTTCACGACGGCGCAGAAGCTGGTCTTGGGAGTGTTCCTCGCAGGCATGCTGCTCATCGTATGGGGCCTGGTGACTCAGGGCTGGTACATGGGCGAGCTTTCGGCGGTGTTTCTGGCCATGGGTTTGATCTCGGGCCTCATCGCACGGTTCTCGCAGCAGCGGATCGCCTCAGAGTTCGTCATCGGTTTGAAGGACTTCGCTTTCTCGGCCATCGTGGTGGGCCTCGCGCGCGGCGTCCTGGTCATCGCCGACAACGGCATGATCATCGATACGATCCTCAACGGGCTGGCAACCGGTTTGGCAGGCGTGCCGTCGGCCGTCTACACCACCATCCTGTACGGCGTGGTGAACCTGTTGACCATCCTCGTGCCCAGCTCGTCGAGCCTGGCGGCCCTGACGATGCCGATCTTCGGCCCCCTGACCGAGCTGATGGCTCTCAACCCCGAGGGCGCCGTGACGGCTCTGTGCCTGGGCGAGCCCATGATGACCATCATCTGCCCCACAAGCGCCATCCTCATCGCCGGGCTTGCGGTGTGCAAGATAAGCCTGGAGCAATGGTGGAAGACCTGCTGGAAGTTCTGGTTGGTACTCAGCGCGGTCTGTATAGGTTTCACGGCTGTTTCCGCGATGCTTCCCGTTGCGTAGATTGCCGACGACGGTTCGAAGGAGGTGCGCATGCAGAGCTGCCGCATGCGCACCGAGGAAGGAGAGACAATGGCGAATACGCCCCTATGCGTGACGAGCGAGATCGGCGCCCTCAAGAAGGTGGTGCTCCATCGCCCCGGCCGCGAGCTCGCGAACATGAAGGCCGACGAGTTCGAGAAGTGCTGGATCCACGATGCGTTCTATCTCGAGTACGCCCAGCAGGAGCACGACGCGTTCGCGCAGATGCTGCGCGACGAAGGTGCCGAGGTGCTGTACATGGAAGACCTGCTTGCGGAATCCATGGACCAGGATCCTCGGGCGCGCGAGGCATTTCTGGACGAGTACCTGGCCCAGGCCCCTATTCCCGACCCGCAGCTGGCTCCGCTGGTCCGCGAAGTGCTGGACGACATCGCCGACAACCGGCGCCTCGTTGCGAAGGCCCTCGAGGGCATGAGGCTGCGCGAGCTGGACCTTGCCGACGGCCCGCGCACGCTGGCCCACCTGGCGGGAGAGGGTTTGGCACCCGACGATTTCATCGTCTACTCGATGCCCGCCTCCTACTTCTCGCGCGACCCTATCGCATCCATCGGCGGCGGCGTGTCGTTGAACCGCATGTACCATCCACAACGCAATCGGGAGGTTCCGTTCTACAAGACGTTCCTCGCGTACCATGCGGACTATGCGGGAACGCCGTTTTGGTACGACAACGCCCATACGGCCCACATCGAGGGCGGCGACATCCTGAACATCAACGAGAAGACGGTTGCGGTGGGCATATCGGAGCGCACGGAGCCTGCGGCCATCGACGAGCTGGCACGCAACCTGTTCTGGGGCGCGCATCCCTCCGCCGTCGAAAACGTGTACGCCATCAAGATCCCCTTCGGCTACGAGACGATGCATCTCGACACCGTGTGCACGCAGATCGACTACGACAAGTTCACCGTGTATCCGGGCATGTACGACGAGCTGCGCGCCTACCGCTTGAGGAAGGGCGATCAGCCCCAGGAGGTCGTGGTGGAGGAGCTGACGGGATCGCTGAAGCGGATTCTGGAAGTGGCAACGGGTTTGGGCGACGTGTCGCTTATCGAATGCGGCGGCGGCGATTCGGTGGAGGCGTCGCGCGAGCAGTGGAACGACGGGTCGAACACGCTGGCCATCGCCCCGGGCAAGGTTTGCGTGTACGAGCGCAACGTGGTGACGAACGAGGTGCTTCGCAAGGCGGGCGTGGAGTTGTGCGTGATCCCGTCGGAGGAGCTTTCCCGAGGCCGTGGTGGCCCGCGCTGCATGAGCATGCCGTTCGTGCGCGAGGCCCTGTAAATCTAAAAAGAAAGGATGATGAATCATGGGATTGAATCTTTCTGGCAAGAGCTTCCTCACGTTGCTGGACTTCAGCGCCGAGGAGATCGACTACCTGCTTGACCTGGCCGAGGACTTCAAGGGCCTCAAGCGTGCAGGTGTGCCGCACCGTTGGCTTGAGGGTAAGAACATCGTGCTGCTGTTCGAGAAGACGTCCACGCGCACTCGCTGCGCCTTCGAAGTGGGTGGCATGGATCTCGGCATGGGCGTGACGTACCTCGATCCGGGCAGCTCGCAGATGGGGAAGAAGGAGTCGGTGGAGGATACGGCGCGCGTGCTCGGGCGCATGTACGACGGCATCGAATACCGAGGCTTCGAACAGAGCGTTGTCGAGGAAATGGCAGAGGTTGCCGGCGTGCCGGTGTGGAACGGCTTGACCGCGCAGTTTCATCCCACCCAAGCTTTGGCCGACGTGCTGACCATGCGGCAGGAATTCGGCCGCGACTTGAAGGGCCGCAAGCTGGCCTTCTTCGGCCAAGTGGGCAACACGGCGGCGTCGCTGCTGGTCATCTGCGCAAAATTGGGCATCGATTTTGCACAGGTGGGCCCGCAGTACGCCGCCCCCGGCAACCGTACGTACGATCCTCAGCTGCTGGCTACGTGCCGGGAGCTGGCCGCGGAGAGCGGAGCGACAATCACGGTTACGGATAGCATCGAAGAAGGCGTTCAAGGTGCCGATGCGGTCTATACGGACGTATGGGTGGGAATGGGCCAGCCGGACAGCTTGTGGAAGGAGCGCATCGGTCTGCTGGAGCCCTATCGCGTGACCGAGTCGGTCATGGCGCAGGCCGCTCCGGACGCGATCTTCATGCACTGCCTGCCGTCGTTCCACGACGCGAACACTATCGTCGGCGCCGAAGTCGCCGAGAAGTTCGGCGTGCAGGAGATGGAGGTTGAGGACGCGGTCTTCGAGTCGAAGCAGTCGCGCGTGTTCCAGGAGGCCGAGAATCGCATGCACACCATCAAGGCGGTGATGTACGCAACCCTGCGATAGCGCGGACGGTGCGGCGTGCTGGGTGTGGGTTGTGTTGCGCAGGGCCCGATCGACTGGTCGAGCCCTGCGTTTTCAATATCGGCTAGCTTTCAGTGCGATCGCTTGGCCATCTGGAATTGCGATAGCAAGGTATCGAAAAGACGGCACTACCGAGTCTAAAGCGCTCCCCGCTATAATGGGCAAAGCAAATTCGACCTTCACGTGCAACAAGGAGCACCTATGAGCGAGTCCATCAGCACCACCTGCGTGCAGGGCGGCTATCGCCCCGGCGACGGCGAGCCGCGTCAGATTCCCATCTACCAGTCCACCACCTGGAAGTACGACACGAGCGAGCACATGGGCCGCCTGTTCGACCTCGAGGAGGCCGGCTACTTCTACACGCGCCTCGCCAACCCCACGAACGATTTCGTGGCGGCCAAGATCGCCGAGCTCGAGGGCGGCACGGCGGCCATGCTCACGTCGTCGGGCCAGGCGGCCAACTTCTTCGCCGTGTTCAACATCGCCGGGGCGGGCGACCACGTCGTGGCCAGCTCGGCTATCTACGGCGGCACGTTCAACCTGCTGGCCGTCACCATGAAGCGCATGGGCCTCGCGTGCACGTTCGTCGCGCCCGACTGCACCGACGAGGAGCTGGAGGCCGCGTTCCAGCCGAACACGAAGGCCGTGTTCGGCGAGACCATCGCGAACCCGGCGCTGTCGGTGCTCGATATCGAGCGCTTCGCCGCCGCGGCGCACGCGCACGGCGTGCCGCTCATCGTGGACAACACGTTCCCCACGCCGGTGAACTGCCGCCCCATCGAGTGGGGAGCCGACATCGTGACGCACTCCACCACGAAGTACATGGACGGGCACGGCGCAAGCGTGGGCGGGGCCATCGTGGACTCCGGGACGTTCGATTGGACGGCGCACGCCGACAAGTTCCCCGGCCTGTGCGAGCCCGACGAGAGCTACCACGGCGTGACGTACACCGAGCGTTTCGGGCTGGGAGGCGCGTTCATCACGAAGGCGACGGCCCAGCTCATGCGCGACTTCGGCGCTATCCAGTCGCCGCAGAACGCCTACCTCATCAACCTGGGGCTGGAGAGCCTGCACCTGCGCATGGCGCAGCACAGCAAGAATGGCCTGGCGCTGGCGCAGCACCTGGCCGCGCATCCGAAGATCGCATGGGTGCGCTACCCCGGCCTCGAGGGCGACGCCTACTACGACCTGGCGCAGAAGTACCTGCCGAACGGAGCCAGCGGCGTGGTGAGCTTCGGCGTGGCCGGCGGGCGCGCCGCGGCCGAGACGTTCATGGCGAACCTCAAGCTGGCGCAGATCGCCACGCACGTGGCCGACGCGCGCACCTGCGTGCTGCACCCGGCCAACGCGACGCATCGCCAGATGAACGACGACGAGCTGGCGGCCGCCGGCATCACGCCGGACCTCATCCGTCTGTCGTGCGGCATCGAAGCCACCGAGGACCTCATCGCCGACGTCGACCAGGCGCTCGCGGCGGTGTAGGGGGCTGTGGTACGATAGGGTTCCTAGCTCGGGTGAGAAGACCGGTTCGGGATTCGATCACGGAGGTGCCCTATGGAACGCAAGAAGCTGTTCGTTCGCATCGGCATTGGCGCGGCGGGGGTGCTGTTGCTCGTGGCGGTGTTCGCCGGCGTCAGCATGGTGGGGGAGCGGAACCACCTGCGTCAGGGCATCGAGGAGGGCTTCGAGCTGCGAGGGACGTACCAGCTTCCCAGCGGCGCATCCATCACCTTCCAGGTGTTCGACGCAGAGCGTTCGTGGGAGGCGCAGGACGGCCCCGATGCCGTCGTCAAAGGCACGATCGAGGAAACGGTGGATCCGAATATCTACCTGCTCGAAGACGAGCGCGGCGAAGAGGTGGGCTGGGTTCACCTCGCCTACGCGAACAACGAAGGCGAGGGCATCTTGTACGTGCGCTACGGTTCGGACGACCTGGTGGAGATCGACAAGGTGGACAGGATTCCGATCTACCAGGTGTACGACTGACCTGCGTTTCAACTCCTCGTTGCAGGACGATCCTTCGGGTCGAACGGCGGCGCGCGCTCGCTATACTGATCCCAGTGAATGCGTCGACGTGAAAGGACGACCATGGACATTCAAGCCATCATCGACAAGGTTGTGGGCGAGGTTCAGCAGGCTCCCGAGATGCTGCAGGAGATCGTCGCCGACCCGGGTGCGGCAATCGAGAAGATCACCGGCCACTCGCTGGGCGACACCGACATCGCGGCCGTGGCCGAGGGCGTGCTCGCTCAGGTGCAGGAAAAGGGCGGCGACCTCAAAGAGCACCTCTCCGGCCTGATGGAGAACGGCGCGGTGCACGACGTCATCGCCAACATCACCGGCGAAGGCTCGCCGTTCAGCGGCCTGCTGGGCAGCATCTTCGGCAACAAGGAGTAGCGCGCTGACTACATACGGAAGCACCGGGCCCGCTCGCGAACGCGCGCGGGCCTTTTTGATGCTTCGCTCGAATAGCCGTTGAGGAGGGCCGGCGCGTCCCCGGCGCCGAGCCGGCCGCACGGGCGTCGGAGCCCGACGCCGCCCGGTCGCTCGGCCTTGACGCTGATGGGGCCGCGGTTCTGCCGCTTTCCCGCGCTCCCTCCTTCTGAAATGCAACCCTTTTCCCCTTCGGTGGTAAATAGTTTCTAGTCACGGCTCAGTATCTTGATGTTCGCGCACCACTTCTGCGAACATGCACGTGAGAAGGGTATGGGAAGAGGGGGCTCATGGCGAAGAGGCTCATAGCGGACGATTTTTCGCTGCTGGGCGGCGCTCTGTCGCTGGCCGCGCGCAACGCGCAGACGTTCGAGTCGCTCGCGGCCGAGCTCGACGTGTCTCAGGAAGACCTGTCCCTGTACTGGTTCGCGCTCAACAACCTGCGTCGCCATCAGGGCCACGTGCTGCCCGTGCCCTTCGACGCGGCGGCGCCCGGCGACGCGCCCGACGCACCCTCCTCCTCGAGCAACTGGTACGCACCCACGTGGCGCCTGAACAAGCTGCTGGAGGAATTCCAGCTCAACGAGGGCTTGGCGGTGCACTACGGGCGCATCCTGACCGATCCCGAAGGCGGCCACTACGAACTGAACCTTGCGGCCAGCGAGGTGGTGCGCGCGGTGCGGCTGGAGAACGCCGACCTCGATGCGGCCCAGCTCAGGCGCGTGTGCGTGCAGGCATGCGAGCCGGTCAACGGCATCGAGCTGCTCGTGTCGAACGCGGGCAAGATCCTGCTGACGGTGGAGGACTACCGCGACGAGCCGCTCGACATCGCGTTCGTCGAGCGCCTGTACGCGGCACTCACCGAGGGCATCTCCATCAAGGAGGTGCGCGAGATCGAGAGCCGCGAGGCGAACGCGGTCGACGAGCTGCGCGCGAAGGCGCTCGAGTCGTTCTGTGCGCACGTGTGGGTGCCCGACGGCAACCACACCCTCGTCGACGCCCTCATCGCGCTGTATTACTTCAAGACGTTCCGCCTGTTCCCTGCCGGGAACAACGTGCTGGCGTTCCTGCTGTACTTTCTTATCCTGCACCGCGCCGGCTACCACTTCTCGGCGCATGTGCCCGTGGTCAAGCTGCTGTACCCGCGCGACGACGACGGCGGCCGCGGCCACGGCCTGGCGTGCGCGCCCGAGGACCTCGTGGTTGCCTGCGACGGCTACTTCGACTGGACCCGCTTCTTCGAGCAGGCGGTGCGGCTGATCATCGACGAGCAGCGCTGGACCATGACCAAGCTCGACGGCATGGCGCGCCGTCGCGAGCGCTTCCGCGCCATCATCGACGCCGACGAGAGCATGAACTTCCGCCAGAAGGAAGTGCTGCTCGAGGCCGTCCTCCACAGCAACGCCGAGTTCACCTACGGCATCCACGTGCATCGCTACGACGTGTCGTATCCCTGCGCGCGCAGCGACTTCGCGCGGCTGCTGGACCAGGGGTTCCTCCGACAGCACGACGACGGTATCCGCCACTTCTTCGTGGCGTCCGACAACTTCGGCGAGGTGTTCCTGAACTACCTCAAGGAGCATTGCGCCGACGCGTTCTCGCGCTTCTACCGCGAAGACGGCTCGCTGCGCGACGCGTTCAAAAGCGCGGACGACATCGCGGCGGAATACAACAAGGACGTGGGCTTTTACGAGAAGTCCCTGCTGGATAAAACGTACATCGAGCACTACGACTTCCGGCGCACGCCCATTGCCGACCACGACGGGCCGCAGCGGCGCCGCCGGTCGGACGACGAGTGACAACCGGCGAGGAGAAAGGAGGATTCGGGGGAGTTCGGCCATTTTCATTGTCAAAGGAGGGTCAATGAAAGACACCATGAAAGAGCGTGCACGCCTGCACGCTCCCAGCAAAGCGAAAGCACTGGTCGTGCTGGTTGCGGTTGCGCTGGTCGCTTCGTTCGCCGTTTGGGGATGCAGCCCGAAGGCGACGAGCGACGACGCGAAGGCTGCCGACGCGAGCACGGAAAGCACCGACGGCAAGACGAGCGCGAAGGCCGGCGACGGCCCCGACGAGCTGTCCGCGTTCAGCGGGTTCCCCACCGAGGGCCGCTTCGTCGACGGCGTGGCATCGCTGCCCGATTTCTACAAGAACACCGAGAAGAACGAATCCAACGCCAAGGCCGAAGCGCCGCGCCGCTACACCGACCGCAACGGCAACCTCGTGCAGCCGGTTCCCACCGACGAGCTGGGGTGGAACAACACCTACCTCGACGCCGACAACCGCGGCTGCACCTCGTGCCACACGTTGGAGAACGCCCTGATGAGCCTGCCCACGTACCATCGCCTGATCTTCTTCGGGTACCCCACCGAGCAGAGCTATCAGAACTGCATCGCCTGCCACTCCGATTCCTACTCGGGGCACAAGCTGGCCGACGCCATCCACACGCTGCACATGAACAGCACCATGTTCGTCGATGACGACAACGGGAACTGCCAGTCGTGCCACTACATCGACTCCAACACCGGCGTGTTCGAGCGCTGGGACGAGGTGAAGTACGACCTGTACAAGGGCATCACCGACGTGGCGTCCGACGAGCTGAAGGCCTCGGTCACCTACGATCAGACCACCATCACGCCGGCCGAGAACCGCATCTTCAAAACCGTCAAGGACGAGCCCAACGAGTGGCTGACCGACGACTCCAAGGTGGACACGTCCATCTACGAGAACTGGGTCATCTCCATCGACGGCGATTGCGAGAACCCCGTCGAGATGACGCTTCCCGAGATGGAGCAGCAGTTCGGCACCGTGAAGCAGGTCATGAAGATGGACTGCACCATCAACGGCGTGGGCCAGGCCACCATCATGCAGAGCGAGGTGGAGGGCATTCCGCTGAAGGCCATCATCGACTACGCGAAGCCGAAATCGGGCGCCAACGTGGTGAGCCCCATCGGCAGCGACGGGTACGACTACGCGAAGATGGGCATCGACTGGCTGCTTGAGAACGACGCGGTCATCGTCACGAAGATGGACGGCGAGCTGCTGCCCAACTCGCAGGGCTATCCCTGCATGATCTGGGTGAACAAGACGTCCGGCGGCAACTTCACGAAGCGCATCTCCAACCTCACGTTCATGACGGTGCCCGACGACAAGATCGACGCCGAGCTGTACGTGGGCCAGTTCACCGACGATCGCACGGGCGAGATCTACTCCAAGCCCAACAGCGGCGTGCTGAACTATCCCACCGGCATCGTGCTGTCCGGCGAGGAGGCGAAGACCGTGCACCTGGAGGGTTTCGCCGACGCGTGGGACGAGCCCATCAAGAAGATGGAATTCTCCTTCGATCATGGCGAGACGTGGACCGTGGTGGACACGCCCGACAACAACGCCGACAACTGGACGTACTGGCGCATGGACTTCACGCCGCCCGCGCCCGGCGCCTATCTGCTGGACATCCGCACGACCAGCGTCACGCCTGACGGCGCCGATCGCGTCTGCCAGTACGACACCCAGTTCATGTTCACGGTAGAGTAGGGGGTACGATAATGAAAACAACGACGCAACGCGGTCGTGCCACGATCTCTGCCCTCGCGGGGTTCACCATGGTCGCCTCCATGGCGGCCGCGCCGGCGGTGGCGCTGGCCGGCGAACCCGCTGCCGACGAGCCCGTGGCCGCCGGCGGCACCGAGGCCGCGACGAACGGCACGGCTGTCGAGAGCGCGCAGGTCACGCCCGCCCAGGTGGAGGGCGAGTTCTCGTTCGACCAGACCACCATCACGTCCAACGAGGTGATCAAGACCTTCTTCCAGCGCGTGTCGCAGGCCATCTGCGGCGCGACGGTGCCCCTCGTGGCGGACAACCCGCTGGGTTGGAAGCTGTCCGTGTCGGGCGACGTGGAAACGGCGTTCACCGCTTCGGTGGGCGACCTCGCCAACGAGGAATCGACCAGCAACGTGATGACTTGCACCTGCGGCGGCAACCCTGCCGGCGGGCGCGCCATCGTCACCGCGGACGTGACGGGCATCCCGGTGGAGCATCTGCTGGCGAAGGCCGGTGCGGCTCCGGGTGCGAACGCCGTGACGTTCGTGTCGGCTGACGGCACGCAGCAGACGTTCCCGCTGGGCTACGTGGTGGGGCGCCATGCGGTGCTGTCCTACGAGATCAACGACGAGGACCTGTCGGCCTCCGTGGGCGGCAGCAACCAGCTGTGGATGACGAAGACGCCGGCGAACTACTTCGTGCGCGACGTCGTGGAAATCGTGGTGTCCACCGAGGACGTCGCGCCCGCGACTCCGGGTGCGGCCGACGAGCATCCCAACAGCCCCAACGCGGGCGTGCTCGCGGGAACGCAGGGCTAGGGGCGCACGATGATCGCTCCGATGCAGGTGTCCGTGGGCAAGCCGGTGACGTTCAGCGGGTACGCCGAGGACTACGGCAAGCAGATCGTGTCGGTGCAGTTCTCACTCGACAACGGCGCGAACTGGACCACGTACGACGTGTCGGATTCCACCGACGAGCTGTGGGTGCACTGGACGTTCTCGTACACGCCCGAGCGGCCCGGGTTCTACCGGCTGCTCGTGCGCTCGGTGAACGACGCCGGCGCAGCCAGCCCGCTCGCGGACGTGGCCGAGTTCACGGCCGCCTAAGCGAAAAGGGGGCGCTTCCTTGGGTTCGGAGGAGGCGTCCCCTTCTTTTCCGCCCGCCTAGCGCATGGCGGCGCGGTAGGCGCTGGGGGTGGTGTGGTGGGTGCGGGCGAACAGCTCGGCCAGGCGCTCGGGGCGGTAGCCGACGGCTGCGGCAACCTGCGCCACGGGCGCGTCGCCGGCGGCCAGCAGCTCGGCGGCCTTCGCGCAGCGCAAGCGCTGGCGGTACTCCACGATGGTGCAGCCGCACGCCTGCTTGAAGGTGCGCCGCAGCTTGGTCTGGCCCATGCAGGCGATGCGGGCCAGCTCGTCGGCGTCCACGGGCGCGGCCAGCTGCTGCTCCAGGCGCCGCCGCACGCGCTCGATGGCGTGCATGTCCTCGCTGGCCAGTTCGCTGGTGCGCTCGCCGGCCATCGCGCGCGACTTATCCACGACGAGCGCCACCGCTTCCTCAACCTTGCTGCGGTAGAACAGCCGCGCCGACGCGCCGCGTCCGCGGTAGGCTTCCACCTGCTTGAGCAGCACCACCATCTCGGGGAAGTCGGAAAGCCCGTCGATGCTGGCGAACGCCTCCTCGGCGCTGAACGCCTCGTCCCGGTACACCTCGCGCAAATACTGCTCGTAAAACGGCGGGGCGAGCATGATCTCGACGTTGCGGATGGGCGTGCCGGCCCGGCACAGGCAGTCCCAATGCGGCGTGTCCAGAACGTGCCCCTCCAGGTAGGGTGCCTCCACCGTGCGGTTCGTGACGCTCTCGACGCAGCTTCCCGACAGGTAGTAACGCACCGAGACGAAGCGCGGATGCCGGCATTGCTCGCGGAAGTCGCGGGGGAACAGCATGTCGGTCGCCGAGATGGCGAAATCGCGCTCGGCGTACAGCCAGAAGTATCCCGAGGCCACGTCGCGCGGCATGCGGAACATGCGCCCCTCGCGTTCAGGCGCGCCCACGTCCGCCGCGCACGTTTCCTCCATCTGCATGTCGGCGAGGCAGGGGAGGAACACCTCGCGCATGATGTCGTAGTCGGCGCATGCGGCAGTCGTCCCGTCCCGATTTCCGTCTGCGCGAATCAACGCGCCCTCCTTCCGTTCCAACGCGTTTGCGCGCCCGCCCTTGCGCCCGGACGCGCTCGTCTCTAAGTTAGACCAGGATAACATGATAGAGCGATAGGAGCATATATGGCATCATCAGAGAACAAACGCGAGCTCATACTCACCCGATCGCCCGGCAGGCTCATGGTGTCGTTGAGCCTGCCGGCTATCGTGGGCATGGTGGTCATTGGCCTGTACACGTTCGTCGACGCGATCTACGCAGGTCAGCTGATCGGCGTCGACGCGATGGGGGCGGTGTCCATCGCGTACCCGTTCACGTTCATCAACTCGGGTCTGGCGGCCATGATCGGCATGGGCTCGGCCTCCGTGCTGTCGCGGGCCATCGGCGCGCGCGATCAGAAGAGCATCGACCAGGTGATGGGCAACCTCGTCGTCATGAACCTCGTGCTGTCCCTCGCCGTGACGGTGGTGGGCGTCGCGTTCGCCCGCCCGCTGCTCGCGCTCACGGGCGCGGAAGGCGCCATGCTTGACCTGGGGGAGCGCTACCTGCGCATCATATTCCTCGGCAGCCTGTTCGTGAACTTCGCCCAAAGCTCGAACATGATCATGCGCGGCGAGGGGGAGCTGGCCCGCGCCATGGGCATCATGGCCGGCGGCGCCATCCTCAACATGGTCCTCGCGCCGGTGTTCATCCTCGCGCTGCGCGATCAGGGGCTGGGCCTGGAAGGAGCCGCGTGCGCCACCGTGCTGTCGCAGGCGGTGCTGGCGGGCGTTATGCTGTGGTGGTTCGTCAAGCGCGAGAAGACGGCGCGCATCGTGCGCGTGGCGGCGTCGCGCGCGGTGCTGGCCGAGGTGGCGAAGGTGGGCGTGACGGCCATGCTCATGCAGGTGCTCACGCTCGTGCAGCAGGCGATCATCTACCGCGCGGCGGCCGAGTGGGGCGGCGCGGAGTGGCAGGTGCTGTTCGGCGCTGCGCTGCGCATCCAGTCGTTCGCGTTCATCCCGCTGTGGGGCATGAGCAACGGCTTCCAGCCCGCGGCGGGCACGAACTACGGCGCCGGGCTGTACGACCGCGTGAGAAGGTGCACCGTGGCGTTCTCGCTGGGGGCGACGGGGCTTGCGCTGCTGTTCTGGATACCCGCCATGCTGTTTCCCGAGGCCGCGTTGTCGCTGTTCATCACCGATCCGGCGCTCGTGGCGCAAGGCGTTGACGACTTCCGGGTGTTCTTCGTCGCCTATCTGGCGATGGGCGTCATGGTGATGGGCATCACGCTGTTCCAGTCGTTGGGGAAGGGCGGATTGGCGGCGCTGCTCGCGCTTGCGCGGCCGTTGCTGCTGTTCGTGCCGCTCGTGCTGATCGTGCCGAACCTGGGCGGCCTCGGCATCCACGGCGTGTGGCTGGCCTGCGCGATCACCGACGGCTTGCTGGCGCTGATCGCCGTCGCCCTCATGGTGCGCACGTGCCGCGGGATGGGGAAGGGCCGCGCGCGGGCGGCCGCGATCGAGGAGGGGGAAGCCGCGCGGGCGTAACGCGCAGGTGGCCCGAGACGTGCGGCAGGCGCGCGTCCCGGGCTGTTCGCGTGCCTGCTAGCCGGCCAGCAGGTTTCCGACGCGCAGGCATTCGGCGCTGGCCTCGTCGTCGGGGTAGTCGTAGGCGATCACGGAATCGGCCACGTCGACGCCGGCTTCTTCGGCGCGCTTCTCCCACAGCTCCATCCACTCGCCGTCGTTCCACTCGTACGAGCCGAACAGCACCACCTTGTGACCGGCCAAATGGGGCTCTACCTGGTCGTACATCGGGAGGAACTCCATATCCTCCAGCTCTTCGTCGCCCATGGCGGGGCAGCCGAAGGCGAGGGCGTCGTAGTCCTCCACGCGCTCGGCGGTGAAGTCCGCGGCATGCACGAGGTCGGCCGTGCCGCCGGCCGCGCGCACGCCCTGCGCGATGAGGTCGGCCATGGCCTCGGTGTTGCCCGTGCCGCTCCAGTAGACGATTGCAACCTTGCTCATAGGGTATCTCCTTCGTGTCGAGGGATGTCGCATGCGCTCTCTGTTGAGCGAGGTGCGCGACGAAGCCGCGCCGCGCACCTCGCTCAACAGAGCCGCGTCCCGCGTCTCACGTGCCGTCCGCTCGCGCGCTAGCCGGCCGCGCGGAACGCCTCGGCGGCGGGGAAGTCCTCGTCCACCGCGGCGAGGCATTCGATGGAAACGCCCTCGTCGAACAGCTGCTGGTACATGGTGGTGCAGTTCTTGTAGCAGCAGAAGCACGTTTGGGCGTCGCGCTCTTTCGCGTACACCTTCCAGCATCCGCTGCACAGGAAGTTCTCGCCTTCGTTGTCGATGAAGCCGATGACGTCCTCGTAGGGATAGCCCAGGAAGAAGCCGATCTCGTGCGGGAACGAGCAGCGTCCCGTCATCTGGCTTTGCAGGTCGGTGCCGCAGATGCGCTTGTGCAGCTTCTCGATGCAGGCCGACAGCGACGAGGGGTCGTAGCCCTCGGCGGTCAGGAACGCGGCCACCTGCTCCTGCTGGATGGCGCGCGTGAGCAGCCGGGGCCGGTACACGTACACGAGCGCCCCGCTCGTGCGGCGGGCCAGCACCTCGATGCGCACGCCGTGCGGCGCCAGCTTGGCGCGGCAGGCGCGCAGCGCGTCGGACAGCTGGTCGTCGCGCAGGGCCGCCGCAGTCGGGCGTCGCCCGTGCTGGACGGCCGTGGGGGAGAGGGTGCTGCGGCAGGTGAACAGGTTCGCGGGTTTGAGCGCCGCGAGCGTGGGGGTGCAGTGGTGCACCAGCTTGCGTTCGAACGCTTCGCAGGGCGATAGTTCCTGCTCGATTGCTTCCATGCGGCCTCCCTCGGGCAGCGCCTCCGCGGGTGTCGGATGCGCCTATAAGTTAGCTTTGGATAACATATACCCGAGTGTCGGAGGTTCGTCAAGCACGGATCCGAAAAAGCGCCAGACGCGCAACGTATGCGGCAGCGCAGGACCCGCGGACGTTGCGCTCCTCGCCTTGCGTCGTTCTCCCCGAGCTGCGCAAGGGGTCGGCATCCGGGCGTCCGAATGTTTCACGTGAAACATTCGTTCTGGTTTCATTCGGGGCGCGACCCTCGACGATCCCTCGATCGCCTCCCCTCAGGCGCTGCGGCGGCGGTAGGCGCTGGGGGGCACGCCGGTGCGGCGGCGGAAGGCTTCGGCGAACGCGCCGGGCTTGCGGTAGCCCACGGCGCGCGCGATGTGGGCGATGGGCTCGTCGGTGGAGTTGAGCAGCTCGATGGCGCGCTCGATGCGCGCGTCTGCGACGAACGCCGCGGGCGAGGTGCCGTACGCCGCCTTGAACGCGGCCTTCAGCTTCGTCTGCCCCATGCACGCCCGGCGCGCGAGCTCCTCGCAGGACAAGGCGCCCGCGAGATTGCCGTTGATGTAGGCGCTCAGGTCGTCGAGGGCCGCGCGATCCTCCTTCGACAGCGACGGCGCGCTCCCTTCGGCGCGCTCCGCCTCGATGGCCGCCGCGCGTTCGATGACCAGCGCGAGCGCCTCGGCCACGGCGCCCTCGTAGAACAGGGTGGCCGCCATGCCCGTGCCCTGATAGGCGCGCACCTGCTTGAACAGGGCGACCAGCTCGGGAAAGTCGGTGCGACCGTCAACCAGCGCGAAGGCGCGCCGCACGTCGGGGATATTTCCGAAGCGGGCCTGCAGGTAGTCGCGGTAGTAATCGGGCGAGATGGTGATGGAGGTCGCGCGGGTCGCCGAACCCGGCTGGTAGAGCGCCACGTACTCGGCGCCTTCCTCGGCGAGGTAGGTGGAGATGGCCCCGGCGCGCAGCGTGCTGCCGCCGCTCTGCACGATGAGGTCGGCGGCTTCGTAGTATCCGATGGACAGGTGCTCGGCGTGGCGGTAGCGCATGACGCCGGCGTGCTCGAACGTCATGTCGAAGGCGTTGACGGCGAAGAGGTTGTCGTGGAAGTAGGCCCAGTATTCGCCGTGCCCGCAGCCGTTCGCGAACCGGTAGACGCTGCCCGCCGAGCCGTACCCCGGCACCGTGCCGGCGGGCACCATGTCCCAGAGGCGGAACGCCTCGTCGTACATGTCGTCTTTGATGCTGCGCATTCGCTTCCTCCTCCGTCTGCCCCCGGGCTGCCGATCGCGCGCGTTCCGCACTGCCCGAAACGGTCGTTTCGCTGCCGTGAATCGTCGCGCGCGCCCGTCGTCGCTGCTGCCGTCCGGCTGATTCGCTCATTATACCAAAAAGTTACCGAGGGTTAACAACGCGCTGCCGGTTGGCGGCGTTCGACGGGAAAGGAGCGCGCGCAATGGCATCGAATGTGGCAAACACGCAGGGGGAGAGGGCGGCTTCCGCGACGGCGAACCGGTGGACGACGCGGGATGTGCTCACATTCGTCATCTTCAACATCGTCATCATCGTGGCGACGATGGTCGTGAAGCTGGCGGAGGACGCGGTGCTCTCGCCGCAGAACACCTTCTTCGTGGGATCGTGGCTGTTCCCGCTGGTATCCACTCCGTTCTACCTGGTCATGGCCGATCGCATCGGCAAACGCGGCGTGCTGGGTGGCTCCATCCTGCTGTTCGGCGTCCTGTACACGTTCATGGGCGGCCTGTACTGCGCGCCCGTGGCCGTGGTGGGCGCCGTGATCGGCGAGCTGGTGATGTGGGGGAAGGGGTCGTACCGCAGTATCGTGCGTTCGGCCGTGGGCTTCTTCGTGTACTGGGCGACGTTCGCCTGTTACGGCATCATCCCGTATCTCCTGTTCAAGGACGCGTACATGGAGCAGCTGGGCGCGTATTACAGCGCGAGCGACGTGGCCGCCATGGTGTCGCAGTACACGGAGCTGCCGTGGATCCTGCTCATGCTGGCGATGTTCGCCGCCGGCACGGCGCTTGGCGCGATCATCGGCGCGAAGTTCCTGAAGAAGCACGTCCGCAAAGCGAAGATCGCGTAAGCGCCCGATGGAGACGAGCTCGCAAGCGCGCCCCTTCGCGCGCCCCGACCTGCGCGCGGGCCTGTTCGGCCTCGACCCGCGCACGCATCTGCTGGCCGTCGTGGCGTTCGGCGTTGCGTCCATCGTGCTCACCGGCTTGCTGGAGACGGCGTTGTTGCAGGTGGCCGCCGCGTTGTACCTGGCGGGCAACGGGCGCGCTCGCTTGGCGCTGCGCTCGTGCGCGAGCTTCGCCGTCGTCGCGGGCCTCAGCTTCCTGCCGCTGCCGGGGCTGTACGGGGTGCTGTTCGTGAGCCTGCTGCACATGGTGCCGCCGTTCACGGCGGGCTGCGCGTTGTTCTCGCTGTCTCCTTCGGCCATCATGTGCGCGCTCGCGCGGTGGCGCGTGCCGCAGCGCGTGCTCGTGGGCGTGTGCATGCTGTTCCGCTTCGCGTCGGTGCTCTCGTTCGAGGCGCGCTCCATCGTGCGCGGCATCCGGCTGCGCGGGGTGTTCCCGCGCGCGATCGACGTGGCGCTGCATCCCGCCCTCGCCTACGAGTGCTGCTACACGCCGCTTGTCATGCGCTGTTTGCGCCTGTCGGCCGAGCTGGCCGCGTCGGCGGAGCTGCGGGGCATCGAGGCCGACGGCGTGCGCACGTCGGTGCATCATGTGGGATTCGAGGCGCGCGACGCCCTTGCCGCCGTGGCGGTGCTGGCCGTGTGCGCGGGGCTGTGCGTGTGGGGGAAGGTGGCGTGATGGCTCAAGCGCAGGACAGCGAGCGTGCGGCGGCCGTGCTGCTCGACCGGGTAACGTTCCGCTACGTGGACGAATCCGAGCGGGGGTTGGAAGCGGAAGCGGGTTCTGCCGCGCCCGCATCGGGCAGCCGCGTGGACGACGTGTCGCTGTCGGTGGCTCCCGGCCGCTGCCTCGTGCTGTGCGGGCGCTCGGGCGACGGCAAGTCCACCGTGTTGCGCCTGGTGGACGGGTTGGCGGGCACGTTCTTTCCCGGCGATCTGACGGGCGTCGTGGAGGTGTGCGGCGCCGACGTGCGCCGGCTCGCGCCGCGGGAGCGCACCGAGCGCCTCGGTGTGGTGATGCAGGATCCGCGCAGCCAGTTCTTCATGGGGACGGTGGGCGACGAGATCGCGTTTTCGGCCGAGAACCTGGGGGTGGACCCCGTCGAAACCGTGCGCCGCGTGCATGCCGCCGCCGAGACGTGCGGCGTGGAAGGGCTTCTGGGCGAGAAGCTGTCCGAGCTGTCGAGCGGCCAGAAGCAGCGGGTGGCCCTCGCCGCCGCCATCGCGTGCGGTCCGGCCGTGCTCGTGCTGGACGAACCCACGTCCAACCTGGACGCGCAGGGCTCCGAGGCGCTCGTGCGCATCCTGGCCGAGCTCAAGCGCCGCGGCACCGCGGTGGTGGTGTCCGAGCATCGGCTCCACCAGCTGCTGCCGGTGGCCGACGCCTACGTATGCCTGCGCGCCGGCCGCGTCGTTGAGCGGTGGAACGCCGACGCGTTCGCGCGGCTCGGGCTGGAGGACGCGGCGGCATACGGCTTGCGGCATCCGGACATGGCCGCGCCCGCGCCGGGCGCCGGCGGCGTTGCGCCTGCAGCGAGCGGTTGGCGGGTCGAGGGGCTGACGTACCGCTACCCGTCCACGAAGCGGGGCATCCGCGACTTCGACGCCGCGTTCGCCTGCGGGGCGGTGACGGTGATCGAGGGCCCGAACGGGGCGGGCAAGACCACGCTCGCGAAGGTGCTGTGCGGCGCGACGCGCGAGCAGGCGGGGCGCGTGACGTTCGACGGCCGCCCCGTGCCGCGCCGCGAGCGACGGCGGCGCAGCTACTTCGTCATGCAGGACGCCGACTACCAGCTGTACGCCGGCAGCGTGGCCGACGAGGTGGTGCTGGGGCGGCGCGTGGACGAGGCGCTGAAGGCGCGCGCATGGGAGGCGCTCGAGGCGTTCGACCTGGTCGACCTGGCCGATCGGCATCCTGCGAGCCTGTCGGGCGGTCAGAAGCAGCGCGTGACGCTGGCGGCGGCGTACTGCTCGGACGCCGACCTCATCGTGCTGGACGAGCCCACGAGCGGCCTCGACGGCCGCGGCGTGCGCGAGGTGTCCGCGTGGTGCCGCACCCTGGCCGCCGGCGGCAAGGCCGTGGCGATCATCACCCACGACAACCTGCTGGCCGCCCTCGCCGGCGATGCCGTCGTGAAGCTGAAAGGCTAGGCGCCCGACGGGGAAGGCGGGCGAGTCGATTGCGCTTCCGTGCGCTGTCGATCGCGAAGCGCGCCGCAAGTTCGGGCTTGCAATCCGCCCGGACCGCCTCTATACTGATAATCACATTATCGATAATGAAATTATCAGTAGAGGGAAAGGCGGTTGGAAGCTTGTCGAAATCCGACGCGAGCATCGACCCTCGCATCCTCGACAGCGCACGGCGGGAGTTCCTCGCCCGCGGCTTCGAGGGGGCGTCCTTGCAGAGCATCTGCGCGGACGCCGGCGTGACGACGGGTGCGCTCTACAAACGCTACAAGGGGAAGGCCGATCTGTTCGAAGCCGTGATAGCTCCCACGCTCGCCGACATCCGCGCGCTTGAGGAAGAGGCGAAGCGCCGCGATTACGCGCTCATGGACGATAAGAACCTTCGCGAGCTGTGGGCTCTGTCCGAAGATATCCATCGCCAGTGGATGATCTACTTCTACGAGCGCTACGAAGGGATGCGGCTCCTGTTGTGCTGTGCGGAGGGCACGGCCTATGCGAACTTCCTTCACGACTTCGTGGCGCGCAACACGGCGTTGTGCATGGAGTTCGTGAACGAGGCGCGTCGACGCGATTTGCCGGTGAGCGACATCGACGCCGACGAGTTGCACATCCTGCTCACGGCGTACTGGTCCACCGTGTTCGAGCCCCTCGTCCACGGGTTCCCCCTGGAAAAGGCACTCGGATACTGCAAGCGCATCGCCGGGTTCTTCAATTGGCAGGTGGTGTTCGGCTTCTAACATGCGGTGAGGAAACGGAAGACGAGGCGGACGGGATCCGCCTTTTCTCGAACCAAAGGTTACCCTAATCTAACATTTGAAAGGAAACGCCATGCAACAGAACGCAGGGCAGGCGCAAGCCATGCCCGAAACCGAGGCCGTGCCCGCGGGAAAGCGGCCGGGAACGCGCAACGAGCGCCTGAACGTGCGCGACTTCGTGACCATCGCGGTGCTCACCGTGCTGGAACTGGTGGTGTATTTCAGCGTCGGCATGATTGCGGGCTCGACGCCCATCGGCTGGTGTTTCACGCTGGGCATCCAGGCCATCCCGTTGGGCATCATCTTCATGCTGATGTACGCGAAGGTGAACAAGCGCGGCGTCGTGCTCATCTCGGGCGTGCTCGTGGGGCTGCTCGTCGGTATGAGTTTTTGGCTCACCGGCCTCGTCATCGCATTGGGCGCACTGGTTGGCGAGGTTATCTGGAACGTCGCCGACCGCAAGCGCTTCGTCACCATGGCCGCCAGCTTCACGTCCATCATGGTGGGATGGTATCTGGGCGCGTTCGCCCCGCTCGTGCTCATGAAGGACTTCTTTTTGAACTCGGTGCCCACGATGGCTGAGTTCTACGGCAGCGTGTTCGATATCGTGGCGGGCCCTCTGTTCTTCGTCTGCCTGGGCGTTACCGCGCTTGGCGGCGTTCTGGGCTCGCTGCTGGGACGCGCTGTGCTGAAGAAGCACTTCGAACGCGCGGGGATCGCCTGATATGGAGGCCGCGCGCATGCAGAACGCGACCGTCGTGCCTCGCGACGGAGGATCGGGCGTGCCGGCGGTGAGAAACCTCGACCCGCGGATGAAGCTGCTCATCGTCCTCGTGGTGGGGTCGGCCGCGCTGTTCAGCCCGCATCGTGCCCTGCTGCTGTGGTGCTACGCGATTATCGCGGCGCTGTGGCTGCTGTCGGGCGAGGCCCGTCGCGCGCTGGGATTCGTGGCCGTGCTCGCGGCGGTGGCGCTTGCCGAGTGGGGCGCGGGGTTCATCCCCAACGCCACGGTGGCGGGCATGGTGGGTTTTCTCTTCTTCATTTTCGCGCGTTCGCTGTCTACGTTTGCGCTGATCATGTGGATGTCGGTGGGGTTGCGCATCGATGATCTCATCGCGTCGCTGCAGCGCTTGCGCCTGCCGCGCGGCCTCGTCATCACCATCGCCGTGGTGTTTCGCTACCTTCCCACGGCTGCCGACGAGTTCCGGAAGATCAGCGCCACCATGCGGCTGCGCGGTGTGGAGCTCTCGGCGCGCAACCTGGTGCTGCATCCCGGCCGCTCGCTCGAGTACGTGCTGGTGCCGCTCATCATCCGCACCATCAAAATCGCTGACGATCTGGCCGCTTCCGCCATGACGCGCGGCCTCGACCTCGTGGGTGCGCGCACGACGTACCGCGACGTGCGCATCGGAGCGTCGGGGGCGTTCGTGACGGCGGCGGTGCTCGTCTGCACGGCGGCCGGTTACGTCGCGTGGGCGGTGAGCGCGCTATGACGGCCAACGAGGTGGTGGTGGCAGGTGCGACGTTTCGCTACGCCCACGATGGCCAGCCTGCGCTGCGCGGCCTCGACCTGCGCGCGGGCGGCGGGAAGCTCGTGCTGCTGCTGGGCGCGAGCGGGTGCGGTAAAACCACTGCGACGCGCCTGCTGAACGGGCTGGTCCCCCATTTCTTCGAGGGAGGCGCGCTCGACGGCTCGGTGGACGTGTGCGGCATGGAGCCGGCTTCCGTCAGCGTGCAGCGGCTGGCCGGCGCGGTGGGGTCGGTGTTCCAGGATCCGCGCAGCCAGTTCTTCGCCACCGACGTGTCGTCCGAAATCGCGTTCTCGTGCGAGAACCTCGGCGTTCCCGCGCTCGAGATGCGCCGACGCGTGGCCGAAGCGGCCGGAGCGTGCGGCGTCGCGCACCTGATGGACCGCAGCATCTTCGACCTGTCGAGCGGCGAGAAGCAAGCGGTGGCGGTGGCGTCGGTGCTGGCGATGCGCCCGCGCGTGGTGGTGATGGACGAGCCGTCGGCGAACCTCGACGAGGTGGCCACCGCTCGGCTGCGCACCATCGTCGAGACGCTGCTGCACCGCGGCGTGACCGTGGTGGTGTCCGAGCATCGGGTTCACTATCTGGCCGACCTTGCCGACGAGGCGCTGCTGCTGCGCGCAGGGCGCGTGGAGCGGCGTTTCGCCGCGGGAGAATTGGCGCGTCTTACGCCCGAGGCATCGCACGAGCTGGGCTTGCGCGCGTCGAGCCTCGATGAGGTGCGCGCCGTGCCGCGCGCGGAGGCCCGGGGACCTGCGGCCCTTGAAGTGCGCGACGTGAGCTTCGGCTATCGGGGCGAGCCGCCCGTGCTGAAGGGAACGTCGTTCTCGGTGCGGGAGGGCGAGGTCGTGGGCATCGTCGGACGCAACGGCGTGGGCAAAAGCACGCTGATCGACCTCGTGTGCGGCCTCAAGACGGAGTGTGCGGGCACGGTGTCCATCGGCGGCGTCTCGTTGCGGCCGAAGGAGCGCGTGCGGGCAAGCTACCTGGTCATGCAGGATTCGGATTGCCAGCTGTTCGCGGAAAGCGTCGAAGCCGAGCTGCTTCTGGGCGAGCGTGCCGACGAGGCGCGCACGGCGCGAGCGCGCGCAGCGCTTGCGCGCATGGGGCTTGCGGGGCTGGAGGACCGTCACCCGGCATCGCTGTCGGGAGGCCAGAAGCAGCGGCTGTCCATCGCGGTGGCCTACATGAAGGATGCGAAGGTCGTGTGCCTCGACGAGCCTACGAGCGGCTTGGACTGGGCGTCGATGATGGGCGTGGCGCAGCTGTTGCGGGATCTGGCCGAAGAAGGGCGCGGCATCGTGGTGATCACCCACGACTACGAGTTCTTGCTGGCGGCGTGCGACCGGGTGCTGCGCATCGGCGAGGGCGGGTCGGCGGTCGAGGTCGGCTTCGACGGCCCTGGCGATGCGAGCGCGCTCCGCAACCCCGAATAGTCGTTTCGGTGCCGCGATGCGGCGGGAGTCCCTCGATCCTGCGCCGGCGGGCGCGCGTTTCAGGCATTCTGAGCGAAGTTTGATAAAGCTAACTTGAGGAGTTGACCAATGGAAGTTTCTCCGGCGAACCGCGACGTGCGGCCAAGCGCGTTCGCGAAGCTGTACTACTTCATGCGGCCGGATCGCGGGCGCATGGTGTGTTCGCTCGTGCTGGCCTGTATCGGCGAGGCCGTGGGCATGGTGCCCTACGTGGTGATCGCGCTGTTGGCGGCGGGGCTCATCGAGGGCACGCTGACGTTCGAGCGCGCGGCCCTCCTGGCGGCCGTCGCCGCGCTCGCGCACGTCGCGCGCTTCTTCTGCACGTGGCGCTCGTCCATGATGAGCCACCGCATCGCGTTCAAGGCGCTGGCCACCATGCGCGACCAGATGGCGGAGAAGATGGAGCGCGTTCCCATGGGCACGATCATCGACACGCCCACCGGCACGTTCAAGAACCGCTTCGTCGACAACGTGAACCAGCTGGAAGACGCCATCGCCCACTTCATGCCCGAGCTGCCGTCGAACGTGTTCGGGCCGTTGCTGGCCATGGTCATCGTGTTCGCGCTCGACTGGCGCATGGGGCTGGCCGGGCTGGCCACCATCCCGCTGGGCGTGCTGTTCTATGCGGCCATGATGCGCGATTACAAGCCGAAGATGGCCCGCTACATCGGCAGCGAGCAGCGGATGAACTCGTCGCTCGTGGAGTACGTGAACGGCATCCAGGTGATCAAGGCGTTCGGGCGTACGGCCAGCTCGTACGGCGGATTCTCCACCGCGGTCGCCGAGTACCACGACTCGACGCTCGCGTGGTTCAAGCAGAGCTGGGTGTGGATGGCGGCCGTCAAGTCGGTGGTGCCGTGCACGCTGCTCGTGTCGCTGCCGCTGGGCGTGTGGCTCATGTCCGCAGGCCAGCTGACGCTGCCGATATTCCTGACGTGCATCGTCATCCCGCTGGGCTTCATCGCGCCGCTGCTGAAGTTCGCGCAGGCGGGCGGCCAGATCTCGCGCATGGACGTGTGCCTCAACGTCATCTGGGACTTCCTGGGCGCGCCCGAGCTCGTGCGCCCCGCCGAGCGCGTGCGGCTGGACGGCGAGTCGTTCGCGTTCGAGAACGTGTCGTTCTCCTACCACGAGGGGGCCGAGGTGCTGCACGGCGTCAGCTTCGAGACGCATCCCGGGCAGATCACGGCCATCGTGGGGCCCAGCGGTTCGGGCAAATCGACCGTGGCGAAGCTCATGGCCGGGTTCTGGGACGCAACGGACGGGCGCGTCGCGTTCGACGGGGTCGATGTGCGGAACATCCCGTACCAGCAGCTCATGGAGCATATCTCCTACGTGGCGCAGGACACGTTCCTGTTCGACCGCACGCTTGCCGACAACATTCGCATGGGGCGGCCTGCCGCTTCGCAGGCCGACGTGGAGGCCGCCGCCCGCGCGGCGGGTTGCCACGAGTTCATCAGCCGCTTGCCGCAGGGCTACGACACGCGCGCCGGCGAGGCGGGCGAGAGGCTGAGCGGCGGCGAGAAGCAGCGCATCGCCATCGCGCGCGCCATTTTGAAGAACGCGCCCATCGTCATCCTCGACGAGGCGACGGCCTACGCCGATCCCGAGAACGAGGCGCTCGTCGAGCGCGCCATCAGCAAGCTCGTGGCCGGGAAGACGCTCGTTACCATCGCGCACCGCCTGTCCACTGTGACGGGCGCCGACCAGATCCTCGTCATGGACGCCGGCCGCATCGTCGCTCGCGGCACGCACGAGGAGCTGCTGGAATGCTGCCCGCTGTACCGTCGCATGTGGGAGCAGCACAGAAGTTCCGCTGTTCTACGAACAGCGGAACCGGCCGACGCTGCGGCTTCCCCCGGTGGCACCGGGGAAACCCTCGCTGACGTTTCGGCGACGGGCGACAACGATATCAAGGAGGCGATGTAGCATGTTCGCGCTCATAAAACGCGTGCTCGACCTGGCTGGCAGCTTCTCTCCGGCGGCGCGGCGCAGCCTGACGTGGGGCATGGTGTGCAACATCCTGAAAGCGTTCTTCATGGCCGGTATGCTGGGCGCGGTGTTCTGGGCGCTCGAGAACCGCGACCATCTCGACGCCGTCGTGGCGTTGCAATGCCTGGGCATCTTGGCTGTCAGCGTGATCGGGCAGTACGTGTTCCAGTACCTCGTGGACATCACGATGGACGCGCAGGGCTTCCACATCTTCCGCGACCTGCGCCTGCGCGTGGGCGACCGGCTGAAGGCCGCGCCCATGGGTTACTTCTCCGAGCAGCGCCTGTCGGCCGTCACCACGACGCTGACCACGACGGTGCACCAGCTGGAGGAGTTCATGACCATCTGCCTGACGGGTCTGACGGGCGGCGTGGCCATGGCGGTGATCATGAGCCTGTTCTTCCTCGCCGTGGCCTGGCCCATCGCGGCCATCACGTTCGCGGGCATCGCCGCGGGCCTGTGCGTGCTGAACGTGCTGCGTCGCCGCGCCACCAGCGTGACGCGCGAGGTGACCGCCGCGCAGGAGGCCATGACCGACAAGGTCATCGAGTACGCTCGCGGCATGGCCGTGCTGCGCACGTTCGCCACGCCCGACGAATCGCTGGCCGCCGCGAAGGCGTCGTTCCAGCAGAAGCGCGCGGCCGATTACCATCAGGAGGCCGCCGCGCAGGGCATCCTCAAGCTGTACGCGCTCGTGTTCAACCTGGCCAGCTGCGCGGTGCTGTTCACCGCGTGCGCGCTGTACCTGAACGGCGCGCTGCCGCTGTCGTGGGCGCTCACGCTGCTCGTGGCCGCGTTCATGATCTACGGCGAGCTCATCCACGCGAACGATGCGGCGTTTCTCACGAAGAAGATCGAAGGCGAGCTCGACCGCGTCGACGAGGTGTGCGACATCCCGAAGCAGAACGCGACGGACGTGCCGCTCGCGCCCGCCGATTTCGGCATCGAGATGAACGGCGTCTCGTTCGGTTACGACGCCGACCGGCGCGTCATCGACGACGTGTCGCTGCGCATCCCGCAGGGCACGAGCTGCGCCATCGTGGGGCCCAGCGGCTCGGGCAAGACGACGCTCGTGAACCTCATGGCCCGATTCTGGGACGTGGACGCCGGCGCGGTGCTGCTCGGGGGCCAGGACGTGCGCGAGGGCACGGCCGAGAGCCTGCTCGCGCACGTATCGATGGTGTTCCAGAACGTGTACCTGTTCAACGACACCGTGGAGAACAACATCAAGTTCGGCATGCCGAACGCCACCCATGCCGACGTGGAGGCCGCCGCCAGGCGCGCCCGCTGCCACGAGTTCATCATGCAGCTGCCGCAGGGCTACGACACGGTGCTCGAGGAGGGCGGCGCCAGCCTCTCGGGCGGCGAGCGCCAGCGCATCTCCATCGCGCGCGCCATCATGAAGGATGCGCCCATCGTCATCTTGGACGAGGCTACGAGCTCGGTCGATCCTGAGAACGAGCACGAGCTGATCGCCGCCATCGGCGAGCTCACGCGCGGCAAGACCCTCGTGTCCATCGCGCATCGCCTGAACACGGTGGCCGGCGCCGATCAGATCCTCGTGGTGGACGAGGGCCGCATCGTGCAGCGGGGCACGCACGACCAGCTCATGGGCGAGCAGGGGCTCTACCGCGACTTCGTGAACCTGCGACGCGAAGCCGCCGGCTGGCGCCTGGCGGGGTAGGGCGCGCGCCTTCGCGCGCCGCCTGCGAAATGTCCGATCGGAGTAGGCGCGCGGCTGTTTGGAGCGGAACGGGCGGCCCGTTTCTGCTATACCGGAGGGAAGGGAAACGCACTGCGCGCGCGGCGGCCGCCCGCGCGGAGAGGAGGTGCAGGTGAAGCAGCCTGTTCATGAGTCTGCCGAAGACTATCTGAAAGCCGTGCTGGCGCTGGAGCGCGAGCACGGCTATGTCCGCGCCGTGGACGTAGCCGGCCGGCTGGGCGTGTCGAAGGCGAGCGTGTCGAAGGCGCTGTCCAAGCTGGAGCGCCAGAAGCTCGTGCACGTGGTGGCCCACGACGTGCGGCTCACCGCCGAGGGGCGCGCCGTGGCCGAGCGCGTCAGCGAACGCCATGCGTTCTTCCGCGCTCTGCTGCGCGCTGCGGGCGTGGAGGCCGTCGTCGCCGACGAGGAGGCGTGCCGTCTCGAGCACTGCCTGTGCGAGGACTCGTTCCGGAAGCTGGTAACCGCGCTCGACGCGCGCGGCTGAGAGCGCTCGGTTGACGCGCGGCGGGTCGCCCGGTATGATGGCGGCCCGGGCCGGACGGCCCGCAACCCAACGAAAGGCTCTCCTCTCATGACTGTTCCTCCCAACCGCTAAACCACGCGACACATCCGTCCCATCTGCTGCCGCGCCGCGCGCGGCCGCTTCGTGATGGGCTCGTCCGGTTGAGATGCACAGACAATCAGAGAGGCTCCCTGTATGAAAAAGCTGAATAACGGCGTGGTGCCGCCTGTGCCCGCCTTCCATTTCGAACGTATTCGGATTGCGAAGGAAGGCAACAACCATCATGAAAACGAGTATATGGCGCGTGGAGGCGACCGCCGCGCCGGTCGCGCTGCGCCCTTGTGGGACCTGCGGTGCTGACGCGGAGTTCGCGTCCACGGGCCTGTTTCGCGTGAACGCCCAGAAGAAACGTCTGGACGTGTGGCTCATCTACCGGTGCGCCACGTGCGGAAGCGTGTGGAACAGCGCCGTGATCAGCCGTGGGCGCCCGGGAAGCATCGACCGCGAAGAGCTCGAGCGGTTCACGGGCAACGATCCCGCGATGGCGCTGCGGTGCGCGCTCGACGTCGGCTTGCTCAGGCGCAACGGCGCGCGCCGGGGCAAGGTCGCCTTCGTCGTCGAAGGCGACCGGCCCGCCGGCGGCGAGGACTGTCGGGTTGAAATCGACGGCGGCGACCTTGCGGGCCTGCGCCTGGCCGAGGTGCTGCGGGCCAAGCTGGGCGTTTCGCGCAGCGGCTTGGAGCGCCTCGTGGAGGCGGGCGACGTGAGCGCCGCCGACGGAGCCGACGTCCTCGCCGCGAAGCTCCGTCCGCACCAGACGATCCTCGTGCGCGGGCGGCGCGAGCAGTAGGCGGGCAGGCGGCCCGGGACCACGCTCCCGGGCCGCTCCCGGCCCCCTGCCCCCCACCGCGCCCGCCACCGCGGACGCCCGGCCCCTTCCCGATGTTTCACGTGAAACATTCGTTCTATGCGCACAGGTGGGGTGCGACCGTGGGAGTGTGCTATCATGACGGCAAACACAGCGGCCATGCAAAGGAGCCATCATGTACGGATTGAAAACCGAGGCCAGCTTCGACTCGGCCCACTTCCTGACCGATTACTACGGCAAGTGCGAGAACCTGCACGGCCACCGGTGGAGAGCGGTGGTGTACCTCGAGGTCGCCGACCTGCAGGCCGACGGCACGATGAAGGACATGGTGGTTGATTTCGGCGTGTTCAAGCGCGCGGTGCGCGACCTGGCCGAAGAGCTGGACCACACCTTCCTCGTGGAAGAGGGCTCGCTGGCCGCGACGACGCTGGCCGCCCTCGAGGCCGAGGGCTTCAGCCTGACCGTCCTGCCCTTCCGCACCACCGCCGAGAACCTGGCGCGCTACGTCTGCGACCGGCTGACGGAGCAGGGTTTCCCCGTGTCCCAGGTGGACCTGTACGAAACCCCCAACAACTGCGCCATCTACCGGAGGACGGCATGAACGTTTCGGTCATCCTGGGGCATCCCTACGACGGCAGCTTCAACGCGGCCATCGCCCAGACTGTGGTGCAAACGCTGGAGGAGGACGGCCATGCGGTGGCGTTCCACGATTTGCACGCGGAGGGCTTCAACCCGGTGATTCCCCCGTCCGAGCTGGTCAGCGATGTGCCGGCCGACGATCTGACGGCCCTGCACCAACGCGAGATCAAGGAGGCCGACGGCATCGTCGTCGTGCATCCCAACTGGTGGGGGCAGCCGCCCGCCATCCTCAAGGGATGGGTCGACCGCGTGCTGCGGGAGGGCGTGGCCTACGGGTTCGCCGAGGGCGATTCCGGCGGCGGCCTGCCCATCGGCCTGCTGAAAGCCCGCGCGGTGCTCGTGTTCAACACGTCGAACACGCCGGAAGCGCGCGAGCTCGAAGCTTTCGGCGATCCGCTGCAGCGGCTGTGGCGCGACTGCATCTGCGACTTCTGCGGCGTGACCGCGTTCGATCGGGTTATGTTCCGCGTCGTCGCCGACAGCACGCCGGCCGACCGCCGCACGTGGCTTGAGCAGGTGCGCACCATGACGCGCGAAAGTTTCCCGTCCGAATGGAACAGCGCTGCCCGATCGGACTAGAACCGTCTGCCCCGTTGCCGCATACTGTCTCCGATATAAGTAACCCTTGGCTAACAAGTAAGGAGACCTTCATGGCAAGCAGCGTCGCATCGACGGCGAGCCCGGCACCTTCCCCGAGCGAGGGGAAGGTGCTCAAGGGCCGCGACCTCATCAACATCGGCATCTTCACGGCCATCTACTTCGTCATCCAGTTCGTGTTCATGCTGTGCGGCGGCATCCATCCGGCGCTGTGGGTGTTCATGCCGGCGCTCGACGGTTTGTTCGCGGGCATCCCGTTCATGCTCATGTGCGCGAAGGTGCAAAAGCCCGGCGCCGTCGTCATCATGGGGCTCATCGTGGCGCTCATCTACTTCGCGACGGGCATGTTCACGCCGCTCATCCTGGCCATGATGGCGGCATCTTGCGTTGTCGCCGAGGTCATCCGCGCGGTTGCGCGCTATCGCAGCTTCCTCGGCAACGCGGTGGCGTACGCGGTGTTCGGCCTGGGCATGTGCGGAAGCCCTCTGCCGCTGTGGGTGTTCCACGACTCGTTCGTCTCCCAGATCGCCGAGCAGGGCATGGGCGCCGACTACCTGGCGTCGCTCGACGCGCTGTCCACGACGCCGATGCTGATCGCCATGTTCGCCGTCACCATCGTGGCTGGCCTCGCGGGTGCGTACATCGCGCGCTGCCTGTTCAAGAAGCACTTCGAGAAGGCGGGGCTCGTCTAATGCAGGCCGCCTACACGCTCGAGGATCGTCGCGTGCTGGGCCGGGCGCCGCGCTCCGGCGTGCTCGACCTCGACCCGCGCACCATCATGGGCGTGCTGCTGGCGGCGTCGGTGGTGGCCTTCATGTCGAAGAGCCTCACGGTTGAGCTGGGCCTCGTGCTGGGCGTGGCGCTGCTGCAGGCGCTGACGGGGCACGTGAGGATGGCGCTTGCGTTCGCGGGCGGCTACGCGGTGCTGTGGGCGGTGCTCAACCTCGTGTTTCCCCACGTCGGAGGCGTTGCAGCCACCATGTTCACCATCAGCTTCACGTTCTCGCGCAAGATCTTCCTGTGCCTCATGGTGGGCTCGCTGCTGGTGGCCGAATGCTCGGTGCACCGTCTGACGGCCGCGCTCGAGCGCCTGCGCGTGCCGCAGGTGGTGCTCATCCCGCTCACGGTGACCATGCGCTACTTCCCGGCGCTCAAAGACGAGATGGCGCACATCCGCGACGCCATGCGCCTGCGCGACATCCCCGCTTCCGAGCGGCTGGAATGCTTTGTGGTGCCGCTCATCATGTCGGCCACCACCACGGCCGACGAGCTGTCGCGCGCCGCGACCTGCCGGGGCATCGAGAACCCGGTGCGCTCCACCGACACCGAGCGGCTGCGCATGCGTGCCGCCGATTGGGCGGTGCTCGCGGCGTCCGCGGCGGCAGTCGTGGTCGTGGCGCTGTGGGGAGGGGCGTACTGATGGCGGGGGCTCGGCAGTGCGCTGAGGCGCGCGGCGACGAGCGCGCTGAGGCGCGCGGTGGCGAGGCGCCGGTCGTCGTCCGCCTGCGCGATGCGTCCTGCCGCGGGGCCGGCGACGCGCTCATCCTGGACGGCGTGGACCTCACCGTGCGCCGCGGCGAATGCGTGCTGCTGTGCGGGCGCTCGGGCATGGGAAAGACCACGGTGACGAAGCTGATCAACGGCCTCATCCCGCAATTCGAGCCCGGGGTCGAGCGCACGGGCGAGGTGGAGGTGTGCGGCTTCGATCCGGCGCGCTGCGCCATGCACGAGCTCGCGCGGCACGTGGGCAGCGTGTTCCAGAACCCGAAATCGCAGTTCTTCAACCTCACCTCCAACGACGAGCTGGCGTTCGGCCTGGAGGCGGCGGGGGTCGACGCCGACGCGATCGAGGAGCGCATCCGGGCGACGGTGGGGGCGCTGCACGTCGAGCACCTGCTCGACCGCGGCGTGACGAAGATGTCGGGCGGCGAGAAGCAGAGCCTCGTGTTCGCCTCGGTGGACGTGATGGACCCCGACGTGTACGTGCTGGACGAGCCCACCGCGAACCTCGACGCGCGCGCGATCCGCGTGCTGCACGACCAGATCGCCGCCATCCTCGCGCGCGGCAAGACGGTGATCGTCGCCGAGCACCGGCTGTACTTCGTGGCCGACCTCATCGATCGCGCGGTGCTCATCGAAGGGGGCCGCGTCGCGCGCGAGTTCTCGCCCGAGGACTTGCGCGCGCTGTCGGAGGAGGAGCGCGCCCGCCTGGGCCTGCGCGCCGTCGACCCCGCCGTCGCGATGGCCGTGACGTGCCCGGCGGCCCCCGCGTGCGCGACGGGTGCGCTCGAGCGCGGGCTGTCGCTGCGCGGTTTCGCCAGCCTGCGCAAGAAGCGGCGCGTGTTCGCCCCGGTCAGCTTCGACGTCCCGCGCGGCGCGGTGGTGGGCGTGACGGGCGCGAACGGCGTGGGGAAGTCGACGCTCGTGCGCGCGATGGCGGGCCTCGAGCGCGCGACGGAGGGGGAGCTGCGCTTCGACGGCGCACCGCTCGATGCCCGCGCGCGCCGCCGCCGGTGCTCGCTCGTCATGCAGGACGTGAACCATCAGCTGTTCAGCGACAGCGTGCGCGGGGAGTGCGAGCTGTCGGCGGGCGGCGTCGACGCGGCTCGCGTGGACGAAGTGCTGGCGGCCCTCGACCTGGAGCATCTGGAGGCGTGCCACCCCATGGCGCTGTCCGGCGGCCAGAAGCAGCGGCTGGCCGTGGCCTGCGCCTTGCTCGCCGGGCGGGAGGTGCTGCTGTTGGACGAGCCGACGAGCGGGCTTGACTTCGGGCATATGGTTGAGGTAAGCCGGTTGGTGAAAGGGCTGGCTGAACGGAACATCTGCATCGTCGTGGTCACGCACGACTGCGAATTCCTCAGCCGCAGCTGCGATTTCGCGTACGAATTGGAGGCGGGCTGATCGATGGGCGAGGCGGGCGATGTGCTGTCGTGCGTGATGGCGGGTGGCGAAGGCGTCGTGGAGGAGCGGCCAGGAGGGGCCGTGCTCCGCGTGAAGAACGATACGGGCGAGGGGTCCATGGCCTTCTGCCAGGTGTTCGACGGCGTGGGACTCTCGTTCAACGACTTCCGGCTGGACGCGTACGATTCGGGGTTCGTGGCCGGTCCGGACATGCTGTGCATCGACCACTGCCGCGAGGGGCGCATCGAGCAGCCCGTCGCGGGCGGAGCCTACTCCTACGTGGCGTCCGGCGACCTCAAGATAGACGACCGCTCCCGCCATACCGGCATGTTCGTCCTGCCGCTGGGTCACTACCGCGGCATCACCGTGTCCTTCGACCTCGCCCGCGCCGAGCGCTCCATCGCCCAAGCGCTCGGTGGGTTCCCGGTTGATCTGCGCGCGCTGCGCGATCGCTTCTGCCGCGGCGGCGACCCCTTCATCATGCACGACGCACCGGGCGCGGAGCACATCTTCTGCGAGCTGTACTCCGTGCCCGACGAGATCCGCGCGACGTACTTCCAGCTCAAAGTGCTGGAGCTGCTGCTGTTCCTGCAGGTGCTCGATCCCGGCCCCGTGCGCGAGCGTCGGCCGTACTTCTATCGCGCGCAGGTGGAGAAGGTGAAGGCGGCGCGCGACTTCATGGTGGCCGACCTCACCGTCGAGCACACCATCGACGAGCTGGCCGACCGCTTCGAGCTGCCGCCCACGGCGTTCAAGACCTGCTTCAAGGGGGTATACGGCCTGCCGCCGTACGCGTACCTGCGCACCTTCCGGATGGAGCGCGCCGCCGCGCTTCTGCGCGAAACCGACCTGCGCGTGGCCGACATCGGCCTGGCCGTGGGCTACGACAGCCCCTCCAAGTTCACCGCCGCCTTCAAGGCCGTGATCGGCCAAACCCCCACCGTCCACCGCCGCGACCGCGCAAGGTACGTGCGACGTTAGTGAGCTGCGGCGAACTTCCCACCTGATTGGAACAGGGCTGGCTTGATGGAGCGGAACGTGCCTGCTGGGAGCCGTATAGTCGGGAGCGTTCGCAATCCCAACTGAGAAGGTGGTTTTGGTGGCTCCTGTGACAGAAACGCCCGCGAAGGCATCGTGGCTGGCCGTGCTGCTTTCGTACGCCGGCCGCTGCCGGGGGAAGATGGCGGTCTCGCTGCTGTGCTCGGTGGCCAGCGTGGCGGCCGGGCTCGTGCCGTTCTACGCGGTGTACCGCATCATCGACGAGATGATCGCCCCCGCGCCCGACGGCGGTGCCGTGCTGGCTTGGGTGGGCGCGGCCGCGGCGGGCTACGTGGCGTCGAAGGCGCTGTTCGGCGCATCGACGCTGCTCTCGCACGTGTCCGCGTACACCATCCTCGAATCGCTGCGCGACGACGTGGTGGAGAAGCTCATGAAGACCTCCCTCGGCACCGCGGCGTCGAAAAGCATCGGCCAGATCAAAAACGTGTTCGTCGATCGCATCGAGGGCGTGGAAGTGCCGCTGGCGCACATGATCCCCGAGCTTTCGGGCAACGTGCTGCTGGCGGCGGCCATCGCGGTGTGGATGGCGCTCATCGACTGGCGCATCGCGCTTGCGTGCCTGGTCACCGTGCCCATCGGGCTGGTCGTGTTCGCAAGCGGCCTGGGGGCGTACAACAGGATGTACGCCGCCTACATGGCCGAGGGCAACCACGTGAACAGCGTGATGGTGGAGTACGTGGAGGGCATCCAGGTGATCAAGGCGTTCAACCAGGGTTCGAACTCCTACCAGAAGTACGCCAACGCCGTCCGCTCGTTCAAGGACTTCACCCTGGGCTGGTTCAAGGCCACCTGGGTCAGCATGAACCTCGCGTTCTCCATCCTGCCGACCACGCTGCTGGGCGTGCTGCCCGTCGGGCTGGCGCTGTACCTGGCGGGAGACGTCACCCCGGCCGAGTTGGGGTTGGAGTTCGTGCTGGCGCTGGCGGTGGTGGCACCGCTCATGAAGCTGTCGTCGTTCCTCAACGAAGCGAAGGCGATGGAGTACGCCGTGGCCGACGCGAGCGAGTTTCTCGACCTGCCCGAGCTGCCGGAGCCTGCGCAGCGCGCGGCCGTGCGCGACGAGGGCGTGGAGTTGGCGAACGTGTCGTTCTCGTACGAGAGCGGGGAGGAGGTGCTCCACGACGTGAGCCTGCGCGTGCCGCGCGGGTCGTTCTGCGCGCTCGTGGGGCCGTCGGGCTCGGGCAAGTCCACTCTGGCGCGCCTGATCGCGCGGCATTGGGACGTGGGCGCGGGCGCGGTGCGCGTGGGCGGCGTGGACGTGCGCGACATGCCGCTGGATCAGTTGTCGCAGCTCGTGAGCTTCGTGGCGCAGGACAACTACCTGTTCGACTGCTCGCTTCGCGAGAACATCCGCATGGGCAAGCCCGACGCCACCGACGACGAGGTGCTGGCCGCCGCGCGCGCCGCTTGCTGCGACGACTTCATCGGCCGCCTGCCGCATGGCTACGACACGCCGGCCGGCGAGGCGGGGCACGCGCTGTCGGGCGGCGAGCGCCAGCGCATCTCCATCGCCCGCGCCATCCTCAAGGACGCGCCCATCGTGGTGCTCGACGAGGCCACGGCCTTCACCGACCCGGAGAACGAGGAGCGCATCCAGCAATCCATCGCCCGGCTGACGCGCGGCAAGACCCTGCTGGTCATCGCGCACCGCCTGTCCACCGTGGCGGCGGCCGACGACATCGCGGTGGTGGATCGCGGGCGCATCGTCGCGCACGGCACGCACGACCGGCTGCTTGCCGCCTGCCCGCTCTACGCGTCCATGTGGCAGGCTCACGTGTGCGCGAAGGCGTGGTCTGCCGTTTCCCGAAAGGAGGCCCTCGATGCTTAAAGCGCTCAAGCGCATCATCGCATGGACGGGACCGTACCGGCGCAACCTGTACCTGGGCTGCGTGTGCTCGTTCTTCATGACGTGGGCCACGGCGGCCCCCGTGATGCTGGCCGCGTGGATACTCGCGCAGGTGGTGGACGACGCGCGCGGCGTCTCGACGCTCGACCCGTCGGCGGTGTGGCTGTCGCTCGCGGCCATCGTCGCGTGCATCGCCGCCCGGTTCGCGTTCTCGTACGGCAAGAACCGTCTGCAGGAGAGCATCGGCTACGAGGTGGCGCCCGAGGTGCGCATCCGCATCGGCACCATCCTCAAGCGCGTGCCGCTGGGCTACTTCTCCCGCGTGAAGACGGGCGACATCCTCGCGACCACCACCACCGAGCTGGGCATGCTCGAGCTGAACGGCATGAAGATGATCGACGCCGTGGTGAACGGCTACGTGTCGGTGGCGGCCGTCATCGCGTTTCTGGCCGTGATGGACTGGCGCTGCGCGCTGGCGGCGCTGGCGGGCGTGGGGCTGTCGGCGCTCGCGCTGGCGGGCATCAACCGACGCAGCCGGAAGCTCACGCCGGCCACGCATGAGGCTTCCGAGCGCCTGTCCGGCGCCATCGTGGAGTTCGCGCGCGGGCTGGGCACGGCGAAGTCGTACGGCCGCGGCAGCTCCGCGCTGCAGCCGATGTACGCGGCGTGCGCCCAGGCGAAGAAGGCCCGCGTCGACGTGGAGTTCGGCTTCACGCCGTTCAACGTGGCGCACCTCGTGGCGCTCAAGCTGGCCAGCGTGGCCCTCGTGGGCTTCGCGGCCTGGGCGTGCCTCGGCGGGACGCTGCCGCTGTGGATGTTCTTGGCCATCGCCCTGCTCTCGTTCACCATCTTCGGCGGCGTGGAGGGCGTGGCCGACTCGGCGCACATGCTGGGCGACCTGAACGACGTGCTGGACCGCCTCGACAAGATCGAGCAGGCGCGCTTCATCGACGAGGATGGGCGCGCGCTCGACCTCGACCGCTTCGACATCGCGTTCGAGGACGTGGCGTTCTCCTACGACGAGGGTCCCGAGGCGCGCACGGTGCTGCACGACGTGAGCTTCGCCATACCCGAGGGCACCACGTGCGCCATCGTGGGCCCGTCCGGCTCGGGCAAGACCACCATCGCGAACCTCATGGCGCGCTTCTGGGACGTGAGCGCCGGAAGCGTGCGGGTGGGCGGCCACGACGTGCGCGAGTTCACCTGCGACAGCCTGCTGGCGAACTTCTCGATGGTGTTCCAGAACGTGTACCTGTTCAACGACACGGTGGAGGCGAACATCGCGTTCGGCTGCCCCGGCGCCTCGCACGACGAGGTGGTGGCCGCCGCGAAGCGCGCGTGCTGCCACGACTTCATCGAGGAGCTGCCGCAGGGCTACGACACCGTGGTGGGCGAGGGCGGCAGCAGCCTGTCGGGCGGCCAGAAGCAGCGCATCTCCATCGCGCGGGCGCTGCTGAAGGACGCGCCCATCGTCGTCCTCGACGAGGCCACCGCAAGCGTCGACCCGGAGAACGAGCAGCTCATCCAGCAGGCCATCGGCCAGCTGACGGCGGGCAAGACCGTCGTGGTCATCGCGCACCGCCTGGCCACCATCGAGAACGCCGACCAGATCCTCGTGATCGACGGCGGCACGGTGGCGCAGCGGGGCACGCACGACCAGCTCATGGCCGAGGGCGGCACGTACCGCCGCTTCGTGGAGATCCGCCGGCGCGCCGAGGGCTGGCGGATCGCGAGCGACGACGCGGTCGCTCCTGCGCCCGCGGAGGACGCGCCCATGCCTGCGGCGTCCTAGCGGCTCCGGCCCGGCCGCCGCGCCTCCTACCGCTCCAGCCCCCGGCGGTACTCGCTGGGCAGCAGGCCGGTCTCGCGGCGGAACAGCTCGCTGAAGCGGCTGGCGCACGTGTAGCCCACCGCGTGCGCCACCTGCTCGATCGACAGGTCGGGCATCCGCAGCAGCCCCTCGGACTGGCTGATGCGGCGGCTCTGCACGTAGCGCGTGAGCGTGGAGCCGGTCACCGCCTTGAAGCACTCCTTGAACTTCGTGGGGCTCATGCATGCGGCCCGCGCGAGGTCGTCCACCGTGAGCGCGCTCGCGCAGTGGTCGTCGATGTACAGCGCCACGGCCTGGATGCGCTCGCGGTCCTCGGGCGCGACGGCGTGTCCCGACGTGTCCCGGCGCGCTTTCGTGCGCTCGACGATGAGCCCCATGGCCTCGAACACCTTGCCCTCGTAATACAGCTGGCTGCGATGCTCGTCGCCCGGGCGGGGCCACAGCCCGGCCAGCAGCGCGCGCAGCTCGGGGGAGTCGCCGTCGTCGCTCAGCGAGGCGAACGCGTCGCGCACGCGCTCGAACTGCCCGTCGTACTCGCGCTCCAGGTACGCGCGCGACATCTCGGGCCGCACCTCGATGGACACGGCCTTCACGGGCACGCCGCCGTGCACGAGCCCGCGCCAGCCCCCGTCGCCGCTGTAGAATCCCCAGATGCTTTTCGCCCGCAGCCGCCGATACGGCGTGAACTCCTCTCCCGAAATGGACTCGTACCAGGCCACGCTCAGGTATTCGGGCAGCTCGAACTCCATGACGGTGTCGTGGAGCAGCGTGAAGTCGTGGATGGCGATCTGCCAGCGATCGGAGGGCGCGAGGATGTGGAAGCTGCCGGACGTTTCGCCTTCGCCCCGGTACGAGCGCCACAGGGGGCAGAAGCCCTCCGGCGGCTCGTATTCCTCGAAGCCGATCTGCTCGAGCGACGGGGCGTGGATGATGTCGTGCGAGGGCGGGCGGTGCTCCATGGGTTCTGCTCCTTCATGCGGTTGCTCGCGGCGGCGCGGCGGTCGGCCGCAGGGACGTGCGCCGCAGGGGCGTGCCGCGTGCGACGATCGGACGCGGCGGTGCGACGTTCGGACGCGCGGGCGCGCATGCGCGACGTCGTTTCCGCTCCTCCGCGTATGATACACCATTGTTAACCGAGGCTATCTTTTTCCGCATGAAAATGAATCAGAAGGAGGTCTGTCATGCGTTCAGCCATGCAATCCGACAAGAAGGGGCTCACCGCCCGCGACCTGGTGACGTGCGGCGTGTTCATCGCCCTGTACTTCGTGTTCATGATGGTGGGCAGCATGCTGTTCGCCCCGAACCCCGTGCTGACGTTCCTCATGCCGGCGGGTGCGGCCCTGCTCACCGGCCCCATCTACCTGCTGCTGGTGGCGAAGGTGCCCAAGCACGGCCCCATCATCATCCTGGGTGTGGTGGAGGGGCTCATCATGTTCGTGACGGGCATGTACTGGCTGTGGGCGGTGGCGCTCGTCGTGCTGGGCGTGGTGGCCGACCTCATCGCCGGCGCGGGCCGGTTCCGCAACAAGAACCTCAACCTCGTGAGCTTCCTCGTGTTCTCGCTCAACCCCATGGGGTCCTACCTCATGCTGTGGATCGACCCGTCGGGCTACACTTCCTACCTGGCCGGGAAGGGCACCGAGCAGGCGTACCTCGACACGATGGTGTCCACGGGCGCGGGCTGGGTGCTGCCGGGCATGATCGCGCTGACGCTGGTGTGCGCCCTGGTGAGCGCGCTGGTGGGTCGCCGTCTGCTGAAGAAGCAGTTCGAGAAGGCGGGCGTTACCGCATGATCGATCGCGCGTTCCGGCCCGATCCGCGGGCCAAGCTTGCGCTGCTTCTGCTGTGGGCCGTCGCGGTGTTCCTGTCGCCCGGGCTGTGGTTCGAGGCGCTCCTGATGCTGCTGAGTGTGGCGCTGGGCATCGCGCTGGGAAAGGGGCGGCTCGCGCTGGGCATGCTGGGGCTGTACGCGGTGATGATGGCGTGCATGCTGGCCACGGCGCAGCTGGACACCGGCGTGCTGAAAACGATGCTGTCGTCGTTCTTCATGCTGGTGCGCAAGGTGTTCCCGTGCGGGCTTCTGGCGGCCGTCATCGTGTCCACGACGCACGTGAACGAGTTCATGAGCGCGTTCTCGCGCATGCGCGTGCCACGCCAGGTGACCATCCCGCTGGCCGTGATGCTGCGCTACGTGCCGGCCATCCGCGAGGACTGGCGCTTCATCTCGGACGCCATGCGCATGCGCGGCGTGAACGCCAGCCTGGCCGGATTCCTGCGTCGACCGGGCATGACGGTGGAGTGCCTGTACGTGCCGCTCATGATGAGCGCGTCGAACGTGGCCGACGAGCTGTCGATGGCCTCGGTGGCGCGCGGCATCGAGAACCCGGCGCAGCGCACGTGCTACACGCATATCGAGTTCCGCGCGTCCGACGGGCTGCTGGTGATCGCCGGCGTGGCCGTGGTCGTGGCGGCGCTTGCGTGCAGCCTGTTGGGCGTGGGGAAGTGAGGTCGAGACGATGATCGAGTTTGACGATGTGAGCTTCGCGTACCGCGCGCCTGCGGAAGGCGCGGGCGCGCCCGAGGGGGTGCGCGGCATCGACCTGCGCGTGGAGGCGGGCCGGTGCGTGCTCGTGTGCGGCGCGTCCGGCTGCGGCAAGACCACGGTGACGAGACTGGCGAACGGGTTGGCGCCTTCGTTCTTCCCGGGGACGCTCGAGGGACGCGTGCTGGTGGACGGGCGCGACGTGGCCGACCTCGAAAGCTGGGAGGTGGCCGCATGCGTGGGCTCGGTGTTCCAGAACCCGCGCACGCAGTTCTTCAACGTGGATTCCACGGGCGAGGTGGCGTTTTCGCTGGAGAGCATGGCGTGGCCCGAGGAGCGCATACGCGAGCGCACGCACGATACCATCCGCCAGCTGGGGTTGGAGGAGCTGGCCGACCGCAGCATCTTCTCGCTGTCGGGCGGCGAGAAGCAGCGCATCGCGTACGCCAGCTCGTGGGCGCCCCATCCGGCGAACCTCGTGCTGGACGAGCCGACGTCGAACTTGGACGAAGCGGCCATCGCGGCGCTGCGGCGCTACCTGCTGGACGCGAAGGCGCAGGGCGCGGCCGTGCTCGTGGCCGAGCATCGCCTGTGGTGGCTGGCCGACGTGGCCGACGAGGTGGTGGTCATGGAGGAGGGGCGCATCGCGCGGCGCTTCGACGGCGCGACGTTTCGGGCGCTGCCGTCGTCGGAGGTGCGCGACCTGGGGCTGCGGGTGCGCGCTTTGGCCGACGAGCGGGCGCGCGAGCGGCGGGCGCCGGGCGATGCGCGCGAGCCGCGGGCGCCCCTCGTGCGCCTGCGCGGCGTGCACGCCTCGTACGGCAAGCGCGAGGTGCTGCACGGCATCGACCTCGACCTGCGCGAGGGTGAAGTGGCGGCGCTCGTGGGCGCCAACGGCGCGGGGAAGTCCACCCTGTGCCGCACCATCGTGGGGCTGCATCGGGAAAGCGCGGGCACGACGACGATCGACGGTGAACCCGCAGGGCCCAAGCAACGCCTGCGCGCCTGCTCGATGGTGTTCCAGGATGTGAACTACCAGCTGTTCGCCGACAGCGTGCGCGCCGAAGTGGGCTTCGGGCTGACGGGCGCTGAGGCGCCCGACGCCGCGCGCGTGGACGAGGTGCTCGACGGCCTGGGGCTGGCGGCGTACGCCGAGCGCCACCCCGCCACGCTGTCGGGCGGCCAGAAGCAGCGCCTCGCCGTGGCGGCCTGCATCGCCACCGGCAAGCGCCTCCTCGTGTTCGACGAGCCCACGAGCGGGCTCGACCTGGGCAGCATGCGCACGGTGGCGGCGCTCGTGCGCCGGTTGGCCGACGAGGGCCGCGCCGTGCTCGTGGTCACCCACGACCTGGAGTTCATCGGCCAAGCCTGCGACAAGGCCGTTCGCGTGGAAGCCGGCCGCATAGCCGCCGAAGCCGTCGTGGAGGGCGACCTGCAAGCGGTGAGGGCGCTGCTGGCGAAGGGGTGATGCGAGGGTTGCCGAGGGAGCGCGGCGCTTTGCCCCCCGCCCCCGCTTTCCTGTGCTTCTTATGCCGTCCAGCTGCGGGCTTTTTCCTGTTCGGCGATGGCGTGGGCGTACCAGCCGCCCTGTGCGAGCAGCTCGTCGTGGGTGCCCCGCTCGCGTACGCGACCGTCGTCCAGCACCAGTATCTGATCGGCGCGCTCCACGGTGTCCAGGCGGTGGGCGATGACGATGACGGTCTTGTCCGCCATGAGCACGTCGAGCGCCCGGTTGATCTCGTGCTCGTTGTCGGCGTCTAGGCTCGAGGTCGACTCGTCCAACAGCACGATGGGAGCGTTCTTGATGAGCGCTCGCGCGATGGAGATGCGCTGCTTCTCGCCGCCGGAAAGCGTGGAACCGCCTTCGCCCACCAGGGTGTCGTAGCCCTGCGGCAGCGCCTCGATGAAGTCGTGGCAGTGCGCGGCGCGGGCGGCCGCTTCCACTTCCTCCTGCGTCGCATCCGGCTTGCCCACGCGGATGTTGTTCGCCACGGTATCGGCGAGCAGGTACACGTCTTGGAACACGACGGCCACCTGCTCGGCCAGCGCGTCGGGCGCGATGTCGCGCACCTCGTGCCCGCCTACGCGCACGCTGCCGCTGCTCGCATCCCAGAACCGCGAGATCAAGCTGATGACGGTGGTCTTCCCGCTGCCCGAAGGCCCGACGAGCGCGGTGCGCGTCCCGGGCTGCGCCGTGAACGTCACCCCGTGCAGCACCTCCTTGCCGTCGGCGTATCCGAACCGCACATCGTCGAACCGCACGTCGAAGCTCGTGAAACGGGGGTTGCCGTCGCGGTACGCAAGGGGGCGTTCGGCCTGTATCCGCTCGATGCTCTCCGCCGCTTTGGCCAGGTAGTTCAGCTCGGGGTAGATCACGCCGAGCGTGGTCATCATGCTGGAGATGGATACGGCGATCATGACCGCCGCGATGAGGCGGGGCGCGTCGAGCTGGCCGTCCATGAACATGAGCGTGCCCGCCACGAGCCCGAGCGGAACGATGAGCGAGGTGGCCACGGAGAACAGCACCGAGAACGGCATGATGGACAGCTCCATGCGAATGGATTCGCGCTTCAAATCGGCGAAGCTGCGGTCGAGCCGCTCGAAGCGCCGGCCGGTGAGATTGTAGAGCCTGAACGTCTTGATGCCGTTGATGTACTCGATGATGCGGGATATGACCGCGTGGACGCTTTCGCGATAGCGGATGCCGCCCTTGCTGGCCGCGCGCCCGCCCAGGCGCGCAAGCGGCAGGGAGGCGACGACGATCGCGAGGATGATCAGCCCGTAGAGCCAGTTGATGGCGAAGGCGAACGCGCATGCGAGCACGCTGAAGCAGACGACCTTGAAGAAGCTCGCCAGCGAGGTGGTGATGGTCTGCTCGAAGTCGCTCACGTCGGTGGTGAGAACCGATGCGAGCTGGCCGATGCTGTTCTTGTCGAAGTACCCCAGGTTCAGCCTGCGCAGGTGGTTGCCGATGGAGAGTCTCAGGTCGGCGGTGATGTCCGCGCCCCGGAACTGCGTTTGGGCGTAGTTCGTCGCGTACAGCGCGGCACGCACGACGAACAGCACGACGAGCGCGCCGCTGTAGAACGCAAGCAGCTCGGCGTTGAACGCGCCGGCGACGAGGTTGATGATGGCTGCGATCATGACGGCGAACATGCCCATGTGCAAAAGCGAGTCCGCGCAGGAAAGCGCGATGGGCAGCACGAGGGTCTTGGCTTTGTCGCCCGCTACGGTTCGGACGGTTTTGATGAGCGTTATCATGCCAGCGACTCCTTCTTCTCCGTGCGGTGCGTGTAGGCGTCCCACATGCGGGCGTAGGCGCCGTCTTGCTTGATCAGGGAATCGTGCGTTCCTCGTTCTCGCAGGCGGCCGTGGTCGAACACGCATATCTGGTCCGCATGCACGATGGTGTGCAGGCGGTGGGCGATCATGATGCAGGTCTTGTTCGTCAGTAGGTGCGAGAGCGCAAGCTGGATCCGGTGCTCGTTCTCGATGTCGGTGAAGCTGGTGGCTTCGTCGAACACGATGATGGGCGCATCCTTCAAGATGGCGCGAGCGATGCACACGCGCTGCCGCTCGCCGCCGGATAGCTTGACGCCGTTCTCTCCCAGCAGCGTGTCGTAGCCGTTCGGCAGGCCCTCGATCGTGTCGTGGATCTGCGCGGCCCGCGCGGCGGCCTCCACCTGCTCGCGCGTGGCGTTCGGTCGGCCGAGCCTGATGTTCTCGTACAGGGTGTCGTCGAGCATGAAAGCCTCTTGGAACACGAAGGACACCAGATCCATGAGGTTGTCGGTGCGCAGTTCGGACAGGGCGTGGCCGTCGATGCGCACCGCGCCTTGGCGCGTTTCCCAAAACTTGGGGATGAGCTGGGCTGCGGTTGTCTTGCCGGCGCCCGAGGGGCCCACGAATGCGGTCAGGCTGCCGGCGGGCAGATCGAGGCTGACGTCGGTGAGCGCGTTGACCTCGGCGGCGCCGTAGCCGAACGTGACGCGATCGAACGCCACCGCGTGCGGTTTCGCCGGATCGAGCGCGAGCGTGCCTTCGGAAGCCTCGGGCAGGTCCATGATGTCCTGTATGCGCTCCATGCCGCTCATGATCTGGTTGAACGTCATGGCGAACGTGAGCAGGTTCAGGAGGCTGGACAGGAACACCATGCTCATGATCATGAAGAACAGGTAGTCGGCGGCCGAAAGGGAGCCCTGCAGGTACAGCACGCCGCCCAAAGGCAGCACGAACAGGATGCCGCTTTCCACGATGGCCACGAACACGCCGTAGGAGTAGCCCTGGCTCTTGGTGCACTGCTTCCAGAACTCGTTGTACTCGGTGACGGCGTCGGCGTACTCGCGGTAGCCTTTCGCGTCCAGACGGTAGGCCTTCATCACGGGCATGCCGTTGATGAACTGCATGATGGCCGCATTGAGCTTGGCGAGCAGCCGGTGGTACGTGGGCATCTGCTTGCCGGTGGCCGCCATGGCGAACAGCTGCACGGCAACGCCCAGCACCACGGGAACCAGCATGCCCAGAGCCATGGGCACGTTCAAGGTGAGCAGGTAGCAGAACATGATGGCGGGCGTGCAGGCGGCGGCGACGATGTCGGGGATCTGGTGGGCGAGGAACTTCTCGATGCGCTCGACGTCCTCGATGATCACCTTTTTGAGAGCGCCCGAGGTCGTTTGATCGAAGAACCCGAGGTTGACCTTCGCGATGTGCCGGCTGATCTGCGCACGCACCTGGTACAGGGTGTTGAAGGCCCCGATGTGCGAGCACGCGCCCGAGGCGATGGCGAACGCGAACTTGCCCACGATGGCCACGGCGGCGATGATGCCGTACTGGAGCGCCGCGCCCGCGTCGGCGTTCCCCTCGATGAGGAACAGCAGCACCTTATACACCATGATGAACGGCACGAAGGAGCACAGGGCGCTCATCACGCTGAACAGCGCAGACAGCGCCAGATGAAGGCGGTAGCGTCCTGCCAGGTGGAGCAGGTAGGCCATGCCGGAGCGCCGCTTGGCGGGTTGCTCGGCTTCGGGGCGTTTCTGGGTGCGGGCGTTCTCTTCCGGGTGCATGGTCGCACCCCCTTTCTCGATGGGGTAGGGGCGTTGGAATCGGATGGCGCGGTCACCGCATGGCGGCGAGCAGCTCTTCGGCGTCGCGGAGGGGAAAGTCCTGCGCGACCCGCCCGTCGCGCAGGTGCAGGACGCGGTCGCACGTGGCAACCGCGCACTCCACATCGTGTGTGATCATGAGGATGACGCGGCCCTCGCGCGCAAGCTTCTCGATCTGCCTGCCGACGGAGCGCATGCTCTTTCCGTCCAAGCCGCTCGTGGGCTCGTCGAGCACGATGACGGAGGCGTCGTGCATGAGCGCGACGCCCAGGGCGAGCCGCTGCTTCTGCCCTCCCGAAAGCGTTGCCGGGTGGCGGTCGGCAAGCGCGCCCAGGCCCAGCGCATCGAGCACCTCGTCGGCGCGGGCCGTCCGCTCGGGCGTTGCCTTCTGCCCGCACAGCAGCTCGTCGCGCACGCTTTCGCCGAACAGCTGGCTGTCCAGATCCTGCATGATGTACCATATGCGTCCGCGGCGCCGTCCGGACGCGAGCTTCTTCCCCTCCACGCGCACGGTGCCGCCGTCCTCTTTCACGAGGCCGGCGAGCAGCTTTCCCAGCGTGCTCTTCCCGGTGGCATTGGGGCCCACCACGGCGACGATCTCGCCGGGGCGGCAGGCGAAGCTCACGTCGTCGGCCACGATTCGCTCGCCGAAGGACTTGCGCAGCCCCTCGACTTCGAGCAGCGGCGGCACGTGCGGGGCCGCGCAGGTCCGTTTCCTGGCAGGTGCGGTCAGGCCCTCGAGGTTCGCGCTGCGCAGCCCGAGGGCCTCGATGCGCGCGGGGTCGAGGGCGACGAGTTCCGCAGGCGTGAACGAGTCGGCGATGCGGCCGTTGGCGAGGTAGACGATGCGGTCGGCGATGCCGCGCAGGTAGTACAGGCGATGCTCGGCCAGGAGCACGGTCTTTCCCTGCTGCTTGAGCGCGCGTATCAGGTTGCCGAGCTGCTCGGTGGCCTCGTGGTCGAGGTTGGCGGAGGGCTCGTCCATGACGTAGAGGGGCGGGTCGATGGCCTTCGCGGAGGCGATGGCCACGCGCTGGCGCATGCCGTACGACAGCAGGCGCACCTTCTCCTCGAGCAAGGGGGCGATGTCCAGCTCGCTTGCCGCCCCGTGCACGCGCTCGACGATCAGCTCGTGATCGAGCCCGTAGTTCTCGCACCCGAACGCGATCTCGCCCGCCACCTCGTTCGCGAAGAACTGGCTGCGGGGGTCTTGGAACACGTTGCCCGCCGTGAGCCCGCGTTCCCACGAAGGGATGTCGTCGACCTCGCGCCCGAACAGGCGCACCGTCCCGGTCAGCTCGCCCTCGTAGAAGGACGGCACCAGGCCGTTGACCACGCGGGTCAGCGTGCTCTTGCCTCCGCCCGAGGGCCCGGTGAGCACCACCACCTCGCCGGGTTGGACGGTCAGGTTCACGTCCTCGAGCTGGGGAGCGGAGCCTTCGTAGGCGAAGGTCAGGTGCGCGAGTTCGATGGCCGGCGCCTGCGGGTCGTGGTTCGGTATCATGTCGCTCACCCCACCACGATCAAGATCGAGGCGATCGCGAACCCCGCCATGAGCGCTCCGTCGCCGATCCGCATGCCGTGCGCATAGTAGCTCTGCTTCGCGCAGGGGCTCTCGATGCCGCGCACGATGCAGGATGAAGCCAGCTCGTCGGCGATGGTGAGCGAGCGGAACACCATGGGCACCACGCCGAACTCGAGCGTTGCGAGCGGATGCGCCAAGACGTGCGCCGGCGAGCGGAGGAAGCCGCGGGTGCGCATGGCGTCGCGCACGTCGGCCAGCTCGGACAGCATGGTAGGCATGAAGCGCAGGATGACGATGACGGCGAGCAGCACGGGGGAGGGGATGGGCAGCTGGCGCAAGCTTGCCATCAGCTTTCCCGAGGGAGCTTGCACGAGCAGGTACACCGGCATGAGGAGGGGTAGCATCTCCAGGACGAAGGTGAACGCCATGGGCGAGGGAAACCCGATGTCGAAACGCACGTTGAGGGCGAGCCATGCGTGCGTCACCGCGAACGCGAGCAGAAACCCGGCGCCGGCCCTTGCGAAGCCCATCGCGGCCATGAGCACGAAAAGGGCGCAGGTGAACGCGACGTGCAGCATCGTGCTGGTGGACAGGAAGGTCACGGCGCACGTGCACACGATGATCGCGAGCAACGAGAGGACGTTGACCTCGCGGATGCGGGCGTGCTGCCGGGTTGCCCCGTCCCGACGGGTCGGCGCGTTCAGAGTGGCCTCGGCTGGCGCGGCAGGGTGCACGGCGCCGCTCATTTCACGATACCCGCCTTCTTGAAGTGCTTCCTGAGCAGGCGGTTGCCGAACAGGCATCCAAGCACGGCCAGCACGGCGGTGATGGCGCAGGCGCCCAGCAGGTGCAGCGGGTTCGACAGCAGGTCGAGCTGCATGGTCAGAACCGGGGCGGTGAAGCCGTCGGTCGTCGCTTTCGCCACGTAGGCGTCCCACGCAGCCCAGACGGGCACGGCATTGCCGATGACCATGCCGACCGCCCAGATGGTCCAGCCGACGGTGTTGCGCACGGGGCTGCGGTACGCATCCTTGCCGATCATGGCCAGCTCGCAGATCGCCGCGACGCCGGCGAAGTAGGGAAGCAGGAACACGTAGCCTGAAAGCGCGAGCACCGTTCCGTACACGATGCCCCACACGAGGAAGACGCCATGCTTGTTCAGGCGATTCGCCACGACGAGGTAGAACGTCGCGCAGAGGAACATCTGGATGCCGGCGCACAGGTACAGATACACGAACGGGAACGGCATGGTCAGGGGTCCCGTGACCATGCATACGAGGAACGTCAGCACCATCATGGCCGCAACGGTCATGACGTCGCGGGTTGCGATGCTCTTCTTGGAGGCGCGCCCGCGTGCGCCTCGGGTGGTGTCGATGGTTTTCTCGGTGCTCATGCTGCTCTCCTTTCGGGTGGGCCCGTCGGGCCGGGCTGGTGGAAATCGGGCGCACGAAGGAAGGCCCGTCGTGCGCGGGTGTTCGAGCGGACTGCTTTTGTTAGTTTGAGCTAACTAGTGGTCATGGAAAGACGGCATCACCCGCCGAAGAGGTTCTCCCAGCCGGGGCGGAAGAAGTCGACGATGAGTTTGATGCGCGCAACGGCGTCCTCTTTCGAGGTGTCGTGGCGAACGATTTCGAAGAATGCGTAGTATTCCGCGCTCACGAGCGCATGGAGGTCGTCGTGGGACGCCCTCGCGCAGGCAAGGCCGCGCTCGCGCATGGCGTCCAGGTAGGCGAGCGATTGGCTGACTTCTTCCTCTACGAGATCGTCGAGGAAATGCTCGTAGCCGCTTCCCGCCGCGTGGTTTATCAGCAGGTCGAACGGCTCCTTGTGCTCGAAGATGTAGTCGACGATGCGGGTGATCACGTCTTCGGAGGTGCTCCACATGTCTTCGGGGCGCCCTTCGTCCAGCTGCTCGAACCCCTGGTCGTTGCCCGTGCGGAAGAGCCCGAGCAGGTGCGCGGATACGGGCTCGACCAGCGCGGCGAACAGCGCGCTTTTGTTCGGGAAGCGCACGTACAGCGCGCCGGTGGTCACGCCGGCGTTCTGCGCGATGCTGCGCAGGCTCGCCTTCTCGTATCCCTTGTCCAGAAACTCTCGCTGCGCGCTTTGCAGCACGAGGCCGCGCGTTTCCTCAACCTGCTTCACATCCCGATCCCTTCTCATCAATAACAATGTTATCGATAACGACGTTACGAATAATGTCATACACGGTTAACTCTGTCAAGGAAAAGATGGGCGATCATCCTCGAATCGCGGTGTCTCCGTTGCCGGTGACGAACGCTTCGGTACGACGATCGGACGGCGGTTGAGTTGCATCGGACGCGCGAAGTTGCAGCGGGCAAACTTCTGTTTCGCGTGTTCTATCCTTGCAGCCGAACGATATCTCACAGGTGCAAGGAGTTTGCATGAACAGTCCGATCAGATTGATATTGAAGTGGGCGGGACCCGACCGGAAGTACTTGATCGCGGCCGTCGTGTTCGCGTTCGTTTCGGGGCTTATGACCATGGTGCCGTACTACGGCGTGTACGAGATCATGAAGGCGGCCTACGAAGGGACCTGCACGTGGGAGGTCGTCACGTCGAACGCGCTCGTCGTGGCGGTGGGCGTGTGCATCCAGTACGCGTGCTTCGGATGCGCGGGCGCGCTGTCGCACAAGGGCGCGTACAACACGCTGTTCCGCGTGCGGTGCCGCGTCGTGGACCATCTGGCGCACGCGCCGCTCGGGCAGCTCGACGAGCGGTCGACCGGCTCCATCAAAACCGTCCTGTCGGACGACATCGAGAAGCTCGAGCTGTTCCTGGCCCACAACATCACCGAGGCGATCATGTACCTGACCGGCCCCGTCGCGGCGTTCATCTTCCTGTGCTCGGTGAACGTGCCGCTGGCGCTGGCGACGCTCGTGCCGTTCGCGGCGGCGTTCGTCGTGATGGGCGTCATCTTCAAGCGCATGGCCGGCGTGATGCCGCGCGCGAGCGCGGCGCTGTCGCGGATGAACGCGGTGATGGTGGAGTACGTGCGCGGCATGCGCGTCATCAAGGCGCTGAACATGGGCTCGAAGTCGTTTCGCCGCTTCCAGTCCGCCGTGGACGAGGAGCACGCCGTGTGGTGCGACATCGCGCGGAAAACGGGCCCGGGCTTCGCGGCGTTCGTCATCATCATCGAGTGCGGCATGCTCGTGATGGTGCCGCTCGGCGGCTTCCTGTTCTCCACGGGGGCCATCTCGGGCAGCACGTTTCTGCTGTTCGCGTTCGTCGGGTCGCTCTACCTGACCGAAATTCGCCTGCTTCAGGAAATCGGCAGCAAGTTCGCCCAGGTGAAAAGCGGGGCGATCAAGGCGCAAGAGCTGCTGGACCTGCCCGCCTTCGCCGGCGGCGCGCCGTTTCCCGCCAAGAGCGACGTGCGGCTCGAGAACGTGCGCTTCAGCTACGACGGCACGCGCGAGGTGCTGCACGGCGTGAACCTCGCCGTGCAGCAGGGCGAGCGCCTGGCCGTGGTGGGGCCCAGCGGCGCGGGGAAGACCACCATCGTCGAGCTCATGTCCCGCTTCTACGACGCGACCGAGGGCGCGGTGCGCATCGGCGGCGTGGACGTGCGCGACCTCGATTACGACGACCTGCTGGCACACGTGGCCGTGGTGTTCCAGAAGACGTTCCTCACGAGCGGCAGCATCCTCGAGAACATCCGGATGGGCAAGCGCGCCACGCTGGACGAGGTGCGCGAAGCGGCGCGCCAGGCGCGCATCGACGACTTCATCATGGGGCTCCCCCGCGGCTACGACACCGAGATCGGCACGCTGGGCGAGCGCCTGTCGGGCGGGCAGCGCCAGCGCATCGCCATCGCCCGCGCCATCCTCAAGGACGCGCCCGTGCTCATCCTCGACGAGGCCACCAGCGCGGCCGACCCCGAGAACCAGGTGCAGATCGACGAGGCCATCGCCAACCTCTGCGCGGGCCGCACGGTGGTCATCGTGGCGCATCGCCTGGGCGTGGTGCGCACCTGCGACCGCGTGGCCGTGGTGGAGGACGGCGGCATCTCGGCCGTGGGGACGCACGACGAGGTGCTTGCCGCGTGCCCGTACTACCGCAAGGCATGGGCGGACTACGAGCGGGCGCGCCGCATCACGTTCGGGTTCGGCGCCGCGGCGGCGGAAGCGGAGCCGCGTCAGCGCGCCGCAAGCGATCCCGTCCGCCGTGCCGCCGCGCAGCCGCAGGGCGCATCGTCGGCGTCCGCGCAAGCGCCCTCGAGCCCGACCCTGGCCCCGGGCCCGGCCCTGGCCTCCGCCTCCGCCTCGACCTCGGTGTTCGCGAAGAACCGCGACTTCTCCGTCTCGGTGGCGTGCACCGTCATCGAGGGACTGCTGTCGGGCTGCAACTTCGGCCTCATCTTCCTGGTGATGCAGCAGGTGTTCAGCGGCGCGGCCGACTTCGGCACCCTGCTGGGATTCACCGGCGCCCTCGCGCTCGTGTTCGTGCTGCGGCTCCTCATCTACGGCTACGGCTACGTGCGCGGGCAGATCGGCGGGGCGCAGGTCAGCCGCAACTTGCGCCAGTACCTGGGCGACAAGATCAAGCGCATCCCCCTCGCGCGGTTCACCGAGCGGTCGAGCGGCGACTACCTCAACGCGCTCACCGCGAACGTGAACGATTACGAGCAGATCCTCACCCACCGCACCGGATCCGTCGTCAAAGACATCACGCTGGCCGTGATGCTCACCGGCTTCGTCAGCTGGCTCTACCTGCCGGCGGGCGCGGTCGTGGCGCTCTCGTTCGCGCTCATCGTGCCCGCGATGGCGCTGTCGTGGCACCAGGTGCGACGCTACGGCACCCGCAAAAGCGACATCTGCGCCGCGAACACGAGCCGCACCGTCGAGCACGTGACCGGCATGCAGACGCTGCGCGCCTACGGCATCGGCGGCGTGAAGAACGAGGCCATCGTGGACAGCATGCGGGAGTACTCGGACGTCAGCTTCTGGTACGAGGCGGCCCTCATCCCCCTCGGCGCGGTCATGTCCATCATCGTGGGGCTGTGCCAGCCGCTGCTGTTCCTCATGTGCGGCGCGGCGTACCTCGACGGGGCGCTGGGCGCGGTTCCGTACCTGCTGATCATCATGCTGCCGCTGTTCATGAACAAGGTGTGGAACAGCATCTTCGTGAACCTGACGGCCTACAAGAACCTCATGATCGCGAAGCGCCGCATCCAGGCGGTGGTGGACGAGCCGGAGGAGGCGGGCAGCTTCGACGCGCTGCCGGCGACGGGATCGCGCATCGAGCTGGCCGACGTCGGGTTCGCCTACTGCAAGGGCGAGCCGGTGTTCGAGGGGCTGCGCCTGACGTGCGAAGACGGCAAGCTGACCGCGCTCGTGGGCGACTCGGGGTGCGGGAAGTCCACGGCGCTCAACCTCATCGCCCAGTACTACCGGCCCGCGCGCGGCACGGTGCGCATCGGCGGCGCGGACACCGCGGCCTATGCGCCGGAAAGCGTGCTGGCGGGCGTGTCCATCGTCGATCAGAACGTGTTCCTGTTCGACGATTCGGTGATGGACAACATCCGCTACGCCCGGCCCGACGCCACCGACGACGAGGTGCGGGAGGCGTGCCGTCTCGCGAACGCCGACGGGTTCGTGCGCGCCCTGCCCGAAGGCTACGCCTCGCGCATCGGGGAGAACGGCGGCCGGCTGTCGGGCGGCGAGCGCCAGCGCCTGTCCATCGCGCGCGCCATCCTGCGCGACGCGCCCATCGTGCTGCTGGACGAGGCGACGGCCTCGCTCGACATCGAGAACGAGCTGGCCGTGAAGGAGGCCATCGCCAACCTGCTGGCGAAGCGCAAGACCGTGGTGATGGTGGCGCACACGCTGGCCATCGTGCGCGGGGCCGATTCGATCGCGGTTGTCGGCGACGGCCGCGTGCTCGAGCAGGGCACGCACGACGAGCTGGTGGCCGCGGGCGGCAAGTACGCCCGCATGTGGGCGGCCGATCGCGAGCTGGCGTGATGCCGCCCGCTTCCCGCCCCGCGGGAGCCGCGCTGAACGGAACCGCTCACCTGCGGTAACGAGCGGGCAACAGCCCTTGACGCGCGTTCCTCCCCTCTGCAAAGCTTGCCCGACTGGATGGGCGCTCCGGCGCCGTGGACGAGGGCGCAGGCGAGCGCGGACGGAGCAGGCGATGGCGAACGACGGGCAGGCGGAGGAGGGGAGCGTCCCCGGCGGCGGCCGGCAACCCGCCGCGGGCGGCGGCTGTCCGACGGCCCTCCCGGCTTCCGATCCGCCGCTGTCGCGGCGCTCGGTTGCCGCCGTGTTCGCGGGGCTTCTGGTGGCGATGACCGTGGGAACCCTGAACCAGACCATCGTGGCCACCGTCCTGCCCACCATCGTGGGCGAGCTGGGCGGCGTGAACCGCATGCTGTGGGTGACCACGTCCTACGTGCTGGCCGCCACTGTCACCATGCCGCTGTACGGCAAGATGGGCGACCTCATCGGCCGCAAAGGGCTGTTCATCGGCGCGCTGGCCCTGTTCGTGGCAGGCTCGGCCGCGTGCGCGCTGGCCCCGTCGATGGAAGGGCTCGTGATCGGCCGCGCCGTGCAGGGCTTGGGCGGCGGCGGGCTCATGGTGCTCTCGCAGGCCATCGTGGCCGACGTGGTGCCGCCGCGCCGCCGCGCGCTCTACCTCAGCATCATGGGCGTGGCCTACGCCGTGCCCATGCTGGCCGGGCCGCTGCTGGGCGGATTCTTCGCCGACGCGGTGGGCTGGCGCTGGGCGTTCTGGTTCGACGTGCCGCTCGCGCTGATCGCCATCGTCATCGCCGCCGTCTTCCTGCCGAAACCGCGCCGCACTGCGGAGAGGGCGCCGTTCGACGTCGGCGGCGCCGTGACGCTCGTGGCCGCCGTGACCGCGCTCACGCTGGCAACCTTGTGGGGCGGAAACGAGCACGCGTGGACCTCGCCGACCATCATCGGCCTGCTGGTTGCCACCGCGGTTGCGAGCGCGCTGTTCGTGCTGGCGGAGCGCCGCGCACAGGAACCGCTCATGGCGTTGTCGCTGTTCAAGAACAGGAACTTCGACATCTCCATCGTCGCAAGCTCCATCACGATGTTCGTCATGATCGGCGTGCTCACGTACCTGCCCACGTACTTCCAGATCGTCGACGACCTGAACGCCACCGCCGCCGGCTACCTGGTGGCGCCTATGAACGCGGCCTGGTTCGCCGCCTCGCTGCTGTCGGGCTACCTCGTGAACAAGCTGGGCACGTACAAGAAGCTCATGGTGGTCAGCTTCGCCGTGCTCGTGGCGGGCATGGTCGGGTTCATTGCCGTGGACCAGGACCCGTCGGCGGTCGTCGTCGGCGGCCTGCTGGCCGTCATGGGCTTCGGCGTGGGCCTGAACTTCGAGATCCTCGTGCTGGTGGTACAGAACGAGTTCCCGGCCTCCGCCGTGGGCATGGCCACGGCGGCGACGGGCTTCTTCCGCAAGGTGGGGTCGGTGCTGGGAACCTCCGTCGTGGGCGCGCTGTTCACGAGCGGCCTTGCGCGCGCCCTGGCCGAGCGCCTCGCGCCGGTCGGCGGCGTCGGGGCGCTCGGCACGGACGCGAACTCGCTCACGCCGGCCATCGTACACGCGCTGCCCCCGGACGTGCGCCATGCGGTGGGTGCCGCCTACAGCGACGCGCTCGCGCCCGTGCTCTGGCTCGCGTTGCCGCTGGCCGTGGCGGGCCTCGTGCTCATGCTGTTCCTGCGCGAGACGCGGCTGGCCACCACCGTGGACGGATCGGGGCATGGGGCCGACGAGGGCGCGGACGACCCCCGGCGGCGGCAGGGCGCGCGACGCCGCTAGCCCGCGCGGCCGGCGCGGGCGTCAACCTACGCTCACAGGTCAAGGTTGTGGTTGCTCCTGTGGCTTGGGGGGGGGGGTATACTACTTTTATGAGCGAACTGTTTTTTGATACGATCGACGAATCCGAAATCCCCGCAGGGATGGCCCGCGTGCGATACGAGGCGGGCGCGGTCGAGCCGCTGTACGCCAACGACGAGTTCTTCAGCCTGCTGGGCTACCAGCGTCGATCCCCCGACGATTTCTACCCCCTCGACGTGCGGAACTCGCACGGTTGGCGCGCGTTCTGCGGCCAGCTGCGCGCGCATATCGAGGCGGGCGAGACGGACTTCGAGATCGAGGTGAACCAGGAGACGGCAACCGGCACGTTGCTGTGGACGATGGCGCGGTGTCGTCACGATGCGCGGCGCGGCACGGTCACCTGCCTCGTGCTGGATGCCAGCTCGTGGATGGACACCTCCGAGCGCCTGCGCATGAGCGAGGACGCGTTTCGCATCGCCGCGCAGATGAGCGGCAAGAACATCGCCACGTTCGATCTGGCCGACCGCGCGCTCACCATGCAGGGCGCGGTGGAGGGCTACCTGACGGCGCCCGCGCGCATGGTGAACGTGCCCGACAGCGCCATCGCCGCCGGCATGATCGCGCCCGAGCACGTTGAGCTGTACCGGTCGCTGTACCGCGATATGGAGGAGGGCGTGCCGCGCGGGGGCGTCATGCTGCGCATGCGGGACTTCGACACGCGGCGGTTCCGCTGGTACCAGGTCGATTACTCGCTCGTGTTCGACGGCGAGAACCGCCCGGTGTACGCCGTCGTCGCGTTCGGCGACACCACCGAGCGGCACGAGCGCGAGCTGGTGCAAAAGGCGCGGGCCGAGCGCGACGCGCTTACGGGCGTGCTGAACCGCGCGACGTTCGAGGACGGTTGCACGCGCATCATCGAGCGGTCCGAAGTCCATCACGGGCACGCGCTCATCATGGCCGACCTCGACCGCTTCAAGACGACGAACGACCGCTACGGCCACGTGGCGGGCGACCGCGTGATCGTGGAGTCGGTGGCGGGCGTGGTCAGCGCGGTGCGCGACGACGACCTCGTGGGACGCGTGGGCGGCGACGAGTTCATGGTGTGCCTGCGGGGCATCTCGTCGCACCTCATGGTGGAGGCCGTCGCGCAACGCATGTGCGCGGCGGTGCGCGAGGCCGCCGAGGCCTCCGACGACGACCACGGGCCGGTGTCCATCAGCCTGGGCATCGCCCTGTATCCGCAGGACGGCGTCACGTACGAAGAGCTGTACCGCAAGGCCGACAAGGCCCTGTACTGCGCCAAGCGCGCGGGCGGCGGCACCTACGCGTTCTACCGCGACGAGCCGGCGGCGTCCTAGCGCCCGCCGCTACTCCCAGCCCGGCTTCCCCACGCCGCCCTGCTCGATGGTGTCGAGCAGCCCTTGGCGGTCGAACACGCCCACCTTGCGGTAGATGTTGCTCACGTGGTGCTTCGCGGTGCCCTGCGCGATGGACAGCTCGTCGCAGATATAGCGCACGGTGCGCCCGCGGGCCAGCAGCACGAGCACCTCGGCCTCGCGGTTCGTCAGGCGGCACATCCGCGCGATGGCGGCGCACTTCTGCTCGAGGCTGGCGTCGGCGGTTTCCTCGCGCGAGGTGGCGTAGAGCTTCTGCACGTCGGTTTGCGTGAAGAACAGCATGCCCACCAGCACGAGCGCCAGCACGCCCACGAGGAACACCTCGGAGCGCAGCGCCTCCGACCACAGCGCCGCGTTCAGCAGCTGGTCCGCGGCGAACGACCCGATGAGCGTGCCGGTGCGGGCGCAGAGGATGACCAGGCCGAACGACAGCGCCACGGGTATGCGCCCGCGAAACGCCACGTCGGTGGACACCAACATCATGAACATGTCGAGGCAGTACACGCCCATGATGACCAGCCCCGCGCCCAGGAAGCGGTATGGCGCGGGCAGCAGCAGAAGCAGGATGAGCCCCGCCACCATCGCGGGGATGACCGGGCGGTACAGCGCGATGGGCTCGGCGGCCGAGGGCGCCACCACCATCGACAGCGTGATGGCGGCCAGCGCGCAGCCCGCCAGCAGCAGCGCCTTCGCGGTGAACGCGGCATCGCCCTCGGCGAACGTGTTCACCATGCCCTGCGAGGCCCCGTACACGATGCTGATCACGAGGATGCAGGCGAAAATGCGCCCCACGGGGATGGTGCGCACGTCGAGCGGCAGCACCGAGGGCTCGCGGCGCGGCTCGCGCTTGCAGGCCACCAGCACCGCGGCCGACACGATGGGCAGCGCCGCCGTGAACGCCACGGCCGCCGCCTCGGGCAGCGCGTACGCGACGAAGAACAGCACGAACGCGAACGTGTACGACGCGTACAGGTGCCGCCCGACGCGCCCGGTGGCCAGCGCGCTCCACAGCTCGCCCCACATGATGAGCAGCAGCGCGTTGCCCAGCGACAGCGACACGGTGCCGGCAAGGAACCAGGCGAACCCCGCGGCTCCTGAGCCCAGCGTCAGCGCGATGGGCAGCGTCACGGTGCCCGCGGCGGTCAGGCCGCCCGCAGCGAGGAAGCTTGCGCGATGCGTGAGGAACGGCGAAAGGCGCCGCGCGAGCGCCACCACCACGAGGTAGCCCACGGTGGTCAGCACGAGCACCCACAGCGTGGTGTTGCCCGCGAACGGGAAGCGGTCGGTGGTGGGCAGCAGCACGTCGGTGCACATGCTGATCATCCACCAGGCTTGCCAGAATCCCAAACCCAGCAAGCGCCAGCCGGAGAAGCCAACGTGGTCGTCATCCTGCGGTTTCGTGCGCATCGCTCCCCATTCCCATCCCTCGTCGCGTCGCTTCAAACCTAGCAAAACAGGCGGGGGAGCGCAAGCGGGAACCCTGGTTGAGGCATGGGCCGCAACGGCCCATGTTGCGGGTTTCGGCGAAAATGGGCCGCTTCGCCAGATGCCCGCGCGCGGCCGTTCGACCAGGATGGGGCTATGCGGAACAAGGGATTCCGCTCATCGAGGGAAGGGGTTTCCAATGACCGACATCATGAAGAACGGGCTGTCCCGCCGTGCGTTCCTGGGCCTGGGCGCCACCGCGGCCGTCGCCGCCGGCGCGGGCCTGGCCGGCTGCTCGCCCGCGGCGAGCGCAGGCGACGCGAAGGCCGGCGGCGACGCGGCCGGAAGCGCGGCGGCCGGCGGCGAGACACAGTACGCGTGGGAAGTGGTTCCCGATCCCATCACCGACGTCACGTCGACGGTGGACACCGACATCCTCGTCATCGGCGCCGGTTTGGCCGGCTGCGCGTGCGCCGCGGCGGCGGCCGAGAAGGGCGGCAAGGTGACCGTCGTCGAGAAGACGTCCAGCTGGAACGGCCGCGGCGGCGGCTTCGGCGCCATCAACTCGCACTACATGGACGAGCTGGGCATCGAGGTGGACAAGGTGAACGCCAAGCAGCACTGGATCGCCCAGTGCGCGAGCCGCGCGAACGAGGACCTCATCGTGAAGTTCTTCAACAGCTCCGAAGAGGCGTCCAACTGGCTGCTGGCCAAGGCCGAGGCCGTGGGCGGCTCCGCGATGGTGGGCGCGTTCTACAGCCACGACGACGTGTACGCCGAGCAGCCGGGTTACCACATGCTCATGATCCCCGAGGAGGCCGGCCTCACCTCGACGGGCTTCGCCGGCGCCGAGCTGTGCTACAACGATGCCGTGAAGGACGGCGCGGAATTCGTGTTCGATTCGCCGGCCGTGCAGCTGGTGAAGGACGGCTCGAAGGTGACCGGCTGCATCTGCGAGGGCAAGGACGGCTACGTGCAGTACAACGCCAGCAAGGGCGTGGTGCTGTGCACGGGCGACATCGGCGGCGACCTCGAGATGTGCAAGGCGTACGCCCCCATCTGCGCCGAGTACGGCCAGCCGCGCAGCCAGTACACGCCCGTGGGCGTGAACACGGGCGACGGCCACAAGATGGGCATGTGGGTTGGCGCGCAGCTGCAGGACCTGCCGCTGCCCACGATGATGCACCCGCAGGCGTTCTGCTGGTTCCACGGCCCGTTCCTGTTCGTGAACGACAACGGCGAGCGCTTCATGTGCGAGGACACCTGGGTGCAGGGCAAGTCGCTGGCCATCAACCGCCAGCCGAACGGCGAGGCGTGGTCCATCTTCGACGCCAACTGGAAGACCGACCTCGTGAACGGCCTGCCCTACGGCGGCGGCATGTTCTGGGACTCGTTCCGCCCCTACGGCAGCGACCTGGAGCTGGCGCCCCAGTACTTCGAGACGCAGATTCCCGAGTACATCAAGGCCGGCAACGCCTATCAGGCCGACACGCTCGATGAGCTGGCGAAGCAGATCGGCTGCGACGCCGCCACGTTCAAGGCCACGGTGGAGCGCTACAACGGCATGTGCGAGGCGGGCGAGGACACCGATTACTACAAGAAGCCCGTGTTCCTGACGCCGGTGAAAGAGGGGCCGTTCTACGCGCTCAAGGTGGGCCCCGCGCTGCTCGCCGTGCCCGGCGGCTTGCGCACGAACAACGACTTCCAGTGCCTCGACGCCGAGGGCGCGCCCATCGAGGGCCTGTACGCGCTCGGCAACGTGATGGGCGACATCTGCGCCGTGGACTATCCCATCAACGTGGCCGGCAACAGTCACGGCCGCTGCATCACCTACGGCTACCTGTTGGGCCACGAGCTGGCCGGCGCGTAAGCGCCCGGCGCCGCGCGGGCCGCGAGACGCCCCCGCGCGCCGTGGCCCCGCGTGCGTTTTGCGTCTGCGGCGCGCTCAGCCTGCAACCCTCTCCGAGCCCTGCGCCACCTCCCTCCCGGCGCAGGGCTTTTTCGCGCCCGCCCGCCCCAGCGTCCCACCCCAAATGTTTCACGTGAAACATTCGTTCACTGGTGGGGCTTGGGAGGCTTGGGGACTTCGGACTCTTTGTGCAGATCGCGCGCAACGTGGAGGATTTCCGTTGACTTCTGGCGAAACACCCGTATACAATGCAAAGGTTCGCTTTCGAAAGCCCCGTGCATGCAGTGAGAAGCGGAAGCGCGAGCGAGGGAGTCCAGACCCAAGATCGTGCGTCGGCGTAGGAACCCGGCATCCGATCGACCTGCACTTTTGAAACCGATCATTCGCCGCATCGCGGTCGGCCCGTTATCGTTCGAGCCGCCAACAGGCGACGGAGACCCGCCCCGCACGGCGGGGTAGGACAGGATTTTTGGAGGAAGATAGTGAAGACGTATTACGCGAAGCCCAACGAAGTTGAGCGCGAATGGGTCTTGATCGACGCTGAGAACCAGGTTCTCGGTCGCGTCGCTGCCAAGGCCGCTCAGATTCTCAAGGGCAAGCACAAGCCGCAGTACACGCCGCACGTCGACACCGGCGACTTCGTGGTCATCATCAACGCGGACAAGATCCGCGTGACGGGCACGAAGGCCCAGTCGAAGAGCTACTACCGCCACAGCGGTTTCCCCGGCGGGCTGAAGTCCGAGACCTTCGAAGAGGCCATGGCCAAGCATCCTGAGCGCGTCATCGAGCATGCCGTGAAGGGCATGCTGCCGAAGAACACGCTCGGTCGCGCCATGGGCAAGAAGCTCAAGGTGTACACCGGTGCGGAGCATCCGCACATGGCTCAGCAGCCTCGCGAGATCAAGATGGAGGGTTAACCCATGGCAGGTGAAGCTTTGTACTACGGCACCGGCCGCCGCAAGAACGCCGTCGCTCGCGTGCGCCTCGTTCCCGGCACCGGCAAGGTTACGATCAACGGCCGCGACGCCCTTGCGTACTTCGGTCGCCAGGCGCTCGTGAACTACGCCTTGACCCCGTTCAAGGTGACGGACACGACGGATCACTTCGACGTCATCGCCACGCTCAACGGCGGCGGCATCTCGGGTCAGGCCGGCGCGCTGCGTCACGGCATCTCCCGTGCGCTGCTGGCTGCTGGCGACTACCGCGGCGAGCTCAAGAAGGCCGGCTACCTCACGCGCGACTCCCGTATGGTGGAGCGCAAGAAGTACGGTCTGAAGAAGGCCCGCAAGCGCCCGCAGTTCTCGAAGCGCTAGGATCGCGTTCGCGAACAGCACGTTTTCTGCAGAGCCCGCTTCCTTTGGAGGCGGGCTCTTTTTGCATAAGGAGCACGGACCCTACGAAGGGAGCTACGCATGGCGACGAAGGCGACGTTGACGATCAGGCAGGCGCGGGTCGACGAGTTCGACCAGGTGATGGACTTCTATACGAAGATGATCGACGAGATGCGCGACACCGACTTCGACGTGTGCTGGGAGCACGGCGTGCACCCGTCGCCGGCGTTCCTGCGCGCCTCGGTGGAGGCGGGCGAGGCGTACGTGGGCCTCGTGGATGCGGGCGCGGACGGCGCGGGCGAGGGCCGCGCGCCGCGCATCGCGTCGGCCATGGTGCTGAACGGCGAAGGCGATGCCGGCTACGAGCGCGCGCCCTGGCGCGTGACGGCCGAACCCGATGAGGTGCTGGTGGTGCACGTGCTGGGCACGCTGCCGGCCTACCACGGCCGCGGGTTCGCGCGCGCCATGGTGGAGGCCTGCATCGACGTCGCGCGCGCAGCCGGCAAGAAGGCCGTGCGCCTCGACACGTTCACCACCAACGTGCGCGCTCAGAACCTCTACGAATCGTGCGGCTTCGTGAACTGCGGCATCTACGAGGGGTTCTACGACTTCCTCGGCCTCTCCGCCGTCATGTACGAACACGCCCTGTAGACGAATCGCGGTGGAGGCCCCTCGTCATTCGATGCCCACCAGGTCGATGAGTTCCTGCTTGCTGTGCACCTCCAGCTTGCGGTAGAGCTGCTTGGAATGCCAGCGCACGGTGTCTTCCGACAGGTACAGCGTCTCGGCGATGTAGCGCTTCGTGCGGCCGCGGCACAGCAGGCGCATCACCTCCGTCTCGCGCTCGGATAGCTGGTAGCGCGCGGCGACGGCGGCGAAGCGCTCGTCGAGCGAGCAATCGTGCAGCGCGGCCTCGGCGGCCGGCGGGGTGCGGCGGATCACCGCCGTGATGCGCGAGAAGCTGTTGAGCAGCAGCAACAGCACGCACGTCATGACGAAGTAGAACGTGGTGATGGGCATCGAGGCGATGAACGACGACACGTCGGTGACGCTGAACAGCAGCAGCCCCACGGTGAGCGCCAGCTCGTACACGCCGCGCCCGATGCCGAACACCACCAGCGGATGCGCCTCGCAATCGCGCATGGTGCGGTACAGCATGAGGTACAGCAGGATGGTCACGAAGTTGCGCGCCGCCAGCGTCAGCGACGAGATGACCACGGTGGGCGAGTCGCCGAAGAAGATGCCCACGGTCACGCAGAACGCGCACGCCAGCAGCGCGCCGCGCAGGATGCGCTCCTTGCGCTCGTCGCTGCGCGGGATGGTGATCCACGCCAGCAGCAGCACCGGCAGCAGGATGCGGAACAGGTGGCCCACGTACAGCGACGTCGAGTCGTTCGACCACTCCGAGATGCCGTTGCGCAGCACCCCGAACACGAGACCGTAGATGACGATCTCCACGAAGAAGCCCATCGTGCCGGAAAAGGGCGGCTTCTCGGAGGCCGGGGCGGTCACGTCGTACGATTTCCGCAGCGCGAGCGGGCCCGGGTCCACGCGCTCGCAGCGGTTCGCCAGGAACAGCGAGCAGAACGGCAGCACGCACAGCACGGCCAGCATCGCCAGCGGCGAGAGCTGCGACAGCGGCACGAGCGCGAAGCGGATGCACGACGACAGCGAGAACGCCATGAGCGTGTAGCTGACGGCCAGCTCCGTGCGGAACCGGCAGTACAGGCAGAACCAGCGCCCCAGGATCCACGCGGTGCCCGCGCCGCTGAGCAGGCCGCCCGCCACGATGGACGCGACGTTGGCGGAGCCCGGCACGAACAGCGCGAGCGGCACGAGCCCCATGGCGCACGTGGCCAGCAGCGATGCCGTGCACACGACGCGCGCGCTCGCCGCTGTCGGCTGTGGGCGCAGCGACACCGCGAGCGCCAACGCCACCAGCGTGCAGCCGAACCCCAGATGATGGAAGAAATAGAACTGCTCGCCCACGAGCAGCGGCGCGTACACCCAGGCGAAGATGAGGCTGAGCCCCAGCAGCGGCAGCGCCGCCGCCGACCCGAAAACCTGCGCGCGAATATTCGTCATATCGTCGGACCCCCTCCTGCGATACCGGCTTCCCCTGCCGCACCGCCATCATACCCAACGCATCCCCGTCGCACGGCCTGATTCGGGGGTGAAATCCAGAACCACACCTTTCGGGTAGAGCTCCCACCCAGTTCATGGAGTGATTTTGCCGATCGTCCCTGCAAGAATCGAAAGCGTTCCGAGGGCGACGGAGGCGAGGAGACGCCCCGCCTCGGATCACAAGGAAGGGTACGAGATAGGAGCGATACCATGAAAACCGATCTTTCCCGCAGGAGCTTTCTCAAAGGTGCCGGCCTCGCGATGGCCGGAGCGGCCGGCGTGGCCACCGTGGGGCTCGCGGGGTGCTCGAGCGCCTCGGCAAGCGAAGAGTGGATGCCGTCGTCGTGGACCGACGAAGCCGATCTCATCATCGTGGGCTACGGCGGATGCGGCTCCACCGCCGCCATCGCCGCGGCCGACGCGGGCGTGAGCGCCATCGTGCTGGAGAAGTCGGCCGAGCGCGACGGCGGATCGACGGGGTGCTCGGGCGGCCACATCCACACGTGCGCCGAGGTTGACGTCGACGAGTGGTGGAAGACGTTCAACCACGGCGCGTTCGGCACCGTGCGCAACGACGACGACATGAAGGAATTCCTGCAGAAGTCCCAGCAGCTGCCCGCGTGGTGCGAGCAGTACGGCATCAACATCGACTGGGTCGACGAGAGCAACGACGGCCACAAGCGCCCGAAGGAGTACCAGGGCGGCTACGTGTCCGGCCGCGACGGCATCGTGGGCATGTACCTGTTCGAGGAGCTCGACGAGGTGGCCGAGGGCTACGGCGTGGACGTGCGCCTCAGCAACCGCGCCACGCGTCTCATCCAGAACCCGCACACGAAGGAGGTCTGCGGCGTGGTGGCGCAGGGCCCCGACGGCGAAGAGCTCACGTACAAGGCGAACAAGGCCGTGCTGCTGTGCTGCGGCGGCTACGAGAACAACCCGTGGATCCAGTACAACTACAACAACCCCGGCGTGCGCGTGTACGGTTGGGGCACGCCGAACAACGAGGGCGACGGCTTCGCGCTGGCGCAGAGCGTGGGCGCCGACCTGTGGCACATGCACGGCCTCGAGTGGGCGGCGCTGTGCTTCAAGCAGCCCTCCGAGGAGGCGAACTGCTCCATCTCCACCGACGCCACGGACGGCATCAAGCCGTACAACTACCTCATCGTGGACTACAACGGCAAGCGCTTCATGAAGGAGGATCGCACCGGCGCCCACGACATGGAGCACATCACGGGCCTCGACTTCGACGCCAAGGCGTGCGACTACCGCCATCTGCCGTTCTTCCTGGTGTTCGACCAGGCGTTCTTCGAGGAGAAGCCGCTGTGGGAAGGCTCCGGCCGCGCCGGGATCATCAACACGTATGCCGGCGTGTACAACTACCACCATCCCGAGGAGCCGTGGTTCGAGTTCGGCACGAACGACGACGCCGTGAGCAAGGGCTGGATCTTCAAGGGCGACACGCTGGAGGAGCTGGCGGCCAACATCAAGGCCGAGCGTCCCTGCCGTTCAGCCGACGAGGCCATCAACGGCATCGACGCGGAAGCGCTCAAGGCCACGGTGGCGCAGTACAACGAGTACGCGGCGGCGGGCGAAGACCCCGAGTTCGCGCGCGATGCCAAGCACATGCTCCCGCTGGGCGACGGTCCCTACTACGCCATCGAGCTGGGCTTCTCCAGCATCAACACGCAGGGCGGCCCCGTGCGCAACCAGAACTGCCAGACGATGTCGCCGGCCTACGAGCCCATCCCGCGCCTGTACAACTGCGGCGAGTTCGGCTCCTTCAACGGCTTCGTGTACTGCCTGGGCAACATCTTCGAAGCGCTGTCGTCGGGCATGATCGCCGCGCAGCACGCCATGACGCTTGAGCCGTGGGACGCAAAGTAGCCCGCTGATCTCGCATTACCCGAACTCCCTTGCCGGCGGCTCCCGCTCCCTCCCTCCCCGGGAGCCCGCTGGCAAGGCGAGCGATTTTGAAAGGATGCTCCGATGACTTTGACGAAGCTCTCACTGTTCCAGAAAACGTGCGCGCTGCTGTGCGCCGCGCTGCTGGCGGTTGCCCTCGCGGGCTGCGCGAGCGACCAGGGCGCCGGATCCACCGATGCCGCGGACGCGCCGGGGGCCGCCGCGCAGGATCAGGCGGCCAGCGAGGCCGACAAGCCCGCGAAAACCGAGAAGCAGGACAAGGACGCCGAGGCGCTCGAGCAGGGTATGACCTGCAAGTACATATCCTCGTACTTCAAGACCTTCGGCGAGGCGCTCGAGCAGGCCAACCAAAACGGCGGCGGCACGGTCACGCTGCTGGCCGACGCGCCGCTGTCGGCCGACGGCACCGTGCCCAAGGTGGGCTTCCGCACCACCATCACGGTGAAGAGCGACGGCGACGCCCCGTTCTCCATCGTGCGCGGCGACGCGGACGCGGGCCCCATGCTCCAGATCACCGACGGGTTCGTGACGCTCAAGAACGTCGTGCTCGACGGCGCGAGCGCGGCGGCTCTCGAAAGCCCCCTGGTGCTCGTGTCCGACCTGGGCCGCCTGACGCTCGACGAAGGCGCGGTGCTGACCGGCGGCAACGCGGCCAACGGCGCCAGCGCCGTGTATGTGGTGGGCTCCGACGCGTACCTCACACTGGAGGCGGGCAGCGAGATATCGCAGTGCACCGCTTCGGGCGACGCGGCGGCCATCGTCAGCGAAGGCGGCGTGGTGGCGAACAACGGCGCCACGTTCTCCGGCAATGCGGGCGGCAGCAACCCGAACTACCTCGAAACCGCGCCCGGCACGTTCGAGGGCGCCGAGATCGCGGCCTAGCGACAACGGAAGAAGGAAGGACCCATGAAGAAACGAGTATGCACGGTCGCGGCGCTGGCGATGACCATCAGCCTCGTGGCGGGCGCGAGCGCGCTCGGCATGGCGGGCTGCGCGCCGCAGGAGTCTGCGGGCGATGCGGCGAAAGCCAACGCCAGCGAGCAGGCGGGCCTGTCGTTCACCTGGACGGCCGACGCCGAGTGCGCCACGTGCCACACGGCGGAGGGCGACTCGCTGACGAACGCCGCCTGCGAGATATCCGCGAGTCACGGCGACCTGGCCTGCGCATCCTGCCACACCGACACGTCGGGCTTGGAAAGCGCGCACGCCGAGGTGGACATGAACGACTACCAGGTGCCGAAGAAGCTCAAGAAAACCGACGTGTCGAAGGAGGCGTGCCTGTCGTGCCACGACCAGGCCGAGGTTGCTGCGGCAACCGCCGACCTCACGGTGCTCACCGACGATAACGGCCTGACGGTCAACCCGCACGAGCTTCCCGGCAACAGCGAGCACGACAAGCTCGTCTGCGCCAAGTGCCACACCATGCACGAGGAGGCCACGCCGGACGAGAACGCCGCCGACGCCTGCGCAAGCTGCCATCACGCCGGCGTCTACGAATGCCACACCTGCCACAGCTAAACCCATCCAACATTCCGCAGCGCGCGAACCCGTTCACGCGCTGCGGTTGCGTCAGCCGTGCGTCAAAGAGAAGAAGGGGCATCGTCGCGTCTGGGTCCCTGAGTTATGCACCCCATTGGCAGGCCGAATCGCGTTCGCGCAAGTGCTTCATGATTGGGAGTATGGCGTATCCCCAGGTCGCAAGTTGATCGCATAGCGTGAGAGGCGTGCAGGAGGGTGCATAACTCAGGGACCCGGCGTTTTTGGAGGGTTTTTGATGCCACGAGGGTGCATAACTCGGGAACCCTGTTCGTGCCAAAGGTGTTCGCGCCAAAGGGACGGGGGGGGGGTTGGCACGCATTCTTGGCACGCCCCCCCTGGGCACGCTGTTGGCGTCAATGCGCCATCGAGGCCATTCGGACGTTTCACCTCATGAGGTACGCAAGTGGCGGTGGTATACTGCAAAGCTATGGAAGGGAACAAGGGGAAACATACGCTCGGCAAGGCCGACGTCGTGCCTTTGGCGGGCATGGCGCTGCTGTGGTTCTCGGTGCACGTGTCCCCGTACTACCCGTTCTCCCTGTCGCCCCAGTTCGACGGTGCCAACGTGGGCGCCGTCTCGGCCCAGCACATGGTGTACTCCATCATGCTCGTGCTGTTCCTGGCGATCGCCATCGCCCTGCGCGGGCGCATGGGGAAGCTGGACGCCCATCTGCCCGTCATCCGCGCCATCGCGGGCGCCGCGGGCCTGGCGGGAAGCGTCATGCTGTTCTGCTCGCCGCTGTTCGGCACCTTCTCCGAAGCTGCGAGCGGTGTGGCTATCTCGCTGGTGGCGCTGTACGTGGCCGTGTTCTCGATCAGCTGGTTCGCGTTCGCCAGCGCGCAGGGCATCGAGCGCTCCGTGATGTACATCTGCCTGTCGTATTGCCTGTTCAGCCTGATGTGGAGCCTGTTGCTGATCGTCGGGAACGGCGCCCTCGCCCTGTTCTCGTGCGCGTGCCCCGCGCTGTCGGCGATCTGCTTCGCCTTCGGCCCCCGCCGCGCCTACCGCGAGCCCGCATCCCACAGCTTCGCCTCGCTCAAGGTGCTGCCGTGGGGCGTCCTCGCGCTGTGCGCGGTGTTCATCTACTTCGGCGTGGTGGCGGTGCGGGCGTTCACCACCATGGGGACGGGCGTGTCGAGCGCCGGGAGCCTCGGCCTCATGCCGCAGCTGGTGACGGCGCTCGCCGGCCTTGCGGTGACGGGCTTTCTGGCCGGGCTGTTCGCGCGCAAGGGCATGACGTTCTCGAACGTGGTGACGGCCATCGCGGTTCTCACGCTGGTGTACATGGGCGCGCTGCTGATGGTGACGCTGGGCGATCCCGCGGGCGACGGGGTGCTGGTGTGCAAGCGCATCCTCGTGGCCGCCGAGCACGGCGTGGAGGTGCTGCTGGCGGCCACGCTGGCGTACGAGGGGGCGCGGCGCAGGTTGTCGGCGCCGCTGGTGTTCGGGCTGTTCGGCGTGTTCGTGCTGGCGGTGCCGCAGTTCATCGCGCTCGACGTGATGTACCGCAGCGGCGTGCTGGGCCTGCTGGCCGAGCTGCCGCTCGTGACGCCGGTCGCGGCCACGGGCGCGTTCGCCGCGGCGGCGGTGGGCATCGGCGTGCTCGTGTCGTTCTCGCGGCGCATGGCCACGCAGGCCGAGGCCCAGGGCGACAGCTGGCAGGAGAACCTGTGTCGCGAGGCTACGGGCGCGTTCGACGTCACGCAGCGCGAGCTGGACGTGGTGGTGTACACGTATCGCGGCTACTCGGCGAAGAAGATCGCCGAGGCGCTCATCGTGTCCGAGTCGACGGTGAAGGCGCACCTGTCGCACGTGTACCGCAAGCTGGGCATCCATTCCAAGCAGGAGCTCATCGCACTGATCGACGGGTACCGCGTCCAATGACGGCGCGACGATCGATGGTCGCCCGCAGGTCCAAACGTCCGACAACTCGCTTCCCATCAGGCCTTTGTACGTTTCGTACAACTCTTCTTTCCCTTTTTCAACCTCGTTTATACGTTTCGTAGGATGCGCGCAGGCCGCGTTCTGCGGGATGCTCGCGGTGCCGAGGCGCATGCGGCGCGGCCGGATCCGATGGCGCGCCCGCGCTTTCCTCGGCGGCAAACACGCCCCCGAGCGGGGTTTGGGAGGAAGCGAGAGGTCTATGAGCGAGAAGAGGATGGGGATCACCCCCGAAGGCATGTCGCGCCGCGCGTTCCTGCGCACCGGAGGCCTGGCCGCGGGCAGCCTGGGCATGATGGCGGCCCTCGGAGGCTGCGCGCCGCAGACGGCAGCCACCGCCAGCGGCAGCGAGGCGAACGCCGCGACCGGCGAGCCGCGCACCACGGTCGAGTTGCCCGTGCCGGAAGCGGCCGCGCCCGACACCACGACGTACGAGTGCGACGTGCTGGTCATCGGCGGCGGGTTCGCGGGGCTCAACGCGGCGATGGCGGCGAAGGAAGCGGGCGCCAACGTGGTGCTCGTCGACAAGGGCTGCCCGGGCTATTCGGGCCTGTCGCCCTGGCCGAGCTCGCATCGGTGGTTCGACCCCGACATGGGCGACGATGCCGACGCGTTCAAGAAAAGCATCATGATCGGCTCGGAATACGTGAGCAACCAAGATTGGTACCAGATGTGGATCGACCATTCCAAGGAGGCGTACGAGCGCCTGGCGGGATGGGGCCTCATGGATCGGTTCGACCGCTGCGTCGACACCGAGTATTGGGACGACCTGGACTTCCAGGGCTACCACGAGGCGTTCGCCGACAAGGATCGCCATGCGCGTTGGCTGCCGCTGCTCGAGCAGAACGGCATCGAGGTGGTCAGCTACACGATGGTGGTCGACGTGGCGCGCGACGGCGACCGGGTGACGGGTGCCGTGGGCTTCCACGTGCCCAGCGGCGCCGTGATGACCTTCCACGCGAAGTCCGTCGTCATGGCGATGGGCGGCGGGTGCTATAAACCCACCGGCTACCCGGTGGGCGGCGACACGTTCGATGGCGAGTACATCGCCTACAACCTGGGCCTTCCCATCGTGGGCAAGGAGTACGACGACTTCCACGTGACCGCGTCGTACGCGTCGGGCGACTCCTTCGTCACCAACTCGTGGGACTGGCTCGAGAACATCTGGCTGTGTGGCGGCGACATCACGGCCGATACGGCGGTCAGCTACGCGCAGACGAAAGAGAAGACCATGGTCATGGGTCGCGTGACCAACACCATCAACGGCCTTGCCGCCAACGACGGCACCAACATCGAAGACCAAGCGGCGGCCGACATCGGGCGACGCGGCGGCAGCCTGAGCGGCAAGGACGACGATATCCGCATCGGGAAGATGATGAGCCCCAAGCCGAAGGGCGACTGCTACGGCGCCGCGGTGGGCATGTGCTCCCATTTCTCGTCGGGCGTGTGGTGCGGCTTCGACGACCTCGAAGGCGCCACGGGCATCCCGGGCCTGTGGGTGGCCGGCGACGGCATCAACGGCTGCGCGGTCACGGGTTCCGCATACCCGGTGGGCGTGGGCTTCACCTCGAACTTCACGTCCATCCAGGGCGACATCGCAGGAAAGGCCGCCGCGGCGTACGCCGCCGGCGCCGCCGAGGCAAAGGTGCCGCAGGAGACGATCGACGCCGTGACGGCGGAGGTGGAGGCGCCGCTGGCCATGGAGAAGGGCTTCAGCCCCGACTGGGCCCGCGACCAGCTGCACGCCATCATGGCGCCGTGGTGGGTGCTCATCTCGAAATCCGAGGAATCGCTGAACGCTGCGCTCGTGCAGGTGCAGCAGATGCGCGACAAGGTGATCCCCAAGCTGCAGGCCACGAACCCGCATCAGCAGCGTTTGTGCCTGGAGATGAAGCACAAGGTGCTGTCCGCCGAGATGAAGCTGCGCGCCAGCTTGGAGCGCAAGGAGAGCCGCGGCACGAACTACCGCTCCGACTATCCCTACCGCGACGACGAGTCGTACCTGTGTTACATCGCCATCACGAAGGGCGACGACGGCTCGATGGCGCTGGACAAGATTCCCGTGAAAGACGAGTGGACCGGCGACCGTTCCGAGGACTACGCCACGCGCTACGGCGTGAGGTTCCCCGGCGAGGCCAAGGCGAAGGGCTTGCCCGAAGAAGAGTCGTCCGGCAGCTGGAAGAAATAAGGAGGGGGTTTGAGATGAGCGTCATTCGCTACGATTTGAACAACTGCATCGGGTGCAAGAACTGCGTCACCGTGTGCCCGATGGACGTGTTCCGCTTCGACGAGAACGAGATGAAGTCGGTGATCGCGTATCCCGAGAACTGTCAAAGCTGCGGCCAGTGCTTCGTCGGCTGCAAGGGGCGTTCGCTGGAGATATCGTTCGTCCAGGCGTCGTACGCCCTGGCCGCCGCCCGCGCCGCGGCATTCGACGCCGCCACGCCGGCGGCGGTGAAGGAGGCGACGCTGGCCCAGCCCGAGAAGTCGGCGGAGGAGGCGGCTGCCGCCGCGGCCGAAGGCTCCGGCTCGGGAAGCTGGAGCGGCTCGAAGTAGATCGCTTGTTCGGAGGCTCCCGCCGGCGTGCTGCCGGCGGGAGCCTCGGGGAGGGAGGACCCGCGGATGCGGGTGCGAGGTGGTGCGGCGAGGTTACGCCTTGCCGCCGAGCACCTTGCCCACGGTGTAGCCCATGAGGCAGTTGCGGGTGTGGCTCAGGCAGTTCAGGTTGTGCGGGTACGTGTTGAAGAACATGCCGCCCGACGTGAGGCCGATGGCGAACAGGCCGTCGATGGGCTGGCGATCCTTGTCCAGCACGCGGCACTCGGTGTCCACCAGCAGGCCGCCCGCCGTGCACAGGCCGTCGGCGAACTCCTTCGTGGCGTAGTAGGGCGGCGTGTCGATGGTCATCATCATCTCGCCGGGGAAGTTGAAGTCCTCGTCCTTGCCGGCGGCAGCCATCTCGTTCCAGCGCTCGATGGTGGCCGTGAATTGGTCCTCGGGCACCTCCATGAGCTTCGCCAGCTCCTCCAGCGTGTCGGCCTTGAGGGCCTTCTCGCTCATGGCGGCCGCGGTCCACACTTCCTTCGGGCCGTAGCACGACGAGCTGGGCGTCCAGATCTTGTCGATCTTCTCGCCGATGGCGCTGTCCACCACGTAGAAGTCGTACGTGCCCGGCTGCGCTTGGATGGCCAGTGCCAAGTGGCCGTACGGCTCGTACTCGGGCGTGAAGCGCTTGCCCAGCTTGTTCACGCGCAGATACGGCATGAGCTGCTCGGGGTCCAGCATGATGGCGTGCGGGAACTCGTCCTCGGCGGCGCCCACCGCCAGGCCCATCTGATGGCCGTCGCCCGTGTTGCCAAACGCGCCCGTCAGCCAGCTGCCCGGCACGCCGCGCGGGCGGCAGCGCTCCTTGAGCATCTGCTGGTTGAACTCGTAGCCGCCGGTTGCCAGCACCACGCCCTTCGCGCAGTTGTACTGCTCAAAGCCCTGGTCGCTCTGCACGATGACGCCCGTCACCTTGCCCGAGTCGTCGGTGACCAGCTGGCAGGCGGGGCAGCTGTAGCGGATCTCCACGCCGGCCTGCTCGAGGATGCCGGCGAGGATACCGGCCAGCTCGCCGGCGGGGTAGGGCAGGTTGAGCGACGTGTTCCACGAGCGCGACAGCGACGTGGGGTCCCATTCGTCGCGGAAGTCGGGGAAGTCGCCCGCGGCGAACGTCAGCGGGTAGTCGTCGAGGTTCTGGTTGTCGAAGTGGCTGATGTACCAGTCCACGGCTTCACCGTTTGACTCCAGCCAGTGGCGGTACAGCTCCATGTCGCCCTGGAAGGCACAATCCACCATGGCGTCGCTGATCCAGGCGTCGGTGTCGTAGGTCATGCCCCAGTGCTCGTGCAGCTTGGAGTTCGTGCCGCCGATGGTGGCGGAGTTGTAGTTGCCGGTGGTCTGCTTCTCCACGGCCACCGTCTTGAGGCCCTGCTCGGCGCAGGCCAGCGCCGCCGCGTCGCCGGCGGGGCCGAGGCCGCACACCACCACGTCCACGTCGTGCGTGGCCACGATGTCGCTTGCGGCGATGGGCTCGGCCACGAAGGCGATTTTGCCCTCGCCGGCGGCGCCCACCTCCACCTCTTCCACCACGGGCCACACGGCCTGGGCGGGGTCGGTGGTCTGCATGGCGCCCGCCGGAGCGCTGCCGGACGACGAGGCGCCGGATGCGGTTGCCGCGTTCGCGGCATCGCCTGCGGTGTTCTGCGGCGCGCAGCCGGCGAGCCCCGCGAAGGCGGCGAGGCCGGCCGTGGCGGCCGCTCCCGTCAGAAACGAGCGGCGGCTGAGGCGGTTGATCGTGTTCTTGTCAGGCTGGTTCATGAGGTCCTCCCTTGTTCGCTTGAAGCCGCGGCGGCGGCCGACGTGCTCGGCCTCGTGCCCCTTCGTGCCCCTCGGCGCGGCTTCCTTGCATCGCAGCATGGCAAACGGCGGGTCGAACCGCATCTGACGAAACGGTAGATTTTTGCGTTTTCCCAGGTGAGCGTCATTCGTTGTCGCGGCATGACGAGCGCGCATGCGGTAGGATACCCGTAAGCGACCTGATGGGCATGCGCGAGGTTGGGGAGGGGACGCATGATGCGCGCGAACAACGTGAGGGTGGTTTTAGGCTCGGCGCTGCTGTGGGCGTGGGGGTTTCTCTGCTTTCTCAGCCCGGCGCTGTTTCCCGAGCGCGGCGGCCTCGATGCGAGCATCGGCTTGGAGTACGGGTTCTTCGCGTCGCAGGCCTCGGTGCTGGTATGTGCCGGCATCGTGGTGCTCGCGTCGCGCTGGCGGCGCTTCATCGTGAAGCGCGGGGCCTTCTTCGTCGCGGCGCTACTGGTTGCGCTGACCACGCTCGTGCTGGCGTGGGCGGTGCGCGCGGATGCGCTGGCCGTGATCGTGGCCTGCGGGGCGATTGACGGCGGTGCCGTCATGCTGCTGGGCGTGGCGTGGGGCGCCCGCTACTCGCTGGGCTCTCGGCGCATGCGCTCGCTCGTGGTGCTGTCGTTCCTGGTGGCGTACCTGTTGTACCTCGTGGTGGCGCAGATTCCCGGTCCGGCGAGCATCGCGCTCGTCTGCGCGCTGCCCCTGGCGTCCTGGGCCCTGTGGCGCAGCGACGCGGCCATGCGCCACGAGCTGTCGTCGGAGGTGTTCCCCTCGCGCGCGGCGGCCGGGGAGGCCGCGACGCCCGGCGAGTTGATGGCCGGCTCGTGGGAGGCGCGCGTGCTTCCGTGGCGCGCCGTCAGCGTGCTGATCGCGGCCACGTTCATCGGCAACCTCATGGCGTCGGTGCTGATGGGGCGCTCGTATGCGGGAGTGGACAGCCTGTTCTTCGGCGGCATCGTGGTGTGCGCGAGCATCGCGACCATGGTGCTCGTGCCCCTGACCGCGCGCCGCGCGTCGTTTTCGGTTGACGGCGTGTACCGCATCACCGTCACGTTCACGGCGGTGGGGCTCGTGGCCATCATGGTGTTCGGGACGGCGGCCGTGCCCGTGGGCGGAGCGCTCGTGCAGGGCAGCGCGTTCTTCCTCCAGGTGCTCGTGTTCCTCGTCATCACCCAGAGCACGCAGGAGCTGGGGTTGTCGCCGCTGCTGTCGTTCAGCGTGGGGCAGGGGCTCATCTCGGGCGTGGTGTTCGCCGGCAACGTGGTGGGAAAGCAGGTGTACGCCCTGTTCGGCTCCGGCGATTTCGTCCTGGACGTGATGTGTGGCCTGGGGCTGCTGGCGCTGTTCTTCATGTTGGTGCGCCGCGCGGGCGAAGCGGAATCGGCGGGCGAGCGCTCCTCGGCCGACTCGTCGGCGCCCGTCGAGCCCTCGGGCGACCCGGGCGAGCCCGTGGCCGCCGACCCGGAGTCCGTCGTGCTCGAGCGCGCGGCGCGCTTCGCGCAGAGCCACGGCCTGACGAAGCGCGAGGCCGAGGTGCTGGGCTACCTGGCGCGCGGCCGGACGCTTCCCTACATCGCCGACGCCCTGTTCGTGACCACCGGCACGGTGAAGACCCACACCACCCACATCTACCGCAAGCTCGACGTGAACTCCCGCCAAGAGCTCCTCGACCACCTGGACGCGTTCGGGTAGGGGCCTTCTCAGGCGAATGCGCCGGAGCCGAGGGAGGGAGGATGGCTCCGGCGCATTCAGGGAAGAGCGCGGCCGGCGGGCGCGAGCGCGAACCGGCCGCCGGGAAATCGATTACGCTGCGGCGAGGTCCTTGCCCAGCAGGTAGGCGAAGGTGTTGCAGTTCATGCCCAGGTTGTGTCCGCAGATGGCGAAGTTGTAGCAGTTCGCGTAGCTGTCGCCCACCATGATGCCCAGGTTGTACAGGCCCTCGATCGGCTCGTTCTGCTCGTCGCACACCTGCATGTTCTCGTTGGTGCGCAAGCCGCCCGTCACGCAGAGGAAGTTGGCGGGGCTCATTTCGAGCTTGCAGCCGTAGAACGGCCCTTCCTTGATGGGTGCGAGGAGCGTCGCGCTTTTGTGGAAGTCGTCGTCGTACTTGGCTTCGCACAGCTCGTTGTAGCGATCGACCGACTTCTTCGCATTCTCGGGATCGAGTCCGTCGAGCTGCGCGATGACCTCCTCGATCGTGTCGCCCTTGACGAACGCCCCCTTCTCCACGTTGCTGTCCCACGAGGCGAGGTATTCCTCGGGCGTGGTCGCGTTCTTGCCCTCGTTCTCCACGATGGTGGTGCCGAACGTTTCCCACGTGTCGAACCAGTTCGCGTAGGCGGTATCCCAGATGCCGTAGCGCGTCATGTCGGGCTGCATCATCATGGCGTAGGTGCCGTAGGAGAAGATGACGTCTTCGTTCGAATAGCGCTCGCCCTTCTTGTTGAGCAGCAATCCCGAGAAATCGGCGATGGACTGGCGGTAGGGCATGGGGCCCACGGCGTCGATCATCGGCGCGTTCGGAAGCGTTTGCTGCCAGGCGGCACCAACCCACAGCCCCATCTTCTGGCCGTCGCCCGGGCCGAGGCCGCCGAACTGGAACATAGCGTCGTAATCTACCTCGTTGTACTGCAAAAGCGGTGCGACCCAGGAGCAGTACTTCGCCATCATGTCCTGGTTGGCGGAGAAGTCGCCCGTTGCCAGCACGATGGCCTTCTTGCCAACGTACTTCACGTAGTTGCCGTCGGGGTCCTTGGCGACGATGGCGGAAACGCGCCCGGTGTTGTCGTCTTCGCGGATGAGGTACTGGCCGATGGTGCTGTAGTGGATCTGGCCGCCCTGCTCCTTGATCTTCTCCTCGTACATGGCGATGACGAGGTTCTCGCCCGTGGCCGCGCCCGATTCCTTGCCGTCGGCCTGTTCCACCCAGTTATGAGAGCCGGGATGCGCAGTGAACACGCCCTCGGTGTCGGTGTAGCCGATCTCCATCGTGGTGGTGTAGCCCTTCGCTTCCATGAGATCGATGAGCCAGTTCATGGTGGACGCGCTGTTGTTGATCCACTTGTACCACTTCTTCTGGTCCACGCGATAGCCGTTGCGCGCCAGCTCCTGGCGGATGTAGCCGTCGATGGTGTCCTTCGTGTAATCGGTGATGCCCAGACGCTCGTGGAATTTCGTCCCGATGCCATGGTTGGAGCCGCCGCGCGCTACCGGCTGGGAGCTGGCGGCGAACAGGATCACGTCGGCGCCTTCTTCCGTTGCAGATGCTGCGCAGGCCAAACCCGAAACGCCTGCACCCACGACGATGATGTCGGCCTCGTAGGTTTGCGTGATCTCGCTGTCGGCCACGGGCTCGGGCGCGATCTCGAACGCCCAGGTTCCCTTGTTGATGGTTTCGGCGGTCAGCTGCCCTGCGGTGTCGGAGGCGGCCGATGCGCTTGAAGATGCGCCTCCGCTTGCGCCGCCCCCGTTCGCCGCGCAGCCCGCCAGCCCGAATGCGGCGGTGCCCGCTCCGGCAAGCATCGCGCCCTTGAGGAAGCTGCGGCGATCGAACGCCGTTCCCTTGGTGATCATACGGTCCTCCTTACCCCGAGCATGCGGTATTGCATGCTTGTTCAACGGTTCGCAGTGTACGAACACTCCGTCGGCAAACCTCACATGGCATGGGTGAATTTCGCCGTTTTCACCTAGGGGAGGGGGGTTGGGAGGGTATGGTGGCATCATGGGAAGAGCATCGGGGAGGGTGCCATGTTGAGGAAGATCTCGCGCGTGTTCGACGCGTACAGCGTCGGGTTCGCCATCTACCTGGTTTTGAGTTCCACGTCGGCATGGGGCCTGCTGCGCATCGCCTCCATGACGTCGCTTTCGTTCAGCGGCATGCACGGCGGCGAGACCGCGCGGTCGATCGGCTACATCGGCATTTTGCTGGTGTTTGGGCTGGGGTGCCTCTACTTTCCATCCCAGTGCAAGCGCGACACCACGTACCATTCCACGGTGTGCCTCGTGCTGGGGTATGCGGGCTTGTTCGCAACCGTGTTCGTGCAGAACGCGGCGTTGCAGAACCTCTCGGCGTTTCTCGTCGGGGCGGGGTCGTCGCTGTCGTTCGTCGTATGGCAACGCCTGTTTGCCGAGCAGGACGCGGACGTCGCGGCCCGTCGGATCATCGTCGGATCGGTGCTGTCGGCGGTGTTCTATCTTGCCGTGGCCTGTATCGCATGGTATTGGCTGTACGCGATCGTGGTGTTCTGCATCATCGCGCTCAACGCGCTGTTTTTACGGCGATGCCGCGGCGGCGTGTTCCAGCGGGTGCCTTCGGACATCGTAGTCGGGCAGAGCGGCGGCGCCACGCTCACGAATATCGTGTCCAGTACGTGGCGCTATATGCTGTGCATTGCCGCCATCGGGTACGTCGGCGGGGTTTCGCGCATGTTCGCCCAGCAAAGCGGGGGCGACTCGTCGGTTTTGAACGTGACGCTCGCCTTGGGCATGCTGGCGGCGGCCGGCGGCTTGGCCTTGGCTTGGGACAAGGTGCGCGGTCGCTTCTCGTTCCCGGCGGTGTACACCGCGGTGTTCCTCGCGGTGATGACCGGCTTCTTGTTCCTGCCGTTCTTCGATGCGGGCTACCGCATGCTGTTCGCGGGCGTGGCGAACGCGGCGTTTTCGCTCGTCTCGATCTTCATGATGGTGACCTGCATCAAGATAGCCCACTTGCGCCAGGTGGACCCGATCGCCGTGTTCGGCGTGTTCTCGAGCATCGTGTACGGCGGGGTGTTGATCGGCCGCGCCGTGGGCGATGCTCTGGGGCAGACGTACGACATATCGCAGATTCTCGTCATCGCGCTCATGTCCACCTATGTGCTCTCGTTTGCGGGGGTCGTGGTCAACACGCGGCGCAAGGGAAAGGTCGATCGGGCGTTCGATCCCATCGGCGGGACGGCGGATTCTGAGCCTGAAGGGAATGCGCCCTCCGACGAGGACGATGCGGCGGCACGCGCATCCGACGACCGTCCCGCGCCCCGTCCCCTCGTGCGCAACGTCATCGTGGCGCAGGATATGGTTCCCGTGTACAGCCGACTGCTGAAGAAGACCTACGGACTGTCCAATCGCGAGACCGACGTGCTCGAGCTGATCTTGCGCGGTCGCGATGTGGCACGCATGTCCGAAACGCTGTTCGTGTCGGAGAACACCGTGCGCTCGCACTGCAAGAACCTGTATCGGAAGCTCGACGTCCACAATCGTCAGCAGGTGTTCGATTTGGTTGAGGAGTTCAGGAAGAGAGAGGAATACGATGGCGATTGAGATGAAACGCTTGGAAGAGGTCGCGCGCATATTCGACGACCGTTGCGCGCCTGTGCGAGGAGCGCAACGCCTGCTGCGGAAGGGACCGTATCGCCTCTACGTCGAGACGGGCTTCGTTCCCTTCGACGAGTACGCTTTCGAGGGACGGTACCTCTTGCTGGGATCGGTGTGCAACGTGGAGGCTCCCGACGGATGCTTGCTGGTGACGGAGGCGCGTGGAAAGTTCTCGGCGACCGATCTGTACCACGTGATCGCGTGCGACGACGACGCCGACACCTCCTATCTGAGGCAGATGCTGTCGCGCATTCCGGCTGCCGCGCATGCGGACATGAGCGGACAGACCGTGCGTCTGACGGAGAACAGCCTGCGGCATATTCCCGTCCCGTGGCCCGAAACGGGCGTTCGCCGCGCGGTGGCGCGGTACCTGGAGGAGTGCGATGCGCGCTGCCGCGACCGCAGGGAGCGCGATCGGAGCCTGTTCGAGAAGGGGGTCGAAAGCTACCGCGAAGCCGCGGAGCGTTCGGCGCGGACGATTGAGCTGGGAGGCGCATGCGTGGTGCGCGAAGGCTCGCTCCTCCCGGTCGACAAACGCAGCGCGCAGGGCTCGTTGCCGGCCGTCTCGTCGCAGGGCGTCATGGCGCACACGGACGAGGAAGGGGTGCGCCAGCCGTGCATCGTCGTGGGACAGGCGGGGCAGTACCTCGTGGGGCGTCTGATGCCCGAGGGCGCGTACCCCTTGGCCAACACGGTGGCTTTGACGATGGATGCCTCCGCCCCGCTGACCGTGGAGGCGCTCGTGTTCGCGCTCGCTTCGGTGGGAATCCGGCCGCGGCTGCGCGTGTCCGATCGCGCGGTGGATGCGCTGGCGCTGCCGCTCGAGAGGCTTTCGATGTTGGAGATACCCCTGATCGGGGAAGACGAGCGGGATGCGCGGTACGCCGAGATGCTGGCGATCCTCAGCGAGGTCGAAGAGGGAGAACGCGCGGTGCGGGAGGCGCGCGCAGCCGCCGAAGCGCTGGTCGGCGGCTTGCTTGCCGGGAGGGACGAGGTGCTCGAGCGCTTTGTCGGGCCCTCTGCGCGCGAGCGGCTGGAAGCGCTCGTGCAGGACGTGCGGTCGGACCTCGCCCACGCTGCGGGCGCGGCGGTATCGCCGTTCGATGCGGCGTGGGAGCTGCTGCCGCTGCTGTTCGTGCGCCTGGTCGATGGCGGCGCGGCTTGGGCGCGCGTCGCCGCTGCCGAGGATGCGCTGGCGCAGGTGGACGAGGAGCTCGAACGTTTTGCGGCTCGGGACGAGGGGTTGTCGTTCCTGGGAGATCTCGCCTTGCGCACGTCGTCGCTGGACGCGTCGGCGCAGCGGCGTATGGTCGACCGGGTGGGCGATCTGCGCCTGGACGAAGAGGGCGGGGTGCTGCTTCGTTGGCTTGCTCTGGGACACGAGTCCGAGCCGGACGCTCCGTGCCCCGTTTCCGTCAGCGATCTCGTGGCTCGCATCGCGCTTGCGTTCAACCCTTCCGCCGCGCAAGCGTACGACCCGCACGTGGGCGCCGGCGACGCGCTGGCGGCGCTTCGGCGGCTTGCCCCCGCGGTGCGCTGCGTCGGACAAGTCGTCCGCTTCTCCGATGCGCTTGCAGCGAAGCTGGCCGCGCGCTGCGAAGGATGGTCCTTCGACGACGGCGCGCTGGCGGTGGGCTCCGCGTTGGCCGAGGACGCGCACGCGGGCGAGCTGGCCGATGCAGTGGTGTCGGTGCTGCCTCCCAACCAGGGGGAATGGACCGACCATGCGCCCGACCCCGGCGATGCGCGCTGGGTGTTCGGCGTTCCCCCGCGGAACAAGGCGAACCTCGCATGGGTGCAGCAGGCGTTTGCCCATCGGGCTCCGGGCGGCATCGCCGTGCTGGCAGCGAGCAATGCCGTGCTGCACGAATCGCGAGGTTGCGAACCCGCGGTGCGCGCTGCCCTGATCGGATCGGGATGCGTTCGCGCGGTCGTGTCGCTACCCGGGGGCCTGTTCGATGACGGGAGGGCTCCGCTCAGCATCATCGTCCTGGGAGATGAGCGTGCCACGACGTTCGAGACGCTGTTCGTCAATGCGCTGGAATGCGGCGTGCCGAGCGGGTCGGCGGCGGTGCGCGAGCTTCCGATCGATGCGCGCGATCGCATCGTTTCGACGATAGAGCGGTGGATTGCGACCGGCTCGTGCGCGCCCGTCTCCGGCTTCGCGCGCAGCGTGCCGGTGGACGAGGTTGCCGCGTTGGGCGATCTGACGCCCTGGTCGTACGTGTGAGCAAACGATCTTAATAGAATCGTCCTCGAAAACTGCTCGAAACATTTCGCCGTTAGTTTGATTACAGCAAGTTGATCACGTGGTTTGCCCGGTGGCCGTGCTATCGTATGCGGATGGCCCCTCCGCAGGCGCAGCGGACGGGCGCACCGCCTTGAAAGCAACGAGTAAGGAGCGCATCCTCATGGCGAAGGTTTCGGATATTTACGGCTCGATGGTGTTCAACGAGCACACGATGCAGGAGCGTCTGCCCTCCGCAACGTACAAGAGCCTGCTCAAAACCATCAAGGAAGGCGAACCGCTCGAAATCGAGGTGGCGAACGTCGTGGCGCATGCCATGAAGGAATGGGCCATCGAGAAGGGCGCCACGCACTTCACGCACTGGTTCCAGCCTCTGAGCGGCATCACGTCCGAGAAGCACGACAGCTTCCTCGATCCGGTCAGCGACGGCCGTGCCATCATGAGCTTCTCCGGAAAAGAGCTGATCCAGGGCGAACCCGATGCTTCCAGCTTCCCCTCCGGCGGCCTGCGCGCCACGTTCGAGGCCCGCGGCTACACGGCGTGGGACCCCACCAGCTACGCGTTCATCAAGGACGAGGTGCTGTGCATCCCCACCGCCTTCTGCTCCTACACCGGCGAAGCGCTCGACAAGAAGACGCCGCTCTTGCGCTCCATGAGCGCTATCGACGAGCAGGCCAACCGCGTGTTGGCGCTGTTCGGCGAGGCGTACGAACGCGTGGTGCCCACGGTGGGCTCCGAGCAGGAGTACTTCCTCATCTCCGAGAAGGACTACGCGAGGCGCCAGGACCTCATCATGACGGGCCGCACGCTGTTCGGCTACGCTCCCTGCAAGGGCCAGGAGCTGGAGGAGCACTACTTCGGCGCCATCCGCCCCTCGGTCAACGAGTTCATGAAGGAGCTCGACGACGAGCTGTGGGCGCTCGGCGTGTCGGCGCGCACGAAGCACAACGAGGTTGCCCCGGCGCAGCACGAGCTGGCGCCCATCTTCACGAACGCGAACCGCGCCATCGACGAGAACCTCCTCACCATGGAGAAGATGCGCCTGCTGGCGTCGCACTACGGCCTCGTGTGCCTGCAGCACGAGAAGCCGTTCGAAGGCATCAACGGCTCGGGCAAGCACAACAACTGGTCGCTGTCGAAGGGCCGGACGAACCTGCTGGAGCCCGGCGAGAGCCCCATGGACAACCTGCGCTTCCTCGTGTTCCTCACAGGCGTCATCCAAGCGGTGGACGACTACCAGGAGCTGCTGCGCATGTCGGTGGCCTCCGCGGGCAACGACCATCGCCTCGGTGCCGACGAGGCGCCGCCGGCCATCATCTCCATCTTCCTGGGCGACGAGCTCGATGCCATCGTGGACGCGCTCATCGACGATCACGAGTACACGAACGCCGAGAAGGTGGCCATGGACCTGGGCGTGGCCGTGCTGCCGAACTTCCTCAAGGACAACACCGACCGCAACCGCACCTCGCCGTTCGCGTTCACCGGCAACAAGTTCGAGTTCCGCATGCCGGGCTCGGCGGTGAACCTGTCCGATGCGAACATGATCCTGAACACGGCCATGGCGAAGAGCCTCAAGGACTTCGCCGACGCGATGGAGGGCAAGGCCGGCGAGGATTTCGAAGCCGCGGCCATCGCCTACATCCGCGACACGCTGTCGGCGCATCAGCGCATCATCTTCAACGGCAACGGCTACTCCGACGAGTGGACGCAGGAGGCTGCCCGCCGCGGCCTGGCGAACAAGGCCACCACGGCCGAGGCCCTGCCGTGCTTCGTGGAGCCCAAGAGCATCGCGCTGTTCGAGGAGTTCGGCGTGCTTTCCGAGACCGAGGTGCGCAGCCGCTACGAGGTGAAGCTGGAGAAGTACACGAAGCTGCTGAACATCGAGGCGCGCACGATGAAGCGCATGGTGCGCCGCGCGTACCTGCCCGCTATCAACGCCTACGCCGCCGAGGTGGCCGGCAACATCAACGCCATCCGCTCTGCGGCCGCCGGCGCCGACACCGATCAGCAGGAGGCGCTGCTGCACAAGCTGCTGTCGGGCATCAAGGAGATCGACGTGCAGCTGCGCGCGCTCGACGAGGCCCATCACGCGGCGCTCGCCATCGAGTGCCAGCAGGAACGCGCGAACAAGTACGCGGACGAGATCCTGCCCATCATGGACAAGCTGCGCGTCGCCGTGGACGAGATGGAGATCATCGTGGACCGCGACCGCTGGCCCGTTCCCACGTACAACGACATGCTGTTCTACGTGTAAGCTCTGCCCGACGCCGCGCCCATCCCTTTGGTGGGCGCGGCGCGCGTCAGTTGGAGAACGATCGACCTTCTTCCACCTGCGATTGCATCTCCCGCGCGTCCTCCAGCTCTTGCGTGCCCTGGTTCAGCAGCACCACGCCGCCCACGACGAGCGCGATGCCCACGCACGTGATCCAGTTGAAGGGGTCGCCCCAGGCGATGATGCCGATGGCGGCCGTCAGCACCGTGCCCACGCCGCCCCAGATGCCGTACACGAGGCCCAGCGGCAAATGCTTCAGCGTGAACGTGAGCAGGGTGAACGACACGAGGTAGCCCATGAGGGTCAGCACCGTGAACAGCGGAACGGTGAACCCAACCGAGAGCTTCATCATCGTGGTGCCGAACACCTCGAGGACGATGGACACGCTCAACAGCGCATACGGATGAATGCGACCCATGATTACACTCCCATCTTCAAAACGACCACGCCGGCGATGATGGCCACGAGGCCCACGGCCTTCTTCGCGTTGAAGCCCTCGTGCCAGAACGCGGTGCCCACCACGGCGGTCAGCGCGATGCCGAGGCCGGTCCATACCGCGTAGGCGAAACCGAGCGGCAGCTGTTCCAGCGTTTGCGCGATCAGGTAAAACGCGACGATGTATCCGACGACGATGCCGATGATGGGCAGCTTCCGCGTGAAACCGTTCGACAGCTTCATCATGGAGTCGGCGAACACCTCGAAGATGACGGCGATGCCGAGCAGCACGTAGGGTGACATGATTCCTCCTGTTCGCTTGACCCTGATTGATCAAGTTCTGATATCCTAAAGTATCCCCTAAGGGACGAGTCAATCGCCATGTGCAGAATGTGGAGGAGCGCCATGAGAAACGACCTGCTGTCCATCGGCGAGGTTGCCCACCTCAAGGGCGTGGGCGTGAAGGCGCTGCGCTACTACGAGCGCATCGGCATCCTGCGCCCCGCGTACGTGAACCCCGATACCGGCTACCGCTACTACGCGCTGCGCCAGATGAACGAGCTCGACGTGATCGTGTCGTGCGTGCAGCTGGGCGTGCCGCTCAAAGAGCTGGCCGACTACGTGTCCGAGCGCGGCGTGATGGATATATCGTCCCTGTTGGAGCGCGCGCACGCCCTGGCGAAGGAGAAGCTGCGCGCCACGCAGGCCATACTCATGGAGTTGGACGGCTACCGCTCGGAGATCGCCGTGCAGGATGCGCTGCGCACGTCGGCGGCCCCGTACGAGCGCGCGCTGGGGGAGCGCACGTTTCTGGCGATGCCCTGGTCGCGTCCCGCGTTCGATGCGAAGCGCTACACGAAGGCGATGTCCGAGCTGTACGGCGAAACGAAGCGCGCCGGCATCGCGCCGCTGTTCCTGCAGGGCATGATCTGCCTGCCGGGCGAAGGCGCGAGCGAGAGCGCTGCGGTGGGGGCGGGGACGTCCTGGTACGTCGCGCTCGAAGTGCGAGCGCTGCCGGGGGAGCGGCTGGTCGCGCCGCCGCAGGAGCGCGGCATGTGCCTGCTCGATCTGCCCGGCGGCACGTTTCGCGGCCGGCGCGTCGAGCGCGAAACGTTCGAGCTGTGCTATCGCGAGGTCTTCGAGGAGGCGCAGGCCGCGTCCGGCACCGACGCCCCTGAAACCTTGCTGGCGTTCGAAGTTTGGGACGCCGAGCTCCGCACCGACCGCACCATCGTCGAGGTCCTGAGGGGATAAGCGACGTTGTAGCGTTTTCAAGTCTTTCTTTGTGCATAAAAATGAAAGAAAATGAAAAGAAGTGAAAGAATACAAACGAAATGAAAGGGGAGCCGATGCCGCCGATCTCAGTAAGGAACCCCTTTACCCCCAGCTTCGGCCAGATTCCCTTGCACATGGCCGGTCGCGATCTCGTGATCGACGACGTGGTGCGTGCTTTCGAAACCGGAATCGGAGATCCTAACATATCAACGATACTCATCGGTGCGCGCGGGTCGGGCAAGACGGCGTTGATGTCGCTGTTGGCCCACGAGGCGCAAGGTATCGGCTGGCTTTCGGTCAACGTTTCCGCATTGCCCGGAATGCTCGAAGACATCGCGCAACAAACCAAAGTCGCAGCATCCGGCTTCGTTTCCTCGTCCCCGAATGCGAAGATCAAAAGCGTTGGGATTCCCCAGATACTCGATATCGAATGGGAGCACAAGACGCCTGATGAGCCGAATTGGCGTATACGCATGACGGAAATCCTCGAAAAGCTGAATGCACTCGACGTGGGCTTGCTCATCACCGTCGACGAAGCTCGGGCGGGACTCGACGAGTTGGTTCAGCTCGTATCGGTTTACCAGCATTTCGTGAGGGAAGAGCGCAAGGTGGCTTTGCTGCTTGCAGGGTTGCCCGGCGAGGTGTCTTCCCTGCTTCAGGATCGGTCGGTCTCCTTTTTCAGGAGGGCCTGTCAGCATCATCTCGGCCGTATCGACGATTACGAAGTGGCGCGCGCCATGCGACGTACGATAGAAGACTCCGGGAAGTCGATCGACGCACCTGCGCTCGATAACGCGGTGGTTGCGGTGGGCGGGTTTCCGTTCATGATGCAGCTTGTGGGCTATCGCGCCTGGCAGGAAGCTGGTTCGAAGGACGTGATCGGCGAAGCGGACGTCGAACGCGGTGTGCGGGCTGCCTGGCATGACATGCGGGCGCGGGTGCTGGATGCAACGCTTAACGAGCTGTCGGACGGCGACGTGCGCTTTCTTGCGGCAATGCTTGATGATGACGATGTGAGCCGGCTTGCGGATGTTGCGCAGCGTATGGGAGTGAGCGGCAACTATGCTGCTCAGTACCGAAAGCGGCTCATCGAGCGCGGCGTGATCGGCTCTCGCGGTAGAGGCAGGATTGCTTTTGAGCTTCCTGGCCTGAAAGACTACCTCAAAGAGCAGCTGGTAGATTTCTAGGACAAGGGAGGCGTGGCTGGTCAGCCAGCCTACCCCTCGTCGTAGGCGGGTTCGGCTTCGCTCTCGGCGCTGGGGGAAGCGGGGCGCGTCGCGTCGACGTCTTTGATGCCCTTGAGCGGGATGCGGGAGCGCAGGAGCGCCACCCAGCCGACGAGGGCGACGGCCATCGAGCCCACGATGATCGCGCCGACGCCCACCACGTAGTTCGGCCACGGCAGCACGGCCACCAGCATCCCCAAGCACCCGATGGCGGTGTGCGTGAAGTTGATGAGCGACGATGCGGCGCCGGTGTCGCCCTCCTGCTGCGACAGCAGGATGTTCGTGCTGTAGGGGCGAACGGCGGCTTCCGTCAGCGCGAATACGAGGAACGCGATGCAGAACAGCGTCGGGCCTAGCTCGCCCACGGCCAGCATGGCCGCGCCGGATGCCAGCGCAACTCCCAGCAGGATGCTCGTGAAGCGGCTTGCCGACATGAAGCGCGAAGCCGCCAGCCAGATGAACGGGCCCGCCGCCGTCAGCAGCGCGGCGAACGCGAAGTACATGCTGTACTCCAGCTCGGTCAGCCCGAAGAAGGTGATGTACACGTACGACCCCACGGCGATGTACGCCATGAACGGCAGGTTGTACAGCCCGACGATGCCGAGGAACGCCGAGAACCCCTTGTTGCGCGCCACCACGCCCAGCTGCCTCACGCTGCCCAGCACGGTGCCCTCGTAACGCTTCTCGGCAGGCAGCGTCTCGTCGAACAGCAGGGCCAGCGCGGCGCAGAGCAGCCCGATGCCCGCAAGCACCCAGAACGTCATGCGCCAGTCGGCGACTTGCAGGATGAGCGCGCCCGCCACGGGCGCCAGCACGGGCCCTACCACGAACATCACCTGCACCACGGACAGCAGCGCCTCGCGCCGCTCGGGAACGACGGCGTCCTTCACCACCGCCGTGGACACCGCGCTCACCGCACCGGCGCCGAGGGCTTGCAGAATGCGCATGGCGATGAGCATGACGATGTCGACCGACAGCGCGCACAACGCGCTGGCCAGCGCATATGTGAAGATGCCGGCAAGCAGCACGGGCTTGCGGCCGTAGCGGTCGCTCGTGGGGCCGAACGCCAGCAGGCCCACGGCGAAGAACAGGAAGTACCCCACGAGCGTGAGGTTCACCATGCTCTCCGACGTGTTGAAATGCTCGGTCATGTGCGGGACGGCCGGCGTGTACATGTCCAGCGACAGGGGAGTGACGAGCGACGTGATGACCAGCAGTACGATAAGCCCCAGCGGTCCCAACCGCCGTTGCGGTTGCGCCAGCCACGAGTGTAGTGCCATGTGCGAGATCTCCTTGCGAAGCAAATGCGTTCAGGTTGAGCTTCCAGTATAGAAGACTTCGCGCGCGCCGTCAGGTGGACAAGGTGGGCAGCGTGAGGGTGAACGTCGTGCCGTGGGTTTCGTCGCTGGCTGCGGCGAGGGTGCCGCCGTGCTCCTCGGCGATGGCGTGCGCGATGGCCAGCCCCAGGCCGTAGCCGCTGTCGTCGCGCGTGCGCGCCTTGTCGGCGCGGTAGAAGCGGTCGAACACGTGGGGGAGGTCCTCGGGCGCGATGGCGAAGCCGGTGTTGTGCACCGACAGCTCGATGCGGCGCACGCTTTGGCGCAGCACGACGCGTACGCTGCCGCCGTCGTCGGCGTACTTGCACGCGTTGTCCAGCAGCGTGCCCACCAGCTTGCGCAGCCGCATCGCGTTGCCGCGCACCGGCACGCTCTCGTCGAGGCTCGATTGCAGGTCGACGGAGCGCTCGAACGCCACGGACTCGAACTGCAGCAGCTCGCCTTCCACGAGGTCGGTGAGGTCGAGCCGATCCATCGCCGGCTTCGCAGCGCCTTCGTCAACCTGCGCGAGCAGCAGCAGGTCGCCCACGAGGCCCTGCATCTGCTCCGCTTCGTGCTGGGTGCTCTCGATCCACTGGCTTTGGCTGGCGATGCTGCGCTCGGGGTGTTCCAGCAGGATGGACGTGTTCGCGAGGATCACGGTGAGGGGCGTTTTCAGATCGTGCGACGCGTCGGCCACGAACTGGCGCTGCTGATGCCACGCGCGGTCGACGGGGCGCAGCGCCCACCGCGAGAAGAACATGCTGACCACGAAGAACGCCGCCAACGCCGCCACGCCCACGCCCGCCAGCGTGAGGGCCAGGGTCTGCCAGCCGCTGGCGGCGCTCATGTCCACGAACGCGAGGTACGTGGTGCCTCCCACGACGCGCTTCTCGTAGAACAGCCCCAGGCCGTCTAGGTTGCCGGTGCCGTCGGGTTGGTCGGCCAGCGCTTCTGCGGCCTGCGTCCGCACGTCGTCGGCGATGGAGGCCGTCGTGCGCGTGGGGACGGCGGTCAGCGCGCCGTCGTCGCCCACCGAGAACACGGCCACGGGGATGGTGGGGTCCGATCCGCCGCGCTTGCCGCCGATCTCGGGCGGCGTGGAGCCTTCGCGGTCGGCGTCGGCCGGGGCCTGCTCGCCGCCGCTGCCAGGCTGGCCGCCGTCGAGCGGGCCGGCGGACGCGTCGCCCACGTGGGCGACGGCGCTGTCGAGCGTCTCGTGCACGCGCGCGACGCTCTGCTGGTAGTTGATGACGCAGATGGCGGTGAACACCACGGCCAGCACCACGGCCACGGTGGCCATGTTGAGCGCGATGAACTTGATGCGCAGCTGCTTCAGCATGAGGCGCCCGTGCTTTCCGAGGAGCCGGGAGCTTTGACGGCGGCGTCCTCGCCCGCGTCGGTCTCGCCGTCTTCGCTCGCGTCGGCGGCGTCCGCGACGAAGCGGTAGCCCGCGCGCCGCAGCGTTTCGATGCGCGCCGTGGACCCGAGGAACTTCATCTTCTTGCGCAGGAACGACACGTACGCCTCCACGTTGTTGTCCTCGGCGCTCGATTCCACACCCCACACCTTCGCGATGAGCATGTCCTTCGACACCACCTGCCCGGCATTCGCCATGAGCACCTTCGCCAGGGAGAACTCCTTGTAGCTGAGGTGGATGGACTTCCCGCCGCACGACAGGTCGTAGCTTTCCAGGTTCAGCACGAGGTCGCCGGCGGCCAGCTTCTCGAACAGCACCTCGCCCTGGCGGCGCGTGAGCGCGCGCAGGTGGGCCAGCAGCTCGGCGGGCGCGAAGGGCTTGGTCATGTAGTCGTCGGCGCCGCTGTCGAGGCCGGTGATCTTGTCGGGCACGGCGTCGCGCGCGGTGAGCAGCAGCACCGGCACGCTGATGTTCTTGCGGCGCAGCTGGGCCACCACGGCGAACCCGTCCATCTTCGGCAGCATCACGTCGAGGATGATCACGTCGTAGGTGCCGCATTCCGCGTAAGCGAGGCCGGAGGCGCCGTCGTGGACGACGTCCGTCTGGTAGCCGTTCTCGGCCAGTATGTGCGCGAGCGCCTGCGCCAGGCGCACGTCGTCTTCAACGATGAGGACCTGCATGCCGACCTGCTTTCCTTCGAGTGCTTCGCTCTCCATTGTAGCGGCAACCCTGAAAAGCGTCTGAAAGAAACGCGTCGAATCCCCTCCGGGGGAGGCGAATCCCCTCCGGGGGAGGCGATCCCCTCTGGGGGAGGCGAATCCCCTCCGGGGGAGGCGATCCCCTCTGGGGGAGGCGAATCCCCTCCGGGGGGTTGACGTTCCTGTGCGGTTGCCTGCGGGCGGCGGGCCTTTCAGGGAACTTTCAGGCTGCGCGACTAGGATGCGGTGTCTGATGGAAAGGACCGGTATCCCATGACAACGTTCACCGACGTATTCGAACGCAAGGAAGTGAAGTATCGCCTGGACGCGCGGCAGCACCGCGCGATGACGGCCGCGCTGCGCGGTCGCATGGCGCCCGACGCGTTCGGCCGGACGCGCATCGTCAGCCGCTACCTCGACACGCCCGAGCGGGCCCTCATCGAGCGGTCGCTGGACAAGCCGCTGTACAAGGAGAAGCTGCGCCTGCGCGGGTACGGCGCGCCTCAGACCGACGACCGCGTGTTCGTCGAGATCAAGAAGAAGTACGAGGGCATCGTGTACAAGCGCCGGGTGGGGTGCTCGCTGGCCGCCGCGTGCGCCTACCTGAACGGAACGCCGTACGAGGAGGCCTGCGCGCGCTTCCCGCTGCCCGATGCGGTGATGGCCGCCGAGTCGCTGTCGCCGCGCAGCGTGCAGATCGCCCGGGAGATCGACGAGTTCGCGGCGCGTCACCGACCGCTGCGGCCCTCCATGCTCATCACCTGCGAGCGCACGGCGTACGCGTCGCTCGCGTGCTGCAACGGGGCTGCGAGTGCGGGCAACTCCGCGCCCGCCACACCCGACGCGCCCGCCGACGTGCCGGACGACCTGCGCATCACCTTCGACGCCGACATCGCCTACCGCGACCTGTTCGCGGCGCGCCCCGACGCCGCGCACGCGCTGCTGAGCGCCGGCGACGCCGTGATGGAGATCAAGTCGTCGGGCCCGTTCCCGCTGTGGCTCGTCCGCGCCCTCGACGCGTGCGAGGCGTACCCGTCGTCGTTCTCGAAGTACGGGGAAGCCTACCGGGCCTGCACGGCCGCCGCGCGTCGGAGCGCGACGGAGCTCTCGACGGCGCGCGCGTCCCAGGCGGCCGCCGAGCAGAAGGCCGAGCGGTTCGCCGCCGCGCTGCGCAGCAGCCGCCCGCGCCACTTCCGCGCCCCGTCCCACACGCCCACCCGTTGCTGAGGCGCTGTGGACACGGAAATCGGCTCGAAGTAAGCAATTTTTTCGTTTTGCGAACGTTTTCCGCTCTGAAACGGCTTCGTACCTCAAGTCGCTTCACAAAAGGCCAGGTGAGCGATTCCGTTGGAGGCTCGCTGCGGCACCCGAAGTACGCAAAACGAAAAAATTGCTTGGAACTTCGAGATTCGCGTGCCCGAAAGCCCGAAGGCCTCGAAGAGCCTCCATCCCTCTATTTGAAAGGAACCAATCGTGCTAGATGCGGCTTTAACCTCGATATTCGGATCGGCGGAATCGCTCGTTGCGGGCGTGTCCACCGTCGACTTCCTGCTGTGCTGCCTCGCGTCCATCGTGCTGGGCGCCGCGGTGGCGCTCATCTACATGTTCCGCCACACGTACTCGAAGAACTTCGTCGTGACGCTGGCGCTGCTGCCGCTCATCGTGCAGATGGTCATCACGCTGGTGAACGGCAACCTGGGCGCGGGCATCGCGGTGATGGGCGTGTTCAACCTCGTGCGTTTCCGCTCCATCCCCGGCAGCGCGAAGGACATCGGCAGCGTGTTCCTCGCGATGGCCATCGGCCTGGCCACGGGCATGGGCTTCATCGCGCTGGCCGTGCTGTTCACCATCATCGTGGCCATCGTGAACGTGGGCTACGTGCTGTCGCCCTTCGGCAAGCAGAAGGAGCCGGAGAAGACGCTGAAAATCACCATCCCCGACGACCTGGAGTACGACGGCGTGTTCGACGACGTGCTGAAACGCTACACCGACGAGCACGAGCTGACGCTCGTGCAAACCACGAACATGGGCAGCCTGTTCCTGCTCGAGTACGCCGTGCGCATGAAGCAGCCCGGCCTCGAGAAGCGCATGATCGACGAACTGCGCTGCCGCAACGGCAACCTGAAGATCACCTGCGGCCGCGCCGCCGCGAGTAAGGATGTGTTGTGATGAACGGAAAACTGCAGGTCCTCAGGCCCTTCGTGTGCGGCATCGTGCTGCTGCTGATCCTGTTTTCGGCGCTGCTGATGCACGGGTGCGCGTCGGACGGCGACGCCGAACCCGCCGCCTCCGCCAGCGCTTCCTCCGCCGACGCGTCGGCGGACAGCGACGCCTCCGCCTCCGCCGACGCCACGTCGTTCGCCGATGTCGCGGCGTCCTTCGACGCGTCGGCGCTCGATCTCGACTACAGCAACCGCGACCAGGATCCCTCCTACGACGACGCCTCCGCCACGCATATCGCGCTCGCGGGCGGCGCGGCCGCGGTCGACGGGTCGGGCGCGACGGCGGACGGCTCCACGGTGACCATCACGGCTGCGGGCGTCTACGTGGTGTCGGGCTCGCTCGACGACGGCCAGCTGGTGGTCGAGGCGCCCGAGGACGCGAAGGTGCAGGTGGTGCTTGCGGGCACGACCATCCACAACGAGGACGGGCCCGCCGTGTACGTGAAGCGGGCCGACAAGTGCTTCGTCACGCTGGCCGACGGGACGCAGAACGCGCTCACCGACGGGGCGGAGTACGTGCTGGAAGACGGCTCCGACGAGCCGTACGCCACGCTGTTCAGCCGCGCCGACCTCACGTTGAACGGCTCGGGCACGCTGACGGTGACCGGAGCGTACCGTCACGCGGTATGCTCGAAGGACGACCTCGTCGTCACAGGCGGCACCTACGTGGTGTCGGCGGCGGAAGACGCGCTGCGGGGCCGCGACTGCGTGAAGATCCTCGACGGCGACTTCACGCTGACGGCCGACGGCGACGGCATCAAGTCGAACAAGGACACGAACGCCGTGAAGGGCTTCGTCTCCATCGACGGCGGCACGTTCGCCATCGAGGCGGGCGACGACGGCATCCAGGCGCAAACCTACCTGCGCATCGCGGGCGGCGAATTCTCCATCGCCGCGACGGACGACGCACTGCACTCCGACCTCGAGGGCCTGCTGGCGGGCGGCGCGCTCGACATCGAGGCCGGCGACGACGCATTCCATGCCGAGACGAAGCTCGTCATCGACGACGGCACGGTGAACGTGACCGCGTGCTACGAGGGTTACGAAGCCGAGAAGCTGTACATCAACGGCGGCGACACGCATATCGTGGCCAGCGACGATGCCATCAACGCGGCCCCGGCCGACCTCACTGACGGGGAGGCGGACTCCACCTCGACGGACGCGACCGGCAGCGCTGCTGCTGCGACCGACGCCGCTCCCGCAGCGCCGTCGGGCGACGGCGCCCCCGCGGACGGCGAGGCTCCCACGATGGGCGATGCCCCCGCCGATGGCGAACCGCCCGCCGGCGGCCCGCAGGGCGGCGGCGAATCCCTGAACGAGCGCGACCTCAACGGCGGCGCGCCCGACAACGCGTTCGCCGAAGGCGGCGCGGGCGGCCAAGGCGGCGGCATGGGGATGGGCGACGAGAACTGCCTCATCCAGATCAACGGCGGCTACACCGTGCTCGACGCCGCGGGCGACGGCGTGGACAGCAACGGCTCCGTGGAGGTCACGGGCGGCGTGCTGCTGGTCAACGGACCCACGAGCGGCGGCGACGGCGCGTTCGACTACGACCTCACGGCCACCGTGACGGGCGGCACGGTGCTCATGGTGGGCTCCACGGGCATGGCCCAGAACTTCACGAGCGGCGAGCAGCCCTTCGCGTTCTCCACCGTCAGCGGCAACGCGGGCGACAGCGTCGCGGTGGTCGACGCCGACGGCACGGTGGTGGCCTCGCTCACGGCGGCCAAGCAGTTCGGCATGGTGCTGGTGTCCAGCCCCGCGCTCGCGGAGGGCGGCACGTACTCGCTCGTAACGGGCGGCACCGTGACCGGTGCGAACGCCGACGGCTACACCGATTCCGGCGCCGTCAGCGGCGGCTCTGCCACCGAGATCACCGCGTCCACCACCGCCACCGGCGGCATGGGCGGCCTCGGCGCCGGAGGCGGCGGCATGCCCGCCGGCCAAGGCGGCGACGTCCAGCAAGGCAAGCGCAACGGAAGCATGGGCAGCGGCATGGCGGCGTAAGAGCGCCAAGGCCCCTGCGGCTGCGGGGAGGGAACAGCCCTCCTTCCGCGCAGCCGTAGCGGGACTCTCGCCCTATGGTGCCAGCGACTCGCGCATGCTGGCCGCGCGGTCGACCAGCTCCTGCTTGGTGTGCACGCCGGCTTTTCGATAGATGCTCTTGGCGTGGGACTGGACGGTGCTGTCGCTCACGTACAGAAGCGACGCTATCTTCTTGTACGTGTTCCCCTCAAGCAGGAGGGCGAGCACCTCCGTCTCCTTCTCGGTCAGCCCGTACGTTTGCTGCATGGCGCGCGCGACGCCCTCGGTGCCGGCCATCTCCTCGGGTGCCAGCTCCATGCGAGGGAGGTACTTGATGACGAGGGACGAAAGAAAGCTGAACAGGAACACGCCCAGCAGGAAGCCCATGAGCAGCGAGAGCACGCCCCAGAAATCGCTGTACGAGACGCCGAACGCTTGCGCGAGAAGGGGAACCACCAGGTAACTGATGAAGCTGCTGACCGTGGTGGGGATGACGAATTTCAGCAGCATGGAGCGCGTTCCCGATGCATGCGGCTTCCCCATGCCTTCGATAAGAACGAGCATGAACAGCAACAGCGAGAAGCAGGACTTGCTCGTTTGCATGAGTCCCGTTCCGGCGGTGAACCAGCTTTGTTGAAACAGCGTGGCCAGGAAAATGCCGCCGAACAGAAGAATGCTCAGCACCACGATCAGGGAGAACTTGATCCGTTCAAGGTGCTTCGAAAGCCCGATGATCACGATGATGGAAGCGGTGACGCCTACGTTGAGCGTGTCTCGTATGAACGTGTTTGCGGTGGGGACGTACGAGGCGGTTCCCGAGTTGATGAACCCGGTGGCCACGCTGCTGACAAGAAACAGCACCAATACCAGCACGTACAGGCTTCGGCCGCCGTCCGACGTCCTTGCGAAGCAGGCGCCCGCGCTCCTCGGCTGCCTCCCGCGTTGCCTGGCGCACAAATACCAGGCGATGCCCGAGAGGACGGGAGCGCCGATCGGGCGAATCAGGTTCAAGGGCGCAGGCGCGTACGAGAGGTAGCCGATGAGGAAGCTAGCGGCGTAGGAGGCTGCGATGACGAGGAGCATGCGCTTGTGGGAGCCGGACAGCTGCGTCGTCAGCAGGGAGGCCCACGCGACGGGCAGCACGACGTACGAGCATGCCAAGGCGATTGCGTCCGCCGCGAGGAGCGCCTCGTGGGGCGCCTCGGGCAGAGCGGACAGCGTCAGGTTGAGCGCGCTTGCGGCGAGGCACGGCGCAAGCACCGCCCATGTGCTGCTCGTCATGCGGGACGCTTTGGGGACAAACGCCAGAAGCAAGGCCAGAACGGCCGAGGCGCCGAGAAACAGCCAGAGTTCGAATTGGCTTTGCGCCTCGCCAATGGCCGTCGGCGAGAATACGAAACCCACGATGCTGTTGCGCAGCATCGGCCACCAAAACGCCATCCCGAGCGTCGCCAGTACGATGATATTGCGCTCCCCTTTGCCCATGCTGTCAGCATAGCACGATCGCTCGTTTCGGGTTCCTTCCACCTGCGGCGTTTTGCCTTCCGTTGCCGCCCGTAGGGGAAATATACATGTTTTATGGGAGGCCGTTTTCGGGCTCTGCGGTTTTTGTGGGATGCCCTCGTTCGAGCCGTGCGCCAGCATGTGCATCGAGGTCGGAAGCGGTTCGGCCTCGGATGACATACGGATCGAAGGAGGGGTGCGCTATGAGGAGCGCAGTATCGCGGAGAAGCTTCATCACGGGGTCGGCGCTTGCGGCAACGGGGCTGTTCGGAGGCGCGTTGCTTGCAGGATGCTCTCCGAAGGCGTCTGCGGCAGACCGTGCAGGCGACGCGTTCGAAAGCACGGTCGAGTGGGGCGCTGAGTACGATGTGGTGGTCGTAGGGTTCGGAGGGGCCGGCGCGAACAGCGCCATCGCGGCGGCTGACGAGGGAGCCAGCGTCCTTCTGCTGGAGAAGGCCCCCGAGGCCGAGGCCGGCGGCAACTCCATCGCCTGCATGCAGCTGCTGTGCTGGTCGGAAAACCTCGACGACGCCATTGCGTACGTGAAGGCCATGCGCGGGGATTACGACACGCCCAGCGATGCGATCATCGAGGCGTATTGCGCCGAGATGGTGAAGAACAAGGAGTGGATCGAGTACCTGGGTGCGGAAAACCCCGCGTTCGTCGAGGGTAAGATCGAGTACCCCGACATGGCGGGCGCGCAATCCTTCAGGGTTCTCACGGTGCACGAGGGACGAGGAGACGGCGCGGCGTACAAGCTGTTCCGTCAGGCGGTTGCCGACCGATCGGACAAGATCACGGTGTGGTACGAGGCGGCCGGACAGCATCTCATCCAGGACGCCCTGACGGGCATCGTCCATGGCGTTGAGGTGCAGGTGGATGGCCAGGTTGTGAACGTGCGTGCGCGCAACGGCGTGATCCTCACTACGGGCGGGTACGAATCGAACGACGAGATGCTCGAAAGCTTCAATGGCTACCATGGATGGGAATCGCTTGGCCATGCGCTGTACAACACGGGCGATGGCATCAAGATGGCCATGGAGGTCGGGTGCGATCTGTGGCATATGGGGAACCTTCAAACGAACAACTTCGAGTTCGTCGATCCCGATACGCTCGATTGCACGTGGAAGTACGACAGCGACTTGAAGGGCATTCTGGTCGGCGGCAACGGCACTCGTTTCATCAGCGAAACGGACACCGGTGCAACGAACCACGGGCACCTCAACTATGCCGGCACCTGGCATGTTCCGGTGCTTCCCGAGATCACGTACGAAGTCCTCGATCAAACCGTCTTCGAACGGGGGCCGCTGTACAAGTCGTGGTCTGCCGACGGCCAAGAGGAAATCGAGAAGGGCTGGATTCTCAAGGCCGACTCGCTCGAGCAGCTTGCCGCGGCGATGGGCTTCGATGAGGAAGCCGCGCAGAACCTGCAAGCGGAAGTGGACAAGTGGAACCGATTCTGCGACGAGGGCGTCGATCTTGCGTACGGGCGCAAGGGCGACCTCGACCCCGTTGCGACGGCGCCGTTCTACGCGGTCAAGCTCACCCACACCCTCGTGAACACGCAGGGCGGCCCGGTGAAAAACGAGCAGGGCCAGGTTGTGACGCCGCGCGGAGAAGCGGTTCCCCATCTGTACGAGGCGGGGGAGCTGGGGGACATCTGGTCGAACCATTACCAGGGATCGTGCAACTTGGGCGGCGGCATGATCTTCGGCCGCATTTCGGGCAGGAATGCCGCCGCTGCCAAGACCGACAACCTTCAAGAGTCGGTCATGGACGGAAAGCCCTCCTTCGTGCCCAGCACGTTGGCGGTGTTCGGCGAGGAAGTCGATCTGTCTTCGTACGAGGTCGCAGATGGCGAGCTTCTCGGAACCGCAGAGGGCAAAAAGGGCCCCATCGTCGTTAAGGTTGCCTGCGAGGGAACCACGATCACTGCGGTGGAAGTGCTCGAGCAGAACGAGACGCCCTCCATTGCCGGGGATGCGATCGCCTCGATGCCGGCGAGCATCGTCGAGGCGGGATCGGTCGACGTCGATGTGGTTTCGGGTGCCACCATCACCAGCAAGGCGATTATCGCCGCCGTCGAAGATGCCATGAGCAAGGCATAACCCCCTCGCTCCGGGCGGCGCATGCACTATAATCGGAACCTGCGGGGCGGGCGCTGCGGCGCGACGGCCTTGCAGGTTCCGGTTTCCGCGCGTCTCGCAAAGGAGCGTTTCCATGGGCGGCATCGTATGATCGAGTATTTCCGCACGAGCGAGCAGCATGCGCTCCAGAAGATCGACGAGGAAGCGCCCGGATGCTGGATCGCGCTGTTCGAGCCCACGGCCGACGAGCTGGCCTGGCTCGGCGATCGCTTCGGCATCGAGGAGGAGGACGCGCGCGCCGCGCTCGACCTCGAGGAGGTGTCGCGCATCGAGCGCAACGGCGACTACACCATGTTCATCCTCGACACGCCCGTGCGCGATCGGTCGTCGAACGAGCGCAGCTACAAAACCATCCCGTTCGCCCTGTTCGAAACCCCGAGCAACGTGATAACCGTGTGCACGGTGTACAAGATCCCACTCATCCAGCAGCTCATGGCCTCGAAGGACCTGTCGAGCCCGAGCGACGTGCGGGCGTTCGCCGACGACATCCTCACGGCCTCGTCGGCGGCGTATTTCGCAGCGCTGCGCCTGATCAACCGCCGTCGCGTCGACCTCATGGCCGCGGTCAAGCACCCGTCGCGCAAGGAGCTCGAAGACCTCTACAACCTCGACTCGTCCCTCGTCTATTTCAAGACGTCGCTGGCCACGAACGATGCCATATTCGAGAAGCACCTGCGCCGCATGCCCTTCGTCTCCTCCGAGGAGCGCGACCGCTTCGACGACGTGATGATCGAGAACCGCCAGGCCCTCGAGACGACGCGCATCTACTCCGAGATCCTCGACTCCACCATCGAGCACTTCAGCCTGCTCATGAACCACGACCTGAACCGCACCATGCAGGTGGTGGCCACCGTGTCGCTCGTCCTGTGCGTCCCCACCGCGGTGGCGGGGTTCTTCGGCATGAACCTGCTGGGCATCCCCCTGTCCGAGATTCCCTGGGGCTTCGGCATCGTCACCTGCTGCACCGTCCTCGCGTCGGTCGCGCTGCTCCTCGTCCTCAAAAGGCTCAGGTGGTTCTGAGCGGCGGGGCGCTGGGAGTATCGCGCGTGGGCGAGGGGTCCGAGCGAGCGACCCTGCTCGGCTGCTCGTCTTTTTTCACGGTTTTAGAAATTCGATGCAACATTCGGGCGTTGCGCATACTCTTATAGAAAAGACGTCTTGGAGAGGGGTACGGTCGGCAATGGATGCGCGCGTGTTCGCACGACACTACGGTGCGGTGTACCTCGATCTGTATCGGTTCGCGCTCTGCATGATGGGGCGGTCCCATGACGCCGAAGACGCAGTCAGCGAGGCGGTTTTGACCGGGTTCCGGCAGCGTCATCAATTGAGGAGCGACGAGGCGTTCAAGTCGTGGATGTTCGCTATTCTGGCAAACGTGTGCCGCAGGAAGCTGAAGGGTGCTCGTCGCGAGGAGCCGTTGGCCGACCCCTCGAGCGGGCGTGAAGCGCTGGTGGCTTTGGATGGCGCTGCAATCCCGGGCTCGGCTGGCGACCTCCGCGAGGACGTGCGCTTGGCGTTCTCCGCAGTGAGCGAGGAGGAACGGCTTATCGTGTCGCTCTCGGTGTTCGGCGGCTATACGAGCGCGGAAATCGGCAGCGCGCTCAAGCTGAACGCCAACACGGTACGCTCGAAACGCAAGAGAGCGCTGGAGAAGATGGCCGCCGAGTTGAAGGATGTGGCGCGATGACGACGCGGGACGAACAGGACGTGATGAAGGCGATCGACGAGGCGACGCGAGACGTCGTCGTGCCCGAGTCTCTTCGGCCGGAAGCGGTTGAGGCGCTGTTGGAGCGCGCGCAAGCGCAGGAAGGCGCGTCGGCTGCGCCTGCGCGCCGCGCGCCGTCGGGCTGGCGCAGGCGGGCTGTTCCCTGGGGCATCGCGGCCTGTCTCGTGCTGGTTGCCGGCGTGGGGTTGGCCGCCGGTCGCGCGTTCTTGGCCGCGCCGAGCGGTGCGGAAAACGACGCATCCTTCTCGGCGTTGTCGGACAAGGGCGCTCCGTCGGACTCCTCGCCCGCCGAGTCCGACGCGCCGGTTGACGGCAGCATAGCCGCAGCGGAAAGCTACGATCAGGTGAAGGAGTGCCTCGAGAAGTATCGGACCGAGCAGGAGAGCCTGTACGGCTCCGCCACCGGCGGCATCCTCGCGTTGAACGACGCCTCCTCTCCCGAAGCGGCGTCGTCCGCCGACTCGGCCGCTTCGGGCGCGCTGTCTGCGAAAAGCGACTCGGCTGCAAGCGCCGCATCGAGCGCAGGTTATTCCGATACCAACGTGCGCACCGAAGGCGTAGACGAGGCCGACATCGTCAAGACGGACGGCGAGCACCTCTTCATCTTGCAGGAAAGCGCCGCCGAGATCGCGGTGGTGGACGCGACGGACGATGCCATGCGCAAGGTGGGAAGCATCGTCCCGAGCGACCAAGGCCAGATATCGGAGTTCTACGTGCGCGACGGCAAGGCGTACGTGCTGACCAACGTGTCGATGACGAGGGAAGACGATCAGGGCGGCGAAATCTTCGACTTCTCCGAAGTGCGTCTCGAAACCTACGACGTGTCGAATCCGGGCGACCCGGTGCTCCTCGGTTCGGTCTCGCAAAGCGGCAGGTACCAGTCGTCGCGGCTCGTGGACGGCTACCTGTACCTGTTCAGCACCTACAACGTGTCCTGCGCCACGATCCCGGACGATCCCGAGTTCTACGTTCCCCGCGTGGCCGGCCAGAATATCGCGAGCCAGGACATCTACCTTCCGCCCTCGGTCGGGGCGAACCAGTACCTGGTCGTCACCTCGATAGCCGTCGACGACCCCACCCAGACGGTCGACCAGAAGGCCGTGCTCACGGATTCCAATTCCCTCTACGTGAGCGCGGAGAACATCTACGTGTACGAGAACAGATGGCCCATCGCGCTCGCCCGCTCCGAGGGAGAGGCCGATCCGGGTCGCATCACGATTCGCAAGATCGCCTACCATGACGGTCAGCTGGAAGGCGTGGCGCAGACGAAGGTGAGCGGAACCCTCAACGACAGTTTCAGCATCGACGAGCACGAGGGCATGGTGCGCCTCGTGACCACGGTGAACACGTGGGATGCGGAAACCTCGCAGATGACCTCCACCAACGAGGTGCACGTGCTGGACGGGAATCTCGAGGAGGTGGGTTCCATCACGGGTCTGGCCGAAGACGAGCGGGTGTACTCGGCGCGATTCTTCGGCGATACCGCGTACTTCGTCACCTTCCGCGAAACCGATCCGCTGTTCACGGTGGACTTCAGCGACCCGACGAACCCCCAGATAATCGGCAGCCTGAAGATTCCTGGTTTCTCGGAGTACCTGCATCCTTACGGCGAGGGCAAGCTGCTGGGCATCGGCATGGACGTGGACGAGAAGAGCGGTGTCACCAACGGCATGAAGGTGACCATGTTCGACGTGTCCGACCCGACGGACGTGAAGGAGGCCGACACCTTCCTCATCGAAGACGCGTACGGATCCGACGTGTTCCACGACTACCGCGCGGTGCTTATCAGCGCAGATCGCAACATGATCGGCTTCTCGGGCTACGCCGGCCGCGAGACGTACTACGTGTTCGACTACGTCGATGGGGAGGGCTTCGAGCAGCTTATGGCCGAGGACGTGAACGGCGGCGGCTGGACGGGCACGCGCGGGGTGTACATCGACGATACGCTGTACGTGGTGAAGGGCAACGCCGTGGAGAGCTATCGCATCGGCTCCTACAAGAAGGTGGACGACCTGCTGCTATAGTCTCGGCATCGACGAGGCGGCGTTCCCTCCCGTCCTTCGGCGCGTCTTTTTTGTCCCTTTCGTCAAATCGGTGACCCTTCGCCGGAAACCTGCGCGCACTTTAGCCGATTGGAGTACAATGGGCGGACGAATCAGGAACGAACCCGCACGTCAGGCTGGGGACCGAGGCCCATGCGAGAAGGGATGCGAACATGGCAGACATCACTGAAGTGGATTACATCTGGAAGAACGGGGAGATGCTCCCCTGGGCCGAGGCGACCACGCATGTCTTGTCCCACTCGCTGCATTACGGCTCCGGCGTGTTCGAGGGCATCCGCTGCTACCAGAACCCCGAGACGAAGAAGAGCTACGTCTTCCGCCTGCGCGACCACATGGAACGCCTGCATCGCAGCTGCAAGATCGCGCTGATCGACCTGCCCTACACGGTGGACGAGCTGTGCGACGCGACGCTCGAGGTCATCCGCAAGAACAATCTGCCGTCCTGCTACATCCGGCCCATCGTGTACCGCGGGTACGGCGTGATGGGCGTGGATCCCACCGGCGCATCCACCGACGTGGCCATCGCCGCGTGGCCGTGGGACACCTACCTGGGCGCCGACGCGCTCGAGAGCGGCGTGGCCGTGGGCGTGTCCTCGTGGCGCCAGCGCACGAACAACTCCATCCCTCCTGCGGTGAAGGCCACCGCGTCCTACATGAACTCCATCCTGGCGAAGCTCGAGGCCAAGCAGCACGGGTACGTCGAGGCCATCATGCTGAACGAGGCCGGCCTCGTGTGCGAGGGCACCGGCGAGAACCTGTTCGTGGTGCGCGACGGCATCCTGTCGACGCCGCCGCTGTCCGACGGCCTGCTCGAGGGCATCACGCGCGACACGGTGCTGTGCCTGGCCGACGACCTGGAGATTCCCGCCATCGAGGAGAGCCTCACGCGCAGCGATCTCTACGTGGCCGACGAGGTGTTCATGACCGGCTCCGCCGCCGAGCTCACGCCCATCGGCAGCGTCGACGGCCGCGTGGTGGGCAAGCCGGGCGAGATCACCCGCCTGCTGCAGGACCGCTTCTTCGCCGTGGTGTACGGCAACATCGAAGAGTACAGCGAGTGGTTGACGGAAATCTAGGTCGATAGTCGGTTATGGTGCGAAGCCCCCGTTGCCCGCTCTGCGCGGCCATCGGCGGGCTTCGTTTTTTGAGCGAAGGAGCGCCTCAGGTGAATCGAATCCTCACGTATGACAGCACGCTGCGGGACGGAGAGCAGTGCGAAGGCATCACGTTGTCGCTTGAGGACAAGCTGCGCATCGTCGAGCGTCTGGACGCGTTCGGCGTCGATTTCATCGAAGGCGGGTTCCCGGCGTCGAACCCGAAGGACATCGCATTCTTCCAGCGCGTGCAGGACCTGCCGCTCAAGCACGCGCGCATCGCGGCGTTCGGCTCCACCTGCAAGAAGGACGTGGCGGCCGAGGACGACCGCGGCTTGGCCGACCTTGTCGCCAGCGGCGCCCCCGTGGTCACCATCGTGGGCAAGACATGGGACGAGCAGGTCACCCGCGCGCTGTTGACCACGCTCGACGAGAACCTGCGCATGATCCGCGATTCCGTGGCGCACCTCAAGGCGCAGGGCCTCATGGTGGTGTTCGACGCCGAGCACTTCTTCGACGGCTACAAGGCGAACGCCGACTACGCGATGGCCTGCGTGCGCGCGGCCAGCGAGGCGGGCGCCGACTCCATCGACCTGTGCGAGACGAACGGCGGCGCGCTGCCGCACGAGGTGGAGGCCATCGTGGCCGCGGTCGCGCAGGCGTTTCCCGAGCAGCAGCTGGGCATCCACTGCCACAACGACTCGGGGTGCGCCGTGGCCAACTCGCTGGCCGCCGTGCGCGCCGGTGCCGTGCAGGTGCAGGGCACGGTCAACGGCTTCGGCGAGCGCGTGGGCAACACCGACCTGCTCACCGTCATCGCCGACCTCGAGCTCAAGATGGGCTGCACCTGCGTGGGCGAGGAGCGGCTGCGCGACCTGACCAGCGTGGCGCAGTTCGTGGCCGAGACGTGCAACCTCTCGGTGCCGAACCACCATCCTTACACGGGCGCTTCGGCGTTCGCCCACAAGGGCGGCCTCCACGCCAGCGCCATCGCGCGCTTCCCCGAGGCCTACGAGCACACGCGTCCCGAGGCGGTGGGCAACACGCAGCGCATGCTGGTCAGCGAGCTGGCCGGAAAGGCGTCGCTCATCGCGAAGGCGAAGAACCTCGGCATCGACCTGGCGCAACACGCCGACAAGACGCAGGAGATCCTCGACGACATCAAGCGGCGCGAAGCGGTGGGCTATTCCTACGAGGTGGCCGACGGCTCGCTCGCGCTGCTGCTGCAGTGGCATCTCGGCGCGTACCGGCCGCACTTCACGCTGGAAAGCTTCCGCGTCATCGTGGACGACCACGAGGACACCGGCGCGCTGGCGAAGGACGCCATGTCGGAGGCAACCATCAAGATCCACGTGGGCGACCAGCGCTTCGTGGCCACGGGCGAGGGCGCAGGCCCCGTCGGCGCGCTCGACAACGCGCTGCGCATGGCCATCGTGGCCTTCTACCCGGAGGTGGCCGACATCGAGCTGGTCGACTACAAGGTGCGCATCCTCGACGAGAACGTGGGCACCGACGCCATCACGCGCGTCGTCATCACCACGCGCGACAAGCACGGCAGCTGGGGCACGGTGGGCGTGTCGGAGAACATCATCGAGGCATCGTGGAACGCCCTCGTGGATTCCATCGAATACGGCCTGATGAGGATTGGGGAGTAACATGAGCGATCTCAGAACGCCCGAAGTCGAAGACCTCCTGCGCGTATTCGCGGCACTCGATGACGAAGACGTGATCTTCTCCCTGCTGGAGGACCTGTTCACCATCCGCGAGATCAAAGAGACGTCCCAGCGCCTGGCCGTGGCGCGCCAGCTGGACGCCGGCAAGTCCTACGCCGCCATCGAGGAAGCAACCGGCGCGTCGGCCACCACCATCGCCCGCGTGTCGAAGTGCCTCTCCTACGGAGCCGGTGGCTACAACGCCGCCTTGAACGCTTTGGACGACGCCGAGAAGAAGCGCCGGTAGCTCGTCCGCATGCAGCCCGGCGAGTTCTTCTCGCAGACGCGAAGACGAAAAGATCCAGCATTCTGGAGGTGGTTGCGATGGAGGCACGATCCGCATTCAAAACCAGTTGGGCAAAATCCGTCGCGATCACGATCGCGATGCTTGTCGCGACAGGCGCCATCGCTGCGTTTGCGGGTGCGGCGGGCAGTCCGTACGCCAGCTACCGCGGCGGCGATATAGCTGAGAACGACGCCTTTATGGGGGTTGTCACGTCCAATGGGAAAACGGGGTACGTGGAAGTCGAGAAATACGATTTCGCCACACGGTCCGAGCCGCTCAAGCGCAAGCCTACCGAAAGAGAGCGAAGGCTCCCCGTATACGACGAGACCGGCCGGGTGATCGGCGAGTTCATCATCTCGGAGTCCTCGTAATCTTTGCCCGCCGCGCCGCCTTTCCTTGGCTCCGTAATGCGAATGGGCTCTCCCGATCTCCCGATTTCGGGGCTCCGGATTTCTTTCGGGTTGGGCGCGAAATGGCAGCCATGGCAATCTCGAGGCGCGCAATACCGGCTTTGCCGTTCGGGAAGCAAGAGAAACCCCAGGTGACGGAATTTTTCATACCACCTGGGGTTCGTTCGGAGCTCGTTATGGCCTTGAGGATTGTCAGGGATGCGGTTTTGCGCCCATGACAATCTTGCTCGCGCCAATCCGCCGCCTTAGCCGGCCGCTCCCACGGCTTCCTCGTCCTCCGGCGTGCGTCCCTGCGGCGCGACCGCGCCCGTATTCCCGGCCGGCAGCGCCACGGGGTCGCCGTACTCGTCGATCGTGCCGTTCGCGCGGCCCTCGATGTAGGCAAGCCGCGCTTTCCCGTGCCGGAACACGATCGGCGCCTTCCCCGAGCTCAGCTGGTAGCAGTACCAGAACACGAACGGGATGCCGATGATGCCGTTCGCCATGCCCCACCAGTACATCACGTCGGGGCTGAACCACGCGGCGCTGTTCATGATGGTGGGGAACAGCAGCGGGAAGCAGCTGCGCAGCAACAGGTGCGCGCCCAGCGTGTAGATACGTCCCGTGATGTACAGCTCGGGACGGCGCATGATGATGGGGTACAGCTCGGCCGCCGCCAGGATGCAGCAGGTGGACGCGAAGAACTCGTGCCCCTCGGCGTACACGAAGCAGGCGTTCCAGGTGGTGTACAGGAAGTTCCACATGGGCACGGTGTAGGACAGGATCTCGCCGTGGCTGGACGTGTCGTACTTCCAGTACTTGTCGCCGAACGGCATGGTGATGCACAGGATGAAGCCGGCCAGCGCGTTCATCATGTTGCCCATCTGCACGTCGCGCAGCGTGGCTTCGGCGATGTTGCAGAACACGATGCCGTACAGCACCCAGCGCACCCAGCGCTTGCGCATGAGCCGCCAAAACGGCGTGTCCTTCTGCTGCACGGCGGCGATGCGGCCGAGCCCGGCGAAGATGAGCGGCAGGATGACGGAGAGGTTCTTCGCCCACCGGAACCAGTCGTCGCCGGGGATATTGATGATCCACAGCGGCACTGTCACGAGCGACACCACCCACACCCACATCGACGCGCGATAGTGCCGTCGCATGAACTCGGTGAGCAGCATGAGCAACACGGTGTACACGACCATCGAGATGGGCGTGATCCAAACGGGCACGGTCATGATAAACCCCTTTCCCCAGGTGACGCTGTTGCCGTCAGTCTAGCATCGCCGGCGCAGCCGCTTCTTTCACAAACACGCCCTCGATGTGAAAGACTTCTCGGCCCGCTCTTCGTATACTCGCCCCAAGGCGGGGCTCGCGTCTGGTCGAGGCCTCCCGAAACGGGAGGGCACGGCGCGCGAACCTCGGAGCAAAGGGGTCGGAAGGGGTTTCATCATGGGCATTCTCTATCAAGCGGCCGATCCGCTGTACTGGGTCATCTGGCTGTTCATCCTGTTCGCGCTCATGGCGTTCAACGAGCTGGGGCGCACGTCGCTGTGGGCGGGCATCACGCTGTTCGCCGTCGTGCCCATCGTGCTGACCGTCTTCGTGTGGCCCACCACGGCGGCGCCGGGCAACGAGTACGGCACGGGCACGTGGTTCAACTGGGTGAAGACGTACTCGGCGCTGGCGGGCTGTTTGGGCTTCATGGCGCTGCGGTTCGTGAAGTGGCGCGGCGCGGACGGGAAGACGCACTACCTGTACGAGAAGCGCTGGGCGCTGTGCTTCCCGCCGCTCATCCTGGCGGTGAACATCGCCGAGGCCGTCATCCGCGACTTCCAGGTGTTCAGCTTCGGGTTGTGGCAGGGCGGTATCGTCGAGAACCTGTGGACCATCTCGGGGCCGTGGAACATCATGAACGGCATCGCCGGCATCCTCAACATCGTCACCATCTGCGGCTGGTTCGGCATCTTCATCTCGAAGGATCCGTCGAAGGACATGATCTGGCCCGACATGATCTGGGCGTGGATCATCGCGTACGACCTGTGGAACTTCGCCTACACCTACAACTGCATCTCCGACCACTCGGCCTACGCCGGCCTGGCGCTGCTGCTGGCCTGCACCATCCCCACGTTCTTCATCAAGAAGGGGGCGTGGCTGCAGCATCGCGCGCAGACGCTCGCGCTGTGGATCATGTTCGTGATGACCATCCCGCAGTTCGCCGACGTGCTGGCGCCCATCCCCACCACGCACAATCCCACGGCGTTCTTCGTGGTCAGCCTGCTGGCGCTCGCGTCGAACGCGGCGCTGGCGGTGTACCAGTTCCGCAAGATCCGTCGCCTCAAGCTGAACCCGCTCAAGGATCAGCTGTACGCCGACACGAAGTCGTACCAGGAGCTTGAAGAGGCGAATCGCTGACAAACACCGTATAATGGACGCCAAGCGTAAGCGTTGCGCGCGGCGTCCATGCGCGCCTGAACGCAGGAGGGCGCGATGCGGTTCGACAGAGAGAGCACCACGGGGCGCCCGGCTGGGCGACAAAGCGGTGCGCCCGAAAGCCGGCGGCTGAACGGCCCGGCCGGCGACATCATGCTGGCGGCTCGCGTGCTGTTCGAGGAGCGCGGCGTAGGGAAGACCACGGTGAAGGACATCGCCGCCGAGGCGAACGTCACGCGCGAGCTGGTGTACTACTACTTCGAGAACAAGCAGGCCGTCATCGACGCGGTCATCGACGACTACGTGGAAGACCTCGTGGAGAGCGTGCTCGTGTGGAACGAGTCGCGCGTGTTCGGCGACACGGCCGGCTCGTTGAAGGCCTGCATCGCCGCGTTCCGCCGCGCGCTGTACGACGCGAACGGCCTGCGGCCCATGATCCGCGTGCTCGAGGAGCTGGGCATGCGCGACTCCTTCGACGTGCGCGCGGTGCGCGAGACGGTGGATTGCCTCAACGATCGGGTGGTGGTCGAGTACGCCGCCTACCATCATGTGGAGATCGAGTTCGTGTACGAGATGTTCTGCGTGGTGATCTTCGGGTTGGTAGGTTTGGTGAAAATCAACCCCGATATCAGCGATGAAGCGCTGATGAAAGTGGTCGAACAAGCGCTGCATCTCGATATGGAACCCCTGGAATTCGATACGTCATCTGCGCCTACGTGCAGGACGTGAAGATTGTGAAACCGTCAAGCCGGCGTGTTATAGTTGTCACGAATTCGTTGCTCGTTGCGGTGTCGAATCGTCCAAAATAAGAGAGTGCAACTCAACGTGGAGGCATACGCAACGAATTCGAGGAGGTTTACATGACTGACTTTGCGCGCGGCATCGATCGCCGCACGTTCTTATTCGGCGCAGCCGCCCTGGGCGCGGCCACGCTGCTGCGGCCGACGTTCGCGTTTGCCGATCCCACGTCCGCCGACAAGTTCGCCGAGGCCGATTCCGTCCGCGCCCGCATCAACGAGATGCAGGAGCAGCTGACCATCGCCGGCGAGAACTACTACAAAGCGCTCGACGAGCACGAGGCGGCCGTGCAGGCCGTGGCCGATGCTCAGGCGCGCATCGACGAGGCGAACGCCCAGATCGCCGATTTGCAGGACAAGCTGAGCAAGCGGGCGCGCAGCATGTACCGCAACGGCCAGTCCACGGCGCTCGACATCATCCTGGGCGCCACCACGTTCGAAGAGTTCGCCACGAGCTGGGACTTGCTGAACGACATCAACGACAACGACGCCGCGATGGTGCAGCAGACGAAAGACCTGCGCGCCGAGGTTGAAGCGGCGAAGCTCGAGCTGGAAGAGCAGGAGCGCATCGCCGCCGAGAAGACCGAGGAAGCGGCGCGCATCAAGGCCGATGCCGAGCTGACCATCACCGAGCTGGAAAGCACGTTGCAGCAGCTGGACGCCGAGGCGCAGGCGCTGCTGGTGCAGGAGCAGGAAGCGGCGCGCGCCGCCGAAGCTGCTGCCGTTGCGGCCCAGGTCACGCGCACGTACGCGTACAGCACGAACACCGCCTCCATCCCCTCGCAGGGCTCGGTGGTGGACTACGCGCTGTCGCGCATCGGCTGTCCCTACGTGTGGGGCGCGGCCGGACCGGACGAGTTCGACTGCTCGGGCCTCGTGACGTGGGCGTACGCGCAGGTGGGCATCTCGGTGCCGCACCAGACCGAATCCATGTACTACGCCGCGGCCGCGCGCTTGCCGGTTTCCGAGGCGCAGCCGGGCGACGTGCTGTGGATCAGCTACGGCGACGGCTACAACGGACACGCGGGCATCGCTTGCAGCGCGGGCGGCTCGCACTACGTCCATGCCCCCACCTTTGGCGCGCGTGTGCGCGACACCGACCCGCTCAGCTGGGCCGGGTTCACCCACGCGCTTCGATTCGCATAGAAGGAGAACGAATGACCACGCTGTTTGTCAACGCGTGCATGCGCGGCGAGACATCGCGCACGCTTGCGCTGTGCCGCGAATACCTGGAACGCTTCGACGACGTGGTGGAAGTGGACGTCGCGGCGCTCGACCTCAAGCCGTTCGACGCCGAGCGCGTGGCGTACCGCACGGAGAAGCAGAAGGCGGGGGAGTGGGACGATCCCATCTTCAGCCTGTCGCGCCAGTTCGCCGAGGCGGACGACATCGTCATCGGCGTGCCGTACTGGGACCTCTCGTTCCCGGCCGCGTTCAAGACCTACCTCGAGCACGTCAGCGTGTGCGAGTTGACGTTCCACTACACCGAAGACGCGCGTTGCGAAGGCATCTGCAAAGCCGAGCGCATCACGTACGTCACCACGTGCGGCGGCTTCGTAGAAGGGGCGAACTTCGGCTTCGAGTACGTCAGCGGCATCGCCAAGATGTTCGGCATTCCCGAGATACGCTTCGTGGCGGCCGAGGGGCTCGACGTCGTGGGCATCGACGTGCAGGAGCAGCTGGACAAGGCGCGCGCCCAGATGGCGAAGCTCGATTGAGCGGTTTCTCCGCAGGGACGCACGAAGGGGGACTGACGATTTCGCGTCAGCCTCGATTCTCGCACCCTGAGGGCTTCGACGACGATCTTTCCATCGTCGCGGTGTCCGTCATGGTGCAGCGTGCGCTCAACTGCGTGGACCCGCGGCTCGTCGATCACGGGCTGCGGGTCGCGTCGCTGCTCGACGCCATGCTGGAAGCGAACGGCATGATCGACGCGACGCAACGGCGCGCGGCGTACTTCATCGCGTTGCTGCACGACGTGGGGGCGTACCGCACGGAGGAAATCGACCGCATGGTGGCGTTCGAGACCGAGAGCGTGTGGGAGCACTCGTTCTACGGCTACCTGTTCTTCAAGGAGCTGTCGCCGCTCGGCGATTACGCCGAGGTGATCCTGTACCACCACATGCCCTACGACCAGTTCACCGACCAGAACCCGTACGTGAAGTTCCTGGCCACCGCCTTGCACGTGGCTGATCGCGTGGACATCCTGCTGCTCGAGCACCCGCAGGCCGACGCGGCCGAGGTGGAGCGCCTGCTGGCGGCGTCGCGGCCGGGGCTGTTCTCGCCCGAGGCGCTGGCGCTGTTCTCCGAGGCGCAGCGGCGCTTCGACATGATCTCGGTGCTGCGCGACGGGGTGGAAGCGCCCGATCGCTCGCATATCGTGGCCGATCCGTCCGGCACCGGCTCGGCCACGTCGTACCTCGACATGCTCGTGCACGTCATCGACTTCCGCAGCCGCCACACCGTCACCCACACGGTGACCACGGCGTGGGTGGCCTACGAGCTGGCGCTGCGCCTGCTGGGCGATCAGCCGTCCGCCGCGCACGTGTACGCGAGCGCGCTCGTGCACGACGTGGGCAAGATCGGCATCCCGCTGTCCATCCTGGAGAAGCCGGGGCGCCTCGACGACGACGAGATGGCCGTCATGCGCACGCATGTGGCGCTGACCGAGCGCATCCTCGAAGACTGCGTCGAACCCGAGATGATCCTGCCGGCCGTGCGCCATCACGAGAAGCTCGACGGGTCGGGGTACCCGCGCGGCCTGCACGCCGACGAGCTGACGCTGCCCGACCGCATCATCGCGGTGGCCGACATCGTGAGCGCGCTCGTGGGAACGCGCAGTTACAAGCAGGCGTATCCCAAGGAGAAGGTGCTCGCGCTGCTGGCCGACCAGGTTGCCGCCGGCAAGATCGACGCCGCGGTGGTGGAGGCGATGACGCGCGATTACGATGCGATCATGGCCTCGGTCGCCGCCGCGTGCCTGCCGGTGGCGGCGGCGTACGAGCGCGTGCAGGATCAGTACCAGTGGCTGCTGAGCGAGCTGAAGAGAGTACAAGCCGAGAACGAGGAGAGGAACGCATGAAACGCCTGTTGATCGTCGTGGACTATCAGAACGATTTCGTGGACGGGGCGCTGGGCTTTCCGGGGGCCGAGAAGCTGGCGGGGCCCATCGCCGCGAAGATCGAGGCGTACCGCGAGCGCGTCGACGAGATCGTGTGGACGCTCGACACGCACCGCCGCGACTACCTGGAAACGCGCGAGGGCCGCAACCTGCCGGTGGAGCACTGCATCGAGGGCACGCCCGGGCATGCGCTGTACGGCGAGATCGCGTCGCTCGTGCGTCCGATGGACGAGGTGTTCAGCAAGCCGACGTTCGGTTCGGCCGAACTGTTCGAGTGGCTGCGCGTGGCCCAGCTTGCCGCGGCCGAGCTGGGCAAGCCGCCGTTCGAGAGCATCGAGCTGGTGGGCCTCGTGTCCAACATCTGCGTGATCTCGAACGCCGTGCTGGCGCAGGCGGCCTGCCCCGAGGTGCCCATCATCGTGGACGCCGCCTGCACCGCGTCGTTCGACCCGGATCTCAACGAGAAGGCCCTCGACGTGCTGGAGGGTTTGCAGGTCGAGGTGATCAACCGAGGCTAGAACCGCGGCGGCGCAGGGGCCGCCGCGACGCTACGATGCCCGGTTACGCCAGCGCTTCCACGTCGGCTTCCGTGATGGGGGTTTTGGATTCCAGCTTGCCGCCGGTGGCTGCCTGGATGCCGCAGATGCGGCCCGTCATGATGCAGTGCCCGGCCGACATGCCGCCTTGGTACATCGACCAGTCGGGGCTGCCGCACAGCTGGCCGGCGCTGAATCCGGTTACCCAGAGGTTCGGGATGACCTCCCCGTCGGTGCGGAGCGCCTGATAGTTCTCGTTCACGGTGACGCCCGCGCACAGCGCGGACACGCGCACGTGCTTGTGGATGCCCCAGAACGGCGCCTTCTCGATCTTCTTGAGGTACTTCGCCTGCTTGCCGAAGTCCTCGTCGAACCCGGCGTCGACCAGTTCGTTGTAGCGCGCGACGGACTTCTTGAGCGCATCGGCGGGGATTTCCAGCTTCGCCGCAAGCTCGTCCAAGGTGTCGCAGCAGTACGTGCCGATGAGGCTCTCGATGACGTTCGCGCCGCTTTCGGCCGAGCGATCCATCTCGACGTCGGGCATGTACGCCCGGATCTTTTCCTTGTCGGTGGGCTTGCCGCCCCATTCCGTGACCTGCTCCACGTACTCGTCGTCGAAGATCTGGGAGTACCAACCCGGCTTCGGCTGGTTGCGCAGCACGCAGTTCACTTCCTCGAACACGCAGTCCTCGTTCATGAAGCGCTCGCCGTCCTCGTTCACGAACAGGAACGGCTCGTCGAACATGGGGCCGGAGTCGAAGTCGTGCATCATGTGGGAGTGGCCCACGGGCACGAACCCGGCGCCTACGGCCATGGACATGAGGATGCCGTCGCCGGTCTTGTTGCTCTGCTTGCGGTCGAACTCCTTCACGTCGGGGCAGTAGCGCTCCACGAGGCTCTGGTTGTTCTGGTAGTCGCCGGTGGAGAGGATGACGCCCTTCGTCGCGTTGAACTTGATATAGGAGCTGCCGCTTTTGCCGATCACGCCGGTGACGGTTCCGGAGTCGTCGGTGACCAGCTGCACGCCCGGCGTCGAGTAGAAGAACTCAACGCCCTTGCTTGCGGCCAGCTCGGCCAAATGCTCCACCATCGTGCCGTTGTTGTACGGCTTCGGCCCGAACATGATGCTGCGGCGGGCGCACTTCGAGCCGTCCTCGTATTCGGTCACGGCTGTGGGGCGCACCGTGTAGGGCGGGAAGCCCGCTTCGGCCGTGCGCACCTGCGTCCAGCGGATGGCTTCGCCCGAGTACCTGCAGTACGTTTCGGCCAGCTTGCGGTCGGCGCGCCAGCGGCAATCCTCGAGGTAGCCTTGCAGGTAGTTCATCACGCCCTGCTCGTCGCTCTGGTCGAGCAGCACGCCCGAGCAGGTGCCGCCTTGGGCGATGGGCTTCGATTCCTTCTGCAGCACGGCGACGGTCGCGCCTTCCTCAAGCGCGCTCAGCGCGGCGGGGACGCCGCCCGTGCCGGCACCGACGACCACGACGTCGTACGACTTCTCCTCGGCGATGTCGGTGATGGGCTCGACGATGACGGGCGATTCCTCGAAGTCGCTCGCCTGAAGCCCTTCGGGATAGCTCGAAGCGGCCTCGTCGGCCTTCGCGTCGGATGCGGCCGGCGCGCAGCCTGCGAGCCCTGCGCCCGTGGCGACGATGCCGGTTGCCAGGGCCCCCTTCAGAAAATCTCGACGGTTCAGTTCCATACCACCCTCTCCTTTCCTTGTTGCATCATGCGTGCCTGGATGCAGGCCTCGCGCCGCATGGGAGGGAGGGCGGTTTGCGGCCGGCATCCAAGCTGGTACGAAGGTACGCGAGGACGGGTGGTGATTTCCTACCACAAACGGTATGAAGTTGCAGGCGGCGGAGCATCTCATCCTGGTTTTCTGATATAACCGTATCTTGGGAGGAGGGGTTTCATGGGTTCGGTTCGTTTGTTCTTCGCGCGAACGCCCGGCGTTGGGCTCGCGGTTGCCGGCTTGGCGTGCGCGCTCATGGCGCTTGAGATCCAGCGCATGCCCGTCGCCCGGTTCGTGAGCTTTTCCATGTTCGCACCGGTTCCCTACGTCGTCGAGGCGGCGGTGATGCTGGCGATCGTCGTCTTGTACCGGGTGCGTCCCGCGTTGCGCGTGAGCGACCGCCGGTCGATACGGGTTCTGGTCGCTCTTCTCTCGATCGGCTCCACCTGGTTGCTTCTGTACGCCGCGCTGGTCGACGACGGTTTGGCCCTGGCGATGCTCATGCTGTATCGGGTGGGGACGGGTTTGCTGCTGGTTCTGTGGGGCGAGCGCCTCGTCTCGCTGGGCGCGCGCCGCGCCGCCTGCGCGTTCGCCGTCGCCTGCTTGCTGTCCGGCCTGCTGACGATGGGGCTCGCGCTGTTCTCGGGGGAGGTGGCACGCGTGCTGCTGGGCGCGTTGCCCGTGGTCGCCGGAGGGCTGTTCGTGCTGTACAAGCCCCGGTTCCAGGTAAGCGAGCGTCGAGCGGGCGACGAACTCGACCGCCCCCTTCCTCGCTTCGCCTGCTCGACGCTGAAGGATCGCGTCGTCGCGGTCAGCCTGATCGCGCTGCCCCTCGTGTGCCGCGGGCCCATGGTCTCGTCGCAGTCGTCGTGGATGGGGCTGCAAGGGGACGCTTCGATGGCGGCCCTGATCCAGCTGGCTATCGGCTGCGGCATCGTCGCTGCGGGGTTCATCGCGCTGCTCGTCGTCAAGCGCGTGTGGAATCGCAGTTTCATCCTCGTGTACGAGCTGTTCGTGCTTCCCGTGACGTTCGTGTCGTTTTACACGTCGCAGGCTTCGGAAGACCTGTGGTTCCTGCATATGCTCATCGTGGATTCCACGTACAAGGTGACGCTGTTCTACATCATGATGACGCCGTTTCTCTTTCCCGAAGGCGTGCGCAGGGGGAATGCATCCACGCCCCTGTTGTGCTCGTTCGCGTTCATGATAGCCATCCGGGCCCTGTTCGTGGGGCTGCACGCGTCCATGCCTGCTTCGCTGTACGCGAGCTTGACGGTGGTGGTCGTGCTGGCGACGTTCGCGGCGGGCGGGGCGCTGTCGTTCTTGATCATGCAGCGGCAAGCGACGAGGCGCGAGGCGGGCGAGGTCGCCGCCGCCGAAGCGGCCCGCGCGGGGCTGGAAGAGCGCTGCGCCGCCGTTGCCGCGCGCTTCGACCTGACGCCGCGCGAGCGCGAGATCCTCGTGCTGCTGGCGCAGAACTACCGTGCGCCGTACATCGCCGAGAAGCTGGTGGTGAGCCAGTCCACGGTGAAGACGCACATGCGCAACCTCTACGGCAAGCTGGACGTGCACTCCCAGGCGGAGCTGCTTCTTCGGTTGGACGACGAGGCCGAGAGCATCACCGCCGGCTAGTGGCGGCTAGTGGCGGCGGGCGAAGGCTTCGAGGACGAGCTGGGCGCGGGTGCCGATGGGGGTGGTGTTCTCCGCGAGGAAGCGGGGGACGTCGGCGATGGGCAGCAGGAACGGCTCGATGAACTCGGCCGGCTCCGGTTGCGCGTCGGCCGCCTTTTCCACCTGGGCGAACACGACGTGCACCGTCTCGTCGGTGAGGCCGGTTGACGAGTAGCCCGCCTGCGGAAGCGGCATGAGCGCCGCATCGCCCGCGTCGGCGCGCAGGGCGTAGCCCGTCTCTTCGCGCAGCTCGCGGTCCACGCAGGTTGCGAGGTCTTCGCCCGGCTCCCTGAGGCCGGCTGGGAACGCGATGCACCAGCTGTTCAGCGGGTAGCGGAACTCGCGGATGAGCAGCAGCTCGCCCGTCGCGGTTTGCGGGACGATGCACACGGCGTCGGCGGGCGATGCTTCGCCGGCTGCGTTGCCTGTCAGTTCGGCGCGGTACGCGTCGAGGTTCTTGCGCGAGGCGCTTTCGTATTCGTATGTGGAGCCGTCGGGCATGGCGTAGACGAGGACGTACTTCTTGATCCAGCCGTCGGATACTTGGCGGATGTCGGAGAGCTGGGGGATGGCGGAAGCGGAGGTGGGCAGGGGGTTGGACATGGGGTTGGGCTCCTGTTCTCGAAGGCGGTCGTGCGCGGTTTAGAACCCGAATACCTCGCCGACGTTCGCGGCGATGCAGAGGTCGGCTTGGCGGTCGCGCGGGGTGGGGGTGCGGTTGACGATGACGAGGCGGCTGCCGGTGAAGAAGTCGATGAGCCCCGCGGCCGGGTACACGGCCAGGGAGGTGCCCGCCACGACCAGCAGATCGGCCTGCGCGATAGCGTCGACGGCGCCGTGCATCGTACGCTCGTCGAGGGGCTCCTCGTACAGGACGACGTCGGGCTTGACGATCCCGCCGCAGGCGGGACACCGCGGGACGCCGTCGGCGCTCTGCGCGCGGAGGGCCAGCAGGTCGTCCACGGGATAGGGCGCGCGGCACTGCATGCAGAAATTGCGCAGGACGCTGCCGTGCAGCTCGAACACGCGCGCGCTGCCCGCCTTCTGATGGAGGCCGTCGATGTTCTGCGTCACCACGGCGGCCAGCGTGCCCGCCTGCTCGAGTTCGGCCAGCTTGCGATGCGCGCGGTTCGGTTGGGCATCGAGCGCCAGCATGCGGTCGCAGTAGAAGTCGAAGAACGCGCCGGGGTTCTCGTCGAAGAAGCTGCGGCTGATCATCTGCTCGGGCGGGTAAGGGTACTTCTGCGCGTACAGGCCGTCCGGGCTGCGGAAGTCGGGGATGCCGCTCTCGGTGGACACGCCCGCGCCGCCGAAGAACACCATGTCGCCCGGCGGCGTGTCGGCCACCCAGCTGCGGAACGTCTCGATGTCGCGTGCGGTTTCGTCCATGGATCCTCCAATCGGGTTCGCCCCATGATACCACGCACCTCGAGCCGGATGTTTCACGTGAAACATCCGTACGGGTTCCTGCGCATGCTTTCGAGTGCGATAGCGCTGCCCAACGAAGGAAGGCGACCGTTTGGTCGCCTTCCTGATAGGGGTGCTTCGGTTCGCTTGTGGTTGGGCGGCTAGCCTTCGATGGAGATGGTCTTCTTCTCCTCGAGTTTCGGCTGCTCCTGCTTCTTCGGCACGGCGATTCTCAGCACGCCGTCCTCGAACTTCGCCTTGATGTCGTCTTCCTCGATGTCGTCGCCCACGTAGAACGTGCGGCTGCACTTGCCGCTGAAGCGCTCCTTGCGGACGTACGTGCCCTTTTCGTCCTTGTCCTCGGTCTCGGTTTGCGTCTGGGCGGTGATGGTGAGGTAGCCGTCCTTGAGCTCGGCCTGCACGTCGTCCTTCTTGAACCCGGGCAGGTCGATGGTCAGCTCGTATCCCGCGTCGGTTTCCTTGATGTCGGTGCGCATGAGCGTGGGGGACATCTTCTGCATCGGCGCGGTGGCCGCGTCGAAGAACGCGTCGAACGGATCGGTCATCAGCTCGCTCAGCAGGTTGCGGTTCCTCCGCATCGGTACCATCATGGCCATGGTTCATCAACTCCTCGCATCGTGTGACAGGCGGTGGTTCCGGACGCGCCGGTACGCCACCTCGCTTGGTATGCCCCTATTCTAGGACGCAAATTAGCACTCGACAACCGAGAGTGCTAATTCGTAACGCGTTCGTCACATTTCATGGAGAACGGTGGAAACGAAGGGAATCGGACGACCCGAAGGGCAGGTACGACGCTCGGGGCCGATGGTATACTGCACTCGGTATCGCCAGGGGAGGGCGGGTTCGAGGGAGGACTGCGGTGTATTGGGATCTCGTGAAGAGCTTTTTCGGAAGGGTCGACTCCCTGCCGAAAATCCCTCTGGCTTTGCTCGGTTGCGGTCTCGCGCGGGCGTGGCTTTGGCATATGTTGGATATGGTGTTCACCTCTCCGGCATTCCCTTCGTTCTCGGCCGCCGAAGGGCATTTTGTGTTCGACGCTGGCGAGGTCGTCGGGTTCTTTCTGCTCGCCTTTCTTGCGTATCGGGCATCACCTTATTTCCGGCGGCCTGTGGTGCTTGCGGCATCGCTCGCTTTGATGGCGGGCAGCGCGGTGTTTACCGCGTTCGAACCCGCGAATCCGGGGATTGCGTTTGAAGCGGTCGTCATGTTCGGGGGCGGTTTTGGGTATTCGCTTGCGTTGCTGCTTTGGCTTGAGGCGTTCGGATGCCTGACCGCTCGTAAGGTGGTCATGGCGTGGACGGGCTCCTACCTGTTCGGGTTCGTCGCGTGGGCGATCCTCTTCAACGGCTCTAGCGAGGTGGGCGCCGTCGCTTCGATCCTCGTCCCCTTCGCCATGGCGTTCATGCTTCTCAGGTCTTTTTCGACCCAGCCGTCCTCCGAGCTTCCCCAGTCGATGACCACGAAGCCGGTCTTCCCTCTGAAGCTCGCCATCGTGCTTTCGGCATTTGCGTTCGCGTTCGGCATAGGGGATATGATGACGGGGGAGGTGTTCTCCGTTCCCGACAAGATAGGCATGGGCGTGCCCGATCTCCTGATCCTCTTAGGAGTTGTTTTCTTCGCCGGCTGGTTCAGCTACCGCCACCTCATCACCGCAGCGTCGATCATGATCGCGGCGGCTACTATGATGGCCTTTTTCGTAGAGGACAACACCTCCTTATCCGTCTTGCTGTTCAATGCGAGCGCGGAGACGTACCTTGTCCTCTCTTATACCATCGGATGCAACATCAGCCATCGATTGGGCGTTTCCTCGACGTACATCTGCGGGTTGCTCGCCGGTTTCTACAAAGTGTTCCTCCAGGTAGGAAAGGTGCTCAGTGCAGCCCTTCTCACGGCTTCGCCCACCGTTCAGATACATCATGCGATCGTGGGCACCGCCATCGTGTTGCTGACGGTCGCGGCCTCTATCGTGCTTGTGCAAGATCGGGACATCGTAGAGCGCTTCAATTTCAAGCAATTGAGCATCGATCCGGCGAATGCTGCGTACAAAAGCCTTTCGGAGCGATACGCGCTCACTCCGAAGGAAGCCTCCGTTTTCATGCTCCTTGCGAAGGGGGACGATGCCGCGGAAATCGCCGAGAAGATGTTTTTGGCCCCGAGTACGGTCAGGGTCCATATCAGCGGCATCTACAAGAAGCTCGGCATTCATTCCAAGCGGGAACTCAAACGCTATCTGCAAGACATCGTGCAGCCCTGAAAGAAGCCCGGTTGAGCGATCCCGGGTTCTTCAGGGCTGCATGTCTTCGGCCGAGCTGGTGTGCGGGTTACGCGGACAGGTCGCTGACGATGCTGTCCGCGGCGATCATGCCGTACGTGCTTGCGATCGACAGGCCGTTGCCCACGACGTTGCCGAAGCATCCGTGTCCCGAGACCGCCCCTGCGGCGTACAGGCCGGGAATCGCGGAGCCATCGGTGCCGATGACGTGGGCCGAAGCATCCGTCTTCACGCCGCCGTACGTACTTTGCATCGCCGGTTTGACGTGAGCGGCATAGTAGGGAGGCGTGTCGAACGCGTCCTTCACCGTTGCGCCGAAATCCTCCTCGACGTTGCCGACTCCCGTTGACTGCCATTTGTCCATGGTGGCGAGGAAGCGCTCCGTCGAGGCCTCGTCCATCCCCATCGCGGAAGCCAGCTCCTCCCAGGTGGTTCCGGTTACGAAGTACCCCAGCTCGTTGTACTGCTGAACGAGTTTCTTGGCATCCATCGTTTTCTGATCGAACACCGACCACGCCTCTTGGTTGGGGCGGGCAAGCTCGGCCACCGATTTTTCCGGTATGGTCGCATCGGTCTCGTTGATGAAGCGATTTCCCTCGTCATCTACGAGCGCCGAAGTCTCCGAAAGCGTGTACAGCGAGACGACCGCGCCGTTTTCCGCCACGTGGCAGGCGTTGTTCGCCTTGAACGCGGTCATGTTCCACACATCCGCCCCTATGTCCTTCGCCGCGACGATCCCGTCGCCCGTCGCGGAAGCCGAGCCCGATCGGGGGAGGCTCACGTAGTCTCCGGCTTCGGCGTAGTCGGTCAGCAAGTCGTTGTTGCGCGCGAATCCTCCGGTGGCGAGCAACACTGCTTTCGCCTTGATCTGGTAGTCCCCCGTCGGCCCTGTCACCGTCACGCCAACGGCTGCGCCGTTTGAAACGTCGATCGAGCGAAGCGCGGTGTTCACGCGGTAATCCACGCCCAGCCGGTCGAGTTCGCTGCTGAGGCACTTGATGATATAGGGGCCGGGTGACGACCCGTCGGTGGTCTGGTATGCGAATTCATGGAATTTCGTGAAGGGCACGCCGATCGAAAGATAGTAGTCGGCGCATGCTCCCGTGCGGAGCGCGTACGCCTCAAGCGACTCCATATCGACGGGGAGACCGCTTTTCTCTGCCGCAGCGCGCTTGTCCTCAAGATAATCTTGCTCTGTGGACCCCGCCGCTCCGGAGGCGTAAACGGGATACCCGCCGCCTCCGTACAGCTCGGTGGAAGCGAACATGGTGTCGCCGCCCCCGAGGAAGCCCTGCTTCTCGACGAGGATGACGTCGATCCCCGCATTGGCGAGCCGTGCCGCCGCGTTCAGCCCCGCTGCTCCCGAACCGACCACGACGACCGATGTCGAGCAGCTTTCCGTAGGCTCGCTTTCAGGATAGGCGGCTTGCTTGAAGAAGCTTTTATCGGCGCCCGCCTCGGTCAGGGCGTCCTTGGCGGCCTGCATGACGGCCATGCTCGACAGGGTGGCGCCCGTCACCGCGTCGACCTCCGGAGATTGATAGCGGATGATATCGGAGGCGACGCTGCGGATCGCGTTGTCGGAGATGACGGCCGTGTCTTGGTTTTTCACGACGTCGGCCGAGAGGATGCAGCCCTTGTTGACATAGAATTCCATTTCGATCTGGCCGCCTCGTCCAAGCGCCGAGGCGGTGTATGTCCCGCTGGCCAAGCTTGCCGGCTCGCTGCCCGAAGCTTTCTGGTTGTTCGGTCCGCATCCCGACAGAAGGGAGCCCGTGGCGCCCAGCATGAGAGCGGTTGCTCCCGCGACAAAGCTTCTCCTCGAGCACGCGTGCATGTCGTTCATATCTTGTCCCATGGTGTCCTCCTCGAACTTCGGTGCGCACGTGATGCGCATGCGGCGAAGGCATCCGGCGCTTCGCAACGAGGAGACCGTACGTGCCCGAACCCGCGTTTAGCAATATTCGAATGCGCTCAAATCGAGGCTAAGCGGTTTGTTTAGACGACAGCCCCCCTGTCGTTTCTCTGCCTGAATACGAAACGATGCTTTTCATCGGCCGAAACGTAAAGATGCCCCCACGGGGGTAATGGTCAAACGCGGCGTGCGATCGCATGATGCGAGCCATGGCAAGCGTGCAAACAAGCGAGCAAGCATGCACGCAAGACGAGAGCGAAAAGGAGGAGAGATGACCGAGAGCGAGAACGGGGGTCGCACGCCCGAGATGCCGCGGCGCCGAAGCGCGAAGCGCGGATGGATCGTCGCCGGCGTGGTGGCCGCGGTGGTCGTGGTGGCCGGCGTCGGCATGTGGGTGTGGCACGAGCAGCCCAGTTTCTGCAGCGCGATCTGCCACACGCCGATGGACGCGTACGTGGAGAGCTACACCGAAGGCGATCCGGGCAAGCTGGTGACGCAGCACGCGGCGGCGGGCGAGTCGTGCCTGAACTGCCACGAAGCGGAGATCACCACGCAGGTGTCCGAGGTGATGGCCTGGGTGTCCGACAGCTATCCCATGGACGAGGAGGGCCAGCTGCTGGCCACGGGCAAGGAGTTCGCGAACGAGGAGTTCTGCGCGCGCAGCGGGTGCCACGACATGAACGACGTGGTGGACGCCACCTGGGGCTTCGAGGGCAACGACGAGAAGTACAACCCGCATTCCAGCCACCAGGACAACGTGCTGGAGTGCAGCGACTGCCACAAGGTGCACGAGACGAGCACGCTGTACTGCGCGAAGTGCCACGACTTGAACCTGCCGGAAGGATGGGAGGCTACCGATGAGTAGCAAGCTTTCCCGCCGCAGCTTCCTCAAGGGAGCGGGCATCACGGCCCTCGGCGCCGCGGCTGCCGGAGCGCTTTCGGGGTGCGGCAACGGCTACGTGAACGCCGCCGAGTTGAAGGACGAGACCACGCAGAAGCCGAGCACGCCCTCTTGGTTGGGCGAGGCGCCCGCCATCGACGAGGCGAGCATCACCGAAACCATCGACGTCGACGTCGTGGTGGTGGGGTGTCGCACCGGCGGCCTGCCCGCCGTCATCTCGGCCGCCGAGAACGGGGCGAAGGTGCTCGGCATCGAGCAGATGAGCGCCATCGCCACGCCGCGCGAGGACCTGGGTGCCATCGATTCCAAGCTGCAACAGGAGTCGTTCGAGGAGTTTCCGCAGTTCAAGATCGACAAGATGGAAGCGATGGAGGATATCGTCCGCTATGCCAACGGCTTCGTGAACTACGACCTCATCAAGCTGTGGGCCGACGAGTCGGGCGCGATGATCGACTGGCTGAGCGAGATCATCGAGCGCGACGGCGCGTTCACGATGCGCTTCGAAGGATCCGTGGGCACCGAGGGCCAGGGCGCGCGCGACAAGGCGTGGGCGACGGGTCACAGTCCGGAGAAGCTGACGGACGACAAGGACGTGACGTTCGGCACGACGCTGCGCGACTACGCCGAGGAGCTGGGCGCGGAGTTCCGCTACGACACCATGCTGGTGAAGTGCGAGCAGAACGCCGACGGCCGGGTGACGGGCGTCATCTGCCGCGACGGCAACGACCGCCACTACCTGCGCGTGAACGCGTCGAAGGGCGTCATCCTGGCCACGGGCGGCTACGTGGCGAACACCGAGATGGTGGAGGCGCGCCAGGCGTGGAACAACCGCCTGAAGATCAACGTGCCGGTGGGCGGCAGCTGCACGGGCGACGGCATCCGCGCCGCTCTGTGGTGCGGCGCCACCATCGACCCGATCGGCGCGGCCGTCACGTTCAACCGCGCGTGCTGCAAGCCGGACGAGGTTGCCGGGTCGGACCTGGTGGGCAAGTGGTTCTGGTTCGGCGAGCAGCCCTTCCTCAAGGTGAATCTCAACGGCAAGCGCTTCTGCAACGAAAGCGGCCCCTACGACTACATGCTGCACTCCGCGTTCATGCAGCCGTACCACACCTACGTGGACATCTGGGATTCGGATTACGTGGAGCAGGTGCGTCAGATCAACGAGGTGGGATGCTGCCGCCTGTACCCCTTCGACAACGGCGCGCCGTCGAACATGCCCATCTCGAAGATGGCGGGCGACTTCGAGGCGCTTATCGAGGCCGGCTACATCCAGCAGGCCGACACGATGGAGGAGCTGGCGCAGAAGCTCAACCTGCCGGTGGACGCCACGGTGGAGACGTGGGAGCGCTACAACCAGTTCGCCGACGCGGGCAAGGACGAGGACTACAACAAGGAGCCGTACCGCCTGTTGAAGCTGAACCATCCGCCGTACTACGGCGTGCGCACGGGCTCGTGGTTCCTCGCCACCATCGACGGCTGTCCGGTGAACACCGACATGCACCCCGTGAACGAGGCGGGCGAGCAGATCGACGGCCTGTACATGGTGGGCAACGACTCGGGCGGCTTCTTCAGCGTGAGCTATCCCAACCTGTTCACGGGCTTGGCAGCCGGGCGCACGATGACGTTCGGCCGCCGTGCGGGCATGCTGGCTGCCACGGGCCAAGCGTAGGCGCTGCCGACCCTCCGCGATGGGCCGGCTCCCTCCCTCGGCCGCCCATGCGCGTATCCTCTTTCGACGGGACCCGCCGCACGGCGGGTCCCGTCGTTCGTAGCGCGCAATAGTTGCTACAATGGCGAACATGACATTGCCCGACGAGCATATCTTCTCGCGCGACTTCGCCAGAACGACGGCGGCGCTCGCGTTCGTGCTGTTGGCGACGTCGCTGATGAACATCGTCGTGTTCCCGCAGTTCGATGCGGTGTTCACGTACGCGCGCGACGTGTCGGTGCTCGCGAGCTCGGTCGCGCTCATTGCCATCGGTCTGGCGGCGGCCTTCCGTCCGTCGCTGCTGCGCGTGCGCGTGCTGCAACGGGGCGCGATCGGCTGCCTTGCGGCGGGTGCGGTGCTGCTGCCGCTTTCCCTGCATGCGAGCAACGCGATAGGGCTTACGGTTGCCGCCAGCCTGGCGGCCGTCGGGCGCAGCTGGATCGTCGTTGCGGTGGGCATGGCGGCCTCGCGGTTCACGCTGCGGCAGACGGGCCTGTGCGTCGCGCTGGCGTTCGTGGCGTACTACCTGATGACGGCGCTGGCATGGGTGGTGCCCGCCGCTGCGGGCATCGCGCTGTTCCTGCTGCTGCCGTTCGCGTCGCTCGCGCTGACCTGGCGCGCCGCGCTGCCGGTGCTCGAGGCGACCGAGGCGGGCGAGGCGCCGGCCGACTTCTCGGTCACGCAGCCGTCGTCGTTCCTGCCGCTGGGGAGCCAGCTGTTCGTGTGCCTGTTCCTGTTCCGCGTGGCGTTCGGCTACTCGCTGCGATTCGGCGAGGTGGGCGGCGTGCCGCTGTCGGACTTCCTGGTCATCGTGCCGGTTGCCGCGGTGGCGCTGGTGGTGCTGCTATCGCGCAAGGCGTTCCCGGCCGACCTGCTGGCGCAGGTGTCGGTGCTGCTGGTGGTGGCGGGCTTCTTCGCGGGCTCCACACTGTACGACCTGGTGCCGGTGGCCAGCGTCACGCTGCTTTCGGCGGGCAATACGCTGTTCGACATGGTGGCGTGGGTGGCGCTCGTGGCCATCGCCGCGCGCAACGAGCGCGGCGCGGTGGCGGCGTTCGCCTGGGGCCGCGGCCTGACCGGCTTGGGCACCATCGTGGGCGCGGCGCTGGGCGTGCTGGCGAACGGCCTGCTGGGAAGCGGTTCGTACGGCGCGGCCGTCATGGGCGGCCTGCTGATCCTCGTGTTCGTGGGGTACGCGCTCATCGGGCTGAAGACGTTCAGCTTCTCGGCGACCATCGCGGGCGTCACGCCGGTGGACGAGGCGGTGGCGAACGCTCCCGAGCGGGACTTCGAGGCCCGCTGCCGCGCGGTGGCGGAGCGGTTCGGCCTGAGCCCGCGCGAGCTCGAGGTGTTCATGATGCTGGCGCGCGGGCGCGATCGCGCCTACATCCAGGAGCAGCTGGTGGTGTCGCGCAACACCGTGAAAGCCCACGTCAAGCACGTGTACGCCAAGCTCGGCATCCACACCCACCAAGAGCTGATCGACCTGGTGGAAAGCGACGGGTAGCCGGGGGTTGAATCGCGATTAGAGCGGCAGCAGTGAGGGCGCGAGGCCCGGTCGCGCGTTCCGCAGCTGCGAGTCAGTCCGGCATCTTGGCGAAGAATTCCTTCACCGTCAGGCCGTATCCTGCGACGATCTTCTCGAGCGAATTGATCGTCGGATTCCTCTTGCCCAGCTCGATGTCGCCCAAATACGTCTTGTTCATGCCGACCACTAAGCCGAATTCGCGCAGCGACCATCCGCGATCCTCGCGGAGGTCTTTCAGCAACTGCCCGATCTGCACGTTTGTGTTCGTCATGCCCATAACGCTATGCGAACAGGTACACTGGTTAACCGTATATCAGTTTACGATTTCCCTATGAAAGGACGATGTGGATGATCGGTTACCGCGAACTGCTGGGAGCAATTGAAAAGGCTGCAGCAGAAGTTTTCGAAACAGCTGAAACCGAGGAGCGCGTGTGCGAGTTGGAGCAGGAGATGTACGAGGAAATAAACCTGGTCGCCGCCGCCAGGATCGCAGAGCTTGCGTAAACGCTCATCGTTGGGGTTGGATGCTCTCCCCTGTGTCGGGTTGGTCGGCATCCACGTCCGCCAAGCGTTAGCGGGAAGCGCCCTCGCCGTCTTCCGCGGCGCCCAGCACGAGATCCATCATCTCTTGGCGGTTGCCGATGCCGAGCTTGGCGTAGATGTGGGCGATGTGCGTCTTCACGGTGTTTTCGGCCAGCACCAGCTCTTCCTGGATGAGGGTGCGCGTGCGGCCTTGCGCGAGGAGGATGAATATCTCCGTTTCGCGGGGCGACAGCTTGTTGGCCGCGGCGATGTCCTTGCAGCGAACCGCGATGGCGCGCGATACGTGCTCGCCGGTCAGGTCGCCGAGCGGCGGGTTCTCGGACGCGGTCGCCGGCTTTTCCGCGGCGTTCTCCCTGTCGCCCGCGTCCAGCCGTCGCGCTCCCATCCACTCGCTCAGAATGGCGGCGATGGTGAGCGAGTAGGCGGCGCCGAGCATCACCATGCTGCTGAACGCCGCGCCGCTTCCCAGCAGCGCGACCCACAGCATGGAGCTGAGCGCGTAAATGGCCGCGGCGATGCCCATCATGCGGTACGAGGGCATGGTGAGCGCGTCAATCGCCGTGACCACGACGATCCAGAACAGCACGTGCGCGCAGGAGTCGTCCAGCCTCATGCACGCGTCGAGCAACGCGGCGGGGATGCCGGGCGCGGGGTTCTGCGACACGACGAGGAACAGGCCGCCGATGACGATGATGAACGCCGGCTGGAACCTCAAATCGAGGCGCCACCGGGTTGTCTTCACGAGCGTGGCGTATGCGAAGAGGGCCAGGATCGCCGTGGAGGCGAGGGACGAGGCGATGCCGGCGGTCATGCCCTGCGCCGCAGCCTCGCTGCCCCACAGCCCGATCGAGCTGAACGATCGCACGGTGGCAAGCAGAAGCGCGGCGGCGGCAACGAGAACCAGCAGGCTCCTTCGGCCTTCGTGCCCTTCCGGCAGCATGGCGCGACGCGGTTGCGCGGCAAGCGTCGTCGATGCTTCGGAGTGGGAAGACCGTCGCGACGCGACGGCCTTGGCGCGGTTGACCGGCGCGGCGGTGCGCGCTGCCTTGAACAGCGCGGCCGAGACGAGCGGCAGCGCGATGGTGATGACGATCTGCCAGGTGGAGGACACGAGCTCGCGCACGATGGGGAGCGCGAGCGTTTCCGCGCCCAATGCCGCGACGATGCACCAAGCGGTGCAGGCGAACGTTTGCGTCCTGGTGAGCAGCAGGTAGAACCGCGACGCGATCCAGAAATAGCCGGCTCCGAATACGATCAAGCCGGCGACCGCCAGCACGATCGGGTCGAAGAGGCTTTGGTGGGAGGCGAGCGCGAAGCTCGCGGTGCCCACCGAAGAGGCGAGCGGCAGCACGTAGGAGAAGGGTCGATCGCGCTCGCGCAGCCAGCGGGGCGCGAGGGCGAATGCGATGCCGACGGCAAGTATGCCCAGCAGGAAGAACAGCCGCGGGTTGACGGCGGGGTCCAGGTCGTGCAGCGAGGAGGGGAATCCTCCCGTGTGCCCGGCCAGCGTGCACCAGAGCAGATTCGTGCCCAGCCCCAAGGAGGCGAAGACCGCGCTGCGGTCGATGCGCCTGCCGGCGACGTTGTGCATGCCCGATCCCCCCGATTCTTCCCCTGATGCAGATGCAAGGAGGATGCGGACAGGTGGCCGCGAGCCCTTGCAGAGCGGGGTCATTATAAACGATTTCCACGATAGGCGAAAATGCCTCCTCCCTCCATCAACCAAACCGGGGGATACCTGCTCGGGCCGGACCCCTCATTCACCCGGATGCGTTGATGGCGTTCCCCGCCGCGTGATTCTACCATCGTTCCGACGTGCGGCGAACGCGTGCGTTTCAGGTGGGGAGGAGGGCCGAAAAGCAAGCGCGCACCGCCGCATTTTGACCAGAGAAGACGGAGGAGATCATGAGAAACATGCGACTGAAAGCCGCGCTCGGCATGGCGGGGGTGTTGGCCGTGACGGCAACCTGCTGCGTGGTCGGTCCTGCGCTCGCCGCCGATTCCGCATCGACCGCGGACGAGATCGTGCGTGGCGGGGAGCCGGACGGAGACGTGCAGTATCCAGGCAAGGAGTTCATCGTCGAGAACTACGACAAGTGGGACAAGATCGCCGAGGAGTACGCGCCCGAGATCATCCGATACGCGAACGGGCAGCTGGTCCAGCGCACGCCGACCGAGTACGAGTGCCCCCATTGGATGCAGCAAAGTTGGACCATCTCGTACAACACGTATTATCTCGATGCCGATAATCGCGGCTGCAATTCGTGCCACGCTGACCTGAACGCGATGATCGAGAACATGGAATACAAGCACGCCACCATCGACAACGAGGCGCTGGAAACGTACGGCGACGTGAACCAGTGCATCTCGTGCCACCGCGACAACGGCGACGATTTCGGCCGGTTGATCCATGCCATCCACTTCAACGAGCGAAGCGGCTCCAAGTTCGCCGAGGGTTCGAACGGCACGTGCCAATCGTGCCACGACGCGACGGCGGATGGCAACGGCATGCAGCTGTGGGACAACGTGAAGCACGACGCGCTCCAGGGCATCAACCAGGTTGAAAACGTGCAGGGCGAGTTCTCGGCCACGCAGGACAAGGTGCAATCCCAAAGCGAGCTGTACAGCTACGACTTCGTCCACGGCTATTACGATCACATGCGCTACGCCTGCAGCCCCGCAGGGTTGGACATCGACCTGCCCCAGAGCATGTTCGACGAGTGGGAAATCACCATCGACGGCAACGTGAACGAGCCCTATACGGCGAAGCTGCCCGAGCTGGTGGCCGAGGCCGAGGCCGCGGGCGTCGTGGTGACGAAGCCCTCGAAGATGGTGTGCGAGCTCAATCCGATCGGCGGAGGCGGAATCGGCCAGGCCGAGATAACGGGCATCCCGGTGAGCTGGCTTATCGAGAAGGCAGGGGGCTACACCGAAGGCACCAACAGCGTGCGCGCCATCCGCGCGGACGGGTCTTCGCGCAGCGGGTTCGACCTGTCGGTTTTGGACAAGGGGTACCTGGTGTACAAGATCGGCGGGGAGTATCTGGACGCGCGCCACGGCTTCCCGGTGACGCATTGGCAGGAAACGTACGATGCCCAGATATTCTCGAAGCAGATCAACGGGTACCACGTGACGTCCGACGTTATGGACGAGCGCGAATGCGGCCAGGTCAACCAAGAAGGCGCGCACGTGAACCGCCCCAACGTCACCGTGTGCGGCGTGCCCGAGGGCCTCATCATCCAGAACGGGCAGCCGTTCACCTTCAACGGCTACGCCGACGCGTTCGACCATCCCATGAAGACGGTGGAGTTCTCCATGGACGGGGGCGAGACGTGGACCTCGTTCGACGTGGGAGACGTCGATCCGGCGAAGTGGCTGTGGTGGAGCTTCACGTTCACGCCCGAGAAGGAGGGCGCGTACGTGCTGAGCGTTCGCGGCACGGACGTCGACGGCGAAGTGAGCTATCGCGATCACGAGGTGCTGGTGAATGCCAAGGACGAGATGCCGTCCGAAGACGAGATCACCGAGATAGGGAAGATCGTCGATCCGGCTTTGGCCGACGGCGAGGCTTCCGGCGATCAGCAGTAAGCGAGGATGATTGATATGACGCAACGAACTACCCGCGTGCTGTCCGGCGTCGCCGGCGCGGCGCTCCTGCTGACCGGCTCGGGCTTGGCGCTGAGCGCCTTGCATCCCGGCAGCGCCGACGCCTCGGACGCATCGAGCGGAACGACGCACGCGTTCAACGAGAACGTGGTGGAAGCCTCGTGGGCGAACATCGACGACGGCTCGTACGTGAAGGTGCCGAACGTGCAAGGGAGCTTCGCGTTCAACCAGGCGGGCACGACGCCGAACGACGAGCTGTTCAACGTGTTCGGCACGGCTTTGACCTCGATGTGCTCCAAGCCTGCAACGGAGTTCGAGGCGCAGGGAAGCGGCCTTGCCAGCTTCTACGTGAACGTGGGAGGGCATATCGAGAAGAGCTTCACCGTGGACGTGAGCGAGCTTTCCGAAGACGCGAGCGAAGAAGCGCTCATGGCGTGCTCGTGCGCCACCGGCTCTCCGTTCGGGCAGGCGGCCGTTCTCGGTGTGCCGCTGGCTTCCATCGTGGAAATGGCCGATTTGGAGGAGGGCGTGAACACCGTGACGGCGTACGGCGCCGACGGGTTCGGCCAGCCGCTGCCGCTGCGCTATGCGCTGGAGCACGATGCGATGCTCGTCTACCAAGTGAACGGCAAGGAGCTGACGTCGACGACGGAGGGGTCCAGCTTGCAGCTGTGGATGCCCGAGACGGTGGCGCGGTACTTCACTCGCGCTATCACGGATATCGAGCTGACGCGCGAAGATGCCGAACCGGACGTGCAGCAGGTCGATCCGTGCTATCGCAATAAGATCAACATCATGAACTACGCCGACGGGTGCACGTTCGGCGTGGGCGACGAGATCACGTTCGAGGGCGTTGCCGACGATCTGGGAAGCCCGATCGAGGCCATCGAATTCTCGTTCGACGGCGGTGCCACGTGGTCGTCGTGCGCGACGGAGGGCGCCACCGCGGACAAGTGGGTGAACTGGCAGTTTTCCACCTCGTTCGAGGACGCGGGCGACTACCGCATGACGGTGCGCGCCAAGACGGCCGACGGGATGGTGTCGCCGCTTGCGGCGACGCTGCTGTTTGCGGTTGAGTAAGGCTTTCTTTCTCGCGCGCACGAACCCGTGCGGGCTCGTGCGCGCGGCCCCCAGCCTCAACGAGACTTTCACGCCTTGTGCCAACGTTGGCTCGATATCCTATACTGGAGCCTCACGCTGATTCCATCTCGAGAGGAGCCCCGGCATGACCGTTATCGGCCTTATTTCCGACACGCATGGGCGGTTGCCCGACGAGGCGCTTGCGGCCATGGCCGACGTCGACCACATCATCCATGCGGGCGACATCGGCGGCCCCGAGATCCTCCATGCGCTCGAGGCGCTGGCGCCGACCACGGCGGTGCTCGGCAACAACGACTTCGACGAGTACGGCTCGCGCGTGGGCCGCTTCGCGCATCCCGTCATCGACGGGGTGCGTTTCCTCGTGGCGCACTATCCGCGCGACGTGCAGATCGGGTTCAACGGCTGCGCGGGCCTGGCGGCGGGCGATCCCATCCCGCAGGTGTGCGTCCACGGGCACACGCATGTGCCCGAGCTGGTGTACGGGGCCGAGGCGCGTCCGGCATCGTACGTCGTCTGCCCCGGCGCGCCGTTCCGCCCGCGCGGCGGGTTCCCGAAGTGCACGGGCCGCATGAGGGTGGAGGACGGTCGCGTGCTGGGCGTGCGCATCGCGTCGCTCGACGGCCAGACGCTGTTCGAAGTGGGCGAGGGGCTCTCGTGACGCAGAGCGCATCGACGCAGCGCGCGCTGCGCGAGCTGGTGAAAACGCTGAGCGCGACCCGGGCGGGTCGCATCGGGCTGGTTGCGATCGTCGCGGTGGTGCTGGTCGGCGCCGTGTGGATCAACGCGCTGGCGGAGGATGCTCCTTCGCTGGGGGCGTCGTCCTCGTCCGTGTCTGCCGCGCGCGAGGCGTCCGCAGGCGTGAGCGAGGCGGCGTACCGCGCCGCCGATCGGGATGCGTCGCGCGGGACGGAGACGCAGCGCGCGCACCTCGATCCCGCCTCGTTCGAACGCGTGACGGTGCGCCATGTGGTGGACGGCGACACGCTCGCCGTTGCGACCGAGAGCGGCGACCACGTGTCGGTGCGCTTGATCGGCATGGACACCCCCGAGAGCGTGGCGCCCCAGGAGGAGCGCAACTGCGAAGAGGGCGTGCTGGCGTCCGACCATATGAAAGAGCTGGTGGGCAAAGGCGACGTCCTGTGGTTGCAGTACGACACGAGCGTCACCGACAAGTACGATCGCCCGCTCGCCTACGTGTGGCGCGCCCTGCCCGCCAGCGCCGCGGAGGCCGACGACCCCGCCGTCATCGCGCGCGACATGCTGAACGCCATCCAGGTGATCGACGGCTACGGCCAGGCCAAAACCTACCGGCCCGACACCTACCACGACGGCCTTTTCGCCCAGTGGGGCGACGAGGCCCTCGCCGACGCCCGCGGCGTCACCCACAAGTGGGCCTGACGGGCAGGTTGCCGAGCACGCGTACGGCGCAAGAGGCACAAGAGGCATAAGAACGGATGTTTCACGTGAAACATCGGGCGGTGCGGCCGCTTATGCGAACGGGCGGCTCGTGCGAGCCGCCCGTTCAGGGGAGGGAGGGAACGTCGAAGGTGCGTCAGCCGACCGTCGCGGCATGCGGGTCGGGCGCGTGGTGGCGCAGGAGGGCGCGCCGCATGCGCAGCACGACGTAGGCGCCCACCGCCACGGAGTACACCGCCAGGCTGATGGCGGCCGTGTCGCGTCCGGCGAGCGCGGACGGACCCAGCAGCAACGCGAGATGCACGTACGTGAGCAGGTAGAACGGGTATGCCAGGCGCTGCACGCCCTTCCAGCGCGCGGCGCTCATCCGCCGCTTCACCGCCTGGAACGAGGTGACCAGCAACACGGCCATGAGGGCCGTCAGCAGCCCTGCGAGCGCCAGCGAGAACCCGAGGTTCCCGGCGAACGCCGAGCCCAGCCGCGGCACGTAGGAGACGCCGTAAAAGGCCAGGTGTCCCAGCGCGAACACGCATCCCAGGATGGACAGCTGCCGTCGGATGGGCATGAGCCGTGCCCGCAGCGACGACCCCTCGTCGAGCACGCCCACGAACATCACGACGGTGAACAGCGCGAACGCAAGCGCACATCGCTGCATGAGCGGCATGAAGTACGGCCACAGGCCGCCCGTCGCGTTCGCGCTCGTCCCGAACCAGTACAGGCCCACAAGCGCAAGCGCCGCGAGATAGAACGGGACAGGGTAGCGCTTCAACGGCTTCGCAAGCGGAACAACAAGAACGATGCAGCACGCCAATGCGATCAAGAACCTCATACCAACCCCCTTTGTTGGTCACGATTCTGTCATAGTATCATAGTATAGCTTGAATAGCAATATGGTAGCTGCTGTTGAAATAGCAGGTCGTTTTCCTGGGCAATTGTTCTCAACTTAGGTACATATTCCTCGCTATTCTTCGTTGACTGTCATAGTTTATGGTGATAGTATGGCCGCAATGGGCATCATATGAAAGTATGACGGTATGGGCTCATGGACAGTCGTGATTGGAATTGTCGGGGGGACATTCCACATGCGGGTTTTGTTTCCCGGACGCGATGAAGAGGGGGTCAAAAGTGGGCAATTCACTGACACGACGCAGTTTCGTCAAATGGGGATCGGCTACTGCAGGTGCTGCAGCATTGGTCGGCTTCACCGGCTGTTCTCCTGCGGGAGACGCGGGCACCGATGCGGGGGGAGCCGCTCCCGCCGCAGAGGAGAAGGGCGAGTGGAAAACCGGCGCCTGCATGAACAACTGCAGCTGCGGTTCTTCGCGTTGCTTGCTCAAGGTGTACGTCGAGGACGGCGTGCCGCTTAAAATACGAACCGATGAGCAGGATGAGGATTCGATCGAGGTGCCCCAGCGCCGCGCCTGTCCGCGTGGACGCGCGCAGATCAGCAACATCACGTCGCCGGCGCGCATCAAGTACCCCATGAAGCGCAAGGGCTGGAGTCCCGAGAATCCCAACGGCGAGATGCGCGGCAAGGACGAGTGGGAGCGCGTCAGTTGGGACGAGGCGCTCGATTACATCGCTGCCGAGATGAAGAAGGCATACGATACGTACGGCAACCGATCGATTCTCGCCGCCGCCTACGACGATATCGGCGACACGTACTTCGATCCGGTCATTTGCCTGCTCAACAGCTTGGGCGGAGCCGTGCACCACGACATGGGCACCGTTTCGCTCGGTTCGTGGCCGCTTCCCGAACTGTTCATGACCGGCGGCATGCTCAATGCCCCCGACGCCTTGGCCGTCGCCGAGAGCGATCTGCACTTCCATTTCGGCAATAACTGGATGGCCAACAAGGGCGGCAACACCGCGTATCAGCTCGACTATGCGCGCGAACAGGGCGGCAAGGTCATCATCGTCGATCCGTGGTTGAACCAGACGGTGCAAGCGGTTGCGGACGAATGGGTTGCCGTGCGTCCTGGCACCGATACGGCGCTGTGCATCGGCATGATGTATCATCAGATCGAGAACGGCCTGTACGATCAGGAATTCCTCGACACGTACTGCGTGGGCTTCGACGCCGAGCATATGCCCGAGGGGGCTCCGGCCGAGGACAACTTCAAGGACTACGTGCTGGGCACGTACGACAACGAGCCCAAGACGCCCGAGTGGGCGGAGGCCATCTGCGGCGTTCCGGCCGATACGATTCGCCGTCTGGCCGAGGAGATCCACGCAGCCGAGAAGGTGGACTTCTTCGCCGGCCAATCCACGACGAAGATACCTGCAGGCGAGATGTTCGCGCAGGCATTCTACACGCTCGCCATGATGCACGGCGGCCTCGGCACGCCGGGCAACTACGCCAGCTGGGTCGGTTTGCACGAAGGCATGTCGGGCGCCCCGTTCGTGATGGCGGGAGATTCGTCGAACGGAGCGAAGAAGAACCCGGTGAACCCGCTGACGCCTCCTGCGGTCATGTCGACTCCCGACTGGTCGAAGATCGAAGACCCCACGTCGTGGGAGAAGATCGATCATACCGAGTGCTGGGTTTCCATCCTCAATGGCGAATACGGCCGCGACGTATGGCCGGGTGGCAAGAAGCCGATTGACATTCACGTGATCTATTCTGGCGGATATCAGAATTCGTTGAACTCGCTGCCGAACGCCAATGCGGCCATCGAGGTGTTCCGCAAAATGGACTTCGTGTGGGGCGCGAACCCGTTCTTCGATCCGTCGCGCCAGTATTGCGACATCGTGCTGCCGGTTGCCACGTGGTGGGAGAAGGGCAACCTTGCCTGGACGAACAACTCCGATACGGTGTACTGGGCCGATCGCATCATGGAGCCGCTGTTCGAGTCGAAGCCCGAGTCGTACGTGGCGGAAGAGCTTGCGAAACGGTTGAACGTGGATTCTGCAGCCGTGAACACCATGACCGACGCCGAGCGTACGTACACGTCGCTTGCCGGTGCCATGTACATGACCGACCATGACACTATGCAATACGCCCCGCTTCTGACCATCACGCAAGAGGACATCGACGAACTCGGCGTTGAGGGCGCCCCGCAAGAAGGCATCATGACGGTGGCTGAATTCAAGGAAAAGGGACTCTATAAAACCAAGCGCTCTTTCGGCGACAAGCTGACGAACATACCGTATAAGGCGTTCTACGCCGATCCCGCGGCGAACCCCCTGGCCACATCCACGGGCAAGTTCGAGATCTACTGCCCGATGCTGTCAGGCTACGTCAACTCGGTCGGGTTCTCCACGATCTCGCCGATCGCGAAATGGCAGATCGGGGATCCCGAGCAAGGTCAGGGCACCCAAACCGACGAGTACCCGCTGTTGTTGTGGACGCCTCATTCGCTGCGTCGTGCCCACACGGTGAACGACAATGTCACATCGCTGCGCGAGGCGTTCCCGCAGGAATGCTTCATGAGCGAGGTGGACGCCGACGAGCGTGGCATCAAGAACGGCGATCTTGTGCTCATGACCAGCCCGCATGGTCAGGTGCTCCGTCCGGCGAAGGTGCTTCCGACGCTCGTTCCCGGTTCGGTGGCGCTGCAGGACGGCGCGTGGATTCAGATCGACGAAGCGACGGGCATCGACGTCGGGGGCGACCCCAACATCCTGCAGGCGCCGAAGTCTTCTGGCGAAGCGTCCCAATCGTGGACCGGCACGCTCGTGCAGGTGGAGAAGTATACGGGCGACATCAAGCTCGATCCCGACAAGAATCGGCCCATCGTCATGCCGGTTGGCGTGGAATAAGGGAGGTGCATCATGGCTCAGTACGCATTCTACTTTGATTCCAACAAGTGCTCCGGCTGCAAAACCTGCCAAGTCGCTTGCAAGGAGACCTACAAGCTTCCGGTGAGCAACTTGTACCGCAAGGTGCTGAACTATCAGGGCGGCACGTGGGAGCGGAACGAGGCGGGCAGCTACGTGCCCAGCGGCGTGTTCGGCTACTTCGTCTCCATGGCCTGCAACCACTGCGTCGATCCGGCGTGCGTGGCGAACTGCCCGACGGGTGCCATGCAGAAGGATGAGGAAACCGGCATCGTGTGGACCGATCACGAGGTGTGCATCGGCTGCAAGACCTGCCAGACCGTATGCCCCTACGACGCCCCGACGTACGGCGAAGAAGAGGGCTACATGATGAAGTGCGATATGTGCAAAGCCGAGGTTGAAGGCGACGGCAAGCCGATCTGCGTCACCGGCTGTCCCATGCGTGCGCTCGATTTCGGCACGCGCGAGGACATGATCGCGAAGTACGGGGAAGGCGACGTGGAAGTGGAGCCTCTGCCCAAGGATACGACGCATCCGAACCTCATCATGAACCCGCATCGCAACGCCCAGAAGACGGGCAGCGGAACGGGCGCGCTCGTGAACCTGGAAGAAGAGATCTAGCATCCCGCCTGATCCGTGCGTCGCACGGATCAGGCGGCACTCGCAAGTTGCATGCCGTCTGTTTCTGACTCACGATGGTGGGCGCAAAACAGGCCCTATGACAAAATTCGGAAGGAGGCGGGTCGGTGTGAGAAAACTGACCTGGTGTTTTGCTGGCCCCTTCGGCAAAATCGCTCCGAATTGCCTCGCTGGATTGTCATAGGTGCCGTTTTGCGCCCAACAGTGCTGGGCCAAAAGGGCGGGCGGCGGGAACGCATGCGACGGAAGCGCGGTCGGATTGCGGGAACAAAGGAGGTTGCACATGGGGGATATCTACGATTGCGGCAAGCTGGAAGCGGCCGGGGTTTGCTTCGTCGCTGCCTCGCGCTTGCTGTATTGCGAACCGGACGATGCTGAAATAGCAAATCAGGTGGAGCAGCGCATGTTCGAAGAGGCGCCGTTCGGCATGGACGATGCCCGGGTGCGCGCGGGCTTGACGGCGATGGATGCCTGGTGCGACGAACCGCTCACCGCAGAGCGCATGGCCGCTCTCAAGCGCGAGTGGTTCAGGCTGTTCGTGGGTGCCGGTACGCCCGATGCGCCCAGCTGGGAGTCGTTCTACGTCGACCCGAACAGCCAACTGTTCAGCAAGCACACGCTTGAGGTGCGCGCGTGGTACCAGCGCTACGGGTTGCAGATCGAGCGGCTGCACGCTGAGCCCGACGATCATCTGGGGCTCATGCTGGGATTCGTCGGCCATCTCGCGGGGCTCGAAGCCGAAGCGCTTTCCGATGGCGACGAGGCTCGAGCGCGCCAGCTGGCGCACGATCAGGAGGCGTTCCTGGTGGAGCATGTACTGCCTTGGCTTGCGGCTTGGCGCTACAGCGTGAACGAGCACGCGGCATCCGGCTACTTCCGCGGCGCAGCCGACCTCGTATTCGGCCTGTGCGCATGCTATGCTCGGCGATTCGACGTTGTGTTCGACGAGGACAAGCAGGTGTTCAAGCGCACGAGCGGCTAGCCAGAGGGAGGACGAGGCTCTATCATGGACTGAACGACTTCGGGGGAGAGGAGTTGCAGGTGTTCGGGACCTTGGTGGTGCTTTACCTGTTCCTTGGGGGATGCGGGGCGGGCATCATGTTCGTGACGGCAATCTGGTCGTTCGCATTTCATCGAAGCGTGCGGCGTTCGCAGGCTCAAACGAAGGCGTTCGACGATCTCAAAGCCCGGTGCTTCGGCGCCGGCTTCGTCGTTCTATGTCTTGCGGCGCTGTGCCTGTTGCTCGATCTTGGACGTCCCGAGCGGGTGTTCATGCTGTTCACTCGACCGACGCTTTCCATCCTCTCGTTCGGTTCGTTCACGTTGCTGGCGAACCTTCTTGTGGCGGGGTTTTTGTTGGCCGCGAACGTGCTGTACGTGCCGTTCGTCCATGCGCCCGCGCGCAAAGTGGGCGAAGCGGTGTGCGCGGTGGCGTCGTTGCTCATGATGGGGTACACGGGCGTATACGTGGGAAGCATCGAGGCCGTTGCGCTGTGGTTCAACGTGGCGGTACCGGTTCTGTTCGTGCTGTCGTCGTTGTCGGCGGGCTTGTCGTCGGTGTTCGTGCTCAGCGCTTTCGGGCGGGACGTGCGGCTGCTCGACGATCGGCTGCTTCTGCTTCATCAGTGTCACCTCGTTGTGCTGGCGCTCGAAGCGGTGGCCCTCGTCGCGTTCGTGGGGTTGGCGTATCTCGACCCGTTCGCCCATGAGTCGCTGGCGATGCTGTTCGATCCGGAGGGGTTGGGCCCGTGGTTCGTCGTGGGGCTGGTCGGCCTGGGCCTGCTCGTTCCGTTGGCGAGCGAGGGGTTTATGATGGCTGCTCGGCGTCTTCTGCGGCTGTTGCCGGTGGACGTGCTGTGCATTGCGGGCGGGCTGCTGCTGCGGTTCTGCGTTGTTTGGTCGGGGATGCATTGAAGATGCGCGGTTGCCGCCGCTGAGCAAGCTGGTTATCTTGTACAATGCGGGACGGATGGTCCCCTGTAGACGGAGTAGGGAAGTGGCATGGCATTATTCGAGATAGACGAGTCGTCGGGGCTGCCCGTGTGGGTGCAGCTGCGCAACCGGTTCGTCTACTTGATCAAGACCGGCCACTACCAGCCCGGGGACCAGCTGCCCAGCGTCCGTACGCTCGCCGCCGAAGCCGCCATCAACTACAACACCGTGAGCAAGGTGTACATCAACCTCGAGCACGACGGGTACGTGGAGTCGGTTCGAGGGCGCGGCGTGTTCGTCCGCGATATCGGGAAGCTGGCTGCCGACGACGTGCAGTCCATCGCCGATACGGAAATCGAGGAGAGCATCAGGCGGTGCCTCGCTTTGGGCATGACGCTTGATGAAATCATGTTGAGGATGATCGACGTCGCCCATCGCGTCCAGCAGGACGTGGAAGGCGGCGCGAGCATGAGACGGGGCTTGTATGAAAAATCGCAAAGGAAAGAATCAAACTGACGCGCCGGCCGCCAAGCCGTTCTCCATCGAGAAGTACAACTCGCGCACCGATCGACGCACGTCGCAGAACGGCTCGCTCATGTTCTCGGCGTTCGTGTTCGTGGTGGCGCTCGTGCTGGCCATCGCCGCAGGCTACCTGATCGCCGGCGCGTTCACCGTATGGGTGGTGCTCGTCGGCTTCGCGTTGGCGTGCCTGGCCGAGATGTCCATCCACATCGCCATGCAGTGGGAGCGCGTGGTCGTGCTGCGCTTCGGCAAGTTCAGCCGCTCGAAGGGCCCCGGCCTGTACTTCACCATCCCCTTCATCGAGCAGACCGCCCTCAAGGCCGACCAGCGCATCATGGTCACCGGGTTCGGCGCTGAGGAGACGCTGACCAGCGACCTCGTGCCCATCAACGTGGATGCCGTGCTGTTCTGGATGGTGTGGGACGCCGAGAAGGCCTGCCTCGAGGTGGAGAACTACTACAACTCCGTGTCGCTCGTGGCGCAGACCGCGCTGCGCGACGCCATCGGCCGCGCGAGCGTGTCGGAGGTGGCCATCCGCCGCAACCAGCTGGACCAGGAGCTGCAGGAGGTCATCGAGGAGCGCACGTCGCTGTGGGGCATCACCGTGCTGTCGGTGGAGATCCGCGACATCGTGATTCCCCAGGAGCTGCAGGAAGTCATGTCCACCGAGGCCCAGGCCGAGCGCGAGAAGAACGCGCGCATGGTGCTGGCCGAGGTGGAGAAGGACATCTCGGCCATGCTCGTGGACGCGGCGCACGTGTACGAGGAGAACGAGGTGGCCCTGCGCCTGCGCACGATGCACCTCTTGTACGAGAGCGTGAAGGGCTCGGGCGGCACCGTGGTCATCCCGAGCGCCTACAGCGAGGGCTTCAGCGACGCCGCCCTCAACAACATGACCGATTCCCTGAGAACCCCGAAGGGGTAGCAGAGGCAGGGACGCTGCTACCCTCAATCGTTTCCCCAGCTTGATACCCCTCTCCCACCTGGGGTGACGCGTCGCGTACTCCAGGCTGGGTGAGAGCTGCGCCGACGATTTCGCGCGGTTTCCCCACTCCTGGAGGATGGCCTGGCCGGTCATGCTCGATAGGCTCCTTCCTGTCGCCGGTCTTGCCGGAGCGAAGGGTCCTTACCTCCCCCTCCCTCCCTTGAGGACCTTTCGCTTCGGCAAGAAGCGCCCCGGCGCAGGCGACGCGAACGGAAGGGCCGCGCGACGGGCGTTGCGCGGCGAACCAAGGAAGGGGAACTGCCATGAAGGCTCCAACATTCGAAATGAACCGCCGCTCGTTCCTGGGCCTCGGCGCGACGGCCGCCGTGGCCGCCGGCTTCGGGCTGGCCGGCTGCTCGCCGCAGGCGTCGTCGTCGGCCGGGGAAGGCTCCACGGCCTCCGCGGCCCAGACGGTGGAGCTGCCCGTCGGCGCTCCGAAGGGCACGCCGAAGACGGCGACCTGGTGCGCCGTGCCGGAGGCCATCGCCGACGTTGCGGAAGAGAAGTCGTTCGACGTCGTGGTGGTGGGCGCCGGCCTGGCCGGCTTGGCCGCGGCGGCGACGGCGGCCGAGAACGGTGCGACGGTGGCCGTGATCGAGACGCTGAGCACCTATCAGACGCGCGGCCAGGACATCGGCACCGTGAACTCCTCGTTCCAGAAGGCGAACGGCCTGGAGGCCAGCGAGTCGGACATCAACGACATGTGCCTGGCGCTGCAGCGCTACGCCGGCAACCGCACCGATCAGCGGCTGTACCGCGTGTGGGGCCAGCGCTCCGGCTCCGACTTCGACTGGTGGTACAACACCATGCTCGAGCCGAAGGGCTACGGCATCGAGATTCCCCGCTGGCCGATGGAGGTGGAGTACGACCCCGTCGACGGCGAGTGGTTCCCGCAGTTCTGCAACCAGCAGGAGTTCACCGTGCCCGAGGGCGAAGAGGCGGGCATGAACGGCGGCTTCCCCGGCGCCGTCGGCGAGCTTGAGGCGTACGCGAAGGAGCACGGCGCGGAGTTCTTCTACGAGCATCGCGGCCGCCAGCTGGTGCGCGGCGGGCAGCCGAACGGGACCGAGGGACGCGTCGAGGGCGTGATCGCCGAGGCGTCCGACGGCAGCTACGTCAAGTTCACCGCCACGAAGGGCGTGATCCTGGCCACGGGCGACTATGGGCACAACGAGGACATGATGCAGGCGTGGTGCCCGTCGCAGGCGCAGCTGGCCATCGACACGAACGTGTATCCCAGCACGGGCAACGTGGGCGACGGCCATCTCATGGGCATGTGGATCGGCGGCATGATGCAGGGCATTCCGCATGCGTACATGGCGCACGGCACGCCCGGCTCGCTGGGGTCGGACCCGTTCTTGCTGGTGGACATCAACGGACGCCGCTTCACGAACGAGGACATCCCGGGCCAATCGTTCTCCGACCTGGCCGAAGAGCAGCCCCAGACGGTGTTCTGGCAAATCGCGGATGCGAAGTACCCCGAGCAGCTGAAATGGTCGTCGCCGACGCACGGCGCGCAGATGAGCTTCTCGGGCGACATCGACGCCTGGAACGCGGCCATCGAGACGGGCGACAAGGCAACCATCGAGGCCATGCTGACCGAGCAGGGCGTGAACATGCAGTACGCGTGGACCGTCGAGGAACTGGCCGAGGGCATCCACGTGGATGCGGCAACCCTGCAGGAGACGCTCGATCGCTACAACGGCTTCGCGCATGACGGCTACGATGCCGACTTCGGCAAGCAGGCCAAGCGCCTGTGGCCGGTGGAGACGCCGCCGTACTTCTACAGCTCGAGCGGGCAGTGGGCGTTCATGCTGACCATGGGCGGCCTGAAGGGCACCGAGAAGGCCGAGGCCATCGACGCGTGGGGCAATCCCATCCCCGGCCTGTGGATGGCGGGCAACGTGCAGGGCATGCGCTTCGCGATCGACTATCCCACCATCGTGTGCGGCCTGTCGCATTCGCTGTGCCTGACGTTCGGGCGCGTGGCCGGCGAGCAGGCGGCCGCGGCCGATTCCAGCGTGACGGAGCACGAGTCGGTGTACGCCGCCTGGAAGGAAGCGAATCCCGAAGGCGACGCGGCGGGCGGCGCGGCACCGGCGGGTGGCGGCGCTCCTGCGGGCGGCGACGCCCCGGCGCAGGGGTAGCATGACGCTGAAAGCACGACTGCGTTCACGCGGGGCCGCCGAGGGGCGGCCCCGTTCGTGCGCCCTCTTCTGCTATACTCACGGGCAGGTGATGAGGGATGAACTGACCTCGTCGAACGTACGGGCAGCTCGCTGGCGGGGGAGCGTTGTGGACGCGTTGTCGATGATCAAAGAGCGGTGGTTCTTGCGGGCGGCCTTCGGCCTGGCCGCGTGCCTCGTGCTGTTCGGTGAGGGCGCCAGCATCAGCGACCGCGTGTCCGTCGACACGTTCGCCATCATGACGGGCGCCGACCCGCTGACCGGCGGCATCACCATCATGGCGGCGTTCCTGCTGGCTGCCGTGTTCGCCGCGCTCGTGCAACGCTGCATCGAGACGACCGCTTTCCTGGCCGTCGACGCCCTCGTGAACGTGGTCGGCTGCGTGCTGCTGTTCTCGGAGGTGCTGAACCTGGGCTTGGGCGCGTTCGCAGCGCGCATCGGCGGCCTCGTGGTGGGCTTCGGGGCGGCGCTCTTACTGGTGCGGTGGGCCGACCTGCTGATCCCCCGCGGCGCGAAGGCCTCGTCGCTGTGCCTGGCGGCGGCGATGCTGTTCGTGGTGGCGTTCGACCTGCTGTCGAAGGTGCTGGTGGACGTGGGGCTGGTGGGGGCCGTGCTGCTGCTGTGCGCGGCATCGCCGGCGCTGCTGGTGCTCGCCGCGCGCGAGGCGCAGGTCGAGCGCGCGGAGCGGACGATCGAGGAGTATCGCGGCGTGGTACCCGTGTGGCTGTCGTTCGCGACGATCGCGCTGTACGCCGTGGTCATGGGCGGCATCCAGGTGGGCGGGTCGGGCTCGGTGGAGCAGGCGGCCGGCGTGGTGGTGAACGCCGCGTCATCGAGCCTCGCGGTGGATGCGGGCATGGCCGTCGCGTCGCTCGTCATCGTGCTGGGCGCGCGTTTTCTGCGCGGCAACAACATGGGGTTCTACCGATCCACCATCCTGGCGCTGCTGTCGGTGTCGCTGTACCTGTCGGCGGTGCTCTCGTCTGCGTGGTCATCGATGAACATCGGCCTCATGACGGTGTCGCGCGTGCTCATCTTCGCGTACGTGTGGACGATGTTCTCGACGCCGGCGAAGACTATGTCGCCCGTGCGCCTGTTCTCGGTCGGGTGGCTGCTGTTCCTCGTGCCGAACAACCTCTCGACCCGCCTCGGGCAGGCGGTGGTGGGGACGGACATGCCCCTGCTGGCGTACGACCTCATGCTGGCCGTCATCCTGCTGGCGCTGTTTGTGTTCGAGTTCACGCCCATCCTTACAGGACGCTCGGTGGAGGACGCGTGCGCGGGCGATTCCTCCGACGCGGGCGAGGACGCGTTCGCCGCGCGCATCGCGCAGCTGGTGGAGCGGGGCGGCCTCACGCCGCGCGAGCAGGATGTGCTGGTGGCGCTTGCGCGCGGGCGGTCGGCGCAGCGCATCGCCGACACGTTCGTCGTCAGCAAGGAGACGGCCCGCACCCACATCCGCCACGTGTACCAGAAGCTCGACGTGCATTCGCGCGAAGAGCTCATGGACCTGGTGGAAGAGGGGATGCCCGCCGCCTAGCGCCTCGCGCCTAGCAATCCACCTGGGTGAGGGCGCCGGTGTCGGAGTCCATGATGAAGCCGGCCACGCGCACGTGCGGCGGCATGACGGGGTGGTTCGTCACCATGTCGACGCTCCTGCGCACGGCCTCCTCGGTGTCGCCGAAGCCGGCCAGCCATTTGTCGAAGTCGATGCCGCAGTGCCGCGCGAACTCGATGCGCTCGGCCGACACGCCGAGGCGCTCCATGTTCGCCACCATCTCCTTGCCGCTCATGTGCTGCGCGCCGCAGTTCGTGTGCGCCACGATCATGACGTCTTCCACGCCCAGCTCGCACACGGCGATCAGCAGCGAGCGCATGACGCTGCCGAAGGGGTGTGCCACTTCGGCGCCGGCCACCTTGATGATTTTCGCGTCGCCGTTCTTCAGCCCGAGCGCCGCCAGCAGCAGCGCGGTGAGGCGCGTGTCCATGCACGACACGATGGCCAGCTTCTTGTCGGGGTACTTGTCGGTGGCGTAGCGCTCGAACTCGCGGCGCTCGACGAACCCGCGATTGTGCGCGAGGATGCCGTCGATCGTGGGGGAGATGGGCGCCTGCCGGTCCTGATTCCGTTCCTGTTCCATGTGAGCCTTCTTTCGCGTGAGCCCCCATGATAGCGCAACCCGCCCCCGGGTATCGCACGAACGAAGGGGGGCGATCGGGGAATCGTCGGGGGTCATGTGTCGAACGGGCAACCAGTACACATGTTTCACGTGAAACATTCGGAGGGCGTGCGGCCCCGAACGCAGAAACGACCGCCCGAGGGGCGGCCGTTTCCTGATCGAAAAGAGAGGTCTGGCTTAGAACGCGCGGAAGGAGGCCTTCGGGCAGAAGCAGATGGGGCACTTCTCGAAGTTCTCGCCCTTGTGGATGTAGCCGCAGATGGGGCACAGGTAGAACGCGTCGTCGTCCGGAGCGTCGATGTCGTTGTACGCCGCCAGGTAGCGCTCGGCGTGCACGGACTCGGCCAGCTTGGCGCGGGTGAACACCTGCACGGCCTTGGTGTTGCCCTCTTCCTGGGCGACCTTGATGAACGCCGGGTACATGTCGGAGGTCTCGAAGATCTCGCCCTGCGCGCCCATGATGAGGTTCAGGTCGGTCTGCACGCCCTCGGCCTCAGGGGCGGCCGGCTTCTCGAAGCCCGGCTCCATCTCGGCGACGAGCGCGTACTCGAGGCCGATGTGGATCTGCTCGGCGGCCGAAGTGGCCTCGAACAGGCGGGCGATCTGGTCGTAGCCCTGCTCCTTGGCGGCCTTGGCGAACGCGGCGTACTTGGCAGAGGCGCCGGTCTCGCCACCGATGGCGGCCTTCAGGTTGTCGAGCGTGGTGCCGACTTCGCAGGTGCCGAAGCCGTCCATGTTCGTGGTGTTCTCAGCGGTGGGGATCTCGGAACGTACCTTCATGGGACAATCTCCTTCTCGTCTTACGTTTTCGTCTGTGCCCTCTTAATGAGAATCAATCTCAATAAGAATAATACCCCCAACGCGAACGCCGCGCAAGGGGGTAATCGAACCAGTTTCCCGATTCGCACAACGTCCACAATGTGGGCGCTCGATCACCTGGCCGCTTCGATGACGTCGAGGAGTTCTTGGCGGTTCGTGGCGCCGGTCTTCGCGTAGATGTGCTTGATGTGGGTTTGGACGGTGCTCTTGGCGATGAACAGCTCGTCGCAGATGAAGGGGACGTTGCGTCCCTTCGACAGGAGGCGCACCACGTCTTGCTCGCGCTTCGAGATGCCGTAGCGCTGCGCGAACGCTGCGAGCGCGGCCTCGTCCTCGTGGGCGAGCGCGGCGGGCGTCGGCGGTTCGAGCTTGAACACGTTCGCGGCGTCTCCCGGCTCGTTCGCGAACAGGTCGCCCTTCGCGACCGCCCACAGGACGAGCGCGAGCAGGAACAGGCCCAGCACCGCCGTGGTTTGCAGCGGGCTCTCCGTCACGGCGAAGATGCCGCCGGAAAGCAGGTGCCCTGCGGCAAGGCCCGCGAACAGCGGTGCGCACGCCCAAGCCGCCGCTTGCGCGGCGTTCCACGAGAACTTCTGGATGTGGTTGCCGATGATGATCCAGTAGTAGACGAAGAACACGCTGAACCCGGCCGCGACGAGAGCGGCTCCCCACAGGGCAAACGGCTCGGGCGCCCAGGCGATCAGCACCAGGCCGAGCGCCATGAGCGGCGGCACGGGCTTGTACGCCGAGTTGGAGTCTTCCACGAACCCCTTGCGTCCCTTGTGCAGCGACAGCAGCACGATGCCTGCGATCGAGAGCGCGGCGGCGCGGGCGGGCAAGCCGAGCGCGCCGCCGTCCGGCATCTCGATGCCGGCCGCTAACGACGCGAGCACGCTGTAGGTGAGCGCGGTGACCAGGAACGACGGCGCGAAGCGAACCGGATTGGCCTGCGGGCCGGCCGCGTCGGGCCGTTCGGCGTCCTCGCAGCCGGGAAGCTCGGACGGCTCGGGCAGGCAGGCGGTGGCGGCGAGGGGCAGGGCGGCCATGACCGCGAACGCGACCGGCGCGGCGAGCAGCGCGAGCACGAGCAGGCCGCCGAGGGCGCAGATGACCGACGCGGCGCTCATGGCGATCCGCCGGCGAAGCGGCAGCGCGCCGAAGCGTCGGACGAGCGCCGTCAGGCAGAAGGGGAGCGCCGCCCAGGCGACGCACGACGCCGCCGTTTCCGCCAGCGCACCGCCGGCGAGGAACAGGGCGAGCGCGCACAGGGTCATCGCGGCGCTCGCCGCCCACAGCCATGCGCGGCGGGGGAAGCTCGCGTCCCGGCGGCTGGCTGCGAAGCAGAGGGCGAGGCCGACGAGCGCGGCAAGCGGCAGCGCCGAGCGCGCGGCATCTTCGAGCCCGCCCGACGGCGACGGGACGCAAGCGAGCGCCCCCAGCCCGAGCGCATACGAGCCGAACGATGCCGACGCGCCCAGAAGACGCGCGTCGATGCACTCGCTCATGTCCTTCAAGAACGTGCTGACGCTTGCCATGTGCCGTTGCCCCCTCCCCTCCGCAACTCATGTCTTTGTACCATATCGAACCCCCGGTGAGAGGGGGTGCGAGGGCAAATTCCCCTCTTTTTTAGGATAGCGAACGGGCCCTGCGCAGGGCGAAATCCCCCAGCAGCCGCGATGTGCCCGTGCGCGCACGGCCTCATGCTGGTTCCGTTGGTTGGCGAAGGCCCCGCAAGAGGGCGTGCGTCGTGGAAGAAGGAGGATGGGTATGAAGTCGAAGGGAACATTGAGCCGTCGGAGCTTTCTCGGTTTGGGCGCGCTGGCAACCGCGGGCGTGGCGACGGCGGGGCTTGCAGGGTGCTCGCCGCAGCAGAAGACGGCCGACGCCGATGCGGCCGAGTCGAACGCCGGAGCCGATTGGCTGGGCGCGCCCGAAGAGGTTGCCGCGTCGGATGTCGTCGAAACCGTGGAGACGGACGTCGTGGTGATCGGCGGGGGCAACGCCGGGTTGTTCGCCGCCGCCGCGGCCGCCGAAGAGGGCGCGCGGGTGGTGCTGCTGGAGAAAACGCCGCAGGTGGGCGCCAACTGCCGCGAGTGGATCGGCGCGCTGGGCTCGTCGATGCAACAGGAGAAGGGCGTCGAAATCGACAAGCACGAGGTGATCGAGCAGCTGTGCTTCTACGCGTCCCATCGCTGCGACCAGCGGCTCATCCGCCTGTGGGCCGATCATTCCGGCGAGACGGTCGACTGGCTCGACGCGGTGGTGCGCGAGCAGGACCCGAACGCGTACGTGTTCCTGGAAACGGACGTCGGCGCCGAAGACCACGGCGCGTACCAGACGTTCGCGATGCAGCACAACGTGCAGAACGACGACGAGAAGCTGAAGAGCCTCGACTTCGTGGCGAAGAAGGTCGAAGAGCTGGGCGTGGACGTGCGCGTTTCGACGGCGATGAAGCAGCTGGAGCGCGAGGACGGCGGAACGGGGCGCGTGAGCGGCGTGCTCGCGGAGTCGAAGGAAGGCTATGTGCGCGTCAACGCGTCGAAGGGCGTGATCATCGCGACGGGCGGATATTGCAGCAACGTCGACATGATGACGGCCAAGAACAAGATGGCGGTGGATCACTGCACCGCGCTCGAGGCACCGGGCGAGTCGAACAACGGAGACGGCATCCGCGCGGCTCTCTGGGCGGGTGCGGCCATGGACGAGCAGCCGACGGTGATGGTGTTCGACCGCGGCGGTGTTCCGGCGGGCGCGAAGGGCGGTTGCGCCTACACGCAGCCGGGCATCATGACGCACATCGGCAGCCAGCCCTTCCTCAAGGTGAACAAGGACGGCGAGCGTTTCTGCAACGAGAGCGTTCCGTACGATTTCATGTACGCCGCGGGCTCGCTGGAGCGCGATGGCGTGTACTGCGAGATTTGGGACGCGAACTGGGTGCAGCAGGTGGAGCAGTTCCACACGCTGGCGTGCTCGCGCATCGTTCCCAGCCCGACGGGCGGCCACGTGCAGATTTTCAACGTGGAGTCCGAAACGGCCATGATGGAGGAGACGCTGATCCCGGCGGGCGTGGTGGTGGAGTCCGACACGCTGGAAGGCCTGGCCGAGAAGCTGCAGATTCCCGCCAAGGCGTTCGTCGAAAGCGTCGAGCGCTACAACGAGCTGTGCGAGAAAGGCGTCGACGAGGACTTCGGCAAAGAGGGCTATCGCATGCTGCCGCTCGACACGCCTCCGTTCCGCGCGGCCACCATCGGCGGCCAGCTGCTGTGCACGCTCGACGGCCTGCGCGTGAACACCGACTTGCAGGTGCTCGACGGGAACCACGACCCCATTCCCGGCCTGTACGCGGCGGGGAACGACTCGGGCGGGTTCTTCGCGAACAACTATCCCGAGCTGCTGCCCGGCATCGCGTGCGGGCGCACGATCACCTTCGGCCGCCTCGCCGGCAAGACGGTGGCCGGCCTCTAGACGACCGACGACGATTCTTCCCCTCCCTTGAAGAAGGGCCCGCGGCTCAGGTGCGAGCTGCGGGCCCTTCGGTGTGCCGGGGCGGCGCGGGTGCGGTCGACGCGGCGATGGCCTACTCGCTGCGGAGGGCCTCCACGGGGTCTTTGCGGCTGGCGGCGCTCGAGGGGATGAGGCCGGCCAGGAACGTGAGGAACACGCTGATGGCGATCAGGATGACGGCCGCCTGCCACGGCAGCGAGGCCACGTTCGCCACGTCGAACAGCGAGTAGACGATGGCGTTGGCGGGTATGCAGGCCAGCGCGGTCAGGCCGATGCCGATGACGCCGGCCGTGAAGCCCACGATGATCGTCTCGGCGTTGAACACGCGGCTGATGTCGCCCTTGCTGGCGCCGATGGAGCGCAGGATGCCGATCTCCTTCTTGCGCTCGAGCACGCTGATGTACGTGATGACGCCGATCATGATGGACGACACCACGAGCGAGATGGCCACGAACGCCACCAGCACGTAGCTGATCATGTTCACGATGTCGGTGACCGAGGACATGAGCGTGCCCACGAAGTCGGTGTACGTGATGACCTTGTCTTCCTGGCCGTCGGCGGTCATGCGGTCGTTGTAGCCGTCGAGGATCTCGATGACCTTTTCCTTGCTCTCGAAGTCGATGGGGTAGATGTCGATGCCGCCCGGCTTGGCGGGGTCGGCGTAGCCCAGCTTCTTGAGGTTGTTGTCGTACGAGGTGTCCTCGGTGTTCATGAGCGACATCATCAGCTCGCCGAGCTCTTCCTCGCTCATGTTCATCTGGAAGGCGTTCTGGAACGCGGACTCGTCGATGCTCATGGCGTTGGACATGTTCGCCGCGATCTGGCTCATGGACTGCTGCATGGCGGCGGACACCTGCGTTTCGATGGCGGCCTGCATCTGCTGCATGTACGCGCCCAGCACGTTTTGCATGTACGAGCTCATGGCCGTCGAGATGGACGCCTGCAGCTGGCCTTGCAGCGCCTGCGCCATGGCGGGGACGGCCTGCTGCATCTTCGCGCCGATCTGCTGCTGCAGCTGGGCTTGCAGGGCCTCGGTGGCCTGATCCATGTTGATGGAGCCCATGATGGCGTCGGCGATCTTCTGCTGGACCTCTTCGCTTTCGAGGTAGGCTTGAGCGGCCTTCTGCATGTTGTTGGGATCGGAGGGATCCAAGCCTTCCCACTGGGCGTACCAGGGATAGAAGCCCTCCATGATCTCTTTCATGGCCGCCTGCATCTTCGCCGAATCCATGTCCGGCTGCACGTCGCCCAGGTCGAGCTTGATGTCGCTGAAATCGAGGTACTGCCCCATGTCGATGCTCGTGGGGTCGATGGCGATGGCCGAGCCGTCGAACGCCGGCAGCGAGCCCATGTCGAGCGACAGCCCCGACAGGTCGAGCGACATGCCGGACAACCCGCTGGTCAGCGCGCTCTCGTCGAACTTGAACGCAGCCTGGATGGCGTCGCCGTCGATGGTGAACAGCGATTCCATGCTGAAGCCGTCTTCGTCGCCGTCTTCGTCGTCGAAGGACTTGCCCGTGAACACGTTGGTGTCGGGATGGGCGATCTGGTCCTTCACGATGGCGCTGTTGGCGGCTTCCTCGATCACGTAGTCGGTCAGCGTCGCCGGGTAGTTGATGCCCGAGCTCAGCATGGTGGCGGTGGCGTCGTCGCGCGGCTGCACCACGCCCACCACCTCGATGTCCTCGCCGTTCTCCACCAGCTCGCGCATGTACGCTTCGTCGTCGGTCTTGTCCTTCCACACGTTGAACTCGTCGTCGTGCACGTAGTAGTCGGCGGCGTTGACCAGCTTGAACGAGACGCCCAGGATATCCTCGTAGGAGGGGTCCTCCATGTCGGTGGGCGCGGTCACTTCTTCTTCGGCGGCGAACTTCTTCACCATGTCGTCGAGCTCGGCCGAGTCGCGCAGGCCCAGCGTGTACAGCATGAAGTCGCTGATGCCGCCGTTGCCCGTCAGCACGAGCACCACCTCGTTGTGGTTCTCGGGCCACCTGCCGGCCTTCACGTCGTACTGGTACTCGTACAGGTTGGGGTCGCTCGGCATCTCGTAGAACGTGTCGGTGCTCATGGACATGGACATGAGGCTGTTCGAGCTGGTGGAGGAGCCCAGGCCCAGCGCGGAGAACGATTTGTCGGGGTTGACCTGGCGCAGCTTCTCGGTGTCGGCGCTGAATATCTGCGGCGCCACGCTGTAGGTGTACTCGATGGCGCTCGTGTACTGGTCGATGTCGCTCTCGCCGCTGTCGAGGTATTCCTTGAGCGACGCCAGGTCGTTCGAGCCGATGCTCGACACCATGTTCGACACCATCTCCACGACGTGCACGGAGTCTTCGCCCTTGTCCTCGGCGGCGCCCGAGGCTTCCGCGCCTTCGTCCGCCGCGCCGAACATCATGGACGTCATGTCGAAGCCGGTGCTCTGGATTTGCAGCGGGTACTCCGACAGCGTCTCCTCCTCGACGGACTTGATGTAGTTGTTCACGCCGTTGGCCAGCGCCAGGATGGCCGCGATGCCGATGATGCCGATGGAGCCCGCGAACGCCGTCATGAGCGTGCGGCCCTTCTTCGTCATGAGGTTCTTGAACGACAGCGACAGCGCCGTGAGGAACGACATCTTCGTGCGGCGCGCGGGCTTCTCGCTCTCGCGCATGTCCTCGACGGTGGGGTCGAAGGGGTCGGTGTCGGAGCGGATGACGCCGTCGGTGAGCGTGACGATGCGCGTGGCGTAGTCTTCGGCCAGCTCGGGGTTGTGCGTGACCATGATGACCAGGCGGTCGTTCGCGATCTCGGTGAGCAGGTCCATGATCTGGACGCTCGTCTTGGAGTCGAGGGCGCCGGTGGGCTCGTCGGCCAGCAGGATCTCGGGGTCGTTGATGAGGGCGCGCGCGATGGCCACGCGCTGCATCTGGCCGCCGGACAGCTGGCTGGGCTTCTTGTTGATGTGGTCGCCCAGGCCCACCTGCTCCAGCGCGGCCACGGCGCGGTCGTGCCGCTCGGCGCGCGACACGCCCGACAGCGTCAGCGCCAGCTCCACGTTGGACAGCACCGTCTGGTGAGGGATGAGGTTGTAGCTTTGGAACACGAAGCCGATGCGGTTGTTGCGGTAGGCGTCCCAATCCTTATCTTTATATTGTTCGGTGGAGATGCCGTCGATGATGAGGTTGCCCGAGTCGTAGTGGTCGAGGCCGCCCACGATGTTGAGCAGCGTCGTCTTGCCCGAGCCCGAGGGGCCCAGGATGGCCACGAACTCGTTGTCGCGGAACGAAACCGACACGTTGTCGAGCGCGGTTTGCGTGAAGTCGGCCGTCGTGTACGACTTGCATATATTGAGCAGTTGCAGCATGAGGTGCCTTTCGGTGCATCCCCTACGGATGCGCAAGCGTTACGTATTGGTTGATAGTTCGTCAATCATGGTAGATTCTCCCGCTTTACCCCCGTGAGAATCCCCAATCTTCACCGAGTTTACCGAACGGTTACCTTTGAGCCGGCAGTGTTCCATATAACAGCCCAAAGGGGGAAGGAGTTCGGGCTTTGCAGCGTGTTTTGCCCGGATGCACGAAAATGCAGTCGTTTTGCACAAAAAGCAGCGACGTGCGATACGGCCGAACGCCGCCTTTGTCGGCTGCGATGGCATCGCCGGTGTAATCCCAGGTCGCAAATCGTGCCAGCGTGGCGCTGCGTGCACGGTTCTTTCTGCGAGACGGTGCAAGGTGCCTCGAAGCTCGCACGTCGCTGCTTTTTGTGCGCTGAGGCGCGGATTCGAGTGCGGAAATCCTCTCGTGCCCCCTTGCTTACGATTTGCGGGAGATTGCTCTTCCCGGGTTTCGCCAGCGCCAAGCTTGGCGATAATGGTATGGAACAAAATACTTGCGACGAAAGGACGCGTGAACATGGAACGGGACGTGGCTTGGAAGAAATACGACGACGCCGACCTTGAGGCGCTCGAGCATCTGGCGGCCGAATACATCGACTTCATCTCGGACAACAAGACGGAGCGCGAATGCGCGGCGGCGGCTATCGCGCTGGCGGAGGAGCACGGCTACCTCAGCCTCGACGACGCGGTGCGCGAAGGTCGCGCGCTCAAGACCGGCGACAAGGTGTGGGCGCAGGCGCACGGCAAGGCGCTCATCCTCGTGCAGCTGGGCGAGGAGCCGCTTGCGGCGGGCCTCAACATCCTGGGCGCGCACATCGACAGCCCGCGCCTCGACCTCAAGCAGAACCCGCTGTACGAATCGAACGGGTTCGCGCTGCTCGACACACACTATTACGGCGGCATCAAGAACTACCAGTGGGTCACGCTGCCGCTGGCCATGCACGGCGTGATCGCCAAGAAGGACGGCACCGTGGTGGACGTCCAGGTGGGCGACGACCCGGACGATCCCGTGTTCTGCGTCACCGACCTGCTGATCCACCTGGCGGGCAAGCAGATGGCGAAGAAAGCCAACGAGGTGGTGGAGGGCGAGGACCTCGACATCCTCATCGGCAATCGCCCGGCTGTCAGCGCCGCGCAGGATGCGGACGCAACCGCCGCCCCGGCGGACGACGCCGAGAAGGAATCCGTCAAGGCGTTCGCGCTCAAGCTGCTGGCCGAGAAGTACGGCATCGACGAAGAGGACTTCCTGTCGGCCGAGATCGAGATCGTTCCCGCCGGTCGCGCGCGTGACCTCGGGTTCGACCGCAGCATGGTGATCGGCTACGGCCAGGACGACCGCGTGTGCGCCTACACCTCGCTGGTCGCGCAGCTGGCCGTGGAGCAGCCGGCGAAGACCGCCGTGTGCGTGCTCGTGGACAAGGAGGAGATCGGCAGCGTGGGCGCCACCGGCATGGCGTCGCAGTTCTTCGAGAACACCATCGCCGAGATCATGGAGCTGGCGGGCGAGGGCGGCCCGTTGCCGCTGCGCCGCGCGCTGGCGTCCTCCAGCATGCTGTCGTCCGATGTGTCCGCCGGCTTCGACCCCGCTTACGCGAGCGCCTTCGAGGCGAAGAACTCCGCGTTCCTCGGGCGCGGCCTCGTGTTCAACAAGTATACAGGCAGCCGCGGCAAGAGCGGCTCCAACGATGCGAACGCCGAGTACGTCGCGCGCATCCGTCGCGTCATGGACGACGCAGGCGTGTCGTTCCAGACCGCCGAGCTGGGCAAAGTGGACGTGGGCGGCGGCGGGACCATCGCCTACATCCCCGCCAAGTACGGCATGGACGTGATCGACTCGGGCGTGCCGGTGCTGTCGATGCACTCCCCGTGGGAAGTCACCAGCAAAGCCGACATCTACGAGGCGTTCAAGGGCTACGAAGCGTTCCTGAAGAACGCGTAGGAGCCGAAATCGCGAGGGGCGGGACGCGGCGAAGGCGTCCCGCCCCTCGTCGCGAGTGCGCGGTGCAGCGTTCTTACGAGCGCTTCCGTTCGATGCGGTTGGCGTAGCCGTCGCCTGCTGCCTGGATGATCTGGACCAGCACCACCAGCACCACGATGCACGCGATCATGATTCCCACGTTGTAGCGCTGGTAGCCGTACCGGTACGCGAGGTCGCCCAGGCCCCCGCCTCCCACGAGTCCCGCCATGGCCGAGAATCCCAGCAGCGAGATGGCGGTGATGGTGACGTCCTTCACCAGCGGCACGTGCGCTTCCGGCAGCACGATGCAGAACATCGTTTTCAGCTTGCTGGCTCCGCTGGCGAACGCAGCCTCGATCATGCCCCTGTCCACTTCGGCCAGCGATGCCTCGCTCAGCCGCGCGAAGAAGGCCACCGCCGCGACGGCCAGGGGAATCACCACGGCCTCGGTGCCGATTTTCGTGCCCACCACCAATGCCGAGAGCGGCAGCAGGAAGATGAGCAGGATCAGGAACGGAATAGAGCGCACCACGTTCACCGTCACGCCCAGCACCTTGTTGAGCAAGGGGCTGTTTATGAACAGGTGCGTGCTGGAAGCGTAGAGCAGGATGCCCAGCGCGCCGCCCGCCACGATGGCGATGACCAGCGCGATGCTGCACATGAACGCGGTTTCTCCCAGCGTTTTGCCCACTTCGAGAAGAATCTCGCTGATGTTATCCGGCATGCTTCAGCACCTCCAGTTGCTCGACCTGCTCTTTCAGATGCGCAGTCGCTCGGTCGATTTGGTCGTGAGCGCCCTCGGCTCGCACGTACAGAATGCCGAAAGGCTTTTCGTTGATGTACTCGATCTTTCCGTGCAGGATGGAAAGGCGCACGTCGAACAGCTTCCCCGCCTCGAACAGCACGGGTTCGGTGGCGTTTTCCCCTGCATAGGTGAGCTTGATGATGGAGCCGCTTTGCTCGAACACGTCGCTCGGCAGGGCGAAGTTCTGGGAGTGCCGCACCAGACCTCGCAGCATCTCGGACTGCGGGTTGGAGAACACCTCGTAGGTTTCGCCTTCCTCCACCACGCGTCCGCCGTCCATCACCGCGACGCGATCGCAGATGCTTTTCACCACATCCAGCTCGTGAGTGATGACCACGATGGTCACGCCGAGCTGCTCGTTCACGCGTTTCAGCACGTCGAGCACCGATTTCGTGGTTTCAAGATCGAGCGCGCTGGTGGGCTCGTCGCACAGGAGGATGCGGGTGTTGGCGGCCAGGGCGCGCGCGATGGCCACGCGCTGCTTCTGCCCGCCGCTCAACGTTTGGGGGTAGGCGTCGCGCTTCTCGCTCAGCTTCACGAATTCCAGCAGCTCGGTCACGCGTTCCTCGATGCTCCGCTTCTTCCAGCCGGCGTTCTTCAGGGGGAAGGCCACGTTGTCGTAGACGGTTTTGGCGTTCCACAGGTTGAAGTGCTGGAAGATCATGCCGATGCCGCAGCGCGTTTCGCGCAGGCGGGCTCCGGTTTGGCCCACGATGGACGTGCCGTCGATCACGATATCTCCCGCCGTGGGCGCCTGTAGGAGGTTGATGGTGCGCACGAGCGTCGACTTGCCGGCGCCGCTCGACCCGATGATGCCGAACACCTCGCCTTCCCGGATGGTCAGGCTCACGTCGTCGACGGCTGCGGCGGAAACCCCGTCTCGGGAAAACTCAACCTGGAGGTTTTTCAGCTCTATCATGGAACGCCCTTCCTTTGCGACGGTTTTCTCGTGCGAATCTAGTACGAATCTAGTACGAACTCGGTTTGCCGAAGCCGGCGAAGATGTTGTCGGGGTCGTCGATGATGCTTTTGAACGCATCGGACTGCACGATGCCTTTCACGGCCTGGGCGAATTCGGCGTCGGCGTCGGCGCCCTGCACGGCGATGACGTTGTAGTATCCCTCGGACAGCTGCTCGACGTACGCCGCGTCGGCAAGGTCGAGGCCTGCGCCGATGGCGTAGTTGCCGTTGATCACCGCAGCGTCGACGCTGTCCAGCACGGTGGGAAGCACTTCGGCGTTGACCTGCTGGAACGAGAGTTCGCGCGGGTTTTCCGCGATGTCGTTCACCCCTGCTTTCGCGGGATCGACGGCGGCGTCCAGCGTGATGAGGCCGGATTGCTGCAGCACGCGCAACGCTCTCGACAGGTTGGTGTCGTCGTTGGGGATGGCGACGGTGGCGTGCGGGGACAGCTGGTCGAGCGAGCCGGCTTTGCCCAGGAACACGCCCATGGCGGCGGTGGGCACTTCGACGACGGATGTGAGGTCGAGGTTGTGCTGGCTGGAGAAGCTCTCCAGGTAGGTGGCATGCTGGAACAGGTTGAGATCGATCTCGCCGTCGGCCAGGGCGTTGTTCGGCTGCACGTAGTCGGAGAATTCGACGTACTTCACCGTGTAGCCCTGCTCGGTCAGGGAGGGCTCGATGGCCTGCTCGAACATGTCCTGATACGGCCCTGCGCACACGCCGACCCGAATGGTTTTGGCGTCGGCGGCGCCGTCGGCCGACGTGCAGCCGGGCAGGATGAGCAGGGCGGCGGCCAGGCAGGCGACAAGGGCTGCGATGACGCGGCGGGTTCGCGGCGGGCGCGATTCGGAAGGGGCTTCAGGGGATTCGCTGCGGGTGGTCATGGATTCGATCCTTCGTCTCGATGGGTGCGAATACGGTTGGTGGACGGGGTGGCAGGGCATAAAAAAGAAGCCGCGGGGCTTCCTGTTCTCATCTGCCGTGTCGTTCCCGGTGCGCTGAGGGCAGCAGGAAGGCTGGATGCGGGTGAAAGCGGGCGCCGGGATGCGTGAGCTGGGGCGATTGCATTCGCATGAGCACGGGTTCTCCTCTCGTCGGTGGGGTGAAAGCATTATCAACGGATGCCGCGCCGGAGGCAAGGGGTTTGGTCATTCGTAGTTTTGGACAGTAGTTATCTATAAATTAGATAAACCGGTTAGCGATAATTCAGTTTACGTAGGCGGGGGCGCAGAACGGGAGGCGCTTCGAGCTGACGATGCGCCGTACGCTGCCGAACTGTCAATTGGCCGTATCGTCGTTTTCCGCTACACTGCTCGCATTGCATATGCGCGCCCGGGACGCTCGATCCGGGCGCTTTTCGATAAGCGAGGATTCATGGCTCGAGAAAAATTCGGCTCGCGCTTGGGGTTCATCCTGATCAGCGCAGGGTGCGCCATCGGGTTGGGCAACGTGTGGCGCTTTCCCTACATCGTGGGGCAGTACGGCGGCGCGGCCTTCGTGCTGCTCATCATGTTCTTCCTGCTGGTGTTCGCGCTGCCCATCCTCATCATGGAGTTCTCGGTGGGGCGCGCCAGCCAGAAGGGCATCGCGCGCAGCTACGACACGCTCGAACCGGCCGGGTCGAAGTGGCACCGCTTCAAATGGATCGCGCTGGGCGGGAACTACCTGCTCATGATGTTCTACACCGTGGTGACGGGATGGATGCTGGCGTTCATGGTGCGCAGCGCCATGGGCACGTTCGAGGGGCTTGACGCGTCCGGCGTCTCGGCGGTGTACGACGCGCTGCTGGCGAACCCCGTCGAGTCGGCCGCGTACATGGTCCTCACGGTGGGCATCGGCGTGGCGGTGACGCGCGCGGGCCTGCAAAAGGGCATCGAGCGCGTGACGAAGGTGATGATGGGCGCGCTGTTCGCCGTGCTCGCCATCCTGTGCGTGCGCGCGGTCACGCTGCCGGGCGCGGGGGAGGGCCTCGCGTTCTACCTCATGCCCGACTTCGGGAAGCTGTTCGCGGGGGCCACGCCGCCCGAGCAGTGGGGCACGTTCTTCGAGGCCGTGTTCGCGGCGATGGGCCAGGCGTTCTTCATGGTGTCGGTGGGCGTGGGGTCCATGTCCATCTTCGGCAGCTACATCGGCAAGGATCGGCGGCTCACGGGCGAGGCGCTCAGCATCGCGGGGCTCGACACGCTCGTGGCCATCATGGCGGGCCTCGTCATCTTCCCGGCGTGCTTCGCGTTCGGCGTGGAGCCGGGCGCGGGCCCGGGGCTCGTGTTCGTCACGCTGCCCTCGGTGTTCTCGCACATGCCGTTCGGCCAGCTGTGGGGCGCGCTGTTCTTCCTGTTCATGAGCTTCGCGGCGCTGTCCACGGTCATCGCGGTGTTCGAGAACATCGTGGGCTTCAGCATGGACGAGTGGAACCTGCCGCGCACGAAGGCGTGCCTGGTGAACGGCGCGGCGCTGGCGCTGCTGTCGCTGCCGTGCGTGCTGGGCTTCAACCTGTGGGCCGGCGTGGAGGTGCCGGGCATCGGGAACATCCTCGACATCGAGGACTTCCTCATCTCGAACACGGTGCTGCCCATCGGCAGCCTCGTGCTGCTGCTGTTCTGCACGTCGAAGCGCGGCTGGGGTTGGGACGCGTTCATCCGCGAGGCCGACACCGGCAAGGGCATCGGCTTTCCGCATTGGACGCGCCTGTACGTGCGCTTCGTGCTGCCGGGCCTGATCACGGTGGTGTTCGTGGCGGGCTACGTGCCCATCGTGCGAACCTGGCTGGGGATGGGATAGGCCCACAGCGCCGGAGGGAAGGCGCTGTGGGCCTCGAATGCGGCTTAGATCTCGCTCTTCACGGTTTCGGCCATGAGGTAGCCGTAGTTCATGGCGGCGTCGAAGCCCATCGCGTAGGGCCGGCCGTCCTTCTCCTCGATGGATCCGCACACGTCGCCCGCCGCGTACAGGCCGGCGACGGCCTCGCCCGCCTCGTTCAGCACGCGTCCCTCGGTGTCGATGGCCAATCCGCCCGTGGTCAGGTAGAACGTGGGGATGCAAGACACCACCCAAACGCCGTCGTGCGTGTCGAGGTAGGGCAGCTTCTTGCGCCCGAACTCGTCCTCCTCGCCGGCGAGCGCGTGGGCGTTGTGCGTCTCGAGCGTGGCGACGAGGTCGGTTAGCCCCAGCTCCTCGGCGGCCGCTTCCACGGAATCGTAGTGCACCATGTCGCCGCGGTGCTCAAGGCACTTGTAGGTGTCCATGGCGTACAGCTCGTTCTTGTTCGTGGTGATGCGGCCCGCCTCGTCGGTGATGTAGTAGAACGCGCCGCCGTTGGCTTCGTCGAGCAGCGCGCGTCCGAGCACGCCGTGGTTGTCCGACATGATGTTGCCGAACTGCTTGCCCGACGCGTTCACGAGGATGCCGGGCGTGGTCTGGTACAGGAAGGCGATCTCGAAGTTCGAGCCGGCCTGGTTCGTGGTGGACAGGAACGCGCCCAGGTCGCGGCCCATGCATTCGATGGCGCCGCCCGCTTTCTGACCCAGCTCGATGCCGTCGCCGGTGGAGCCGGGGGCGCAGTTGAACTTGAAGTCGGCGTACTGGGGGTAGTGCTCCTTGATCATGTCCTTGTTCGCCGCGAACCCTCCCGACGTGAGGCACACGGCCTTCGCCGTGACGGTCCAGGTGGAGCCGTCACGCCCTTCGGCTTTGAGCCCGGTCACGCGACCGTCGGCATCCTGCACGAGCTCGGTCACCTTCGTCGCGTACACGATCTGCCCGCCGAGCGCGCCGATGCGGTCGACCAGGAAGTCCTTCGCGTATCCGCAGCCGCCCATGTAGCAACCGGGGGCCAGGTACGGCGTGACGCCGTACGCCTTGTTCACGCCCAGGCTGTAGAAGCCCACGCCGATGCCGTGCATCCAGTCCACGAGCTGCCCCGAGTTCGAGTACATGGCCGTCTGGTACGGCATGGCGCCATCGAAGCGGTCGTTCTCGGGGACGAGGTACTTCTGCATGACGCCCAGCATGCCCTCCTTGTTGTACATGGGGTTGTCGTCGGCGCGGCCGAGCGCGTAGTTCGTCTGCAGCTGCGATTCGGCGGCGGCGACGCCCGAGTACGTCATGGGCATGGAGCCGCCGGCGAGGTCCTGCTTCTCGAAGAGCACCACCGTCTTGCCGGCTTCCAGCAGGCGCGTCGCCGCAATGAGCCCCGCGGTGCCCGCGCCCATGAACGCCACATCCACGTCGGCGGTCTGCGCGGTGCCGCCGCTGGGGGCCGTGGCTCCCAAGCGGAAGTCCTTGGGGTTGCCGCCGGCGTTCGTGATGGCGTCGGCCACGGCGCTTTGCACGGCCATCGAGGTGGTGGTGGCGCCGGTGACCGTGTCGACGTCGAGGTTCTTGGCCTCGAGGATCTTCGCGGCCATCATCGGCGCGGCGGTCGATCCGATGCCGATGGTGTCGTCGCAGCGCAGCACGCTGATGCCCGCGATGTCGCCGCCGGCGACGGTCACCTGCACCAGCAGGTTGTCGTCGTGGCCCATGGCCGTGCCGATCCACTTGCCGTCGGTGAAGCTTTCGGGCACGCTCTTCTTCTCCGGCTCGGCATCCTTCGCCTGGCCGTCGCTCGTCTGCTGCGGAGCGGCGCACCCCGCCAAGCCGCCCAGCGCGGCAACGCCGCCGAATGCGAGCGATCCCTTGAGAAAGTCCCTGCGATTGAGTTCCATGATGAAGCTCCCTCCTCGATCGGTCGACGGGGCGTCGGCATCGCCGCGCCTCGTCGAAATGAACGAAGTGAGTATCGCCAGAAGGGGTGGTCGGAGTCGACCCCGATAATCGGTACACGTGTCGAAATCGACGGTTTCCGTCTCGCCCATTTTCGGTTATTTTTTGCGTATAGCCTGGTCAATGACATTTGCTTGCGGGGAACTGCGGACGGTTTTCCAGCCGGTGCCCGCGTTGTCCCACGCAAGACAAGGTACAATGCAACCGGGAGGAAATTGCGTGTCGAACAAGTTTGCAGGCATAGCCCTCGGGGCGCTCGGCTTCGGTCTGTGCAAGACCGCGATTTCCGTTGCCTACATCACGGCGATGGGGTCGGTGTCCTCCACCGTCGGGTTCGTGTCCGAGCTCGACTTCATGTTCGCGATGAACGCCGCTTCGTTTACGACGGCGCTCGTCATCATCGCGCTCGTGCGCGCGGGGCGGCTTCGCCCGGGCGCGCTGTCCCAGGTTCCGGCGGTGATCGCGCTGCTCGTCGGGTTCTTCTTGAGCGCCACCGGCGTGATGACGGGGCTGCCGTTCGCGGTGGCGGCCGTGTTCTACGGCGTGCTGTGCGGCTTCGCGCTCACGGTGCTCAACGCCGCGTGGCTCGAGGTGTTCGTGGCGGAGCCCGAGGCCGCGTACGGCGTGTACCAGATCGTGGGCGGGCTCGTCGTGCAATGCGTGCTGGTGTCGGTGCTGCCCCTGCTGGGATCGCTTGCGGCAAGCGTGCTGTCCATCGTGGCGGTGGCCGCTTCGGCGTGCCTGCTCGTGCGGTGCAAGCGGACGCTCGCGTTTGCCGAGCACGCCGCGCTCCTTCCCGCCAGCCGCGGCGACCGCCTCACGCTGCTGCAAGCGTGCCTGTGCCTGTTCGTGCTGGTGGGCGTCGTGGGCATCCTGCATACCACCGTGCTGGGCTCGCAGTCCGAGAGCATCGTGGGCGATGTGAACATGTGGATGCCGCTGGTGGCGGCGACGGCGATCACCGCGCTGGTGGCGGGGCTGACCATGCGCCATCCCGATCCCACCGCCGTCTACAAAGGCTGCCTTCCCGCGATGCTGGCGATCCTCTCGCTGCTGCCGTTCTTCGGCGAGGCGCTCGGCGGGTTGGCAGGCCTCGTCATGATCACGTGCTACGACGTGTGCGGCATGGTGTTCCTGCTGTTCATCGTCGATCGGGCGCGCACGCTGCGCATGTCGAGCTACGTGTTGTCCAGCGTGTACCTGGGCGGCTCGGGCCTGTTCTTGGTGATCGGCCTGTCCATCGGCAGCGCTCTGGGCGCGCTCAGCGCCGACTACGGGCTGTCGCTGCTGACGCTGCTCGCGTTCGCGGCCATCTACCCGCTGGCCATCGTGCTGGTGGTTGCGCTGCGCCGCGCGCACCCGCAGGACGCGTCTCCCGCTGCGGCGGGGGAGAGCGGGGAAGGCGCGCCGAGCGCGGATGCCGTTCTCACCGTCGACGACGCGCTGGGCGCGGGCGTCGACGCGGTGGCGGCGCGGTTCGAGCTGACGCCGCGCGAGCGCGAGATACTGGGCTACCTGGCGCGCGGCCGTTCGGCCAAGTTCATTGCCGAGACGCTGGTCATTTCCGAGAACACCGCGTGGGCGCACATCAAGCGCGTCTACGCGAAAACCGGCGTCCACTCCAAACAAGAGCTCATGAGCGTCGTCGAGCAGCAAGGAAGAAGCCGCTAGAAACGAAAAGCGCCCTATGGCCGTGCGCCGTGCACCCCGCATGTTTTTCTCCATATTCCCTGGGAATGCTCGCGTGGGCGGGGCTCCCGTGGCTATAATAGCGGGTAACACCTGAGTAACGGTGGACTTGACGACGCGATCGCGCGCCGCCGGGACGCCGGATCACCGCACCGATCGCAGATGGAGGAGTTCATGGCATACTATTTCGACGAGCCGTCCCGTACTTTTAACGAGTATTTGCTTGTCCCCGGCTATTCGTCGGCCCAGTGCATTCCCGCCGACGTCAGCTTGAAGACGCCGCTCGTGAAGTTCAAGCGTGGCGAAGAAGCCCCTATCTCGTTGAATATCCCCATGGTGTCCGCCATCATGCAGGCCGTGTCCGACGACGGCATGGCCATCGCGCTGGCCACCGAAGGCGGCCTGTCGTTCGTCTACGGCTCGCAGACCATCGAGAACCAGGCGGCCATGGTCGCCCGCGTCAAGGACTACAAGGCCGGCTTCGTGACGAGCGACGCGAACCTGTCGCCCGAGATGACGCTCGCCGACGTGGTGGCTCTCAAGGAAGAGCACGGCCACTCCACGATGCCCGTCACCGCCGACGGCACCGCTCACGGCAAGCTGGTGGGCGTGGTCACCGATCGCGACTACCGCCTGTCCCGCATGTCCATGGACGCGAAGGTGGCCGACTTCATGACCCCGCGCGAGAAGATGATCGTGGCCCCGGCCGACACCAGCCTCAAGGTTGCCAACGACATCATCTGGGACAACAAGCTGAACTCGCTGCCCGTGGTGGACGACGACGATTGCCTCATGTACCTGGTGTTCCGCAAGGACTACGACTCGCACAAGTCGAACCCCAACGAGATGCTGGACTCCCACAAGCGCTACATGGTGGGCGCGGGCATCAACACGCGCGACTACGCCGAGCGCGTGCCGGCGCTCGTGGAGGCCGGTGCCGACGTGCTGTGCATCGACAGCTCCGAGGGCTATTCCGACTGGCAGAAGTTCACCATCGAGTGGATTCGCGAGCACTACGGCGACGACGTGAAGGTGGGCGCGGGCAACGTGGTGGACGCCGAGGGCTTCCGCTTCCTGGCCGATGCGGGCGCCGACTTCATCAAGATCGGCATCGGCGGCGGCTCCATCTGCATCACGCGCGAGCAGAAGGGCATCGGCCGCGGCCAGGCCACGGCCACCATCGAGGTGGCGAAGGCCCGCGACGAGTACTTCGAGGAGACGGGCGTCTACATCCCCATCTGCTCTGACGGCGGCATCGTGTACGACCATCACCTGACCTTGGCCCTGGCCATGGGCGCCGACTTCGTCATGCTGGGCCGCTACTTCGCCCGCTTCGACGAGAGCCCCACGAACAAGGTGAACATCAACGGCTCCTACATGAAGGAGTACTGGGGCGAAGGCTCCGCGCGTGCCCGCAACTGGCAGCGCTACGACCTGGGCGGCGACAAGAAGGGCATGTCGTTCGAGGAGGGCGTGGACAGCTACGTGCCCTACGCCGGCACGCTCAAGGACAACGTCGACCTCACGCTGTCGAAGGTGAAGTCCACGATGTGCAACTGCGGCGCGCTCACCATCCCCGAGCTGCAGGACAAGGCGAAGCTCACCGTGGTGTCGTCGACGTCCATCGTCGAGGGCGGTGCCCACGACGTGGTGCTCAAGGACAAAACCCCCTACGTGAGCAGCACCATCCACTAAGCCGCTCGCACTCAGCGCGCCAACGCACCTCGAAGCGCCGTCCGCACCCGCGGGCGGCGCTTTGTCGGAAGAGCGCATAGCGCGTGCTACATGAACAACACAAACAAATGTTTCACGTGAAACATTTGCATGGGATGCCTTCGGGCTTGCTACGGCCGCGCTGGCCGCAGGCGCGCCCCTCGCCGTCAGGACGGCAGCGCGGAGACGCTCGGGTTCGCTTCGATGATGGCGTGCAGCTCGTCGATGTAGCGCAGCAGCAGGTCGCTCGGGCGGCGCTCGTTGTGCATGATGTAGCCCACCTGCATGGCCTCGTCCACGTCGAGCGGAATGCTGGCGATGCCCGAGTGCATCTCGGCCGACAGCACGCCGGTCGACAAGGTGTAGCCGTTGTAGCTGGTCAGCAGGTTGGTGAGCGTGCCGCGGTCCGAGATGCGGATGTTGCGCTTGTGCGGCAGGTGGCTGAGCGGCTCTTCGGAGTAGTAGAACGAGTTGGTGGTGCCCTGCTCGAACGAGTAGCGCGGGTAGTCGGCCAGGTCGTCGGGCCGCAGCAGCGCGGCGCCCGCCAGCGGGTGGTGCTCGCCCACGAACACGTGTACGCGCGCGTCGAACAGGGGAGCGTAGGCCACGTCGGCGTCGTCGAACGCCTTCTGCAGCACGCGCCGGTTGAAGTCGTCGGTGTACAGGATGCCCACCTCGCTGCGGAACGTGCGCACGTCGTCGATGATCTCGGCCGTGGTGCTTTCGCGCAGGATGAACTCGTACTCCTCGCCGACGCATTCCTCCACCACGTTCACGAACGCCTGCACGCTGAACGCGTAATGCTGCGTGGACACGGCCAGCCGCAGGTGGGTGGAGCCCTTGTCGGCGTAACGCATCTCCAGCATGTCGGCCTGCTCGATCACCTGGCGCGCGTAGCCCAGCAGCTCGGTGCCGTCGTTCGTCAGCGTCACGCCGCGGTTGCTGCGCGTGAACACGGTGATGCCCAGTTCCTGCTCCAGCTCCTTGATGGCGGTGGACAGGTTCGACTGCGACGCGTACAGGTTCTGCGCCGCCGCGTTGATGGATCCGTACTCCGCGATGGCGATGAGGTAGCGCAGCTGCTGAAGGGTCATGGGAGGTGCCTTCCGTGCCGGGATGGTTCGTTCGACGTTCTTTCCGTCATTTTACCCAGCTATCTATCCGATAGATAGCAAACCATCAAAACATCGAATGACCCGGGAGGTTGTGTTTCGGCCGCGTTCGTGGTTTCATGCAATACGCTGCATATACGCAAACGAACAAGGAGCAACCATGGCGAAGGACATCCCCTACGATCAGAAGTACTATGATCCGGAGATCGAATGCATGCCGCGGCCGGAGCTTGAGACGCTGCAACTGCAACGCCTGAAGGACATGGTGGCCTACGCATACGACAACACCGTCTACTACCAGCGCGCGTTCGACGAGGCCGGCGTGAAGCCGGACGACATCCAGACGCTCGAGGATATCGCGAAGCTGCCCTTCTGCGACAAGAAGACCGAGCGCGAGACGCAGCACGTGGGAAGCTTCTTCGGCGAGATGTGCTCCGTGCCCGAAGAGGAGGTCGTCTTCATGGCCACCTCGTCCGGCTCGACGGGCGTCCCCACGGTCAGCCCCTTCACGCAGGAGGACTTCGACCTGTGGCAGGACACCGAGGCGCGCCTGTTCTGGCAGGCGGGCATGCGTCCGAACGACCGGTACGTGCACGGCCTGAACTTCGCCCTGTACGTGGGCGGCCCCGACGTCATCGGCGCGCAGCGCCTGGGCGCGCTGGCCATCTGGGTGGGCGCCGTGCCGTCCGACCGCCTGCTGTTCGTGCTCAAGCAGTACCAGCCCACGGTCATCTGGACGTCGCCGTCCTACGCGTGGCATCTCGGCGAGATCGCGAAGGAGAAGGGCTTCGATCCCAAGACCGATTTCAACATCCACACCATCATCGTGGCCGGAGAAGCGGGCGGCTCCATCACGTCCACGCGCGAGGCCATCGAGAACCTGTGGGGCGCGAAAGTCGTCGACTTCTACGGCCTGTCCGACATCTACGGCGCGTGCGCGGCGGCCTGCGAGGCGCACGACGGCCTGCACATCGTGGAGGACCAGATCCTCGTGGAGACGGTCGATCCCACCACGGGCGAGGTGCTGGCGCCGGGCGAGACGGGCGAGCTCGTGTACACGACGCTGTGCAAGAAGGCCCGCCCGATGATCCGCTTCCGCACGGGCGACATCGGCTACGTGAGCGCCGACACCTGCGAATGCGGCCGCACGCTGGCCCGCATCCACGTGACCGGCCGCAAGGACGAGATGTTCATCGTGGGCGCCGTCAACGTGTTCCCCAGCGACATCGAGTACGTGGTGCGCGGCCTGGACGGCCTGACGGGCGAGTACTCCATCCGCGTGTACGAGAAGAACTTCACCTGCAAGTACGAGGTGTCCGTCGAGCGCTCGCTCGGCAGCGACGAACCCTACGACGAGGTGGCAAGCCGCACCGAGGCCGCGCTCAAGGCGCACACGGGCGTGCGCCCCGCCAAGGTCATCGTGTATGATGCAGGTAAGCTGGGTACGTCGTCCGAACACAAGGCCTCCAGGTTTATTGACGAGCGCGGCTGCGTTACGCGCTAGGGAAGGGATCACCTATGACCACTGAAACCACCTTCGCCGTTTCCGGCCAGCATTATCTGTTCAACGTGCAGACGTTCGCGCACACCGTGCTGGCGCTCGGCGGCGATTCTTACCGCTACGCGCTGCGCGACCGCACCACGCAGGGCGTCATCGACGACGTCGTCGACGGGAAGAGCGAGCTGGGCGTGCTGTTCGAGACGTCGGCCACGGCCGACGAGGTGAACGCGGCGCTCGACGCGGCGGGCCTCGAGTTCGTCGAGCTCATCCAGTCGGCCCCGCGCGTGGCGCTGCCGAAGAGCCACCCGATGGTGAACGCCAGCGTCCTGACGTTGGAGGACATGGAGGACTTCCCGTACCTCTACTTCGAGCAGGACGAGGACTCGCCGGTCGCCTTCGCCGAGGAGGCGCTGGCCAGCGTGCCGCGCGCCAAGAGCATCGCGTGCACCGACCGCGCGTCGCTGTCCGAGCTCATCGTGGCGCTCAACGGCTACACGGTGACCAGCGGTATCCTCGTGGGCATCTCCGACGGCGCGGGCCTCAACACCGTGCCGCTCGACACCGACGTGAAGCTGCACCTCGGCTACGTGGTGCGCAAGGGCCAGCAGCTCAGCGACATCGGTCAGCGCTTCGTCGACACCCTCAAGAAGAACCTCGAGAAGTACGCACGGTTCTAGGAAGCATCCCCTCGCAACGTGAAGCGCCCCTCCAAGGAGGGGCGCTTTTTTGCGCCACCGGGGAGGGGCGCCGGTGCGCGACGCCGTACAACACGTACGAATGTTTCACGTGAAACATTCGTAAACGGCATCTTTGTTCATCGTGGGGTTGATCAAGCGCTGCGCGAAGGCGACCGGCGAGTCCTCGTCCTGCTCGAAGCCGACAGGCTACTGAGGTAGCGGATCGTCGTCCTCGTCGAGGGGGTGGGGTCGGCCGGCCAGGTCGAGGGCGTCGTCGCTGACGGGCGGCGTGCCGTGAGCGCCCCACTTCGCGCGCACCTGCTCGCGACGGGCGCGCTCGGCACGCGCCTCGCTGGGACGCATCGGCCGGGGCATCTCGGCCGTGGTGGCCTCCTCGTGCGACAGCGCCATGCGGATGCGCATGTACTCCCAGATCAGCAGCACGAACAGGATGCACATCACGATGAGGTAGCCGATCACGGCGCCGGGCAGCCCGGTGAAGTTCACCAGCAGGATGGGCACGAACAGCGCGAACCCGAACGTGATCACGTACAGCTTCGTCACGGCGCGCTGCTGGCGCAGCACGGTGATCACCTGGTACAGGAAGTCGATCGCCGCCGTCACGCCGCCCGCGGCCAGCATGATGTAGCACAGCCCGCGGAACTGCTCGAAGTCCACGCCGTACAGGAAGCTCATCACGGGGATGCCGATCCACGCCATGGCGAGCGCCGTGACGCCGGTGACCGCGACGATGACCGCCATGATCACGACGATGATCAGGTCGAACCGCTTGCGCTTCGCAGGGTCGGCCCACACGTTCGCCATCTTCACGAGCAGCGGCTTGTAGATGAACCCGACGGTCAGCAGGATGCCCTGCGCGGGGAAGTACAGCGCGTTGAAGTACAGCTGGTTGTCGTAGCTCAGCACGCCTTCCATCACGAACTTCGGCATGTTATCGATGAACGCGTACAGGAACAGCGCGATGAACAGGGGGAAGCACTGCTTGAATAGCTCGACGATGCTGCCGAGGTTCCAACGCTTCGACCTCGGCGTCTCGAACATCGCCAGCGGGAACGTGAACACGACGAAGGTGGCGAACGCCGCGATGGCCATGACCACGCACGACACGGCCAGGTTGCGGGTGATCAGCAGGCACAGCGAGAACGCCACGAGCACCACGACGGAGCGGAACGCCTGCGACACGCCCGACAGGTACAGCTTGTCCACTTGCTGCAGCCGCCCCTCGTACACGTCGGCCAGGCCGTCCACCATCTTGTAGAGGTACACGCCCAGGCTGATGGTAAACATCTGGCTCTCGTAGCCGCGCACCATGCAGTACACCACGCCGACGAGCACCATGAACGCGCAGGTGATCCACCGGTTGATCTGGTAATCCGAGAACGAATGCTCCTCGGTCACGTCGGATATCTGGTAGGTGCGCACGCCGTAGTTGGCGAGGATCATGAGCAGCGTGCCGGTGACGAACGCGAGCGAGAACATGCCCGCCTGCTCCACGCCCACGAGCTGCGTGACCACGACGGTGAGGATGGGGAACACCATGCCCCACGCGCCCACGCCCACCGTGTTCCACACGTAGTCGCGGGTGGTGCGGTGCGCGGCGTACTCCTCCTCCTGGTCGGCCAGCGAGCGCTCGGATACCGCGCCCAGCAGCCGGTTGCACCAGCGGTTGACGCGCCGCGTGATGAAGTTGGGCTTGCGGGGCTTGCTTCCGGCCGCCTCGCGACGCTCGCGCGAGGATGCGCCGAGGAACGGCGTCGTGTCGGACGGCGCGGGCGCGCCGTCGGCGAGGTCGTCGGAGCGCTCGAGGTCGTCCTCCTGCCGAGCGTGCGAACCCTTGGCCTGTTCCTTTTTGAACGTGAAGCGCGCCATGCTGTGCTTCTCAGTCCCTTCTCGAACCGCGTCGTGTTTTGAAAAGTATAGTTCATCGCGAACCGGATGTGCGATATCCACAGGCATCAAATAGAAGTGCAGCTGTCGCCGCGCGCCCGGAGGCGGGCGGGAGAAAGCGCGCGGGAAATCCCGCCAGCGCGAAATCGCCGATTCCGTGCTGCTGCCCGCCGTAGAGGAGGGGATGGTGGTGCGTGCGGCTCAAGCAAGATTGAGCTCGTTGTGCAGTTTGGCCGTCAACGTGCGCGCTTTGGCCGGAGCGCGCCGTGCCGCCCCGCGCGCGAGCGCTATACTTGCATGACCAACGTGCGAAGATGCGAAGGGGAGAGTTCATGATTGAGATCCTGTGGCACGGCCGAGGCGGCCAGGGTGCCTTTACGGCGGCGCGGCTGCTGGGCGCGGCGGCGTCGCTGGACGCGGGCGCGCATGCGCTGGCGTTTCCCTCGTTCGGCCCCGAGCGGCGTGGCGCGCCGATGCGGGCGTTCACGAAGCTGTCCGACGAGCCTATCGGCGATCGCAGCGCGGTGTCCCGGGCCGACTACGTCATCTACCTTGACGACACGCTGCTGGGTGCGGGCTGGGAAAACGAGCTGAAGCCAGGGGGCGTCGTGCTGGTGAACAGCACGCGCGCGTTCGACGACGCGCGCATCGTGGCGCTCGACGCCGACGGCATCTCGGCGGCCATCCTGGGTCGGGCGATTCCGAACACGGTGTTCCTCGGCGCGCTGTCGGCGTTGTGCGACCGCGTGAGCGTCGAGAACGTGCAGGAGGCCATCCGCCAGTACATGCCGGCGAAGCTGCACGCGAAGAACATCGCGATCGTGGAGGCGGCTCGGGAGGCGCTGAGGATGGCCCGCACGTCCTCGTCCAGCGCACCAATCCCGTGCACGACGGGTAAGGCTGCCGGAGCCAGCGAAGCCGCCGCGCCGCGCAAAGAGGCGGGCTGTGAGTCGAGCCCCCTTCGCAACGAGGATACTCACATCCCCACCCTCCGCTCCGCCGCTCTCGACCCCTCCGAGTTCGCGCATTCCACGTGCTTCGAGGCGGGCTACCTCACGGTGAAGAACGCCGGGTGGCGCAACCTGCGCCCCGTGATCGACGCCGCGTCGTGCACAGGGTGCCTCCAGTGCTACCTGTATTGTCCCGACGGCACCGTGTACAAGGTGGCCGACGCTGCGGCTTCCCGTGGCACCCGATCTGCGGCCGCTGACGAAGGCTCGCGTGCGCAAGCACGCCACGCCTCCGCCATCGACCCCAGCTCGGGCACCACGAAAACCCTCGCTGACGTCGCAGGACCTGCGACAACGTGTGCGCCGGTGGCCATCGACCTCGACTTCTGCAAGGGGTGCGGCATCTGCGCGAAGGCGTGCGCGTTCGGTTCCATCACGATGATCCTTGAAAGCGAGGCGGATGCCCGATGAAACGGTTCCTTTCCGGCGACGAAGCGTTCGCCGAGGGCGTGCGCCTGGCGCGTCCGCAGGTGATTTCCGCGTATCCCATCACGCCGCAGACGGTGGTGGTGGAGCGCCTGAGCGAGATGGTGGAGGACGGCTCGCTGGCCGCCGAGTACGTGCATGTGGAAAGCGAGCACTCGGCGCTGTCGTGCGCCATCGGCGCGTCGGCCACGGGCGCGCGCACGTTCACGGCCACGTCGAGCCAGGGCCTGCTGTACATGGCCGAGTGCCTGACCTACGCGTCGGGCGGCCGGTTCCCCATCGTCATGATGAACGCGAACCGCGCCACGGCGCTGCCTTGGAACATCTACGGCGACCAGCGCGACTCGCTGGCGCTGCTCGACCACGGCTGGATTCAGGTGTACGCCGAGGACAACCAGGAGGCGCTCGATCTGGCGCTCATGGCCTACGCCGTGGCCGAGGACCCCGCCGTGGCCACGCCCGTGATGGTGAACCTCGACGGTTTCGCGCTCACGCACACCTACGAGACGGTGGACGTGCCCGAGCCCGAGGAGGCCGACGCGTTCCTGCCTCCCTACGAGCCTGCGGGCAACCGGTTCGACTTCGAGAACCCGGTGAACATCGGCTTCTCGGCCGGTCCTGAGTACAACCGCTACTTCAAGTACTGGGAGCACCGCGACATGCTCGATGCGCCCGCTGTGGTGGGCGAGGTGGAGAAGCGGTTCGCCGAGGTGTTCGGACGCGAGTATCCCGGCATGATCGAAACGCTGAACTGCGACGATGCCGATGTGATCCTCGTCACGCTGGGGTCGGCGGCCGGGCTCGTGCGCTCGGTGGTGCAGCAGCTGCGCGCCCAGGGCGTGCGTGCGGGCATGCTGCGCATCCGCTACCTGCGCCCCATGCCGAGCGCGCTCATCGCCGAGGCGCTGCGCGGTGCGAAGGCCGTGGGCGTGCTGGAGAAGGACGTGTCGTTCGGCGCCGAGGGCACCGTGTTCACGAACGTGAATTCCGCGCTGCAGCAGGCGGCCGTGGGCGTGCCCACCTACAACTTCGTGGGCGGTCTGGGCGGCGACGACATATCCGAGACGCAGGTGGCGGGCATGTACCGCATGCTTGAGCAGGTGGCCGAGGGCGTCGATCACCCGAGGGTCTCGTTCCTCGGCATCGACTCGCCCGCCGACGCGCTGGGCGCTGTCGAGAAGGAGGCGGAGTAACCATGGCCGTGAATGCCAAGACCATTTCCAACGACGAGTTCTTCTTCGGCCACAAGGCGTGCGCCGGCTGCGGCGGGTCGCTCGCCGTGCGCGCGGCGCTCAAGGTGCTCGGGCCGAACGCGGTGTGCGCGCTGCCCGCGGGCTGCATGAGCGCCGTCGGCTTCAACTTCCCGCAGCTCAGCTTCGCCAACAACGCGATGATCACGCCGTTTGCAGCCACGGCCAGCGTGCTGACCGGCATCGAGGCCGGCCTGCGCGCCCAGGGCAAGAAGCCCGACGACTGCACGGTGGTGGGTTTCGCGGGCGACGGCGGCACGGCCGACATCGGCATCCAGGCGCTGTCGGGCGCCATCGACCGCAACGACGACGTGCTGTACATCTGCTACGACAACGAGGCGTACATGAACACGGGCATCCAGAAAAGCTCGCTCACGCCGTTCGGCGCGAAGACCACCACCACGCCGGCCGGCTCGAACATGCGCGGCTGTCTGACGCAGAAGAAGAACATGTTCGAGATCGTGGCCGCGCACGGCATCCCGTATGCGGCCACCGCGTCCATCGGCTACCTCACCGACTTCATCCGCAAGGTGGAGCACGCCGCCACCATCCGCGGCACGAAGTACATCCACGTGATGGCGCCGTGCCCGACCGGGTGGGGCTGCGACGTGGACGAGACGGTGGACATCTCGAAGGACATCGTCGACTGCGGCCTGTGGTACCTGGCCGAGTACGAGGGCGGCGCGTTCAAGCTCAACCGCAACCCTCGCGAATTCGCCAGCGTCGAGGCGTACCTGCGTCGTCAAGGCCGCTTCAAGGCCCTCGCCGACGAGGACATCGCGGAGGTCGAAGCCGCGCGCGATGCGAAATGGGAGGTCATGCGGAGGGATTGGGCGTAGAAGACCGTTCGGAGCGTGCGGATTTGGCGGGAGGGTGTCGCGAGGCGGCACCCTCCCTTTTTTGTTGGATTGCTCTCGTGTGTGAATCGATCATATGATATAGTAGAGACAATCAAATGATTGAATGGAGGTTGGCATGTCGAAGGATCTGACGGCTCGGGATATCAAGCGTATTCGGGAGCAGTACGGCTTGACGCAGCAGGGTTTCGCGCGCTTGCTGGGGCTCGGCGAGGCGAGCGTCGTGCGGTACGAAAACGGGCAGAAGCCCAGCAAGGCGAACGCGAACCTCATACGCGCCGCCAACGATCCTGCGTTCATGCTGGATTGCCTCAAGCGCGACGGAGACCTCCTTTCTCAGGAGCAGCGCGGCAAAACCGAGCAGATCATTTACGCCTTAGTGACGTTCGACGAGGACGGGGACATCATGGACATCAACGAGATGTACGAGATCACGCTGCAACAGGAAGTGCTGAACGAGCAAGCTGCGCAGTTGATGGGGGACGTTTCGCGCTTGCGCGCTGCGGCTCAGGAGAAGGGGGACGCGATCTCCGCAGCGGTGTACGAGGATGCGTTCATGCAGCTGGCGTTGGCTAAGCGACGCATTATCGACGAAGGGCATTTGAACAAGGTGAGGCTTTCGGAGATCAAAGGTCAAATCGAATGCATGGAGCTTTTGGTGAAGACTCGTGAAGCGAAAGCCGCATAGCATGGAGAACCTCGAGTGCTACTCGGATGAAGAATTTCATGGAGAGCTACAGAAGGTTGTCAGCGCATTGGTTATTGGTGCGTGTCTTGCACCTTCAGACAACCCGCAAGCTGTTTTGCTTGGCGGTCAAAGTGGATCGGGAAAGACGACGTTGCACAACGTCTTTCGCAATGCGCTGAACGGTAACGTGATTATCGTCAACGGTGACGAGTATCGCTCTTTCCATCCGCGGTATAAACAACTATGCGCACAATACGGCATCGATGCTCCGGCTCATACGGCTGCATGGGCCGGCCGGATGGTCGAGGCGGTCATCGACGCCCTTTCCATCATGGGGTACAACCTCGTCATCGAGGGGACGCTGCGCACCTCCGACGTTCCCCTCAAAACGGCGGCGCTCCTGCGCGGTCGGGGCTATCGCGTTTCGCTGGCGCTCATGGCGGTGAAGCCCGAAATATCGCTGGTGAGCTGCCAGTTGCGCTACGAGCAGATGCGCATCGCGGGCACGGAGCCGCGAGCGGTCGATCCGGCGCACCACCTCTTGATCGTCGAAGGCATCGTCGACAACCTGGAAGCGCTCGAAGATTCCGGCATGTTCGACAACGTCAGCCTCTACAGCCGCAGCGAGCGCTGCCTGTTCTCCGACGCCGACGGCGAGGGGCGCGCGAGCGAAGCGTTGCGGGACGTTCTGTTCGGCGACTGGACCGGCGAAGAGAGCAGGCACCTCGCATACCTCAAGCAGCGACTCGAAGAAGCGAAGGCGTGCGGCTAGCTCTCCGGTTCAGGGTCGAACGAATCGACGAGGTCGATGAGGTCTTGCTTTTTGTGGATGTCGAGCTTGGCGTAGATGCGCTTCGAGTGCATGCGCACGGTGTTTTCCGAGATCACCAGCTCTTCGGCGATGCGCACCACGGTCTTGCCGCGCACGATATGCTCCATGACCTCGGTTTCGCGCGCGCTCAACCGAAACTCCTGGCGGATGCGGGCCACCTGCTTGGAGATGCGGTCCTGGTAGACGGGCTCGCCTTCGGCATGCCTGTGCGCGGAGCGGGCGGTTCCTTCGCGCTTGACGGTCGCGTCGGGCACCGGCCCCAGCGACACGAGCTCGACGTCCGGAACAGCGCCCTGCGCTCCGCGCAGCGCGCTGTGGAAGCCGCCTTGCCCGAAGAAGTACATGAATCCCAACAGGTACCCGGCGCCGAGCGCCACCACGGCATGCGACGAGAGGCCCGGGATGGCCACCTGCCCCGCAAGCGTTCCGCCGATGAATCCCGCATCGTGCAGGGCATACACCACGCCGCCGAAGAACCCGTACACGAACACGGGGTTCGTCCCGTGGTCGCGCGACGACTGGGCGCACTGGATCATCATGAGCATGATGGTGACGCTGTACGCCGCGTACAGGATGGCCGCGAGCCAGCGCGCGTACCCGTCGCCCAAAAACGGCAGCAGCACGAATCCGGTGATGATCACCGGAAACACGATGCGGAACAGCGAAACCACGTTGAGCCGGACGCTCTTGAACTGCCACAGCACCAGAAACGCGACGGCGGTGACCAGCGACGCGCCCATGGAAAGCGCGTTCACGAGCGAGCCGATGGAAGGATCGTCGATGGCGAGCGCGCGGATGAGCCCCGCGCACAGCCCGAGCGACCCCACGCATAACGCCGGACGTGCAAGGGTGGAGATCGCCTGACGGTACACGCCTTTGTTCTTCTTCGGCACGTCCTCGAACATGGGCTGGTCGAAATTGATCTCGCGGCTCTTCAGCGATATCGCCAGCGCGAAAAACGGCATGATGACCAGCGGAATAAGGTACACGGTGACGGCGCGGGGGATGAGATGCAGCGCGAAGTACAGCACCGAGGCGTACGCGGTTCCCAAGATGAGGTCGTGGTTGCCCGTGTCGGAGTCCTGGCTGGCGAACAGCCGCTGCCACAGCATGTAGAACCCGGCCGATCCCACGCCGATGAACCCGCCGCCCGCGATGACGAGGGGCATCATCCACGCGTCCAAGTACATCGAGCCGATGAGGCAGAACCATCCCAGCAGATACGGCACGGCCGACAGCCTGACGATGAACAACCGCGTGGGCCCGGGCATGTGGTACGAGCCCACCACGCTCAGGAAGAAGCAGCCGGCGAACACGAGCGACTGCACGAGGAAGAACCAGAACAGCGTTTGCGGCTCCTGCATCTTCATCGGCAGGAACGGGAACACGCCGCCCCATGCGCCGGCGGCGTTCACGGCAAGGAACGACGCGTAGCCGAACAGCGTGGTATTCGGTTTGAAAGCGCGCAGTACGGTCGGCGCGTTCACTATGATCCTCCCCTGGATGATAGCCTTCGACGGGTAGAATACCCCTTGCATCAGTATAGCGGGGGAGCTGGCGCGAAAGCGGGGGAATCCGGCGCTCGTCACGGACATCGCAAGCGCTTGAACAGGCAAAATGCAAAATGTACATATTTCATGTAACACGCGGTCGCGACGTCCGGCCTACAATGCGCGGTGTTTCGTCCATGCGAAACGGATGAGCAGACGAGGGAATCAAGGAGGGATCATGACGAAAACGAAAGAGCATGCCGTTTCTCGCCGCGCGTTCGTGAAAGGTTCGGCCCTGGCCGGATTGGGCGCCGCCACGCTGGGCACGGGAACCCTGTTCGCGTGCTCGCCCCAAGCGGAAAGCGCGAAAGACGACGCCGCCAACACGGAAGCGGTGGAGGAGCAGATCGTCTGGACGCACTGCGCGGTCAACTGCGGCAGCACCTGCGCGCTCCAGTGCCACGTGGCGGACGGCGAGATCAAGTACATCGAATCCGACAACACGGGCAGCGCCGAGATGGATCAGCCCCAGCTGCGCGCCTGCTTGCGCGGCCGCTCGCTGCGCCGCTGGCTGCAGAGCCCCGATCGCCTGAACTATCCCATGAAGCGCGTGGGCAAGCGCGGCGAGGACAAGTTCGAGCAGATCAGCTGGGACGAGGCGGTCGACACCATCGCGAGCGAGCTCAAACGCATCCGCGAAACCTACGGCGACGAGTCCATCACCGTGCACTACTCGTCCGGCGTGTCGTCGGGGCTTATGGGCAGCTCCGTCGTGAATCGCCTGATCAACCTCAACGGCGGATGCCTGAACTACTACGGAACGTACAGCTCGGCCCATATCTCGGCCGCGGGCACGTACACCTACGGAGGCGGCACGTACGGCAGCAGCTTCCTCACCTTGCAGGACAACCAGCTGGTGGTCATGTTCGGCAACAGTCCCGCCGATACTCGCATGGGCGGCGCGGGCCACACGCATGATTTCGCGTGGATGCGCGAGGAGAAGAATCTCGAGGTCATCAACATCGATTGCCGCATGAACGACACGGTGTGCGGGCAGGGCGGCGAATGGATTCCCATCCGTCCCGGAACCGATGGCGCGCTGTGCGCGGCGCTCGCGTACGAGATCATCAACAACGGTTGGGCCGATGAGGAGTTCCTGCACACGTATTGCGTGGGCTACGACGAGGAAACCATGCCCGAAAGCGCGAAGGGGCAGAACAAGTCGTTCAAGGACTACATCCTGGGAACCGGTTACGACCTGACGCCGAAGACTCCCGAATGGGCCGCGTCCATCACGCTCATCCCCGCCGCCAAGATCAAGGAGCTGGCCGAGAAGATCGGCACCACCAAGCCCGTCTACATCTGCCAGGGCTACGGTTCGCAGCGCCACGCCAACGGCGAGATCACGTCGCGCGCCATCATGGTGCTTCCTCAGCTGGTTGGCCAGATCGGTCTGCCGGGCACGTCGGACGGGCGTCGCGAAGGGAGGTCGGCGTTCGCGCTTTCCAGCTTCCCCGCAGGTGAGAACCCGGTGAAGACGAACCTTCCGACGTTCATGTGGCCCGAGGCCATCCGTCGCGGCGAGGAGCTGACGGCGCTCAACGCCGGCGTTCAGAAGGCCGAGAAGCTGTCGTCCAGCATCAAGTTCATCTTCAACTACGCGGGCAACACGCTGACGAACCAGCACTCCGACATCAACGGGACGCACGACCTGCTGCAGGACGAGTCGTTGTGCGAGTTCATCGTGACGAGCGAAGTGTTCATGACCGATTCGGCAAAGTATTCCGACATCATCATTCCGGACCTCACGTTGCAAGAGCAGTACAGCCTGTCCGCCAACGGCTACGCCGACAACATGGAAGCCATCGTGTACGGCAGCCCGGTGTACGAGCCGAAGTTCGAGCGTCGCGGCATCTACGAGGTGTGCACCGACATCGCCGACAAGCTGGGCATCAAGGACGAATTCACCGACGGGGGCAAAACGCGCGAGGATTGGCTGCGCCAGATTCTCGACGAGTCGCGCGAGAAGTACCCCGAGCTGCCCGACTGGGACACCGGTATGGCGCAGGGCGTGTGGAAGCGCACCCCCGAGCCCTTGATCGGCCTCAAGGCGTTCATCGACGACCCTGCGGGGAACCCGTTGAAGACGCCTTCGGGCAAGATCGAGATCTATTCCGAGACGCTCGCCGGCTTTGCCGACACGTGGGAGCTGGCCGACGACGAGGTGGTCAGCCCCATTCCCGAGTTCGATCCCGGTTTCGAGAGCTACGTGAGCCTGACGGACGAATACCCGCTGCTCATCTGCGGTTTCCATTACAAGGCGCACACGCACTCCTCCTACGCCAACAACGAGATCATCCAAGCTGCCGCGCAGCACGTGGCGTGGGTGAATCCGGTTGACGCCGAGCAGCGCAAGATCAAGGATGGCGACACCATCCGCGTGTTCAACGATCGCGGCGAGATTCGCATCGAAGCCAAGGTGACGCCGCGCGTTATCCCGGGCACGGTGGCCATCCCGCAGGGCATGTGGCACGACGCCGACATGAGCGGCGATCGCGTCGACCATGGCGGCAACATCAACACGTTGACCATCTATCGTCCGTCGCCGCTTGCGAAGGCGAATCCGCAGCACAGCAATATCGGCCAAATCGCGAAGGCCTAGGGGGTAGACCATGACTCAGTACGGTTTCCATTTCGACGGCACGCGGTGCACGGGCTGCAAGACGTGCGTGCTGGCGTGCAAAGATAAGAAGGACCTGTCCACCGATATCTCGTTCCGCAAGGTGTACGAGTACGGCGGTGGATCGTGGACGCAGGACGATGCGGGCGCATGGACGTGCGATACCTACGTGTACCACGTCTCCGTTGCGTGCAATCATTGCGATAGCCCGGCTTGCATGGCGAAGTGCCCGCAGGGGGCTATCTCGAAGGATCCCGACACCGGCATCGTGAACAACGATCCCGAGAAGTGCATCGGATGCGGCACGTGCTCCATCGTGTGCCCGTACAGCGCGCCGAAGGTGGACGAGGAGAAGAAGAAGGCCGTCCGTTGCGACCTGTGCGCCGACCGCGTGACGCAAGGCAAGCAACCCATCTGCGTGGAGGCATGCCCGCTGCGCGCGCTCGACTTCGGCGAGATTTCCGAGTTGCGGAAGAAGTACGGCGAGGTGGCGGCCGTGGCACCGCTGCCCAGCGCGGACGAGACGAAGCCGAACATCGTGATCACCGAACCGGTGAACGCGAAACCGGCTGGAGATACGACGGGATCGGTGCTCAACGAGCGCGAGATCGCGTAGAATCTTCTGAGCAGAACCAAGCGGGTGTCGCGCGGCGAGGTTGGCGCGACACCCGATGGGCCGCCAGGGGACGGGCGGCGCGTCGGCACGACCGACGGATCGGGGGAGGACACGGTGGAGCAAGTCGGTTTCTACTTCAATGCGAAACGATGCACGGGCTGCAAGACGTGCATGCTCGCGTGCAAAGACTACCGCAATCTGGACGCTTCCGTGTCGTTTCGCCAGGTGTACGAGGTGGCAAGCGGCAGCTGGAAGCAGGACGAGCACGGGTGCTGGACGCAAGATTGCTTTGCGTTCTACGTGTCTTCGGCGTGCAATCACTGCTCGAACCCCGCGTGCATGGAGGTGTGCCCGACGGGTGCCATGGGCAAGAACGAGCAGGGACTCGTGAGCGTGGACGAGCATCGCTGCATCGGCTGCGGCTACTGCGCGCTGTCGTGCCCGTACCATGCGCCGAAGGTCGATCGTACCGTGGGGCACAGCGTGAAGTGCGACGGGTGCCTCGAACGGGTGCGCGAAGGACGCAGCCCCGTCTGCGTGGAAGCCTGCCCGCTGCGCGCGCTCGATTTCGGGCCGATCGCCGACCTGCGGGCGCGCTACGGCTGGGCGGCCAACATGCCCCCGCTGCCCGACTCGTCGAAAACGGCTCCCAACCTGGTGCTGGGCCTTCCCGTGTGCCTTGAGGAGCAGGTGGATCGGGTGCTTGCGGAAGGCATGGTCCACAACATACGCGAACTAGTGTGAGGGGAACAACCATGGATGCTCGAATCGACGAATGCCAGGCGGAGCTTGAGGCCGTCGCGTTCGCGGGCGATACGCTCGCCCCGTTTTTCCTGCAAGACCCCCGAACCGGCACGGCCGGCCCCGCCTTCGCGGCCATGGCCGCGATCGACGCCGGGGCGGCCGCCGCCGAATGGCCCTTCGCCGAGGAGGGGGAGGCCCGCGCCGCGCTCGGCCTCATGACGGGCGGCCTGGCCGGAGGCTGCGAGGCCGACGACCTCGTGTGGGAGTACCGCCGCCTGTTCGTCGGCCCCGCGCCGAAGCCCGCCCCTCCCTGGGGCTCGGTCTACACCGACCGCGAGTGCGTCGTGTTCGGCGCCAGCACGCTGGCCCTGCGCGCGTGGATGCGCGGGCGCGGCATCGCGCGCCTCGCGGACGACAAGACCCCCGAGGACCACATCGGCCTCATGCTCGTGCTCATGGCGTGGATCGCGCGCAACCAGCCCGAGGACCTGGACGAGTTCCTGCAGGCGCACCTGCTCACCTGGTCGTCGCACTTCCTCGACCAGCTGGCCGAGGCGGCCGCGCACCCGTTCTACGAAGGCCTCGCCCGCCTTGCGAAAGCCACGCTCGAAGGCGTTCAGCAGGTGCGCGGGCTCGACGTGACCTACCCGCGCTTCTATCGGTAGGCGCGTGCGATGACCGGTTTCGACACCGCGTTCAACGAGATCACGCTCGTGCTGTTCACCACGCTGGCCCCGTCGGGCGCGGTGGCGTACGCCATCATGGGCGCGGCGGCGCTGCGTGCGCGGGGCGACGAGCGCAAGCGGGTGAGCGGCGCGCTGCTCGTCCCCTTCCTCGTGACGCTCGTGGGGCTCGTGGCGTCGGCCACCCACCTGGGCAACCCCGACAACGCGCTGTACGTGTTCTCGCGCGTGGGCGCAAGCCCGCTGTCCAACGAAGTGTGCGCGGCCGTGCTGTTCCTGGGCGCGTCGGGCTCGCATTGGCTCTACCAGTTCGCCGAACACGCGCGCCCGCGCGTGCAGAACGCGCTGTTGGGAGCGGCTATCGTCGCGTCGTTCGCATTCCTGGCCTCGGTGGCGTTCGCCTACGCCAGCAGGACGGTGGTCACTTGGGACACGCCCTTCGTCCCCGTTGCGCTGTGCCTGAACGCGCTGGTGGGCGGCCCGGTGCTGGCGCTCGCGGGCCTGCGGTTCTCGCGTTGGTCGCCGCTTGCGGGGCGCGCGGGCGGGGCGCTGCTCGCGCTCTCGCTGACGGCTCTCGTGGCGAACGTGGGCGTGTTCGTCGCCCAGGGCGCGAGCGTGCTGGCCATGCGGAACTACCTTGTGTCGGTCGAGCAGCTCGTGCCCACCTACGGCGCGATGGTGCTCGCCTTCTGCCTGCTGGCGGTGGCGGGCCTCGCGGTGGACGCGGCGGGGATGCTGCGCGGGCGCGGCGTGTCGAAGGCGTCGGCCGCGATGGCGTCGGTGCTGGTGTTCGCCGGCTTGTTCGTGATGCGGTTCGCGTTCTACATGATGCACATGACCTACGGCATCAGCCTCTAGCGTCGCAGGTGTGGTACGCTGCTGGGAAAAGCACCCGGCGAGAAGGAACTCCGATGAGCACGGACCAACCGACCACCACCGAGCGTCTCCGCGCGATGGGCGCCGCGATCGAGCCGGACGTCATCGCGCTGAGGCGGCATTTCCACCGTCATCCCGAGCTGAGCGGCAAGGAGCGGTGGACGTCCGACGAGCTGTGTGCGCAACTTGATGAGCTGGGAATTCCGTACCAGCGCGTGGCGGGCACGGGCGTGGTGGCGTCCATCGCGGGCACCGCGTCGGGCGGGCGGCGGCTGTGCGTAGCGCTGCGAGCCGACATCGACGCGCTTCCCGTGACCGAGCAGACGGGCGCGCCCTACGCCTCCGCGTGCCCGGGCGTCATGCACGCCTGCGGCCACGATTGCCACATGGCCATGATGCTGGGCGCCGCGCGCCTGCTGAACGACCTGCGCGACGAGCTGCACGGCGAGGTGCGCGTGCTGTTCCAGCCGGCCGAGGAGATTTCCATCGGCTCCACCATGATGATGGACGCCGGCGCGCTCGACGGGGTGGACGCCATCTTCGGCGCGCATATCTGGAGCGAGCTCGACGCGGGCCTCGTCTCGTGCGAGCCGGGCCAGCGCATGGCGCACACCGACTGGTTCCGCATCGATATCGAGGGCGTGAGCGCGCACGGCTCCATGCCGCACAAGGGCGTGGACGCCATCGTGGTGGGCGCCGAGATGGTCACCGCGCTGCAGATCCTCGTGAGCCGCGACGTGTCGCCGTTCGAGCCGGTGGTGGTCACGGTGGGCGAGTTCCACGGCGGCGAGGCGCGCAACATCATGGCGGGGTCGGCCTACCTCACGGGCACGGTGCGCACGTGGAGCGACCGGCTGCGCGCCGAGGTGCCCGACCGCCTCGAGCGCATCGTGGGCAAGATCGCGCGCGCGTTCAATGCCGAGGCGCGCTTCACGTTCGAGTCAGGCAACGCGGGTTTGGCGAACGACCCGGCCTGCGCCGAGCTGGCGCGCCGCGCCGTGGTGGAGGTGCTGGGCGAGGAAGCCGTCGGCTCGTACGAGGGCACGCTGTCGGGCGAGGACTTCAGCGAGTACCTGCGCCGGGTGCCGGGCGTGTTCGCGTTCATCGGCTGCCGCAATCCCGAGGTGGGCGCCGAGCATCCGCAGCACAGCTGCTACTACGAAGTGGACGAAAGCGTCCTGGTCAAAGGCAGCATGGTAGCCGCCCAATGGGCGCTGGACGCCCTGGCCGAGGAGTAGGGCGTGGATGCGGTCGATCTTGCGGTGAGCACTCTGTCTTTCTGCTTGAACGGCGGCGTGCTCGCCATCGGATACTCGAGGTTGCTGCCGACTCGTCATCCGTGGCTGATCGCGTCGGCGGTGTTCTTTCCCCTGCTGTTTCTCAACACGGTGGCGAACCAGTTCATCGATGGTGCGGCCGCTTTGATTCTGATGGCCTTCTCCCTCGGGGTGGTGCCGTTCCTCCTCTTCGAAGGCAAGACGTCGCTCAAAGTGGTTGCCGTGGCGATCTGCCTTGCATGCGAAGCTGCATCGGACATTGCGAGGGAGGTTCTCTGGGCTCTCTTGACGGGCATCACGATTCCGGAAGATCCGGTAGCCTACAGCTATGCGGCGTGGGGGAGCCTGCCGGAATATGCCGTATCTTGCGTGGTGAGCGCCTTGTTGCTTGGGGTGCTGCTCGCATGGTTGCGACGGTTTCTTCTTCGCTTGAGCTCCTATAGCGAAGCGCCGGTGAACTGGTTGTATCTGGCCTTTCCCGCGGTTCAGTGCATGCTGTTCCTGTCGTTGGGCCTTTTGTGCGCGCTCGTCGACTTGGATACCGGGATGGTGGGGATTCTCGGTGCTTTGGTGTCCCTCTGCCTGGCGACCGACTGGTTGTTGCTGGTTTCGATGGAGAAACACGCCCGCAAGCGACGCGAAGATCAGCGCGCCGCATTGCTCCAACGGAACCTCGACGCATGCCTCATGCGTTGTGACGCGTTCGTCGCGGAAGCTGAGCAGACGGCGAAAATGCGCCACGATGTGCGCAACCAGGCGCATGCGGCCATGGCCCTTGCCGAGCGCGGCGACTATGCGCGTGCCCGCGAGCATATATCATCGTTCGGATCATATTATGTGCCGAAGTGATCAGAAACCTGGCGGGGGGGGGGGGGCTTCATCGTATATAATCTCGTCAGACGAAGCCCGCTTCGCCCTTCCTATCAGCCAAAAAGACGTAAGCCGATGCCATGTACCAGGTCGTTCTAGTTGAAGATGACGCCACTCAAGCGGAGATCCTGCGCCGCATGGTCGGGCGTTCCCCGCGCGGCGGCGAGGTAGTCGTCGAACATATCTCCGATGCCGCGTCTTTGGAGGTGCGCCTTGCGGAAGGCTCGCCCGTCGACATCCTCATGATGGACATCGAGCTGGGGTCGGAAGACGCGAACGGCATCGACCTCGTGAAGCGCCATGTTCCGGCGGGAAGCGGCACGCAGGTGATCTACGTCACCGGCTTCGTCGAGTACTGCACGAGCGTGTACCGTACCGAGCACGTGTACTTCCTGGCCAAGCCCGTTGCGCAGGACGACCTGGACGACGCGTTCGACCGCGCTTTCGAGCGGCTCGCGGCGCGTGCGAGCAAGCCGCTCAGCATTCGCTTCGGCGGCAAGGTGGTGCTCGTCGCGCCGGAGCAGATCAGCTATATCGAAAGCGATCGGCGCAAGGTCCACATCCATGTGGGGGCCGAGGATATCGAGACGTACGCGTCGTTGTCCGATATCGCGGCCGAGCTGCCCGCTTCGTTCATCCAGTGCCACAAGAGCTTCCTCGTGAACATGGATTGCATCAGGGAGCTGAAGGGCGACAGCGTGATGCTCGCATCGAACCAGGCCGTCCCCGTCAGCCAGAAACGCCGCAAGCTCGTACGCGAGGCGATCTTCGCGCACATCCAGGGCAAGCTGTAAGGGCTGCGTCGCCGCATGCCCGATAGCCTGATCGACATCCTGGGGGTCATGCCTGCCCAAATCGTCTTCGCCTATGCGCTGTCGAAGATGCTCACCATACGCAATCTTCCCGTCTATTGGGCGTTGTACCTGGGGCTCGTGCTGCTGGTGACGGGCTTGCGGTCGCACATGGACTTCGGGTTCAGGCCGATCGCGTCCGTGCTGATGGTGCTCGTTTTTTTGGTCATGTCGAAGGGCAGCCTGGCGCGCAGGATATTGATCATCGTGCTGGCGCATCTGGTCATCTTTTTCGTGGAGCTGCCGGGCGGGGCGCTGTGGATGGCGATGACGGGCGTTCCCATCTCCGATTACGACGCGGTTCGGCAGCACCTGGGCGCGTTCTTCTTCATGCATGCTATTCACCTCGCTCTTCTTGCCGTGCTGCTCGCGCTTCTCTGCGCGATCGTCCGCCGGTTCGACGATAAGGATCAGGAGCGCGGGCGCGTCGCGTGGCTTCCCGCGCTGTTCACGCTGCTGCAGCTCGTGCTGGTGAGCGCCATGTTGTTCTTGACGTTCGGCCTGATCGACGAATCGATGCCGTACTATGTGGCGGGCACTCAGCTGTCCCTGCTGGGCCTTGTGGCCGACTTGCTGCTGATCGTCGCGATGAATCGCTACGATCAGAAACGGCGCGACGACGAGCGCGCGGCGATGCTCGAGGCGCAGTTGGATCGGTACCTGGCGCGGTACGGGGAATTCGTCGAGGGCGTCGAACGCACGGTATGGCTGCGTCACGACTTGGGAAATCACGTGCAGGTGGTTCTGGCGTTGGCGGAGCGCGGAAGGTTTCAAGAAGCGCGCGAGCACCTCGTTTTGGTGCGGCGCCTGTGTTCGGGTTCCGATGAGGGCGAAGGGGTGGGCTCGTGGTCGTGAGGGTTGCCGTTGCGGTGTGCGTGTTGCTGCTGATGTGCTCGATCATGGCGGTGCTTGCCCGTCGGTTGCGCGACGTGCCGCCGGCGCGCCTTTTGATCAACCTGCTGTTCCCCTTCAGCCAGTTGTGCATCGTGGTGTTCCTGTTCTACTACGCCATCGCCTATTCCTTGCCGCTTTGGATGTTCGTGCTGATCGTGGTTGTGGGCACCCTGTGCGGCCCGGTCGACTTGCTGCTGTTCAGGGCGCTGGAAGAATCCGAAAAGCGCGAGCTTTCGCGCGAGCGCGTGCGCCTGCTCGAGGAGCAGCTGCAGGCGCAGGAGGAGTATCTGCAGCGGTTGTCCGCGGATATCGACGAGGCGCGCCGTGTGCGCGAGGACGTCGCTCGCGAGCTTGCCGCGGTGGACGAGCTGCTGGAGCAACGCGAGGCCGAGGCGGCGTCGCAGGGGCTGATGAAGGCGGTGGGCATCATGGACTCTGCGTGCAAGCGCTCGTGCGAGCATCTTGTGGTGGACGCGCTCGTTTCGATGAAGGCCGCCGTGTGCGAGGAGTCGGGCATCCGCCTTTCGCTCGACCTGGCGTTGGCCGACGACATCCCGCTGCCCAGCGTGGAGCTGTGCGCGGTGTTCTCGAACCTGCTGGACAATGCGATCAACGCGTGCGCCCAGGTTCCTGCGAGCGCGCGGTTCATCGAATTGAAGGCACGCGTGGACGCCGGCTACCTGGTGGTGCGCATGGAGAACAGCTGCGCGCCGCTGAGGGCGGGCGAGCGCCGGCGTTCGCCGCGCTCGCGAGGCGGGCGTCTGCCCGAGCACGGTTGGGGCCTCAGCATCCTCAAAACCCTCGCCGACCGCCACGACGGCAAACTGGAAACCGCCCAAGAAACCGACGTCTATCGAACCACCATGATTTTGAAGGCCGAAGCATAGCCCATCCCCCCTGTCGTTTTCATCTTGGACGGGCGATGCGCTGGAAGTCGAATACCGGGCGCCGGGCATTTCGGATGGAATAGCATTACTTATTACATAATGGAATGCTGTCGTTACATACCCCTTTTCAACGTCAATGTTTCAGACGAAAATAAGCAAGATAATGCCTGGTGCCATGCGTAATCGGGTTTCGTTGTGATCGTTTGACAGGGGAAATGATGGAAGCAATCGCAAAGTGGTTTGCGGGCGGCGCGCTCGTCGGAGGCTCGAAGACGGTACGTTTGGCCTTGGCGGTCGTGTTGGCGTTTGGGCTGGTGCCGATCTTGGCGGTGCCTCAAGCATTCGCAGCCGAACCCGTTTTCGTGGGAAGCGTGCATTACGAGACCTCGTACGACGAAAACGGATTCCCCTTCTACAACGAAGACGGCACCTTCAAGCGTGATCGTATGTATGTGACCATCGACAATATTGAAAACGCGTCGGGAACGGTCGAGATTCCTGCTTCGTTCGATTTGAAGACAAAGCGATCAGACGGCAGTGAGGAAGTAGTCCGGGTGGAAAACCCTCTCAGCCTAACGTTAGGCTCGGTCGTTAGCACGGAACATGGCGGCGTTGTTTCATGGACCAACGAAGCTGTTACCGGTATCGATCTGTCGATGTGTACGTCGGTTGCCAACCTTATTGTGGAGCGCGTTTCCTCGGTGACGTCGATCGATCTCGGCAATTCGCGGAATCTGAAGAACATACATTTCGAACTCTGCAATGCTCTTGCGTCGTTCGAGATGGGTCCTGATGTTGAGATAAACTCGTACGCTGTCGGCAACTGTCCTCAGCTGGACCTTCCTGATTTCAGCAAAAAGCAGTTGAGCGGCCTTGAGTCGCTGTCGATTTCCGGGATAAGCGCAATGGAGTCCCTTGATCTTTCAATGCTTGTCAATTTGGAGGATCTCAGCATTCACGGAACGTCGCTTTCTTCTCTTGATGTGTCTTCGTGTGCGAGTCTGAGGGGATTGTACTTGGATGGGAACAAGCTTGCACGGCTAGATGTTTCGGCTATTCCGGCAAGCGTTACCGGCTTTTCTTGCAGGTACAACGAAATCGACGATACGTCCGGGTTGGTCGAACGATTCGGTGCGAGTTCCGTGCTGCCCCAAAACGAGCATCAGGATGCTTGCTTGAAGGTTATCAGCGAACATATTGCCCAAGGTACATTGCTTGCTGGCGATGTCGCGTATTTTGTGTTCGGCGACACCTTTACGCCTGCGCAAGATGAGTATGCGAACTTCAGCAACGAAGCCTGGGACAGTCGCTTCGCCCCGGACAACTTCCATGCAGTTTCGAGTGACTCCTCGGTCGTCGCTGTGAGCGTCGTTGACGATGAGGATTCGCATCCTAGCAAAAAAATCCAGGTGAAAGCGCTTCAGGCGGGGACAGCTACGATTACCGTTGACTATCGTTTCGAGGGAGAATACGGAACGTACGAAGGCCAGCAGATTGTCGATTTCACGGTGGCGGAAAGCGTCAATCCCATCGTGTCGATTTCCTGCTCGCCGACGGTTGATCTCATCTACGAATCAGACTGTTCTATCGATGGGAAATCCCATCACAGTGTCGATAATGCTGTCTTCGTTCCGATCGAAGTGAAAACGCAGTATCCCGACCGGTTGCCTACTGTCTCGGCAAATATCGAAGTGACGCTTTCCGACGAAAGCGTAGTGAATGCGCAGATCGTGACCGATCCTCAGAATATGGACTGCGATTACGCTTTGCGGCTCAATCCAAGCAAGCCGGGCGTGAGCACGGCGACGATCACTGCGGTGACGCAGGTGGCGCAAGGGGAGCCCGTACAGACCGAGCCCATTACCGTACAGATCAACGTGAGCGAAGTGGAAGGCCCTACGCTTGAAATCGCGGAAACGTACGAGATGATCTGGAGTCATCCTGAGAGGGGAAGTATCCAGCTTCCTATCGTCAATCCGGAATCGGGTCGTGCGCTTGCGTCGTATGTCGACAACGCTGAGCTGCGGGAGGTTCTCGCTCATCATCCGAACGGTTTTACATTCGGAGTGTCCGTCAACGATGTGCGCGTGGTCGAAGCCGTTAGCAGCAACGAATCGGTCGCGAAGGTGACCGAGGAGGGCAGTTTAAACGTGGTCGGGCCGGGAACGACCAGCGTGACCATCAAGGACGTGTGGGGCAACTCCGGCACCTGCGTCGTGACGGTGAAGGATCCTGCGGACGAGGCTCCGAAGCTCTCACTTTCCCGCGACGAGATCACCGTCAAACAGGGCGAGGTGTTCGACCTTTCCACGTTGGTGGAGGGGATGGACGATCTCGATCCGATGATCGCCAAGATGCCCCTTCTGCTGGCGTTCAAAACCGATAACGGCTACATCGCACCTGTTACGTTCAACAATTCCGAGCAGGCGTATATCTGCAAGATCCTGGGGCGCAATGTGGGAACGGTGAACGTGTCCGCTTGCTTGTCGGTGGGTAGAGACTTCAACGGGTCGCTCGAGTATCTCGATCAGTGGGATCTCGTGCAGTTCGGTACGCTGACTGTGCATGTGATCAGCGACGATCTTGAGTCGAATCCGGTGACGTCCATTAAGATATCGGCTCCCTCCAGCGAAGTGGAGATGGGTTCCGTGCTGCAGTTGTCCGCTGCGGTCGCTCCTGAGGATGCGGACAACGTCGACGAATTGATTTGGACGACTTCGGATGAAGCGGTTGCCGAAGTCGATGACGCGGGCAAGGTGGTGCCGATCGCACCGGGCACGGCCACGATTACCGCCACCGTTGGAAGCGTGTCGGACTCGTTCGCCGTGACGGTGGTCGCGCCTGAACCTGAAACCAGCATCGAGCTGACCGCCGTCAAGACAACGATGATCGCAGGTGACACCCAGAAGGTTTCCGCGACAGTCGTGCCTGCGGACAAGATCGACGAGATCGTGTGGTCTTCGTCTGACAACCGGGTGCTTTCGGTTGATCAGGGCGGTACGGTGACGGCGGTGGGCAACGGGGTGGCTTCGGTTACAGCATCCATCGACGCGGTTTCGGCATCGACCGATCCCATCACGGTGACCACGCCGGTCTCGGGCATCGGTTTGGACTCGTCGACTCTCCAACTGTTCGTCGGGGGGAGCGCATCGGCATTGAAGGCGACGGTTTCCCCGTCGACTGCATCGAACGCCGCTGTGACATGGACTTCGTCCGATCCCTCGGTTGCGACGGTGGACGCCGACGGCACGGTGGTGCCGGTTGGTGCGGGTTCTGCCACCATCACGGCCACCTCGGTGGACGGTGGTTTCGAGGCTTCGTGTGCTGTGTCGGTGACGCAGCCGATTGAAGGTATCTCGCTTGACAAGGAAACCGCCACCATCATCGGCGCGAAGACGACGACGCTGACGGCTACGGTTGCTCCTGAGGGCGCGTCCGACAAGAGCGTTGCGTGGTCGTCGTCCAATACGGAGGTGGCTACGGTCGACGCCTCCGGTACGGTGACGGCGGTCGGCAAGGGCGCAGCCGTCGTCACGGCGACGACGGCGGACGGCGAGCATGCAGCAACGTGCGCGATCACAGTGTGCAACCCCATCACCCGCGTGGAGTTGGAAAAATCGATAAGCCTGATCAAGGGCTCGTCTACGACGCTTGAGGCGACGCTGGCGGGCGATCTTCCGGGCGAGTTGGATACGCCGAAGACGTTGAGCTGGTGGACGGGCAACGAAAGCGTCGCGAGCGTATCCGGAGACGGTCCCAAGGCGACGGTGACGGCGTTGAAGTCGGGCCTCGGTTCGGTGCGGCTGGTGGTGCAGACCGAGACGCGCGTGGATAACGACACCATGCTCAATTCGCTGTTCACGCGCGATTGCGTGGTGACCGTGACGAACCCGGCGACGTCGATCTCGCTTTCTGATACCGCCGTGACGGCGACGGTGGGGGACGACCCCCTCGCGCTCAAGGCCACGGTTGCTCCCGTCGATGCCGACGGCGCCGTTGCGTGGTCCTCGTCCGATACAAACGTCGCGACGGTCGATGCGAACGGCCTCGTCACCGTCAAGGCGGCGGGAAGCGCTACCATCACGGCGACGGCTGGCGCGGTTTCCGCCGCGTGCAAGCTGACGGTGAACAGCAGGCAGATCACGGCGGCTCCCCAGGAGTCGGGCTTTGCGGCCAGCGTGATCGTGTCCGACTCGGAGACGGCGAAGGTGCTCGACCAATACGCCGACGAGGGGGTCAACCTTGTCGTGGAATCCATCGTCGAGCTGACGCAGCCCGCGAAGGACGCCATCGAGAAGCTGACGGAATCGGGCGCGAAGGTTGCCGAGACGTTCGACATCCGCTTCACCAAAGACAACGGCGACACCATCGTGCTGGGCACCGACAAGGACGGCCAGGTCACGTTGACGGTGAAGGTGGCTCTCTCGGCTCCCATGCGGGCGCTGCTCAACCAGGGCATGGCGTTGAAGGTCCATTACGTCGGCCCCGACGGAACGGTTGAGGAAAAGCAGACGTGGGTCGAGGGCGACAGCCTGTACTTCGTCACCGAGCACTTCAGCGATTACGTGGTGACGGGCGTTCCCCAGAACCAGGAAGGCGACGAGCCGACGACCACGCCGACGACGTTGCCGAAAACGTCGGGGAACGAGGGCGGTGCAACCGATGGCGGGAAAACGCTTGCCGCGACGGGCGACGCATCCGCTCCGCTGACGACGGGGGCTTCGGCTTTCCTGCTGGTCGCCTGTGCTGCGCTGGCGATTGCCGTGCGCAAGCGGAAGGCTTCGCGCTAACGGGGATGCGGCTTCTTCTCACGCGTTGATTCGATGCGGGCTCCTTGCGGGGCCCGCATCGTTTTGCCATACTTCCTCTTTGGGCAGAAGCCGGTGCGAGGTGAAGGAGCGTTATGCGGATCATTGTTTCGCCTGCTAAGAAGATGAATGTGGTGGACGACGCGTTCGGGTGGCGCGAGCTGCCGATGTTCGCGGACGAGGCCGCGCGGCTGGCCGACGCGGTGCGGGCGCTGGCGTATGACGAGGTGAAGGCGCTGTGGCAGTGCAGCGACGCGCTGGCCGAGCTCAACTTCGAGCGCTTCCGCACGCTCGACGTGCGCGCGGGCGCGCTGACGCCGGCGATTTTGGCCTACGAGGGCATCCAGTACCAGCACGTGGCGCCGCAGGTGATGACGGCCGATCAGCTGGACTACCTGCAGCAGCACCTCCGCATCCTCTCCGGCTTCTACGGCGTGCTGCGCCCCCTCGACGGCGTCACGCCCTATCGCCTCGAGATGCAGGCCAAGCTGGCGGTGGACGGTGCGCGCACGCTGTACGAGTTCTGGGGTGACCGCCTGTACCGCGCGCTCGCCGCAGAGACCGACGTCATCGTGAACCTTGCATCGGTGGAGTACGCGAAGGCCGTCGCGCCCCACGTCGCGGGCCCGTGCCGCATGGTCACCTGCCTGTTCGGCACCATCGACGCGCGCGGCCGCCTCGTGCAGCGCTCGACCGCCGCCAAGGCCGCTCGCGGCTCCATGGTGCGCTGGTGCGCCGAGCACGGCGTCGAGCGCCCCGATGACCTGCGCGCCTTCGACGTCGCCGGCTACGCGCTTGACGAGGAGCGCTCCACCGACGACTGTTTGGTGTTCGTACAATAGAATTTTCTCTCATACATACTAATAAGTTATTATGATACAATGCTTCAAAAGTATCATGAAGAGGGGATTGCGGGTGCCGATCATTGCAGTGTTCTACGGTATCGTCATTCGCATGTACTTTCAGCAAAGCGAGCACAACCCTCCCCATCCCCTCTGGCGTAACGAAAGGATCGTGAAACAGTGTTCAGGAAGGTGACGGCTGTATATCCCCTGTATCGAATGACCTTACTGGTGTGGTTTCAGGGTGGCGAAGCCAAGTTTTACGACGTGGAGCCCCTGACGAAAACCTGGAAAGCCTTCGAGGCCTTGCGAGATCCTCTGCTGTTCTCTCAAGTAAGGGTCGACGGTGGCGGCTACGGCGTATCGTGGAACGACGATCTCGACCTTTCCGGAAACGAGCTGTATGAGAACGGGAAGGGGGCCGAGATTGAGGAGACCGAACGAAACAGAGTGATAGAGGAGGTTTCATCTGCGCGGAAAGCCAGCGGACTGTCCCAAAACCAGCTTGAGGAGGCGGCGGGGGTGCGGCAGCCCGTTATCGCACGGCTCGAAAAAGGCGATACGGCTCCGCGTCTCGATACGCTGATCAAGGTGCTCGCCCCTCTGGGAAAAACGCTTCGCGTGGTGGATTTGACCGAAACGGCAGGCGAGAGCGGATTGCTGAAGACGGTGCAGGCAGATTCGCGGTAGAGCGTCGATCGCTTCTTCCCGATCGTCCGCAAATTCTTCATCCCGCGCTTCGCGTTTCGACCAATATCACTATAATAGGAACATTCGCGAACAAAAGGCCCTCCGTGCGGACGCGCGCGGGCGGGCGACGGCCTGACGAGGATACGCCCATGACCATGAAACCGTACAACCCGCATGAGATCGAGCCCCGCTGGCAGCAGGAGTGGGCCGACATCGACCTGTATAAAGTCACCGAGGATGCCTCGAAGCCGAAGAAGTACGTGCTCGAGATGTTCCCGTATCCCTCGGGCGACATCCACATGGGCCACGTGCGCAACTACACCATCGGCGACGTCACGGCGCGCTACTACAAGATGCGCGGCTTCGACGTGCTGCACCCCATGGGCTGGGACGCGTTCGGCCTGCCGGCCGAGAACGCGGCCATCAAGCACAACAGCCACCCGGCGAAGTGGACCTACGCCAACATCGACACGCAGAAGGCCAGCTTCAAGCGCATGGGCTTCTCGTACGACTGGGACCGCACCGTGGTGGCGTGCGATCCCGAATACTACCGCTGGGGCCAGTGGATCTTCCTGCAGTTCTGGAAGCGCGGCCTGGTGGAGCGCCGCAACAGCCCGGTGAACTGGTGCCCCAACTGCCAGACCGTGCTGGCGAACGAGCAGGTCACCGAGGGCCAGTGCTGGCGCTGCCACGGCGCGGTGGAGAAGCGCGACCTCACGCAGTGGTACTTCAAGATCACCGACTACGCCCAGGAGCTGCTCGACGACCTCGATCAGCTGGACGGCTGGCCCGAGCGCGTCAAGCAGATGCAGGCGAACTGGATCGGCCGCTCCGAAGGCGCCGAGATCGACTTCGTGCTGTGCGGGCCCGACGGCGAAGCGCCGGCCGAGCCCACCGAGGCCGACACCATCACCGTGTTCACCACGCGTCCCGACACCCTGTTCGGCTGCTCGTTCTTCCTGTTGGCGCCCGAGTACCAGGGCCTCATGGAGCTGGTCGAAGGCACCGAGTACGAGGCCGGCGTGCGCGAGGTGGTGGAGCAGGCCGCCAAGGTGAGCGCCGTCGAGCGCGCCCAGGGCGACCGCGAGAAGCATGGCGCGTTCACTGGCCGTTACATGGTGAACCCCGTCAACGGCGAGAAGGTGCCCGTGTGGGTGGCCGACTACATCGTGAGCGATTACGGCACCGGCGCGGTCATGGCCGTACCGTGCGGCGACCAGCGCGACTTCGAGTTCGCGCGCAAGTACGACCTGCCCATCATTCCCATCATCCTGGGCGAGGACGATCCGCTGTATCCCGAGCTCAACGGCGTGCAGGAGCGCGTGGTGACCACGGTCGACTGGGATCGTGCCTACGACGCCGAGGGCGTGCTCGTGCAGTCCGGGAAGTACACCGGCATGACGGGAGGCAAGCACAGCCCGGCCGTGGACGCCATCATCGACGACCTCGCCGCCGAGGGCAAGGGCAAGAAGACCGTGCAGTTCCGTCTGCGCGACTGGCTGATCAGCCGCCAGCGTTACTGGGGCAACCCCATCCCCGCCGTTCACTGCCCGACGTGCGGGCTCGTGCCCGTGCCCGAAAGCGACCTGCCGGTGCGCCTCCCCGAGGACATCGACCTCGCTGCGGGCGAGACGCTGGCCACGCACGAGGCGTTCGTGAACACGACGTGCCCGACGTGCGGCGGCCCGGCGAAGCGCGAGACGGACACGATGGACACGTTCACGTGCTCGAGCTGGTACTACCTGCGATACACCGATCCGCACAACGAGGAGCTGCCGTTCGCGCCCGAGAAGGCGAACCGCTGGATGCCCGTCGACCAGTACATCGGCGGCATCGAGCACGCCATCCTGCACCTGCTGTACAGCCGCTTCTACACGAAGGTGCTGCGCGACCTGGGGATGCTCGAGTTCGACGAGCCGTTCGCGAACCTGCTGTGCCAGGGCATGGTGAAGGACGAGCACGGCGAGACGATGTCGAAGTCGAAGGGCAACGTCATCGCCCCCGAGGACATGATCGCCGAGTACGGCGCCGATGCCGTGCGTGCGTACATCCTGTTCATGGCCCCGCCCGACAAGGATCTGCTGTGGGACGAGGGCGGCCTGGCCGGCATCTTCAAGTTCATGAACCGCGCGTGGCGCATCGTGAACGACCTGGTGGGCCACGCGGGCGACGAGTCGCTCTACCAGCCCGGCGCAAGCGAGGCCGAGGGCGTCGAAGCCCTGCAAAAGCTCAACCGCGAGCGTCATCGCGTGGTGGGCAAGGTCATCGACGACTTCGATCGCAACAACTTCAACACGGCCATCGCCGCCGTCATGGAGCTGACGAACGCGGCGAGCGACTACCTGCGCAAATGCTCGCCCGAGGAGCGCGCGGCGTGCGAAGGCTCCCGCGCCATCGACGCCGACGTGGCCGAGGTCATCGTCAAGCTCATGGCCCCCATCGCGCCGCACTGGTCCGAGGAGCTGTGGAGCGCCGTGCTGGGCAAGGATGGCTCCGTGCACACGCAGCCGTGGCCCACGTTCGACCCCGAGCAGGCCAAGGCCGACGAGATCGAGCTGGCCGTGCAGGTGAACGGCAAGGTGAAGGCCAAGATCACCGTTGCAGCCGACGCGCCCGAGGACGACGTGAAGGCCGCCGGCCTCGCCGCCGTCGAGGCGGCGCTTGCGGGCAAGGACGTCAAGAAGGTCGTCGTGGTGCCCGGTCGCCTGGTGAACATCGTCGCGAAGTAGGCGCACGCGAACAACGCACGCAGCGCGAACGCGGGGCGGCTCGGTTTTCCGGGCCGTCCCGCTTTACGTGTTCGAGGGTTTCTTCCCATAAAGAAAGCGTGTTCGTCATATTCAGGGTTGACGAATACGTGTTTCCCCATCATACTTGTCCAAATCATTAGATTTGCTATAAAAACGATAGGAATTCGGGAGGATGGGACATGGATCAGATATCCGCAGCTCAAGCTGACGCGATGGTCATTCCGTCGGTTCCCGGCAGTTCAAATACGACGGGGGGGGGCGTCGTGTCGCACCTCCTCGCTGCCTCGATTTGTAGCCTCTGATTCCTCGGCCCCGTCCGGTCGGCAAAATAACGCGAGCGGGGGGGGGGGTGCCTCACCGTACTCTTTGCGGTCTTCTGCCGGTGAGCGCGATGCCCTCACCGGGCTCGAAACGCGCGCCGGCTTCCTCGCTCATGTAGAGGAGCTTTCCGCAGCGCATCCCCAAACGCGCTATGCTCTCGTATGCGTCGACGTGGATCGCTTCTGCGCATACAACGCGCGCTTCGGATACGGCGCCGGCGATTCCCTCCTCGTCAACCTCGGCAACGCGCTTTCCCGCTTGCTGTCGTCGCAGAGCGCGGCGGCGCGCTTGCACGCGGATCGCTTCGCGCTGTTCGCCCCTCGCTCGCTGCTGAGCGAAATCGCGTTTCTCACGCGCTTCTCGTATTGTCCCGACGGCGTTTTCTGCAGCGTCCGATCGGGCGTGTACGAAGTTGAGCTCGATGCTCGCCATTCTGCCGATCACATGCTCGATTGCGCTCTCCTTGCCCTCCGCGCGGCAAAGCACGACGATGGGGAGAAGCGTACGTGCGTCTATCGGCGCGATTTGCGCGACGAGGCATTCTTCTTTCAGGACATCGTTCGGGAGTTCGCTCCGGCACTGAGAAACGGCCTGATCAGTCCTCGATTTCAACCGATCGTCTCGTATCCGGGCAACCGGTTGGCCGGGGTGGAGATCCTTGCGCGCTGGAATCGTCCGACGCACGCGCCTCCAAGCCCGGCCCGGTTCGTGCCCGTGCTCGAGGAAGCCGGGTTCATCGCCGAGCTCGACATGCACATGATCGTGCGCGCGCTCGTGCATCTGCGCGACTGGATCGATGCGGGGTTCAAGGTGGTTCCCGTTTCGGTCAACCTGTCCCGCCTCTCCCTTCGCGCGCCCGATTTGCTGCGCAGGCTCGAGTCGCTGCTGAGCGCGTATCGTCTGCCGTCCTGCTTGCTCAGGCTGGAAGTATCCGAAAAGGCGTGGAGCGTCGATGCGGCCCAGCTCAAAGCGATGCTTTCGCAGCTGCACGCCGCAGGGTTCTCCCTTGCGGTGGACGACTTCGGCACGGGGTCCACCTCGCTCGATTCCCTGGCGGGTTCTCCGGTGGACGTCGTCAAGCTCGACAAGGCCTTTCTGCGATCGCACCTGACCGACCGCGACGGCATCGTCATCACATCCCTGGTGCGGCTTGCTCACGATCTGGGTTTGATCGTCGTCGTCGAAGGCGTTGAAACCGAGGAGCAGGCCTCGTTCCTCAGGAACGCAGGGGCCGATTGCGCGCAAGGGTATCTGCATGCTCCCCCGCTGGACAGGGCTTCCTTCGAAGCGCGCCTGTCCGCGGGGGGGGGGGGGGCTGAGCGCGAACGCCGTGCCGCGCGCGAAGCGGATTGATCCCGACGTCCGGGAAAAGCCGGACGGGTGCGAGGGGCCGGGATTGTTGGAAGTGCGCGAATGAAAAGGATGCTCAGAGGTTCTTATATGGCGAAAACGCAGGTCAAACAAAGCAATATCCGTCGCGTCGTCAAGCGCGTCAAGCGAAACGTGCAGGCATGCCTGGGCGTCATGTGCGCGACGCTGCTGCTGGTGGCTGCCCTGCCGATGCCTTCCGATGCCGTTGGCGAGGGAACGCAGGACGGGTCTGCGCAGACGAACCCGGTTGTCGTCGAGGCGCCTGCGGCAACGCCGAGCGACGGTGATCTCCCCGACGACGCTCTCTCCGACGACGTCGCAGTTTCGGATGGCGCATCGTTGAACGTTCCCGATTCCGACGTCGCTCCTCCCGACGAGTCCGTGCAGGAGGATTCCCCGATGCAGCCCTCGTCGCCGCAGCCCGTCGAGGGCGAGGCGAGCGATCCCCAGCTCGACGAGGGCGACGAGCCCGTGCAGGATGGCTACGAAGCACCCGACACCGACACCGCCCTCGATGAATCAGGGTCGCTTGCGACCGGATCCGACGACCTCGAGGCGGAGGACGAGGGCGCGTTGGCCGCCGCGCCTTTGGCCGCCGACCCTGCGGGGTTCTCCTGGAAGTTCGCCGATATCGATGCCGATACGTGCAAGATCAACGGCTACAACGGCGGCACGATCACGTCGGGAACGGTACACGTGCCGGCCGTGAGCCCTGCGGGCAAGAAGGTCGTGTCGATTGCGGGCAAAATCGAAATGTACAAGAATCTGCGCTGCCAGATCGATTTTTCCGCTGCGGTCAATCTGGAGCGTATAGAGCAGTTCGCGTTCTCCTCTTCGGGTCTGCAGGGAGCCATCGATCTTTCGCAATGCGTGAAACTGACGAGCCTGGAGGGATACTCGTTCAAGGATTCCCTCGGTCTGACGGGCTTGGTCCTTCCTCCCAACCTGGTTTCGACGGGCAATTACGCCTTCTACGGATCTTCGGGTCTGACGGGTCCGCTCGTGCTCCCGAAATCGCTGAGAACGATGGGTGCCGAACTATTCAGGAACTGCAACTTCACGTCTCTCGTCATTCCGAACGATACGGCTCTCACCTCCATCAGCGGCAGCGCGTTCAATGGCAATGCCCTATCTGGACCACTGACGCTTCCTGCGAGCATAACCAGCGTGCAAGGCTCTGCTTTCCGGGGCAACAAGATCACTGCCGTGACGTTCGAGGCGAATTCGGTCGATGTGTTCGATGGCGCCTTTCGAGACAACCTCATTGCGAACAACCCCTTCGAAGGGCAAAAATTCTCGTCGCTCGGCGGCTACTCGTTCGCGAACAACAAGTTGTCGGGGGCGATCTCTTTCGCGGGTGATCAAACGGCTCTTCCTTCGCCGGGTATTATCGCGAATAACCCCGATGTGACAGAAATAACCCTATCCAAAAGCTGGCTCGCTATTTCGGCCGAATCATTTCAGGGACTGACGAGCCTGATCAAGGTATCTATTCCGAAAGGCAATGTTCTTCGTCGTGTCGGAGATCGTGCGTTTCAGGATTGTATCAATCTTCAGTCGTTCGATCTCAACGACGCACCTTTGGCGGACAGCATGAACGGCAATGCCATCGGGCAGGCCGCGTTCCAAGGGTGCTCGTCGCTGAAAGAGTTCCATGTGGGAACCGGTACCTTCGGACAGCAATCGCAGGTTGTCGTCACGGTGAGCAACTCGGCCTTCAAAGATTGCACGGCACTCTCCTTCATCGACATTCCCTCGCCATCGAGCGGCTCGACGAAAATCAGCGTCAAGATTGGCGCCCAAGCGTTCATGAATACCAACCTGGGCGATTTTCCGGACCCGCTCAACCCGAACACGCCCCTCGGTTACCTGCCCCTTGACCGGCGATCGATCACCTCGATCGGGCCGAGCGCGTTCAAAAACGCCAACCTTCGCGACGTGAAGCTGCCGAATACCTTGGCGTTTGTGGGGGACGAGGCGTTCGCGGGCAACCATATGACCGATCTGGAGCTTCCTGCAAATAGTCATCTCGACGTGCCGGAGAACGTCGGTGCGAACGTTCTTGCAGATCAAACGGTTGACGAGCCTGCTATCTGGGGCGACTCCGACCAGCCCGACAAGGCCGACATCATACTGGAGGCGCTTCACGCACTCGGGTTGGTGCATGACCGGGTGGACGCGGTGGGCCTGAACGTGGTGGGCGTTGGCACCAACATCCAGCCCGACAACGCCGATACGTGGAAGGTCGATCACGTGGCGACGTACGACAAGAGCTACATCGAACCGAGCGATACGACGTTCACCTACGGGTACGAGGTGTGGCGAACGGGAGGCTCGGCCGCGCTCTCGCACGGCACCGTGACGCTGTCTTATGTGGAAAAGGGGGTTCCTTTCGGGTTCAGCTACTACGACAATCCGGATTTCACGGGTTCTCCGGAAACGCATATCCAATGGGTTGCTATAGGGCGCTTTCCCGCTGAAGAATCGCATGGTGTCGGGAACTTCGGCGTGAACAAACCGGGCTACCACACCCTGGGCGGCGCGTACGACCCCGTGGCAAACGCAGGATGGAGAACCGGGACCGGGGCTGCAACGGGCGAGCCGATAGACCCCGAGACGGTGCAGGCCGTGGGCAGAACCTCGCCCTCGTTCTACAATCGGTGGATCGCGAATTCCTATGCGGTGTCCTTCGACAACAACTGGAACAGCATGGTGGCGCAGGACCCGAAGCTGGGCACGGAAGACCCGGACGATCCGGACGGCGTCGTGCCCGACGGCGCCTGGGTATCGGGGACGATGGGCGAGCTGGCCGGGCTGACCTACGGCGAGCCCGCGACGCTTCCCGAAAACGGTTTCGAGATGGGCGGCTACGAGTTCGTCGGTTGGGCCACGTCTCCCGATCTGGCCGAGAGCGACCGCGCGGAGGGGACGAACTTCTTTTCGCCCGGCTCTTCCCTTGCAACCCCCGATCCTGCGCCCGTCGACGGGGGAGCCGTGACGCTGTACGCGCAGTGGAAGGCCGTGGACTACGGTGCGGACGACCCGGCGCTGCTCGGATTCCTCTCGATTCCGCAGCACGTCGCTCTGGAACCCTACGGCGGCAAGCTCTACTCGAAGTCGTCCGTCCCGGACGCGCCTGCGGACGACCACGCGGTGGTCGTGGGCGCCGAGTCGGAGCTTCCCGGTGCGACGTGGCCCTCCGACCAGGTGTATCAGGTGTCGGTCACGCGACCGGATGCCGACACGTCCCTGCTTGCGCTTTCGGGCGACGGGGATGCCGACAAGGTGATCCAGGTGCTGAGGGCCGACGGGAGCGCGTACGACCCCGGCGTCAACGACACCGACAATCCGGATGCTGTCCCCACGCCGCTCATGACGATCGATCCGCACGACGGCGCGAAGAGGACGGGGTCGTTCATGCTGGCGAGCGTCGACCCGTCCACGGCGTTCAGCGCGAACGCCCGCTATGCGGGGACGATGACGTTCCGCGTCGACATCGTGCAGAAGGGGGCGACCTCATGATGACGCACTCGCTGCCGCGGCGGTTCCGCGTGGCGCTTGCCGTGTTCGCGACGCTCTTGGGGCTCCTCGCGCTGACGACGGCCCCGCCTGCGTCGCGAGCCTGGGCGGACGAGCTCTCGGGCAGTGCCATCGTCGAATACACGCCGCAGAGCTGGCCTTTCTCGATTTCGGCCAACGGGTGCGGGCAGCTCGAGCTGGTGGAAGTCCTGCCGCCCGCGCAGGATGCCCCGGCGGCTCGGCAAGCGCCTCAGGCGGCGGCGCCGGGAATCGTCGTGCGCGACGGAACGGTCGACCTCGAGGTGTTGCGCGGCCAGGAGCTCGTGTTTCGCGCCGTGCCCGACCCCGGCGCCTCGCTCGTGTCGGTGCGCATCGGCGGCGAAGACGCCTCCGACGCGTTCGCCGAAGACGGGACGATGACGTTGGCGGCGGAAGAGGCTCACGTCGACATGGTCGTCGTGTTCGGCGACGCGGCTCCGGGCGGGAACGCCGCCGCGGGCAGCGGAGGCAAGCCGGTGCCCATCGGCTTGACGCGGACGGGCGATTGCCTCTGGATCGGCGCGAGCGCCCTGGTTCTGCTGGCGCTCTGCGCATGGTGCACCACGCGATGCGCCAGCCGCTGTCGGGTCCGCGTCGACGACGCAAGCAAGGTTCAACCGCATGAGAGTGCGTGAACATAGAAGCGAGGAAGCGGCACGATGCCGGTTTCCGAAGCAAGCAGCCGTGCATGCCCGAAAGCATGCGAATGAAAGGAAAGATAGCATGAACATCAAGATGAACCGCAACATGGGGCGTGTTCTGCTGGCGGGCGCTTGCGCCGCCGCGCTGGTCGTCGGAAGCGCCGTGCCGGCGTTCGCCGCCGATCAGTCGGGTACCACGAACGTGACGTACTCGTCTTCGCAGCAGGTGCCGGGCACCAACGGATGGGGCTTCGAGATTCCCACCTCCATCCCCTTCGGCGCCGACAAGAGCGTGACCGTCGATGCGTCGGTGAACCTGTTCAACACCACGCCCGGCGGCTCGGTCGACCAGATCACGACGCTGCCTGCGGGCGGGGCGAAGCTCCATCTGCAGTCTGCCAACGGTTTCACGCTCATGAAGGGCGCGTCCGATCCCGTCAATTACGAGATCGCCTACACCGGCGGCGGCGTTTCCAAGGCGCTGTTCGATCAATCGGTGACGACGAAAACCGTGATCGGCACGTTCGACAAGACGAACCACACGGCGACGGGCGTGGCCACGCGCACGGGCGACGCCACGGAGGGCGGCGCCCACTCCGACACGCTCACCTTCAGCTACGAGGACCAGACGGGCGCGTAAGCTCGACGTTTCCCGGATCGTGCGCCGCCCCGCCGCATGCGCGACGGGGCGGCGGTTCGCGCTCCGATATCCCAGAAAGGCGGAATCGACGTTGAGCAACGCGTTGACCAATGACCAACAGCATTCCCGGCGAACGGGGCGCATCGCTGTTGCCGTACTCGTCCTCCTCGTGCTCATCGGCGCCGCGGTTGCGGCGACGGTTTTCCTCACGCAGCCGCAGGACGACGGTACGCGCATCGACCCTGCGGCCGCTGACTACAGCATCCCCGGTTATGAGAACCCCGGCGGGGAGCAGGGCAGGATCCGCATACCCACGTATTCCGAGTGGGACATGCCGGCGGGGACCGACACCGTGGACGTGCCCCTCATCAACACCGAGGGCAACCCGTGCTACATGCGGTTCACCGTGAAGCTGAAGGACGGCGGGGAGGTGCTGTATCAATCCGAGTTGGTTCCGCCTGGCCAGGCTATCCCTTCGATGCGCTTGAACAGGGCGCTCGATGCGGGTACGTATCCCGTTGTGGTGACCATCGGCACCTACAGCCTGGACGATCCTTCGCAGCCTCTCAACGGGGCCGAGTTGGGAACCAAGATCGTGGCGTCGTGAGGTGCTGCCACGGGTGAGAAGAAAGGGGGCTCGTTTTGGCGAGAACGTCGAACGCGGTGATGAAGAGGCGGAAGATGCTGGTGCTCTCGCATCTTGAGAGGCTTGCCGAGTCCGGCAGGCTTCCCTGCTTGTCGTACGGCAACCTGGGGCAATCCTTGGAACTGTCGAACGGCCAGGTCCGTCGCATATGCAAGCTGTTGCAGAAGGAGGGCGCGCTCAAAGTGACCCCGCGCTACTTGAAGAACGGCGCGCAGCTGGAGAACGCCTATCGGCTGACTTCTTTCGGCAAGCAAAAGCTCATGGATTGGCGCGTGCGGGAAACGCCTCAGCCGTAGTCGTGCCGGGGCGCTCTTGCGGGCCGCCGACCACGTAGTTTTCTGCCAGAATCGGGGTGCCGACCCGCCTTCGATGGTACAGTGCGATCATGGATATCCTCGTACGTCATAGTTCGGCACCGGAATGCTGGCGCTCGATCGGCGAGCTCTTCCTGCGCGACGCCGCAAGGCGCGCTGCGACGAAGGGCGCGCTTCCCGACGCTGCGTCCGTGCATGAGGAGGCGATGTCATGAGCGTCTTGTTCGAGGGGTTGGAGATCGGGTCGTTGCGGGCGAGGAACCGGTTCGTGCGGGCGGCCACCTACGAGGCGCTGGCCACCGACGACGGGCATATGACGCCGGAGCTGCGCGCCGTCTACGAGGAGCTCGCCGACGGCGGGGCGGGAACGATCATCGTGAGCTACGCGCACGTCGTGCGCGACGAGCAGCCGAACCCGCGCATGCTGGGCATCTACGACGACTCGTTCGTTCCCGAGTATCGCGCGCTGGTTGACGACCTGCACGAACGTGGCGCGCGCGTCGTGTCGCAAATCGTGTACGGCGGCTCGGCGACGAAGCTGGATCCGCCCAGCGCGCGCATCCTCGGGCCGTCGGCCGTCGCCAACCCGAAGACCGGCATCGTCCCCTTGGAGGCGACGGCTGCCGACCTGCGGGCGCTCGCCTGCGCGTTCGCCGACGCCGCCGCTCGCGCCCGAGCTGCGGGGTTCGACGGCGTGGAGCTGCACGCGGCGCACGGCTACCTGCTCAGCCAGTTCTTGAGCCCGCTGTTCAACCGGCGTGCGGACGAATACGGCGGCTCCCTCGAGAACCGCGCTCGCTTCCTCGTCGAGGTCGTCGACGCCGTCCGAGCGCGGGTGGGCGCGGCGTTTCCGCTGCTCGTGAAGTTGAACAGCTCCGACGGCGTGGAGGGCGGCTTGACCGAGGGCGACAGCGTCGAGGTGGCGAAGCTGCTGGCGTCGCACGGGGCGTCGGCCATCGAGGTGAGCGGGAACTGGCGCGCCTGTCGTGCGAAGGATTACGCCGGCGAGCCGTTCTTCGCGTCCTACGGGCAACGGCTCGCACGCGAGGCGGGCATCCCGGTGATCCTCACGGGCGGCAACCGCCGCTTCGACGCGATGGAGCGCCTCGCGACGGAGGGCGGCATCGCGGGCTTCGGCCTGTGCCGCCCGCTCATCTGCGAGCCCGACCTCCCCCATCGCTGGCAGATCGACCCGCACGCAAAACCGCGCTGCGTCTCGTGCAACGGCTGCAGCTCCTCGCCGGGCCACCGCTGCATCCTGCCGTAGCCGCGAAAGCGGCTCGGAAATCCGAGCCGCTTTCGTTGAGGGGAGGGAGGGAGTTGGCGGAGCGCTAGCCCACGTAGTCGGCGGCGTTGTCGCCCGCTACGCGGCCGAAGGTGTAAATGTCGGCCATGGACGTGGAGCCCAGGCGGTTCGTGCCCATCTTGTGGCCGGCCACCTCGCCTGCGGCGAACAGTCCGGGGATGGGGTTGCCGTCGGTATCGAGCACTTCGGCGTTCGGGTTGATGTGCAGGCCGCCCATGGTGTAGTGCACGGCCGGCTTGTAGGTCATGATGTAGTAGGGCGGCGTATCGACTTTGTGCATGGTGCCGCGATAGGCGAAATCGGGGTCGGAGCCGGCGTCGACGTACCCGTTCCACTGCTCGATCGTCTTCGCAAGCGCGGCGGCGTCGATGCCGAAGGGCTCGCACGCCTCTTCGAGCGTGTCCGCCTTCGTGCAGAGCTTGCGCGAGGTGAGGTTCTCGAACTCGTCGGAATGGATGTCGACCACCTTGGTCTCGTCGGCTGCGGCCTGATCCCAGATCTCGTAGGCACGCTCGTCGGTCTGCGCGAGAATGGCCTTCGACAGCACGTCGCGGCGGCCGAGCTCTTCCACGAAGCGCTTGCCTTCCTTGTTGAACATGACCGTGCGCTCGTCCAAGCGCATGTCGTCCAGGTACAGCAGCGCGCCGGTGTCCACGTCGCAGATGGGATAGGTTTGGATGAGCTCCATGTCCACCAGCTCCGCGCCGATGGCGGATGCCATGGTGAGGCCTTCGCCCTGCGCTCCCACCGAGTCGGTGGAGTTGAATTGCTCGCCGAACTCGGGGTTCGCCTGCGCGCGCATCTCGACGTTCGCGCCGAATCCGCCGCATGCCAGCACGACGGCTTTGCAGTCGAACGTGTACTCGTCGCCGGTGACGGTGTTCGTCGCCTTGATGCCGCTGATGCTTCCGCTTGCATCCTGCACGAGCGCGGTGGCTTTCGTGTTGTCGATGAGCGTGATGTCGTCGATCGACTGGGCGCGGGTGGTCAGCTTCGTCGTCATGGCGTTGCCGATGTGCCCCGAGGGGATGATGGAGCGCTTGACCGAATGGCCGCCGAAGAACAGCAGGTTGTGCTCCCAGGAGATGCCGCCCTCGTACGTGAGCCATTGCGCCGCATCGAACACGCCGTTTGCGATGACGTTCACCAGCTCCGGATCGCCGCGGTTGTCGCCGCCTTCCAGCATGTCGTTCGCCAGCTGCTCGGGGCTGTCGGCCAGGCCCGAGTTCTGCTGAATCCAGTTGCCGGGCACGGCCATCTCGCCGCCGGACAGCGCCGTTGAGCCGCCGAACACGCCCAGCTTCTCCATGAGCAGCACCTTCTTGCCCTTGTTGGCCGCGCTGATGGCGGCGGTGAACCCTGCGCCGCCCGCGCCCACGACCACCACGTCGTAAGCGGTGGGGATGTCGCTCGCCGGTTGCTGCACGGCCTTGTCGCGCTTCTTCCATTCCGACGATTTCTCGCCCGCCTTGTCCAGCGCCTCGGCGACGGCGGTGAGGTACGCCATGCTGGACAAGGACGCGCCGGTGACGACGTCGACGTTCAGCGTTTGGTTGTCCACGATGAGCTTGCCCAGCTTCTCCATGCACACATCGCCCAAGCCTGCGGACTCGCGGGAATCCAGCACGTCGATGCGCTCGATGGCGCCGTCTTTCGTGACCACCTCGATCTGGATGGCGCCGTGCTTGCCCATGCCGCTGCCCACGGTGGCGACGCTCGCGTCCTCGGAAAGCTCTTTCGAGGCGCTTCCCGACGGAGCGCACCCGCCCAACGTCAGCGCGCCGCCCGCCGTTGCGAGCGCCGCACCGGTCAGAAACTGCCTGCGTGAAAGTCCTGTCATCGTGCTCATCCTCCTTGTTTCCAGTCCCGCCTCCCATGGTGTGCCGACCTTTACGGCCGTTCTGTTCGGGACGACGAAAACATAGCACCGCGGCGGCGCGTCGGCCGCCTGATACGGGGTTCAATAGGTAACCCAACCCTGGTTTAAATCAGTAACCCCAGGCAAAACGCCCCGTGCGTCGCGGGATTTCGAGGTAAGATGAAAAACCGGAAGTGCAGGGAGGGGAGGATCTGCATGAAGGATTTTTTCGACCGCTGGAAAGACATGCTGGTGCGCGTCGGCGCTTTGCCCGTTGCGTTTCTCGGCATCGGGCTGTATCGCGCGTGGCTTGCGACGTTCTTTCGCTACGATGCGTTCCCGACCATCGACTTCTTCGATTACGCTCTGTTCGAGGGCGCCATCGGCGTTGCGTCGTTCGCGGTGGTGTTTCTTGCGCGCCGCATCACGCCGCTCTGGTCGAATCGGGTCGCGGTGGGGCTGACCGCCGTCAGCATGGTGGGCGGGTCGATGCTGTGCGTGGTCGCGTGCTTCTGGGTGCAGATCGCGGCGCTCAAGTATGCGGGGCTCGTGTTGGCGGGCGCGGGTCTCGGATTGCTCATCCTCATGTGGACGGAGTTTTTCGGCTCGCTCAATCCTATGCGCGTGGCCGCGTATTATGCCGGTGCCATCTTCTTGGGGGAAATCCTCAAGTGGCTGTTCAGCGGGCTCGATCCTGCGTACATCGCCGTGTTTTCCGTGGTGCTTCCGCTCGTCTCCCTCGATTGGGTGCGCCGTTCCATGAAGCGGTTGCCGGACATCGACCTGCCCAAACCCATGGGCAAGGCGGGGCTTTCCGAGGTTCCCTGGAAGCCTATTGCCCTCATGGGGATATGCACGTTCGCGACGGGGTTCGGCGTGCTGCCCGATCAGCCCTTGGTGGCGGGGAACATCGTGGGCACGATGCTGGTTGCGGCGTTCGTGTTCTTCGGCGTGCTTTCGTCGTCGAAGTGGTTCAACTTCGACACCATATACCAGCTGGCGTTCCCGCTCATGATCGTGGGGCTCCTGCTCATCGCGCCGCAGTTCTCGCTCGACTCGCAGACGGCGGCGGGCTGCTACGATGCCGGGTACACCATGCTGTCCATCTTCATCATGATCGTCTTGAGCAACATCGCGTATCGGTTCGGCATCTCGGCGGCCTGGCTGAACGGCATCGAGCGCGGCATCCGCTATCTGGTGGAGGCGGGCGGTTGGAGCCTGTTCGCGCTCACCTCGCTCTACCTGCCGCAAGACGCCGTCACGATGGTGCATCTGGGCATCGTGGCGATCGTGGCGCTGGCGTTCGCCGTGCTGTTCTTCACGGAGAAGCGGCTGTCGGCGAAATGGGGCATCAGCTTGAAGCAGAGTTCCGACGGCGACGACGTGTTCTCGCCGGGGCTGCTTGCCATGCGCGTGTCCGACCTGTCGCGCGAGCACAGCTTGAGCCCGCGCGAGGAGGAGGTGCTGCAGCTGCTCGCGCGCAAGGGAACCTCGACCCAGATCGAGGAGAACCTGTTCGTGGCGCGCGGTACGGTGAAGGCCCACACGAGCCGCATCTACCGCAAGCTGGGGGTGCACAGCCGCGACGAACTGTACGAGTTGCTGGGCATCGAGGACTGAAGAGGGATGAGGGCAAGCGCAATTATCGTGTAATCGGCTTTGAATTTCGATGACGAACAGGATAACGTCGGGCAGCGCGCCGTTCGGGTTTGCTATCATCGACCCCTATGACACGACGTAAGAAACATGGATGGTTGAAGACGATGCTGGGTTTGGTGCTCGGGTGCATACTCGTGGTCGTTGCCGTGTTCGCGGTGACGAACGTGGTGACGGTCGCCACGACGAAGGATCGCATCGTCGAACCGCAGGCGGCCGAGGGCTTCGACGCCGATGCCGTCGTGGTGCTGGGTGCCTCCGTGTTCGCCGACGGCACGCCGTCGGGCATCTTGCAGGATCGCCTCGACGACGGCATCGCGCTGTACAAGGCGGGCGTGGCGCCGAAGCTCATCATGAGCGGCGACAACAGCACTGTGTCGTACAACGAGGTGCAGGTGATGAAGGACTACGCCATCTCCCAAGGCGTGCCCAGCCAGGACATCTTCTGCGACCACGCGGGCTTCTCCACGTACGAGAGCATGTACCGTGCGAAGAACGTGTTCGGGGCGCAGCGCATCGTGGTGGCCACCCAGACCTACCACCTGTACCGCGCGCTGTACGCCGCGCAGGGCCTCGGCCTCGAGGCCATCGGCGTGGCCAGCGACTACCACGACTATTCCAAGCAGTTCCAGTACGACCTGCGCGAGGTGCCCGCGCGCACCAAGGACTTCTTCAAGACGCTGTTCCAGGTGCCCTCGACGTTCGTGGGCGACCCCATCAGCCTCAACCAGTCCGGCGACGTCACCGAAGGCTGAGCGCGCGCAGCAGCGCCTGCGCTTCGCACGTTACCGGGTCGATGACGGGGATGCCGACTGCCTCTTCGAGCTGCGGCGCCAATCCGATGGTCGAGAATCCCGTGCACGCGAGCGCGATGACCGCTGCGCCCTCGACGCGCAGCTGCCGCGCGGTCGCGATCGCGGCCCGTCGACCTGCGGGCGCGTTCAGGTCGCGCGTGTCGCGCACGCCGTCGGGCACGAGGTTCGCCAGCAGGCGCTTCCCCAGGATGCGCGGGAACGCGGGCGGCGCGTCCGGCGTGATGCCGATGACGCCCACGGGCCCCTCGAAGCGCGCCGCGGCGGCGGCCACGCTCTCGCCGGCGCCCACCACCGGCACGCCCACGATGGCGCGCGCCTCGGCCACGCCGGGGTCGTCGGCGCAGCTCACGATGATGCCGTCGGCGCCCTGCTCGACCAGCTGGCAGGCGAGCGCCACCACCTTCGGCTCGGCCGCGCGCTTCGTGGCGGCGTCGTGCACGCCCTCGGGTTGGTCGGGAATGCACCGCGACACGGTGCGCACCTGCGGAAACGCGCGCTCGATGAGCTGTCCGTGCGCGTCCGTCCGTTCCCGGTCTTCCGTGATGACGCGGATGACGCCGACGGTGCAGGCGCGGATGCAGGGGGTATGCGGGGCGGGGTTCATGGCGCTCACTCGTACCTCTCGATGAGATCGATGAGGTCCTGCTTCGAATGCAGGGCCGTCTTCTCCAGAATGCGCCGCGTGTGCGTGCGCACGGTGCTCTCCGACACGAACAGCGCCTCGGCGATCACCTTGGCCGAGCGTCCGCGCGCCAGGTAGGGCAGCACCTCGGCCTCGCGCCGCGTCAACCCGTAGTAGGCCGCTATCTGGTCGAACACGTCGCCGCCGGGCTCGTTGCCGGGCGCGTCGCCGGACGCGTTGCCGGATGCGTCCGCGGGCCCCTCGACGGGTTCGGCGGCAGACCTGGAAGCGGGTTGCGCGGCAGGGGCCTCGCCTTCCTGCTGCAGCGGGCACGCCGCTCCGCACGCCGCCGCGCAGCTGGGAGCCGCTTCGATTTCCGCCTCCCTCGCCTTCGCGGCGCCGAAGCTCAGAAACGAGAACCGGTTGCCGGTGTGCTGGAACAGCGCGAGCATGGCCAGCACGTAGATCGCGCCTACCGACACGCCGATGACCAGCATGGACGGGCTTTCGGGGATGAGCATCACCACGTAGCCGATGCCGATGCCCACGAGCCGCGCGATGATGGACACGCCGCGCACGATGCCGCCCACCACGAAGCCCGACACGCTGAAATCGTAGGCCGTGGACACCACCATGTACCAGATGATCACGTCGAACACGCCGTAGCAGGCGCTCATCACCATGTTGAGCTCCACGGGGTTCGTGCTCCAGAACACCGGCATGAGCGCGAACAGCACCACGAGGATGGGCACGATCACCTTGAACGTGAGCGCCAGGTCGGTGCGGCGCCGCGCGAACAGCACGAGCCCGATGAGCGCGACGGCGGCCACGATGTTGGCGATGAGCGGCAGCCGGTGCGCCTCGTAGGCGGAGTCCACCGACACCACGGTCATCTGCCACACGTAGCCGAACAGGCACGACAGCACGAGGCTGGCCACGATGAGGCTCACGAGCGAGCCGAGCGCCGTGCGGTACCGGCCCGAATCGGCGGCGAGGGTGGCGCGCTCGTCGGGAACCTCGCGGTTGCAGCGCGTCAGGCACAGCTGCGACAGCACGGGCAGCGGCAGCATGAGCAGCAGCGCGGGCACGCCCAACTCCTCCGAGCAGAACGAGAACGCCACGAACAGCAGCGCGGTCAGCAGCAGCACCACGGGCAGGTAGAACGACGTGCGCGCGGGGTGCATGCGCCCGAGGCATTCGGCCCAGCTTCCCCAGAAGTAGCCGTACCCCACGCCGGCCAGCACCGCGCCCGCCACGAGCGGCAGGATGGCCAGCGACGCGGGCAGCAGCCCGACGCTCCCGGCGACGCCCGAGCCGGCCATTAGCCCGAGGCCCGCCACGATGCTCGCGGTGAACGCCGAAGGCGGCAGCTTGTCGTAGAAGGACGGGTCGCGCTCCATGCGCGACGCCACGACGAACAGCGTGGTCATGTTCGCCACGAAGGAGATGATCACGACGAGCGTCTGATATCCGGTGGAATGCACGGGTCCCGACAGCAGGATGGAGCTGCGGAACGTGAGCATGCTGCACGCCCAGAAGAACGCGAGACCGAGATGGCGGAGCCGCAGCGTCTTCCATACCATGCGCATGCTGCGTCGTTCGTTCGCTTCGGGCGGACACTCGGGCATGGGTCAGCAAACTCCCCTCGTTCGACGATACCGGGCTTGATTCGACGGGGGTCGCACGACCCCTGCTGCGGATAGCGCCTCCCTCGAAGCGCGCTGACGATACTATACCTCATCAGCCTAAACACCATTATCATCAATTATTGATGATAAGCAAGCGATTCACTGGGGTTAGGGTGTTGCGCCGACGAGAAAGGACGCCCGTGAACCCCGATGCGAACGCCGCAAACGCCCCTGCAACCCCTTTGGCCCCGCCCGCAGCCCTGCTGCGGAACGCCTGCGTGGACGCTGCGCCGCTGTTCGCGCCGCCGGGTTTCGAGGGCCCCGACGAGGCGGGCGAGCGCGGCTCGTGGGAAGCCATGGCGCATCTTGCCGGCGAGGCGGTGACGACGCCGCGTGCTGCAGCGCGGCGCGCGTTCGAGCGCGAGCTGTTGGTTGCGGGCTTGCCGCTGGCGGCGCTTCCGGTGGAGTCGCTTCACAAGCCGTGGTGCACGCCCGACGGCGTCATGCGCGCCTCGCGCGGCATGTACGGCGGCGAGTCGGCGCAGCACGTGCGGGCGCTATGCGACGCGTGCGGGCTGAGCGTGCCCCCGGCGTTCGCGGCGATGCCCGATCATCTGACGCTGCTGTTGGAGCTGCTCGCGTTCTTTCTCGAAGCCGGCGCGGAGCCTTCGGCCCGCATGCTGGTGCACGACCACTTCGATTGGCTGGGGGCCTACGACGCGACGCTTGCTGCACGAGCGGAGCAGGCTGCAGGCGCCCCGGCCTTCGACGAGGAGAAGCGCCGCGACCTTGCGGAGGGCATCGCTTTCATGCGCGGTGTCGTTCGCTCGATCGACGGAGCCGTGCACGGATGGGCCGAAGGCACGGCGTGAGGGCAACGCGCCGGCAGGGAGGGCGCTGCGGCTCGGCCGCAGCGTATGAAGACGAGAAGCAAGGAGGAGGAATGTTCGAATCTCAGGTTTCGCGCAGAACGTTTCTGAAGGGATCGGCGGCGGCGGGCACGCTCGCGGCGGTCGGATCGCTTTCGTTGGGCGCGTGGCGCACCGACCGCGCCTTTGCGGCCGGCGGCGACCGCGCCGTCACGCCGTCGCTGTGCAACGGCTGTTCCAGCAAGTGCGGCCTCATGGCCACCACGCTGGGAGGCTCGCTGTTCACGCTGAACGGCATCGAGCAGCATCCGTATTCCAAGGGCAAGCTGTGCGCCCGCGGACACGGGTTCGCCCAGATGGCGTACAGCGAGGATCGCGTCACGCAGCCGCTGCGCCGCACGGAGAGCGGCGAGTTCGAGCCCATCGACTGGGACACCGCGTATCGGGAGATCGGCGAGAAGGTGCAGGCCATCATCGCCGCGAACGGCCCCGAGTCGCTGGCGCTCATCCACGACCCGCGCCCGTCGGGCAAGTACTACACGAAGCGCTTCATGAACGCGCTGGGCTCGGCCAACATCTACACGCACGCAGCCGCGTGCAACCTGTCGAAGGAAGCCGGCCTCACCGAGACCATCGGCGCATCGAACTACTCGGTTGATTTCGGTTCGTGCAAGATGGTCGTGTTCATCGGCCGCAGCTACGGCGACGGCATCCGCCCGTCCCACGCCATGAGCCTGGCCGACGCCGCCGAGGCCGGCACCCGCGTCGTCATCGTGGACCCGCGCCTCAACAACGCGGGCATCTTCGCCACCGACTGGGTGCCCGTCAACCCCGGCACCGACCTGGCGCTGCTCATGGGCATCTGCAACGTGCTCATCGAGGAGGACCTCTACGATCACGAGTTCGTCGAGCAGCACACGGTGGGCTTCGAGGAATTCACCGCCCAGGCGAAGGACTGCACGCCCGAGTGGGCCGAGAAGATCTGCGACGTGCCCGCCGACACCATCCGCGAGCTGGCGCAGGCCCTGGCCAAGGCCGCCCCGGCCGCAGCCGTCGAGCCCAGCTGGCGCGCCGCGTTCGGCTGTGCGTATAAGAACTCGTTCGACACCGCGCGCGCCGTGACGGCTGTCAACACCCTGCTGGGCTCGTGGGGCCAGAAGGGCGGCGCGCTCATCACCGGCTCGCCCAAGGCCGGCAAGATCGACGACGAGCGCTTCGTCGATCCGCCGAAGCCCGAAGGCAAGCGCATCGGCGACAAGGAGTACGGCGCGGTGAGCAGCTCCGGTTCGAACATCGCCGCCCTCGAAGCCGCCCTCGACGGCCGCATCAAGGGCATGTTCTTCTACAACTCCAACGCGGCGAAGGGCTACGCCCAGCCGAAGGTGTGGTCCGAGGCGTTCGAGAAGCTCGACCTCATGGTGGCCATCGACGTGCAGCTGTCCGAGACGGCCATGCAGGCCGACTACGTGCTGCCCGAGTGCACCTACCTCGAGCGCATGGAGGCACCCGACTACATCGGCGGCAAGAAGCAGTTCGTGGCGCTGCGTGCGCAGGCGCTCGACCGCGTGCACCCCGACACGAAGTCGTGCGACGAGATCTTCACCGGTCTCGCGCAGGCGTGCGGCGTGGGCCAGTACTTCGACTTCACCGTGGAGGACCTGGCGAAGGCCGAGATGGACACGCTGGGCGTGAGCGTGGACGAGCTCAAGGAGAAGGGCATCGTCGAAGTGACGTCCAAGGCGTTCGAGTACGGCGTGCCCACGTTCAAGACGCCCACCGAGAAGTACCAGTTCACCAGTGAGAAGGCGGGCGCTGCGGGTCTGAACCCGGTCATCGGCTACGTGGAGCGCCTCGTCATGCCCCAGGGCGACGAGCTGCACTTCATCGGCGGCAAGCAGTCCATCCACTCCCACACCATGACGCAGAACGTCGAGGCCCTCAACGCCATCTCGCGCGAGTACAACCTCGAGCGCGTGTGGATGAGCGCGAAGGACGCCGCCGAGCGCGGCATCGCCGACGGCGACCTCGTGGAAGTGGCGTCGAGCGAGTACGCCGACCAGGTGCGGTGCAAGGTGACCGAGCGCCTCAAGCCGGGCGTGCTGTACCTGCCCACGCACTACGGCGGATCGTCGCCGTACCAGTCGCGCGCGTACGAGTACGGCATCAGCATGACGGAGTTCGTGCCGTTCCACGGCGGCGAGCCGGGCGTCGGCTCGACCATGAGCCAGGAAGTGGCGGTCACGGTGAAGAAGGTGGAGGCATAACATGGCACGGTACGGAATGCTCATCAACACGAAGAAGTGCGTGGGATGCTACGCCTGCCGCGTGGCCTGCCAGATGATCAACGGCCTGGACTCCGACAAGGCGTTCATCCACTACGAGGAGCTGGAGACGGGGTCGTACCCCAGCGTGTACGCCGAGAACGTTCCCGTGCAGTGCATGCACTGCGAGGACGCTCCCTGCGCGTCGGTGTGCCCGACGCACGCGACGTACACCACCGACTCGGGCGTGGTGCTCGTGGAGGAAGAGAAGTGCATCGGCTGCAAGTACTGCATGGCGGCGTGCCCCTACGGCGTGCGCGTCCAGCTGCACTCCGGCGTGGTCGAGAAGTGCCGTTTCTGCTGGTACGAGGGCGAGCCGGGCAACCCGCCGGCGTGCGTGGGCACCTGCATCACGAACGCCCGCATCTTCGGCGACCTCGACGACCCCGAGAGCGAGATCTCGAAGGCCATCGCGAAGTACAACGCGCAGCCGCTCGCGAGCAACCTGACCGAATCCAAGATCTACTACGTGAGGTGATGAACAATGGTATGGGGACCCCTTATCGCTTGGTACCTGTTTCTGGCCGGCGCGTCGGCCGGCGCGTTCCTGACGTCCGCGTTCGTCGAGGCCAAGTATCCTGACAGCGTGAAGATGCGCGTGGCCGGCCGCATCATCGCTCCCGTGTTTCTGGCCATCGGCCTGGTCATGCTGATCTTCGACGCGGAAGCCGGCCTGTACAACCCGCTGCGCTTCTTCTGGCTCATCGCGAATCCCGGTTCCGTGATGACGCTGGGCGTGTACTTCATCTGCGTGTTCATGCCCGTGGCGTTGGTTTCGGCGCTGCTTGAGATCCTCAAGAAGCCCGTGCCGAAGTGGCTTACGTGGATCGGCGTGGTTGCCGCATTCTCGGTGGCCGCCTACACCGGCTTCCTGCTGGGCGTGGTGAAGGCGTACCCGTTGTGGAACAACGCGGTGCTGCCCATCCTGTTCGTGGTGTCGGCGCTGTCGGCGGGCCTCGCGGCCACGTCGCTCGTGGGCCTGCTGGTGGATCGCGAGCGCTTCGAGCAGATGTGGCTCATCAAGAAGTCGCACGTCATCCTGTCGGCCATCGAGATGGTGGTGCTCGCCACGATGCTCATCATCGTGAGCGCAGGCAGCGTCGAGGGCGCGGCGTCGGTGCAATCGCTGATCATGGGGCAGTACGCCCCGGCGTTCTGGGGCGGCATCGTGCTGCTGGGCCTCGTGGCGCCGTTCCTCATCGAGGGCTACCCGGTGTTCGTCACGAAGCGCGTCGAGACGTCCATGACCTCGATGGCCGTGAGCGTCATCGGCGAGGCCGGCGTGCTGGTGGGCGGCTTCCTGCTGCGCCTGCTGGTCATCCTGGCCGCGCTGCCGGTGCTGTACCTGTAAGTCTAAGTCGCACGATCCGCAGGGTGCCGCAACCCCCTCCGCGGCGCCCTCATGCGGCCCCCTCGCCGAGAACCGGCGAGGGGGCCGCTTTCGCGTTATGCGAGCCGAAGCGCGCCGCCGTGGGGGAGGGTCGTCCCCGTCCGAGGGCCCGAAATGGCAGAAATCGCCTCAAATGTATAGATTCTCGCTGCCTGCGGTTGTCTGCTGCCTGCAAAACCCCAGGTCGTCTCTTTCCCGCTCAGCCTCGCGGCTCGAAAATCCATACATTTGGCGCGTTCTCTGCCAGTTTGCCGCGCTAGCGGTACTTCTCGATGAGGTCGATGACCTGTTGCTTGGAGTGCAGGTCGGTTTTCTCGAGGATGCGGCGGGTGTGGGTGCGGATGGTGTTCTCGGACACGAACAGCGCATCGGCGATGACGCGCGCCGGCCGCCCGCGCGCGATGAAGGGCAGCAGCTCGGCCTCGCGGCGCGTCAGGCTGAAGTCCTCGGCGATCATCTCGAACGCCGCCTCCTCGCTGAGGGGCCCCGGCGCGGCGGGCTCGTCGCCCGCCTCCGCGTCGAGCAGCGGCTTGGGTGCTGCCGCGGCCGCGGGCACGGGCACGGCGGCGGCCGCGGGCTCGGCCGGCGTCGTTGCGGCGGCTGCCGTCGGCGCGGCCGTCTCGGACTCCGGCTCCTCCGCGGCGACGATCGGCGCGCCCCGGCGCCGCGTGCGGTAGAACAGCCCCAGCATGGCCAGCACGTACACCGCGCCCACCGACACGCCCACGATCAGCAGCGACGGGCTTCCGGGGATAAGCATGAGCAGGTAGCCGATGCCGATGCCCAGCAGCCGCGCCAGGATGGACAGCGCGCGCACGAGGCCGCCGATGACGAAGCCCGACACGGCGAAGTCGTAGGCGGTCGATGCCACCATGTACCAGATGATCACGTCGAACACCCCGTAGCTCGCGCTCATGATGACGTTGAGCGCCACGGGGTTCGTCTCCCAGAAAAACGGCAGCACGGCGAACAGGATGACGATCACCGGCACGATGACGCTGAAGGCCAGCGCCAGATCCAACCGCTTGTGCGCGTACAGCACGAGGCCGATCAGGCACACGGCCACTACGAGGTTCGCCACGAGCGGCGCCTGGTGCGCCTCGTTCACCGACCCCACCGACAGCACGGTCATCTCCCATACGAGGCCGAACAGCAGCGACAGCACGAGGCTGGCCACGATGAGCGAGACGAGCGACGCGAGCGCCGTCAGGTAGCGCTTCGAGTTCACCGTGCGCGCATAGCGCCCGTCGGGCACCTCCGCATGGCAGCGCTTCAGGCACACGAGCGACAGGATGGGCAGGGGCAGCATGAGCACGAGCGGCGGCACGCTCTCGTACTCGGCCGCCAGCGAGACGAGCAGGAACAGGGCCGCCGTCAGCAGGAACGACATCGGCACGTAGAACGACGTGCGCGAGGGGTGCATCCGCCCGAGGTACTCCGCCCAGCTTCCCCAGAAGTAGCCGTAGCCGACGCCGGTCAGCACCGAACCGCCCACGAGCAGCGCCATCATCGCGCCGCCCGAGCCGGCGCGCCCCGCCACGTCGATGACCACGAGGCCCGCGACGATGAACGCGCAGAACAGCCAGCCGGGCAACCGGTCGAAGGTGCGGGGGTCGCGCTCCATGAACGCGGCGATGGCGAACAGGGTGGTCATGTTCGCGATGAACGAGATGAGCACGACGAGCGTCTCGAGCTCCGGCGTGTTGGCGGGCCCTTGCAGCAGGATGGAGCTGCGGAAGGTGAGCATGCTGCACGCCCAGAAAAAGGCGAGGCCGACATGGCGGAACCGCAACGTCTTCCACACCATGCGCATGCTGCGTCGGTCGCGCGCAACCGCCAGCCGAGTGCTCAAACCAAGCCCCCTATCAGGCAAAACATTCAAATCACCAGAAACTGATTACCCGGCCCGCTCGCATCGCGCCTAGGATGGGCCACGTCGAGAAAGGACGAACCGTGCCCGTTACGAAGAACACAGCCTCCCTATTATCGCTCATTGCGCCGCTGTTTTCCTACCTGAAGGATGAGGATTACGGTCATGTGCTGCAAAACGCGGCTTGGCAGGATGTGCGCGTTGCGGCGGGCCCCTCGTTGGGCGAAGCGCTCGCGCTCCCGGCGTGGGAGGCGCGTTCGTCGTTCCAGAACGAGCTGCTGGTGTCGGGCATGCCGCTGGCCGCGATGCCGGTGGAGTCGCTGTACAAGGCGTGGTCCGCGCAGGAGGGCAACGCGTTCGGCGCCACCCGGGGGCTGTACCTGGGCGATCCGGCTCGACACCTCGGCGCGGTGTACGAGCAGCTGGCCATCCGCGTGCCCGAGGCGTTCGCCTCGATGCCCGACCACCTGACGCTCGAGCTGGAGCTGCTGGCGCTGCTGCTGGAGGCAGGAAACGACGCCGCCGCCCGCCAGCTGGTAACCGACCACTTCGACTGGCTGGGCGACTACGACGCCGCGCTGGCCGATCGCGCCGACATGGTGGCGCACAACGGGGCGCTCGAGCCCGCACGCCGCCGGAACCTGCTGGACGGCATCGCGTTCTTGCGGGCGCTCACGGCGCTGGCGAACAGGATAACCCTCTCCGTCCTGGACGGGCGCGACGCATCGCTTCGCGCCTGCGCTCAGGGCGACAGGCGATAGACAAGACGAGTGAACGGCAAGAAAGGGAGGAAAGGAATGAGGGAGACAACGGTATCGCGTAGAACGTTTCTCAAGGGTTCGGCCGCAACGGCCGCGCTCGCCTGCGCGGCGGGTTCCATCTCGCTCGGCTCATGGCAGGCGGAGCGCGCCGTAGCGGCCGAACCGGGCGCGACCAAAACGGCTCCGTCGCTGTGCAACGGCTGCTCCAGCAAGTGCGGGCTCGTGGCCACCACGGTGGACGGCCAGCTGTGGACGCTCAAGGGCAACGAGGCGCACCCGTACGCGAAGGGACGCATCTGCGGCCGCGGCCACGGCCTGGCCCAGATGGCGTACTCCGACGAGCGCGTGACGCAGCCCCTGCGCCGCAAGGACGACGGCTCGTTCGAGCCCATCGACTGGGACACCGCGTTTCAGGAGATCGGCGAGAAGACGAAGGCCCTCATCGCGCAGAGCGGTCCCGAGTCGCTGGCCATCATCCAGGACCCGCGCCCCTCGGGCAAGCAGTACTCGGCCCGCTTCATGAACGCGCTGGGCTCGGCGAACGTGTATGCGCACTCCTCGTCGTGCAACCTGTCGAAGGAGAGCGCCTACCAGCTGACCATCGGCGCCACGGGCTACTCGAACGACTTCGCCAACGCCAAGATGGTCATGTTCATCGGCCGCAGCTACGGCGACGGCATCCGTCCCTCGTCGGTGCAGAGCCTGGCCGACGCGGCCGAGAACGGCACGCGCGTGGTCATCGTCGACCCGCGCCTCAACAACTCCGGCATCTTCGCCAGCGATTGGGTGCCCATCAATCCCGGCACCGACCTGGCGCTGCTCATGGCCATGGCGAACGTGCTCATCGAGGAGGACCTGTACGACCAAGACTTCGTGGAGCAGTACACCTCCGGCTTCGACGAGTTCGCCGCGCAGGCCAAGGAGTACACGCCGGCCTGGGCCGAGAAGATCACCGACATCCCGGCGGCCACCATCGAAGAGCTTGCCCGCGCCATGGCGAAGGCGGCCCCGGCGGCCTCCATCGAGTCGGGCTGGCGCGCCGTCATAGGCTGCTCGTACAACAACTCGTTCGACACGGCGCGCGCCGCGACGGCCATCAACGCGCTGCTGGGCAGCTGGGGCGCGAAGGGCGGCGCGCTGCTGACGTCCTCGCCGAAGGCCGGCACCATCGAGGACGCCCGCTTCAAGGCGCCCGCGAAACCCGAGGCCAAGCGCGTGGGCGATCAGGAGTACCCGCTGGCCATCGCCAGCGCCGGCACGAACATCGCCGCGCTGCAGGCCATGCTCGACGGTACGATGAAGGGTGTGTTCTTCTACAACTCGAACGCCGCGAAGGGCTATGCGCAGCCGAAGAAGTGGGCCGAGGCCCTCGAGAAGGCCGAGCTCGTGGTGACCATCGACGTGCAGATGTCCGAGACCGCGCTGCAGTCCGATTATGTGCTGCCCGAGGTGACCTACCTCGAGCGCCTCGAGCTTCCCGAGTTCGTGGGCGGCAAGAAGCACTACGTGGGCATGCGCACGGTGGTGCTGGACAAGATCCACCCCGACACGAAGACGTGCGACGAGATATTCAACGGCCTGGCCGAAGCCTGCGGCGTGGGTGAGTACTTCCAGTTCACCGCCGAGGACTGGGCCGAAGCCCAGCTGGAAACCGTGGGCGTGACGCTCGACCAGATCAAGCAGGACGGCGTGGTGGAGCTGCCCGACCCGGGCTTCAAGTACGGCGTGCCCGCGTTCAAGACGGCGTCGGGCACGTTCGAGTTCAAAACCGACAAGGTGGGCGAGGCCGGCCTCAACCCGGTGATCGGCTGGGTGCCGCGCAAGGTGACGCCGAAGGACGGCGAGTTCTCCATCATCGGCGGCAAGCAGGGCATCCACTCCCACACCATGACGCAGAACATCGCCGCGCTCAACGCCATCTCGCGCGAGTACCACATGGAGCGCCTGTGGATGGCCGCGAAGGACGCCGAGGGTCTGGGCATCCAGACGGGCGACACGGTGGAGGTGTCGTCGAGCGAGCACACCGGCCAGGTAGAGGTGCGCGTGACGCAGCGCCTCAAGCCCGGCGTGGTGTTCCTGCCCACGCACTACGGCGGAGACTCGCCGCAGCAGACGCGCGCGTATCAGTACGGCATCAGCCTGAACGACTTCATCCCCCTCGACGCCGAGCCGGGCGTGGGCTCCATGATGAGCCAGGAAGTAGCCGTCACGGTGAAGAAGGTGGAGGCATAACATGGCACGCTACGGAATGCTCATCAACACGAAGAAGTGCGTCGGCTGCTCGGCCTGCCGCATCGCCTGCCAGATGAAGAACCATCTGGAACCCGAGGAATCGTTCATCACGTATCACGAGATCGAGACGGGGGAGTACCCCAACGTCTACAACGAGATCGTCCCCACCCAGTGCATGCACTGCGAGGACGCTCCCTGCGCCGCCGTGTGCCCGACGCACGCCACCTATATCACCGATTCCGGCGTGGTGCTGGTGGACGAGAACAAGTGCATCGGCTGCAAGTACTGCATGGCCGCGTGCCCCTACCAGGCACGCATCGTGCAGGAGAAGACCGGCGTGGTGGAGAAGTGCCGCTTCTGCTGGGACGGCGAGAATCCGGGCAACCCGCCCGCGTGCGTGGGAACCTGCATCTCGGGCGCGCGCATCTTCGGCGACCTGGACGATCCCGAGAGCGAGATCAACCAGGCCATCGCGCAGTACCATGCGCAACCGCTCGGCAGCAATCTGACCGTATCCAAGATCTACTACGTGAGGTGATGAACCATGGTTTGGGGACCTATGATCGCTTGGTACCTGTTTTTGGCCGGCGCGTCGGCGGGAGCGTTCCTGACGTCCGCGTTCGTCGAAGCCAAGTACCCTGAGAGCGTGAAGATGCGCGTCGCTGGCCGCATCATCGCTCCCGTGTTCGTCGGCATCGGCCTGCTGATGCTCATGCTAGACGCCGAAGCCGGGCTCATGAACCCGCTGCGTTTCTTCTGGCTCGTCTCGAACCCCGGTTCGGTGATGACGCTGGGCGTGTACTTCATCTGCGTGTACATGCCGGTGGCCCTCGTGGTGGCGCTGCTTGAGATCTTGAAGAAGCGCGTGCCGAAGTGGCTCACGTGGATCGGCATCGTGGCGGCGTTCGCCGTGGCGGCCTACACCGGCTTCCTGCTGGGCGTCGTGAAGGCGTACCCGCTGTGGAACAACGCCGTCCTGCCCATCCTGTTCGTGGTGTCGGCATTGTCGGCGGGCCTCGCGGCCACGTCACTCGTGGGCCTCATCGTGGATCGCGAGCGCTTCGAGCAGATGTGGCTCATCAAGAAGTCGCACGTCATCCTGTCGGCCATCGAGATGGTGGTGCTCGCCACGATGCTCATCATCGTTGCGGCGGGCAGCTTCGAGGGCGCGGCGTCGGTGCAGTCGCTCGTGGCCGGGCAGTACGCCCCGGCGTTCTGGGGCGGCATCGTGCTGCTGGGCCTCGTGGCGCCGTTCCTCATCGAGGGCTACCCGGTGTTCATCGCGAAGCGCGTCGAGACGTCGACCACCTCGCTCGTGGTGAGCGTCATCGGCGAGGCCGGCGTGCTCGTGGGCGGCTTCATGCTGCGCTTGCTGGTCATCCTGGCCGCGCTGCCGGTGCTGTTCCTGTAGTTCGCTTACGCTGCTTATCCGCGCGTCCCGCCACCCCCCCCCGGCGGGACGCGGGCGGCCCGATCCCCTTCGGAGCCGCCGTTCCCCCTCCCCAGGGCGCCGCGCATCCCCCTCCGCGTGGCGCCCGCCTGTTTTCAGACGAATCGAGGTGCCATCCATGGAAGACTCCCACGTTCCGCATTGGGGCATGGTCATCGACCTTGCGAAGTGCGTCGGGTGCGACTCGTGCACCGTCGCATGCAAGGCCGAGAACCGCACGCCTCCCGGCATCACGTACAACGTGGTACTCGAGCAGGAGACGGGCACGTACCCCAACGTGCGCATCGAGGCGGTGCCGCGTCCCTGCATGCAGTGCGAGAACCCGGCGTGCGTGTCGGTGTGCCCGGTGCGCGCCACGTACCGCGGCGAAGACGGCATCGTCGTGATCGACGCCGACCGGTGCATCGGCTGCAAGTACTGCATCGCCGCCTGCCCCTACGGCGCGCGCTCGGCCGACGAGGGCTCGTCGTACGCGCTTGAGATGCAGGCCGCCGACCAGGTGACCGCGCCCGAGTACGGCGTGGATCGCGGCGCGCGCGGCGCGTACCGCGGCACGTACGGCACGGTGCGCAAGTGCACGTTCTGCGCGCACCGCATCGCCGAGGGCGAGGCGCCCGCGTGCTGCGAGACGTGCATCGGCGATGCGCGGTACTTCGGCGACTTGAACGACCCGGCGTCGAAGGTGGCGCAGCTGGCGGCCTCGCCGCGGGCGTTCCGCCTGCGCGAGGAGCTGGGCACGAACCCGTCTGTCTACTACTTGAAATGAGCGAGGTGAAGAGCTATGGCATCGACAACTGAGAATCGGGAGGCGCGGAAGGCTCCCGGGTCGCGCGAGCCGCGGCTGCGGACCTACGCGCTGCCGGCGCCGTTCTCGCGCCGCGCCACCGCGGCCTGGGCCGTTATCGTGGGCGTGCTGCTGGCAGCGGGCGCGTTCTTCATGTTCGACCGGCTGGCGAACGGCCTGGGCATGGCCGGGGCCACGAACGCCGTGCCCTGGGGCTTGTGGGTGGTGGTGTACATCTGGTTCTCGGGGCTGGCGGGCGGCTTGTACCTCCTGTCGGCGCTCGTGTACCTGCTGAGGCTGCCGCGCTTCGCGCCCATCGCGCGTTTGTCGCTGGGCTTGAGCATCGTGTCGCTTGCGGTGTCGATGATCTTCATCGGCATCGACCTGGGCGCCATCCGGCATTCGCTGGGCACGCTGCTGTTCTTCCACTGGTCGTCGCCGCTGGCCTGGGAGATCAAGGCGTACGTGGTCTTCATGGCGATCGCCGTCGTGCAGTTCGCCCTCGTGCTGCTGAACGACAAGCGCGCGGCGGAGGCTGCGGCGGGCGGCGATGGCGACGGGGCTGCGGGCTCGGGGAGCGCCGACGCGCTCAGGCGGCGCGGCAACGTGAACCTGGCCATCCGCGTGCTGGCCGGCGTGGGCGTGGCCACGTCGTTCGTGGGGCCTCCGGGCGGCACGGGCATGTTCTTCGCCGCGGTGAAAACCCGCGGGCTGTGGGAGGGCGGCATCACGTCGGTGCTGTTCTACGTCATGGCCATCGTGACGGCCGCCGCGTTTCTGATCGTGGTGTATCGGTTGCTCGCGCGCGTGCGCGGCGCGCAGCCGGACGCGGGCGTGCTCGTGGGGCTGAACCGCGTGCTGGCGGCGTCGCTGTTCGCGCTGGCATTCTGCGTGTTCTTCCAGGTGGCGCCCGCGCTGCTGTCGGGCGACCCGGCGGTGGCCGCGGCCGTGCAGGTGATGGTGGCGGGCCCCTTGGCGCCGCTGTTCTGGCTGGGCGAGATCGGGTTGGGCCTCGTGGCGCCCGCGGCGCTGCTGACGGTGGGCGCGCTGCGTTCGCGCGGCGGCCGCGGAGCCGCGATCGCGGGAGGCGCGTGGGCGGCGGCCGCCGCGCTGGCGGCCATGGCGGGCGTGCTGGCGCTGCGCTACGTGCTGGTGGTGGCCGGGTTCTCGGTGCCGCTCTTGGCCGGCATGCCCGCGCCGGCGTACGTGCCCAGCGTGGGCGAGGTGATGGTGGCCCTGTTCGTGCTGGGCTTGGCCGTGGGTTGCTACGGCCTGGCCGTGCGGCTGCTGCCGCTCGAGCGCGTGGGTGCGAGCGAGGGTGAGGAGCGGTTGGAAAGCGCATATGCGGAACCGGTGGCCGACGCGGGTGCGTCGTCGAGCGGCGAGGGATCGTGGACCAAGGAGGTGCGCGATGGAAGCGCAGCGTAGAGACGAAGAGCGGCGGGACACGGCAGGCGAGCCGCAGCGCGCGAGCGTGTTCGGCACGCCGTCGCGCCGCGCGGTGGTGGGCGCCGGGTGCGCGGTTGCCGCCGGCGCCGTGCTGGCCGGCGGCGGCCTGGGCGCCTATATGGCAACCGACGACCCGCTGACCGACGAGCCGCACGGACGCGGTTCCGCCACCGGCGCGTACGCGGCCGACGACGTGATCCTGTCGATGTGCAACAACTGCAACACGTACTGCACCATCAAGGTGCGCGTGGCCGACGCGGCCGACGGCGCGGGCGCGAACGAGGGCGCCACGGCGCTCGTGCGCAAGATCGCCGGCAACCCGTACTCGCCGCTCAACTCGCAGCCCTACGCGCCCGTTCCCTATGCGACGCGTCCCGAGGAAGCGCTTGCTCCCGGCGACGATATGGCGGTTGCGGGTCGCGCTGCCAACGGCGGCATGATCTGCCTCAAGGGCCAGGCGGGCATCCAGCTGGCGCACGACCGCTTCCGCATCACGCGCCCCCTGCGGCGCGTCGGCGCGCGCGGAAGCGACGAATGGGAGACGGTGGATTGGGACACGGCCCTCGACGAGATCGTGCACGGATCGCCCGCCCTCGGCACGCCCGGCATCGCCGAATGGTACGCGTACGCGCCGAAGAAGCAGGTGGAGGCCGACGCCGCGCTCGTGGAATCCGGCGAGATGACCCAAGACGCGTTCGCGGCGAAGTGGGCCGACACGCTCATCGACGTGGACCATCCCGACCTGGGACCGAAGTCCAACCTGTTCTGCGCGGCCGGCGGTGACCGCATGTTCCTCATCGGCGACCGCCTCACCCAGCAGGGGTTCGGCTCGGTCAACAACTTCAACCACGGCGGCGTGTGCGGCATGACCGGCGTCATGGCCAACGTGCGCACGCATCCCACGACGAACCACAAGCGCATGTACGCCGACATCGACCACTGCGAATGCCTCATCATCTGGGGCACCGAGCCGATGACAGCGAACAAGGGGCCGTCGTGGCTGGCGCCGCGCCTGTCGGCGGCGCGCGAGCGCGGCATGAAGCTCTATGTGGTGGACCCGCGCCAGGGGCGCAGCGCGTCGAAGGCCGACAGGTGGCTGCCCGTGGTGCCCGGCAAGGACGCCGAGCTGGCCTTCGCTATGATGTCGTGGATCGTCGCCAACGAGCGCTACGATGCCCGCTATTTGGCGGCGCCCGGCAAGAGAGCGGCTGCGGCGCTCGGCGAGCCCACGTGGTCGGACGCGACGCACCTCGTGGCGGTCGATCTGCCGAACCGGCCCGTCGTCACCGCGAAGCTGCTCGGGCGCACGGACGATGGATTGCCCGACGATGCGCGGTTCGTGCTCGTCGACGGCGAGCTGACCGCCGCCGACGCCGTGGAGGGCGCGGCCGATCTGCTGGCAGACGCCCAGGTGGAGGTCAAGGGCGTGCCGACGCGCGTGAAAAGCGTGTTCCGGCTTTTGAAGGAGCGCATCGAGGAGCGGACGCTCGAGGAGTACGCCGCCGACGCGGGCATCGAGCCCGCCCTGGTGGAGGAGGTCGCGCGCGAGTTCACGTCGCATGGCAAGCGCGCCTGCGTCATGAGCTACCGCGGCCCGGCCATGCACGCCAACGGATTCGACGCGGTGCGCGCGGTGGGTTACCTCAACTTCCTCATCGGCAACCACGATTGGAAGGGCGGGCACATCGCCGCCGGTGCCAAGTTCGCCCCGTTCACGGGTCGTTACGACCTGCAAACCGTGCCGGACGCGCACGCGGGCTGGGGCATTCCCATCACGCGTCAGAAGACGGAGTACGAGAAGACGAGCTACTTCAAGCAGGACGGCTACCCTGCGCCGCGACCGTGGTACCCGCTGCCGGGCAACCTGTCGCACGAGATCGTCCCGACGCTGCGCGCCGGCTACGTGTACGACCACCTGGGCGCGCTGTTCATCCACCGCCACTCGCTCGTGGACTCCACGCCGGGCGGCCAGCGCCTCGGCGACGTGCTGGGCGATCCCGCCAAGATCAACCTGCTCGTGTCGTTCGACGTGGAAATCGGCGATACGTCGCGCTTCGCCGACTTCGTGCTGCCCGACAAGACCTACCTCGAGCGGTTCAGCCAGGAGTCCCTCTACCCCAACCAGCAGTACCAGCTCATCCAGCTGGGCCAGCCGGCCGTCCGCGCCTACGAGGGCCCGCGCTCGGTGGAGGACGTCTACCTCGACATCATGCAGCGCCTCGAGCTGCCGGGCGTGGGCGAGCATGCCGTGCCGGTGGGCAAGGACGGCGCAGGCCCCGCGGCGGCGCTGGCAACCGAGTACGACTACTGGTTGAAGATGGCCGCGAACATCGCGTACGCCGGCGAGCAGCCGGTGCCCGACGCCGATGCCGACGAGCTGGCCCTGTTCGAGCGCGCTCGCACCCGCGCGCTGGGCGATGCCTTCGACCTCGAGGTGTGGAAGGCCGCCGTTACGGAAGAGGAGTGGCCGAAGGTGGTGTACGTGCTCAACCGCGGCGGGCGCTTCGCGTCGGCCGACCCCGCGAAGGACGACGGCTACGAAGGCGACCTCATCAAGACGAGGTACGCCGGCCTGTGCGCGTTCTACGACCCGAAAACCGCGTCGTTGAAAGATGCGCTGACCGGCGAGAACTTCGACGGCCTGGCCCATGCGGCACCCGTCGCCTTCGCCGACGGCACGCCGATGGAGCGTCCCTCCGAACGCCCGCTCGCGTTCATCAACTGGAAGGCCCGCACGAACGGCACGCATCGCACCATCGCCTCGTCGTGGCTGCGCGAGCTGACCACCGAGAACTTCGTGTGGATGGCGCCGGCCGACGCCGAGGCGCGCGGCTTGGCGAACGGCGACGCCGTGGAGGTCGTGGGGCCGGAGGGCGCGTTGGCCGGCCACGTGCGCGTGACGGAGGGCATCCGTCCCGGCGTGGTGGGCGCGAACTACTCGTTCGGGCATGCGGGTTACGCCGCGCGCCCGGTCACCATCGACGGCGCGTCGGTGGGCCCCGCACCCGACTACCTGGAAGAAGAGGGCGTCCTCGACGGCGACGAGCCCGGCAAGCAGAAGACTGGCTTCGCCGGAGGGCGCGGCCGCGGCTTCTGCATGAACGAGCTGCTGCCCGAGGAAACGCTCGCCGGCGGAGGCGGCGTCACCGACCCCATCGGCGGCGGCGCGGCCCAGTTCGACCTCTGGGTGGACGTGCGGAAGGCGTAACGGCGCCCGCCTGTTCGGCACCCGCCTGTTCTGCGGCGCGGGGAGGACGTGCGATCCAGCGCGCTCTCCCCGCGCCGTCTTGCCATGTTTGCCGTAACTGTGGAAATCGCTTGAAGCGGAACACTTTCTCGAAGATACGGGGGTTTCGGCTTCCGGTATACTTGCCCGCTGTGAAACCGCTTCTGCAAACATATCGGCGCTACGCCAGCCAGCGCCAGCTTTCAAGGCGTCGCTCGCGCACGGCCCTGTTCCGTTCGGCGGGCGAGGTCGGTCCCGGCGTGTGGCAAGGCTACCGCTGAACGCGCTCGCCCGGGTGACGCGCCCGCGCTGACGCGTCCCGCAACCCTCATCCCCATCTCAATCCCATAGTCGACGACCGGTCGCCGTCGCCGTGCGCTGCCATGCGCCCGACGTCGGGCATCGGCTTGGTCCTCGACGCGTCCGAAAGGAAGTCGATGCGCTCTTGAACGAGCAACAACTGGTAGCCCAGCAGCACAAAGTAACCCGCAAGGAGATCACCGTCATCGGCATCGTGCTGGCCGGCGCGTTTCTCGCCATCCTGAACCAAACCGTCCTGTCGCCCGCGCTGCCGAAGCTGATGGACGCGTTCTCCATCTCGGCCGGCACCGCCCAGTGGGTGACGTCCATCTACATGCTGGTCAACGGCATCATGGTGCCCATCACCGGGTTCCTCATCGACCGCTTCTCCACGCGCAAGCTGTTCTTCGTCTCGCTCGTCTCGTTCATCGTGGGCACGGCGCTGTGCGCGGCGGCCCCCTCGTTCGAGCTCCTCATCGTGGGACGCGTGCTGCAGGCGGCCGGCGCGGGCGTGCAGCTGCCGCTCGTGGGCGTGGTGCCCATGCTCATCTTCCCGCCCGAGAAGCGCGGCACGGCCATGGGCATGGCCGGCATCGTGATGAGCTGCGCGCCGGCGGCCGGTCCCGTGCTGGCCGGCGGCATCATCGACGCGTGGGGCTGGCGCATGATGTTCTGGGCGATGATCCCGCTGGCCATCCTCGTGCTGGTGGTGAGCTTCTTCCTGCTCACGAACGTGGGCGAGCTCAAGCGCCCGCACCTCGACGTGCCGTCCATCGTGCTGTCCACGTTCGCGTTCGGCGGCCTGCTGTACGGCTTCTCCAGCGCCAGCACGCTGGGTTGGGGCAGCGTCGTGGTCATTGGCAGCATCGTGGTGGGCGTGGTCGCGCTCGTGTGGTTCATCCATCGCCAGCTGCACATCGACGAGCCGCTGCTGCAGCTGCGCGCCCTCAAGACGCCCACGTTCGCATACTCGGCCATCATCGTGACGGTGGTCAACTCGGCGCTGGCCGTAGGCAGCGTCATCCTGCCCATCTACCTGCAGAACGTCCTGGGGCTGACGGCGTTCGAAACCGGCATCCTCATGACGCCCGGCGCCGTGGCGACCATCTTCCTGAGCCCCATCAGCGGCATGCTGTTCGACAAGTTCGGCCCGCGCGTCATCGCCATCGTGGGCCTGACCGGGCTCACCGCCTCGCTGGCGGCGCTGTCCTTCGTCGACGACAAGACGGTGGTCGCGTACCTCGTGGTGTTCTACGTCATCCAATCCTCGGGCCTGACGCTGGCGAACATGCCGGTGACCACCTGGGGCATCAACGCGCTGTCGAACGACATGATCGCGCACGGCAACGCCATCAGCAACACGGGCCGTCAGGTGGGCGGAGCGGTGAGCACGGCGCTCATCGTGACGGTGATGACCATGGTGACCGCGGCGAACGCCGAGGCCGGGCCCGTGCTGTCCACGGCGGCGGGCATCGACGTGGCGTACGGCATCTCTGCGGCGGTGGCGGCGATCGCGCTGATCATCGCCATCTTGAAGGTGCGCAACGTGAAGAACCGCGCGACCGCGACGCCCGCACCGCAGGTCGAGGCATCGCGCGCGGTTGATTTGGAAGAGGCTCGGGAAGGGGCTGGACGATGAACCAGACGATTGGCGCCATCATGGAGCGGGACGTGTTCACGTGCCGCTACGATCAGGATCTCGGCGAGGTGGTGGCCCTGTTCAACGAGCTGGGCACGAGCGGCCTCGCCGTGGTGGACGAAGAGCTCCACGTGGTGGGGTTCATCAGCGACGGCGACATCATGAAGGCAGTGGCCGCGCAGAAGACGCGCTCCATCTTCGGCGGCGGTTACGCCAACATGGTGCTGTACGACAACGAGTCCTTCGAGGAGAAGGCCCGCGCGCTCAAGCACCGCAACGTCATGGAGCTGGCCGTGCAGAAGGTGCTATGCGCCACGGCCGATCAGACCGTGGGCGAGATCGCCGACGTGCTGGCGAAGAAGAAGTTCAAGAAGGTGCCGGTCATCGACGAGAACGGCAAGCTCATCGGCGTGGTGCGCCGCGCCACCATCACGCGCTACCTGTTCGACGTGCTGTTCGGCGAGGAGGACGCGGGGGAGTAGCGCGCGGGGCGGTGAGGCGGCGGGGCGCTCGCGGCGCGGAGCGATTTGCGCCGCGCGCCGCCCGAACGCCGCCGACGCGGCCGTGCGCTATCGCTCGCCGGGCGCACCCCTTATACTGACGGCAACGAACAGCGCGCCGCAGGCGACGCTGCCATACGGTGGGGAGGGAGCGCGGCATGAAGGTGATCGTCGTCGGATGTCATGGGCAGATGGGGCAGCCCATCAGCCGGTTCGTGGATGAACGCGAGGGCATGGAGCTGGTGGGCGGCGTGGGCCCTGCGGGGCGCGACTACATCGGCCGCGACCTCGGGCAGGTGGTGGGCCTCGGGCGCGACCTGGGCATCCCCGTGGTGGACGACCTCGCATCCGTCATCGACCGGTGCGATGCGCTCATCGACGTGTCCAGCGTGGAGCAGTGCCTCGACACGCTCGACCTGGCCGTCGAGCACGGGAAGGCCCTCGTCACCGCCAGCACCGGGTTCACGCCCGAGCAGTTCGAGCGCTTCGAGGCGGCGGGCCAGCGCATCCCGGTGATCTTCAAATGCAACACGTCGAAGATGGTGAACGTGATGCTCAAGCTGGTGGAGATCGCCGCGCGGGCCCTCGTGGACGAGACGGATATCGAGATCATCGACCAGCACGACCGTTATAAGCTGGACGCGCCCAGCGGCACCGCCGTCATCATCGGCAACATGATCGCCGAGCTCAAGGGCACCACGCTGGACGAGCTGGCCGAATACGGCCGCGGCGGCCACGGCGCGCGCAAGCCCGGCGGCGTGGGCTTCCATTCGCTGCGCGCCGGCGACATCACGAGCGACCACAAGGTGTACTTCGGCGGCTTCGGCGAGCGCTTGGAGATCACCCATTACTCCTACAGCGACGACTGCTTCGCCCGCGGCGCCGTCGACTGCGCCGCCTACCTGTGCGGCAAGCCCGCCGGCGTCTACCGCATCGCCGACGTGTTCGACCTGGGCTGACGCTGACCTCCGCGCCGCCTACGGGCGGCGCGCTTGGCGGGCCGCCATCACGAACAGGGCGAACGCGAAGAGGGCCAGCGCGATTGCGGGGGCCGGCGGCATCGCGGCGGCTGCGACGAGCGCGATCGTGCAGGCGAACAGGGTTCCGGCCAGTGCGGCGGCCACCGCCCAGCTCCTTTGAATACGGGTCATCGCAGGCCCTCCTTTCGTGGAACACCTTACGGTACCAGCTTGCGCCCCGTCGGTGGGGGCGGCACTCTGACAACCGAGCCACGGGTGGGCAACGCCTCTCCAAACGTCATATCGAGTCAGCTGACGCGGCGGCTGATGCTCCTACGATGGGGGCGCATTCGATATGACAGCTAGAGGATTCGTCGTGAATCCTGAGGAGGTGAAAGCGTATGGACCTCGCACTGCTTCAACTGCCGATGGTTCTGTTCACCACGCTCGTGCCGATGGCATCGGGCGCATTCATCGGCTTGGCGGTGGCGTTTCTGACCACGCGCTTCAGCAAGGAGCACCTCGCCCGCATCGACCGCTGGACGCTCCTGCCGCTTGCTATTCTGGCGGTGGGCTACATCGCGTCGTTCGTGGCTCTCTCGTCGCCGCAGTACGCGATGAGCCTGTTCCAAGGCATCGACATCGCACCGCTGTCCTTCGTGGGCATTGCCGGCATGTTGTTCGTGGCGTTGGCGGTGGTGTACTGGATCATCGCGATGACGGGCAACCTGGACGAGCGTCCGCGCAAGGTGTTCGCCACCGTGGTGGGTGCGGCGTCGCTGCTGCTGTCGCTCAGCATCGGCGTGATGTACATGGGTTCCGCGGTGCTCACCTGGGACTCGCCGCTCGTGCCGCTCGGCATCGTCGGCTTCTGCGTAGCCGGCGGCGTGCCGCTCGGCGCGCTCGTCGTGGCCGTTGCGGGCGGGATGCCCGAGGCACGCCGGACGCAGTTCCCCGCGGCGGCGCTCGTCACGGCGTTCATCGGCGTGGTGGCGGCCATCGTCGCCGTGAGCGCCCAGCTGCTGTTCGCCCAGTCCACGTTCAGCGCGTTCTTCCCGGGAGCCGACGTGCTCCCCGGTTCGTGGGTGTACCTGGTGATCTCCATCGTGGGATTCGTCGCCATGCTGGCGACGCTGCGCGCCACGCTCATGCCCGGCGGCCGCAACGCGGCGGCGATGGGCCGGACGGCGGGCGCTGCGGCGGCCATCCCGCTGCGCGATCGCGAGGACGTGGACGCCGACGCGCCCGTGGGCATCCGCTCGGCGATCCCGCTGCTCGTAGCCGGCAACGCTGCCGTGCTCATCGGCATCTTCGTCGCGCGCCTCATGTTCTACGCCCTGCAGGTGTAACAGCATCGCACGCATCCCGGAGGCACTCGAGCCGCCGGCACCCATCGGGTGCCGGCGGTTTTTTCATGCGCGCTTCGAGATGCTGGGATGGCATCGAGTTCGTTCTGGTGATAAAAGACGCGCTCCTAACCCGCAGGGGAAAGGAGCGCTACCAATAACCCAAACCGCCAAGGCGATCCGAGAGCCGTGGGGAGTAACCGCTCCCTGCGGCTCGCCTGTAGTATATACGTTACATAGGGGGGCTTCAACCGATCGCCGTGCGAGAATGGAGATCGCGCATTACGACCTCGAACGGGTTGAGGGCTGGCTAGGGGAGGGCGCTCGCCCGCGTTTCGCGTGGCTCCTACTCCTGCAGGTCGTTCGGGTCGAACGACTCGATGAGGTCGAGCAGCTCCTGCTTCTTGTGGATGTCGAGCTTCGCGTAGATGCGCTTCGAGTGCGTGCGGATGGTGTTCTCGGTCACCACGAGATCCTCGGCGATGCGCGCCACGGTGTTGCCGAGGGCGATGAGCTCCATGACCTCCGTCTCGCGCTCGCTCAGGCGGTAGTGCTGCTGCAGCAGCGCGGCCTGCTTCGAGATGCGGTCGAGGTACACGCGCTCCTTCTCCTCGCGACGGGGTCGCGCGGTGCGCTCGCCGCGCTTGCCGCCCGCCTTCTTGGCCGGCGCCGCATCGGCCTCGGCAACCGCGGGCTTCTTCTCCACCGCATGCGCCCGCAGCGCCACAAGCTCGATGCTGGCCGCCGCATCGGTGCCGTCGCCGTGCTTGAAGATGCGCCGGAACCCGCCCTGGCCGATGAAGTACATGAGCCCCAGCAAGTACACCGCCACGAGCGCCACCACGGCCAGCGGCGCGATGCCGATCACGAGGATCTGCTCGGCGAACGTTCCGCCGATGAAGCCCACGTCGTGCAACGCGTACACGATGCCGCCGAAGAACCCGTAGGTGAACACGGGATTGATGCCGCGGTCGCGCGAAGCCTGCGCGCATTGGATCATCATGAGCATGATGGCCACGCTGTACACGGCGTACAGGCCGCCGGCCAGCCAGCGTGCGTACTCCTCGGGCAGAAACGGCAGCAGCAGAAACGACGTGATGACGAATGGGAAGAAGATGCGGTACGCGCCCACCACGTTCACGCTGAGGTTCTTGAACTGCCACAGCACCAGCAGCGCCACGGCGGCGGTCAGCGAGCCGCCCATCGACAGCACGTTGACGAGCGACCCCACCGCCGGCTCGCCGATGGCCAGCGAGCGCATGATGCCGGTGCAGAATCCCAGCGCGCCCACGCACAGGGCGCTGCGCCAGTAATCGTTCGCGAGCCGCTGGTACACGCGGGGGTGGTCGCGCGGCACGTCCTGGAACATGGCTTGGTCGAGGTCGATCTCGCGGCTTTTCAGCACGATGGTCAACCCGAACAGCGGCAGGAACACGAGCGGGATGAGGAACGCCGTCACCGCCTGCGGAATAAGGTACAGCGAGAAGTACAGCACCGCCGCGTATACGGTACCCTGGATGAGGTCGCGGTTGCCGGTGTCGGAATCCTGGCTGGCGAACAGCCGCTGCCACAGCATGTAGAAGCCGGCCGACCCCAGCCCCAGCAGCGCCCCGCCGGCGATCACGAGCGGCAGCGCCCACGCGTCGAGGTAGATGGCCGCGATGAGGCAGCACCATCCCAGAAGGTAGGGCATGGTGGCCAGCCGCACGATGAACGTGCGCGTGGGCCCGGGGAAGAAGTACGACCCGAGGGCGCTGGCAAAGTAGCTGAACGAGAACACGAGCGATTGCGCGAGGAAGAACCAGAACACGATCTCGGTGGTTTGGAACTCCAGCGGCAGGAACGGGAACACGCCGCCCCACACGCCCGCGGCGTTGATGGCCAGGAACAGGCCGTAGCCGAGCGAGGTGATGTTCGGCTTCAAGATGCTGGCGATGGTGGCTGCGTTCAAAGATCCTCCCCCGAGACCGCGCCCGCGCGCGGCTTGTCACGTTGCCCGCTCATAGTTCCCGTCGCACCAGTATAACGGTATTGTCAGATAGAACGGGTGACGCGTTACCAAAGCGCTGTCCTGTGATCAGGCAAAACTCCAAGTTCGCATATTTTATGTGACACGGTGGAGGGGCGCGAGTGCCACAATGCGAAGCGTTCCGCCTGGGAAGCGGAGCACAGGACGAGAGAGTGAAAGAGGGAGGGACCATGACGAACATGTTGGAGAATGCTCAGGTGTCTCGCCGCACGTTCATGAAGGGCTCGGCGCTGGCCGGCCTGGGTGCGGCTGCGATGGGCACGGGTGCCGTGTCGCTGTTCGGCTGCTCGCCGAGCGCCGACGGCGCGAAGGGCGGCGACGCCGCTGCGACGCAGGCCGTCGAGGAGACCACGACGTGGGGCCACTGCGCCATCAACTGCCCCGGCCGTTGCAGCCTGAAGTTCCACGTGCAGGACGACGAGGTCGCCTGGGTGGAAACCTACACGAGCAAGGACGCCGGCTTCGACGAGGTGCAGCCTCGCGCCTGCCTGCGCGGTCGTACGTATCGCCGCTGGCTCGCGAACCCCGACCGCATCAACTACCCCATGAAGCGCGTCGGCAAGCGCGGCGAAGGCAAGTTCGAGCAAATCTCGTGGGACGAGGCGATCGACACCGCCGCCACCAAGCTCCAGGAAGTTATCGACAAATACGGCAATGAGGCGGTGTACGTGCCGTACGCAACGGGCGTGTCCGCGACGACGTCGCGTCCGTTCAACCGCATGCTGTCGTTGGTGGGCGGTTATCTGAACTTCTACAACAGCTATTCCACCGCGCAGATCTCCTGCATCACCCCGTATATGTACGGTTCGAAGCAGTCGAGTGGCTCCACGCTGTCTGCCGCCGAGGATGCAGCTCTCATTCTGGTGTTCGGGTCCAGCCCGACCGAGACGCGTCAGGGTGGCGCCGTATCGCACTACGATTGGGCGCATCTGCGCGAGAAGACGAGTGCGAAGATCTACATGATCGACCCTCGCATGAACGATTCCATCATGGGTCATTCCGAAGAGTGGTTGCCCATCAACCCGGGCACCGATGCGGCACTCGTTGCGGGTATTGCGCATGAACTCATCGCGAACGATATGGTGGACCTCGACTTCCTGCACACGTACTGCGTGGGCTACGATGAGGAGACCATGCCCGAGGCGTACCAGGGCAAGAACATGTCCTATCGCGCGTACGTTATGGGCGAAGGCTACGACATGGTGGAGAAGACCCCCGAGTGGGCCGCGAAGATTACGGGCATTCCGGCTGATCGCATCAAGAGCCTCGCCGAGGAGATCGGCACCACGCATCCGCTGTACGTGAACCAGGGCTGGGGTCCGCAGCGCCGCAGCAATGGCGAGTGGACGGCGTGGTCTATCATGACCCTGCCGTGCCTCGTCGGCCAGATCGGCCTCCCCGGCACGAGCAACGGCACGCGTGAGGGCAGCAACTCCGTGTCGCTGAGCAGTCTGCCCAAGGGCGACAACCCGGTGAAGGCATCCATCCCATGCTTCCTGTTCACGGATGCTATCGACCATGGTCCCGACATGACGTCGAAGAACGCGGGCGTGAAGGGCGTGGACCAGCTTTCCACGGGCATCAAGTACATGATCAATTACGCCGGCAACTGCCTGACGAACCAGCATGGTGACATCAACCGTGCGCACGATATCCTCGCTGACGAGAGCAAGTGCGAATTCATCTTGGGCATCGATACAGCGATGTGCGATTCGATGAAGTACGCTGATATCATCCTGCCCGACCTGTTCCGTTTCGAGCAGGTGTCGCAGATCGGCACCGGCGGCGACAACGCGTACATGATCAGCGGCCAGCCGTGCACCACGCCGAAGTTTGAGCGCAAGACGGCGTACGAGATGGCGTCGCTCATGGCCGACAAGCTGGGCGTGAAGGAAGAGTTCACCGAAGGCAAGACCGAAGAAGAGTGGATCAAGTCCATCTACGAGGAGTCTCGCGAGAAGGACGACACGCTTCCCACGTACGAAGAGGCCATGGAGATGGGCGTCTACACGCGCCAGGGCAAGCCCAAGATCGCGATGGAGAAGTTCCGCTCCGATCCGACTGGCAGCGCGCTCGACACGCCGTCCGGCAAGATCGAGATCTTCTCCGAGGCCGTGCTGCAGTTCACCGACGGCTGGGAGCTGACGGAGGGCGATACGCTGCCCGGCATGGACACGCTGCCTCCGATTCCGGTGTATATTCCCGAGTGGGACGGCGTCGAGACTACCACGGACGAGTACCCGCTGGCGTTAACCGGCTTCCACTATCGTGGTCGTCTGCACTCATCGTGGGGCGGCATCGAGGAGCTCAAGGAGGTCAACCCGCAGGAGGCGTGGATCAACCCCGCCGACGCGAAGGAACGCAGCATCAAGCAGGGCGACAAGATCCGCGTGAAGAATGCGCATGGCGAAGTCGAGCTGCTGGCGAAGGTTACGCCGCGTGTGGTTCCCGGCACGGTGGCCATCTCGCAGGGCGCGTGGCACGATGCCGACATGTCGGGTGATCGTCTTGACAAGGGCGGCAGCATCAACACGCTGACTACTCAGCGTCCCTCCCCGTTGTCGAAGGGCAACCCTCAGCATACGAACATCTGCCAGGTTACCAAGGCGTAGGGCGACGAGCCGCAGAAAGGGTGATATACCATGTCTCAACAGGCATTCTACTTTGACGGCACGCGCTGCACCGGGTGCAAGACCTGCCAGATGGCGTGCAAGGATTACAAGGATCTCAGCGTTGGCCTGTCGTTCCGTCACGTGTACGAGGTGACCATCGGCGACACCGTGAAGGACGCCGACGGCATCCTGACCACCACGTGCGTCAGCTATCCGCTGTCCATGTCGTGCAACCACTGCGATTCGCCGATCTGCTTCGAGAAGTGCCCGCAGAGCGCCATCATCAAGGACGCCGACACGGGCCTCATGTCCATCGACGAGGAGAAGTGCATCGGCTGCGGCACGTGCGCCATCGTGTGCCCGTACAACGCGCCGAAGGTGGACGAGGAGAAGAAGAAGGCCGTGCGCTGCAACGGCTGCGCCGAGCGCGTGGCCGCAGGCGAGAAGCCGGTGTGCGTGGAGGCCTGCCCGGCCCGCGCCCTGGACTTCGGCACGGCCGAGGAGATGGCGAAGCTGGGCGAGCGCGGCAACATCGCTCCGCTGCCCGACCCCTCCGAGACGAGCCCGAACATCTACATCAAGGCATCCGCCGACGCTCAGCCGGTCGGCGCAGCCGAGATCGTGAACCCGCTCGAGGTCGCGTAAGGAAGCATCGGGGGGCCGCGCGAGCGGCCCCTTGCTCCATAAGGCCCGCCTTTCCTTCTTGGCTTTTCATGGTGCGGCGAAGAATTCGGGATGTGGGCGTCCTGCGCCGCGCCGATCGTATGCCGCGTCCGTCGCGAACCGGCGCGGCGTGCGTTTCTTCGCTCGCAACCCCGCCTCTGCGCCACGAGGGAAAGCCGGCGGTTCGCATGTGTGGGCGGGGTACGCTAGAATGGGCGTGCCCCGCTTTTCTGGACGTGGGGGAGTGCTTGCGGTTCCGTGTTGACGAGAGGAGGTCGCCACATGTCTCAGCAGGCTTTTTTCTTCGATGGAACGCGTTGCTCAGGATGCAAGACGTGCATGTTCGCCTGCAAAGACGCCTACGACCTCGATGTCGGCATCGCGTATCGTCGCGTGTACGAGTACACGGGCGGCGACACCGTGCGCGCGGACGACGGCACGTTCAGCTCCACCTGCTTTTCGTACAACGTGACGGTGGCGTGCAACCACTGCGACGACCCGGTGTGCGTGCGCGTGTGCCCCACCGAGGCCATGCACAAGGATGACGAGACCGGGCTGGTCAGCGTCAACGAGCGACGCTGCATCGGCTGCGGGTACTGCCACCTGTCGTGTCCCTACAGCGCGCCGCGCGTCGACCGCGACAAGGGTCACAGCGTGAAGTGCGACGGCTGCGCCCCGCGCGTGGCCGCGGGCGAGAAGCCGGTGTGCGTGGAGGCCTGCCCGGCCCGCGCCCTGGACTTCGGCCCTGCCGAGGAGATGGCGAAGCGGGGCGAGCGCGCCGCCGTCGCGCCGCTGCCCGACCCCGCAGCGACGGTGCCGAACCTGTTCATCAAGCCGCCCGCCGACGCCCGCCCGGCGGAATCGAAGGACGGCGCGGTGGCGAACCTGTTGGAAGTTGGATTTCGGGCAACCGATAAGGAGATCATGGAATGAGCGAAGAAGCAACCGTGCCCCTGTCCGAGGACGTGCGCGAGGCCATCGCCTTCGTCGGCGAGACGCTGGGGCCGTTCTACCTGCAAGACCCGGTGAAGGGCGACGCCGGCCCCGCCTTCGCGGCCATGGCCGCGATCGATGCGGACCAGGCCGCCGCCGAATGGCCCTTCGCCGACGAGGGGGAGGCCCGCGCCGCGCTCGGCCTCATGACGGGCGGCCTTGCCGGAGGCTGCGAGGCCGACGACCTCGTGTGGGAGTACCGCCGCCTGTTCGTCGGCCCCGCGCCGAAGCCGGCCCCTCCCTGGGGCTCGGTCTACACCGACCGCGAGTGCGTCGTGTTCGGCGCCAGCACGCTGGCCCTGCGCGCGTGGATGCGCGGGCGCGGCATCGCGCGCCTCGCGGACGACAAGACCCCCGAGGACCACATCGGCCTCATGCTCGTGCTCATGGCGTGGATCGCGCGCAACCAGCCCGAGGACCTGGACGAGTTCCTGCAAGCGCACCTGCTCACCTGGTCGTCGCACTTCCTCGAGCAGCTGGCCGAAGCGGCCGACCAGCCCTTCTACGAGGGGCTTGCGCGCCTCACGAAAGCATCGCTCGAAGGCATCCAGGCCGAGCTGGCCCTGGACGTCGTCTACCCGAGGTTCTACCGCTAGGATCGCCTGCATGATTTCAGGATTCGACACCGCGCTCGGCGAGATCACGCTCGTGCTGTTCACGACGCTGGCACCGTCGGGCGTGGTCGCGTTCATCTGCATGGGGCTTCCCGCGCTGGCGGGCGGCGCGTCTGACGCCCTGCGCCAGCGGCTCAACGTCTTTCTGGGGCTGCCCCTCGTCGTGGCCATGGTGGGGCTCGTGGCGTCGGCCACCCACCTGGGCAACCCCGCCAACGCGCTGTACGTGTTCATCGGCGTGGGGCGCAGCCCGCTGTCCACCGAGGTGTTCTTCGCCGTGGTGTTCCTCGCGCTGGCGGGCCTGTACTGGCTGTACAACTTCGTCGAGCATCCCAAACGGCAGCTGCAGCGGGTGTGGCTCGCGCTGGCCATGCTGGCGGGCGTCGTGTTCGTGGTGGCGGTGGGCTTCGCCTACGCCGCCGACACCATCGTGTCGTGGTACACCGCGTACGTGCCGCTCAACCTCGTGCTCAACGCGCTGGCGGGCGGCTCCGTCCTCGCCATCGCGGGGCTGCGCATCGCGGGCTACGAGCTCGTCGAGGGGCGCATGGGGCGCGTGCTGGCCGTCGTGGCCGCTCTCGCGCTGGCGGCCAACGTGGTGACGTTCGGCCTGCAGAGCGCCGACCTGGGCACCATCGAGAACTCGTACCTGACGGCCGCGCAGTTGGTTCCCTCCTACGGCCTGATGATCGGCGCGTTCGGCGTGCTGGGCATGGCGGGCATCGGCCTGGACGCCGCGGCGCTGTGGGGTCGCGCCCGGCTGTCCGTCGCGCGCACGGTGGGAGCCGCCGTGCTCATGCTCGGCGGCATCTTCATCATGCGGTTCGCGTTCTACATGATGCACATGACGGTGGGCCTCGGCGTGTAAAGCGCCGTCCCCCTGTCTCACCTTAGGCGTCCGAGCCCGTCTCGAAGAAGCAGAAGTGCGCCTTGCCCTTCGATTTCGCCTGGTAGAGAGCGCGGTCGGCCCGCTCGTACACCGTCTTGAACGCGGTGCCGTCCTGCGGCACCATCGCGATGCCGGTCGACACCGACAGCTCGATCACCTGGTCGCCTTGCACCGTCGCGTTCCAGGGGCCCGCGCTCAGGTCGGCGATGCGCTTCGTCATGTCCTCGCGCTCCATGTCCTCGCAGTACACGACGAACTCGTCGCCGCCCCAGCGGCAGATGAGGTCGCCCTTCCTGAACGCCGTGCGCAGGTGCTGCGCCACGCCGGCCAGCACCGTATCGCCTGACAGGTGGCCGTACGTGTCGTTCACCTGCTTGAAGTCGTCGAGGTCGATGATGGCGAACGCGCCGCGGTAGCCGCGCTCCACGGTGCGCTCCAGCGCGTCCGTCATGCGCAGCGAGGCGCTCTGCCGGTTCAGCAGGCCGGTCAGCGCGTCGTGCTCGGCCTTGTTCTCCAGGTCGAGCTCGCGACGCTTGCGCTCGTCGATGTCGGTGACCGACAGGTAGGCGTACACGTTGCCGCCCTCCTCGAGCTGCACCATGCGGTAGCTCAGCTCCATCCACCGCTCGCCTGCCTCGTCGGTTTGCCGGTACTCGAGCGAGGCGTAGCGCTCCTCTTCGGCGAACCGCCGCAGCATGTCGTCGAAGTCGAGGAAGCGCTCGATGGCCTCGGTGTCCTCGCTCGATTTGAGGTAGGGCCCGATGCGGTCCTCGAGCGTGACGTTCGACCAGTCTTCCAGCGACAGCCCGGCCCAGTAGCGCCACGCGCGGCGGTCGGCCGAGTTCAGGAAGTTCTTCGTGTTGACGTTGACGTACCAATGATCCACCGCGGTGCCCTTGAGGATGTCGAGCAGGCGGTTGTCGTTCGCGCGGGTGAGCTTGGCTTGCGAATCCTGCGTGGGATCCTCCAGGTAGCCGATGACGCGCGCGGGATCTCCGCTGGCATCGGGCACGATCTCGCGCTCGATGTGCAGCGTCAGCGGCTCGCCCGTGTTCGACCACACCTTGATCGTGCGCGCGGCGGGGCGGCCCCACATGGCCTCGCGCGACAGACGGCGCAGCACGTTGCTCACGTCGTCGCCCAGGCTGGCGGTGTCCTCGTCGTCCGCCGAGGCGGCCAGCAGCGAGGCGATGCCGCTCGACGAGAGGTTCTGGAACGCTAGGCGGTCGGTTGCGATGTCGTACACCCACACGTTCAGGTCCGACTGCTGGATGATGCGGTGCAGGATTTCGTCCTCCAGCTCGAGTTCCTGCTGCATGCTCACCATGTGGTCGGTGTCGATGCACAAGCTGGCGATGGCCAGGCGGTTCGTCTTCGTGCGCACCACGCGGCCGTGATCGCTCACCCAGAAGTACGACCCGTCCTTGCGCAGCATGCGGTACTGGGTGGAATACTCGAGCCCCTCGTAGAACTCGGGTCCGATGTCCTCCATCACCTGGGCCATGTCGTCGGGGTGGATGGAGTTGCTCACCAGCCCGTCGAGCGCTTCGATGAACTCGGCCGACGAGTCGTAGCCGGCCATGTGGGCGATCTCCTCGTTGGCGAACAGGAAGGGGAAGCCCTCTTCGCAGTACCCGCCGATGAGGCCGCCGGGCGCGTTCTGCATGAAGATCTGCGCGGCCAGCTGGCGGTTGTCGGCCGTGAGGTCGCCGAACGACTTCTGCGAGGAGGAGATGTTCAGCGCGCTGCTCAGCACTTCCTGCGACGCGCGCAGCTCCTCCTCCTGCTCTTCCTGCTCGGTCACGTCGGACAGCGAGGCGAAGAAGATGGTGCGATCCTGCTCGCGCCGCAGGAAGAACGCGCGCATGCGCATCCACATGAGGTCGCCGTTGAGGCGGTAGCGGCGGAACGTGGCGTCGGCGCCCGTGACGGGGTGCTCGTACGCCTCGTCGAACATGGCGTTGACGAGCGCCAGATCGTCGGGATGCACCTGGCGCGAGATGAGGCGCTGCCGCTCGCGCAGGTCCACGGAATTGCAGCCGGTGACGTGGTAGTACTCGTTGTTCACCTGCTGCAGCTCGAAGTGGTCGGCGTACACCGCGTAGATCGCCAGGCCGCCGATCAGGTTGTCCACCGTGGCGCGGCTGATCATGTCGTCGTGCAGCAGCGCGTTCACGTCGATGAGCTCCATGCTGGGGCTCAGCACGCCGCGGTGGTCCACGATATCGTCCTGGGCCAGCAGCTCCTCGAGCGCCTCGGTGGGCATGGGGCGGTGGAAGTAGTAGCCCTGCGCGTAGTCGCAGCCGATGTCTTGCAGGAAGTCCACCTGCTCCTTCGTCTCGGCGCCCTCGGCGATGATGCGCAGGTCCATGAAGCGCGCCATCGACACGACGGCCTCGAGGATGCTCTCGCTGCGCTGCGACTCGTTCTGCCTCGTGAGGAACCCCATGTCGATTTTCAGGATGTCGACGGTGATGTCCTTCAGCATGTTGAGCGAGGAATAGCCGCTGCCGAAGTCGTCCATGAGGATGGTGAAGCCGAGATCCTTGAGGCGGGCCACTGCGTCGGCCATCTTCTCATCTTCGGCGTACGCGCTCTCGGTGATCTCCAGCTCCAGCAGCTTGTGGTCCAGCCCGTACTTCTCGATGAGCCCCTCGAGCGATTCGACGACGTCGATGGCGTACAGGTCGGCCCGCGAGATGTTCACCGACACGGGGACGGGCGCGCCGCCGCGGTCGATCCACGAGCGGATGTGCCGGCAGGCCTCGTCCCACACGTACAGGTCGAGGCTCGCGATGAAGTTGTTGCGCTCGAGCACGGGGATGAACGAGCCCGGCATCACGAGCCCCTGCGAGGGGTGCTGCCAGCGCACGAGGGCCTCGAGGCCCACGATGCGCTCGGTGCGCGTGCTGCACTGCGGCTGCCAGTACAGCACGAACTCGTGGTTCGTCAGCGCGCGCTTCACCTCGAGGAGGATCTTCGCCTCGTTTTCCATCTCCTCGGTCATCCCGGGTTCGTACCAGGCGATGCGCTTGGTGTAGGTGCCCTTGACCGAGTTCATCGCGATCATCGCGTGGTCGCAGGCGGTGACCACCGACACGTCGGGGCGGTCGAAGGCGCACACGCCGAAGGCCGGCTGGAACCCGATGGTGTCCTCGGAGTCGAACGGCTCCTGCTTCAGCTCGTGCTCCACCCGCTCCTCGGTGATCAGGCCGTGGGGGATGATCAGCGTGAAATCGTCGCCGCCCAGGTAGCCGGCGATGCCGCCGCGGCGCTGTGCGATGGCCTCGATGCGCTCGGCGATGGCGCACAGGATGGCGTCGCCGGCTTCGCGGCCGTGCCATTCGTTGTAGATCTTGAAGTGCTCGATGTCGATGTACGCGGCATCGTAGGCGGTTTCGGGCGTGCCGGCCACGAGGCGCTCGGCCTTGTCGTAGAACGTGGCCGCATTGTACAGGCCGGTCAGCTGGTCGCGCTCGCGCAGCAGCTGGATTTGGGAGCGCTCGGCCTGCGACGTGCGCTGCCGCACCTCGTCCTCGGCGTCGGCGATGAAGCACATCACCACGCGCTCGCCGCCGCCTCCGCGCTTCACGGACACCACGGTCAGCGCCGCCCAGTTCCAGCCGCCCGACACGAGGCGCTTGCGGAATTCCCCGCGCAGCGCGCCGCCCGCGTCCTCGATGCGGCCGAGCAGCGTGCCGAAATCCCAGAACGCCGCGAAGCGATCGCGGTCTTCGGGGTGGATCAGGCGGTCGCGCACGTCGGGGAACATGACGCTGAGGCGTCCCTCGATGGCCGGGACCACGAATTTGTCGGGCTCGTGGTAGAGCACCTTGTACGCGTCGTCGGTGAGGTTGAGCTCGAACAGCTCGTCGTAGGAGGACGGCTCGCTCAGCGAGCTGAACAGCCCGCGGCTGTGCTCGTCGATGGGGTGGCCCGAGAACAGCACGCAGGGCCCCTCGTCGAACCAGTCCAGCTCGAGGCAGGTGAGCTCGTACCAGCGCCCCACGCGCGCGCTGTAGATGACGCTTTGCGTGGCGTGCTCGCTGGAATCGGGGTTCCAGGGGCAGTCCTTGCAGGGCTCGGTCTGTCCGCGAAAGCATTCGTAGCACAGCTCGCCAACGCGGCCGCCAGGGAATACGCGCCGCGCCGCGCGGTCGAGGTACACGACGCGGTACGAGCGATCGATGACGTAGGTGTGGCCTTGCGTTGAGACGCTCTTTTGTCGGCTGCCCGGCATCGGATCTCCTGTCCTCAAGCCCTTTGATACATTGTAGGACTTCGGCAGCGAGTTGGGCTCGGCAAACCGCAAAATGATGCTGCGGCCTCCGGTTACGCGTCCGCGCGCGGATGCTCGCGCTCGAGCATCGCCAGCAGATCCTGCTTCGAGTGCACGCCCACCTTGCGGTAGATGCTCGTCATCTGGGATTTGATGGTGTTGAGCGACACGAAGCGCTCCCCGGCGATGCGCTTGATGGTAAGCCCCTTCACCACGTAGAACAGCGTGTCGCATTCGGCCTCGGTAAGGTCGTGGCGCGCGCCGAACGTCCGGCACTGGGCGCGGATGACCTCGTTGATGTCCTCGATGTCGGCGGGCTGGGTCTCCGCGCGGTTCGCGCGGGCGCGCGTGCGGGTGCCGAACAGGAAGATGAACGCCAGCAGCAGCGCAACCGCCACCGTGGTGGGCGTTTCGATCGAGGGCGCGGCAACGCTCATGGCGCGCCCGGTGGCCAGGCCGAGCGCGATGCAGACGTCGAAGAGGGCCAGGGCGACGACCAGCTGCGTACCGTCGGGGCGGTCGCTTGCGCCCCCGCCGTTCCTGCCCAGCAGGAACACGCACAGCGACAGCATGGAGTAGCCCACCCACACCGCGCCCATGAACACGGCGTGCCAGTCGGGGACGACGGCGTTCAGCAGGATGGCGATGCCCAGCATGGCGAACACGAGGCGGATGAGCGCCTCGGGGTTCGCCTCGCGCTTGCGGGCGAGCGACACCGCGAAGAACGTGGCGCATACCGCCACGGCGCCGAACACCCACAGCGTGTAATCGCGCAGCGACGGCGACGAGCCCCACAGGATGCCCACGCCCAGCGCGGACGCGGCGATGCCGATGACGAGCGGGTCGCGCAGCGGGCGCGTCTTCTCGGGCGTCACGAGCGGCGATCCGTCGTCGGCGTCGTCCTCGTGCGCGGCCAGGGCGTGCACCGTGACGAAGAGGATGGCGCACGAGGCGATGAGGAAGCTGGCCTGCACCTCCGTCCCGGCCTGTTTGAGAGCCAGGAACGAGAGCGAGGTGACCAGCTGCCCCACGGTGAGGGCGACGAGGACGGTCAGCAGGCTGGAGCGCAGCGCCAGCACGGCCCATACGAAGTGCAGCAGGGCGTATCCCACCGACATGATGCCGGCTGCGAGCATGACCAGCAGCATCGACGAGCCGGAGAACACGAGCGAGAGGAACGCGAGCGCCCCGCCCAGCGCCAGCGCGAACGCGGGCGCCAGCAACCGCGAGGCGCTCGGCCATCCCAGCCCCCTGCGCGCGAACAGCGCCAACGCGCCCAGCAGCACGACGCCCGTGACGACGCCCCAGGTGCAGAACAGCGCGACGAAGCAGTCGGGCTGCAGGGCGCCCCAGGGAAGCTCGGCGAGGGCGTCGCCGTTCCATGCCAGCAGGATGCTGAGCTTGTGGGCGATGAAGCCGCCCATAAGCAGGAGCAGGGTATGGATGCGCGCGCGTTTCATGCGTTCCTTCGGGTCCGATGCGGGTGTTCGGAGGGGTGAGCCCAGCATAGCAAAACGCGCCGCGGCTCAGCTGCGATTCCGCGCGCGTTTTGCTCTATGCTCGATGACGGATGCGTGCCGGGGCTACTCCTCCCAGGGCGTTTCGGCCGCGACGTTCGTGCCGGCGCGCCGTCCCGTGGTGATCGCCGTGGCAACCGCGGCGCCGCACGTGGGGTAGAAGCGTCCCAGCGCCATGCTGTTCGTGCCGGCCGCGTACAGGCGCGGGATGGCCTCGTCGCCCGCGGCGCGCATCGCGTGCATCTCGGTGTCGACGGTCACGCCGCCGAACGTGCAGGCGGCGCCCGGCTTCACCTCGGCGGCGTAGAAGGGGCCGCTTTCGAGCGGGTAGAGCTCGCTCGTCCGCCCGAACTGCGCGTCGGCGCCCTGGGCGCACGAGGCGTTCCACTGCTCGACCGTGGCGCTCAGCGCATCCGCGTCCACGCTCATGGCGGCGGCCACCTCGGCGAGGGTTTCGCCCGAGAACGCCTGGTCGGCCGCGCGGGACAACCCCGCCTTGCCCGCGTCGCCGCACGTCAGCACGAAGGCGCGCCCTTCGGGCTGCTTCAGCAGGTCGTCGCAGATGTACGAGTAGAACTTGCGCTCGTTGGTCCAGCGCTCGCCCTGCACGTTCACCGAGATGAAGGGCGGCGTGCCCTCCATGGTGTCGGGTCCCAGCACGATGAAGGCGCACGGCATGATGGGCTTGGAGAACTGCACGTTCGACAGCATGCCGAAGTAGCCCACGCTGCTGCCGGCCGACAGGCCCAGGTTCATGCCGTCGCCGGTGTCGCATTCGTTCGCGGTGGTCTGCACGTCGTAGCGCGAGATGAGCGCGTGCATCATGGCGGGGTTGCGCGCGAACCCGCCCGCCGCCAGCACGACGCCCTTGCGGGCCTTGACGGCCTTCTGCCTCCCGTCGCCCGCCAGCACGCCCAGCACCTCGCCGGTGTCGGGATGCTGCACGAGCTTCGTTACCGGCGTGCCCGTGCGCACGGCGATGCCCTCCTGCGCGTCGGCCGCCTTCTGCAGCACGGGCCACAGGCCCGGATCGGGCTTGACGGCGTAGTGCGTGCGCATGACGGGCGCGGTGAGGTCGGCGCGCTCCTTCTCCTGGCCGCCGAACACGAGGCCCGGGTTGCCGATCTCGGCGGGCACCTGCATCCCCAGGCCGATGAGCCACTCCACGGCGTCGGCGCTGTTCTCCACCACGAAGCGCACGAGGTCGTCGCGCCCATCGCCGATGGCCGAGAAGTACTTCATGGCCTCCTCGACCGAGTCCTCGATGCCGGCGGCTTTCTGGACGGACGTGCCCACGCCCATGATGGCCTGGCCGCACAGGGCGGTCGATCCTCCGGTGGTGGGACCCTTCTCCAGCACGATGACGGAGGCTCCCGCTTCGGCGGCCGTGAGCGCGGCCGACATGCCGGCGCCTCCTCCTCCGACCACCACCACGTCGGCTTCCTCGTCCCACGACGTCGGGATGCCCGACTCGGTGGAGGCGCCGTCCTGCGCGCTGCTGGGCGCGCAGCCCCACAGAAGCGCGCCGGCGGCGACGGCCGCGGTGGCTCCCGATGCCTTCAGAAAGCTTCGACGAGAAACGCCGTTCTGCTGTTCGTGCTTCCCCATGATGTTCCCCTTCCCTCCGATGTGTCGTATCGCTGTCGTCGACGACGGTTCGAGCGTACGCAAGCGCCCGGCGAAGCGCATCACCCCTTTTTCGCGAAATGAGGGTTTCCGCTGGTGGGCGACTCGAGACGGAAGCGCGAGCTCGGGGTGCGGAGCGCGTAGTGTTGCACCTGCGGCGAAGCCGCATTCTCGCTCGCGCTCGCAGCGCAAGGTCCGGGGCATAAGGATGCCCGGCGGTCCGCAGGTAGGGGGAGGGGCGGACGGCCGGGCCGATGGGTCGATCTGCTGCGCCGCATGAGGGGAGGGGTGGCGGCGCGCGATCGAAGCAAACGGGGCTGGAGGGAGGGGGTTGCCCCGCTTGCTTCGATCGGTTCCGGGGAGGTTGCAGCTCCTCCCCGGAACGCGGGATCGTGGAACGTTACGTGCTTGGTGCTAGTACAGCAGGAACACGGGGTAGCCCAGCTGGTAGATCAGCACGCGGAACATCACGGAGGTGGCCAGCGCCACGATGGCGGTGACGACCATGAGCGTCTTGGAGGCGCCCACCTTCTTCTTGGCCACGAAGGCGCACGCCGCCGCGACGATGACGGAGATGATGGAACCCCAGAACATCGGGGCGCCGGCGCCGGTGACCATGACGCTCATCAGGCTGTCGATGTGCGTCGGGGCCGTGGTCATGGACGTCGGGTCGGCATAGTAGCCGTACTGCGCGAAGTTCGACAGGGCGCAGGCGATGACGAACACCACGTCGGCCACGAGCTGCACGAGAGCGGCGATGAACGTGAGCTGGATGCCCGTCGCCTCGGCGGCCTCGTCCTTCTTCAGGATGGAGATGAGCCAGATGGCCACGGCGCCCAGCAGGCAGGCGTTGCCCAGGTAGAACACCACGAGCGCCAGACCCCACGCCGGACGGGCCGGCATGTAGTAGGAGTGCGCGGTCGCGGCCACCATGAGCACGGCCACCACGATGGTCACCCAGGCGAGCGCCTTGGAGACCGGCTTCTCGCCGCGCAGCATCACGAACCACACGACGATGATGATGGCCAGCGCCACGCACCCGATGAGCTCCTGGGTGATGCCGGACGTGATGTGCCCGAAGCCGTTGAAGATGCGCTCCCAATGCTCGAGGTGCAGGAAGGCTCCGATGCCGCCCACCACCAACGAGACGGCGGACGTGATGAGCGCGGTCATCTGCAGGTTCTTACCTTCGCCCTTGAGCGCCAGGATGGACATGCCGCCCAGCGTGCCGCAGGTCAAGCATACGAACAGCGTGAAGATAACGAGAGGCCACTGAGTTTCCATTACTCATCACCTCCTTCCCAGTGATGGTCGCGTAGGATGTAGGAGTACGAGGGCTTGTTGCCCACGTCGGGCAGCCTGTGCACGTCGGCGTCGGTGAAGGGCTCGAGGAAGTCGAGCATCTTGCGACGGTTGCCCAACGGGTCTTCGGAACCCTCGAACGACTCGTAGCCGGCCTCGGTGTCGCCGATGTAGCGGGCGTTGCCGCCGCACTGGCTGACGCACTGGGGCAGCTCGCCCTGGGCAAGCTTCTGCTCGCACAGCGTGCACTTCTCGACGACCTTCTCTTCCTCGTTGAGGTAGCGGACGCCGTAGGGGCAGGCCATGACGCAGAACTGGCAACCGATGCACTTCTCCTTGTCGATCTGGATGGAGCCGTCCTCGGCAACGTGAGACGCCTCGGTCGGGCACACCTTCACGCACTCGGGGTTCTCGCAGTGCTGGCAGCTGATGGGCAGGAAGTACATGTACACGTCGGGATACTGTCCCGATCCGCCCGGGATGGGGTTCGGCCCCACGCGCACGACCTTGTTCCAGTAGCTGCCGATGGGCACGTTGTTGACCGCCTTGCAGGCGACCGAGCACGCGAGGCAGCCCACGCACCGGTTGAGGTCGGTGATGATAGCCTTCGTCATGGTTTACTCCCTCCCTTCGTAGTTCGGCAACCATTCCTTCAGACGGGGGTCGTCGGAAGTATGGATGATGGGGGTGCCGGTGCTGTCGCACGGCACGGGGTTGTTGTACGGCGAGTTCTCAGGCGTGGCCTTGTAGATCTTCACCTGGTAGGCGCGCAGGTTGGACGTGCCGGAGTGCGGGTCCTGGGCACCGTGGTCGATGAGCTGGTTGACCTGGGAGTACTGCCAACCGTGACCGGCGTCTTTCACCTCGGGGTACCACCACGTGTGCTCGAGGTTGATGACGTCTTCCTTCACGCCGTAGTACAGGTCGGCCACCTCGCGAATCTTGCCCCACTCGGTTTCGATCCACACCCAGTCGCCCTGCTCGATGCCGTACTCGGCAGCCGTCTTCGGGTTGATCTCCACGCGCGGCACGGGCCACAGCTCGCGGCACCAGGGAAGCTGACGGTGCTCGGAGTGGAAGTACACCGGGATGCGGCGACCGGTGGTCGCGGTCAGCGGGTACTCCTTGATGCGGTCGCCGTCCTTCGGGCCGTGAGGCGGCTCGGTGTAGCTGGGGACGAACCACTCGGGGTTGTTGGGATGGTGCGATTCCATGACGGTGGACCAGATCTCCTGCTTCATCGTCGGGGTGAACCAACCCGGCTTCCAGTCGCCGATGCCCTTGCCGGCCGTGTAGTCGAGGCGGCCCCACACGCGGTCGCGTGCGCGCATCGCGCCGGTCTGGTAGCGGCGGTACGTGCCCCAGTTGCGCGGCTCGATGTCCTTCGCCTGCCACCAGCCGTGCTCCTGGAAGGCCTTGACGTACTCGTCCCACGTCTTGTACTTGGGCGTGACCTCGGCCATCGGAACGCCGTGGCGCTCGAACGTGGGCTTGCCGTTCTCGACATGCCACGTGGTGTAGGTCAGCTCGTCATCGGTGAGCAGCTTGATGGAGTCGTCCAGCTGCCAGTTGATGTCGGGCCACTCGTTGCCGGGCTCGTCCGTCCACTGCCAGTTCATGCGCTTGGCGAGGTCCATGACGATCTCGGGGTCGTACTTGGCTTCCGCAGGCGGCTGCACGCACTTGACCGTGGCGCCCATGGCGCCGGCGGAACCCTGCGACGCGCGCGGCGAGTTGAGCTCGATCCAGTGGGCCACCGGCAGGATGATGTCGGCGGTGTCGTTCTGCGGCGTGTGCCACAGGTTGAGGTCCACGTAGAAGTCCAGCGAGCACAGGGCCTCCCAGGCGCGGGTGGTGTTCGTCTGGCTCATGAAGTTGCCGGACTCGTTCCACAGGGCGCGCACCGGGTAGGGGTCGCCCGTGATGACGGCATCCCACAGCGAGTGGCTGTCGCACCAGTACTGCCACCAGCCGAGCAGCGGGAACTTGTCGATGCCGACCTGCTTGAGGTTGACTTCCGCCGGCGGGGTGGTAGCGCCCGGGGCCCAGGCGCTGAAGCCCTGGAGGTCGCCGTCGATGGGGACGATTGTCGGGCCGCGGTTGCCGCCCGGGGTGTCCATGTTGCCGGTGATGCCCACGAGGTTGTCGAAGGCGCGGCAGTTCTGGATGGCGCTGCAGAAGTGCTCGACGGCCAGCATGTACTGGATGCCGCCGTTGCCGTAGCCGGTGGACGGGTCGATGCGCGTGCCGTACGCCGTGGCGGCCGCCTCGATCTCGGACGCCGGGATGCCGGTGATCTCCGCGGCAACCTCGGGCTTGTACTCGGCGGCGCGGGCCTTGTAGTACTCCCACACGGGCTTGACCTTCACGGTCTTGCCGTCCTTGAGCGTGATCTCGAACTCGCCCTCGAGCGCGGGGTCGATGGCGGGGTCGAACGGCATGGGATCGGGGATCCAACCCTGCGTCTGGCCCGGCAGCAGGTTGTCCTGCGAAGCCTCGCGGCCTTCGCGCGCCTTCTCGGAGTCGTAGTTCTCGCCCTCCCAGAAGCCGCCGGTTTCGTCGATGACGCCTTCCTGGTCAGCGTTGAACCAGGTGAACGCGCCGTACTCGTGCTCGACGCCCTCGGCCTTCAGCTTTTCCCAGTTGTTGTCGTACACGAGGAACTTGTAGGGGCTGCCGCCCTCTTTGATGTCGCTTTCCTTGAGCAGGCGCGTCTTCACGTCCCAGTACGAACCGTCGGTGCGCACGGTGGGGAAGCCGGAGGGCTCCATGTCCTCGCACACGAGGAACGGGGCGTTCGTCCACTTCTTCGTGTACAGCTCGTCATAGAGCTTCTTCTCGATGATGACGTTCGTCCAGGCCAGGGCCAGGGCGCCGTCGGTGCCGGGGCGGAGGTGCTGCCAGTAGTCGGCTTCCTTGCCCATGTTGGCCATGCGGGGGTCGACGCTGATGTGCACGTCGGCGCGCGACGCCACGTCCACCGTGGTGCGGCAGGAGTCGTCGTAGTTGGACAGCTCGGAAGCGCCGCCCCACTGCACGTACACCCGCGGACGCGTGATGGTTTCCATCCACGACATGGCGAACTGCGACACCATGGTGGTGGCGAAGTGGCGCGGGCCCTTGCAGATCTGCCAGGCTTCCACGTTGTTCGGCGTCTCCAGCATGTTCTTCAGGATGGACTCCGAGTGCATGCACCAGATGCGCGAGGTGCCCACCTGGCAGGCGATGGCCTCGCCGCCGTGCTTCGCCTTGATGTCCATGAAGTTGTCCACGATGGACTGCATGGCCTCGTCCCACGAGATGCGCTGCCAGCCGGGCTCCTCGCCCTTCGGGTTCGTGCGCTTCATGGGGTAGTGCAGACGGTCGGGGTGGTACGCCGCCTGGATGGACGACTGCGACTTCGTGCAGCAGTTGCCCATGGACTGGAACGCTCCCTCGTCACCCTCGACGCGTATGGCACGCCCGTTCTGGACGATGACCTTGACGCCGCACTCCATCTTGCCGCAACCGCGGCAGCACGTCTTCACGGCCACGGTGTCGTTGCCGGACACTTTGCTGTACGTCTCTTCGGCCAGCGCGGTGTGCGTCGAAGCGCCGAACGCCGCAGCTGCCGCTCCGGTGATGGCGGCGGTCTTGACGAACGTGCGTCGTGACATGGTCAGGTTACCCATACTCCTCCTCCTTCTTTCTCCTCGTTCTCGTCTTACTCGTCTACCTTCGAGCGAACGGGGAGGGGGGCTGCCGCGTGAAGCTGGATGCCGCATGCGGTGCAAAGTCCCCGAATCGCATGAGCCGACCTTACGGATGCGAGGGCCTGCCGGGCATCGTGCAAAGGTTGGGAAGCGCCGATCTTCCGCATCATAAATTCTTATGATTTTGTGATCATGAAAAAATCGATAGTCGTTTGATCTGGGATTACGATGATCGGTCATCATAAATTATCTCTAAACTAGGATAATTTCCTCAAAGAGGGACGCTCATCTTTTCCGTATAATCGAACGCGTCGACAGAGGGGTCGACGCGAGCAGCGTTTTGCACGGGCTCAGGGGGTGGGGCAGGCATGGAAAAGCTTCGGAGTGCATGGGATACCGCGTTGGGGACGAGCCTGTCGCTCAAGCGCATCGCGGGAGCCGCCCTACAGTGGCTGTGGATGCTCATGATGTTCTACAGCATCGTGCCGTACGGCTTCTCGTCCGACGTGCGCGGCTCGCTGTACACCAGCCTGCTCATTTCGCTCGTCGCCATGGTGGTCACCATGCTGTTCGTCGCCGTCATTGTGCGGCGCGAGCGGGTGAGCGCCAACCGCTCCATCGTGCTGGGTTCCGCCATCATGATGAGCGTGGGCAGCGTGCTCACGCCGTTCTCCGATCCCACCACGCCCGCCGGCATGCTCGTGCTGGGTTTGAGCGCCGTCATGACCGGAACGGGTTCGGCCGTGCTGTTCCTGTGCTGGATCGAGTTGGAGTCGGGGTTGGGCGGGCGCTTGGCGCTCGTGGAGCTTGCGGCGTCGCTGTGCGCCGCGATCGCCATCGGGCTCGTGCTGATCGTGGGGCCGGCGGTGCCGGTGATCGCGCTCATCGTGACCATGCCCGTGCTGTCGGCGGTGCTGCTCAGACGCTGCTCGATCACCACGCCCCAGCTGGCGCGCGGGCCCGAGCAGCCGCTTTCGCGCCATACCATCGCCCTGTTCGCGAAGGCGCTTCTGGGCGCCATGCTCATCGGCATGCTGATGGGGTTCTTCGACGTGGTGTCGGGCTTCAAAACGTATGCGGTGCAGGACATCTTCGGCGCGTACCTGTTTCTGGCCGGCTTCGTCGGGGCGCTCGCCATCTGTCTGATCGCCGTGTTCCTGCATCGCGACAGCATCTTCTTCTCGTACCGCGTGTCCATGCTGATGCTGTGCCTGGGCTGCCTGTCCACGCCGTTCCTGTCCGACAACAACACGTATTCGAGCGCGCTCATCTTCGGCGGCTACCACTGCTTCGTGCTGGTGCTGTGCGTGGTATGCATCGACGTGGCGTCGAGCTTTCGCGTGAGCCCGGCGCGCACCATCGGGCTGGGGTTCGTGGCCTTGTACGGCGGCGAGACCGTGGGGTCGCTGTTCGCCCACTCGCTGGAGGCGACGGGCGTGAGCATGTTCGACCTCACCTTGGTCACGCTGGTGGCGGTGTCGCTGCTGTTCATAGCGCACCTGTTCCTGTTCACGGAGACGGACCTCATCAAGATCGGCATCGGCGAGGTCAGCCTGATGGGCGCGGAGCCGGAGGTGCCCGCCGACGACCCGGCGGATCCCGTGGACCCCTGCGCGCTCATCTCGGAGCGCTTCGCCCTGTCGCCGCGCGAGACCGACGTGCTGCCGCTGCTGCTGGAGGGGCGCACCATCTCGCGCATCCAGGAGACGCTGTTCATCTCGGCGGGCACGGTGAGCACGCACATCCGGCACATCTACCAGAAGACGGGCGTGGACAACCGTCAGGAGCTCATCGACCTGGCCCACGAGACGACCGGGCAGGACGAGGCGGTCTGAGACGATGGAGACGACGTACCTGCACGAGTTCGCGAAGGTTGCCGAGTGCGGCAGCTTCACGGCGGCTGCGCGGGAGCTGCATCTTACGCAGTCGACGCTGAGCAAGCACGTCGCCCTGCTCGAGCGCGAGTTCGGCGCGAACCTGTTCGTGCGCGATCGCAGCGGCGTGAGCCTGACCGAGGCGGGCGGCGTGCTGTACGCCCAGGCGCGGCAGGTGGAGAAGCTGCTGCGCGCCACCGTCGCGCTCGTGCACGCGGCGCGCGACGGGCAGGCGGCGCGGCCGGCTGCGGGCGCGGCTGCGGGCGCGGGGGTTGCGGGCGCGGCCCGCGCGGGCGTGGGCGACACGGCGCTGCGCTGCAAGTGCCGGCTCGCGGCCGAGCGCTGCGGGCTCGACCAGCGCGAACTGGGCGCGCTCATCCTGTACGTGGAGGAGCGCGGCTTCGATGCCATCGAGGGCGAGCTGGGGCTGTCGCGCGACGAGGTGGCCGACGTGCTGGGCGGCGTGTACCGCAAGCTGGGCGTGGGCGACAAGCAGGAGGCGCTCGATTTCATCCATTCCGTTTCGGAATGATGGTAGACGCGCCCGCGCCGGTTGGGCATACTTCGTTGGTGTGAAAGCGCTATGAAGCTGGGGGGCTTCGAGCAAAGGGCTTCATCCGAAGAACGTGGATGGAGACCGAATATGAGTGCTTATACTGCTGCGACCGTTGAAGACGCGGCGAACAATCTTCTTGAAGAACTGAAAACGCAAGCCGACGGCGGGGCTGCCTGCGTGCGCGCGTGCCTGGAGCACGACGCGTCCGACGACGTCGCGCCGGCGCTGCTGGCGTGCGCTCGCGGCATCGCCGCGGCTGGATCGCCCGTGCGCATCGTGTGCGCCGACGGCGTGGCGGCCGGGCGCTACCGGGCGCTGCTGGCCGACGACCCGCTGCTGAACGTCGCCGACGTGGTGTCGATGCGCGAGCTGGGCCTGGCCGTCATGGGCGACGCGCGGGTGCAGGACGCCGTGGGCCGCGGCGCGCGCGTGCTCGACGACAACGAGCTGGCCGTGCTCATGGAGGACGTGAAGGTGAGCGGGCTCAAGCCCGGCCGTTTGCGCGAGATGCTCAAGTTCTTCTACAAGAGCATGAGCGAGTGCGCCGACGAGGACGAGCGCTGGCTCATCACCGCCGAAGAGCAGACCGTGCACGCCATCCTGACCGAGAACCTCGAGGTGCGGCGCGCGCTGCTGCCGTGCGAGGTGTCGTCGCTGGCCTATCGCGGGCTCGTGGCCGCCGGCGTCGAGCCCGAGCCGCTGGCGCTCGTGGTGGACGACTACGCGTCGCTCAGCAAGGCGTCGCAGCGCCTCGTGCGCCATCTGGCTGCGAATGGCCTCGTGGCGGCGGGCCGCACGCTGGCCGCGTCGAGCGCCGAGGAGCCGTACCCGTGCTTCGACGGGTTCCGCGCCTTGGCCGACGAGGCCGACTGCCTGGTGACGCTGGCGACCGAGCGGCCGGAGGCCGCGCGCGAGAGCCGCGCGCTCGACGACCCCGAGGCCGAATGCGCGTTCGTGGCCGCATCGGTGGAGGAGTGCCTGGCCGACGGCGTGGCTCCGCGCGATGTGCTGGTGGCGGTGCCGAACGCCGCTTGGGGCGCACGCATGGCCGCCGCGCTCGAGGCGCGCGGCATCGCGGTCGAGCGCGGCTTCGGCAGCGGGAAGATCAAGGGCGATCCCCGCACCGAGGGCCGCTTCGCCGACCTCAAGCTGGCCACCTTCTTGCGCCTGCACCTCGACCCGCACGACTTCACGTCGCTGCGCTCGTGGTTGGGCTTTGGCGATTGGCTGCTGCGCTCGGATGCGTTCTTGGAGCTGATGGCGTACGCTCGCGAACGCGATATCGCCGCGTCGGAGGCCGTGGCGCAGCTGCGCACGCAGCGGGACGCCGACCGCGCCTCGACGATCTTCGGCAAGTTCGACGGCCCGCTCGACGAGCTGGACGAACTGCAGCGCGCCTGCGCGGACGGCTTGACGCGCGCGGCCGCCGTGGAGCTGTTCGAAGCGCACGGGATGCCGTTGTCCCCGCGCCTGGTGGAGCTGCTGGGCGACGATGCCGCGCACGCCGACGTCGAGCACCTGGCGCGCGAAGCGTTCCGCGCCCCGGTTGAGGACGTCGCGCGCGACGCCGTGCACGTCGTCGCGTACGCGCGCTGCCACGGGCGCCATGTGCGCACCGCGTTCGTCACCGGTCTCGTGAACGGCTTCCTTCCCGCGAACGACGCGGTGGACGACAAGTTCACCATCGACCACCGGCGCGTGGCCCTCGAGCGCGAGCGCGCCCTGTTCCTCGACGTGCTGGCCACGGCCGACGAGCGCACGGTGTGCACGCGCTTCACGCGCGACCGCCTGGAGAACACCGCGTTCACCAAGGTGCAGACCACGCGCGTGTTCATGCGCGACGGCGAGCGCCTGGCGAGCGTGGCGCCGTCCGAGTTCGCGTCCCTCACGGACGAGGTGCTGGCGCTGGCACCCGACGTGCCGCGCGAGCTGCCCACCAAGGTGCTCTACGCATCCACGACCATGTAGGAGCTCCGGCGGCTTGCCGGCCGCCGGACCCTCGCGATTCCCAACCCCCGGTGTTTTGAAAGGACTGATAGATATGAGCGATGTCGACGCATTCGTGATCGATGACGATTTCGATCCCCTGGCCGATTTGAGTTTGGACGACGGCGAGCGGGACGATGCCGAGGCCGACTACCTGCCGCCCATCCCCGACGCCGACAAGAGCGTGGTGCCTCCGGTGGTGCCGCTGTCGCCGGCCGAGCGCATCGAGAAGCTGTTGGCGGGCATCCCCGGCCAGCAGTTCCGCCTGCTGCACGCCGTGGCGTTCTGCACGGAGCCGAAGACGATGGACGAGGCCGTGGCCGATCTGGATGCGGCGTATCCCACCACCACGAGCGTGTACAGCTCGGCGCAGGTGGTGCAGCTGCTCGAGCGCGACGGCGCCCTCGAGCGCATCGTGGACGAGAGTGCCGAGGATGCGGCCGACGCCGCCGTGCCCGCCGAGGACGAGGGCGACTTCATCTCGGTGACGCCCGCGGCGCCGTGCCGCTACCGGGCCACCCGTGCCGGCCTCGACGCCATCGCGGCGCACGTCAACGAGAGCCTCGTGGTGGAGAAAATCGTGGAGGACGAGCGCTACCTGCCCATCTTCCAACGCGTGCTGGAGATGACGGCGCGCGAGGGCGGCTGCCCCACCAAGGAGCTCGACCAGGCGGTCGACGGCGACCCGCTGTGCCAAGAGCCGCGTCGCTTCTGCGGCTTCTTCCGCGGCAAGTTGGAAGAGACGGGCGCCATCGAATGGCGCGACAGCTGGACCATCACCGAGTTGGGCCGGAGCGTGCTCGCGTCCGGCGTGTTCGCCGCAACCTCTTCGACCGAACGCTAGAGAAGGAGCTACTCATGTCCCATGATCAGGAAATCGACTTCGCCGACGTGCTGCGCGGCCGCAGGGCAACCTACCAGTTCCTCTCGCGCCTGTTCCGCGTGGAGGTGGACCAGGAGCTGCACGACACGCTCGTGTCCATGCGCTTCCCGACGAACACCGGCAACGCGCTGGTGGACGAGGGCTATCGGATGATCTGCGGCTATCTGAGCCAGGCCGACGGCACCGTGCTCACCGATCTGGCGGTGGACTACGTGCGCGCGTTCATCGGGTCGGGCAACGACGGCTTCTCGGCCGCCTACCCGTACGAGTCGGTGTACACGAGCCCGAAGCGCCTCATGATGCAGGACGCGCGCGACGAGGTGCTCGTGCTGTACCGCGCCTTCGGCCTGGACAAGCAGGAGAGCTGGAAGGAAGGCGAGGACCACATCGCGCTGGAGCTGGAGTTCGAGCAGATCCTGTGCGAGCGCGCCATCGCGGCGTACGAGGCCGGCGACGAAGACGAGTGCCTGAAGCTGCTGCTGTCGCAGCGCAACTTCCTGGAGGACCACCTGCTGGCGTGGTACCCCATGATGGCGGCCGACCTGCAGAAATTCCCCCAAACCGATTTCTACAAGGGGCTGGGCAAGCTGACCGACGGCTTCCTGCGCAACGACCGGGAGTTCCTGGATGCCGTGCTGTCCGAGAACGAAGCCGAAGTCGAAGTCGAGGTTGCATGATGGACGAGCACGATGTCGAGCGCAAGCGCGATGCGGGTCCCCGCGTGTCGCGCCGCACGTTCGCCCTGGGCGCCGTGGGCGCCTGCGCCGTCATCGGCCTGGGCGGCGTGAAATACCTGCCCAGCGCCACGTTGCTCAGGCCGCCGGGAGGGCAGGACGAGGAGCAGCTCGTGCGCGGGTGCCTGCATTGCGAGAAGTGTCGCGAGGTGTGCCCGAAGCACGCCATCGCGCCTGCTCATCTTGAGGACGGCATCCTGAACGCGCGCACGCCGCGCATGGATTTCAAAAGCGGCTGGTGCGATTTCTGCGAGAACGAGCCAGGCGGGCCGAAGTGCGTCGCGGTGTGTCCGACGCATGCGCTCGTGTGCCCCGACCCGTCGCAGGTGATCATCGGCAAGGCGGAGCTCAACCGCGATTGGTGCCTGGCCGCGAAGGGCATGGGCTGCCACGAGTGCGTGGACGTGTGCAACTACGAGGCGCTTGAGCTGGGCGCCGACAACGTGCCGGTGGTGGACGTGGACGCGTGCAACGGCTGCGGCGCCTGCGAGCTGGCGTGCATCTCGCTGTCGGCCGGTTCCATCACGGCCGGCGCTACCGATCGCGCCATCGTCGTCCGTCCGACCGAAGAAGTGGAGGCGTGAGCGGGATGAAGAAGCTCAAAACCTATCGACTGCGGTTCCTGATCATGCTGGCGGTGCTCGCCGTGGTGGCCGTGGGGTACTTCACGGCCGGCGGCATCGGCAACTTCTGCGGCATCGGCTTCGAGTCCATCACGCTGCTGTGCCCCCTGGGCGCGCTGCTGGCCATGATCGCCGAGCGCACGGCCATCCCGATGGCCGTGATCAGCGTGGTGGTCGTGCTGCTGGTGTGCATCGTGCTGGGCAAGGTGTTCTGCGCCTGGGTATGCCCCGTGCACTTCATGTCGCGGGGAAAGAAGAAGGGAAAGCGAGGCTCGGGCTCCGTCCCCGCCCCCTCCCATGGCGCCGCGGATGACTTCGCTGGTTCACCCGTCTCCCATGCGGCGCAAGCAGGGGAACCTGCGGTGCAGGCGGCGGCCCCCGTCCCCGCTCTCCGCACTCCCTGCTCCACCTGCGCTTCTCCCTGCGGCAAGTCCAAGGGCATCAAGATCGACAGCCGCCACGGCATCCTCGCGGCGGCGTTGGGCTCCACGCTCATCTTCGGCTTCCCGGTGTTCTGCCTCGTCTGCCCGATCGGCCTCACGTTCGCCACGGTGCTGCTGGTCATGCGCCTGTTCGCGTTCGGCGACGCCACGTGGACGGTCGTCGCCTTCCCGGTCATCATCGCGTTGGAGGTCCTGTTGCTGCCCAAGTGGTGCCAGCGCTTCTGCCCCCTGGGCGCGCTGCTTTCGCTGTTCAGCGGGCTGAACCGGACGTTCCGCCCCCAGGTGGACGCCGAGAAGTGCCTGCGCGAGGGCCGCGGCAAGGCCTGCAACCTGTGCGAGCAGGCGTGCCCCGAGGGCATCAACCTGCACGACATCGCGGCGGGCGAGACCACGCTCAACGACTGCAGCAAGTGCCGCGCTTGCGCCGACGTGTGCCCCGAGCACGCCATCACGTTCCCGCTGCTGCCGAAGAAGCAGGCGCAGGTCGCGGCGCTGCCCGTCGACGACGAGATCCCGGAAAGGGGGTAGGCCATGTCCCTGATCAACGGCCTGTTGGCCCTGCTGGGCGAGATAGAGAGCGATGCCATCGCCGTGCACGAGGAGCGCTGCATCTCGGTGCGCAACCGCAACGCCGACTGTCTGCGCTGCGTGGAGGCCTGCACGTCGGGCGCGCTGGCGTATCGCGACAACGAGCTGCTCGTGGAGCCCGAGCGCTGCATCGGGTGCGGCACGTGCGCCACGGCGTGCCCCACCTGCGCCATCGAACTGCGCAACCCGACGGATGCCGAGCTGACGGCGCAGCTCAAGCACTCCATCGTGGCGACGAAGGGCCATCCCGTCATTGTGTGCGAGACGGCGCTCGAGGCGGCCGACGTCGCGGCCGACGACGCGCCGGCCGCGTGCGTGGTGCCGTGCTTGGGCCGCATGGACGAGTCGGCGCTCGTGGGGCTGGCGGCGTACCGCGCCTTCGACGCGACGCTCGCGTGCGGCTCGTGCGAGACGTGCCGGCACGCTCCCGGCGGCGCGCTCATGCGCGACGTGGTGGAAGGCTCGCGCAACCTGCTTGAGGCGTTCGGGTCTTCCATGCCCGTTGACGTGGTGGAATGCGTGCCCGAGCGCGTGCTGGCACCCGGTGCGTCCGGCGGGTCGCACGGCCAGGGCGGCGGCGACGGGGTGGGGCGGCGCGATTTCTTCCGCTCCGCCAAGGACGCGTCGACCCGTGCAGCCGGCGCGGCGGTGGCCGAGGAGCTGGGGATGGCCGAAGCCGAGCCCGTTCCCGCGGCGTATCGCAAGGTGGAGGCCGACGGAACGCTGTCGCACTTCGTCCCCACGCGCCGCGTGCGCCTGTACAACTATCTGCAGCACGTGGGCCAGCCGGTGGCCGACGAGGTGGAGACGCGCGTGATCGGCGCCGTGTCCATCGACGCCGATCGGTGCAGCTCGTGTCGCATGTGCGCGGTGTTCTGCCCCACGGGAGCCATCAAGAAGCTCGACGAGGACGGCGTGTTCGGCATCGTGCACCGTCCGAGCGCCTGCATGCAGTGCCGCCTGTGCGAGCGCATCTGCCCCGAGCAGGCCATCGCGGTGAGCGGGCGCGTGCCCATCAAGCAGTTCATGGGCAAGGAAGCCGTGTGCTTCGCCATGAAACGCCCCACGTGGACCCCGAACAAGCCCTCGTCGATGTACGATAAGCTGCACTCGACGCTCGGCGAAGACTTAGAGATGTGCATGTTCTAGAAGGTTCCGGCGGCCTGACGGCCGTCGGAACCGGTGATTTTCGAAGGGATCGACATGATCAAGTACACGCTGCCGGATTTCACGGTGGGGCTCGGGCTCAACCTGTTCTTCATCCGCCTGCTCGAGCAGCGTCCGGCGCTGTTCAAGGACGACGTGCGCATCGACAGCGTGTACGGATGCTTTCCCGCGTGCAATTTGAACGGCGGCCGCGCGTTCCTGCGCGAGCGCTCCACGCCCCGCCAGATGGAGGAGGCGTTCTCGCTGCTGGCCGAGCACGGCGTGAAGGCGCGCCTCACGCTGACGAACATGCTGGCCGGCGATGACGACCTGCGCGACGAGTACCTGAACGAGATGCTGGCCATCGCCAGCCGCTACGGTGCCGAGGCCATCGTGTACGCCGACCTCGTGGGCGACTACGTGCGCGAGCGCTACGGCATGCGCTGCGTGCTGTCCACCACGCGTGCGCTGGCGGACGCGGCCGAGGTGAACCGCATGACGAAGCGCTACGACTACGTGGTGCTCGACTACAACCGCCACAAGGACCCGGCGTTCCTCGCGGCGCTCGAAGACCGCGACAAGGTGGAGGTCATGGTGAACGAGTTCTGCGCCTACCGCTGCCCGCATCGCCAGGAGCACTACCTGCACAACAGCGAGGACCAGATGGCGGGCGTCATGCGGCCGTTCGAGTGCATCGCGAAGCGCGCCGACTTCTTCGACCACGAGCCGGGCCATCCGGTGATCTTCACCGACCGGGAAGTGCGCGACCTTCACGATTCGTACGGTATCGGGTACTGCAAGATCGTCGGTCGCGGCGTGGCCTTCCAAACCGTGCTCGAGGCCTACGCGTACTACCTCGTGCGCCCCGAGCACCGGGAAGACGTCAAGCGCATGGTCATGCGTGCGGCGGGGTAGGGGCGGCGGCGCGGGATAGGCACGGCTGCGCGGCGCGCAAATCGCCGAGTTCTAAGCAATTTTTGCGTTTTGCGTGCGTTTGAGGGGCGTGTTGTCCCGCAACGGTCGAACGCGGATCGCGCGACCTGCGGAAACGTAAAAGTTGCCTTCGAGGGTCGGCATCCAAGGACGCTTCGAAGCGCCGAATCGTACGCAAAACGAAAAAATTGCTTAGCATGGGCGAATTCGCGTGCCCGACCGCGCGGGAGCCGTGTGCTACGCGTTGTCTTCGAGCGGTTCCAGCTCCACGTCGCGCGGATCGCCAAGCGGGCCGTCGGGGTCGACGGCGGTAACGCCCTCGCTCGCCTGCAGCTCGAGCTCGATGTCGGCACCTGCGTGCGTGCCGACGGCTTTGAGGGCGTAGTCGCCCGGCTCCAACGTGAAGGTGCGGCTGCCGACGCCCGTTCCTTCGCAGACGACGTCGACATTCTTGCCGTCGACGAACACGATCTTGAAGTCGCCGGCCTGCACGGTCACGTCGTAGTCGACGCGGAACGTGCCGCCTTCCTCGGGAACCGAGAGCTGGAGCCATGTTTCCAGACCGGTCAGCTCGCCAAGATGGCGGTCGAAGAGGGAGCCCCTGCTGTCCACGACTGTGTACGTGTCGAACCCCCGGGCGATGCGGGCGTCGTCGTGATAGATCGACTTTTGCTCGGCAGTGGCGAGACCCGAGCAGCCTGTCAGGACGCAGCACAACGTGAGGGTCGCAGGCAGTGCGAAGACCCTGCTTCTCATCGGGCGTTCCTTTCTCGTGCGGTCGGCTGCCTGTCATTGTATCAGCTGCCCCCCCCCCTCGGTGCAAGCCCTTTTGCCAAGTGGAGTCGCCTGTGGTACAAATGCCGGATGGAAAGCGGGCGGCGAAAGGGGCAGATGGATGGCTGAGAGCGCGCAAGGACGGCGCGAGCGGTCGCTCGTGGCGGCGGTCGAGCGGTTCGCACCGCTGCGGCGTCTGGGCTGGGCGTTCCTGCTGGCCTGGGTGTTCTGCGTGTTCTACACCAACGCGGTGAGCGGCTACACCGGCGCGAAGGCCTCGACGCTGGCGGGCGGCGCGGGCTGGGACCTGTTCTTTACGGGGCTGCCCGTGTCCATGTCGGTGGTCATGCTCGTGCTCATCGTGGTGTTGGAGAAGCGGCTGGGCTCGCCCACCCAGCACGCGGCGCTGTTCTGGATCGCGCCGCTGGCCACCGCGGTCTCCACGCCGCTGCTGTTCTGCGAGCTGCCCGACTTCGGCGCGACGGCGGCGTTGTTCGTGGTGGGCGCGGTGCTCACGGGGTTCGGCAGCGGCTTCATGTGGGTGATGTGGGGCGAGTACTACGCGAAGGTGACCCAGGAGGAAGTGGAGTTCCTCGCGCCGGCGTCAGCCGTGGCGGCCGCTGTGCTCGTGCTGGTGGTTTCGGCGATGCAGGGCTGGATGGCGCTCGCGGTGGTGACGGCGTTTCCCCTGTTGTCGGGCTTGTGCCTGCTGCTGTCGTGGCGCGACGCGCAGGCGCGCGACGCTACGGCCGAGTACCGGGGCGCCGCCGAGCAGCGCGCATTCGCGGAGGCGCACGACAGCGCGCGGAAGGGGCTGCCGCGCGTGCTGAAGTCGATGGGGCGCGCCGGGTTCGGCATCCTCGCGGCATGTCTGTTCGTGTGCGTGGAGGGCTCGTTCTGGCCGGGAGCGTCGGGGCGCGACGCGACGGCCTCCCAGGTGGCGCTCGTCGTGAGCATCGTGTTCATGCTGGTGGTGGGCCTGTCGGCCACGGCGGGGCCGCGTCGCGTGTCGCTGTCCTTCCTCTACCGGTGGATGTGCCCGGCGCTCGTGGTGGGTTTCGCGGCGTTCATCGTGCTGGGGGAGGGCGCGGGCGCGTACGTCGCCTACGTGGTGGCCATCGCTGCGCGCTTCGCGTTTTGCCTGATCACGCAGATGTACTTTGCGCGCTACGCCGTGCAGGGGGCGGCGACGCCCGTGCAATCGTACGGCTTGGGATGGATCTTCGTGCACCTCGGCGACCTGCTGGGCGTGGTGGCGCTCGTGCTGGTCGAGTCCGGCGTGGCGGCGGGGGCGTTCTCGCTCGACCAGGTGGTTGCCGTGTCCATCGCGCTGCTGGTGAGCGCGACCATGTTCGTGCTCAGCGACGGCCGCGCGTTCGCGTTCGGTGCGCGCAAGGAGGACGTCGCGGCCGCGGCGCTCGGCGAGTCCGCTCCTTCGCCGACGCTCCCCGGCGATTCCGTCGCCGATGCCGCGTCGGAGGTGGACGAGCTGACCGCTCGCATCCTCGAGCTCGCGCAGCGCGGCGGCCTCACCCCGCGTGAGACGGAGGTGTTCGACCTGCTGGCGCGCGGGCGCTCCATCCCCTACGTGCGCGACGCCCTCGTCATCTCGCGCGAGACGGCCGCCACCCACGCCAAGCACGTCTACGCCAAGCTCGACGTCCACTCCCGCCAAGAGCTCATCGATTTGGTGCACTGAGGGGTCGCATCTGTCCCAAATGGGGACTGTCCCCAAATGGGACATGGAGTGCGTCGCTGGAGATCTGGAGGAGGCCGGTCGAGTGAACGAAGGAATCCTCGACGCATGTCGAACCCCTGTCCCTTCGAAACGCCTTCGACGCACGCTCGGTTCATGAGTTATGCACCCCATTGTCAGGCAGGATTGCATTCGGTTGGGTGCTCTCATGATTGGAAGCATGGCGTATTCCCAGGTCGCAAGTTGACCGCATGGTGCCTGAGGCGTGCAGGAGGGTGCATAACTCGCGGACCCGGCATTTTTGGAGGGTTTTCGATGCCACGAGTGTGCATAACTCGGGAACTTGGTTGGCGTACCGCATGGAAAGGCTGATCTCGATGTGTCGAACCCACCGTACCTTTGGCGCGCGTGCTTTTGGTGCAGCAAGACGCTCGCCAAGCTCTGAAAGTCAGAAAGGCCCCGGGTGGGGCCTTTCTGCGAGGGAAGGAGGATTGTGCGGGGGTACCGCTTGCGAGCCTATTACACGCCCAAAGCGTGCTTGGCGGCGATGCGGGCGAAGGTGGCGGTGCGGCCCGCGTTGATGCCCGTGAAGTTGCTGGGATAGTTGTGGGGATAGAATCCGCCCTGGTCGTTTCCGCATACGTACAGGCCGTCGATGACGCTGCCGTCCTTGCGCAGCGGCTGCGAATCGGCGTTCGTGATCACCCCGTGGATGGTGACCAGCAGCTCGCCGGCGATGCGTGCGGCGTAGAAGGGCGGCTCGTCGACGGCGCTCAGGCGGTAGGCCGGCTTGCCGAAGTCGACGTCCTCGCCCGCAGCGACCAGCTCGTTGTAGCGCTCGATGGTGGCCTTGAACGCGGCGGTCTGGTCGGCGTCGAACCGCATGGCCTTCGCCAGCTCGTCGAGCGTGTCGCACTTCTTGAGCGCGCCGCTCTCAATGCGCGGCTCGAGCCAGAACGAGTCGAGGTGCTCCTTCGTGATGGCCTCGCAATCGTACACGTCGGCGTTGAACGCGGTGCCCGACGGCGCGGGGAACAGACGCGAGCATCCGCCCGTGTCGAACTGCTCGATGTCCTCCCAATAGCTGCCGTCCCACACGATCCACGAGAAGTGGCCGGGCTGGTTCGCGCCGCCGGCGTAGCTCATGGGATAGCACTGGTCCTCGTTCATGAAACGCTCGCCGTTGGCGTTCACGTGGAGGAACGGCTGGCTGCCGGGCAGGAAGATGTCGCCGCCCTGGTACGAGCCGTCGAACTCGGTGTCGTCGAACATGATGCCGCGGTTCCAGATCATGCAGGCGCCGCCGGCCTCGAGCTCGGCGCCGGCCCACAGCGCCATGCGGATGCCGTCGCCCTCCTCGGTGACGCTGTCGCGCAGCACGCACCAGTTGGAGTTGCCCGGGCACAGGTCTTGCAGCATCTCGTCGTTCGCGCCGTAGCCGCCCGTGCATACGATGACGCCGTTCTTCGCGTTGATCTGGATGGTTCCCTTGTCCTTCGACTCGGCGATGGCGCCGGTCACCTTCCCCGACTCGTCCTGCACGAGCATCTTCGCGGGCGTCATGAACATGACTTCGCCGCCCAGCTCGCCCAGCACCTCGTTCATTACTTCGAGGTGCGCGTACGCGCCGTAGTTCGGGCCGTCGGGGTTGTACTCGCCCATGCAGGGGTTGTAGCACATGGCCGGGTAGTAGGCGTGCGGGTCGTCGGGCTTGTGCCACTCGAACGGGAACAGCATGCCCTTGGGCTCGAGCGTCTCCTTCATCCATTCGATCATCTCGCCGGACCGCTCGGCCCAGGTCTTGTATAGCAGCATGTTGGCGTCGCCCGCCTGGATCTGGTTCGCGTGGTTCAGCAGCGCGGGGACGTCTTCGCGGTGGTCGGGCTCGAGTGCGGAGTTGAGCGCGCCGATGGCCTCGCGTGCCGAGGCGATGTTGCCGCCCTTCTCCAGCACGATGACCTTCGCGCCGTTCTGCGCGGCCGTGGTGGCGGCCACGAGCCCGCCGTTGCCGGCGCCGACCACCACGAGGTCGGCCTCCAGCGTCTCGGCGATGTCGGCGGGCATCGCCGGTTTGTCGCGCCAGCTGCCCTGCGCGGCGGCGTCGGCCTTGCCGCTCGCGCCGCCCTCCGCCTGCGCCTGCGGCGCGCATCCGGCGAGCGCCCCCGCTGCGGCGAGCGCCCCGGTTGCGGTGAGCCCCGCCAAGAAGTTGCGGCGGCTGATGGTGTGTTCTCCCATGGTTCCCTCCTCGTTCGTACGGTTTCAACGGGATGCATGCTACGCGCCGGCCGCAGCCGCGTCATCGCGCGGAACCGGGTATATCCGGCCATGTCCTGGCGAAACGCCGAAGATACCCGAAAACGGGGGAGAAGGGGAAATGCGGTTAGGGGGCAGAGTGCCTACGGGCTCACGCGTTGTTGTCGCCTGAAGAGACGTGCAAATCTATCTCGTCCATAAGGTCTTGCTGGGTATGCACGTCCAACTTTCGATAAATGCTCTTGATGTGGGTCTTTGCGGTGTCGGGTGAGATGCAAAGCGTTTTCGCAACGTACGAGGCATTGCGTCCGCGTGCGAGAATGGTGAGAACTTCCTGTTCGCGTGGGGATAGGTTGCCCTGCCTCGACAGCTCGGCGCAAGCCACGGGCACACCGTCGTCTACCTCCAGTGCCGTGCCATCGGCGATGAGCCATTGGCGAAGCGACGAGCGCGAGCTGCCGAAGAGAAGCAGAACCACGGCGAAGAAGGCGAGCACAAGGGAAAGGATGACCAGCATGCCGTTGTTCTGAAGCGGATTCTCTCCGAGCATGCCGGCGATGACGATGCCGGCCAGTTGGGATGCCTGCATGGTGAGGTAGCCGATCGTGTACACGCGTACGATCGACATGCCCGTACGCCAAGCAAGATCGCCCCAGTACACCACCATGAAAAAGTAGAATAACGAGAATCCGATGCTGTTGACGAAAAAGGAAAGCCACGGCGAGGTCGCATTCGACATGATGAGGAGCAATCCTGCTACGACGAAGACGAGCGAAGTCGAATATATCTGTGCGGAGGAGACTTTCTTTCCAAGTGCATAAGAAAAAACGAAGGTTGCGACACCCGCTACGAGGCTCGAATAGGTGCCTGCGCTGCCGATGCTCGCTTCGTTTCCGATGAGTCCTATGATGGCTGCTTTGGAAACCCCGTACGAGAATCCGACCAGCATCGGCAGCGCGAGCAGCGATGCGGTGAACTTTACCGACCGCGAAGAATGCCGGGGCTTCTCGGGCAGATCGGCAAGACGTTTGGTTCCTCGAAAAGCCAAGGGGGCAAGCGGCAGCGCCGAAGCGATGAGCAAAATCGAGAGAACGAGCGTGTCGGCATTCTGCACGAGCAGTACGATCACGCTTGAGGAAATGAGCGAGTAGCCCATAGACGCAAGCCCCGCTTTAAGCGTCATCCGCGAGTACATCTGTCCCCAGGCGATTTTCAAAAGACCGATGGCAATGCCTCCCAACCCGGCTCCTGCCACGTGGCAGAGAGAACTGCCTGCGAGGACTCCCGCGGATATGAAAAGCGATCCTAGTACGGCGAGCGCTTCGGCTATGCCCAAGTAGGCACGAGAGTCGATGGCGGTTTTGATACGGCTCGAAAACGCTAACACGAAGGCGAGTCCGATGACGCAAGCTGCCAACGTTATGCCATTTGCGTAGCCGAACACCGAAGGCAAGCTGCGTATCCCGCTATTCTGGAACGAAAGGATTCCTGCAAGGCAAGACCAAACCCATATGCAGGCAAAGCTCGTCCAGCGCTGCCATCCCTCGAACAGCTCGTTCTGAGCGATTTCGACCCAAGGTCGATCAGTTTGAGATTCCATGCGTGCTCCCCTTCGCATCGTCATGCAGTCAGCATACCGTGAACACGCGTGCATAAGCGAATCGGTCATCTTTTGCATGGAGGTATGCCGTTCGCATGCGAAGCTCGGTCGTGCTGTCCGAGCTTCGCATGCTGGGGGAGGGGTACTGTTCTTTGGGTGGCTAAGCCCAGGCTTGTGCAGCTGCTGCGTTCTCGCCGGCGATGTGCCCGAGTACCAGTCCTCCCGTCAAGGAGGTTCCCGATCCGGGGTAATACGTGCCGTACCAACCGCCTGAATTCATGCCGCCCGCGTACAGATGGGGAATGATGTCTCCGTTCCCGTCGATGACCTCGCAGTTCGTGTTGATCTTGAGGCCGCCCAGGCTCCCTAAGTTTGCGGAAATGTTCTGGTGGGCATAATAGGGAGGCTTGTCGAGAGGGATCAGCTGCGTGACGCGGTGAAGCTCGACGTCCTCGCCGGTTTCTGCGATGGTTTTGTTCCAAACGTCGAATGTCGAGACGAGCATGGCGCTGGGTACGTCGATCTTTTCGGCCAGCTCCTCAAGCGTGTCCGCCTCGAGCAGCGTGCCGTCGGCCACGGCAGACGCGGGATCGGCCGCCCAAGGCCCGACGCCCTGCTCGACCATATTCTGATCCATGATCATCCACGTAGGATTTCCGAACTGCATTTCATTTTGGAAGATGGCCCGGTATTGGTAAGCGTACGTGGCGTCTTCGCAAACGAAGCGTCGTCCGGAACCGTTCACGATAAGGCAGGGTATCTGCGGAGCCGTGTTGTCGGTAGCCTGGCCGGTGGCCATATCATAATCGATGGTGCCGCCGCAGGTGGCCAGGGCGGCGTTCACCTCAAGGCCCATGCGTATGCCGTCGCCCTGCGCCAGTTCGGATATATACGACGCCTGCGTGGTAAGATCCCAGTATTGCTGGGCGTTGAATGCGAAGGCCAATTGCTCGTTGCGATCCATGCCGCCGAGCGCCATAACGACGCCCCGGGCGGCTTTGACGTTGATGGACTTGCCGCCGTCTTCGATCTGCACGCCCACGACTCCCTTGTCAGGGTCGTAGATGAGATGCTGGGCTTTGCACTTGAAGTTGAATTGGGCCCCGAGGCGCTCCGCTTCGGCGAACTCGGTATCGGTGAGCACTCCTCCTTGACCGCCTGCGCCGCCTCCTTCGTAGACGTGGATGCGGTCGGCATGGAGGCCTTCCGTCACGTAGGGTACATGGCAGTTGCCGTACACGCGCTTCCAGGTAAGACCGATGCTCTCAAGCCAGTCGATCAACTCTGGCGCCCGGGAGCACATTGTTTTCGTCAGCTCTTCGTCCGCACGGCCCTCGGCTTGCTCGATGTAGCATTGTGCGTGCTTTTCGGGCGTATCGTCTTTGAAGTCGGTAAACTCCTTTTGAGCTTTGGTGCCCGCAGCTTGAATAACTCCGCCGGATAGCGCGGTGGTTCCTCCTGCTTTGGCATCGGCATCGTACACGAGCACCGACGCTCCTGCCTGTGCCGCAGCGCAAGCTGCCGAGAGGCCCGTGCCGCCTGCACCGAGGATGACGACGTCTGCTTCGGCATCCCAGGTGTCGGGGATGACGCCGCTAGCCGATACGGCCTGAGCGCTGTCGTTCGCTTGGCTTTGCGGCGCGCATCCTGCAAGGCCGAAGCCTGCCATGGCCGCTCCTGCGACGACGGATCCCCTCAAAAAGTTCCTGCGCGATAACGTTCCCATTGTTCCCTCCTTTGTGTTCGCGCTGGCGTCCAGCGCGGTGCCGGGCTTCGAGCTTCGCGTCCCTTGCGCGAAGCTCGAAGCGATCATGTTCCCTGCTTTGCCGTCGCGCATCCCCGCGAGAAGGGGAAAAGCGAAATCTCGGCTACCCTTTTGCGGGTGAGCGCTTGCGACGTGGGGATTCTGCGCGTTGTCGATCTGCGTAGAAGCGAGTACGGCGGCGGCCGTCATCGTCCGAGTTGCGGGACGGACGCAACTTCGCGAGCAATGCGGTGCTATTATTGCGGACAAGACGACGCGAAATCTGTCGAGGCGAGTTGGCCGGCGAAAAAGGAGTGCTTCATGGAGCGGACGGACGAGCGGTACGGGCAGTACGTGGCCATCCTCGAAGAGGAGCTCGTCGCCGCGATGGGGTGCACCGAGCCGATCGCCATCGCGTTGGCGGCCGCGCGGGCGCGCGAGCTGCTGGGAACGCGGCCCGTCCGCGTGGAGGTGGCGGCTAGCGGCAGCATCATCAAGAACGCGAAGAGCGTGGTGGTGCCCCATACGGGCGGGCTCAAGGGGATCGAAGCCGCCGCGGCGGCGGGCATCGTGGCGGGGCGCGCCGAGCGCAGCCTCGAGGTGATCGCCGACGTGTCGCCGACCGACATCGAAGAGGTCGCCGCGTACCTGGAGCGCACGCCCATCACGGTGGAGCGCGCCGACACGGGGCTCGACTTCGACATCGTCGTGCGCGTGTTCGCCGACGCTCAAGACGCTCCCGCACGCAGCGCGCTCGTGCGCATCGCCGACTTCCATACGAACATCGTGCGCGAGGAGCGCGACGGCGCCGTGCTGCGCGACGGCGCGCCTGCGTCCGAGGGCGGCGCGGCCGAGGGGATGACCGACCGCGGCGTGCTGTCGATGGAGGGCATCTGGGACTTCGCCATGACCGCGGAGTTGGACGACGTGCGCGATCTGCTCGACCGGCAGATCGCCTGCAACGACGCCATCGCGCGCGAGGGGCTGGCCGGCGATTGGGGCGCGAACATCGGCAGCGTCATGCTGGGCGCCTACGGCGACGACGTGAAGTCGCGCGCGTGCGCATGCGCCGCGGCGGCATCCGACGCGCGCATGAGCGGCTGCGAGCTGCCCGTGGTCATCAACTCCGGCAGCGGCAACCAGGGCATCACCGTGTCGGTGCCGCTCATCGTGTACGCGCGCCACCTGGGCTCCACCGACGAGCAACTTCACCGCGCGCTCGTGCTGTCGAACCTCGTGGCCATCCACCAGAAGACGGGCATCGGGCGGCTGTCGGCGTTCTGCGGTGCGGTGTGCGCGGGCGCGGCGGCGGGCGCCGGCATCGCGTACCTCGACGGCGGCGGCTACGACGAGGCGTGTCATGCCGTGGTGAACGCGCTGTCCATCGTGGCGGGCATGGTGTGCGACGGCGCGAAGCCCTCATGCGCCGGCAAGATCGCCTTCTCGGTGAACGCCGGCATCCTCGGCTACGTCATGTACCGCGACGGCCAGCAGTTCTACGGCGGCGACGGCATCGTGAAGAAGGGCGTGGAGAACACCATCGACAGCATCGCCCGTCTCGGCCGCGACGGCATGCGCGCCACCAACGACGAGATCATCCGCATCATGCTGGGAGCGTAAAGGCCGCTACTCGCCCTCCTGCGCCAGGTCGATGAGCTCCTGCTGGGAGTGGATGCCCATCTTCTCGTAGATGTGGCGTATGTGCGTGGCTACGGTGTTCTTCGACAGAATGAGCGTGTCGCGGATGTACGGACGGCTTCGCCCCTGTGCCAGCATGAGGAATATCTCGGTCTCGCGGTTCGAGAGCCCGTAGCGCCGTGCGACGGCAATGCGCCGCGCGGCGATGACGTCGTCGGCATCGGCTTCGCTGCCGCGTCCGAGAACCGCGGGGGTCGCGTCTCCCGTGCGCTCGGGAGGGTCCGACGGTTCTGCCCACACGACATCGCGCCGCGGCACCAGCAGCGTGACGATGGTGAACGCGCCGACAAGCAGCAAGCAGAATACGGCGGGGCTGCACGCGCCGCTTTCGATGAGGCTGCGTGCGGCGGGTTGCGCGACGTAGCCTGCGAACACGCCTGCGTATGCGGCGCATTCCCCGATGCCCATGAAGAACGTGGACGTGCGCCCGGTCTTCTGCGCAAGCCGGATGAAGTAGAGCACCATGATGATCTCGATGCCGGTGAACACCGCGTTCATGAGGGCGCGCGCCGCGATGGCCGCCGCCGGGGTGCCGAGCGCCGTGACGATGACGGCGAACACGAACGGCGCCGATATCCAGCGGAACAGCGCTTCGAAGTTTATGTGCCGAGAAAACAGCACGATGCCGGCGGCAAGGGCCAGCGCGAACAGCATGCCGAGGATGGTGGCGCCGGTGTCGGCGCGGGCCGAGACGTCGGCGAGCGAAACGGATGGCAGGAGGCATCCAAGGCCGTATACGGCGAAAATCACGAGGAACATGCGCGCGATGTTTCCGGCTTTCACCGTGCCCGGTGCCCTGCGTTCCCCGACGTTCTCCCGAGGTATCGCTCCCAGGTCGAGTGCGCGTTTGGAGAGCAGCAGCAGTGCTCCGGATGCGAGCGGCAGCAAGGTGACGATGCCGACGGCGACGCCTCCCTGAAAGCTCGGCACCACGATCGCGCAGAACAGCGTGGCGACGAACGAGGCGGGCACCACGGTCTCGACGACGCCCGTTTCGGTGCGTGCGAACAGGCAGGTCCACAGCAGGATGAGGATGACGGGGCCGACGCCCGTTCCCACGCCCGCGACCACATAGGCTGCAGCCTGAACGGAGCCGGACAGGAGGGGATGCGCAATGGCGCACAAGGTGCCGATCGCGGTCAGCAGGGGGCCGACCACGTACAGCGATCGGAACGTCGCCAGTTCGCGCGATCGCCCGATGAGGCTCCCTACGATGCACGCGAGGGGCGTGATGGCCGCCGAAAGCATCCATGAGGCGTCGGTTTGCAGCGCCGCGCCGTCGAACGGCAAGAACAAAGGAATGTCCCATAGGCATGTGCTCCATGCGTAGATCAGCCCGAATCCCAGCATGCGCAAAGGAAACGCGGGCTCCAGGCTCGCGGCTATGCGGTCGATCCCGCGCGGTTGCGCGGTGCTTCCGGCCATGATGCTCCTCTCGACTACCGGATGACGATACGGGACGATCCGTTGCGCGCCATCACCTCGTTGCAGTGATTTTACCCCCGTTTCCCCTGGAAAGCGCCGAGCACCTCCCTTTGCGGCGATGCGCATGCGCGCTCTTGCCTCTAGCATGCGTTCCGTTGTGGAAAGGCATCATCAGGGAGGAGAACGATATGGGTACATCGATGGATCGCCGTTCGTTTCTGGGCTTAAGCGCGCTCGGCGCGCTTGCCGCGGGGGCGGGGCTCGCCGGATGCGCGCCTCAGCAGGGTAATGCGAGCGCGCCGACGGCCGATGCAGCCGAGGGCGCTTCGCAAGAGCAGGCTTCGGGAGGCATTCCGCGTAAGGAGGGTTCTTCGACCAAGGAATGCGACGTCGTCGTCGTGGGAGCCGGGGCTGCAGGTCTCATGGCGGCCCTCAAGTTGGGCGAGGCCGGCAAGAAGGTGATCGTCGTGGAGAAAGCCCCTTCGGCTTCCATGTCGAACTTCAGCATGTGCGGCGGCCCGGCGGCATGCGAGACGAAGCTGCAGGAGCAGGAAGGCGAGACCGTCACGCTCGATACGCTGTTCGGTTACATGTACGACTTCTCGCGTACGAGCGTGAACGGCGCTCTGCTGCGCAACTGCGTGGCGGGCACGAGCGACGCCCTCAACTCCATGATCGACTTGGGAATACCGATGTCGCTGTGGCCGGACGTGTACGGTAACGGCTTCCGCGCCCGTCACTATCTGGAAAGCGAGGGGGAGGAGCGCGTGGCTCCGCTCGTGCAGGCCATCGAAGCGGCTGGCGGCGAGTTCCTGTACAGTGCAGGCGGCGAGAAGATCATCATGGAGGACGGCGCGGTGCGCGGACTGCAAACCGACAAGGGAGTCGATGTGCTGGCGCCGAACGTCGTCGTGTGCACGGGCGGCTTCCTCGGCGGCAAGGACATGCAGATGCAGGTGTTCAATACGCCGGTGTTCTCGTTAGGCAATTCGCTGTCCGACGGGGCGGGCATCAACATGGTGCTCGACGCAGGCGGCGCGCTTGACCGCAACTTCGCCATCTTGGGCAACGAGTGCGGGGCCGTGGCTGCGGCGACGCAGGGCAGTCCGTTCACGGAGGACTGGCACAACGTGAACGAGCACTACGGATACTGGCTGTTCGGAGGCTTGTACACCGATACGGCAGGCGAGCGTTTCATCGACGAGGGCCGTATCGCCGAGTTTCCGCTCGCCATCGGCGGCGAGGCGCTCGTGCGCGCCGGCAAGGCGTACGTTGTCATGGATTCGGACTATTACGAAGGGGTGCTGGGCGACGGCATCTTCGCCTACCTCGGCGAGCCTGCGAGCTGGGTGTCCGGTGCCGAGGCCGATTACTACAAGACGACGCCCGAAAACGCCGAGGCCCATCTGCAGCAGGCCATCGATGAAGGTTGGGGATGCAAAGCCGACACGGTGGCCGAGCTGGCCGAGAAGTTCTCGCTCGATGCGCTTGAGGCTACGGTGGAGCGGTACAACGGCTTCTGCGAAGCGGGCGTCGACAGCGACTTCGGCAAGGACGCAGCGTTCCTGAAGCCCGTGAAGACCGCGCCGTTTTACGCTTTCGAATACGTGCCGAGCGCATGGGGCACGAACGGAGGCGTGAAAGTGGACAGCCACCTGCGTGCGATGGATGCGGAGAACAACCCCATCCCCGGTCTGTACGTCGCCGGCGTCGATCAGGGTAGCGCCTATTGCGTGCCCTATTACACCAATCCGGGTGCGTCGGTGGGTTTGGCGCTGGGCTCCGGCGTCTACGTGGCGAAGGAGATAGCGGGCACGAAGTAGGCGCGTTTCCGTTGGCGTTCCTCGTACGTGTTCCGGTTTCCCTCCCTGCCCTCGCCGCGCTGTCGCGCGGCGAGGGTTTACCATGACCTGCTCGCTTCGGTTCGCGTATGGCGTCGTTCGGCTTGTGATACCATGGTTCGCGACGGAACCGAGGGGGGATCGCATGGCTGACGTGCGGAAAGCGGAATACGAGGAGCAGGCGTCTCCTCTGACGGAGCAGTGGCCGTACCTGCGGTTTTTGGGGCTGGGCGCGTGGTGGGCGTGGATTTGGCTCTGCTACAACTCCACGGAGATCGTGCGCATGTTCCCGGCGGGCGACCAGACGTCCAACGTGCTGCAGATGTACCTGTTCTCCACCCTGGGCATCGCGGCGGCGATGTTCTTGGCGGCTTTCGCATGGAAGCGCGTCACGGCGCTCGTGGACAAGCGGGCCGTGGTCGTCGGCTTCGGCGCGTTCGCGGGGCTGTCCACCATCTTGCTGGGATTCTCGATGGTCATGGGCGCGGGCGTGTTCTTCTTCCTGGCGGCCGTGTTCACGGGAATCGGCACCTCGTTTCTGTGCCTGAAAGTGGGGCGTATCTACGGCAGCGTGTCGCTGGGCGACTCGCTGACGGCGGGCGCCATCTCGCTGGTGTTCGCGTCGCTGCTGTACTTCGTGGGCGTGGGTATCCCGTCCGAGCTGCGGCTGTTCTATTTGGCGGCGCTGCCGTTGATCTCGGCGCTGCTGCTGGTGATGGGTGCGGCCGACCCGTTTCCGTCGGCGATGTCGGGCGCGGGCGAGAATCTCGACCGGCGCTCGCCCGAGCGGCGCGTGTACCGCAAGCTGGTGTGTGCCTCGGCGTTGGTGGCGCTGACGGCGGGCATCGGCAAGGGCGTGTCGAGCGCGCTCGTTCCCACCGAGGTGTTCGCGCGCGAAGGCGCTGTCATCGTGCTGTGCGTGGGCGCGATCGGCGTGCTGATCGCGTACGTGGTGAACCGCGGCGACGCCGTGCGCGGGGCGCGGCAGGTGTACTCGGGGCTCATGGTGCTGGGCGTGGCGATGATGCTGGCCACGTGCTTCGGCTTCGATATCGCGTACCTGAGCGTGGGCAAGGAAAGCCTGTGGCTGGTGTTCTCGTGCTTCATGGCCTACCTGGCGTTTCGCTACGATTTCTCGCCGGTGCGCATCTTCGCCATCGGGCAGGGCGTGTACTTTCTCGCGTCCACGGTGGGCTGGGCGGGCGGCGCAGCCCTGGCTCCGTACTACGGCGACGTGATGGTGCGCATGGGCGTGGGAATCGGGCTGACGTTCATGGTGATCGTCGTGCTGGTGTACGTGTTCCCCGAGATCGACCTCAAGCGCGTCATGGCGTGGTCGGTGGACGGCGATCGCGTCGGGCATGCCGCGACGCAGGGCGCGGGGACGCCCGCAGGCGCGTCTGCCGCCGCGGCACCATCGGGTGCGACGGCGCCGGCGGTCGGCATCGGGCGCGCCACCGATGCGCGCTACGGGCTGTCGGCTCGCGAGCTGGAGATCCTCGATCTGTTCGCCCAGGGGCGCAGCGCGAACTGGATCGCCGACAACCTCACCATCTCCAAGAACACCGTGCGCTCCCACCTGCGCGCCATCTACACGAAGCTCGACGTGCACACCCGCCAAGAGCTGCTCGACTTCCTGGGGGACTAGGCGAGCGCGGGGCGCGTCAGGCTTCCCTATATGCGGAAAAATCGGACTTTTGGCAATCTGGTCCTCTGTCGGGGCTCCGGTTTTCCGTTGTGGAAAAATCCGACCTGGGGTTTCACCGCTCGAAATCGTGACGGCGGCGTCCTGCGACGGCAAAACGCGGGGAGAGATTGCCAAAAGTCCGATTTTTCCGCACACAGGGAGATGAAAACGCGACGGCGACCCCGCTTCCGACCGATGTCTCGACCGGAAGCGGGGTCGCATAACGCCCGACGAGAGGCGAACGCACGGTTATAAGCAGAAAGGAAGATCAAGGCAGGGAAGCGGCGTCGGGGGTTCCGTCCGGTTGGCTGGCTTGCGGCTCGTCGCGCACCACGGCATCGCTCGGCTTCGCGACGATGCGGATGGAGGCGGTGGGGCAGTGCTTGACGCACTCGCCGCAGCGGGTGCATTCGCCCAGCTGCACGTCCGCGTCTTCGGCATGCAGGTTGATGCGCTCGGCGCACACCGACGCGCACACCGTGCACGGCTTGCCCTCGGAAGCGCGCATGCAGGTCGAGGCGTCGATGCGCGGGCGGAACAGGCGTGCGAACTGGCCGAACACGTTGAGCAGCCCGGCGACGGGACACAGGTTCATGCACCATGTACGGTATAGAACCAGCTCGATGGCGAGCGCAGCGGGGAACACGATCACCGACATGGTCACCTGCTTGTCCACGATGAGGTGCCACAGCGATCCCACCGTGCCGAACGTCAGCCCGATGGGGCACACGAGGCAGAACAGCGGGATGCCCGCGACGAGCGTCGCGACGAGCACGACGCCGAGCACCCAGGTGCGACGGTCGCGGACGAGGTGGCGCAAGCTTGCGACCAGCCCCTTCGCCTCGTGCGCGGCCGAACATGCGCGAGGCGCGCCAGTGGCGGCACCGGTTTCGGCTGCGGCAATCTCCGCTTTCGGCTCGCGGCGGAAGAACCCGCGGATCCTCGGGGCGGGGCAACCCCAGGCGCACCAGGCGCGGCCGAACAGCAGCGCGAACGCCACCACCACCGCCAGCGAGATCAGGGTGACGGGCACGAGCGCTTTGGATGCCAGCAGCGCCTCGATGCCGCCGAGGGGGCACAGCAGGAAGAACTGCCCGATGCCGAACGACGAGGGGGTGCCGATCCCCGTGTCAAAGGCGAGCGACGCGATGACCGCTGCGAACACCAGGCTCAGCGTCACGACGCGCGCTTTCGTAATGCGATCGCCCTGTTTCATCGCGCATCCTCCCTTTCCCGGAACGTTTTCTCGGTAACCACCTCGATGCCGCGCGCCTTTCCGCCGCTGAAGGACGTGAACACGTTGGCGGGGCAGATCTTGACGCACTCGCCGCAGCCGTTGCACTTCGCCGCGTCCACGACGGGACGGCGCCCTGCGTCGAAGGAGAGCGCGTCGTAGGGGCACGCGTCCACGCAGATGCCGCAGCTGTCCGTCTCCAGAAACGCCAGGCAGCGGTCCTCGTGCAGGATGGCCGCGCCGATGCGCCCCTGGTCGGGCGCGTACGGGTCCACCTCGCCGATGGCGGCGGTGGGGCACACCTCGCGGCACTTGTCGCAGAACGTGCAGCTGTCGTTGGCGAAGCTGAGCACCGGCGTGCGGGCTTGCAGCAGCCCGCGCTCGATGCCCAGCGGCTCCAACACATCGGTGGGGCACACGCTGATGCAACGCTCGCACTTGATGCAGCGCGCCATGAACTGGTCTTCGGGAAGCGCGCCGGGAGGGCGCAGCACGTCGGCTTCGGCGACGAAGGGCCGCACGCCCGCACCGACCACGACACTCGCGACGAGCGCCGCGCCTCCGATGACGAACGTCCTGCGCGTCGGGTTGTTGGCTGGCATGGTGGAACCTCCGTTTACGCCGCGGCGCTGGTGCCGTCGAGCTGTTCCAGGATGTCGCGCAGCAGGTCGCGTCCTTGCTCGAGCGCGCCCTGGGCCACGAGCAGCATGCCGGGATAGAACGTCAGCTTCGCGTATTCCTGGGCGACGTCGCGCAGCGCGGGAATCCAGTTCAGCAGGTGCCCTTCGATGAATTCCAGCTGGCGGACCACGTTGCGACGCAGCCGAGCCTTGTCCTTCGCTTGGGCCCATTCGCCCGCCCGTTCGTTCATGTTCACGAGGTATTCCAGCTCGAAGGCCAGGTGGTCCTCGGGCTCGTGCAGGTCGGGGTTCACCTGGAACCCGTCTTCGAGGAAGCGTGCCACCACGTCGTCGCGGGCGTCGCCCATCATGATGCGCTCGTTGCCGGTGAACACCGACTCGTAGGGCACGGCGGTCTGGCGCTCTTTGGTGAACACGCCGGCAGCTAGGAAAATGCGTGCGTACTCGCAGGCCAGCTGCGTGCGGCGGTCGGTCGCGGAGAACGCGAAGTAGCGGCGCACGAGGCGGTAGCCCTCGTCGAGGCAGGCGTTGCCCGTGTCGTCGGGGTACTCGGCAGCGGCCAGCTCGGCGATGGCCTGGTCGTTCAGCTCCTTGAAGAATACCTGCGAGAGAAACCGGTAGGTGGAAGCACTCTCGGAGAAGAAGCCGAGGAGTTGGGTATGGGTGAGCATGAGGGTCTCCTTTGACGAGGGATACGGTGGTGGTTTCGCCCTGTGGCGCGGGGACAACCTGAGGGAGGTGGCTTTTCGCCGTCCGCGCCGATTTGGGGCTCTCGCAGGTGATACGCCGGCGCAGGGAAAGCAGGGCGGGTCGCGCGTCAGCGCAGGGGGTGTGCGGGCCATCGCGCTTGCGACGGCCCGCACGTCTTTTCTAATCCAAAGCCATCAAGAAGAAGTCCATGAACGGGGTTCCGATCAGCCACATCACCACGCGGAGCAGGGTGGCGGCCGCCACGCCGGCCACGAGCGCGATCGCGCCCAGCACCAGCGCGTTCTTCGGCTGCTTGAGCGCCACCGCGCCGCAGGCGACGACCGCGGCCAGCGCCACGAACAGCGCCACCGTCCCCGCCATCGCGCCGTTATCGGCCGCGGCGACGTACGCCCCCGCCGAGATGCAGAACGCGGCGGCCAGAACCAGCCCCAACGCGCCGCCGACCACGGTCAGCAAGCCCGCGAAGGACACCGCCGCCTCGTCGCGCTTCTGCACCGCCTTCAGCAGCAGGTTGAGCCCGGCACCCGCCGAGGCGGCCGTGCCGAAGTAGGCCAGCGGCAACGCCACGGTCTGCCACGCGGGACGGGCCTCCATCATGTAGGACGAGCCGCAGGCGTACGTGAACACCATGCCCACGAGCAGCCCCAAAACGCCCACCGCGGTGCGCGCCTTCTCGGACGAGCCGCGTACCAGCAGCACGAAGTACACCGCCAGGATCACGCACAGCACGCCGATCATGGCCGCTTCGACGAAGATGCCCGAGGTGGGGTGGTTCAGCGCTTCGAGGATGCGGTCGACGTGGCTGAGGTGCAGCACCGACATGCAGCCGCCGACGGCCACCAGCACGAAGGCCACGATCGTCTCCATCTTGCTGGGGGCGGCGTCCTTCTTCAGCAGGTACCCCAGCATCGAGAAGGCGAACAGCCACGCGCCGGCCCCGCTGATGACGGTGAACAGGACCAATGCCCATTGGATTTCCATTAGTCCACGCTCCCCTCGGTCGTCACGTACAAGTTGGTGGTCTGGGTCAGGTCGTCGGCGCGCCACTCGCCGAACTTCGGCGACAGGATGTAGGCGGACAGCGGCCCGTTGCCGGCATCGGGCAGGTAGTGGATGGCGTCGGGCGCGGCTGCGGCCAGCTCCTTCGATACGTCGGAGTTCGGGTCGTCCAAATCGCCGTAGAAGCGCGCCTTGCCGCAGCAGTTCTTCACGCACGCCGGCTTCTCGCCCGCGGCGGTGAGGTGGTTGCACAGCGTGCACTTCTCCACGACGCGCTGCGCCTTGTTCCAGCTGCGCACGCCGTAGGGGCAGGCCATCATGCAGTATTTGCAGCCGATGCACTTCTCCTTGTTCACCAGCACCATGCCGGTCTTCTCGTCGCGGTACGACGCGCCGGTGGGGCACACGTGGGTGCAGGGCGATTCCTCGCACTGCTGGCACATCACCGGCAGCCAGTACGTGGACACGTGGGGGAACTCGCCGAACGGCTCCACCTGCACCACCTTGTTCCAACGCTCGCCCAGGGCGACGTCGTTCTCCATCTTGCACGCCACTTCACAGGCATAGCAGCCGATGCAGCGATCGAGGTTGATTACCAAGCAATTACGCGCCATAGACGGCATTACCTCCTCCGGTGTTCTCAGACGGTTCGGGCAGCCACGGGGTGAAGTCCTCGGGCTCGGTCCACACGCCCTCGGGCGCGCCGTCGGCCTTGGTTATCTTGATGGTGATGCCGCGCAGGGTGTAGGTTCCGTACACGTCGTTGAACGGGCATTCGTCGTTGTTCTGGGTCAGCAGGTTGATGTTCATGACCTGCCACGCGCGGTTCGGATCGTCCGAGTCCAGCAGCTCCGGATTCCAGAAGCGCTCCTGGTAGATGACCTTCGGCGCCACGCTCTTCGTGATGCGGGCGCGGCCCTGCGTCTTGCCGCGGCGCGATTCCAGCCACAGCCAGTCGCCGTTCTCGATGCCGATCTCGCGCGCGGTTTCCGGGTTGATCCACGTTTCCGGATAGGGGTACATCTCGCGCGTGTAGGGCGTGTTGCGCAGCGTGCCGTGATGGAAGAACGGGATGCGGCCCTGGGTGAGCACGTAGGGGTACTCGGTGTCGGTGAGCGGAGACTCGAACGGCTCCAGGTAGTACGGCAGCGGATGGTAGTTGTCGGACTGGGGGTACACGTCGGTGGCCGGCTCCATGCTGCCCGTGCCGTCGATGGCGCCCGTGTTGCCCAGTAGGATGTTGCCGTCGAAGTAGGGCTCGCAGCGCTTCGACGTGGTGTGGAAGCCGGCCGGCAGCTCCGGGTTCTCCTCGTCGGGGAACAGGTGGCTGTTGTACGACTTCTCGGCGTACTCCTCGATGGTCTGGTACTCGCTGGGCGCCTGCGCGTCGAACGTCTCCCAATCCCAGTCGTCGTGATCGTAGTAGAAGCTGCCCACGAAGTAGCCCACGTAGTCCTTGTACTCCTCGTAGGTGCGCCAGTACGTGCCGTAGAACTTGCCGGCGATGTCGGGGTTGAAGGAGTCGATGGCGCGCTGATGGCCGCGCTCGGCCAGCGCCGCGGCCAGCCACGACCAGTGCATGCACTCGTCCACGCATTCGTAGAGCTGCGTGCAGGGGCGGCGGATGGCGTAGGTGTTCAGACGGTCCTGCGCGTACGCCGTCTCGAGCCACTCGGCGGTGGGCAGCACGTAGTCGGCCAGGCACACGCTGGTGGTGGTCCAGTGCATGTACATGTGCACGTTCAGCTCGGTGGTCATCATGGCCTCGTAGAAACGCGTGGCGTTGCCGATCATGGCCAGCTTGTTGCCGCTGCGCTCGATCCAGATGCGCGGACGGTACGGCTCGCCCGTCTCGATGGCCTTGAGCACCGTGGGGATGTGGCTGGCCAGCCAGTGACCCAGGCCCTTGTGCTCGGTGTAGCCGAGGCGCGCGTTGGCCTCTTCCTCGGGCATGCGCAGCGGGTGGTCGGGATGGTGCAGGCCGAAGGGCTGCACGACGTAGTTGCACGGCTCGACGTAGCAGGGGCGATCCTGCACGATGGAGCCCGGCTGGCGGATGCAGCCCATGAGGATGTCGAGGATGGCGTCGCCCTGCGCGGCCTGCGCGGAGTTGCGAGCCTGGTCGGTCGCCACGCCCAGCGAGATGCCGGCGTTCGGGCAGCCCTCGACGTAGATCTTGATGGCCTCCTCGATCTCGCCGGCGTCGAGCCAGCAGATCTCGGCTGCCTTCTCGAGCGTCCATTCGGCCACGTGGTCCTTCATGACCTGGAACGCGGTGCGCGCCTGCTCGCCGTTCGGCAGCGTGTAGGTGCCGAACATCTCGGGGTCGAGGGAGGGATCGAAGGGGTAGGGCATGGCGACGGCCGCGTTGGCTTTCTTGTCCCACACCACGTACTCGTCTTCGCCGCCGAGGTCGAGCTCGCTCGCGCGGTAGGTGAGGCCGGTGTCTTCGTGCACGAGGAAGGGCAGGTTGGTCCATTCGCGGCAGAAGTCCTGGTCCCACAGCTCGTGCTCGATGATGTAGTTCATCCAGGCCAGCATCAGTGCCACGTCGGTGCCGGGACGGATGGCCAGCCACACGTCGGCGCGCGCGGCGTCGGGCGTGAGGCGCGGGTCGATGACGACGGTCTTCATACCGTTGTTGCGCAGGTCGGTGACCACGCGGCCCGTGGAGCCGATGCCGTGGTAGCTGGGCCCGACGCCCCACATGACGTAGGTCTTCGTGGGCGTGCACTTGTCGTCGGGCAGGATGCCGGGCAGGTACACCTCGGTCACCGGGCCGTCGGCCAGCGACGTGTCGGCCGTGCCGTTCAGGCAGAACTCCATGTGGTTGCGCGGCAGGTAGCACTGGGCGCAGCCGGGCTCGAAGAAGTTGCCGCCGCCCCATACGCTGAGGAAGCGCGCCGGGCTGAAGAACTGCGGGTTGCCGCCGCCGCCCGTGGAGCACACGAGGCTCTTCGGGCCTTCCTTCTGGTAGTACTCCCACATCACGTCGGCGATCTCGTTGATGGCCTGCTCCCAGGAGATGCGCTCCCAGTCGTTCGAGCCGCGCTCGCCCCGGCGCTTCATGGGGTACTTGATGCGGTTGGGGTTGTACAGCGCCTGGATGCCGGCAAGGCCCTTTGCGCAGGCCGCGCCCTTGTTCATGGGGTCGTCCGGATCGCCTTCGAGCTTCACCACCTTGCCGTCGCGCACGTGCGCGATCATGCCGCAGTTGTTGAGGCAGGCGCGGCAGATGGTCCTGACCTTCTGCGTTTCGCCCGACTCGGCCGCGATGGCGGGCTCGACCTGCACGAGGTTCGACCCGACCGAGCCGCTCATCGCGGCAGCGGCTGCAGCGAAGGCGCCAAGCTTCACGAAGCTGCGCCGGCTGATGTCTGTAGTAGCCAAAACGTTCCTTCCCTTCTCGTCCGTGTTCGTTGCTGATCGTGGTGCTATTCGGAGCCTGCGGGCGTCCCCTTTGGCTGGTCCCGATGAGGTTTCCGCGCCTCCGGAGGGGGTGGAGGCGCGGAAGGGGGAGGGGCTATGCGGCGCGCTGCGCCTTGCCCGTGTCGGTGGTGTGCCAGGACCCGTTCCACGCGATGCCGCCCGCGGTTTCGAGCGCGTCGATGAAGTACTGCGGGTACACGCGGGTGCGCTGGGTGGCGGGATCGGGCTGGAGCTGCGGGAACGTGTTGATGATGTCCTCGAGCTGGGCGCGCGACGCGCCTTCGTCGGCGCTGCATGCGTCGAGGACGGCGGCGAACACGTCGTGGTACGCGGGCTTGCTTTGGATGAGCGCGCGCAGCGTGGCCTCGGGCGCGTAGGCGTCGAGGAGCGCGCGGCCGGCGTCGGTGAGGGCGATGCGCGTTTCCGCGTGCGCATCTTCGGGGACGGCTTCGTCGGCCTGCAAGTCGTCGAGCGTGCCGTCGTAAGGCTCGCCGTCCACGAGCAGCCGCTCGGTCAGCGCGCCGGTGCGGACGAGGACGTCCACGCACACGGCGGGGCTCTGCTGATAGGCGTCGTCCCAGGTTTCGAGCGCGCGCGCCTCGACGGCGTCGCGGCTCTCGTCGGGAAGCTGTGCGCTGATCGCCAGGATGGCGAGCAGCGGCTTCTTGAGCATCGGGTTGTGCTCGATCACGTCGGTTGTCATGGTGTCCCCCTTGGCTTTGCTTGCAACGACCCGAGCATAGGCCGCGGCGCGGGGGTCGCGCATGCTCAGAAAAGGAGGTAATCGCGGGAGACGAGGATGGTTTTCAAGCATCAAAAAAGGACTAGTCCAAGTGGTCGCGCTGATGAGGATTATGCTTGATTGGGGATTATAAAAGCGACCGTCTTCCGACTTGCGGCCCCCATGCATCTTCGCCCGAACCGCACGCCTCAGCCGGCCGGGGCTTGCGGTTCGGGCGAAGATGCCTCCTCGGCGATGTTACAATCGTCGAGGTTGCACAAAACGGCGCGGAAGCGGGAAGCAAGGAAGCGGGAGGAGCCGGTATGGGATCCAACGAGGCTGGCGAACCCGAGCGGTTCACGGTGGAGCGCGACGGCTTTCACGGCTTTCTGCATCGTCCCGAGTGCGATCGCTTCCCCGGCAAGGCGCTCATCGTGGTGGGCGGCAGCGAAGGCGACGAAGCCATTCCCCTTGACCTGGGGCGCATGTTCGCGCAAGCGGGCATCGCGACGCTCGGCCTGTGCTATTGGAACGTGCCGGGCCTGCCGGCCGAGCTGGTGGAGGTTCCGCTCGAATCCGTCGAGCGCGCGGCCGCGTTCTTGAAGCGTTCCGGCTTCGAGCGCGTGGCCCTGTACGGCCTTTCGAAGGGCGGCGAGCTCGCCTTGCTCGCGGCATCGCTCATCCCCGACATCACCTGCGTCGTGGCGCTTTCCCCGCTCAACTATGTGATGTGCGGCATCACGGGCAACGGGTCTTTGGCGAAGAAGGGGACGGCGAACGTTTCGAGCTGGACGTGGAGGGGAAGGCCGGTCGAGCCGTTCGTGCCCGGTTTCAAAGTGAGCAAGGCGGGCATCGTGCGCCGCCTCGTCACCGAGCGGCAACTGGATATGTGCTGGCTGTACGAGCGTGCGCTGCAAAAGGCCCCGGCCGGTGCCGAGATAGCGGTGGAGAACATCGGCGGCCCGGTGCTGTTGGTGTGCGCGGCCGACGATCGCATGTGGCCGAGCGCCACCGCGTGCCGTGCGGTGGAGGAGCGGCTGCGCGCACGCACGCACCCCCATGCGGTGAAGCGGTTGGAATACGAGCACGCAAGCCACCTCATCGTGCCGCTCGCCTCGCCCTTGCTTCGCGCGTTCAAAGTGGAGCGCACTCATCCGCGCGAGTGCGCAGCCAGCCGCGCCGATGCGTTCCGGCAGACGATGGACTTCCTGCGCGCATGGTGAGAGCGTCAACCGCGACGGCGTGCGGCCGAGCCGGCGAGGGAAGGCTCAGGCGCTGCGACTGACGGTTGACCGTTGGATGCATGTCTTCATCACCCCAGGTCAACGGCATCACCCCTGAGGTTTGAGGGGTGGAAGCGGGGGTTTGGGGGCGGTTCAAACCTCTGCGGTGATGCGGGCGGGCGCCCCTTCGTCGTAGCATCGGCTCGCCGAAGAGGGAACTTCGGCCGAGCACTGCATCACCGCAACCAAGGAGGGAACCATGTCCAATCTTTCACGCAGGAACTTCATCACCGGCGGCGCCATCGCCGCGCTGGGCGGCACGCTGGCGCTTGCGGGCTGCGCGCCGAAGGGCGAGGCGGCTTCGGCGGCGTCGGGCGTCACGGGCGAAGGCGCGCAAGCGTGGACCGGCACGTCCAACGGCAAGGGCGGCGAGCTCACCGTGGAGGTCATCACCGAGGGCGACGCCATCGCCCGCATCAACCTGCTGAAGTCGCGCGAGTCGTACGGCGTGGGCACCGCCGGCATCGACATCCTGAGCGACCTCATCGTGGAGCACCAGACGCTCAACGTGGACACCGTGTCGGGCGCCACCGTGTCGAGCATGGCGTTCCTGTCGGCCGTCTCCGACGCTATCGACGCATCGGGCATGAAGGCGAGCGAGTGGAAGAAGCGCGACAAGGCCGTGCCGCAAGCCCCCGAGGGCCTCGAGACCGACGTGGACGTCGTGGTGGTGGGCGCCGGCGGCGCGGGCTACGCGGCCGCGCTGACGGTTGCCGAGGCCGGCAAGAAGGTGGTGCTGCTGGAGAAGCTGGGCATCACGGGCGGTGACACCATCCTGTCGGGCGGCGCCATGGCCGTGCCGGGCAACTGGTTCCAGCGCAAGGAGGGCATCGACGACAGCGTGGAGCGCATGGCCGAGGACATGATCGTCGGCGGCGACCACGTGGGCGACCCCGACCTCGTGAACGTCATCTGCAACGGCGCGTACAACGCCATGGAGTGGCTCATCTTCGAGGGCGGCGTGGCCTGGCAGCCCTACGAGCGCTTCTTCGGCGGGCACTCGGTTTCGCGCTCGCTCATCCCCGAGGGCAACGAAGGCAGCGGTATCATCTGCAAGCTGGACAAGCGCGCCGAGGCCCTGAAAACCCTCAAGGTGTGCCGCAACACGAAGGCCGAGGAGCTCGTGCAGGACGCGTCGGGCGCGGTCGTGGGGCTCAAGGCCACGAACACGGCGACGGGCGAGAGCTACGACTTCAAGGCGAAGGCCGTCATCCTCGCGGCCGGCGGATTCGGCTCCAACGTGGAGATGCGCATGCAGTACAACCCCGAGATGGACGAGAAGATCCTCTCCACCGACTCGGTGGGCGCCACGGGCGACTGCCACGTCATGGCCGAGAAGATCGGCGCGAACCTCATCGACATGCAGTACATCCAAACCTACCCCACCTGCGACACGCAGACGGGCGCGCTGCTGTACGTGGGCAACATGCGTCTGGAGAACCGCGCCATCTGCATCAACAAGGAAGGCGACCGCTTCGTCGAGGAGATGGAGCGCCGCGACGTCATCTCGAACGCCATCAAGGAGCAGACCGACGGCATCGGCTACATGATCTTCAACCAGGACGGCCTCGACCACACCGACATCGCCACGGTGAACGCGGCCGAGATGGACGGCCTCATCGGCCGCAACCAGCTGGTGAAGGCCGACACCATCGCCGAGGCCTGCGAGCCCTTCGGCATCGATGCGGCCGAGCTTGAGAAGACGGTCGAGAAGTGGAACGGCTACTGCAAGGACGGCGCCGACCCCGACTTCAACTACCGTGCGGCGCTCAACCCCATCGAGGGCGGCCCCTACTACATCCTGGCCTACAAGCCCTCGGTGCACTACACCATGGGCGGCCTGCACATCAACACCGACGCGCAGGTGCTCGACAACGACGGCGCGCCCATCCCCGGCCTGTTCGCGGCCGGCGAGCAGGCGGGCCACAAGATGGGCACGAACCGCCTGGGCTCCTGCTCCATCACCGACGTGTTCGTGTTCGGCCGCGTGGCCGGCGCGAACGCGGCGGCGCTCGCCTAACCGATCCTCCTCCCTCCCTGCAGCGCGGGCCCCGTTCGTCTCGGACGGGGCCCGCATGCGCGTCGCTTGGCAGGAGGGGCGCATTCCTCTATGATGCAGCTCATGCGAATCGATGCATCCACAACGGAAGAACCCCTCGTCCCGGACCCTCGTTCGGGCTTGGCGTCGATAATCCGCGCGGTCGATCGCGCCGCCGCGCTCGACAGCGTGGGGCTGGCGTGCTATATCGCCTGGAGCTTCGTGTTCTGGAACGGGTCGCTGCTGTTCGGCAGCGTGTCCGGCGCAGCTCCCATGGGCGACCTGCTGGCGGTGCAGGGGGCCTTCACCGCGCTGACGGCGCTGCTGCTGGTGCTGTCGGTGCGCAAGGCGGCGCCGCTGCGCACGCGCAGGCTGCTGCTGGGGGCGTTCGCCCTCGTTTCCAGCTTGGCCGTGGTGGTGGCCGCGTTCGTGGGCTACCGGGAAGCGCCCATGGAGTGGATGTGGCTCGGGTTCGCGTTGAGCGGGCTGGGCAGCACGCTGCGCCTCGGCTGGGAAGAGCGGCTGAGCGTGCGGGGCGTGGCGCGCACGGCGCTGTGCGCGGGGCTGGCGTACCTGCTGGGGTTCGTGCTGTTCGCGATCATCTCGCTGCTGCCGCCCGTCGTGGCGCTCGTGGCGTCGGCGCTGCTGCCGTTCGGCGCGTACGCGCTGCTGCTGCGCGGGACGGCGCAGGTGCCGACGGCGCCCGAGCCGTCGAGGGCGAGCCTGCACGAGCTGCTGGCCAGCATCCCGTGGAAGCTCATCGTTGCCATCGCGCTCGCGTATTTCAGCTACGGGGCCACGCGTATGGGCGGGGTCATGGGCGGCCTGGCCGCGTCGGGCGCCGGGCACGTGGCCGTGGCGGGCATTCCCGCGCTCGGCTGCCTCATCGCCATCGCGCTGGCGTTCTGCTTCTATCGAAAAAACGCGCTTCTGGCGTTCTACCTGGCGTTTCCGCTCATGGGAATCGCCGCTATCGTGCCGGCGTCGGTGGATCCGCTCGGCGGCACCACCACGTTCTGCATCGCGCTCGTGGGGGCCGAGCTGGTGAAGTACCTCGTGTGGTTCCTGCTGATCGACTCCATCATCAAGGACGGCCTGTCGGCGCTGCTGTGCCTGGCGCTCATGCGGTTCGCCCAGTGGGGCGGCAGCTGCCTGGGGCAGCTGGCCGCCGACGCGCTGCCCACGCAGGAGGCGGTGACCATCGCCGTCCTCGTGTCGCTCGTGGTGGCGCTGCTCGTGATCATCGGCGCGCCCGTGGCGGCGAAGGCCGCGGCGGGCGGCAGCGCGGCGGGGGAGGCGAGCGACCTCGAAGCCCGCGTGGCCCTGGCGGCAGCGCGCTTCAGGCTGTCGCCGCGCGAGCAGGAGGTGCTCGCCATCTGGGCCACCGGCCACACGGGCGCCTACATCGAGAAGCAGCTGTTCATCTCGAAGAACACGGTGAAGACCCACCTCAACCACATCTACGCGAAGACGAAAACCGCCAACCGGGAAGAGCTGCTCGAGCTGCTGGAGGCCCTGGACGTCGAATAGCGTCTCGATCCCTATGCTTCCGCCGGCGCAAGCTGCTCCAGGAACACGCTGGGCTCGATGGCGCAGGTGCGGATGCCGTCCTTCAGGCGGATGCGGCTGATCTTGAGCTTCAGCTTGCCCGCGCTTTCGAGGTCGGTGGACGCGAAATACGACAGCGCCAGCGTGCGGCCGGCCTTTCCCGTCAGCGCGCGCACGCGCCGCTCGTCGACGGCGCGCATCTTCTCCTGGCGCTCGGGCGGGGTCACCGTGGCGTCGAAGTAGTCGCGGGAGGGGATGAAGCCGTTGACGAAGCCGGCGACGATCAGCAGGTCGGGCGAGAAGCCGCATGCGAGATCGTAGGGGACGACGGCCACCGCGTCGGCAGCCTCCAGGGTGGGTGCGAGCAGGCGCTCGGCCAGGCGTCGCGCCATCGCGGCGGCATCGTCGGCCGCGCCGCCGCTGCCCGAGCCGTCGTCGGCCAGGCACTGCTCGCGCAGGACGGCGGGTGCGTGCTGCTCCGTCCCTCCAGTGACGATGCGCGCCAGCTCGTCGAGCAGCGCCTCGCCCGTCAGCCCGCGCGCCTGCTCGATGAGCGCGCGCCCGGCGCGGTGCGCTTCGGCCACGCGCTGCGCGCCCACCACCTGGTCGTCGCTGCCGTCGACGGCAGCGAGCGCCCGCACGAGGCCGACGCCCTGTTCCTCGGCGAGCGAGCGCAGGTTGGCGAAAGCCGCGCTGTTCACGAGGTAGTCGCCGAAGCCGCACCAGCAGCGCCACGCCGCGGCGTCGTCCGGGTTCGCCGCCAGGTTGAGCGCCGTCGCGATGCGCGCGGGCACGCAGCGGGCGTTGTCGCGGATGTCGCCGCGCAGGGGCTGCGCGTCGGGAAGCGCTTCGGCGCGCACGCCCTGCGCCGCGAGCGCGGCGACCACGTTGCGCGACCACACGCCGTTCGGCACGGCCACGACGATCCGCCGCGCGGACGAGCCGGCGGCGACGGCCTCGGCGACGGTGCGCGCGACCAGCTCGAACTCGGCCTCGGGGGTGTCGCTGCGCAGGATCAGCGGGGTGCGCGCGGCGGCCGCATCGGCGGCCAGCCGCTCGTGAACGGCGTGGGGATGCGTCGCGAGGAACTCGTCGATCCCGTCGGCATAGGGGTAGGAATCGTATACCTCGATGCAGGTTTCCGCGTCGCCCGCCACGGCGATCGAGCGTGCGGCGACGAGGCTCGCCAGCGTTTGGGAGGCGCGGCTCGCGCACGCGAAGTCGTCGACCAGCACGTGCGCCCAGGAGCGGGCGGCGCGCGCTTCGCCGCAGCCGCGCAGGTAGCGCACGGCGAGGTTCGCCGCCTCGGGCTCCACGATGGCGCGCATGAAGGACAGGTTCGCCTTCAGCAGCGCATGGACGTCGGTCTCCTCTCCCGGCAGCAGCCAGGCGGGATCGTCGTCGGCCAGCTCGGTCCACGACCGGTAGAAGAACTTGAGCATCTCGCGCAGCCGCTTCGGCCTGAGCCCGCTCACCTTCATGTCCTCCATGAGGAACGTCTCCTCGAAGGCGGTCAGCAGCCGCGGCTCCCGTCCCGACCAGCGGCGCGCGCCATCGTCGGCCAGCACGTCGAGCGCCAGGGCCCGCGCGGTGGTCACGGTCGCGCCCGCGGCGCGCTCGGCGCCTGCCCGGGCGGCCAGCCGCTCCGAGAACAGGCGCGCCGCCTGGGGCGTCGCGCACAGCACCAGCACGCTGTGCGCCGCGGCGTCCTCCGTCAGCAGCGCGGCGGCGCGCTCGACGAGGCGCTGCGTCTTGCCGCTGCCGACGCCGCCGGTGATGAGCAGGGATTCCGTCGTTTCGAAGGTCGTTTCACCTGTCATGGGTTTTCATTCCTCCAGGTCGCGGTTCGTCAGGTTCGGTGCGGAAGCGGCACCCCTCTTTCATCGGGAGGGAGGGGGAGGGGTGCCGCTTCCGGGCAAAAGGCGGCTTGTCCCCCAGAGCCCTTGCCAAGCCGCCTTTTGCCCGGAAGCGGGGCGCGCCCGATTCCGGAAGCGCGGCCCGGCTGCTGCAGCTGGCCGGGCCGCGCGGGAGGGGGTTTACGGTGCGGTGCGCGCATCGCCGGCGTCGCGAGCGTCGCTCGCGTCGGCCGTGCCGGCCGCATCGACGGTCGTGGCGACGGGTGCGTCCGACGAGCGCTTGGGCAGCAGCGGCATGGTGATCGCGTTCGCGGGGCATGCGTCCACGCAGGCGCGGCATTTCGTGCACTCGCTCCATGCGGCGCGCGACAGCTGCGGGTGGCGCGGGTCGATGCCCTCTTCGCAGGCGCGGCCGCAGGCGCCGCACGCGGCTCCCTTGGCCGTCTCCAGGCACTTCGCGTCGTCGATCGTGGGCACGAACGTCTTGTTCGCCTTCGCGATGAGGCTCATGAACGCCGAGAGCGGGCACAGCTTGTGGCACCACTTCTTGAACAGCAGCACCTCGGCGATGAGCAGCGCGGGCACCACGATGAGCGACCAGGTGACGTCGCCGTGCGCGAACAGGTTGATGACCAGCAGGATGGTGGCGAACGTGAGCCCGATGGGGCAGACGAGGCAGAACACCGGGAAGCCGAAGATGAAGGTGGACGCCAACGCGCCGCCCAGCACGAAGTGGCGCGCGTCGGGCGCGGCCCCGCGCTTGGCCGCGCAGGAGGCGCATCCGCCCGCGTCCTTCGCTCCCTTCGAGCACGAGACGCTCAGCGCGTCGGCCTCGGCCTTCGTGAGCGGCGCGGCAGCGGGCTCGGGCTCGGCGTCGGCGTCGACGCCGACGGCATCGTCGCGCTTGACGGGCTGCTTCTTCGCGAACACGCCGCGCAGCTTCTGCACGAGCGGCACGGGGCACATCCATCCGCAGAACGCGCGGGCGAACAGAACGATGAGCAGCACCATCGCGATCAGCGAGATCACGGCGCGCGGCACCATCATCTTGGAGGCGAGCATGGTGCCCAGGGCGCCCAGCGGGCACAGAATGGAGATGTCCCAGATGCCCGGCGCCGACATGGTGCCGATCCCGACGTTCGTCACGAAGCCGACGGTGACGACGGCGATGATGGCCAGCGCGCAGGCGGTGCGCAGCGTTTTGGAATTCTTCTTCATGGGGGCACCTATCCTTCAACTTCGTCGAGCGGGTGGACGACGATGGCGCGCGCCGTGGCCCCCTCGGCGATGGAGCCGTTTTGCAGCGAGACGCACACGCTCTCGCACGCGCCGCATCCGTTGCACTTGTCCTCCAGCACGATGGGACGGTTGTCCTTGTCCAGCTCCATGGCCTCGTAGGGGCACGCGTCGTAGCAGAACCGGCATCCGGTGAGCTTGTAGGCCAGGCACCAATCCTCGCGGATGACCGCCTTGCCGATGATGGTGTTCTCGGCCGTGGCGTCGGCGGGCAGCTTGAGCGCTTCGGTGGGGCAGGCGCTCACGCACAGCGGGGTGCCGTCGTGCTCGTCGGCGCACCAGTCGCACCAGTTCGCGGAGAAGTCGAACGTGGGGGTGCGCATGTTCAGCACGCCGTCCTCGAGGTGGGCGGGCGCGATGACGTCGCGCGGGCAGATCTCGTAGCATTTCTCGCAGCGGATGCACGCCGAGATAAGCCGCTCCTCGTCCTGGCCTCCCGGCGGGCGCACGAGGGACTGCGATCCCGCGTACTTCAATCCGCCCAAGCCCAGCATGACCGCCGCGCCGCCCGCGCCCAAGCACAGCGTGCGGCGCGTCATGCCGGTGTAGGTTCTCTCCTGCTTGTTCTCCATCGCTCCTTCTTTCGATCCCGCGCGGCTAGTCCGCGGCCAGCACGTCGGCGAGGAACGCCTCGTCGGTTTGGAGGAAGCCGTCCGTCAGGTACGCGAGGCCGCGGTAGAGGTCGGTCTGCGCGAAGCGCTTCATGTCGGACGTCATCATGGGGGCCCATGCCGCCAGGTGGTCTTCGAGGAAGTTCTTCTGCGTGGTCAGCAGGGCGATCGCCTCGGCCTCGTCGCCGTCGCGCAGCGCGTTCACCGTGCGCGTGGCCATGATCTGCTCGAATTCCAGCTCGAGCGCCACGTGGTCCTCGCCCTCCTTCCACGTGTCCTGCTTGTCGAGGCCGGCGCTGCGGTAGATGGCCAGCACCTCGTCGCGAGCCTCCTGCATGAGCAGGCGCTTCTCGGAGGTGTACACCGATTCGAACGGGTAGGCGGCCGAGAACGCGTCCACGCCGTGCCCGATGAACACGCGCACGTAGTCGATGGCGAGGTCGGTGATGCTGTTGTCCCAGGTGTTGCTCAGGTACGTGGCCAGCAGGCGGTAGCCCTCATCCACGTTCTTGTTGCCCGTCTTGGCGGGGAAGCGCATGCCGCGCAGCTCGTCGAGGAGGGGCTGGTCCACCTCCACGCGGTACAGGCGCGACAGCAGGCCGTACGTGGCGGCACGCTGCTCGTTGAGGGTGATGAACTCCTGCATCGTGGCTTCGTCGGCGAGGGGCTGGGGTGCGGATGCGGTTGCGTCGGTCATGGTTAGTCCTCCTTGGATGCGGCGGTTGCGGGGGCGTCGGCGAGCAGGTCGAGGCCGGTGCGGCCGATGTCGGTGATGCACCACGCCTTCTTCCAGACGAGCGCATCGCATTTCTCCAGCCGGTCGATGAAGTGGGGCGCGTAGAAGCGGGGCTTCTGCACGAGCGGGTCGTGGTCGACCGCGTCGTTGATGGCGGGCGTGGCGGCACCGCCATCCGCTGCGCACAGGTTGAGAATGCGCTGGTAGATGGGTGCGTAGGCGGCATCCTCCTCCAGGAGGGCGCGCAGGCGGTCGAGCGGTTTGTCGGCTTCGAGCGCCGCGATGCCGGGCGCGGTGGCAAGCCAGTAGGTTTCGACGGGCTCGCGCGCTTCCAGGTACTCGACGCCGTCCACGACGACGGTTTCCGGCTCGATCTCGGCGTCGTCGGCGGGGTCGCCGTCGGCCGTGACGCGCTCGAGCGCGCCCGCCTTCTCCAGCAGGGAGCACAGGTTGGCCGCGCTGTACACCGAGAAGTTGTTCGCTTGCAGCTCGTCCACCTGCGCCTTCACGGCGGAGGCGGGCTGCGGCTGGGCGCACGCGGCCAGGATGCCCAGCAGCACCGTGCGGCGCGGCGCCATGGCTTTCAGCAGGTCGTCGATGCGTTCCTCGGCGGGGCGCTCGCAGGCGACGGACGCGCCGGACGGGGTCGCGTCCGCATCGGCGTCCGCGGTCTCGCGTGCGAGCGCATCCTCGGCGGCGCTCACCGTGGCGACGAACTCGTCGGCGCGCCCTTCGGTTTCGTCATCGTCGAAATCTTCAAGTGGATCGAACCCGTCGTAGTCTGGTTCAAGAGAAAGGTGTTGGTTCGTGGAATCGTGAGTCATGTTCCGCCCCTCGTGACATTGTTTGCATCTACGGCGCACAGCACCGCGAACCTCACCCCTGAGGTTCCCACTTTTGCAAACAATGCCCGCTTCGCACGCAACCTGCGTGCCGGCGGACTCCCCAAGGCCACATGATAGGCACGCCCGTCGAAGGTGTCAAGCGCGATTTTCTCGCGCTCTTCCCCGGACTCGCGTCGCGGATCGTCTCGCGTCCCTTACGCTAGGGGGCATCATGAACGCATCCGACCGACAACTCGAACTGGGAAAACGCATTGCCGAGCTTCGCCAAGCTGAGCGTCTTTCGGTGCGCCGTCTCGCCCTCATCGTCGGCACCGGTTACTCCCATGTGATAAAAATCGAAAAAGGCAGGGTGGATGTTCGGTATTCGCTGCTGTGCAGAATCGCCGATGGCCTGGGCGTTCGGGTGGGGGAATTGACCGACGAGCCTCGTGCGGAAGGCGAGCGGTAGCGGCCTCGGTTTTCCGAGCGCTTTCTTTTCCTCTCGCGCAGACGGGCGAAAGTGGCTATACTGGGCGGTGCAAGGGGGTAGACGAGAAAGGGTGAAGTCATGGCTCACGTGACTAATTTCCTCGGTCTGCTCGAACAACTTCAGAGCGCCGACATCACGGTTCATCAGGGCCGTTGCGCTGTTGTGCGCAATCGCAACGCGACGTGCATGAAGTGCGCCGAGGTGTGCACGAGCGGCTGCATCTCCTACGACGACAACGAGCTGACCATCGAGCCCGAGCGGTGCATCGGGTGCGGCACCTGCGCCACCGTGTGCCCCACCTGCGCGCTCGAGGCGCATCGTCCGAACGATGCCGAGCTGCTGCAATCGTGCCGCGCGGCCTGCGAGGCGGCCGACGGCGAGGTGGTCGTCGCGTGCGAGCAGCTGCTTGCCGCGGCGGACGGGCTGTACGACCCCGCGAAGGTGGTGGGCGTCACCTGTTTGGGACGCGTGGAGGAGAGCTTGCTGGTCACGCTGGCGGCGCTCGGCGCGCGGCGCGTGGTTCTCGTGCAGGCGCGGTGCGCGGAGTGCGAACACGCTTCGGGGTTCGAGACGGCCCGGCTCGTGCGCGACACGGCGCTCGCGCTGCTGGAAACCTGGAACAACGATATGCGCATCGACCTGGTGGAAAAGCTTCCCTCGGCCGTGCGCCGGTCGGGCGACGAGGGCTACGACGCAAGCCGCCGGAGCTTCTTCTCCAGCGTGAAGGACGAGGCGAAGAGCGCCGCGGCGGTCACCGCCGACTACGCCGTCAAGGACGCGCTGGGCGTGGAGGAGCCGCCGGAGCCGAAGTTCGTGAAGGTGGGCAAGGACGGCACGCTGCCTCATTTCATCCCCGACCGCCGCGGTCGCCTGCTTGCGGCGCTCGGCGAGCTGGGGCAGCCGCAGGACGTGCTCATCGACACGCGCCTGTGGGGTCACGTGATCATCGACCCCGAGAAGTGCTCGTCGTGCCAGATGTGCGCCACGTTCTGCCCCACCGGGGCCATCGCGAAGTACGCGGGCGAGGACGGCTCGATCGGCGTGACGCACCGCCCGGTCGATTGCGTGAAGTGCCGGTGCTGCGCCGATATCTGCGCGCAGGGGGCGCTCGAGCTGTCCGACGAGGTGTTCGCCGTCGACCTGCTGTCGGGCGCGCAGGAGCGCTATCCGATGAAGCCGCTCAAGAACCCTCCGGGCAACCCCCACCAGATCTGGCACTCCATGAAGGATCTCCTCGGCTGCGACCAGGTGTACGAGCGCTAACCCTCGTGCGCGGTGTCGGCGGCGAAGCGCCGGGCTTCTTCCTCGAGGGCGTCGAGGAAGAAGCCGATGGCGCCGGTGCGCTCGTCGGCCCGGAACAGCGCGTAGAAGGGGAAGCACGCCTCAGCGTCCGCGAAGGGAAGCGCGCAGTTTCCTTCCGACTGCGGCTGCTGCTTCTGGATGGACTCCTCCACCACCAGGATGTTGTCCGCGATGTCGAGCGTGGGGAAGTCCTGGGCGGATTGGATGAACACCGGGCGGTACAGGGGCCGCACGCCCTTGCTCGCGAATATCTTGCGCGCCAGCTCGGCGCCGGCGATGGCATAGCCGCCGTCCGGCGAGAGCATGCTCTGGTGGTCGATGTCCTCGAGGACGAGCGTCTCGTTGCCGGCGAGCGGGTGGTCCTTCGCCATGATGGCGATGAGCGGGTCGTCGAACAGGTGGATGCGGCCGATGCCGGCCGGCAAGTTCGCGTCGTGCTCCTGCATGGTGAATGCGACGTCCAACTCGCCCTTCTGCAGCATCTCGACGTACGGTCGATGGTGGAGATTGCGGTAGCTCAAGGTCAGCGGCGCGTCGCTTTTCCGCTGACGGTTGACGATGCTCGTGACGAAACGCAGGATGTGCGCGTTGCGGTACAGCCCGCCCACGACGATCGGTGGGTTGCGCTTGAGCGCCGCGATGCGCTCGAGCGTGCGGTCGTGCGTCTCGATGATGTCGATGGCCCCCTCGAACAGCGCCTGGCCCTCCTGCGTCAGGCGCACCTGCGCGCTCGAACGCGTCAGCACCTCCGCGCCGCATTCCTTCTCCAACGCCAAGACGTGTTTGCTGAGCGTGGACTGCGCCGTGTTGAGGTTCCGCGCGGCTTCGCTGAAGCTCAGGCAGCGCACGAGCTCGACGAACTCCCTCAGATGCGAAATGTGCATATCCCTATTCCCCCCTGGAATGCTTGAACGCAAACGTATCGCTTGAGCATGCCATCAGCGCTTTTTACGATAGATGGCGAAGAGCGCTCTTCGGGCAAGTATAGCGAACAACGCATCGAGTGAACTAGAGGAGGGTGAATGAAACCGTTGAATTGCACGCGCCGGACGTTCGTGAAAAGCGCCGCGGTCACGGGCGCCGCGTTGGGGTTGACCTCGGCGACGCCGTTTTCGGCGCTCGCTCAAAGCGAGGCGCAGCCGGGGGGAGAGGTTCAGAAGATTCGGAGCCACTGCCGCGCATGCGGCAAGATGGAATGCGCCACGTGGGTGTGGGTGCAGGATGGCCGCGTCATCGACATCACAGGCGACGAAAGCGCCATCACGAGCCGCGGCAACCTGTGCGCCAAGGGAAAGTCGGCCACGCAGGCGCTGTACCATCCCGGCCGCGTCCGCTACCCGATGAAACGCACGAACCCGAAGGGCGAAGACCCCGGTTGGGTCCGCATCAGCTGGGACGAGGCCATCGAGGCGGGCGCGAAGGGCTTCCAGGAGTGCATGGACAAGTACGGCGGCCCCGCCATCAAGTCGCTGCACGGCACGAGCCGCATCACCAGCTACGGCTCCATGATGTTCGGCTATTACGTGGGCAGCCCCAACGGCGGCTGCACGGCGGGCCAGATCTGCAAGGGGCCGCGCTGCGAGTCGGGCGCGATGACCTGCTTCCCGGCGCACTGGATCTCGCTCAACGACGGCGTCGAGGTATTCTTCCAGTGGGGAACCAACCAGGAGGTGTCGAACTACGACAACGCGAACCGCGTGACCGTGGACGCCCAGGTGAACGCCCGTAAATCCATCTGCGTGGGGCCGCGCTTGCAGAACCTCGGCAAGGAGGCCGACATCAGGGTGCACCTGCGCCCCGGCACCGATGACGCGTTCGGCATGGGCATGCTCAACATCATCGTGAACGAGATGCAGTCGTTCGACGAGCTGTTTGCGAAGAAGTGGACGAACGGCCCCTTCCTGTACGTGGAGGAGCTGGCGCCGAGCGGCTACACGTGGACGGCGACGCTGGAAAACCAGAGCTATCCGCTGAACATCGAGACGCGCCTGCTCAAGGAGTCGGACGTGCGCGAGGGCGGCAGCACGAAGCGTTTCATGGTGTGGGATGCGAAGAACGGGCGCCTGACCTACTTCGATGCCGAAACCGCGCTGTGGAAGGGAGAAAGCGAATACGTCAAGCCCACGGAGATGACGAAGCACGGCGAAGGCTACCTCGTGGAGGACAACGGGTTCCAGGTGGACATCGACCCGGCCCTCGACGGCTCGTACGAGGTGGAGCTGAAGGACGGCCGCACGGTGCGCGCCACCCCCACGTTCCAGATGTTCCGCGACAAGCTGGCCGAATGGACGCCCGAGAAAACCGCCGAGCACTGCTGGATCAGCGAAGACGTGCTGCGCGAGGCCGCCGAGGAATACGGCTGCAAGCTCATGCAGGGCGGCATCCAGTACCAGCTGCCGTTGGAGCATGCGGGCAACGCCGTCCAGTCGACGCGCATCCCGCTGATCCTCTCGGCGCTCATGGGCAACCTCGACACGCCCGGCGGCAACCGCGGCGGCGAGTCGGTGCACTACCTGTACAACGTGTTCATCAACTACGCCACGCCGTTCGGCGCGCCCCAGCAAGCCCCTGAGCTGCGCGCACGCGTCGCCGGCGGCGAGAAGTTCCCGCTGCTGCCGTACTTCCAGACCATCGGCGGCGCGGCGTTCCACCACGATCAGACCACCGCGACGGACATGATCCTCACGGGCAACCCGTACCCCATCCGTTCGATGATCTCCTCCACGGGCACGCACCATCATTCGGGAAACGCGACGCGCAACTGGGAGGCGTTCAAGACGCTCGACTTCTACTGGGCGGCCGAGCTGTGGTTCTCGCCGACGGTGGAGCTTGCCGACATACTCGTGCCGGCCGCGCACTTCCTCGAGGTGGACAACCTGCGTATCTCGCAGGGCGCCGAAAGCGGTTTCGGCGCGCAGGTGGCCGCGGTGCCGCCGCTGGCCGAGGCGCGCTGGGACACCCCGCAGATCATCCAGATCACGAAGAAGATGGGCATCCCCTGGTGGCCGACGAGCGCCGAGGCTGCGCCGCCGTGGTGGCCGAAGGAGTGGCTCGAAACGCCCTGGCCGGACGAGCAGCAGGTGAACGAGTTGGCCATCTTCCATTCCACTCACGGCATGCAGATTCCCGGCCCCGACGGCGACAAGCTGGAATTCAAGGACTGGGACGATTTCAAGCAGCAGTACCAGGAGCATGGCCAGTGGGACCTGCGCAAGGTGAGCCCCATCGGCTACTACCGTCGCCACCTGCTGGGATTCATGCGCGCCGATGGCCTACCAGGTTGGGAGACGCCCACGACGAAGTTCGAGCTGTGGTCGACGATCCTCGAGTCGTACCATCCCGGCGAGCAGCTTCCGGTGGTGCGCGAGCCGCAGGAAAGCCCGTACTCCACGCCCGACGTGTACGAAGAGTACCCCATCGTTTTGACGTCGGGGCGGCGCATCCCCGTGTTCTTCCACAGCGAGGGCCGTCAGCAGCCGTATTGCCGCGAGCAGGCGGTGGTCCCGACGTTCCAGATCAACCCCGTCACCGCGGGCGAGCTGGGCATCGAGCAGGGCGACTGGTGCTGGATCGAGTCGCGTCGCGGCAAGATACGCCAGGTGGCCGATCTGTTCTACGGCATCGCGCCCGGCGTGGTGGAGGCGGATCACGGCTGGTGGTTCCCCGAGCTTCCGGCGCCGACGCACGGATGGGAGCTGTCGAACATCAATGCGCTGGTGGACGACCAGGCGCAAGACCCCATCAGCGGCGCGACGACGTTGCGCGGCTACCTGGTGAAGATCTACAAGGCGACGCCCGAGAACTGCCCGAACGGGATCGTGGTTCCCTGTGCGCCGGAAGACGGCACGCCCATCATCGTGGAGCCCGACGACCCGCGCCTGAAAGACTGGATGCCCGTGAAACCCGAGGAGGTGTGATATGACCCAGTACGCTATCGTCACGGACTTGAACCGCTGCGTATCGTGCCTGAACTGCTCGGTGTCGTGCAAGATGGTCAACGGCATCGCGCCGGGCGCGTTCTGGAGCAAGGTGCTGCGCATCGGGCCGAACCCGACGCCGGGCGGCTCGGGGCAGTTCCCCGATGTTGAGATGTACTACCTGCCGGTGACCTGCCAGCACTGCAAAGATCCCGAGTGCGTGAAGGTGTGCCCGACCGGCGCCTCGCACAAGCTGGAGGACGGCACCGTGCAGATCGACAAGTCGAAGTGCATCGGCTGCCAGTTCTGCGCCATGTCGTGCCCGTACGGGGTACGCTACTTGAACGAGGTTGAACGCGTGGTGGAGAAGTGCACCTTGTGCGAGCAGAAGATCGCCCAGGGAGAGCTGCCCGAATGCGTGCGGCAGTGCGGCGGGCGCGCCCGGTTCTTCGGCGATATGGAGAAGGGAATCGAGACGTTCGTCGGGCCTCCCGACAAGGACGGGCGGTTCCTCCCGATCACCGAGACGAGCAAGCCCTGGTCCGACGCGGACGTGCACCATCTGCCCGACGTGGGCAACAAGCCCTCGTACGTGTACATCCTGCGCAACCGCACGTGGCAGGGAAAGGAGGAGATGTAAATGGAACTCCAGTGGCCTTTGATTATCTTTACCACGCTGGTGGCGTGGAGCGCGGGGCTGTTCGGGACGCAGGCTCTGATGGCCGTGTTCGGCGTCGGGAAGCGGGCGCAGGTGCCGGCGTGGGTTGCGTCGGCGGTGCTCTTGGCCGCGGGCGGGATCGCGGTGTTCTTCCATCTCGAGCACTGGGAGCGGATCTTCAACGGGTTCGGGCACCTGACCTCCGGGATCACGCAGGAGCTCATCGCGATCGTGGTCTTGGCGGTGGCGGCCGTGGCCTACCTCGCGCTCATGCGCAAGTCCGACGACGGCGCGAGCGTGCCGAAGTGGCTGGCGTGGCTGTCCGTCGCGCTGTCGGTGGTGCTCGTGGCCGTCATGGCGCACAGCTACACGATGGCCGCCCGCCCCGCCTGGGACTCGGCCCTCTGGATCCTCTACGTCCTCGGCAACGCCTGCGTGTTGGGCCCCGCGACGTTCGCCCTCCTCTCCGCCTTGGCTGCAGGGGGACCCGCAGGCCAGCCCGCCGAGCGCGCAGCCGGCGCCGGGGCCCCCGCTGGTCTCGCCGCCCTCGCCGGCGCCGCCCTCAACGCCCTCGCAACCCTCGCCTTCGCCGCCTTCCTCCAGCTCTCCGCCGGCTCCTTCGCCGACGTCGGCCTCTACTTCGACCCGACGCACCCGACGAAGGCCATGGCCGACGCAGCCGCGACGGTGGGCTCCCAGGCCCCGCTCCTGTGGCTCGGCGCGCTCGCCGTCGGCGCGATCGTCCCGCTCGCGGCCGCCTTCATGGGCAGGCGCACGGGGAACTGGAGGCTCTGGGCCCCGGTCGCGATAGCCGCCGCCCTCGTCGGAGCCGTCTGCATGCGCGTCGTCTTCTACAACCTGGGGCTCAGCGTGTTCATGTTCTACTAGCGCATCCCCCGATAGCGCCTGCGGAGATCCCTCCAACGAAGCGAGCCCCTCCGCAGGCGCACAGGGGGCGGGGCGCTACACCCGCAGACGCACGGGTCGGGGCCCTCCCCGTGCGCGCGACCCTCCCCGGCCCTCCTCGAGCGCGATTCGTCTCCCCATACCCCCTTGCAAACGACGGATCGCCCTCGAGGAGGGCCGGGGCCGGGCTCCCGAGTGGGCTCCGGCGCCTCTTCTGCGAGTTTTTCGACTTCGTGGCAAGCGGGCTCCCGAAGCCGGTTCCCCCATCAGGCGTTTCGCAAGCGCGAGAAAGCGCGCCGGCGGAAGCCGGCGGCTACGTGCGGGAGAAACCCCTGGTCGGGTTTCTCCCCGCTTGCCACGAAGTCGAAAAAGTCGCAGAAACCGCCGCGATTCCCGCCCGCGACGGCGGCGGCCGAATGCCGTTGGACCTCGAGCGGCCGCCTCGCGGCCGCTTCGCTTACGCGGCTTCTTCCTCCGCACCTTCCACCAGGTCCATCAGCTCTTGCTGGGTGTGGATGTCGAGCTTTTTGTAGATGTGGCGCATGTGGGTGCGGGCGGTGCCCTCGGAGATGTAGAGCTGCTCCTGGATGTAGGCGGCGTTGCGGCCTTTCGCCAGCAGGAACAGGACTTCCGTCTCCTTCTTCGACAGGAGGTAGCGGTTCGCCACCAGCTCGCACTTGCGCTTGAACCGGCCGGCGCGCGCCTTCTCGGGCGACTCGGCGTGCTCGCGCCCGCGGAGCATCTCGCCTGCCGGGTTGTCCGATTCGCCCACGATGAGGGCGCGCAGCTCGCTGCCGCGCGGCAGGGCGCCGAAGCCGAAGATGATGCACGCGAACACGACGATCAGCGTGTTCGCCGGATTGGTTGCGGAGTCGAGCGCGGGGATGGCGAGGGAGGCCGTCATCCCGATGAGCGCGCCCAGCGCGAGCGCCCCGCGCCCGAATCCGAACACCACGAACGACGTCAGGCGGAAGCGCTGGGTGATGTCGGCGTAGCTCACCCACATGGTGCCCTCGAACAGGAGGTAGCACAGCAGCAGCGCGAACGTGGTGAAGGGCGTCGCGTCGGCGATGAAGTAGACCGCGACCAGCGCGATCGCGATGAGGGGCAACAGGGGACGGAACATGAAGTTGATGTGCTGGCGCTGCGTCAGCATGACGGCGATCATGAGCGCGCACGCCGTGAGCGCGGCCGCCCCGATGCAGACGATCTGCGTTCCCAAGCCTCCGACCAGATGCATGTCGGCGATGGCCTGCGTGCGTACGGCGCCCAGCGCGAACCCGAACAGCAGGCTGGGCGCGCACAGGCGCAGCGCGAACGGGGTTTTCCTCACCTTGAGCGTGATGGCGGCGAACTCGAGCTTGTCGACGAGCACGGTGCTGCACCGGTAGAGGCACCAGCATTCGAGGAACGGGATGAGGGCCGCGGCCAGGGCTCCCAGCGGATGGAACAGGTCGAGGTTCGACACGGCCGTGTACAGTGCGATGCCCGCCACCAGCGAGAGCGCCGTGCTGGTGACGATGGTGGCGATGTCGCATTGCCCGAACGACACGCCGTAGCTCATCAGGAGGATGGCCGAGCCGATGCCGGTGGTCGCACCTCCCGCTGCGAGCGCGGCGATTCCCAGCGGCGTCCCGACGTCCGCCAAGCACATGAGCAGCGTGCCGGCGAAGCCGAGCGTCGCGCCGACGAATCGGATGCGCGCGCGGCGCCGCTGCGTGGCGAACAGGCGGCGGTACGCGCGCGACAGCACGCCGTAGCTCAGCAGCGTCATGACGAAGAACACGAGCGACACGGGGTGGAAGAGCCCGGCCGGCACCGCCGGATCGGCCGCGTTCCAGAAGAACAGCTGCTGGCCGTTGAACATCGTGAGGTAGACCCACGCCCAGTGGGCGCCGAAGCCGACGATGAGCGTCGGCGACAGCTTCCCCAACGAGAACCCCTCGTCCTCGCGCACCTCCAGTTTGAGCCGCGGAAGCTTGATTTCCATCAGGTACCCGCTTTCCCCCTCGTCTGCGAACCCTCGCCGTCCATCATACTGCACCGTCGTCGGGTTGCTGCTCCGCGCCTGCCACCTTTCCCCTTTGTTGATGGCTGTTTCCTGGGGTTTTGCGAAAAATCATAGCCACGGTATGATGCCCTGCCGCCCCGCCTCGACGCAAAATCATAGCGCTGCTGGGAGGGTGTACCCGCCTTCGCCGCCTAGGATGGCTCCATCGTTTCAGGTATGAAGCGAGAGACGAGAAAGGAAGGTGGGGATCAATGGCTCAGCTCACGCTCACGCGCCGCAGCTTCATGAAGGCGATGGCGGTCACCGGTGCCGCTGCATCGCTCACGGCGGTCGCCGAGCCGATGCAGGCGCTCGCCGAGGGCGTCGATGCCGATGCGGGGGAAGTCAAACGCGTTCGCTCGTGCTGCCGCGCCTGCGGCAAGGTGGAGTGCGGCGTTTGGGTAACCGTGCGCGACGGCAAGGTCGTCAAGGTGGAGGGCGACGAGTCCGCGCCGCAAAGCCGCGGGCACTGCTGCTCGAAGTCGCAGTCGTCGATGCAGGCGCTGTACCATCCCGACCGCCTTCGCTTCCCGGTGAAGCGCACGAACCCCAAGGGCGAGGACGATCCCGGTTGGGTGCGCATCACGCTGGACGAGGCGTTCGAGATATGCGGCGAGAAGCTCAAGGAAGTGAAGGAGAAGTACGGCGGAGAGTCCATCTTCGTGATGTGCGGCACGTCGCGCGTGTGGTCGCTCGGGCCCTACCAGGGCATGAAGCAGCTGTTCGGCACGCCGAACGCGCACTTGGCCTACCAGGTGTGCAAGGGCCCGCGCCACTTCGGCGGCATCATGACCGACGAGATGGGGTCGCCGTGGATGGAGGTGGAGGCCGAGCCCAGCGTGTACGTGCAATGGGGCACGGCATGCGAGTACTCCAACTACGACTCCACGAACCGCACCATCACCGACGTCGCGCACCGCGCGTCGAAGCACATCGTGGTGGACCCGCGCGTCACGCCGCTGGGCAAGGAAGCCGACATCTGGCTGCCGCTGCGCCCCGGCACCGACGGCGCGCTGGCGCTGTCGTGGCTCAACTGGGTCATCGAGAACGAGGCCTACGACGACACCATGGTGCGCCGCTGGTCGAACGCGTCGTTCCTCTACGTGGACGACAAGGCCGAGCTCACCGAAGGCTGGCTGGTCGAGGGCAACGGCGGCATCAACATGAAGACGAAGCTGCTGACCGAGGCCGACCTCAAGGAGGACGGCAAGTACCAGCGTTTCATCGTGTGGGACGAGGCGAACGAGCGCCTGACGTACTGGGACGCCGAGCTGGGCATGTGGGAGGGCGAGGAGCATCGCATCCCCACCACCGGCACGTGGATCGAGCATCCGTACAAGCCGCTCGTGGCCGACGCGTGGCTGCCCGACCAGTCGACGTTCGCCGATCCGGCCACCGAGCCCGACCGCTTCCCCGACGGCTCGGACGCCTGCAACCCCAAGGGCTTGCCGAAGCGTCCGGCGCTGCTTCCCGGCGAGGTGGAGGTGACGCTCAAGGACGGCTCCGTGCATCAGGCGCGCACCGTATGGGACGCGTTCCGCCAGATGACAGGCGAGTACACGCTGGAGAAGACCGAGGAGGTCACCGGCGTTCCGGCCGCGAAGAACGAGGAAGCCGTGCGCGCCTGGGCCACCCGCATCAACCCGCTGCACGGCAACGGCGGCATCCACTTCCAGCTGGCCACCGACCAGAACGGCAACTCCATCCAGAACGTGCGCGCGCTGCAGATCCTGTCGTGCATCACCGGCAACTCCGACGAGCCGGCCGGCAACCGCGGCTCGTCGAAGGCGCAGTTCGACGGCAACCCCGGACGCTCCAACATGCAGGCCGGCGCGCCGTACGGCGACGAGGCCAAGACGTGGGACGGCCGCGACGTCGACCTCGAGGGGCTCGCCGCGAAGATGCAGGATTTCGTGCAGTACCTCATCGACAACGACTCGCCTTTGGCCGAGCGCTACGGCAACAAGGTGCCCAGCCATGAGGAAGCCCTCGTCATCGCCCAGCGCATGGGCGGCGCGTTCCGCACGTCGCAGGCGTGGCCGAACCCCAAGACCGTGTTCGAGCGCCAGGCCAACGAGGTTGACGCCGAGCGCTTCCCGCTCAACCGCTACTGGGCGCGCTGGGCGGATGCGAACTCCATCTGGGACGGCTGCCTCGACAACGACGTGCCGTACCAGCTGCATGCGGGCGTGTGCCAGTCGGGCGACTTCATGAACATGGGCAACATCGACGTGGCGTGGGAAGCCATGACGAAGCTCGACTTCTTCACCGACATCAACCTGTGGTTCTGCCCGAACAACGGCAACGCCGACGTCATCTTCCCGTGCTATCACTGGCTGGAAGTGGACACGACGCGCGTCAGCCAGGGCGCCGGCGGGTTCTTCGGCTGCGGGTGCGCCGCCGTCGAGGCGCCGGGCGAGTGCATCTACGACCCCGACTGGAACGTGGGCATGTACAAGGCCATGGGCGTGCCGTGGAACACGAAGGACGAGTCGGCCGAGCCGTCCGAGATCCTCAACTTCGGCGAGAAGACCGACTACCGTTGGCCGAACCGCAGCCGCGTGCTCAAGGACAACGTGGACGCGTGGAAGACGGCCGAGTTCCCCGACGGACCCACCTGGGAGCAGGCGAAAGAGCACTTCCAGAAGAATGGCTGGATGGATTGCCGCACGTGGCATCCCGAGCGGTGGGGCACGTACCGCCGCCACGAGATGGGCTGGCGTCGCCAGCAGGGCGGCTTCAACCTGTACCCGCTCGTGGACGATCATCCGGGCTTCATGACGCCGTCGGGCCTCATCGAGATCTGGTCGCTCGTGTGCGAGGCGTACCTGGGCGACGAGGACAAGTTCCCCGTGTACCGCGAGCCCACGAACTCGCCGGTGACCACGCCCGAGTACTTCGACGCCGCGAAGGCCGCCGATATCGACGAGTCGAAGATCCGCAACGCCGACTATCCCGCCAGCTTGCAAGAGCACGCCGACGCGACGTTCCTCATGACCACGGGTGCGCGCCAGCCGGTGTACTTCCACTCCGAGCATCGTCAGCTGCCGTGGTGCCGCGAGCTGTGGCCCGCGCCGCGCCTGGAGATGAACCCGAACGACGCCGCGCGTCTGGGGCTCGAGCAGGGCGATTGGGTGTGGATCGAGAGCCCGTGGGGCAAGGTGCGCGAGGTGCTGGATCTGTACTACGGCATCAGCAAGGGCGTGGTGAACGCGAACCACGCGTGGTGGTTCCCCGAGATGGACACGGCCAGCCACGGCTACGAGCTGGTGAACATCAACTGCGTGATGGACCCGTACGGCCAGGACGTGGTGTGCGGCGCGGCCACGATGCGCTCGGTTCCCGTGCTGGTGTACAAGGCGACCGAGGAGAACTCGCCGTTCGGCAACCCGGTTCCGTGCGACCCGCAGGGCAACCCGTGCATCTGCGATGCGGGCGACCCGCGGTTGAAAGAATGGATGGGAACGGGGCTGCGGTCCCGCGTCGAAGGCGAAGAAGCGTGGACCGGAGAGGGGGCGTAAACGATGACGCAGTACGCAATCATCACCGATCTGAACCGGTGCGTCGGCTGCCTTGCCTGCACGGTTGCCTGCAAGGCAGCGAACGGCGTGGGCGTAGGGTCGTTCTGGATCAAGACGCTGCGCGTGGGGCCGAACCCGAAAGAGGGCGGCAGCGGCGACTGGCCCGATGTGGAGATGTACTTCCTGCCCATCCAGTGCCAGCACTGCGCCGACCCCGAGTGCGTGAAGGTGTGCCCGACGGGCGCCTCGCACAAGGCCGAGGACGGCACCGTGCAGATCGACAAGTCGAAGTGCATCGGCTGCCAATTCTGTGCCATGAGCTGCCCCTATAACGTTCGCTACCTGAACGAGGAGGAGCGCGTGGTGGAGAAGTGCACGCTGTGCGAGCAGAAGGTGGCCCAGGGCGAGCTGCCGCAGTGCGTGGCCCAGTGCGGCTCGCGTGCGCGCTTCTTCGGCGACCTGGACAAGGGTGTGGACAGCTTCGAAGCGCCGGCGCATCCGCAAGCGCTGTCGTGCGACTACGCCGAGATGCAACAGACGCGCGTGACGCTGAAGGAGTACGTCGAACCGTATACGGAAGACGAAATCCATCGTCTGCCCGATGTTGGAAATGGCCCGGAGCTCATGTACCTGCTGCGCTCCGACCGAAAGTGGAGGGGGTAGACCATGGAACTGCAATGGCCTTTGATTATCTTTACTACCCTGGTTGCCTGGTCGGCGGGGCTGTTCGGGACGCAGGCTTTGATGGCGGTGTTCGGCGTCGGGAAGAAGGCGCAGGTGCCGGCTTGGGTTTGCTCAGCGGTGCTTCTCGCGGCCGGCGGGATCGCGGTGTTCTTCCACCTGGAGCACTGGGAGCGGATCTTCAACGGGTTCGGGCATCTGACCTCCGGGATCACCCAGGAATTGATCGCGATCGTGGTCTTGGCCGTGGCGGCCGTGGCCTACCTCGTGCTCATGCGCAAGTCCGACGACGGCGCCAGCGTGCCGAAGTGGCTGGCGTGGCTGTCCGTCGCGCTGTCGGTGGTGCTCGTGGCCGTCATGGCGCACTCGTACACGATGGCCGCGAGGCCGGCGTGGGACTCGGCCCTCTGGATCCTCTACGTCCTCGGCAACGCCTGCGTGCTGGGGCCGGCGACGTTCCTCCTCCTCCTGGCTGCAGTGCCGCCCCGGGACCAGCCCGCCGAGCGCGCAGCCGACGCCGGGGCCCCCGCGGGTAGGACGGCCCTCGCCGGCGCAGCCGCGAACGCCCTCGCAACCCTCGCCTTCGCCGCCTTCCTCCAGCTCTCCGCCGGCTCCTTCGCCGACGTCGGCCTCTACTTCGACCCGACGCACCCCACCAAGGCCATGGCCGACGCCGCCGCGACGGTCGCCTCCCAGGCCCCGCTCCTGTGGCTCGGCGCCGTGGCCGTCGGCGCGCTCGTCCCCCTGGCCGCCGCCTTCATGGGCAGGCGCACGGGGAACTGGAGGCTCTGGGCCCCGGTCGCGATAGCCGCCGCACTCGTCGGAGCCGCCTGCATGCGCGTCGCCTTCTACAACCTGGGGCTCAGCGTGTTCATGTTCTACTAGGATCCAGGGCGTGTGTCAAAACCTCCATCTCCCTGACACACGCCCTGGCACACGCTGCCCCTTGTCTCAAAGCCCTCCCCGGGCGCGATTCGTCTCCCCAACCCCCTTGCAAACGGGCGAATCGCTTCCGCGGAGGGCTTTGGGCGCATTGGCGTTACGTCCGATGGCAAACAAGCCAAGTGCGCATTCCGAGCAGATCGGGGCATAGCCCTTCTGGAAGGGCCACGAAAAGTCCTTTCGAGTCACAAAATTCACCGCTGTGAAGCGTTTTCGGGGTTCCGAATCGCACGCAGCTGCCACGCTCGCATCACTCGCGCGTGTTATCCCAGGTCGAAAACGGCGGAGACGCAGAGGGCAAGGCAAAGCACTTCACAGCGGTGAATTTTGTGACTCGGAAGTCGTTTCTGCGGTAACCCGTCTGCGCGGCGCGCGCTTCTTCGGCTCGAGGTCCTGGTCTTGCAGATAGCGTCCCAGCTCGTCGTTAGCCGCGGCGTGGGAGAACTCGTTCCATGCCGATTGCCAGAAGCACCGTCGCATACGACCCGATGGCGACGGAGGGCGAGCCTTGTTCTATGGCGCGCAGCGTGGGCACGCTGATTCCCGCGCGTTCAGCGACGAGCGTCATGCTGAGCTTGCGGCGTAGGCGGGCAAGGCGAATGTTCTCACCCATAGCGGAAAGCGCCTTTTGGGCGCTTGGTGGAGCGGCTGTCCGGTTCTGTTATGTAAGCAACTCCGGCCCTTCGATCGTGTCCAGGACTCTGCGGCGCAGCGACCTGTTTCACCGAAAAAGTGATTCGCAAGAGGAGCCTTCTGCTCGGCAACGGCCAGACAGGTGGGATTGCTACGCCCGTTTCCGCTCCTCTTCCATCATGAATTCGATAAGCTCTTGCTGCGAATGGACGCCCAGTTTCCGATAGATATGTTTACGGTGCGTAGCAACCGTGTTGTACGAGATGAACAGCGTTTTCTCGATATAGCTGGCATCCAGTCCCTTCGCTAGCAGGGCCAGTATCTCCAGCTCGCGATTTGAAAGATCGTAAGCGCGCGCGAGCTCCTGCGATCGGGGGGCAGCGTTTCCGTTTGATGCCTCGTCGCTTCCGTTCGGCAGTATATGAAACAGGTTGCTGATGTTGAATATGGAGAGACAGCTCATGAACACAAGGAAAAGCAAGACAATCGAAGCGATGGCGAACGCGTCGAAAGCGCCTGCTAGCTTGTTCACCGATGCCGTAGTGAATGCGATCTCTGCGACGACTCCGCCGAACGTCCATGCGGCAAGCAGCAACGGAAAGAAGAACGACCCGCGTCCTTTGAAGAGCGCTCCAAGCAACGAGCCGATAATCCAGACCGCCATGACGAAGAGCGAGGTCGGGCCTGTCATGAGGCCGATTGCCCCGACAGGACTTTCGAAAGCGAGCGCCATGGGGCATAGCAGACACGCCGCCAATACCAGAGCAAGCCCGCATCGCAGCAAAAAGGGCATCTTCGTGAGGCGTGGGAACAGCACTATGATCCCTGCGAGCAAAACGGCGAACGATACGAGTATCGCGATGCCGATATCCCTGAAAGCGGTCATGTCGGGAATGCTCATGCCCGCGCTTGTCGAGGCAGTGTAAACGTTCGATAGGAATCGATTTACGAATCCCCATATCATTATGAGGATATAAAGGCTTCCCAAAACCCAAGGATTGCCTAGAGCGTTCGTAGTTTGTTGTCGGGCATACGGATATATCTTTATCGACCCGGACCGAGATAGGCAAACACCTGCCAGCAAAGGCAATATCGTCCTGGTCATCATGGACGCAACTCCAGGTATTAACGAGCAATAAACCGCGAGCATGCTCGACAGTCCGAAGCTGACGATTGCTGAAATGCATGTGGTTTTTCCACCCAGCCTGCTGAACCATTCTCCGTACATCAGAAACATGGCTGCAGAAAGGATGCCTGCGATTCCGCTGCAAAGCGCTTGGAGGGGAATCGCGTACGAACCAAGAGATTCTACGGGAAGCCATGCGATGACGAGGGTGATCGTGCACAGCGCGGCCGTGTCGATCATCCTCAGCCTTGCATGTGCGAGGAGGGGTTCGAGTTGCGTATGAAATCGCGCCGCGAGAAGGTACGACCCGGTAAGCGCAATCGAGCATGCGATATAAGGCATCTTCTGAGCGAGAAGCATGTTGTCGGGTAAATCGGCGGGGGCTGTCGGGGTGGAAAAAAGCGCGTAGATCCAAGCGAGCAGAAAAGCGAGTCCGAGCGCCGGGATAAAGCCTTTCGCAAGCTCGTCGGAAGGTTTTGCTCGGTGAGAATCGGGACTGCGTCCCTTGAGGTTGCTATCCAATTGATCGCGCGCTTCGAGTCCCATGCGTCCCCATATCCCCCCGGCGTACGGCTCCATTATAGCGACGGGCGCGTCTCCCCGCTCCTGCGGGGGCCATTTTCACCCTTGCGTGTCCAAAGTCACCTTCCGAAGGGGATGTTTCTCTCCATATCACACGCGAGGGGCGAGCGGTTTCCCTGCTATTGCCCCTTCGCCAGGGGATGCGAAGAAAGTTCGGAAGATGAACACTCGAACGTGCCATTCCGGATTCTGGAAAGGCGAAGCAAGTGCGACGAGTAAAGGAGGAGAGGCAATGAGGTTATCAGCAGTAACGAGACGATCGTTTTTGCAGATGGGGATGGTCGCTAGCATTGCCGCTGGAGGTATCAGCGCATCAACTAGGCAGGCGTTGGCCGAGACCGGCGACGCCGGCTCGTCTGCTTCGGAGGTCAAGCGCGTCCGCTCATGCTGCCGGGCGTGCGGGAAGATGGAGTGCGGTGTTTGGGTGACGGTGAAGGATGGCAGGGCGGTCAAAGTGGAAGGAGACCCGAGCGCGTTTCACAGCAGCGGCAATTGTTGTTCGAAGTCGCAATCGTCCATTCAAGCTGCCTATCATCCCGACCGCCTTCATTACCCGATGAAGCGCACGAACGAGAAGGGGCAGGACGATCCTGGTTGGGTTCGCATCAGCTGGGACGAGGCGTTCCAGACGATCGGTCAGAAATTCAACGAAGTGAAGGAGCGCTATGGCGGGCCTTCATTGTTCTGCATGACGGGGACAAGCAGGATTTGGTGCATGGCAGGCATCATCGGATGGCCGCGCGCGTTGGGAACGCCCAATACCATGCATGCGTACCAGGTGTGCAAGGGGCCGCGCCATTTCGCCACGCAGATGACCTGTGCCCGAGCATTCAGCTATTTGGCAACCGTTGATCGCCCTTCGGTGTACGTGCAGTGGGGCGGTGCGTCGGAATTGTCCAACTACGATGACAGCTGCCGCACGACGGTCGATGTGGCCAAAAAGGCAGCAACGCATATCTTGGTGGATCCGCGCCAGACGAACCTTGGGCGCATGGCGGACGTTTGGATGAATTTGCGCCCTGGCACGGATGCCGCAATAGCCATGTCTTGGGCGCATGTGATCATCGAAAACAAACTGTGGGACGACTTGTACGTCAAGCGGTGGACGGACTGCCCGTTTTTGGTGTGCGAGGACATTGAGCCCTCGGGTTGGACGGAGCGCTACGACATGACCGGATCTCCGTGGGAGCTCAAAACGAAATTGCTCAAGGAATCGGACTTGGTAGAAGGGGGGAATCCCAAGCATATGATGGTGTGGGATACCCTATCCGATTCGCTTACATACTTCGACGTGGAGTCTGGCCTTTGGGAAGGCGAAACGTGGAAGCGGCCCGAAGCCGGACGGCCGGCCCCTCAGAAGAACCTCGTTCCAGGCGTTGCGCCCGGTTGGGTTCCGGATCCGACCCCGTTCAACCCGCTGATAGATCCCGCGCTGTTCGGCGAATTCGAGGTGACGCTCAAAGATGGGCGGAAATCAGTCGTTCGCCCGGTTCTCGACCGGTATGCCGAGGCTTGCGCGCAGTATGCACCCGAAAAAGCCGAAGAAATCACCGGCGTGCCCGCCAAGGAAATCGAACGGGCGGCAATTGCCTATGCGACGCGAGTGGATCCGTCGACGGGCTACGGCAACGGCGGGATCCACTACATGCTTGCCATCGAGCATGCGGGCAATGCGATCCAAAATGTTCGGTCTATCGATGCGCTCACTATGTTGACGGGCAACATGGATACGCCCGGCGGGCATCGCGGTGTGACGCAAACGCCTATCGCGATATCGCCGACTGGCGGCGATACCCTGTTCGCTGCGGATGTCCCTGGCGCGCCGTTCCCCGATTATGAGAAAACGCTTGGGTACGACAAGTTCCCGATGAGCAAATGGTTCGGAGGGTTCGCGGATTCGAGCAGCATATGGGAAGCGATCGAGACGGGGGAGCCGTATCCCGTCGTTGCGGGTATTTGCCAGTCGGGCGATTTCATGAACCAGGGAAACGCCCTGTATTCTTGGGATGTGCTGAATTCGCTCGACTTCCTTGTGGATGCCGATCTGTGGCATGCTCCCACGTCAGACGCGGCGGATATACTCCTCCCCGTTTGCCATTGGCTCGAATTGAGCGCGCCGCGCATGTCGCAAGGTGCTTCCGGCGCATACGGAGCGACGTGCCAATGCATCGAACCGCCTGCCGAATGCCGCTGGGATCCTGACGTGCTCGTCGGAATCTGCAAAGGCATGGGCGTGCCCTTCCTGCCCGACGACGAGGCGAACACCTGGCCGGACAAAGATTGGATATTGGACGATTCCGTCAAAGACTCAGGTTTGACATGGGAGGAGTATCGAGACAATTTCCAAAAAAACGGATGGCTTGATGCTAAAGCCGAGTATCCGGAAGTTTGGGGAACGTATCGGCGCTACGAGATGGGCCTTTTGAAGGATGGCAAACCCGGTTGGAAAACCCCGACGAGAAAGCACGAGTTGTGGTCGACCATCATGGAGTCTCACCATCCGGAGGGCACGTGGAATTTCCCGACGTTTACGGAGCCTCAGCATTCTCCCGTCTCGGATCCCGAGCGATGCAAGGAGTACCCGTTCGTCATCACGACGGGCCGGCGAATCCCCGTCTATTTCCATAACGAGCACCGCCAACTTCCTTGGTGCCGCGAGTTGTGGCCGGTTCCTCGTGTGGAGATCAATCCGGTTGATGCGCAAAGGTTGGGAATCGAGCAAGGAGACTGGGTGTGGATCGAGACGCCCGAAGGCAAAGTCCGCCAAACTGCCGATTTGTATTACGGGGTTGCCGAAGGCGTGGTGAATTGCGAGCACCAATGGTGGTATCCGGAAATCAACCAGGCCGGACATGGTTTTGAGCTATCCTGCATCAACTGTATAACCGACCGCCGCGTCCAAGACCCTCATAGCGGTTCCACGAATCTGCGCGCCTATCTATGCACTATCTACAAAGCGACGCCCGAGAACAGCCCGTTCGGTAATCCGGTTCCGTGCGGCAAAGACGGAACCGAGATCATCCACACCTCAGACGATCCGCGCTTAAAGGAATGGTTGCCGACCTACGAAGGGAGGAAGTAGTCATGACTCACTTGGCGATTATAACCGACCTTGACCGTTGCGTCGGGTGCCTTGCGTGCTCGGTGGCGTGCAAGACCGCGAACCAGGTCCCCATCGGCAGTTTTTGGAACAAGACATTACGCATAGGGCCAAATCCGAAGAACGGAGGCTCTGGTCAGTATCCCGACATCGAAATGTATTTTCTTACGGTGCAGTGCCAGCATTGCGAGAACCCCGAGTGCGTGAAGGTGTGCCCGACGGGGGCCTCGCATAAAGCAGAGGACGGGACCGTGCAGATCGACAAGTCCAAGTGCATCGGCTGCCAGTTCTGCGCGATGTCGTGCCCCTATGGCGTGCGCTACCTGAACGAGGAGGAGCGCGTCGTGGAGAAGTGCACCTTGTGCGAGCAGAAGATCGCCCAAGGAGAGCTGCCGCAGTGCGTGGCCCAGTGCGGGGGGCGCGCTCGGTTCTTCGGTGATATCAGCGCTGGTTATGGTGCTATGGAGGGGCCTGCTGTGCGGTATGGGGCGGACCCGAGCTATGACGCGCTGGCGGAGGAAGCCCGCGTGTTGCTGTTGGACGATGTCGACCCCTTCGACGAATCCGACGTGTACGCGCTTCCCGATGTCGGCAATGCGCCTTCATTCAAGTACATTCTGCGCGATATGACCTGGCAAGGAGGCGGTGAATAATGGAACTCCAGTGGCCTTTGATCATCTTCACCACGCTGGTCGCCTGGTCGGCGGGGCTGTTCGGGACGCAGGCTTTGATGGCGGTGTTCGGCGTCGGGAAGAAGGCGCAGGTGCCGGCTTGGGTTTGCTCGGCCGTGCTGCTGGCCGCGGGCGGGATCGCGGTGTTCTTCCATCTCGAGCACTGGGAGCGGATCTTCAACGGGTTCGGGCACCTGACCTCCGGGATCACCCAGGAATTGATCGCGATCGTGGTCTTGGCGGTGGTCGCCGTGGCCTACCTCGTGCTCATGCGCAAGTCCGACGACGGCGCCAGCGTGCCGAAGTGGCTGGCGTGGGTCGCCGTCGCGCTGTCGGTCGTGCTCGTGGCCGTCATGGCGCACTCGTACACCATGGCCGCCCGCCCTGCGTGGGACTCGGTCCTCTGGATCCTCTACGTCCTCGGCAACGCCTGCGTGCTAGGACCCGCGACGTTCGCCCTCCTCTCCGCCTTGGCTGCAGGGGGACCCGGGGACCAACCCGCCGAGCGCGCAGCCGAAGCCGGGGCCCCCGCGGGTAGGACGGCCCTGATAGGCGCCGCCCTCAACGCCCTCGCAACCCTCGCTTTCGCGATCTTCCTCCAGCTCTCCGCCGGCTCCTTCGCCGACGTCGGCCTCTACTTCGACCCGACGCACCCGACGAAAGCTATGGCCGACGCCGCCGCGACGGTCGCCTCCCAGGCCCCGCTCCTGTGGCTCGGCGCCGTGGCCGTCGGCGCGATCGTCCCCCTGGCCGCCGCCTTCATGGGCAGGCGCACGGGCAACTGGAGGCTCTGGGCCCCGGTCGCGATAGCCGCCGCCCTCGTCGGAGCCGTCTGCATGCGCGTCGCCTTCTACAACCTGGGGCTCAGCGTGTTCATGTTCTACTAGCGCATCCCCCGATAGCGCCTGCGGAGGCGCCGCCGACCAGGCGCGCCCCTCCGCAGACGCACAAGGAGGGGTAGCCCCCGCCCCTCCTCGCCCGTGTGCGCGACCCTCCCCGGCCCTCCCCGAGCGCGATTCGTCTCCCCAAACCCCCTTGCAAACGACGGATCGCTCTCGAGAAGGGCTTGGGCTCGACGATGCCAAGCGCAAGCGCTTATTGCTTGCGAGTATTGCGCGGTATAATGCGCCTATGGGTAAAAGAATCGGCAACATAATCATTCCTGGTGATGTGAACGTCTGGCCGCACGAGAGCAAAACGGCGCAGGCGCTCGCACGTGCAGGGTACGACGTTGAATTCGTCAAGAAGAGTGACGAAGCGTATGCGACCACTGCCGACGTATTGATCGCCGGACGGCTGTGGGAAATGAAGTCCCCTACGGCATCAAGCATCAAGGCCGTCGAGCGCAATCTAAAACGGGCTCGATGGCAATCGGGCAACATCATTTTCGATTCTCGACGCATGAAGGGTTTGCCTGATGCGGCAATAGAGCGAGAACTTCGCAAATGGTCGTCGGAGATCAACGGGATATCGCACGTGCTTTTCGTGAACCGTCATGGAGCCGTCGTTGACATAAAGTAGGGCTGCGCATATAGTACAAAGTGCTAAGCGCCCGAACGGTACGTAGTTACCTCCCTCGGGCGTTTTTCATTTGAGGGCGTTATGCTACTCCCGCCCCTCGATCACGTCCAGGAACTCCTGCTTGCTGTGGACGTCCATCTTTTGGTAGATGTGGCGCAGGTGGGTGGTCACCGTGCCGCGCGACAGGTAGAGGTCTTCCTGGATGCGGGTGCTCGAGCGGCCCTTCGCGAACAGGATCATGATCTCGGTTTCCTTCGGCGACAGACCGTATTCCCCGGCCACGTCCTTGCAGCGGTCTTGGAAACGCTGGCGCCTCGGCTCGGCGCCGCCCTTGTCCTCATCGCCCTTCGCCAGCGCGATGAGGTCGTTCTCGTTGAACACGAACATGTACGAGATGAGGATGGCCAGCGTGGCCAGCAGCGCGATCAGGCTGAGGCTCTGCGGCGAGAACGGCGCGAACGTGCACACAAGTTGCCCCAGCGAGGAACCGAGCAGCACGCCGAGCGTCACCATGCCCCAGCCGATGCCGAACACCATGACGCCCGACAGCCGGTACGTGAACGAGATGTCGGCGAGCAGTATCCAGATGAGCACGTTGAACGTGCCGTAGCCGGCCAGCGCGATGGTGCTCTCGATCTCGGAAAAGCCGGTGAACACGGGCAGCAGCATGAAGAACACGGCCATGACCAGCATCACCGAGCGGTACACGGGACGCAGGCCCGTTTTGCTGGAGAGCAGCACGCAGCCGTAGACGATGGCGATGGTGAGCAGGCTCGACCAAAGGAGCGGGAAGCGGTAGAAGTTCTCGACGCTGGCCTCGTTCGCGGTGATGAACACCGCGCGCACCACGCCGTCGGCCATGCCGATGAGGCAGGCGCACACGCCGATCTTCCACGAGAACTTCCCCAGGTGGATCTCGAACGGCTGCACGACCGGCTCGGCTTTCGACGACCACGTCCTCAGCTTCACGAACAGAATCCAACCTGACGCGGCGGGCAGCAGCGCGCAGACCACGCACGCTCCGACGGGTGGCAAGGTCAGAACGGCGGGGAAGAGGGCCGCGGCGATCAGGAAGGCGAGCGGCGCTTCGAACGACGTGCGGCGGGGATCGACGTTGCGGTACAGCTCGCCGTACCCCAGGTCGATGAGCCCCGAGCCGGCGCCAGTCGATACCGAGCCGAACGCGCACAGCGCCAGCGCCGGTGCGCTCGGCAGGGTGGCGCAGGCGAGGGCCAGCGTGCCGACGGTGGTGAGGGCCGGGCCGAGGAAGCGGAACGCGCGATGGCCGATGAGCGCCGTGAAGCGCCGGTGGAAGATCGCGCTTGCGAACAGGGTCGCGCACAGCACGAGCGTCGATCCCAAGTAAGCCGCGCCGGGCAGCGGCTCGCCGTTCCACGTGATGGAGCTGGTGGCGGCGCCTAGGAACATGAGGTACACCCACGCGCGCGCCAGGGCGAAGCCGAGCATGCGCAGGTTCAACAGGCTGCGCGGCGCCGTCTCGCGCAGGCGATCCCGGGCGGTGGTCAGCGGTTTCGGCATGTGCGTCACGAGAATTCCCCCTCAAGATCTCGATCCCCTGAGCCTCATTATAGCGTGCGCGATCCGTCCGGCTCACGTGGCCCGATAGGTTGATGCGTGACGTCATGCTTTGCTCATCAGGTGTTTCTCCAAAATCATGGGAAATGCATGATGGGAAAGCCTCCGATTCGCCCGATTTTTTGCAGAAACGCATGATGCGCGGGCGTCCCCTGCCGCGCATGCTCGAACAAAGCGGCGGGCGTTCTCGACGAGCCGTCGCAAGGACGAGACGGAGAAGGAGGAGGAATGGGAAAGCTCAATCTGACGCGCCGTGCGTTCACGAAGCTCACGGCCGTGACGGGTGCGGCGTTGGCTTGCGCGGCAGCGGTCGCCCCGAACGCGGCGCTGGCCGAAGATGCCGGAGCGGCCGCGCGCGGCGACGACGTGAAACGCGTGCGCACGTGCTGCCGCGGCTGCGGGAAGATGGAGTGCGGCGTGTGGGTGACCGTGCAAAACGGCCGCGCCATCAAGGTGGAGGGCGACCAGTCGTCATTCCAGTCGAGCGGCAACTGCTGCGGCAAGTCGCAGTCGTCCATCCAGGCGGCGTACCACCCCGACCGCATCTACCATCCCATGAAGCGCACGAATCCCAAGGGCGAGGATCCCGGCTGGCAGCGCATCACGTGGGACGAGGCGATGGAGATCGTCGGCACCAAGTTCAACGAGCTGATGGACCGCTACGGCGGACAGTGCATCTTCAACATGGCGGGCACGTCGCGCCAGTGGGTGTACGGGCCCTACGCGTTCTACAAGTGGCTGTTCGACACGCCGAACGCGCACGTGGCGTCGGAAATCTGCAAGGGGCCGCGCCGTTTGATGGGGTGGATCAGCTCGGTCGACGGCGCGCCGTGGATGGCGCTGCGCGACGGGCCGCGCGTGTACGTGCAGTGGGGGACCGCGCCCGAGAACTCGAACTACGATGACAGCTGCCGCAACCTCGTGGACAAGATGACCGAGGCCGACGTGCACATCTGCATCGACCCGCGCCTGTCCGGCTCGGGCAAGGAGGCCGACTACTGGCTGAACCTGCGTCCCGGCTCCGACGGCGCGCTGGCGCTGTGCTGGCAGCACCTCGTCATCAAGAACGACCTGGTGGACTGGGAGTTCGTGAAGCGCTGGACGAACTCGTCGTTCCTCGTGGTGGAGGACCGGGAGCCCACGGGCGGCCGCTACATCGACCTGTCCACGCCGCTCAACAACGCCGGCATCCCCGCCGACGTCGTGGGCACGAAGCTCAAGACGCGCCTGCTGAAGGAAAGCGACGTGGTGGAGGGCGGCAGCCCGCGCAAGTTCTACGCGTGGAACAAACTGGCCAACGACGGCGCCGGCGGCTTGGTGATGTGGGACGTCGACACCACGCAATGGGAGGGCTGCAACCACGTGGCCCCCACGCGCGACCAGATGGAGGTCGTGTACAAGGGCACGTCGCAGGAGGGCTATTTGCCGCCGTTGTCCTATCACGAGCTGGAGGAAGCCGGCATCGACCTCGACCTGCACGATTCGCATGAGGTGGAGCTGCTCGACGGTTCGAAGCACACGGCGAAGCCGGTGTGGGCGTACCTCGAGGAATCGGTGGCGGACTGCACGCCCGCGTGGTGCTCCGAGATCACGGGCCTCGATCCTGCGCTCATCGAAGAGGCGTGCCTCGTGTGGGCCACGCGTCCCGAGGGGCAGGATTACGGCAACGGCGGTATCCACCTGAACCTCGCGCCCGACCAGATCGGCAACTGCACGCAGACGGTGCGCGCGGTGCTGCACCTCATCTACATGACCGGCAACTTCGACACGCCCGCCGGCAACCGCGGCCTGACGCGCTCGCCCATCGACGAGCAGGCCACGGCCGCGCCCGGCTCGAACATGCCGCAGGAAGTGAAGGCCCAGCTGATCGCCTTGGGCGAGATCCCCGTGGAAGGCGTCACGCCCGATCCCCTCAACGTGCCCGACCGCTACGACACGCTGTCGAACATGGTGGGCGCCGACGAGTTCCCCATCACGGCGTACTACAACGAGTGGGCCGACGCGACGCGCATCTGGGACGCCTGCCTCACCGGCGAGCCGTACCCCGTGCGCGGCGGCATCAACGAGTCCGGCTCGTTCATGAACATGTCGAACGCGAACCTGGCCTGGGAGGCGTTGCAGTCGCTCGACTTCTGGGTGGACATCAACATGTTCCACCATCCCGGCACCGAGATGGCCGACATCCTGCTGCCGTGCCAGCATTGGCTGGAGATCAACAACATCCGCGTGTCGCAGGGCGCGTCCGGCGGTATCGGCGCCACCATCCGCGCGGTCGAGCCGCCCAGCGACACGAAGTTCGACTACGACATCAACCGCCTGCTGTTCGACGCCGTGGGCGGCCCGAACGGAACCTGGACCAACATCGCGGGCGACGCGCCCGGCGGCTACCACGTGGACGAGCGCTTGGAGGACTGGTTCCAGAACAACTCGAAGACCAATCCCAAGGTGAAATGGCAGCATTGGGACGACTTCGTGGAGGACTTCCAGGAGAACGGCTGGATCAACGCCAAGGAGATCGAGCCCGACCGCTGGGGCACGTACCGTCGCTTCGAGACCGGCTGGATGCGCATCGGCAAGGACGCGTGCACCGGTTCCACGTTCAGCGCGGCGTTCGACGACGCCGGCAATCCGGTGAACAACTTCGGCTGCCCCACGCCGACGGGCCTCGTGGAATTTTGGCCGCTCGTGTTCGAGACGTACTGCGTGGACAAGGCGAACGAGTTCAACCCCGGCAAGTTCGACCTGGTGCACGAGATGATGCCGCACTACGACGAGCCGAAATCGGGTCCCAAGGGCGACGTGGACATGAACGAGTATCCCATCATCCTCACCACCGGCCGCCGCATACCCGTGTACTTCCATTCCGAGCACCGGCAGCTGCCGTGGTGTCGCGAGCTGTGGCCGGCACCGCGTTTGGAGGTGAACCCCGAAGACGCTGCCGAGCTGGGGCTCGAGCAGGGCGATTGGGCCTGGATCGAGACGGAGTGGGGCAAGGTGCGCCAGTGCGTCGATTTGTACTACGGCATCGCGAAGGGGTGGGCGAACGCGGAGCACGCCTGGTGGTTCCCCGAGCTGCCCGCGCCGACGCACGGGTTCGAGCTGTCGAACATCGAGTGCATCTGGAACCCCTACGGCCAGGATCCGTTCATCGGGTCGTCCCACATGCGCGGCGTGCCCGTGAAGATCTACAAGGCCACGCCCGAGAACTGCCCCGACGGCAAGGTCATCCCCTGCGCGCCCGAGGACGGCACCGAGATCATCTACGATGCCTCCGACCCGCGCCTGAAGGAATGGCTGCCGAACTACACCATCCGAGAGGAGGCGTAAAGCCATGACCCAGTACGCGATCGTCACCGATTTGAACCGGTGCGTCGGCTGCCTGGCCTGCATGGTTGCCTGCAAGGCGGTCAACAACGTGCCGGTGGGCAACTATTGGAACAAGGTGCTGCGCATCGGCCCCTCGCTGAAAGAGGGGGCCACGTCGTCGCACGACGTGGAGATGTACTACCTGCCCGTGCAGTGTCAGCACTGCGCCGACCCCGAGTGCGTGAAGGTGTGCCCGACGGGCGCCTCGCACAAGCTGGAGGACGGCACGGTGCAGATCGACAAGGCGAAGTGCATCGGCTGCCAATTCTGCGCGATGTCGTGCCCCTACAACGTGCGGTACCTGAACGAGGAAGAGGGCGTCGTGGAGAAGTGCACGCTGTGCGCGCAGATCGTGGGGCAGGGCGGGTTGCCGCAATGCGTCATCCAGTGCGGCGGGCGCGCCCGGTTCTTCGGCGATCTGGACCAGGGGATCGAGTCGTTCGAAGCCCCCGCCGTCGGCTACGACACCGATCGCACCTACGACGGCCTGTATGCAGGCAACCGCGTGACGCTGGGCGAGTTGGCGCAGGACTTCGATGCGAGCACCGATCTGCATCATCTGCCGAACGTCGGCAACGATCCGAACTTCGCGTTCATCCTGCGCAACCGCGACTGGAAGGGTGATGAATAATGGAACTCCAGTGGCCTTTGATTTTGTTCACCACGCTGGTGGCGTGGAGCGCGGGGCTGTTCGGGACGCAGGCGCTGATGGCCGTGTTCGGGGTGGGGAAGAAGGCGCAGGTGCCGGCTTGGGTCTGCTCGGCCGTGCTGCTGGCGGCCGGCGGGATCGCGGTGTTCTTCCACCTGGAGCACTGGGAGCGCATCTTCAACGGGTTCGGGCATCTGACCTCCGGGATCACGCAGGAGCTGATCGCGATCGTCGTGCTTGCCGTGGCGGCCGTGGCCTACCTCGTGCTCATGCGCAAGTCCGACGACGGCGCGAGCGTGCCGAAGTGGCTGGCGTGGGTCTCCGTCGCGCTGTCGGTCGTGCTGGTCGCCGTCATGGCGCACTCGTACACCATGGCCGCCCGTCCTGCGTGGGACTCGGCCCTCTGGATCCTCTACGTCCTCGGCAACGCCTGCGTGTTGGGGCCGGCGACGTTCGCCCTCCTCTCCGCCTTGGCTGCAGGGGGACCCGCAGGCCAGCCCGCCGAGCGCGCAGCCGGCGCCGGGGCCCCCGCTGGTCTCGCCGCCCTCGCCGGCGCCGCCCTCAACGCCCTCGCAACCCTCGCCTTCGCCGCCTTCCTCCAGCTCTCCGCCGGCTCCTTCGCCGACGTCGGCCTCTACTTCGACCCGACGCACCCGACGAAGGCCATGGCCGACGCAGCCGCGACGGTGGGCTCCCAGGCCCCGCTCCTGTGGCTCGGCGCGCTCGCCGTCGGCGCGATCGTCCCGCTCGCGGCCGCCTTCATGGGCAGGCGCACGGGGAACTGGAGGCTCTGGGCCCCGGTCGCGATAGCCGCCGCCCTCGTCGGAGCCGTCTGCATGCGCGTCGTCTTCTACAACCTGGGGCTCTCGGTCTTCATGTTCTACTAGCGCATCCCCCGATAGCGCCTGCGGAGGCGCCGCCGACCAGGCGAGCCCCTCCGCAGGCGCATGAGGAGGGGGGCCTCCGCCCCTCCTCATGCGCGCGCGACCCCCTCAGCCCTCCTCGAGCGCGATTCGTCTCCCCATACCCCCTTGCAAACGACGGATCGCTCTCGAGGAGGGCTTTGCCAATGCTTTCATTAACGATAGATTTGAGTTTTGACAATCCTCGATAGCCGTTCTATACTATCGAAATAAAAATCTATCGTTAATGAAAGCATTGACACATGGAACTGATCGATTTCTCCCTCTATGAGCGCGGCTGGATAAACTACGGAGGCTCGGAGCGCAAGGAATCCATCCTTGTTCCCAACGGCGACGGAACCTTCAGTGACTACATGCTCAAATTTCGCAAACGCACGCCTTTCGGCATGAGGTACAACCACGTTTCCGAATACCTCGGCTCGCATATCTTCGAGTTGCTTGGATTCGATGCCCAAAAGACCTTCCTCGGCACATTCGAAGGCGAGGACGTGGTTGCCTGCAAGAGCTTCGTAGGCGCGGGCGAACAGTTCGTCCCGTTCAACGATGTGGGCGAGAGCACGCTCGACCAGGATAAGGAACGGTATCAATACGAATACGCGGACATCATGCAGATGCTTCGCGACAATTCGAAGCTCGTCGATGTGTCAGGGACGATCGCAATGTTCTGGGAGATGTTCGTTGTCGATGCGCTCCTCGGAAATTTCGACCGGCATGGAGCCAACTGGGGATTCGTCAAGCGGAACGGAGCTTATTCGCTCGCGCCGACCTTCGATAACGGCTCGTGCCTGTTCCCCGCGCTTGTCGACGAGGACGAGATGGAGCGCGTCATGGAATCGGAAGACGAGACGGCGAAGCGCGTATACGGGTTCCCCACTTCTCAAATCCGGTTGCGTGGGCGGAAAAGCTCGTACTATGACGTCGTGTCCAGCTTGGAATTCGACGAGTGTAATCGAGCCCTGCGAGAGGTCATGGAGCGTATGGACTTGGAAGCGGCTCATCAGCTCGTGCGATCCGTTCCGAACATAAGCGATCGGCGCAAGGAGTTTTACTGCCATATGCTCGATGCGCGCTATCGGGGCATTCTGGAAGCCCCCTATTCGGACCTGGTGAGGAGGGGCGCATGAGGGAATCGACGACTACGGGGATGATCAGCCTCGATGGTCCCGGGGGCCTGGTATACGAGGTGGGGGCGATCACGTACCTGGTGCGCGAGGACGAGTCGTTTCGCTATACGTTCGTTCCGAATTGGTCGGTGATCGATTTGCTCGAGCCCCCGCTTTTCCAGGGGGTGCCGGGGTACGACCTGTCGTTGCGCAAGACGGAATACGTGCGCGAGAACGTCACCCCGACGTTCGTGAGCGAGCGGGCGCCGTCCGAGAGCCGCGAGGGCTTGTGGCAGCTCCTCGATGCATGCGGCATGGAGTACCTCGACAAGATCGAATGGCTCATCAGGACGGATACGCGCTACATAGGAGATGGCTTGTACGTGCGGCCTCTTGAAGAACGCGAAGTCGGTGCCGGTGTCGACGTGGCCGACGCGATCGCGGGCGCCGCGAACTCCGAGCAGGCTGCAAGAGCGGTGCTTTCGGCGCTGTGCCGAGGCGATGCCCTCTTTCTGAACGGCGAGCCTATTGCCGACAGCGAGCGCAAGGTGCTGCACGACGTCCTTCTATCCATGTACGAGAAGGCGTATCGCGCGCGCGAGGAGAAGCGCATCTCGGGCGTGCGCGCGGCTGCCGAGCGGGGCGTGTACAAGGGCCGCAAGCGCAAGCCGATGGACGAACTCGTGCTGCGTGAGGTGGTTTCGAGCTATGAAGCGCGCGAGCTGGATGCCGAAGAGGCGGCGGCTCGGCTCGGCGTGAGCGTCTCGACGTTTTTCCGCAGGCTGAAAGAGCTTCGGTCGCAAGGGTAATGGTCGTGCAGCGCGCTCATGCCTTCTTCTGCTCGTCGATGGTCTGCTCGACCAGATTGAGGATCTCCTGCTGGTTGTGGACGTCCATCTTCGCATAGATGTTGCGAAGATGGGTTTTCGCGGTGGACTGCGTGATGACGAGCGTGTCCGCGATATGCTGCGCGGTGCGGCCGCGTGCCAGCAATACGAGGATCTCCTCCTCGCGCCCCGTCAGCTGGTACTGGTCGGTGAGCGCATGGCACGCGTTCTGCAGCTTGTTCGCGTGGGGAAGCGCATCGTGAACGTCGGGTGTGTCAGGGCCGGGCCATTGACCGCGGATTGGCGTGTGGTAGTCGGTGATGCTTCCCGAAAGCGACGTGATGGCTCCGCAGACGAACAATACGACAAGCGCGATGACCGAGCTGGACACGAATACGTCGGGCGACATATGCTCCAATAGAAGAGAGCTCGCCGCTTTGCCTGCGGTGAACGAGAGGAACGCGACGCACCAGGGCATCAGGTAGGGCCGTTTGCTTTCGATGAGGAAGGGGGCCAGCATGATAAAGAGGAATACCAGCTTCTGCGTGATGTTCAGCAAGACGAGGTAGAGGAATATCCACGTCTCGTTCACGAAGGACGACAGCCACAAGGCAAGAAGCACGGTGGGTATGAGGAACACCTTGTACAGCTCGAGGCTCCGTCTGTTCCAGAAGTACTGGACGAGCACGAGGATGGCCGCTCCGCCGCATGCGGTGCCCACGGCCGTGCCCAGCTGGATGATGAGCGATACCGTCCCGCCGTCTTGCAGGGGAATCCATTGGTAGTGGATATGTCCGAACACCACGGCATAGCAAGCCAGCGACAGCATCATCGTCACGACGAATACTCGTCGACCGCGAGGAGCCTGGTCCGAGGGGACGATGAGGGATCGATCGGGGCAGCCGATTCCCGCTACCATGCTCCGCTCCGGGCTCGCGCAGGCGTCCTCGCTCGGGATGTCGTCGCGATCCGAACGCGGCGCGCGCGAACGGGCGTATTCCCTGAAATAGCAGAGCAGCACCATCGACACGATGGGGAGCAGCGATACCGTGCCGTAGGCGGCATCCACCTTCAGAAACGCGATGAGGCTGTTCATTGCCGCTACGACGATGGTGCCCAGGCCCAGCACGGCGGCGCAGGCGCGCGCCCCGTAGGGAAAGAGCGCTTTCATCCAGAGAAACAGGATGACGCCCTCTCCAAGTCCGAACACGATGCGCGCGATGGAGGATACGATGGGGTTGTCCTCCCATACGCTTTGCTGCAAGACGACGAACATGGAAGCCGTCATCAACGCTCCTGCGCCGATGACGATCGCGGCGGGAACGTGGGTGGGCGCGTCCAGCTTACGATACGCAAGAGCCAGCATGATCAGGAGAAGGAACGATACGAGCGACGCGACGGCGTGGTATTCGCCGCTGATATTGACGGTTCTGATCGTCGAGAGGCGGTCGCCTTCGATGGCGAGCAGCGCGCATCCGAAGCCGATCGAAGCGATCGCGATTCCCGGCACCTCGCGAATCGCCAGCGCAAGCGGCGACGATCCTCGTTCGTCTGTCATGCGGACCCCCTTTTACTCACATCCCCATGGCGATAAGGCTCGTTCGAGCATTGTCGTCAGTATAGCAATTCGCCGATACCGCGGCGGCGGGCGGATGGTGAAATACCACTCTCGGTGGTAGGTCTTTCATGAGCTCGATAGTAGGGTTTCTGACCTGGTTGAACAGAGTTCGCATCAGCGGTGGGGTGCTCAACTCGCGCTCGATCTGCATCATGGTTCGCACGGACGCTTGGTCCGGCCCGCTCGTTGGAGTGCGGGTGAAAAGGGAACCGGCAGAGGAGGAGCTATGGCGAACACCACGCAAAGGCGGTCGTTCGGCACCATGAGCCGTCGCAGCTTCATGAGGCTCGCAGGGGTGACGAGCGCTGCGCTTGCGCTGACGTCGGCAACGGCGCCGGCGGCGCTTGCCGAAGAGCACGACAGCGGGACGGTTGCGTCGTCGGACGGCGTGCAGCGTATTCGCACGATGTGCCGCGGGTGCGGCAAGATGGAATGCGGCGTGTGGGTGACGGTGGAGAACGGCCGCGCCATCAAGATCGAGGGGGACGAGAGCTCGTTCGCGTCGTCGGGGAACAGCTGCAGCAAGTCGCAGGCTTCGCTGCAGGCGTGCTACCATCCCGATCGGCTCGCGTATCCCATGAAACGCACGAATCCCAAGGGCGACGACGATCCGGGTTGGGTGCGCATCAGCTGGGACGAGGCTCTCGCCGAAGCCGGCACGAAGCTCAACGAGATCAAGGAGCAGCGCGGCGGGAACTCCATGTTCTCGATGTGCGGCACCAGCCGCATCTACTGCATGGCGAGCGCGCTCGGCATGCAGGGCATTCTGAACACGGCGAACACCCATCAGGCGTACCAGATTTGCAAGGGTCCCCGCCATGTGGCCACCGGCATGGTGTCGGCTCGTGCGTACAGCTGGATGGCCACGGTCGACCGGCCGAGCGTGTTCGTGCAATGGGGCGGCGCTTCGGAGCTGTCCAACTACGATGACTCGTGTCGCACGACGGTCGATGCTGCGGTCAAGGCGGACAAGCACATCATCGTCGATCCGCGTCAGACGAACCTCGGCAAAGAAGCCGACATATGGAATCCGCTGCGTCCCGGCACCGACGGCGCGGTGGGGCTCGGCTGGCTCAACGTGATCATGGAGAACAACCTGTACGACGAGCTTTGGGTGAAGCGGTGGACGAACGGCCCGTTCCTCGTGTGCGAGGATATCGAGCCTTCCGGTTGGCAGCAGATGGGTGCCGGCGGTCCAGAAGAAATCAAAACGCGCCTGCTCAAGGAATCCGATGTGCAGGAAGACGGCAGTCCGAAACGGTTCATGGTCTACGATCAGTTGAACCAGCGGCTTACGTATTTCGATGCGGATACGGGATACTGGGAGGGCGAGCAGCCTCGCACGCTGACGGGGAAGGAGGCGCAGCAAAAGCACCTCGCACCCGGCGTGACGCAAGGTTGGGTGCCCGATCCTACCGGGTTCGATCCGGAGATAGATCCTCAGATATTCGGGCAGGTGGAAGTCACCCTGAAAGACGGTTCGACCTCGGTCTGCAAAACGGTGTGGCAAACGTTCTCGGACTACGTAGCCGATTTCACGCCCGAGAAGGTGGAGGAGATCACCAGCGTTTCGGCTGATGCTTTGCGCGAGGCGGCCATCACCTATGCGACGCCTATCGATCCATCGACCGGATACGGCAACGGCGGCATCCAGTACATGCTGGCCATCGAGCATGCGTGCAACTCGGTCCAGAACAGCCGTATCTGCGATCTCATCGTGGGGATCACGGGGAACTTCGACACCCCCGGCGGCAATCGCGGCGCAACGGCCGCGACTTTCGACGAAGAGTTCGCCATGATGGGCAGCGGTCTGCCCATGGCGTCGGCTGACTTGTGGGACAAGGTGCTGGGCGTGGAGGACATTCCTTTGCTCAAGCATCACGGCATCTGGGCCGATTCGACGGCCATTTGGGATGCGTGCAACAACGAAGGGGCGCCGTACCCGTTGTACGGCGGCGTCTGCCAGTCGGGCGATGTGATGAACATGTCCAACGCTCTTTGGGGTTGGGAAGGCTTGAAGAAGCTGGACTTCCTGCTGGACATCGACCTGTGGCATACGCCCACGTCGCAGCTGGCGGATATCCTGCTGCCTGCGCGCCATTGGCTCGAGGTGGATTGCCCTCGCCGCTCCCAAGGGTCTGGCGGCATGGAGGGAAGCCATTGCAAGTGCGTGGAGCCGCTCGGCGAGAGCTGGTTCGACGTGGACATCATCATCCAGCTGTGCAAGGCCATGGGCATTCCCTGGAGCGCCGACCCCGACGATCCGTGGCCGGACTCCATCAAGGAGCTTGATGCGGCATGCGAGCCGATGGGTCTTACCTGGGAGGAGTGGAAGCAGGAGTTTCAGAAGACCGGTTTCCGCGACTGCAAGAAGGAATACCCCGACGACTGGGGCACTTACCGACGCTACGAAACGGGCCACTGCCGCTCCGATGGCAAGCCGGGCTTGCAGACGCCCACGCTCAAGCAGGAGATATGGTCGACCATCATCGAGACGTACCATCCTGACGGCCGGTACAACCTTCCCACGTATTCCGAGCCCCCGGAGAGTCCCGTTGCGCAGCCTGAGCGGGCTCAGGAGTACCCCTACATCATGACGACGGGCCGTCGCATTCCCGTGTACTTCCACTCCGAGCACCGGCAGCTGCCGTGGTGCCGCGAGCTGTGGCCGGTGCCGCGCGTAGAGATCAACCCGAAGGATGCGCTTGAGCTCGGCATAGAGCAGGGCGATTGGGTGTGGATCGAGACAGAGCGCGGCAAGGTGCGACAAGTGGCGGATCTCTATCACGGCATCCGCCCGGGGACCATCAACTGCGAGCATCAGTGGTGGCTGCCCGAGTTCCACGGCGCGACGAAGGGTTTCGACCTCATCAGCATCAACTGCCTGGTGAACAAGGACATGCGCGATCCTCTGTGCGGATCTTCGTACGCGCGCGCTTACAACGTGAAGGTGTACAAAGCCACGCCCGAGAACTCGCCGTTCGGCAATCCCGTGCCGTGCGACGTCGACGGGACCGAGATGATCACGTCGCCCGATGACCCGCGTTTGAAGGAATGGCTGCCGAACTACGAGGGGAGGGACTAGGCTATGACTCAGTATGCGATTGCCACCGATCTCAATCGGTGCGTAGGCTGCCTGGCATGCTCGGTGACCTGCAAAGTGGTGAACGACGTTCCTATCGGGTCGTATTGGAACAAGGTGCTGCGCATCGGCCCGAATCCGAAGTTCGAAGGCGCCGAGTTCCCCGATGTGGAGATGTACTTCCTCACCGTGCAATGCCAGCACTGCGCCGACCCCGAGTGCGTGAAGGTGTGCCCGACCGGTGCCTCGCACAAGCTGGAGGACGGAACCGTGCAGATCGACAAGTCCAAGTGCATCGGCTGCCAGTTCTGCGCCATGTCGTGCCCGTACGGGGTGCGGTATTTGAACGAGGAGGAGCGCGTGGTGGAGAAGTGCACCTTGTGCGAGCAGAAGATTGCCCAGGGCGAGCTGCCGCAGTGCGTCACGCAATGTGGCGGCCGTGCGCGCTATTTCGGTGATCTGGAGCAAGGGATCGCAGGTTTCGAGGGCCCGGCTCCCATCGATATCGCTTCAAGGAACGTCGACTACGATGCGACCGTCCAGAGTCGCGCGAAGTTGGTCGACGAGATCGAGTCGTATGCCGAAAGCGATGTGTATCGCCTGCCGAACGTGGGGAACAACCCGAGCTTCGTGTACATCCTGCGCAATCGTACGTGGCAAGGAGGCGGTGAATAATGGAACTCCAGTGGCCTTTGATCATCTTCACCACGCTGGTCGCCTGGTCGGCGGGGCTGTTCGGGACGCAGGCTTTGATGGCGGTGTTCGGCGTCGGGAAGAAGGCGCAGGTGCCGGCTTGGGTTTGCTCGGCCGTGCTGCTGGCCGCGGGCGGGATCGCGGTGTTCTTCCATCTCGAGCACTGGGAGCGGATCTTCAACGGGTTCGGGCACCTGACCTCCGGGATCACGCAGGAGCTCATCGCGATCGTGGTCTTGGCGGTGGCGGCCGTGGCCTACCTCGCGCTCATGCGCAAGTCCGACGACGGCGCGAGCGTGCCGAAGTGGCTGGCGTGGCTGTCCGTCGCGCTGTCGGTGGTGCTCGTGGCCGTCATGGCGCACAGCTACACGATGGCCGCCCGCCCCGCCTGGGACTCGGCCCTCTGGATCCTCTACGTCCTCGGCAACGCCTGCGTGTTGGGCCCCGCGACGTTCGCCCTCCTCTCCACCTTGGCTGCAGGGGGACCCGCAGGTCAGCCCGCCGAGCGCGCAGCCGGCGCCGGGGCCCCCGCGGGTCTCGCGGCCCTCGCCGGCGCCGCCCTCAACGCCCTCGCAACCCTCGCCTTCGCCGCCTTCCTCCAGCTCTCCGCCGGCTCCTTCGCCGACGTCGGCCTCTACTTCGACCCGACGCACCCGACGAAGGCCATGGCCGACGCCGCCGCGACGGTCGCCTCCCAGGCCCCGCTCCTGTGGCTCGGCGCGGTCGCCGTCGGCGCGATCGTGCCGCTGGCCGCCGCGTTCGTGGGCAGGCGCACGGGGAACTGGAGGCTCTGGGCCCCGGCAGCCATAATCGCCGCCCTCGTCGGAGCCGTCTGCATGCGCGTCGTCTTCTACAACCTGGGGCTCTCGGTCTTCATGTTCTACTAGCGCATCCCCCGATAGCGCCTGCGGAGGCCCCGCCGACCAGGCGAGCCGCCCCGCAGGCGCACAAGGAGGGGGAGCCCCCGCCCCTCCTCGCCCGTGCGCGCGACTCTCCCGGCCCTCCTCGAGCGCGGTTTGCCATCCCCACACCCCCTTGCAAACGGCGAACCGCGCTCGAGGAGTGCGATTGCGAAATGCCTGATGGGAGAACCGGCCTCAATCGCCCGCTTGCCACAAAGTCGAAAAAGTTGCAGAACCATGGTCATATTGCTACCAGAGGTCGAGTGTCCAGCTTCGAGAGGGCCTTGGATTTGGAATAGCATGTTGGCCGATGAGGAATGGTCTCATTGGCCGATAGATTCATATTTTTACGGAATCGGGTAAGCATCGGCGTGCGCAAGAGCCGCAAGCGCAAGCCGGTCGATGAGCTCGTGCTGCGTGAGGTGATTTCGAGCTATGAGGCGTGCGAACTGGATGCCGAAGAAGTGGCAACGCGGCTCGGCGTGAGCGTCTCGACGTTTTCCGCAGGTTGAAAGAACTCTGGTCTCGGGGTTGACCGGCGACCTCCGACGGGAGGCGGGTTCGGCTAGTCGTCGAAGGAGTCGAACAGGTCGATGAGGTCTTCTCTAGTGTGAACGTCGGTTTTCGCATAGATGTTGCGCGTATGGTAGTTCACGGTGCCCTCCGCGATGTTGAGCTCCTGCTGGATACGCGCGTACCCGCGGCCTTTGAGCAGCTGCTCGGCAACGTCCGTCTCCCGCGCCGACAGCTGGTAAGTCTGCGCAAACCGCTCAAGCTTCGTCTTGAAGCGTCCACCTTTGCCGGGCGTGCGCGGGGTCGGTTCGAATGCTGGTTCGCAAATTCGCCGTTGGGATGTATGTGAAGGTACGTCGGCTTTCTCGTCCGTCGTGGGCCGCGCCAGGATGAGCACCGCGATGGCCGCTATCGAGATGAGTTCGACGCCCGCGAACAGCATGAAGCTTGCTATCTGCACTGTTTCGGTCGTTTCTCCCGAGACTGCGAACTGCGGTCCCAGAGTTGACCCTGCCAAGTTGGAAACGGCGTAGGCGATTCGGCCGAGCGCGAACGTGCGGACTGCGGAGAGGCCGAAGCGTTTTGCCAAGATGACAAGCGTCACCAAGAACAGCATTTCAAGACATGCGCTTCCGATGGGGATGAAGCTTGTGAAAAGATCAGCTTGGTTCGCCTGCACTAACAGGATGGCCAGGCAGCCTATGGCGCAAACCGGTGCGACGAGCTGGATCAGAAACCCTTTGCGCTGGACGCGGAGAATGTACGCGGCGCAAGCCGCCAGCACGGCAACGGTGGCGGTGAGGAAGAAGAACACCAGATACTCGGAGAACGCCGGGCTCGCTGTGGAGGTGTTCAGGAATCCAAGCACGATTCCGAGCGTTACGATACTCGCGGTCATGCCGACGTATGCACCTGTCCGACCAGCCGTCACACAGGGCTCTGCCTCGGTCGTCAAAGAGACCTTGCCCGCATCAGCCTTCGATACGCATGCTCCCGACAGCAACGGAAGGACGACCACGAGCACAAGGCCGATACCTAACGGAAGGTAAGGCGTTGTAACGCATACGGCGATGATTCCGGCAAGGATGGTCGGCGTGCTTCCTAAAACGCTTGAGATGCCGGCTGCTCCGAACGCATGTGCCCAGCGTGCGGCCAGAAATCCCGAGCCTATCCCCGTCAGAATGCCGGATGCAATGGAGATTGTCTCCGGAACGCTGCCGGTGTCCAATCCCGTGTAATAGAGGATGCAATACATCAGCGTTCCCGTCGATGTGACCACGGGTGCGGCGAAGCTCGCGATCCTCGAATGAGCAAGAGCAAGCATCCTGTTCGGAACGATTGCGAATGCGGCCAGCGTCGCAACGAGCGCAAGAGCCGATGAAGGATACAGCGGCGAGGACATTCCGAGAAACGACGAACTTGAATCGGCCGACGAGAGGACGCTTGCAAGTCCGGCCGGTGCCTGAACGTACAGGAACAGGTACATCCACGAGAGATGGAACACGAACCCCAGCAAACTGAACCGCAGTCCGCCAAGATGTCCTGGCATGTCGTCAACAGGAGCCTCTTTGATGGTTGCTGGGCTATTCATCAGGCATTCCTTCTCTTTCCCATAGAGTCTCTATGGGGGCGTTTGCCAGAAAACCATAGAAACGAGGTCGGTTCGATTCGCCTCGGGCACCCTATTATCGCGGTTGTTCCGGGAGTTTGTAAAGTTCGAAAACTCCAAAGAAAAGACGAGAGCAAGAGGAGGGGATGTATGTTCAAGGCGAACATGACGCGACGCGGTTTCGCAAAGCTTGCAGCCGTCGTCGGGGCGACCGTTTCGTCGAACGCGTTTCTGAGTGGACGGGCGCTGGCTGACGTTTCGGGTTCGAGCGCGGGCGCTTCGGACACGAAAATCGTGCGATCGTGCTGCCGTGCGTGCGGCAAGAACGAGTGCGGCGTGTACGTGACCGTCCAAGACGGCCGCGTGGTGAAAGTAGAAGGAGATGCCGACACGGCGTTCCATTCGATGGGAAACTGTTGCACGAAGTCGCAGGCGTCCATCCAGGCGGCGTATCACCCGGATCGCCTGTACCATCCCATGAAGCGGACGAACCCCAAAGGGGAAGCCGATCCCGGCTGGGTTCGCATAACATGGGACGAGGCGTACGCGACCATTGCGGAGAAGTTCCAAGAAATCGTCGACAAGCACGGCCCCGAAGCTCTGTTCTTCATGGGTGGCACTTCGCGCATCTGGACGCAGCACGCCTATGCTGCATGGCCGCAGATGTTCGGAAGTCCGAACTCGGTTACGGCGTGGCAGATATGCAAGGGACCTCGTCATTTCGCGACGGATTTGGTTTCGGAATACGAGTTCTCGTGGATGGCGACCACTGATCGACCGCGCGTGTTCGTAGCGTGGGGTGGGGCGTCGGAAATATCCAACTACGATGAAAGCTGCCGCACCACGGTCGATATCGCCAAGACGGCGGACAGCTACATTTGCGTTGATCCCCGCACGACCAACCTCGGCCGCGAAGCCGATCTCCATCAGCATCTGAAGCCTGGAACCGACGGCGCGCTGGCGCTCGCCTGGACGAACGTCGTGATCGAAAATGGTCTGTACGACGATCTGTATGTGAAGCGCTGGACCGATGCGCCGTTTCTGGTCGTGGAGGGCATGAAGCCTTCCGGCGGCGTTCCGGTGGCTCAGAAGTTGGCTTGGTGGCCCGGCAAGCCCATGGCGACGCGCCTGCTGAAGGAGTGCGATCTCAGGGAGGGCGGAAGCCCACTTCGCTTCATGGTATGGGACGAGCTTGCCGGCAGCGACGAGGCGCATCCGCTGCACGAGAACGATCCGAGCGGGCATCTCACGTACTTCGATGCTCAGACGGGCCTGTGGGAGGGAGAGCCCGATGAGATATGGGACAAGTTCCGCGAGAATCCTCAGCCGAACCTTCCCAAGCAGACCGTGCCCGGTCGCATCGCCGAGCCCTCGCCGTTCGATCCCGAGATCGATCCGGCGCTCTACGGTACGTTCGAGGTGACGCTTGCCGACGGTACGACCCACGACATGAAGCCGGTGTGGGAGCATTATACGGCCCGTGCTGCCGAATACGCGCCCGAAAAGGCGCAAGAGATCACGGGCGTCCCTGCCGACCAAATCGAAAAGGCCGCGCTGACGTGGGCGACTCCTCTGGATCCGTCCACGGGGTACGGCAACGGCGGCCTGCAGTACATGCTTGCTCCTGAGCATGCGTGCAACGCCATCCAGAACAACCGCATCTTCGACAACCTCTGCGGCATCACGGGCAATATGGACACGCCGGCGGGCCAGCGCGGTCCTACGTACGGCACGTACACGCGCCCTGACGATTCCCAGCCCACGTTGAGCTCGAAGCATGGGAAGGGCGTCGACTTCTCCGTCTGGCCCGAAAAGCAGCTGGGCGTCGACAAGATTCCCATGTTGGGGTGGTGGCAGCAATGGGCCGACGCAAATTCGGTGCACGACGCCATCCTCACAGGCGATCCGTATCCGGTGGTCGGAGGATTGTGCGAGGCATCCGGTTTCATGAACCAGGGCAATTCGCTCAAGTACTACGAGGCTTTGTGCAAGCTCGACTTCTTCTTTGTGATGGAGCTCTGGAAGACCCCTACGGCCGGAACGGCCGATATCCTGCTGCCGGTATGCCATTGGACCGAGGTCGACTGCCCGCGCGTGTCCCAGGGCTCGACGGGCGCGCAGGGGGCGACGTGCCGCGCCATCGATCCGCCGGCGGATTGCCGGTTCGATCCGCAGATCGTCGTCGACGTGTATCAAAAGCTAGGCATTCCCTATATCGACGAACCGGTTGCCTTGGGATACCAGGAGGGGGAATACTGGCCGACGGCCGAGCGGCAATTCGACAACCTGGTGCTTGCCGCGGGGTATTCGAACTGGCAGGAGTATCGTCAGGCGTTCCAGGAGCACGGCTGGTGGGACTGCCGCGCCATTGCTCCTGAAACGTGGGGAACGTATCGTCGATATGAGACGGGTATGCTCAGCCAGCCGCTGGTGGTGGGCACGACTCCGGCCGGCAATCCCATGAAAGGCTTCACCACGCCGACGCGCAAGCAGGAGATCTGGTCGACGGCGATCGAGACGTACATGCCAGAAGCGGGCTATGAGCTTCCGTCGTGGGAGCCGGCACCAGAGACCGAGCTGGCGAACCCGTCCATTTCGAACGAATGGCCTTTCCTTATGACCACCGGCCGCCGCATCCCGGTCTACTTTCATTCCGAGCACCGGCAGCTGCCGTGGTGCCGCGAGCTGTGGCCGGTGCCGCGCGTTGAGATCAACCCTGTCGATGCGCAGGCGCTCAGCATCGAGCAGGGCGATTGGGTGTGGATCGAGTCGCCTCGTGCCAAGGTTCGACAAGTTGTCGATCTGTACTACGGCATCGAACCCGGCGTGATCAACTGCGAGCACCAATGGTGGTTCCCGGAGCTGCACGAGGCGAAGAAGGGTTTCGACCTATGCAATATCAACTGCCTGGTCGAGGGCGAGAACCAGGATCCCGTTTGCGGTGCCTCGAACCTGCGTGCATATCACGTGAAGGTGTACAAGGCGACGCCGGAAAATAGCCCGTTCGGCAATCCGGTGCCGTGCGGGGACGACGGGACGGAAATCATCCACGACGCCTCGGACCCGCGTCTGAGGGAATGGCTTCCGAATTACGAGATCCGAGAGGGGGAGTAGGTCATGACGCGGTATGCAATCGTCACCGACCTCGATCGCTGCGTGGGCTGCCTGGCCTGTTCGATGGCGTGCAAAGTGGTCAACGGCGTGCCGGTGGGCAGCTTTTGGAATAAGACGCTGCGCATTGGCCCCACGCCTCGTGCAGAGGGCGGCAACTGGCCCGATGTCGACTTGTACTTTCTCACCGTGTCGTGCCAGCACTGCGAGAACCCCGAGTGCGTGAAGGTGTGCCCGACGGGCGCCTCGCACAAGCTTGCGGACGGCACCGTGCAGATCGACAAGTCCAAGTGCATCGGCTGCCAGTTCTGCGCGATGTCGTGCCCGTACGGGGTGCGCTACTTGAACGAGGTCGAGCGCGTCGTGGAGAAGTGCACGCTGTGCGAGCAGAAGATCGCCCAGGGCGAGCTGCCGCAGTGCGTGAGTCAGTGCGGTGCGATCGCCCGATTCTTCGGAGATTTGGATCAGGGCGTCGAGTCGTTCGAGGGTGCCTGCGATAAGGTTCTCGGCGACTACGTCGAGGCGTTCGATGCTTCCGATCTGCATCATCTGCCGAACGTCGGCAACGATCCGAACTTCGCGTATCTACTGCGCGATATGACCTGGCAAGGAGGCGGTGAATAATGGAACTGCAATGGCCTTTGATTTTGTTCACCACGCTGGTGGCGTGGAGCGCGGGGCTGTTCGGGACGCAGGCTTTGATGGCCGTGTTCGGGGTGGGGAAGAAGGCGCAGGTGCCGGCTTGGGTTTGCTCGGCCGTGCTGCTCGCCGCCGGCGGGATCGCGGTGTTCTTCCACCTGGAGCACTGGGAGCGGATCTTCAACGGGTTCGGGCACCTGACCTCCGGGATCACGCAGGAGCTCATCGCGATCGTGGTCTTGGCGGTGGCGGCCGTGGCCTACCTCGCGCTCATGCGCAAGTCCGACGACGGCGCGAGCGTGCCGAAGTGGCTGGCGTGGCTGTCCGTCGCGCTGTCGGTGGTGCTCGTGGCCGTCATGGCGCACAGCTACACGATGGCCGCCCGCCCCGCCTGGGACTCGGCCCTCTGGATCCTCTACGTCCTCGGCAACGCCTGCGTGTTGGGCCCCGCGACGTTCGCCCTCCTCTCCACCTTGGCTGCAGGGGGACCCGCAGGTCAGCCCGCCGAGCGCGCAGCCGACGCCGGGGCCCCCGCGGGTCTCGCGGCCCTCGCCGGCGCCGCCCTCAACGCCCTCGCAACCCTCGCCTTCGCCGCCTTCCTCCAGCTCTCCGCCGGCTCCTTCGCCGACGTCGGCCTCTACTTCGACCCGACGCACCCGACGAAGGCCATGGCCGACGCAGCCGCGACGGTGGGCTCCCAGGCCCCGCTCCTGTGGCTCGGCGCGCTCGCCGTCGGCGCGATCGTCCCGCTCGCGGCCGCCTTCATGGGCAGGCGCACGGGGAACTGGAAGCTCTGGGCCCCGGTCGCGATAGCCGCCGCCCTCGTCGGCGCCGTCTGCATGCGCGTCGTCTTCTACAACCTGGGGCTCAGCGTGTTCATGTTCTACTAGCGCATCCCCCGATAGCGCCTGCGGAGGCGCCGCCGACCAGGCGAGCCGCCCCGCAGGCGCACGGGGTCGGGGCGCTACACCCGCAGGCGCACGGGTGGGGCTCTCCCTGCGCGCACGGCTCTCCCCGGCTCTCCGAGAGCGCGGTTCGCCATCCCCATACCCCCTTGCAAACGGCGAACCGCTCTCCCGGAGGGCCGGGGTTCAGGCTTTTTCGTCTCGGCGGTGGCGCATGATGATTTCGCGTGATTCATCAAGTGCTTCAATGAGCGGCTTGAGGCGTTCTTCGTTTTCCTGCTTGTAGATGCAGTAGATGATGAAATGCGCATCCTCGTCCGAAATGGGGATGCTTACGGTTTGGTTTACATCTTCGAGAAATTTGAGTTGCCGAAGATTCTTCTGCAAGATGAGCACGCCGCCGTCAGGAGAGGTAGTCGCATAGCTTGTCACGGCACGCCCTAGCTTGGGACGCTTTTTTGGCTCGAATCCGTGTTCGTGGCATATCTGCTCGATCCGTCTCCATCCCGAAACGGAGTATTCATCGATGAACTGGATAAACGTCTCGTCAGCTAGTTCGTCTATACTGATTTCCGAGCGATCAGCAAGTGGATGGTCGCGATCAACGACGGCAACAAATGGCGTTTGAACAAGCGGGCGGAAAACCAGCCCTCGCTCTTCGAGCGCATGAGCCTCGTCGTACGCGAACACCATATCCACCTCGTCTCGATCCAACTGATCGAACAGAGGTCGATCCTGATGGTGCTCAAACAGAATGGGTACATGGTGCTGGTCATTGAGCAGCACGGTGGACAGCGAGATGATGCTCGACACCGTGTTGTCGTAGAGTATCCCGTCTACCCGGATGGGCCGTTCTTTCACGACCGTGGCTATGGCTGCTTGGGCCCTGTCGTATGCATCGACCATCTCCATCGCGCATCCGAACAGAATACGTCCTGCTTCGCTCAGTTGCACGGTTCTTCGGTCGCGGATGAATAACTCGGCGTCGAATTCGCGTTCCAGCGCAACGATATGCTTGCTCAGCGCAGGCTGGGTCATATGCAGCTTCTCAGCTGCTTCGGTGTAGTTGAGGCAGCGCGCCAAAACGATGAACTCGCGATAGAAGTCGATGTTCATAGGATCCCCTTCCGCCCGTTAGAGCGTTCCCCGCTTCATGGTATCACGTCGACGGCGTCCGCGCGTTTCCGGATTGTCTGTGGTAGAAAACGGAATAACGATATGCACCTTCATCTCGGTTGGCCTGCGACGTTCGTTTTCATTATTTCCATATGCTTTGGCTGCTCGCCATACTCGGGTTTAAGGAAAGCCTCGAGAGAAGGAGGGTGTATGGGGAAGACGACCGTGACAAGGCGCGCGTTCGCTCAGCTTGCCGCCGCGACAGGTGCAATAGCCGCTATGGGTGTTGGAACTCGTCCTGCGGTGGCGCTTGCCGATGGCAATTCGGGGGCGGCGGGCGAGCGGGGGATCAAGAAGATACGCTCGTGCTGCCGCGGCTGCGGAAAGGTCGAATGCGGTGTGTGGGTGTACATCCAAGATGGCAAAGTGGTTCGAACCGAAGGTGACGAAACCTGCTTCAACACTATGGGCAATCATTGCAGCAAGGGGCAAGCGTCCATTCAGGCTGCATATCATCCTGATCGTATCAAGTTCCCAATGAAGCGCACGAACCCGAAGGGCAGCGAAGATCCAGGTTGGGTGAGGATCAGCTGGGACGAGGCCTACCGGACCATTGCGGACAATATTATGCAGTTGCGTGAGAAGTACGGTCCTGAAAGCTTGTTCACGTGGTGCGGTACGGGCCGACAGTGGTGCATGCAGTCCGATGCTGGCATGGCGCTTGAGCTGTTCGGTACGCCGAACATCATCGCGGCGTACCAAGTGTGCAAGGGTCCGCGCCATTTTTCGTCGCGTCTCGACAACGTTCAGGCGTGGTCTTGGAGTGAGGTGATAAACCATTCGACGAAATACGTCCAATGGGCTACCGATCCCTCCGTTTCGAATTACGACGATTCGTCTCGTTTGGTAATTGATGTGGCGCGCGAAGCTGAGGCTTTTATCGTGGTTGACCCTCGCCTGTCGAATCTTGGCCGCACTGCGAAGTATTGGTTAAACTTGCGACCTGGCACCGATAATGCCATGGCGCTAGGATGGTGCCATATCATATTGAAGCACGATCTGGTGGATTGGCAGTTCGTGAAACGCTGGTCCAATGCCTCGTTCATCGTCGTGCCCGATATGGACCCTTCGGGCTACACCGAGGCGGTTCAAAACACGAAAAGCCCCTACGAATATCGTACTCGTTTGCTGACCGAAGCCGACATAGATCCTTCTATGGTTGACTGGGAGATTGAAGGCGAGGGGAATCCAAAACGTTATCTTGTGTACGATCAGATCAATCGGCGCTGGACATATTGGCAAGCCGATCCCGAAGACGCGCATTGGGAAGGCGAGACCTGGACAAAACAAACCTCTGGATTCACGCAAGACGTTTCGCGTCTTCGCGACGACGAATCGAAGGTGGCTGGCTGGATCGCGGATCTGTCGGAATTCGATCCGCGTATCGATCCGGCGCTCACCGGGGAATTCGAAGTAAGGCTTAAGGACGGAAGTACGCATATCGGTCGTCCTGCATGGGATTTGTGGGCTGAGTACCTGCAACAATTCACTCCCGAACGAGTGTCGGAGATCACGGGCGTGGATGCCCAGCTTATCGAAGACGCCGTGGTTGAATGGGCAACGCGCGATGACCCGCGCATACCCAACGGCGGTATCAATTACGGTCTGGGCGTGGAGCATGCGGGCAACTCAACGCAGAATTGCAGAGCCATTATGGCGGCTTGCGCAATGGTAGGCGCCATCGACACGCCGGGCGGCCAGCGCGGTGCGACGAACGGATGGACCGAACAGTCGGGTCCGTGCGCCATGCTTCCGTCGATGGCGGCATTCGCGTTCATGCCCACGCCCGACTTGTCGCTCAAGATGGCCGGAAATGAGAAGATGCCGCTTCTATACTGGTACGGTGTGTGGTGCGATGCCAATGCCGCCATGGAATGCGCGCACAAGGAGCCGGATGCGCCCTATGAGATTCATGGTGGCATGATCGGCTCGGGCGACCATATGAACATGGGCAACGCAAAGTACAATTGGGAAGCGCTCAACATGCTCGACTTTCTGTTCGAGGCGAATCTGTGGCATTCCCCTACTTCAGGTGCGGCCGACATCCTCCTTCCGGTCTGCCATTGGACCGAGATCAACGCGTATCGCATTGCCCAAGGGGCATCCGGTGGGTTTGGCCTATGCGTGAAAGCTGTTGATCCTCCTGGCGAATGCAAAAGCGATCCGTTGTACTTCATGGAGCTGTCGAAGTATTTCGGCGTCCCAGCGTTTGACGGCGACGATCCGTGGCTTGAGAACAAACCTGATGCCGATCTCGAAATCGAAAACCTCACGATTCAGTGCTGTGTCCAAGGATGCGCGCCATACAACAATTGGAACGAGTTGGAGGCTGCATTCCAAGAGCACGGTTGGTGGAACATGAAACGCGAGATCCCGGAAGACTGGGGCACGTACCGTCGATACGAGGTGGGGCAGGCGTATCGGTTGGCTCCCCATCAGCAACCGGCTCAGCTGAACATCAATAAACCGGGGTTCCCCACGCCTACGATGAAACATGAGTTTTGGTGCACTTCCATCGAATCGTTCTTCCCGGAGGGGGCGGATGGCCCTGAGCTTGCACCAGGGTTCACTTCCGAAGCGCTGCCTTATTATGCAGAGCCCGCACACGGCCCTGTGGTCGATGCGGAAACGTACAAGGAGTATCCCATTACCTGCATCACTGGACGACGCATACCGGTGTACTTCCACTCCGAGCACCGACAGCTGCCCTGGTGTCGCGAGCTTTGGCCGGTGCCTCGCATGGAGATCAATCCCGATACGGCTGCTGAACTTGGACTCGAGCAAGGAGATTGGGCCTGGATCGAGAGCCCTTGGGGCAAGGTGCGACAGACGGTCGATCTCTATTACGGCATTAAGCCGAACATGATCAACGCTGAGCATCAATGGTGGTATCCGGAGTTGGCTCAAGCGGACAAAGGATATGAGTTGTCATGCATCAATTGCATTACCGATCGGAAGACTCAGGATAAATACAATGGATCGTCGAATGTGCGCACCTATCCAGTGAAGGTGTACAAAGCCACGCCTGAGAATTCCCCCTTTGGGAATCCTATCCCTTGCGGAAACGATGGGACTGAGATCATTCATGACTCTTCTGATCCTCGCCTCAAGCTATGGGAAATCGGCGCTGCTGGCATCCATCCGGATCACTTCGAGTAGGAGAGGGGGAATTATGACGCAGTACGCTATCGTCACCGATCTCGATCGTTGCGTAGGTTGTCTTGCCTGTTCGGTTGCCTGCAAGGTAGTCAACGGCGTTCCGACGGGCTCGTTTTGGAACAAGACATTGCGCATTGGCCCGAATCCTCGAGAAGGCGGCAGTGGGCAATGGCCCGATGTGGAGCTGTATTTTCTCAATGTGCAGTGCCAGCACTGCGAGAACCCCGAATGCGTGAAGGTGTGCCCGACGGGCGCCTCGCACAAGACCGAGGACGGCACCGTGCAGATCGACAAGTCGAAGTGCATCGGCTGCCAGTTCTGCGCGATGTCGTGCCCGTACGGGGTGCGCTACCTCAACGAGGAGGAGCGCGTCGTGGAGAAGTGCACCTTGTGCGAGCAGAAGATCGCTCAGGGCGAACTTCCTCAGTGCGTGAGTCAATGCTGCGGTATGGCACGCTGGTTCGGCGATGCGGACGAAGGTATCGAAGGTTTCGTCGGGCCTCGCGGCGAGATACTGGGCGAGTATATATCGCCATTCTCGGATGATCAGGTGTATAGCCTGCCGGATGTGGGCAATAAGCCGTCGCTCAGGTACATCTTGCGCGATATGAAATGGCAAGGAGGCGGTGAATGATGGAACTGCAATGGCCTTTGATTTTGTTCACCACCCTGGTTGCCTGGAGCGCGGGGCTGTTCGGGACGCAGGCGCTGATGGCGGTGTTCGGGGTGGGGAAGCGGGCGCAGGTGCCGGCGTGGGTTTGCTCGGCCGTGCTGCTCGCCGCCGGGGGGATCGCGGTGTTCTTCCATTTGGAGCACTGGGAGCGGATCTTCAACGGGTTCGGACATTTGACCTCGGGCATCACGCAGGAGCTGATCGCGATCGTGGTGCTGGCGGTGGCCGCCGTGGCCTACCTCGTGCTCATGCGCAAGTCCGACGACGGCGCCAGCGTGCCCAAGTGGCTGGCGTGGCTGTCCGTCGCGCTGTCGGTCATGCTCGTGGCCGTGATGGCGCACAGCTACACGATGGCCGCCCGACCTGCCTGGGATTCGGTCCTCTGGGTCCTCTACGTCCTCGGCAACGCCTGCGTGTTGGGCCCCGCGACGTTCGCCCTCCTCTCCGCCTTGGCTGCAGGGGGACCCGGGGACCAGCCCGCCGAGCGCGCAGCCGGCGCCGGGGCCCCCGCGGGTCTCGCCGCCCTCGCCGGCGCAGCCGCCAACGCCCTCGCAACCCTCGCCTTCGCCGCCTTCCTCCAGCTCTCCGCCGGCTCCTTCGCCGACGTCGGCCTCTACTTCGACCCGACGCACCCCACCAAGGCCATGGCCGACGCAGCGGCCACCGTGGGCGCGCAGGCCCCGCTCCTGTGGCTGGGCGCGGTCGCCGTCGGCGCGGTCGTGCCGCTCGCCGCCGCCTTCGTGGGCAGGCGCACGGGGAACTGGAGGCTCTGGGCCCCGGTCGCGATAGCCGCCGCCCTGGCGGGCGCGGTCTGCATGCGCGTTGTCTTCTACAACCTGGGGCTCAGCGTGTTCATGTTCTACTAGCGCATCCCCCGATAGCGCCTGCGGAGGCCCCTCCAACGAAGCAAGCCCCTCCGCAGGCGCACAGGGCGGCCCCGGCCCTCCTCGAGCGCGATTCGTCTCCCCATACCCCCTTGCAAACGACGGATCGCTCTCGAGGAGGGCCGGGGTGAATCCGGTTATCGATGGTGGCTTTTTTCTTTCTGATGGGTGTCGAGCATGTCGAGCAATTCTTGCTGCGAATGGATGCCCAGCTTCTGGTATATGTGTTTGCGATGCGTAGTGGCGGTATTGTAAGAGATGAACAGCGTTTCCTGAATGTAGCTCGCGTTCCTTCCTTTCGCAAGCAGCTTCATGACTTCCAGCTCCCGGTCGGACAGACTGTGTTCCCGGGCAACTTCCGCGCACTTCAAATTGAAACGCTCTTTGCGCTTCGACGGGAACAATCTCGACAGCTCGTCGACATTCTGCTCGGTGAAGAGCGACAAGTAGCTGAGGACCAGCAAACAGCTGAGCGCAAGGGTGATCTCAACGAGTATTTCCAACGAATTCGAAACGAGAGGGAACAGAAAGCGCGCGAGGAAGAACCCGCAATAGGGACCGATGGCCCAGAATGCTCGAATACGTGCAACCACCTTGACGGGGTGGCCGTTGCCCATAGTTGCGAATACGACGGAAAGCACCCAGACGGTCATGGAAAGCAAGAGCGACGAACCGGTTGTCAGCGCGTAAGGTACCGTGCGCGAAACGTCCATGGATACGAGAGGAAGCAGCAGGATGCCCGCAAGCGAAAGTAGCAGTATCGCACGATATGCCAGCGATAAATTGAACGACTTCGGCAGTACGATCAGGAAAAGCACGATAGCCATCGAGACGAATACGACAAGCACCGTGCCGATAGCTTGCATTTGGGAAAACAGCGTATTGCCGGCTTCGTTCATGCCGAGCTGCACATAGAACGTGCGAAGGAATTCGTTAATGGTTCCCCATACGGTGATGAGCAGGATGAACCGAACGAGCAAGCCCTGCGCCGAGTCGGGATCTTTGCTGCGCTGTACCGGTTCGGCAGGTTTCCCCTCCTTGAAAAAAGGCTTCACCGCGGCGAGGCACACCCCGCTCACCGCGATCATCGAAACGGCGAAAGCAAGCGCCGGTTCTTTCAGGAGAGGTGAAAACAAGGCGAAAAAAATGCTGGTCAAACCAAAGGCCAATGTAGAGGTGATAAGGTTTTGCCGCAGGGACAGCATGCAGAAAGCCTGCGAGTACGCGAGGAAGAGCGCGGCGGAGGCTACGCCGGCAACGATCCCGCCAAGGGGGAATAGCACGATGGCGGTCGTCTCGCTCATCCCTGCGAAAGAGAGCGCGATCGTGGCGGCGGCGAGCAGAAGCGCTGCGAGCAGCTTTGATGACTGCCGTTGCGTCAGTCGTCGTGTCTGTTCGGGAAACCTGGCCGCCAGCAGATAGCTGGCGAAGAGCGCGAGCCCCTGAATAAGGTAGGATCGATCGAGTGCGGACTCGGGGCCCGAGAGCGAGGCCACGTAAGCGGTGACGTTGAAAAACAGCATAAGCTGATACGCCGCCAACGACCCCAAGCCTATGGCCAAGATCCCGCATCTGGCGATATTCGCATGCGATGAACGGTCGTTTCGACGGATGTCTCGTCTCATGATGAATCCCCCTCGTTCTGTTTCGATTATACACTGCGCGTGATCGAACGCGATGAAGACCGCTCGACATGATTCCTGCAAAAGCCCCGATGAGAGAGGCGTCCTATGGAATCACCTTCTGGAGGGTATGCTCTTTCGTCGGCTTATTCCCGAAATCACCTCGCAAAAGCGACGCGGGTTTTTGGAAAAAGCCCTTGCGAAGGTGATGCCTCGACGTCCCGAGCAGAGACATGCTTATGACTGAGTTCGCACGGGCGAATAAGACGGGGTAGTTAGGAGGAGGCATGTCGAAGATATCCGTAACACGTCGAAGCTTCGTCAAACTTGCAGCGGCAGTTGGTGCAAGCGCGGCGTTGACGGGGACGGAAGCGGGCGTTGCATTGGCAGAATCGAGCGAAAGCTCCAAACCCGAAGTCAAGCGCATCCGTTCTTGTTGCCGCGGATGCGGCAAGATGGAATGCGGTGTGTGGGTGACGGTGTCCGACGGTCGCGTGGTAAAAATCGAGGGCGACGAGTCCGCGTTTCAATCGCAGGGCAATTGCTGCACGAAGTCCCAGGCGTCTTTGCAGGCGTGCTATCATCCGGCGCGCTTGAAGCATCCCATGAAGCGCACGAACCCGAAAGAGGAGGGTGATCCCGGATGGGTTCGTATCACCTGGGAAGAAGCTTTTCAAACGATGAGCGAAAAGTTCTCGGAGCTAGCTGAAAAGTACGATGGTTCAAGCTTGTTCGGCATGGGCGGCACCTCGCGCATCTGGTCCATGGCACCGTATGGTGCCCTCGGAAACGCCATGGGCGGATCGAACAACAAGTACACTCCGAACCAGGTATGCAAGGGGCCTCGTTGGTACGCGACCGGCATGGTCTCCTCGAACGCCTTCAGTTTCATGGCGGTCGTCGATCGTCCGAAGGTGTATGTGCAATGGGGTGGAGCGGGCGAGATATCGAACTACGACGACAGCTGCCGCACCGTAGTGGATTGCGCGAGCAACGCCGACACGTACATCTCCGTCGATCCGCGCAAGACGAACATGGGACACGAGGCCGATATCTGGAACAACGTGTTTCCCGGCACCGATGCGGTGCTGGCATTGTCGTGGGCGCACGTCATCATCGAAAACGATCTGTTCGACGAGCTGTACGTGAAGAAGTGGATGGACGCCCCGTTCCTGGTATGCGAAGACATCGAACCGTCCGGTTGGACGCTGCCGGGGCGCAGCTCGTACGATATCAAGACGCGGCTGCTGAAGGAGAGCGACCTGCAGGAGGACGGCAGCCCTCAGCGGTTCATGGTCTGGGATACCGTCGGCAACCGCCTTGTGTACTTCGACGCTTCTACGGGACTGTGGGAAGGGGAGACGTGGACCCCTTCGACGAAGGGGAAAGAGGCGGCTCAAGACTTGCCGGATGGCGTGGTCCAGGGTTTCGTCCCCGACGCGACGGGTTTCGGCGTTGAAGACGGATTCGAAGTGGAAATCGACCCCGCCCTGTACGGCGAATACGAAATCACGACCAAAGACGGTGCAATCCATAAGGTGAAGCCCGTTTGGGAGCACTATCGTTCCGAGTGCGCGCAGTATGAACCGAACAAGGCGTCGGAGATCTGCGGGGTAGCTCCCGAGTTGATCGAAAAGGCGGCCAAAGCATACGCTACGCGTCTCGATCCCTCGACGGGGTACGGCAACGGCGGCATCCAGTACATGCTTGCGGTCGAGCATGCCGGAAACTGCGTGCAGAACTGCCGATGCATCGACGCGCTCACGGCGATCACCGGCAACTACGATACGCCGGCGGGAATGCGCGGGCCCACGACGTACACGTTCGACGGCGAGTTGGTGGGCGGCATGCCCGATGTGATGGGAGGCGGCCCTCAGTCGAAGCTTCCCCAGATCGGATCGGAGAAATTCCCGCTCTATTCGACGTATGCGCCTCAATGGTCGGATGCCGAGACGCTGATGGAAGCCGCGCACACCGGCAAGCCGTACCCCATCGTGGGAGGGTTCTGCATGTCGGGCGATTTCATGTCTATGGGCAACTCGCTCTACAACTGGGAAGCCCTCAAGGGGTTCGATTTCTGGGTGGTTGCCGACTTGTGGCTCACTCCAACGGCCGGAGCGGCGGATATCGTGCTGCCGGTGTGGCATTGGCTTGAAGTCAATTCTCCCCGAAAGAGTCAAGGCTCGTCGGGCGCGGCGGGCGCTACCTGCCGGGCGGTCGATCCGCCGGCTGACTGCAAATGGGATCCAGAGATCGCCATCGGCCTGTTCAAGGCGCAGGGGCTGCCCTGGGCCGAGGGCGAAGGCGACGAGCAATGGCCGAATTGGGAGGGTGTTTGCAACTCGGTGCTCAAAGGCACGGGCATGGAGTGGACGGAGTTTTCGGAGAGGTTCCAGAAAGAAGGATGGATCGACTGCAAGAAGGACAACCCTGACGACTGGGGTACGTATCGCCGTTACCAAACGGGAAAGCTCAATGCGGGAAAGCCGGGGTTCCCTACGCCAAGCACGAAGCACGAGCTGTGGTCGCTCGTTATGGAAAGCACCTATGACGACGGCCGCTACAACCTTCCTACGTTTATCGATCCCCCGCAAAGCGTGAGGAGCAAGCCCGAATTGTACGACGAGTATCCCTACACCATGACCACGGGCCGTCGCATCCCGGTGTATTTCCACTCCGAACACCGGCAGCTGCCGTGGTGCCGCGAGCAATGGACGAGCCCGCGCGTGGAGATGAATCCGAATATGGCCGCGCGCCTCGGCATCGAGCAAGGGGACTGGGTGTGGATCGAGAGTCCCAGCGGGAAGATCCGCCAGGTCGCCGATCTGTACTACGGCATCAAAGACGGCGTGATCAACTGCGAGCATCAGTGGTGGCTGCCCGAGATCAATGCCGCCGGGCGCGGGTTCGAGCTTGTCGAGATCAATTGCCTGGTCGATCGCACGGCGCAGGATCCGTGCGTGGGCACGTCGAACCTTCGTGCGTTTCCCGTGAACGTGTACAAAGCGACGCCGGAGAACTGCCCCGATGGAAACGTGGTTCCGGTCGGGTACGACGGACAGGAAATGATCCACGATTCGAGCGATCCCCGGCTGAAAGAGTGGCTGCCTACATACGAGGGGAGGGACGAGTAATTATGACTCAGTATGCCATCGTTACTGATCTGAACCGTTGCGTTGGATGTCTTGCCTGCTCAGTAGCTTGCAAGGTGGTCAACAACGTTCCGATTGGCTCGTATTGGAACAAAGTGCTGCGCGTGGGGCCCAATCCAACTCCGGGAGGGAGCGGGGATTATCCCGACGTGGAGCTGTATTTTCTTCCGCTAGGTTGCCAGCACTGCGCCGACCCCGAGTGCGTGAAGGTGTGCCCGACGGGCGCCTCGCATAAGCTGGAGGACGGAACCGTGCAGATCGACAAGTCCAAGTGCATCGGCTGCCAGTTCTGCGCGATGTCGTGTCCGTACGGGGTGCGCTACCTCAACGAGGAGGAGCGCGTGGTGGAGAAGTGCACGCTGTGCGAGCAGCAGACGGCTCAAGGCGAATTGCCCCAATGCGTCGCCCAATGCGGAGGCCGTGCGCGATTCTTCGGCGATGTCGACCAAGGCTACGACTCGTTCGTCGCTCCTTGTGGCACGGGCGACGCTGGGTCGACTTATGACGAGATGCATGGATCGCGTATCACGCTTGCCGAGGCAACGAACGATTACACGGATGCTGAGGTTCATGCGTTGCCTGATGTGGGCAACGCCCCGTCGTTCAGGTACATCCTGCGCGATATGACGTGGCAAGGAGGCGGTGAATGATGGAACTGCAATGGCCTTTGATTTTGTTCACCACGCTGGTTGCGTGGAGCGCGGGGCTGTTCGGGACGCAGGCGCTGATGGCGGTGTTCGGGGTGGGGAAGCGGGCGCAGGTGCCGGCGTGGGTTTGCTCGGCGGTCTTGCTGGCGGCCGGCGGGATCGCGGTGTTCTTCCACCTGGAGCACTGGGAGCGGATCTTCAACGGGTTCGGGCACCTGACGAGCGGGATCACGCAGGAGCTGATCGCGATCGTGGTGCTTGCCGTGGCCGCCGTGGCCTACCTCGTGCTCATGCGCAAGTCCGACGACGGCGCCAGCGTGCCCAAGTGGCTGGCGTGGCTGTCCGTCGCGCTGTCGGTGGTGCTCGTGGCCGTCATGGCGCACAGCTACACGATGGCCGCCCGCCCCGCCTGGGACTCGGTGCTCTGGATCCTCTACGTCCTCGGCAACGCCTGCGTGTTGGGGCCGGCGACGTTCGCCCTCCTCTCCGCCTTGGCTGCAGGGGGACCCGCAGGCCAGCCCGCCGAGCGCGCAGCCGGCGCCGGGGCCCCCGCTGGTCTCGCCGCCCTCGCCGGCGCCGCCCTCAACGCCCTCGCAACCCTCGCCTTCGCCGCCTTCCTCCAGCTCTCCGCCGGCTCCTTCGCCGACGTCGGCCTCTACTTCGACCCGACGCACCCGACGAAGGCCATGGCCGACGCAGCCGCGACGGTGGGCTCCCAGGCCCCGCTCCTGTGGCTCGGCGCGCTCGCCGTCGGCGCGATCGTCCCGCTCGCGGCCGCCTTCATGGGCAGGCGCACGGGGAACTGGAGGCTCTGGGCCCCGGTCGCGATAGCCGCCGCCCTCGTCGGAGCCGTCTGCATGCGCGTCGTCTTCTACAACCTGGGGCTCTCGGTCTTCATGTTCTACTAGCGCATCCCCCGATAGCGCCTGCGGAGGCGCCGCCGACCAGGCGAGCCCCTCCGCAGGCGCATGAGGAGGGGGGCCTCCGCCCCTCCTCATGCGCGCGCGACCCCCTCAGCCCTCCTCGAGCGCGATTCGTCTCCCCATACCCCCTTGCAAACGGCGAACCGCTCTCCTGGAGGGCCGGGGTCGTATCAGTCGATTTCTTGCACGAGGTTGATCAACTCTTGCTGGGAGTGAATCCCCAGCTTTTGGTAGATGTGCTGGCGATGGGTGGAAACCGTGCTCTTCGACAGGCATAGCTGGTCTTGCACGTACGGCAGGTTGCGTCCCTTCGCGAACATGATGAGAATCTCGGTTTCGCGTTCGGTCAGACCGTACCGATCGACCACCTTCAGGCATTTTTCCTGGAAGCGGCGCTTGCGTTCAAGCGGAATGATGTCCATCGCTTTCAACAGATCCGATTCGGTGAACACGGCGCTGCTCACCAGCAGAATGACCAAAGCCGAAACCAGCATGATGGGAAAAGCTGAAGCAAGCTGGATGCCGTGCTGGTGAAGCACGAACCGGCCCAGCAGCATGCCCAGCAGCGGTCCGACCGCCCATGCGGCACGCGCGAATGAAAACGTGCGTATCCTGACCGACGCGTATCGATTGCATATGCCCGTCACGATGACCCACATAAACAAGCTGAAGCATTGGTAGGCGGCCGCATTCGCGGCGTAGGGAAGGTAGGCCGACGAATCGGGGTATACGAGAGGCAGCGGCAGCAGAAGCGCGCCGATGACGAGGAACACGACGATCGCGTGGTAGCAGTTTTTCGCCATGCGCTCGGATCTTGAGTTGAGAAGGATGAGCGCGATGGCAATCGCTCCGGCGGTCACTCCGAATGCGACAAGGGCCTGGGTGAACGCGTAGACGGTGCCGCCGACGCTCGCGATGCCCATCTGTATGTAGAGGGTTCGGACGGCTTCGTTCGCGAATCCCACCAAAAGGGCGCACAGCCCGAGCCTCGTGACGAGGTGGGCCCAGTCGCGTCGCTCGAGCGGGTCTTCGATGGGCGTCTGCTGGTCGAGCGGGCATGGCGCCTCCTGCGGCGCCAACCCGATGTTCTTCATGCCGAACTCGAGCAATACGGCTGCGATCAAGGGCATGCTGGCGGCAAACACGCATGCCTCGAAAGGCGAGAACAGCAAGAACAGGGCGAAAAGAAGCGTCGACAGGATGTGGGCCGATGCGGCGCCCGTCACGATGGCGCGCATGGGCAGGAGGCTGAAGCTCATGCCGAATCTGATGAGGAACAGTCCCGAAAACACGCCCGACAAAACGCCCGCCAAGCTCACGAACGCGGTGCCCGCGATTCCCTCGAACCCCGCAAGCGGCATAAGCAGCGTGGACGCGCACACGCCGAAGGGGAGCAGGTAAAGCGACAGCTTGGATTTCAAGAAACGTCCCGTAGCCCTGTCGGCTATGCCGGCAAGCGCAAGCGTCAACGTGACGGCGATGATGGATATCAGGTAGGTGGTATCGAGCAGGCTTTCGCCGTGATGGTAGCTTGCGAACAGGCTCATGCTCTTGAAGCTCATCGACACCCAGGCGATATTGCAGCCCAGCGCTGCCCCTACGGTGATTTCTGCAGCTGTTGGGAAGACCCTTTTTGGATTGACCGGCTCCATGGACTTGTCCCCATCCCCCCGAATGCGGGCTTTCCGCCGTCCGCAAGCGAACGGCTCCGAGATGCCTATTGTACCGCGCTCTCGTGCCGGTCGAGTTCCGATTGCGACAAAAAGACTGGGAGATTTGGAAACGCGATCAGCGTTTCTCCAGGTGAACGGCCATCGTGCGATGCGCACGATACCGATTTGATCGAAAACGTGCGACCAGGCCGATGTGCGACGGCGACGGGATCCATAGGGTGAAGCGCATCGGAGAGGACGATGAAAGGAGGAGGAATGGGCGAACTGCTCATGACCCGACGTGCGTTTGCGAAGGTGATGGCCGTGACGGCTGCGGCCGCCGGTTTCACGGGGGCTCAGCCGGCGTTGGCGGATACCGAGCCGGCTGCCTCGTCGGGCGAAGTCAAGCGCATACGCTCGGCCTGTCGCGGATGCGGCAAGATGGAGTGCGGCGTTTGGGTGACCGTTCAGGATGGGCGGGTTGTCAAAACGGAGGGCGATGAAAGCGCTTTCCAGTCGGCGGGAAACCATTGCGCGAAAGGGCAGGCGTCCTTGCAGGCGGCGTATCATCCCGACCGTCTCATGTACCCGCTCAAGCGCACGAATCCCAAAGGGCAAGAGCCCGGTTGGGTGCGCATCAGCTGGGATGAGGCGTATCGATCCACCGTCGAGGCAATCCATAAGAACCAGGAAAAGTACGGCAACGAGACGTGCTTCTTCATGGGCGGCACGTCGCGTATCTGGGCCATGGGCCCTTATGGCGCGCTGAAGCAGTGCTTCGGGTCGCCGAACGGCATACAGGCCAACGAGATATGCAAAGGCCCGCGCTTCTACGCTACGAAGCTGAACGATTCGAACGCTTACAGCTGGATGGAAGTGGTGGGGCGTCCGCGCGTGTACGTGCAATGGGGCGGCGCGTCGGAGCTGTCCAATTACGACGATAGCTGTCGCACCACGGTCGACGTGGCGACGCGCGCCGACAAACACATCCTGGTCGATCCGCGCCAGACGAACTTGGGGAAAGAGGCGGATATCTGGGTGAACCTTCGTCCCGGAACCGATGGGGCAGTGGCGAACTGCTGGGCCAACGTCATCATCGAGAACGAGCTGTACGACGATTTGTACGTGCGGAAGTGGATGAACGCTCCTATGTTGGTGGTGGAAGAGGAGAGCTTCGAGCCAACCCCTTCCTCGTCGAGCGCGCAGACGGCCAAGGTGCGTACGCGCCTTCTCAAAGAGTCCGACCTCGTCGAGGGCGGGGCGGATACCCGCTTCATGGTGCTCAACGAGATCACAAACGAGCTGAGCTGGTACGATGCCGGCGGCGACAACCCTGGCTGGGAGGGCGAGGACTGGGTTCCCGCAACCGAGGGCAAAGAGGCTCATCAGCCGGGATTGGATCTGACAGGTCAGACGCAGGGCTTCGTGCTTGACTACGTACCGTTTCCCGACGGGCTGCTTCCCGCGCTGCATACCCCCGAAGGCGGCTTCGAGGTGGAGTTGAAAGATGGCTCCAGCGTTCACGTGCGCACGGTGTGGGAGCGCTATATCGAGTTCTTGGAAGACTACACTCCCGAAAAGGTGTCGGAGATATCGGGCGTTGACGTCGAAGTGCTGAAAGAGGCGGCCATCACGTACGCAACGCGCGTCGACCCCTCGACCGGGTACGGCAATGGCGGAATCCAGTACATGCTGGCGTTGGAGCACGCGTGCAATTCGACGCAGAACAACCGTGCCTGCGACCTGCTGGCGGGCATAACGGGCAACATGGACACTCCGGGCGGCATGCGCGGCTCGACTCCCGGTTGGCCCGTCTACGACCTCGGCATGTGCGTGCCCGACTCCGGCAAAACCACCGAGTACACCATCGAGAAGATTTTGGGCAAAGAGCGGTTTCCGATGATCGGCTCGGACTGCAACCCCAGCTGGGCGGATGCGACGTCGGTGTACGACGCTATCGAGAGCGGCGAGCCTTATAACGTGACGTGCGGCATCGGGCAGACGGGCGACTTCATGAACCAGTCGAACTCCCTCTTTGCCGCGGAGCAGCTTCAGAAGCTCGACTTCTGGTGCTCGATCGATCTGTGGCACACCCCGTGCGTGGATATGATGGCCGATATCGCAATGCCCGCCGCTCATTGGCTGGAGCTCGATTGCATTCGCAAAAGCCAGGGCTCGTCGGGTGCGTTCGGCGCTACGGTGAAAGCGGTGGAGCCTCCCGGAGAAGCGAAGAACGATCTGGAGATCGTGGTTGGCCTGTATAAGGCCGCCGGGGTCCCGTACTTCGACGAGGGGTATCACGGTGCGGCGTGGCTCGAGGGGGATGAAGCCGTGGACGCGTGCAACAACGTTGCGCTCAAAAGCTTCCGCATTCCCGATTGGAATGACTACAAGAAGGAATTCCAAGAGAAGGGCTGGTTCGATTCCAAGGTGGAGAAGCCCGACGATTGGGGCGTCTATCGGCGCTATCAAACCGGAAACGGCCACATCAACGGAGGGTTCCCGCCCAATCCGAACCAGCATCAAGGCTGGAACACGACCACGCACAAGCAGGAGATCTGGTCGACGGTGCTGGAATCATGGCTGCCCGGCGAGGGCGAGGAGTTCCCGAAATTCGTGGAGGCTCCGCATGGCCCCGTCGCCGACCCCGATTTGTTCACGGACGACAACTCGTTCTTGATGACCACCGGGCGTCGTCAAGGAACCTACTTCCATTCCGAGCACCGGCAGCTGCCATGGTGCCGCGAGCTGTGGCCCGTTCCTCGGCTTGAGATGAATCCCGTTGACGCCGAGCGACTTGGTCTCGAGCAGGGGGATTGGGTGTGGATCGAAACCGATCAGCACAAGATTCGCGAAGTGGTCGATCTGTACTACGGCATCGCCCCGGGTGTGGTGAACGCCGAGCACCAATGGTGGTACCCCGAGCTCAATCAGCCCGATCACGGGTTCAAATTGTCCGGCGTGAACTGTTTGATCGATCGCCATGCCCAAGATCGCATCATCGGGTCGTCGAACCTGCGTGCTTACGGTGTGAAGGTGTACAAGGCCACGCCCGAGAATTCGCCGTTCGGAAACCCCGTGCCGTGCGGAGACGACGGGACGCCCATCATCCACACCTGCGACGATCCGCGCCTGAAGGAATGGCAACCGTTGTACGAGGGGAGGGAGTGACCTATGGCTCGTTATGCGATTCTGACCGATCTCAACAAATGCGTCGGCTGCCTTGCGTGCTCGATAGCGTGCAAGGTGGTGAACAGCGTGCCGGTGGGGTCGTATTGGAACAAGGTCTTGCGTATCGGGCCGAACCCGCGCACCAAGGGCGGCCAATGGCCCGACGTGTACACCTATTTCCTCACCGTGCAGTGCCAACACTGCGAGAATCCCGAGTGCGTGAAGGTGTGCCCGACCGGCGCCTCGCACAAGCTGGAGGACGGCACCGTGCAGATCGACAAGTCCAAGTGCATCGGCTGCCAATTCTGCGCTATGTCGTGCCCGTACAGCGTTCGCTACTTGAACGAGGAGGAGGGCGTGGTGGAGAAGTGCACGCTGTGCGAGCAGAAGATCGCCCAGGGCGAGCTGCCGCAATGCGTGAGCGAATGCGGCGGTCGCGCTCGGTTCTTCGGCGATTTGGACCAGGGGCTCGAGAGCTTTGAGGCGCCGGGGTGCGATCTGCAGGACCCGTCGTACGATGCGCAGGTGAAGGCCAGGATGAAGTGGGGCGATTTGATAGGCGACTCATGCGACTATCCGGTGAAGCCTTACGACGAGAGCGAAGTGTACCACCTTCCCGACGTGGGCAACGCCCCCAGCTTCGTCTACATCCTGCGAAACGAGAAGTGGCAAGGAGGCGGTGAATAATGGAACTCCAGTGGCCTTTGATTATCTTTACCACCCTGGTTGCCTGGTCGGCGGGGCTGTTCGGGACGCAGGCTCTGATGGCCGTGTTCGGGGTTGGGAAGCGGGCGCAGGTGCCGGCTTGGGTTGCGTCGGCGGTGCTGCTCGCGGTCGGCGGGATCGCGGTGTTCTTCCACCTGGAGCACTGGGAGCGGATCTTCAACGGGTTCGGGCATTTGACGAGCGGGATCACGCAGGAGCTGATCGCGATCGTCGTGCTTGCCGTGGCGGCCGTGGCCTACCTCGCGCTCATGCGCAAGTCCGACGACGGCGCGAGCGTGCCGAAGTGGCTGGCGTGGCTGTCCGTCGCGCTGTCGGTGGTGCTCGTGGCCGTCATGGCGCACTCGTACACGATGGCCGCCCGCCCCGCCTGGGACTCGGCCCTCTGGATCCTTTACGTCCTCGGCAACGCCTGCGTGTTGGGGCCGGCGACGTTCGCCCTCCTCTCCGCCTTGGCTGCAGGGGGACCCGCAGGCCAGCCCGCCGAGCGCGCAGCCGGCGCCGGGGCCCCCGCGGGTCTCGCGGCCCTCGCCGGCGCAGCCGCGAACGCCCTCGCAACCCTCGCCTTCGCCGCCTTCCTCCAGCTCTCCGCCGGCTCCTTCGCCGACGTCGGCCTCTACTTCGACCCGACGCACCCGACGAAGGCCATGGCCGACGCCGCCGCGAGGGTCGCCTCCCAGGCCCCGCTCCTGTGGCTCGGCGCGGTCGCCGTCGGCGCGATCGTCCCCCTGGCCGCCGCCTTCATGGGCAGGTGCACCGGCAACTGGAAGCTCTGGGCCCCGACAGCCATAATCGCCGCCCTCGTCGGAGCCGTCTGCATGCGCGTCGTCTTCTACAACCTGGGGCTCTCGGTCTTCATGTTCTACTAGCGCATCCCCCGATAGCGCCTGCGGAGGCGCCGCCGACCAGGCGCCCCCCCTCCGCAGGCGCACGGTAGGCCCCCGGCCCTCCTCGAGCGCGATTCGTCTCCCCATACCCCCTTGCAAACGACGGATCGCCCTCGAGGAGGGCCGGGGCCGGGCTCCCGAGTGGGCTCCGGCGCCTCTTCTGCGAGTTTTTCGACTTCGTGGCAAGCGGGCTCCCGAAGCCGGTTCCCCCATCAGGCGTTTCGCAAGCGCGAGAAAGCGCGCCGGCGGAAGCCGGCGGCCACGCGCGGGAGAAACCCCTGGTCGGGTTTCTCCCCGCTTGCCACGAAGTCGAAAAAGTTGCAGAAAGCAGACCAAACCTTGCAGCGAGTCGCCCGCCGTCCTCATGAGCGTCCTCATGAGCGACAGGCCTCAATTCCGGCAGAACCTATCCCTCCACGCCGCTTTCTCGCTCTAGCAGGTCGATCAGCTCTTGTTGGGAGTGGACGTCGGTTTTGCGGTAGATGCTCTTCACGTGGCTCTTCACCGTCTCGTCGCCGATGACCAGCTCCTCGCGGATGTAGGCGCGGTTGCGCCCCTTCGCCAGCAGGAAGAACACCTCGATCTCGCGCGGCGACAAGCGGCAGCTGCGCGCCAGGCGCGTGCCCGCCTTCTCGAGGTCGGACGTGGCGTCGGCCTCCTCCATCGGTTTCACGAACCCCCAGCCCGTGTTCGCCGACCCGCTCCCCATCGCGAACAGCGCGATGATGAGGATCACGAACACGATGCCCGCCGACAGCATGGCCAGCCCAAGGTCGCCGTGCACCACGGTGAGCGCGAGGGCGGCCGCGACCGAGCCGACGAACTGCCCCAGCTGGATGCACAGCAGGCCCCAGCCCACCACCCAGCCGGTCGGCACGCCGCCGCGCGAGGCCAGCACGGGCCACAGCGCCCACAGCACGATGTAGAAGTACTGGTAGCCGAACTGGTGCACGGCGGTGCCGATGACGTTCCACGGCTCGTGCAGCGGCAGGAACAGGAACCCCGCAGCCATGAGCGGCAGCGCGATCTGGTACGTCAGGTGGTCGAAGTCCATCTTGTACACGCTCATCGTGACGAACACGGCCAGCGCGCCGCCTGCGATGGCGATGATGTTCAGCTGGTCGCGCACGCCGATCCAATCGTCGCCCACCGGGGCGATGAGTCCCTTCATGGCGCCGAACGACACGCCGAAGAACACGGCGATCACCATCATGCGCACCGGCGGCTTCTCGCGCACGCGCACGTTGCGCATCGCGCGCGGCGGACGCGGCACGCTGCGCTTGAAGTGGATGAAGCACCCCATGCTGATCAGGGGGAGCAGGGCCACCACGAGCTGCGCTGCGTCGATGGGGAGCAACCGCACGAGGAGGTACGCCACCGCGGCGATGAGCAGCGACACCACACTGTAGTTCACGGTGCGCTGCGACCCCAGCGAGGCCAGCAGCTCGGCCCACAGCACCACGACGATGCCGCTGCCCACACCGGTCAGCAGCGATCCGGTCAGGTAGAGGGTCGAGGCCGCATCGCCCGTCCCGGCGAGCGCGGGGTGGGAGATGGCGACGGTGCCCAGCGCGGTGAGCGCGGCGGCAAGCTGGGGGAGCCCCTTCACGTCGGACAGCGGGTTGCGCAGATAGGAGAGTAGCAGCAGAAACGCGATGGTCACCACGTTCGCCAGCAGCGACGTCACCCACAGCGGCTCGAGCGCGATGCCTGCGAGCCCCGCCGCTGCGACCTCGCCGCCTGACGGGCCGAGCAGCGTTCCTTCGCCGTAGAACAGCGAGCTCCAGAACACGCACCAGATCCAGGTCCAATGGGCCGCGAACCCCAACAGGTCGGGCGTGCGCCACAGCTCCTTGCGCAACGATGGTGTCATCCGTTCCTCCCCTTGCATGCATCGAACGCCCGCAGTGTCCGCAGCGCGCGGATGGGCGAATCCGACAGCGATCCCCGCCAGAGATTATACGCGAGCGCATCACCCTTTGCCGCGCCGCCCGTGTGAACGGCATCCCCCAGGTAGGGGGAAATCCGAAGGGGGAGGCGAAGTTCCCCCGGTCGACGGGATGATGACCTGCGAGGTCGAGCGTATGGTCGGCGCAACGCGGCAACAAGGGGCCGCGAGCAAGCAACGGAGGAGGGAATCACTCATGGAGGAAGAGAAGAAGCAGGGCCTTTCGCGTCGAGCGTTCTTGGGTCTGGGCGGCACCGCGCTCGCGGGTGCGGCCGTCGCCGGGCTGGCGGGCTGCGCGCCGCAGGGTTCCGCCGACGCGGGCAAGGCCTCGACGGCGGGCGCGGCGGATGGCGCGACGGGCGGCATGCCCGTGGCCGACAGCGGCGCTTCGGCCGGTCCCGACGTGGCCGGCATGCACAGCTGGGAGATCGCGCCCGACGCCATCCCCGCAGACAAGATCACGGGCACCGAGGACTGCGACGTGCTCGTCGTGGGCGCGGGTCTCGGCGGCTGCTGCGCCACCATCGCCGCGCTCGAGGAGGGCGCGAAGAAGGTCATCACCATCGACAAGAATCCCGAGACGGTGGTCGCGCGCGGCGTGCACATCGCCGGCTTCCACACGAAGGTGCAGCAGGGCCTCGTGGACCAGGGCCTCGTCGAGGAGCCCGACTACAACAACGTCGTGCGCCGCTGGATCAACTGGGCGCAGGGCCGCGTGAAGGAGCCGCTGCTGTGGGAGTTCGCGCACAAGAGCGGCGCATGCTTCGACTGGCTGTACGACCTGGCCACCAAGAAGGGCCTCGAGGCGCTGCTGTGGGATGGCTACTACAAGGGCCCCGACTACACCGAGTACCCGGTCACGCACATCTTCTACCAGGCCGACAAGTACGAGGAAACCATCAACTTCACCTTCTACCAGGGCTCGGGCGTGGGCGACGTGTACGGCAACGCGGTGCTCGTGCCGGCGCTGTACGACACCATCGAGGAGCTGGGCGGCGAGATCCGCTGGGAGACGAAGAGCGAGCGCCTCGTCCGCGACGGCGACGGCCCGGTGACCGGCGCCATCGTGGCCACCGGCAAGAACGAGTACACGCAGATCAACGCGAAGTCGGTCATCATCGCCTCGGGCGACTACGCCGCCGACGACGAGATGTTCCAGTACTACTCGCCCATGACCGCCTACGCCATGGACGGCCGCTTCTACAACCCGCCCGACGTCGACACCGGCGACATGCACAAGCAGGCCCTGTGGGCCGGCGCGGCCATGCAGAAGTCCGAGCCGCATTCGGCCGTCATGCACCTCGACTTCGGCGCGGCAAGCTACGGCTTCCTGCACGTGAACTGGGACGGCAAGCGCTTCAAGAACGAGGACGTGAACACCCAGTCGAAGAGCGTGACGAAGGCGCTGCAGACGCAGAAGGACGCCTGGACCATCTACGACTCCCATGGCCTCGAGCAGGTGAAGGCCCAGATGGACGCCGGCCTCGGCGGCGGTTTGCAATGGGGTCAGCTCACGCAGCCCGTGGGCGGCGAGTACAACCTGGAGGCGCAGCAGATCGTCCTCGAGGGCGAGGTTGAGAGCGGCCAGACGCTGAAGGCCGATTCGCTGAAGCAGCTCGCCGAGAAGATGGGCGTGCCGCCCGAGAACCTCGAGGCCACGGTCGCCCGCTACAACGAGCTGTGCGACCTGGGCAAGGACCTCGACTACGGCAAGCGCCCCGAGGTCATGGGCAAGGTACAGGATCCGCCGTTCTACGCCGGCAAGCTGGTGGCCAGCCTGCTCACCATGTGCGGCGGCCTGCGCACGAACACCGACTGCCAGGTGCTCGACGCCGAGGATCAGCCGATCGAGGGCCTGTACGTGTGCGGCTCGGCCGCCGGCGAGTTCTTCGGCGCGGGCGACTATCCCACCTACGTGCCGGGTATCGGCCACGGCCGCTGCGTGACCTTCGGCCGCATCGCTGGCATCAACGCCGCCGGCGGCGACGCCGAGTCGAAGATCCCCAGCCTCGACATCTAAGCCATCCCTCCCGGGTGCCGCTTCCCTGCGGCCCCGGGCCCCATCGACGAGCCGCCGCCCCCTCCCTCCCTGGGGCGGCGGCTTTTCCGCGCGCAGGGGGGGCACCCTCTTCGCCCCCCCCCCTCCCCGCGTTTTCCGCCGCCTCGGTCGCGATCGGCTATAATGCCTGCTAAGGGTTCCAGCAGAACGGGGAAGACGTTTGCCGGCATTGCGGCGAAGCATACAATCGAGCGCGCGCGAGCTCGCGCGCGTCATCGCGCGGGACGGGGCCGCGTCGTTCGTTCTCGCGGTCGTCGGGCTGGCCTGCTGCTTCGTGTTCTGCAGCATGGGCTCGTCGGTGGAGACGGTGGCCATGCGGTCTTCCGAGCTGTTCGCCCCGTCGGGACAGGCCGACGCGCTGCCGACGTTCGCCGTGACAGCGGGGTCGCTTGCCGCCTACGCGCTGTTCGGGTGGGCGCCGCTGCCCGCGGTCGATCGCGTGCGGGGGTCGATGCCCGTCTACGCCGTCTGCTGCGTCGCGTTGGCGGCGGTGTACGCGGTGACGTCCCTGCCGGTGCTGTCGGACGCTTCCGGCGCGCGGGCGTTCTTGCTCGTGCTGCGCGGCTTCCTGGGCGTGACGACCCTCGTGAGCTGGTTCGCGTTGCTGGGCGATCGTCCGCGCCTCTTCCAGGTTTCCGCGATCGCCGTCGCGTTCGCGGCGACCGCGCTGGCGGATCTCGCGTTCCTCGCGCTGCAGGCGGCCGTGGGGTTCGCGCTGCTGGTGGCGCTGCCCCTGCTCTCCCTCGGGGCGTACCGCGTCGTCGCGCGGAAGCGCTCCGGCGCCGGCGCGGCTGCAACTGCGCCGGCAGGTGCGGCTGCGGACGCAGCCGTCGGCGATGCCGAGCCGTCGCGCGCCGCATCGGGCGGCGTGGCGCGCGTGTTGGGCTCGCCCATCCTGTTCTGCCTGCTGGCGGGGGCGGTGCTGGGGTGCATCCAGGGCGTGGGAGCCGACCTGGTGCTCGCGCACGAGCAGCTGGCCGGGGGATACGTTGCGAACAACCTGCTGGTGGCCGCAGCGCTGGCCATCGCCGCGGCGCTCGTCGGCGGGGGCGCGGCGTTCGCGCACGACGGCGACGACGCGCGGCTGCTCGCCTATGCGCGGCTGACGGTCATCGTGGCCCTCGTGCTGGCGCTGTGCCTGTCCAACGTGCTGATGATGTCGGGCACGTTCGTGTCGCTGACCGCCGCGAAGCTGATCGGCGCGTTGCTGCTGGCGTACGCGTGGTTCGCGGCGTGCGCTCGCCCGGGCGCGCGAGCCGTCCGCGCCCTTGCGCGGATGCTCGTATGCTGGCAGGTGGCGGCGGCGCTTTTGCAGGCGGCCGTCATGGCGATGGCGGGCGAGGGGCCCGTGCAGGTGGTGAACGTCATCGTCGTGATCCTGCTGGGCGCCGTGCTGGTCATGCAGCTGTTCCCGCTCTTCCTGTCGAGCCGCCCCGCCACGTTCCCCACCGGGCCTTCGAACGGCCAGACGCGCTCCCAAGCGCTTTCGATTTCCGCCGACGAGGCCGACCTGGCGCTCGTCGAGCGGTTCGCGGACGAGTACGGGCTCACGCCGCGCGAGCGCGAGCTGCTGGGGTTCTTCGCTCAGGGGTACTCGGTGGCCTACGCTTCGGAGCAGCTCGTGCTGTCGCCGTACACCGTGCGCACGCACCTGCGCAACATCTACGTGAAGACGGACACGCACTCGCGCGACGATCTCTTGGCGCTGCTGAAGACGTACTAGGCCGACGCCGCGACGCGCGGGCTCGCGCCGGCGCCGCGATGGCCGGCCGCCTCCTTCTCCGCCTGTGCCGCGGCCGCAAGGTGCTGCACCGCATCGTCGTACCGATGCCCGCCTTCGCACGTGAGCTTCCAGCGGTCCCCTTCGCACGTCGCCCAGCCCGCTTCGGCCAGGCGCTCGAGCTCGGCGCGCAGGGGGGCGGGCAGGCTCGCGCCGAAGCGGCGCTCGTGCTCGGCGTGCGAGAACCCCTCGGCTGCGAACAGGCGCCCGGCCACGTAGCGGCACGACGCCTCGACGGGCGTCAGGACGTCGGCGGCCGCCGTGATGGCGCGGATGTCTTCGGCGTGCGCCAGGTACCGGGCGAGGTCGCCGGTCGAGCGCGACACGACGCCGTCGAGCTTCGACCAGGCCCCCGCGCCGACGCCGAGGCGGTCAACGTCGTCGCAGCGCGCCCGCTGGCTCGCCCGCAGCGTGCCGTTCGCGCTGAACAGGTGCTGCGTCACGCGGGTGAAGCCGTCGGCGACGAGCTGCTCTTCGCCGGCCGCACGCAGGGCGAGCCGCTCGTCTTCGGTGGGCCAGGCCTTGCGCGGCAACGCGTCGAAGCGCTCGGGGTGCTCGGCGTAGCGCTCGTGCAGCGCGCTTCCGGGCCGCAGCCGCAGCGGGGCGAGCGCGATCTCGCGCGCGCCGAAGCCGACGGCGTTGACGATGGAGGTGGACAGGTTGACGCGGTTCTGGCCGGGCAGGCCGTACAGCAGGCTCATGCCCAGGCCGTCCCACGAGCAGAACGTCAGCAGCTGCCGCGCGTCGATGTAGCTGTTCATGGGGTAGCAGAGCCCCAGCGCGTCGTGCTGCACGCCGTCGAACGTCTCCTGTCCCAGCTCGAGGAACGTGATGCCCGCTTTGCGATAGTGCCCGAGCGCGTCGAAGCTCAGCCCCGCGCACGTCGCTTGCAGGGCCGCGTCGGCATCCGGCGCCACCTCGAACGCGTTCCGCAGCTCGTCCATGACGCGCGCGAGGGCTTTGGGCGGCATGAGCACGGGCGAGCCCCCGGAGAAGCGCACCGACGTCACGATGCGCCCGCGCACCTCGGGCGCGGCCGCGCGCAGCTCGCGCACGAGCGCGTCGGCGTAGCGTTCGAAGTCGGCCACCCTGCCGGTGGCGACGAGCGCGTCGCAGTAGTCGCAGCGGCGGGGGCAGTACGGGAAAGAGAGGTCGACGTGCAGCTCGTTCATGGGGCGCTCCATCCTGGGTCCGGGGGAGGGGCTGCGGTGCGGCCGCAGCGTTTCGTTCCGCTCCGATAATAGCGAGGAAGGCCGTCGAGCGCCTACTGCACTCTGCAGTAACCGGCCGCATTCATGCAGGTTGGGGGATACCGAACCGCGGTGCGCCCCGTAGGATGGGGTCGGTTCTGCAGCGCGCCACGGCCTGGGGGAAGGGCTCTCGGGCCGCTCGCTGCAGGGAAGGAGGATGCGATGAGCGAACGGACGAATCACCTCGATGCGGTGGACGATCTGGAGGGCGCGACGCTGTCCCGGCGAAGCTTCCTGGTGGGTGCCGGCGCGGCTGGCGCTCTGACCATGCTGGGGCTTGCGGGATGCGCGCCCAGCACGTCGGCTTCGGGCGACGCGGCTGCGAGCGCGAGCGCCGATGCGGCCGAGCCGGCTGCGGGCGGCGAAGGCGGGGGCGGCGGCGCGGCAGGTCCCGCGATGGGCGGCGGCGCGGCCGATCCCACATGGCGGACCGATCCCGGCGCAAGCTCGTTCGACCCGAAGGAGACGCGGGACTTCGACGTGGTGGTGCTCGGCGCGGGGCACGCGGGCGTGGCGTGCGCCCATAAGGCGGCCGAGCTCGGCAAGAAGGTGGTGCTCGTCGAAAAGCAGGCCGAGGAGAACTACCAGAACCTGGGCAACGAGAACGGCCACATCAACTCCGAATGGCAGAAGAGCCACGGCGTGCCCGAGGTCGATCCCATGACGTTCTTCAACAACTGGCAGCTGAACTCGGGCAACCGCGCCGAGCCCGACATCCTGTCGTACTTCTGCCATCATTCCGGCGAGGTGTTCGATTGGCACCTGTCGTTCACGCCCGGCTACGACCCCATCTGCGAGACGTGGGACGACATCCCCGACGAGTGGACGCCCCAGCTGGGCAGCTTCTACAGCTGGCCGGGAGCCGCGAACCACCAGGCCGAGATCGAGGGCGCCACGTACGCCGGCATCACGCAGGTGAACTACAACGCCATCCAGGCCGCGATCAGCAACGACGGCATGGAGATGCTGTGGGGCTACGAGGCGGTGTACCTGGTCAAGGACGGCGACAAGGTGGTCGGCGCCATCGTCGAGGGCGACGACGGCCAGATTCAGCTGAACGCCAGCGTGGGCGTCGTGGTGGCGACGGGCGACATGTCCACGAACACCACCATGTGCGGCGAGCTGCTAACCGAGATCAGCGACCTGAACCCCACGTCCGACGGGTTCTCGGGCATGGGGCAGGACGGCATGGGCCAGAAGATGATGTACTGGGCGGGCGGCGAATTCGAGATCGGCCCCCGCGCCGCCATGGGCGGTGCCAACGTCAGCCCGATGGGCCCCTGGCAGGGCACGCACGTGCTGCTGCTCGACAAGGACGGCTACCGCTTCTCCAACGAGGCCTTCTCCACGTCGTTCCTCGCGGGCATTCCCGGCGCCCGCCACGAAGCGGGGTTCGTCAGCGTGTTCGATTCGAACTGGCGCGCCACCGTCAACCGCATGCCCATCGGCCACCTCAACGTGAAATGGTGGGACGACCAGGAAGGCCATTTCGGTGCCAAGTACTGGGACAACGACTTCACGGCCGATCACGCCGACTCCGGGGCCGAGGGGTTCCAGACGTCCGAGGCGGAGCACGGGGCGTTCACCTGCTACTGCTCGAACGATCTCGCCACGTTGGCGGGCTACTGCGGCTACGAGGGCGAGGCGGCGGAGCGGTTCGTCGCCAGCGTCGAGCGCTACAACGAGATGTGCGAGCAGGGGGCCGACACCGATTACGCCAAGCCCGCCGAGGTCCTGAACAAGCTCGAGCCGCCCTACTTCGCCATCCCGTTCCCGACCGACGGAAACATGGCCGGCGGCCTGGTCACGCTCACGGGCATGTTCTGCGACCGCCACGGCCAGGTGCGCGCGCAGAACACGTTCGCGCCCATCGAGGGCCTGTACGCGGCCGGCAACTGCATGGGCGGCAGGTTCCCCTTGCAGTACACGTCGCCCATCAACGGCGTGTCGATCGGCTTCGCCCAAACCTCGGGCTACCTGGTGGGCGAGTACCTGGGCGGCAAGTAAGGCTCGCCCGTCCGGCGCCGCGCCGCGCGCTGTTGTCATTCCCGTTCCCGGGGCGCATCCGCCCCGCCTTCCCCAGCCGCCGTCCCACCCCTCCCAGGACGACGGCTTTTTCGCGCGAAAACGGGCGGGCGTTTATTCGAAACGGTATACTGGCAGGCGGAGGAAGCTGTGGCGAGGGGTCGCCGAGCGGGCTTGTGGTACGGGGAGGGTGCGGGCATGGTAAGGCTGCGCGATTTGATGGGGCCCGATGGCAAAGGCGCTCGGCTCTGGCTCTGCTGCTTTGCCATGGGGACGTGCTCCTCGGTTCGCGTCTGGATTCTCAACAACGACATCATCTCGGTGTTCTCGGCGACGGACCCGTTTGCCCGCGATGTTGTGTATACATGTGCGGAGATACTGCCCCTCGTGGCCATTGCCTTGTTGGCCCGCTTTCGCCCAACCGTTCTGAGCAATCGGCTTCTCTCGTGCACTGCGGCTGCGTCGGCTGCAATCGGAGCGGCGATGTTCTTATGCGTCGACGCTTGGGCCGTTCCCGGCTGGCCTCAGATCGCCTATGCTTTATGCATACTCGGAGGCATGTGGGTGAGCGCCGCCCTCGCGCTGTCGTTGTGCAAGCTCGCCAACCCAAGAAGCGTTGCATTGTGCGTGTGCTCCGCGTACGCCGCAGCATCGGTGTTCGAGTGGGCGATGTCCTCTGTGCCGCTTGAAGCGCGCGTGGCGTCCTGGGTTGCCCTCACGTGCATCGTGCTCGTGCTGGCGTACCCCCTGGCGAGCGACATGATTCGCGAGGCTGCCGAGGTGGGGGACGCGCGCGACTTGGTGCTGAGCCAGCCTCGTTCTTTCGTGAGCCCCTTCAACGTCGCGTTCTTGAGCCTGCTCGCGCTCAAGCTGGTTTCGGGCTTCTCTCTGGCGCTCAACAGCGTTTCCGGGGTTCCCGTCCACACGTTCGTCACAGGGCTCGTCCCCTTGCTTGCAGGCGTCTGGATAGTGCTGAGCGGGCGCGAGCGCGGCCAAGAGGACGCGTTGTTCCAAATCGCCTCGCTGCTCGTCATCGCCGGCGTTCTGGCTGCGATGGTGTCGATCCTCCACTCGCTGGGAGCGACAAGCAACGTGCTGCTCGCGTCGGCGAGTGAGTGTTTCGCTTTGCTTCAGATGCTGGTCGTTGTTTCCATGGCCGCTCGCAACAAGATCGATGCTGTGTACGTGGTCGCATGCAGCCAGGCATATACCTCGGTCGGGACGATGCTGGGGGCGGGTGCCGGTCATGCGGCGAACGGTATTGCCGCCGCAAGCGATGCGGCTACGCTCGCGTTTCTCGCGGCCCTGCTGTTCCTGTTCGTCGCATTTTGCTTCGTTTGGCTGCGTCGCGTCAGTTTCGAACGCATCATATACGGCATTCAGCCCGTGAAGCCCTTGGTGATCGCCGATTCTCATCAGGCATCCGAGAAGGGCGGGAGCTTTGAGAGCCGCTGCGCTCGCTTGGCGGCACAGCGAGGGCTTACGAAACGCGAGACGGAGATCATGGCTATGCTGGCTCGGGGACGCAACGGGAAGTTCATCGAAGAGCACTACGTCGTGTCGTACAATACGGTGAAAACGCATGTGAAGCATATCTACATGAAGCTGGACGTGCACTCCCAGCAGGAGTTGATCGATGCGGTCGAGCACTTCGGAGACGAAGGGGCCTCAGCGTCGCGCTCAGAAAGCGGTGCCGGTTTGGAACCGGCACCGCCAAGGGAGGGGTGTTGGTAGATGCTAGGCCTTGGTGCCCGCGATGTGGTTCACGGCGTGCCGGGCGAACGTGAGCGCTCTTCCGCACGCCATGCCGTGCGTGAGGTTGTAGTACCCGTCTGCGAAGACCGATCCGCCGCAATTGCCTGCAGCGTACAAGCCGGGAATCACTTCGGCGTTGGTGTCGAGCACCTGCATGTCGGCGTTGATGCGCAGGCCGTCGCTCGTGTCGAGCAAGGTTCCGCCCAGCGTGACGCCGTAAAACGGGGCCGTGCGGATCTGCGATAGCAGGTACGGCTCCTTGCCGAAATCGACATCCTCTTGGGCGTCGTACAGCTCGTTGTACCGTTCGATGGTGGCGAGGAAAGCCTCTTTGTGGGCCCCTTCCAGTTTCAGGCCGTCGGCGAGCTCTTCCAGCGTATCGGCTTTGACCACGATGCCCTTGTCGATCCATTCCTGCAGGTAACCGTCGGTTCCCATGCCCACCGTGTTAACCATGACGCGCGTGAGGCTCGCGCAGCCCAAGCTGTGGAACCGCTCGATGTCTTCGGCGAAGCCGGCATCCCAAACCTCCAGGTATACGCCGCCCGGTTGTGACGCGGCGGCGTGAGGCGCCCAGTCGTAGTTGGCTGATTCGTTGAAGAAGCGCTCGCCGTGCAGGTTCATCTTGAGGAACGGCTGCGATCCGGGGTTGAACTGCCCCGTCGCAGGTAGCATCGGCTCTCCGTTCTCGAGACTCTGCTGGGTCCATCCCGCTTTGGTTCCCGGCTCGACGGCACCGCGGTCGAATACGAACGCGGCAGACTGCGGGTCCTTCATGGCTCCGGCCCATAGAGCCGCCTTGATGCCCATGCCGGTGTTCCCGGGCGTCCAGTCGGATGCGGTCAGGCATTTCGAGAGAATGGGGTTCAAGGAGTCGAGCATCTCCGCATTCGCTGCGTATCCGCCGGTGGTCATGAGCGTGTTTCGGGCCTTGACGTGCACGTACCCCTCTTTCGTGTCGAAGATGGCTCCCGTCACCGCGCCGGCGTCGTCGGTGGTCAGCTTGACGAGGTCGAATCCGTACGTCACCTCGTGACCCTGTTTGTTGATGTAGTCTTCGAACAGCTCGTTGCGCTTGAGCTTGGCGTACTCCTCGGGGCAATCTTCGCGGGCGTTGTAGTTCACCTGAATGGGGGGAACGTACATGTCGATGCCCACGCCTCCATGGCCGAGCCCTTGATCCGAATCGAAAGAAACCTCGTAACCGTAATCGGACATGATCTGCTTGACCCAGGCATGCATGTCGGCGGACTCGTCAAGCCACACCTTCACGACCCGCATGTCGTTTTTTCCTCCAAACGCCTGGCGAAGCACGTTGTTCAGCTTGACGGTGTCGACCTCTTTGCCCGCTTCGGCGCACTCGGGGATATTCACCGCGCCGTACCAGTTGCGCGTTGCGCCCACGGCCCCGGCCTTCTCGGCTACGACGAAGTCGATGCCCAGGTCGGTGGCGAGAACGGCTGCGGCCATACCGGCATTTCCGGCTCCCACGATAAGAAGCTCGGTTTCCATGGTGTTCACGATGTCCGATTCTTCGATCTGCGGTGCATCGCCCAACCATGCTGGCGTTTGGCCGATGGTCGTTTTGCCCGAGCCTGCCGGTGCCGCCTGCGCGCTTGACCCCGCAGTCGCTTCGCTCGTTTGTTGGGGCGCGCACCCCGCCAAGCCGGCGGTGGCGGCGATGCCCGCGACCGCAACTGCTCCTGTCAGAAAGCTGCGGCGTGAAATGTCTTCCATACGTTCCCTCCTTGCTCGATGGATGTGTCGCGCTCGCCATGCAGCCGACGAGCGTCTCGCATCCTAGGTTCGTCGAAGGAGAGGTTCGTCACCCGCTGAGGGGGATTTTTTCATAAGGCCATGTCAAAAGATGTTTTTTGTTGCTTGTTCCAACGTCGAGACCCCTTTCTCTCCCAAGGGCCGGTTTCCGGGGCGCAACGGTTGTGCAACGGGCTTGGGGCTTCAGGTGCGGGCGGGGCGGCGTGGGCGACAATGCGCGGATACTGAACATTCCGCCGAAGCGCCGTGGCCGCCCCCGGACGCCCGCGCTCGGCGCGCGTCGAAAGGAAGCGCCATGCCCGCATCGATCCATCCTCCCGTGCAACTGCATATCGTCCTCGACGAGGACAGCTACCAGGGCGGCGACAGCGTCGAGATGGCGCGCCGCTTCACGGCCGTCGCCCCCACCGACGTGGTGCGCGCCGCGAAGGGCTCGCAGCGTGCGAACGTGCTGCGGTTCGACCTGGGCGACGATGTGGTGACCGCCGAGGCCGACGACGATCCGCTGTGGCGCGACGCGCTCACCACCTGGCTCGACGAGGAGTTCGCCGAGACGTCGGCGCTCGTGGCGCGCGAGAACGACGCTCGCAAGAACAACGGCGAGCAGCCGGTGCCGTTCGCGTGGGCCGAGGTGAAGTTCGGCGCGGGGCCGGTCATCGCCATCCGCATGAAGGACTCCGCCATCCCGCCCGAGGCGGCCGGCTTCGTCGCCCGTGCGCGTCAGCTGCTCGTGGGCGGGGCGTTCGGCGCGGACGACATCGCCGCCATCCGCATCCCCGCGTGCGCCAGCATCGAGGCGCAGCGCGCCGACGCCCACCGCGCCGAGTACCTGGAAGCGCAGCAGTACGAGGCCGAGCACCGGCCCGTGCTGCAAGAGGTCGACCGCTATTCCGAGGAGGTGGACCTTGCGACGGGCGAGGGGTGGACCGACGAGCTGCAGGGCTCGCAGTCGAAGCGCGACGCGCCGACGGACAGCGAGCTTGCCGAAGCCGTGGCCGAGGCCGAGGCGGCGCTGCGCCAGGGCGTCGACCCGTCGGACATCGCCGCCGAGGACCGCGCGGCCGACGTCGATGCCGGCGACTTCGCGGTGGACGTGGAGGCCGTCGAGGCCGGCGGCGCAAGCGACGACGTGGACACGTCGGGCGAGGGCTGCGCGCTCGAGGGCGGCGGCGTACCCGAGCATCTCGACTACCGCGTGTGGAACGTGGCCTACGCCGACGGCACGTCGGTGCGCTTCGACTCGGTGCTGGGCGAGGCGCTGATCGACTAGCGAGATGCTGCGTGCGTGCAAGCGGCACCGACATCGGCACCGCTTGCACGCGGGCGCAGGCCCTACCGGAACAGCTCCGGCTCCTTGCGCTCGAGGCACTTCGATTCCAGCATGGCTATCACCTGGTCGGTCGACTCGCTCGAGAAGCGCTTCGCGTCCTCGGGGCAGCTCTTGACGCACGCGCAGCAGTGGAGGCATCCTGCTCCCACGAGCGCGGGGTCATCCTCGTCGATGATGCCGAGCGGGCAGCGCGCGACGCAGATGCCGCAGCTCGTGCACGCGTCCGAGGTGAGCGGGCGCACGTCGGCGCCGGGCTTGAGCTCCTTGTAAGGGCGGCTGCCCTTGATGGCGGGCGCGGGCAGGTCGCGCGAGCGCGCCAGGCGTTCTCCCAGGTCCGCGCCGAAGCGCTGCGCCACGGCGATGTCGGCGTCGTCGGGACGGCCGGTTCCCACGCGCGCGGTGAGCGAGTGCTCGCCGATGAACGCGCCCGCGGCCGTCACGTTGAACCCGCGCTCTTCCAGCAGGTCGGCGGCTTCCAGCAGCGCGTCGTCGAAGGCGCGGTTGCCGTACAGTCCCACGACCACGGCCGGCGTGCCGCGGCCTTCCAGATGCGCGAACTCGTCGCGCAGCAGCACGGGCACGCGCCCGGCGTACACGGGGAATCCGAACACGAGCACGTCGTCGGCCGCGCACGAAACGTCGGCCGGACGCTGCGCCGGCAGCGTGAGGTCCGCGGCTTCGACGGAGGCGCCCAACGGCGCGGCCAACGCGCCCGCCACCTCCTGCACGATGGTCTTGGTGGTGCGCGTGGGGCTGAAGTACACGGCGCGAACGATCGACGACATGGCGATTCCTCTCTTCTCCCGTAATCCTTCGATGATACCCCTTTTCGCACCTGCGCGTCGCGAGCCGGACGGCGAAAGAGCCCGGCGGAGAGGGATGCCGGGCTCTGCGGATAGGGAGGGACGGGGGGCGGGGAGGGATGCCCCGGTCCCTGAACGGGAGGTGCTAGGTCGTCGCGCGTTCGCGCAGTTCGTGGCAGGTGCCGCATTCGAAGGTTCCCCGGTGGTGGCACTGCGCGCAGTACCGCATCGAGTCTTTGGGGAGGTCCTTGGAGTGGTTGTTGTGGCAGTCGGTGCACGTGGCCGGGTTGGCGTCGTGCTTCTCGCCGGCCGGGATGTCGTGCGGGTTCACGGTGGTGTCCTTGTCGTCGGTGAGCGCAGTGGAGCCGGCGGTCTTGGCCGCCATGTCCTCCATCGTGCCGTGGCACGAGATGCAGGTCTCGGGGTCAACCGTGACCACGGTCGCTTTGGTGGCGGCCTTGTCGCCGAACTTCACGTCGGCGTGCTCGGCCGACAGCGTGCCCTCGTCGGTGTGGCACTGGGCGCAGGCGACGCCCTCGGCCTCGTGGGCCGTCGCCTGCGGGCAGGCGGCGTCGGTCGCCGAGGCGGCCTCGCTCGTGTGGCACATCGAGCAGTCGGACTCCATCGTCCAGTTCACGGGCTGGCCGTCCATGGCCGACGCGGCGGAGCCGGAGCCCTCCGCCTGCTGCCCGGACTCGGCCGGGGCGTCGGTTTCCGCCTTCGGCGCGCAGCCCGCGAGCGTCCACATCGCGGCCGTGAGCGCGAGGACGACGCCGAGGACGGCGAGCACGACGAGGCGCCGGTCGGCGGCGTGTGCTTGCACGGTCATGCGCTTCTCCTTACTTCTTCTCGTCCCACGCGTCGAGCGACGCCGCGTGGCGGGCCGAAATGCGGCCCCAGATCATGTTCTCGGCCACGTTGCCGCCCGTGATGCCGTAGGTGTGCGAGTGGATGTTGCCGAAGCTGCCGGCGCCGTACAGACGCGGGATGGGCTGCTCGGCGAACACGTCCAGCACCTGGCCGTGCTCGTTCTTCATGGCGCCGCCCAGCGTGGAGCACGAGCCGGGGTACACCGTGTACGCGTAGAACGGCGGGTTGTTCAGCGGGTTCAGCGTGGCGGCCGAACGGTGGAATTCCGGGTCCTCGCCGTTCTCGCACACCTGGTTCCACGTGTCGACGGTGGCCTTGAGCGTGTCGGCGTCCATCCACTTGTCGATGGCTTTCATCTTGGCCGCAAGCTCCTCGAGGGTGTCGGCTTTAATGATCCAGCCCTTGTCCACCTCGGCCTGGTTGTTGTCCGACCAGCCTTCCCAATCGCGCAGCTCGTCGGGCAGCATGGTGGTGAAGTTCCCGCATTCGAACCAGTCGCCCTGGCGCGTGGACATCGGGCCGGATTCGAACAGCGTCTGATCGAACACGCACCAGCTGGGGCAGTGGTCGTAATCGCAGATCTCGTCGCTGAAGTGGGTGAACGCATGCCATCCGTTGTGTGGCGAGCCGATGCGCATCTCGTCCACCCAGCGCTTTCCCAGCCGGTCGGTGTAGATGAACGTCTGATCCGACGGCATGATGAGGATGAGGAAGTCGTTCTCGGGATCGCGCGTCCACATGCCGTACATGGCGCCGGCCATGCCCATGTGCCACAGCTTGCCGCCCACTTCCTCGGTCATGCGGATGCCGTCGCCCGTGTTGTACTTCCAGCCTTCGAACTTGAAGGGGTAGCATTTGAGGTACTTGCGCTTCATGTCCTCGTTGAACTCGAAGCCGCCCGTGCAGAGGATGACGCCCTTGCGCGCCTTGACCGTCTTCTCCTCGGAGCCGATCATCGTGGTGCAGCCGACGATCTCCTTGGTGTCGGGGTTCTGGATGAGGTGCTCGTCGTGGCAGTCGAACAGCACCTCGACGCCCAGGTCCTTGCGCTTCTGGTCGAGGATCTCGAACGAGGCCATGCCGAATCCCGGAGGGTCGGCGATGGACTGGCATCCCTCGCCGCCGGGCAGGAACGAGTACTCGGGAATGGTGCCGGCGATGGCCTTCTCGTTGATGTCGTACTCCAGCTCATACTTGTCGGCGTACTCGCAGTTGCGCAGCCCCTCGTCGATCCAGGCGTCGATGACCGCAGACGGCGTGTCCACATCCTGCGTCATCTCGTGCCAGTACTGGCGCATGCCCTCCGCATCGTTGATGATGGCGAACTCGCCGTTGTTGATGGAGCTGTTGCCGCCGCCGCGCACCGGCGCCTTCTCCAGCACGAGCACCTGCTGGCCGCATTCGTCGGCGCCGATGAGCGAGGCCCACATGCCCGCGCCGCCGTAGCCGACCACCAGCAGGTCGCACTCGTAGTCCCAGCTCTTCGGCATCCAATCTTGCGACGCCCCCGTGCCCGACGCGCAGCCGGCCAGCGCGGCGGAGCCCGCCACGGCGGCGGCAGCGACGCCCGCGCCCTTCAAAAACGAGCGGCGCGACAGCCCTCCCAGTTCCTTTGCGTTCATCGTTCCTCCTCTTTCTCCTTGCTCCTTGCTCCTTGCTCTTTGCTTGATCGGCGCCGCCTCGAACGATCGGCGCCCTCGATCACCGTACGGGTTGGGGGCTTGCGCGCCATCGAGCGCACCGCCCCATTTTTGCTCGATCGACCGCGCCGCAGGTGAGGGGCATCGGGAGGGGGCCCTTAGGGTGCTCCATCCGATATGCGGCGAAGGGGAGGTTGCTATACTGGGCGCGGGGATGATGTCGAGCCGCGCGGGGGACGCGGGGCTCGGAAGAAGGAGGGGAGCATGGGGACGTGCCTGCGGAGCAAGCTCACGGCGTTTTGCCCTGATTGGCGATCGCTCGATTTCTACATCGTGCTGCTGGGCCTCGCATTCTGCCGGGCGTGGATCGTGCTGTGCCTTTCCGCCGTCGCGGTGACCACGCTCGTGTCGCATTCGAACTGGATGTTCCTGCTTGCCGGCTCCGTGGCGGCCGCCGGCGTGGCCGTCGCGGCACGGCGTGCGGCGACGCAGGCGCGATTCGAGGTGCGGCTGCGCGGCGTCACGGGCGCGCTCACCGTGCTGTGCGCCGTCGCGATGCCGATAGCGTTGGCGTGCGGCCAGCCGATCATGCTGGCGGTGCTCGTGGTCGTCGGGGGCGCCGCCTCGAGCTTCTTGCAGGTGCTATGGGGCAACGAGTACGCGCGCCGCCCGGTTCCGTTCGCGCTCGCGTGCTACCCCGCCACGGCCGTGGTCATCGCCTTGCTCATCGCGCTCGTCGTCGGCGAGCGCGGGTTCCTCGCGTTCTTCGTGTTCCCGGTCATGTCGTTCGTGCTGCTGCTGGTCGAAACCTCGCGCATCGACAAGGAGCGCCCGCGCGACGAGCCTTCGGGCGCAGCGGCCGCGCCGGTTGTCCCGGCCGCCCCCGCCGTGCCGGCGGAGCGCGATCGGCCGGCCCTGTCGCGCAAGTCGATCGCCCAGCTGATGGTGAGCATCGGCGTGTTCAGCTTCCTGTGCCGGGTGTTCGACTCGCTTCCCGGCGAGGGCGTGATCGACCCCTTCGTGGTGTTCGGCGGCAGCTCGGTGTTCGCGCTGGCCGTGGTGGGCATCCTGTTCCTGCTGTTCGCCTTCCTGTGCGGCGATCGCTTCGAGCCCGTGTTCGCCTACCGCCTGTCCCTTCCGCTCATGGCGTTGGGCATGGCCATCGTCTCGCTGTTCTTCTACGACCATTGGGCGCTGTCGGTGCTGCTCATCGGCATCGGCTACGAGCTGTTCGACATCGTGACGTGGATTCTGTTCGTGGATCTGGCGCAGCGGCGCGAGGACGCGGGCGGGCGCTACCGGGTGTTCGGGCAGGGCGTGGCCGCCACGCTGTGCGGCATGGGGCTGGGGTATCTCGTCGGAGGCGAGCTGCACGCGCGCCTGCTGGCGGAGTCCGTGCAGATGTCCACGGTGGGCATCCTCTGCGTCACCGTTTTGGTGGTGACGGCGTTCCTCGTCATTCCCGAGGGGACGATCGCGCAGGTGGTGGGTCGTCGGGGGCGTCTGCGCGGCGGAGAGCGCGACGGCGAGGAGGGGGAGGGGCCTGCGGCGGGCGCGGCGGATGTGGGCGCTCCCGCGGTGCCGCCTTTGGAGAAGCGCTGCGAGGCCCTCGCCATCGAGCGGCATCTGACGCCTCGCGAGGGCGAGGTGCTCGTGCTTCTGGCGCGCGGGCGCACGCTGGCCATCGTCATGCGCGATTTGCAGATAGCCAAGGGGACGGCGCAGACGCACATCGAGAACGTGTACGCGAAGCTCGGCGTGCATAAGCAGCAGGAGCTCATCGACCTCGTGGAAGGCTGCGAATTGAAGGATGGGGCCTGATCGGAGCAAAATACGATGCTCCATCTGATGCGGGGGACGGGGGCGTGGGTATCATGGGAGTCGCACATGGTCCAAGTGATACAAGGAGGCACCTATGGGACGAATCGTCTTGCCCGTATACACCCCGCACTACATCCCCACCGGCGACGAGGTCGCCGTCATCGAGACGTCGCGCGGCACGATCCGCGTGCAGCTGGTCGGCAAGGACGCGCCCGTGACCGTGGGCAACTTCGTCGAGCTGGCGGCGCGCGGCTTCTACGACAAGCTGAAATTCCACGCGCACAAGCCCGGCTCCGTGGTGCTGGGCGGTTGCCCGACGACGCGCACGCTGGGGCCGGCCCAGGTGGACGCCGCCGCGCGCGGCGTGATCCGCGGCATCCACCCCGGCACGGGCGACGCGCGCTACACCATCGTCGACGAGTGGGAAGCCAACCCGAACAACAAGCACGTGCTGGGAAGCCTGTGCATGGCGCACAAGTCCGACCCGAACTCGGGCAGCTGCCAGTTCTACTTCTCGCTGTCCGAGCAGCCCGAATTCGACGACAAGTTCACCGTGTTCGGTCAGACCGTCGAGGGCCTCGACGTGGTGCAGAAGCTGACGATCGGCGACGCGATCGTGCATATCGGCATCGAGGGCGCCGACGAGGAGGCGCTCGCCGAAGCGATCTCCCACGAGCTGCCTCGCCCGAAAACCCCGAAGGAAGTGCTCGAGGAGCTGGAGCGGGAGCGGGCCGAGCGCGAAGCGGCGGCGGCGAAGGAAGAGTAAACGCCTCCCTACTCGTACGTTTCCACCAGATCGATCAGCTCTTGCTGCTTGTGGACGTCCAGCTTGCGGTAGATGTTCTCGATGTGGGTGCGGGCGGTGCCCTTCGCGATCTGCAGGTCGCGGGCGATGATGGAGAGGGTGCGGCCGTAGGCCAGCAGCACGATCACCTCGCTCTCGCGCGGCGTCAGGCCGTAGTCGCGCGCCACGCACGCGCAGTGCTGCTCGAGGCGGCCCGCGCCCGCGTCCGCGGTTGCGACGGCGGGCGCTTCCTCGGCCTCCTTCTCCTTGCGGCTCGTGCGCATCGTCTGCGACAGCTGCGACACCACGCCTTCGGGCAGCACCATGAACGCCACCACCACGAGGCACAGCGTCGCCAGCATGGCCACGACGGAGATCTGCACGTCGCCGCTGGCGATCATCGCGTCGCACGCCTTGCCCGCCAGCGTCCCCACGCCCATGCCCGCGAACATGAACGCCACGCCCAGCCCGAAGATGTGCAGGGCGTTCTCGTTGCGCCGGCGCGACACGTCCACGAACAGCACCCAGGTGAGGATGTCGAAGAACTCGTAGCCCGCGTTGATCAGCAGGATGGACACCGCGGCGTGCGTGTCGAAGAACAGCGCGATGGCCACGAATCCCGCCACCATGATGGGCAGCGACAGCCGGTACGTGAGCGTCGCGTTGAAACGGTCGCGCAGCTTCGCGGCGATGAGCAGGAACGCGACGCCCACCGCCATGAGCGCGAAGATGGCGCTTCCGCCGATGAAGGAGAACGGGTCGACGTGGGACGGCATGGCGTCGAACAGCCGGCACAGGAACGAGAACGTCATGATGGAGAACATGAGCTTGCCCACACCGAACTTCGCGCTGGGATCGCAGTCGCGCTCGCGCTCGCGGTCGCAACCTGCGGGCTCACCGACGCGTCCGTCCGCCACGCCCTCGTCGGCGATCGCGCCCGAGGATTCCCCTATCGGCTTCTGGGCGAGGTCGCTCCACGACAGCCCGGTGCGGTTCGCCTCGAACAGCAGCAGGCCGAATGACAGCAGCGGGATCACCGCGAAGCCGATGAGGCTCGTGTGGTCGCTCGACATGCCGGCCACGAGGGCGGTGACGATGGCCGCGGCGGGGGAGGCGATCGTGGCGAAGAATGTGGCGTGGCGGGCGAAACGGTCGCCCCACAGCACCTGGAGCGGCCCGGCGCCCAGGCCGCCGACGACGAACCCGACCACCATGAGCGGCTCGCTGCCCATCCAAAGCGCCAGCGGGATGATGATGCCGCTGGCCGCGAGGGCGACGGGCGTGAACCGGAACAGCGCGACGCGCACGGTTCCCTCCCGCTTCCCGCTGCGGTTCACCACGAACGACACGGCCAGCGCGCTCAAGGCGCCGAACAGCAGATAGGCCCACGTGAACGAGGATGCGGCCCCGGCGACGAGCGGCGCGCCCAGGCAGAAGACGATCCACGCGCGGCACAGGCCGAATCCGATGACGGTGATAAGGTAGTCGAGCGTGCGCGAATCGCGCTCGGCGGCGGTTGCTTCCGCCGCCGATTCGAACGCCAGCTCGCCGACGCGTTCACCCTTGGTGCCGTACTGCATGTGCATCTCTCCCCAGCGTTCATGCCACGGGTCGCGCCGATGAGCGCGGCTCCCTCCCGTCTGCAACAAAACCATGTGTAGTATCATACGCAATTTCAAACGTTGATCAAATCGGATGGAGCATCCGATAGGCGGTTGACCAGGAAAATCCTATCCAACGTCAGATACCGCGCCCAAAATCAGACTGCTCATCAGATGTGCCTTCCCGGTTGGAAGCGTAGGGTTCGTCCTTGCAAGAACGGATGCTTCTAAGGAGGGGCATTCATCCGAGTAGGAGGAAGGAACACTATGAGCAAAGGCATGGAAGGCGGAGTTTCCCGTCGTTCGTTCCTGAAGGGCGCGGGCGTCGCTGCCGCCGCCGTGGCGGGTTCCGCCGCGCTGGCCGGCTGCGCGTCGGGTTCGACGGGCGCGGCTTCGGGCGATTGGATGCCGAAGAGCTGGGACTACGAGTGCGACCTGCTGGTCATCGGCTACGGCGGCGCGGGCATGTGGGCGTCCCTCATCGGCGCCGACGAGTGCGGCCAGGAAGTCATCGTGCTGGAGAAGGCTCCCGAGCGCGGCGGCGGAAACAGCTCCATCAACAACGGCGAGTGGACCATCGTCGAAGAGAACGAGAAGGACCGCTTCGCGAAGTACATCAAGGCCTTCACGCACGGCAAGACGCCCGAGCCGATGATCGACGCTTGGGTGAACGAGTGCGCCCGCAACACCGAGTACGCCGACAAGTACGGCATGACCTACGAGGTGTCCGAGGTCGCGTTGGCCGGCGCCATTCCCGAGTACTACTTCTTGGACGACAACGCCTACGAGGGCTCCTGCAAGCTGTCCTCCGTCGACGGCTTCGGCATGCTGTCGTTCCACGAGCTGGACGCGCAGCGCGAGAAGCTGGGCGTGCAGGTCATGTTCGACTGCCATGACGAGCGCCTCATCCAGAACCCGGACACCAAGGAGATCGTCGGCGCGTACACGATGATCGGCTCCGAGGAGAAGACGGTGAAGGCTCGCAAGGGCGTCATCCTGACGCTGGGCGGCTTCGAGTTCAACGAGGACCTCAAGAACGAGTACCTCAAGTGCTACCCCTTCAAGTTCGAGGGCTGGCAGTACAACACGGGCGACGGCATCAAGATGGTCGAGGACGTGGGAGCAAAGCTGTGGCACATGGACATGGCGATCTCCATGTACTCCATGTGGACGCGCGATCCCGAGAACGACTTCTCCATCCTGTACTTCATGCCCGGTTTCAGCTACTTCAACGTGAACCGCCTGGGCAAGCGCTACGTCAACGAGAACAGCATGGGCTCGCCGCACAACGGCTGGCACACGCTGCTGCACTTCGATGACGCCATCGACGACTACGACCGCATCCCGTCGTGGTGCATCTTCGACCAGAGCTGCTTCGACGCCGGCAAGATGTCCACGAGCCAGGGCGACTCCTTCGAGTGCGGCAACTTCGCGTCCGACCTGCCGGATTCCATCCGTGCGTGGGACGGCTGGAGCCAGGACAACAAGGCCGAGCTCGACAAGGGCTGGATCCTCAAGGGCGACACGCTGGACGAGCTGGCCAAGAAGATCAAGGACTTCGACCACTGGATGGACCCGGAGACCCTGAAGGCCACGTTCGACGAGTACCAGGCGTTCTGCGAGGCTCAGAAGGACGCGCGTTTCGACCGCTCCGAGAAGACCCTCGTCGCGCTGGACGAAGGCCCCTACTACGCCATCTCCATCTACCCCGGCTCCTGCTCCACGCTGGGCGGCCCGATGAAGAACGAGCACGGCCAGGTGCTCGACCCGGCTCAGAACCCCATCCCGCGCCTGTACGCGGCGGGCTGCTTCGGCAACTTCCAGAGCCACAGCTACGGCATCACCGGCGGCAACAACGCCGAGAACCAGGTGTGGGGCCGTATCTCCGCGCGTCACGCCGCAGGCCTCGAGGCCTGGGACGCGAAGTAGCGAACCCCTCGATGATCGGTCCGGCGCTCCGCTCCCCAGGGGCGTCGGATGCGACTCTACCCCTTGCGCCCGCCGTTCCCTCGGCGGGCGCGCCCCGGCGGGAAACCGCCGGCCTTCCGTCCGCCTCATGCTCGGCGGGCGCAGGGGCGGGAAACCGCCCGACAACTGCAAGACGAGATTGATAGGAGAAGCGCATGACCGTGCAAGCACACGCCGCCGACCGGCGCCTCGTCGTGCTCGCCGTCCTCGGCGTCGTCCTCGCGCTCACGGCCGCGATGTGGACGCTCGCGGGCTGCGCGCCGAAGGCGGAAACCGACGCCCCGGCCGAGTCCGGGCAGCAGGCGGAGGGCTCCGGCTCCGGCTCCGCCGCGTCGGCCATGGACGGCCAGCCCGTGAACTGGACGATGGAGTCCGACTGCTCGATGTGCCACACGAGCGAGGCCGAGTCGGCGACCGACGCCGCCTGCCCGCAGGCGACGGCCCACGAGGCCGAGGGCGTCGCGTGCGCCCAATGCCACACCGACGAGGGCGAGCTCTCGACCGCGCACGCCGACGTGAAGTTCGGCGACAAGCCGGCCTCGAAGCCGACGATGGTCACGGTGGACCCGGCCACGTGCGAGTCGTGCCACGGCACGCTCGAGGACATGGCCGCCAAGACCGCCGATTCCACGGCGCTCACCGACGACAAGGGCACCACCGTGAACCCCCACGAGCGCCCCGCCGGCGAGAAGCACGAGGAGAACCCGGCCACGTGCACCGACTGCCACAACAACCACTCCAAGGATTTGGAGAAGGATGCCCAGAAGTACTGCGCCCAGTGCCATCACCGCGGCGTGTACGAATGCGGCACCTGCCACGAGTTGCGCGAGCGCTAGGAAGCTCCAACCGAGCATACCCGCTCGAGGCGGAATCCCCTCCCTCCCTTTCCGCCTCGAGATTATCGAAGACCCGGCCCCTCCCTCGGCCGGGTCTTTCGCTATACTGGGCCGAAACGAGGCACGCGACGAGAAGGGCGGCGGCATGGCGGTGTTCGAATACGGCGACGAGGAGGTCGCGTACCTCGCCGCGCGCGATCCCCGGCTGGCCGAGGTGATGGCGGCGGTCGGGCATATCGAGCGCGACGTACACCCCGATCTGTTCTCCGCGCTCGTGAACTGCATCGTGGGGCAGCAGATTTCGACGAAAGCCCAGACCACCATCTGGAACCGCGTGCTCGAGACGTTCGGCGAGGTGACGCCCGAGACGATGGCGGCCTGCTCCGACGAGGAGCTGCAAGGGGTGGGCATCTCGTTTCGCAAGGTGAGCTACATCAAGGGCGCGGCCGAGCGCGTGCGGTCCGGCGAGGTGGACCTCGCCGCGCTGGTCGAGCTGCCCGACGACGAGGTGTGCCGCACGCTGTCGGCGCTGCCGGGCATCGGCGTGTGGACGGCCGAGATGCTCATGACGTTCTCGATGCAGCGCCCCAACATCTTGAGCTGGGGCGACCTGGCCATCCAGCGTGGCCTGCGCATGGTGTACCACCATCGGCGCATCACGCCCGAGCTGTTCGCGAAGTACCGCCGCCGCTACGCGCCGTACGGCTCGGTGGCCAGCCTGTACCTCTGGGAAGTGGCCGGCGGCGCCATCCCCGGCATGAAGGATTGGGCCCCAAAGGGCGGGAAGTAAGGGCTGGCGCTTCGTCGTCCGGTTTCGTCGAGTCTCGTCCCTTGGTCTGACGCCGGGCCCGGTTCTGCGAAGTTCCCGCTTCTGGCCTGGCTCTTTGGTGCGGGGTCGCGCTTGCGGGCCAGCGGGCGCGCCCCGTGCCGATCCGCGTCGGGCGCAGCGGGCGATCGGCGTGGCGAGCGACGCCCAAGCCCCGAGGTTCCTGCCGCGCCATAGGAGTGCCGGATACCGCCGCCCTCCCAAGCCTCGGCCTCCCGCTGCGCCATGGGTGTGGGGCGCGGCCATCGCGCTCCGTTGCGAATGTTTCACGTGAAACATTCGTTTGTTTATCCGTTGCTGACAGCGACGAAAAAAGGGCCGTCGGAACATCCGACGGCCCTTCTCGTATCCGATGGTGGGCGATGAGGGATTTGAACCCCCGACCTTGTCCTTGTAAGGGACCTGCGCTCCCGCTGCGCCAATCGCCCGTGTTTCGCAGCCTTGCGGCGAGCACCCATTCTCGCATAGAAGACGCGATCGCGCAACGAATCCCCAGGAAAGCCTCATCTTGCGCCCCTGCGTATTGGAACGCGTTGGATCGGCGTGAGATTTCGCGGTGCGGCGCGTGCAATGCGCGTTGGAAACGCGGGCACGGCACGTGGAATCGGCGTTCGCTCGGCGTGGGAAACGGGTGAGATCCAGACGGTTTTTCATGGTGAACTGTGCCATCAAAACGTGAGATGAGCTGGTCATACTGAAAGGAAGAAACGCGGCGGAGAGGACGATATGAAGCGGAGCAGAACAACGATCATCGGCATCGCCTGCGGGCTGGCATGTGCGGCATGCGTGTTCGCATACACCCAGGGCGTGCGGGGCGAGGCCGACGCGGCTCGGGCGGAGGCGCTGGCGCGCTACGGGGGCGAGCAGCTGGAAGTGTGCGTGGCGAAGCGCGATATCGCGGCGGGCGAGTCGGTGGATGCGGGCGCGGTGGAGACGCGCCTGTGGGTGGCCGACCTGCTGCCTGCCGAGGCGTTCCGGTCGGCCGACGACGTGGTGGGGAAGAAGGCGTCGTCGACGATCCTCGCGGGCGAGGTGCTGTCGGGACAGCGCTTCCGCGATGCGGGCAACCGGCTCGACGTTCCCGAGGGCCTGACGGCGGTGAGCGTCCCGGCGAAGGACGTGCAGGCGGTGGGCGGCGCCATCGCGGCCGGGTCGCAGGTGGATATGTACGCCACCGGCGGCACGTCGACCGACGTGCTGGCGAGCGACGTGCTCGTGCTGGCCACGAGCGCAAGCTCGCAGGAGTTGTCGGGCGCGAACGTGTCGTGGATCACCGTGGCCGTCGGGCCCGAATCGGTGCAGGAAATCGTCGCGGCGGCGCAGAAGACCGAGCTGTACTTCACGCTGCCGGGAAGCGAGGGGGAGCGATGAGCGGGTCCTTGGTGGCGCTGTGCGCCGATACGATGAGCTTGCAGCATCCCGAGTCCATCGGGCTGGTCGGCGAGAACCTGGCCGCGCAAGGGTGGCTGCGCCTCTTCTCCTCGGCCGAGGAGGCGCGCAGGTTCCTGCGCGCGGATCGTCTCGTGGACGAGGTGTGGGTGGCGTCGAGCGACGACGTCGCGCCCATCAACCTGGCGGCCACGATCAAGCGCGACCGCAGCGACCGCTGCGTGTGCATGCTGGCGTTCGAGGACACGGGCTCGCTGAAAAGCCGGGTGAGCGCCACGGGCATCGACGCCTCGCTCACGCGCCAGGCGCTGGCCGAACGATATGCGCGGCGCAAGCAGGCGTACGCGTGCCCGTGGTCGATGGCGACGCCCCCGACGCAAGCGCCCGCACCTGCCCCTGTCCCCGCCCCGGCTCCCGCGCCGACGCCCGCATTCGCGCCGACGGCCGCCCCTGCCCCGGCTCCCGCGCCGACGGTCGCGCCCCGGCCGATGCGGTGCGAAGAGCGCCGCCCGCGGGCGCATGCCGGGTTCCTCCTGCCCGTGGTCAGCGGCAGCGGCGGCGCGGGCAAGAGCACCGTAGCCGTGCTGTCGGCGCTCATCGCGCAGCGGATGGGCTTCAACACCTTGCTGCTCGACTTCGACCTGCAATTCGGAGACGTCCCGGCACTCATGGGCGTGCAGAACCCGTTGACCGTCGACGACGTGCTGGCCGCGCCGGCGCGCCTCGACCAGCTGCGATCGGACGGCCGGCAGCCGGCCGTGCTGGCCGCGCCGCGCCATCTCGAGGACAGTGAGGCGGTCGTCGAGCGCGCGCCGCAGCTGCTCGACCAGCTGACGGCCCGCTTCGACGTGGTGGTGGCGAACACGGGTGCCGCCTGGGCCGAACAGCATGCCCTGCTGCTCGAGCGAAGCTCGAAAGCGCTGTTCCTGGTCGATCAGCGTCCGTCGTCGCTGCGCGCCTGCCAGCACGCGCTCGATCTCTGCGCGCGGTGCGGCATCGCGACCGGCCCCTTCCTGTACGCGGTCAACCGATGCTCGAAGAACGCGCTGTTCACGTCCATCGACGTATCGTGCGCGCTGCGCGGCGCCCACGTGTTCGAGCTCAAGGACGGCGGCGGCGAGGTGGAGGAGCTGCTGGGGGCGGGTTTGCCGTCCGAGCTGCTCTCGTCGAAGAACGACTTGTGCGCGAGCCTCGAGCAAGCGCTGTCGGCCGTGTTGCCGGGCGACGGGCGCGCGGCATCGCGGTCGGAGGAGGGCGCGCCGCGCGCAGCGGGGTTCCGCCTGCCGGTGAGCAAGCGCCCCCGCCGTCGGAGGAAGGAGGCTCCATGTCTCTCATGAGCCGCGTGCGCGACGTCGACGGCACGCCGTCGTCCGCACCCGATTCGGGCGACGCGGCGTTGGAGCGGCTCAAGGAGCGCATCCAGACGTTCGTGTCCATCGACGAGATCGCCGCCATCATGGCGGAGCAGCCGGGCCGCGCCCGCAACGAGCTGAAAAGCGCGTGCCGCCAGGCCTTCGAGGACGCTGCGTGGGCGGGCGTTCCCGAACGGGAGCGGCAGCGCCTGACCGACGACCTCATCGACACGGTGTTCGGGTTCGGCCCGCTCGAGTCGCTGCTGGCCGACGAGTCCGTCACCGAGATCATGGTGAACGGCCCCGCCGACGTGTTCTTCGAGCGCGACGGGCGCCTGTGCCGCAGCGAGCAGCGTTTCGCCGACGACGGCCAGCTGCGCGCGCTCATCGACCGCGTGCTGGGGCCGTTGGGCCGCCGCATCGACGAGGCGTCGCCCATGGTGAACGCGCGGCTGCCCGAGGGCCACCGCGTGCACGTGATCATCCCGCCCCTCGCGCTCGACGGCCCGGTGATGACCGTCAGGAAGTTCGCGAAGCGGGTGATAACCTTGGACGATATGGAGGCAACGGGGTCGTTCGACGGGACGATGCGTGCGTTTCTCGTGTGGGCGGTTCGCGCGCGCAAGAGCATCGCCGTGTCGGGCGGCACGGGCAGCGGCAAGACCACGCTGCTCAACGCGCTGTCCTGCGAGCTGTCGCCGTCCGAGCGCATCATCACCATCGAGGACTCGGCCGAGCTGCGGTTCTTGGAGCACCCGCACGTCGTACGCCTGGAAGCGCGGCCCCGCAACGCGGAGGGCACGGGCGAGGTGACCATCCGCGACCTCGTGACCAACGCGCTGCGCATGCGGCCCGACCGCATCGTGGTGGGCGAATGCCGCGGCGCCGAAGCGCTCGACATGCTGCAGGCCATGAACACCGGCCACGACGGGTCGCTGACCACGCTGCATGCGAACTCGCCGGCAGACGTGGTGTCGCGCCTCACGACGATGGTGCGCTACGCGGTCGATCTGCCCGTGGACGTCATCGAGTCGAACGTGGCCAGCGCCTTCGAAGTGATCGTGCAGACGGCGCGCGCGTTGGACGGGTCGCGGTTCGTCTCGGACGTGGCCGAGCTGGTGTACGACGGCGAGAAGCGCTGCTGCTCGGTCCGCGCGCTGTTCGCGCGGGGGCTGACGGAGCGGGCGGGCCGGTGGAAGGCGCTTCCGTCGTGGATCGACGAGGCGGCGAAGGTCGGCGCAGCCGATCGCGAGGAGGTGGAGCGATGGAAGCGTACGGTGCGCTTGTCGGCGTAGGCGCGCTCGCCGCGTTCGGCTGCGGTGCGGCGGCGAGCGCCTCGGTGGCGGGGCGCTCCCGCCGCCGGCCGGCCTCGGTCGTCGGCGACGGGGCGGTCCGCTCCGGGCGGCTCGCCTGGTTGCTGCGCAACGGGGTGCGCGGGACGCTGCCGGTTGCGCGGGCGCTGCTGGGCGGCCGCATGGTGGCCGGGCTCGTGCGCGAGGCGGTCCGTACGGCCGACGCGCGCGGCCTGATGACGACGGAGGAGGCGCTGCTGTCGGTGTGCCTTGCGGCGCTCGCCGGGGCCGGGGTGTGCGCGGGCGCGGTGTCGAGCTCGCTCGTGTGCGGGATCGCCGTCGTCGCGTGCTTGTGCGCGTGCGCGGTCGTCTGGCTGCGCACGGTGCAGGACAGGCGGCGCGATGCCATGCGCGAGGCCATCCCCGACGCGCTGCGCTCGATGGGCGTGTGCTTCCAGTCGGGTCTGTCGCTGCTGCAGACGTTCCAGCAGGTGGCGAGCGAGGTGCAGGAGCCGCTCGGGTCGTTGTTCGCCCGGGCGGCGCATCGGATGGAGACCGGCGAGAGCGCCGGGCGCGCCCTGGACGTGCTGCGAAGCGGCTCGACGGTGGCCGAGCTGGCGTTCGTCGCCGTGGCGCTCGACGTGCAGCACCAGGCGGGCGGCAGCATGAAACAGGTGCTCGACGCCGCGCGCGACACGGTGGAGAGCGAGATCGGGCTGCGGCGCGCGCTGCGCGTGCAGACGGCGCAGGCGAAGCTGTCGGCGCGGGTGGTGAGCTTGCTGCCCTTCGTGCTGATAGCGGTGTTCTCGCTGGTGAGCGAAGGGTTTCTCGCACCGTTCTTCGAGAGTCCGCTGGGGGTCGCGCTGCTCGTGCTGGCGCTGGGCATGCAGGTTGCGGGCATCGCGGTCGTGCGTCGCATGCTGGCCGTGGAGGTGGGGTGATGCCGTGGGAGCAGGCGCCGTTTCTGGTTGCGGCGGCGATGGCGGCTGCGGGCGTGGGCGGCGGGGTGGCGGGCGCCTCGCTGCTCCGAAGGCGCGCCGCGACGGCCCGTCGCGACCGGTTGCGCAAAGCGGCCGCCGCGCGGGATGGGGAGGCGGAGCCTGCCGGCGGCGAGCTGCACTGCGTTCGGTACGCGGCGCAGCTCAGCCAGCGGCTCGCCCTCGGCGCGACCGATTCGCTTGCCGGTCGCCTGCGGCTGGCGCGCGCACGGCAGTGGTTTTCCCGGCACGCGAAGCAGGCGGGTTTGGAGCGCGTCGTGTCGCCGGGCGGATTCTGCGAGGCCGCGGTGCGCCTGACGTGCGCCGGCGGGCTTGCGGGCGCGCTCGTGGGGGCGGTGTTCTCCACGGAGCTCGCCGTGCTCGGCGCGCTCGCCGGGGCGGCGGGCGGCGCGCTCGCGATGCCCCGGGCCGTGAAGCGGGCGCGCCGCGAGCGCGCCGACGGGCTGGAGCGCGACCTCTCGGAGATGCTCGAGGTCGTGGCGCTCGGCTTGCGCAGCGGGCTGTCGTTCGACCGCGGGTTCGCGCTGTACGGGGCGCACTTCGCCTCGGAGCTGGCGTGCGCGTGCGCCAGCGCCCAACGCGCCTGGTCGATGGGCTTGACGAACCGCGACGACGCGCTGCGCGACCTGGCCGCATCGTACGACTCGCCGCTGTTCGCGCGCGTCGCGGAGAGCATGGTGCGCTCGCTGCGCTTCGGCTCGTCGCTGGCCGAGGGGCTCGAGTCGGCTGCGGCCGAGGCGCGCGCGGTGCATCGTGCGCAGGTGGAAGAGCAGGTGGCGAAGGCCCCGGTGAAGATGATGGTGCCCACTGGCACGCTCATCTTGCCGGCCATGCTGCTGCTCGTGCTGGGGCCGGTGCTGCTCGAACTGATGGAAGGGTTGTAGGAATGAGGAGGTTTGCGCATGGAAGCGTATTGGAGATGGATGGCGCGGGCGACGTGCCGTGTTCGGCGGGCGCTCGATCGAGAGGATGGGCAGGGCACGACGGAGTACGCCATCCTCGTGGGCGTGCTGGTGGTGATCGCCATCATCGCGATCACCGTGTTCCGGCCGAAGCTGCAAGAGCTGTGGGACGCCATCGCGGAAGGGATCAACGGGCTGTAGGCGACGGGCGGGCGCGGCGCGCGCCGGACGAGCGCGGGCAGGGGACGGTCGAGTTCGCCTTGGTCACGGCGGCGTTCGTGGCGGTGATCGTCGCGTGCGGCGCCCTGTGGCGCGGTTTGGAGGCCGGCATGTTCGTCGACCACGCGCTGGCGTCGGCCTCGCACCATGTCCAGATGACGATGCCGGGGTCGGTGGCCGATGTGTTCCTGTATTAGCAACGCGAGGATGGAAGGAGGAGGCATGCGACGGATGCGCGAGTCTGGTCAGGCAACGGTGGAGGCGGCGTTCTTGCTGCCGGTGCTGTTCGTCGGGTTGCTGCTGCTCATGCAGCCGGGCATGCTGCTGTACGACCGCCTCGTGATGCAGGCGGCCGCGTCGGAGGGGTGCCGCCTGCTGGCGACGAGGACGGCCGCCGCGGGCGACATGGCCGAGAGCTGCGAGGCGTTCATCCGCCACCGGCTGGGGGCCGTCCCGCCCGTCTCCTGCTTCCACGTGCACGAAGGCGCGTGCAGCTGGGACATCCAGCTGGAGGGCGACGAGCGCTCCGACGTCGTCCGCGTGACCATCGTGAACGAGGTTCGCCCGCTGCCGCTGCTCGACGCGGGCGGGGCTCTGCTCGGCATCGTGAACGGCAACGGCAACCTCGAGGTGCGGGTTACGGCGGAGCAGCCGACGCAGCCGTCGTGGGCGCGCTCGTCCGAAGCGGGTGCGGACCCGGCAGGATGGATCGGAGCGTGGGCGTCATGATGCTCGATGCGTTCCACGACGAAGAGGGCATGACGACGGTCGGCATGGTGCTGGCGCTGCTGGTCACGCTTGCGCTCGTGTTCTCGGCGGGGCAGGCGTACCGGGTGGGTTCCGCGTCGTCGGAGGTGCAGAACGTGGCCGACGCCGCGGCCCTGGCCGCCCAGAACGAGGTGGGCGAGTTCATGATCGTCGTGCGCGTGTGCGACGCCGTGGTGCTGTCGCTTTCGCTGACGAGCCTCGTGGCGACGGGCCTGGGCGTGGCGGCGCTGTGCACGCCGGCCACCGCCGCCGCGTCCGAGACCCTGCTGAAGGCGGGCCGCGACGTCGCCCATGCGCGCGATCGGTTCGCCGAGAAGGCGGCCGACGGTCTCAACCGCTTGCAGCGGCTGCTGCCGTTCCTCGCCGCGGCGAACGCGGCGTCGGTGGCGGCGGCGAACAACGGGGCCTCGTCGAACTACGTGGCGCTTGCCGTGCTCGCGCCCTCCGCGGGCGAGGAGATCTCCGTGGACGGGGCCGCCGAGCTCGAGGAGGTGGGCGCGGCGGTCGACGGTGCGGCTGACGAGGTGCGCCAGGCGGCCGACGAGGCCGAGCGCGCCGCCGAGCGGGCCAACGAGGCGAAGCTGCGCGCGTTCGAGCACGACTGCGGCCTCAACCCGTCCTATTGCATGTACGAGCGCGCAGCGACGCTGGCGGGCATGAGCGGAACGGAAAACCCGCTGTTCAGAAGTGTGGATACCTGGTCGTTCTCCGTGGCGCTCAAGCGCGCGCAGGCCTACTACCCGCGGCGTCTCGCGGCGGAGGCGCCGGCGGACGGCTCGGTGGAAGAGCAGGCGCGCTCGGCGCTGCGCACGCGGTTCTACGCGTTCGCGGTCGAGGAAGTGGGGCGCGGGTACGTGCATGAAAGCGACGACTCGTTCGACGCGTCGTTCCCGCACCTCCCGAAGAACACGGCGGAGATGAGGGTGACGACGCTGTACACCGAGGCCGCGTATCCCTGCACGGTGGACGAGGAGGGGCGCGCCACGGCCCATGCGTGGGCCGGATGCCCTGCGGCGGCTGGGGCGGGGAGCCTCGTGTCGATCGCCCAGACGGAGGCGGAGTCGTACGCCGAGTGCGCACGGTGCGGCTTCTCGGCGGCCAGCATGGGCAAGGTGGCCGCCGCCTCGACGTCCATCGAGAACGGCTTCGAGTATCACTATGAAGCCGTGGCGAGCGCGGCCGAGGATTACGAGAAGGCCCGCGCGGAGCTCGATCCGCTGGCGAACGAGGTGAAGCGACGCGCGGGCGGCCTGTTCGACGAGGTGAAGAACGCGCTCGGCAAGGTTGCGGGCAAGCGCCTCTCGGCGCAGCCCCCGGGGCGATACGGCGTGATCGCGCTCGTGGCCAACACGGGCAGCCTCGCCGCGTCGGACGGTTTCGGCAGCTCGTTCGTGCGGGGCGGCGGCGCGCTCGGCGCGCGGGCCGCGGTGTCGGCCGCGACGCTCGTCGCCGACTCGTCCGAGGAAGGCGCCACCGTGGTGTCGTCGCTGCTCGACGGCGTGAAGGACCAGGGAGGGGCTGCGGTGGGTGCGCTGGGCACGGTGCTCGATTGCTGGTCGGGCCTGCTGGGCGCGTACGCGCAGGGCCAGGAAGCGCTCGATGACGCCGTGTCGTCCTCGCTCGACGGGCTGCCCCTCACGGGAGCCAGCGGTTTGGGCGCGTGGGCGGCCGGGGCCTTGCGCGAGGCCGTGCGGGCCGTCGGGCTCGCCCCGGCCGAGCTCGACGCGCTCAAGCCGGTGCTGGTGAATTCGGCGCACGTAGCCGCGCGCGACGAAGGGGCGTTCGGTGCGCGCCTGCTATCGCTCAAGGAGCAGGCGATAGCGCATCCGCTCGGCTCGAACGACGTGTTCGCCACGATCGTGGGAACGGTGGAGACCGAGGTGGTCGAAGGCATCCAGGGCTTCGACGGATCCGTCGAGATCGCCGTGATCGAGCTCTGGGACGGCGGCCCGTCGTTCCCGGTGAGCATCGCGCTGCCTCAGGCGGCGAAGGATGCGGCGGGCGATCTGGTGCAGCGGGTGGCAGACGGGTTGCGCGGCGTGTACGCGCAGGTGACGGGGGTGAGGGTATGGGAATGACGCGGGCGCGCGGAGAGCGGGGCCAGATGACGGTGGAGCTGGCGGTGGCGTTCCCCGTGCTGATCATCGTCGCGGTCATCGGGGTGAACGCGCTCACGTTCTTCTCGGAGTGCGCCGCGTTCGACAACGCCTTCCGCGATGCGGTGCGCGTGCATGCGACCTCGCCTGCCTCCGGCCAGGGCGTCGAGCAGAGCAGCGCGCTGGTGCAAACGGCCTTGGCCGCCGCGTTCGATGCGGCGAACGAGGAGACGCGCGTGTCGGTGGAGGGGGCCGCGGGCGGGCACACGCGGTTCACGGGAACCTTGGAGTACGCGCCCACGCTGTTCGGCCTGGGGCTGCGCTCGACGGTGTTCGGGATCGCCCTGCCGCCGCTGACGCATACGGCGAGCATCGCGGTCGACTGCTACAAGCCGGGCGTGCTGCTATGAGCGGGCCGTCGATCGGCGCACGCCGCCGGCGCGCGTGGACGCTCGCAGCCGTGCTCGTCGCGGCGCTCGCGGCGGCGCTCGTGCTCGCGTCGGCCGATCGTCCGAGCGTGTTGGGCGAGGTGGCGCGGACGACGGTCGGGCAGAGCGATGCCGGGCCGCCCGCGGGATTCGAGGACGAGGCGCTGCGGCTCGAGGGGCGTCGGGAGGTGCGGGTGGAGGAACGGGTCGGCGTGCTGGGCTTCTCCTGTTCGGGAGGGGTTGCGGAGACGCTCGCCGCGCTCGAGGAGGAGCTGTGCGCCAAGGGGTGGAGCGGTGTGCGCAGCGGCGAGGAGGGGGCGGAGTCGTTCGTGAAGGGAAGCGGTCGGTATCGGTGGCTGTTCGTCGCCTGCGCAGGCGTGGGCGAATCGACCAGCGTCGTCGTGCGGTACACGACGGAGGAAGGAGCGTGACGACGATGGAGGAACGGAAGGGATGCGCGTCGGCGGAGCAGCCGTTGCTGTTCGCCACGCGCACGGCGCGCAAGGCGCGGGGGCTGCTGTTCTCGCACGAGCACGCCGAGACGCTGCTGCTCGCGCCGTGCAACGACGTGCACACGGCGGGCATGCATCGCCGCCTCGACATCGCGTTCGTCGATGAGCGCGGGCTCGTGCTGGAAGCCCATCGCGACGTCGGGCCGTTCCGTCGGCTGCGCAACAGGGCCGCGGTGGGGGTCGTCGAACGGTTCTCGTCCTGCTCGTCCCCCTGGTTTTCGGCGGGGGATCGCGTGGGCGTGGTCTGTCTGGAAGGAGAGCGGAAATGAAAACATGTCCGACATGCGGGGCTCGGGCGTTCGATGACGCCGAGGTGTGCTTCGGCTGCCTGCACCGATATGGCGACGAGCCGGCTCGACCGCCGGGCGCGGCGCCGACGCCGGTGCCTATGGCGATGGCGGCGGGCGGGCGCTGTCCGGCGTCGCGTCCCGAGGCGATGCCCTCGATCCCGTCGAAACCGCGTCCTGCCGCGCCGCCGCGCGACGGGGCGGGGTGGACCGTGCGGTTCGAGCTGCCCGGGTATGCGCCCGTGGTGGAATCGGGCGGGCAGGAGGGCGGGTTCGTCGTGCGATTCCGACCGTCGGAGGCGGCGCAGGCGGGCGAGGCTCTTCGCGAGCGCGTCCTGCGCGGCACCCATGCGCGCGACGCGCCGGCAGAGGTTCGCGCGCTGGCGGATGCCGCGGGCTGCTCATGACGGCCGCGGTTGCGCTCGTCGTCGCGGCCGGTTGCGCGGGCGGGTTGGTCGGCGGGCTCGCCGTGCCGTGGCTGGCTTCCGTTTTCCTGGGACGCGCCTATCGTCGCGCGCGCACGTGGTGGTGGGACTCGCTCGCCTCCTACCGGGCGTTCAGGCGAGCGCACCCCCAGCGGGAGCCCTCGCCGCGCGCGGCGGGCGTCGAGGGGTCGCTCGGCCTGTGGCGGATGCAGACGGTGCGCGACGCGCAAGCGGGGACCCTTCCTCGCGAGCGGTTGCGGGCGCTCGTCGAGGCGGGGTGCGCGGTGGACGCCGCCGAGCCCGCGCGCGGCGAGGCCGACCAGGAGGCGCGCTGCACGTTTCGCGCGAAGCGCGCGCATCGCTGCCTCGGCGCGGCGGCGGGCGCGGCGACAGGGTGCGTCATCGCGTGGCAGTCGGTTCCGCTGGTGCCGGCCGCGGCGCTGGCCGTGGCGGCTGCGGCGATGGCGGCGGCCGTGGCGTGCGACCTGCGCGCGAGGATCGTGCCGCTCGAAACGTGCGCGCTCCTCGCGGTGGCGGGCGCCGCGTTCCAGGCGTCGACTGCGGGGATCGAGGGCGTGCTGGCCGGCTGCGCGTTCGCCGCCTTCGCGGTGCTGTGCTGCCTCGCGGTCAACCGGCTGTTCGGCAGGACGGGTCGCGCGCCCGTCGGCTTCGGAGACGTGCGGTGCATGGCGGCGCTTTCGCTGGCAAGCGGCATGGCGACGCCGGTGGGGGCGGCGCTGTGCTACGGCGGCGCGGCGGCGTTCTCGCTGGCGGGCATCGCCGCGGGGAGGCTGTCGTGGAGAAGCGGCATCCCGATGGCGCCGTTCCTCGCGGCATGGCTGGTCGGCGGCGCGTTCGCGTGCCTGCACGGTATGGGATGAATCGACAAGAAGGAGCAAGGTATGAACACGTTCAAGCAAGATGCGGCATCGAAGTTGGGCAAGGCCCGGGCATGGCTCGTGGTGGGCGAGGAGGACGGCGGTTCCGAGATCGTGCAGACGGTCATCGTGCTGGGGTTCGCGGTGGGGTTGGGCGCCGCGCTGCTGTTGCTGCAGGGCAACATCCAAACGGCCATCACGAAGGCGGGGACCTCCGTGACCGACATGTTCTCGAAGATCACGTCCGGTGCGGCGTGAGGGAAGCGCGGAGCGGGGCAGCGGCGTCGTGACGTTCGTCATCGCGTTGCCGCTGCTGCTTCTGTTCCTCTTCGCCGTGGTGGATCTGGGACGCTCGGTGTTCCTGTCCATGGCGCTCGACGACGCCGCTCATGCGGTGTGCCGCGAGGCGTCGGGGCACCCTGCCGGAGACGTTGCGGAATCGCGGCTGCGCGAGGCCGCCTTCGCCGCGGCGCCGGCGCTCGATCGCGATGACGTGCGGCTGGACGTGTCGGTCCGCTACGGGGAGGTCGAGGACCGCACCTACGCGCACCGGTTCTACGACGAGGCGACGGGGACGTACGACGAGCGCGCATCGCATGCGCGATCGCGCACGGTGGAGGTGGAGCTCGTGCTCGAAGGAGGCTACCTGACGCCGCTCGGGGCGGCGCTGCCCGGCGGCGTCGGAAGCGGGGGCGCGGGTCGGTTCGCATTCCGCGCTCAGGTTGGCGGCGTCGCGGACGCGACGGTGGAAGGAGGGGCGTGGTGAGAACGTGCGAGCGGGGAAGCGAGGTGGTCCAGTTCGTGATCGTGCTGCCGTTGCTGTTGGTCGTGCTGTTCTCGATCATGCAGCTGGCGGGCATGACGCTTGCGGCGAGCCAGGTGTCTTCCGAGATCACGCGCGCATGCCGCCAGCTCGACGTCGCAGGGTTCGAGCTGGCTGCGGACAAGGAGCGGTTCATCGAGGAGGGCATCCTCGGCGCTTCGACCCAGCTCGATCCCGATCGCCTGCAGGTCGATCGCGTCGGCTGGACAAGCGAGCGGACGAAGCGGGAGCGGGCCGTGCGCGACGGGGGCGTGATCGAGGAGCAGGCGACGGTGGTCGAGGCATCGTACGACGTGCGCTATCGGCTGCCGGCCATCGCCGATCTGCCCGGGTTGACGGGGCGCGTGCTCGAACGGCACGTGCGGTGCTCGTTCGTGGACGGGCGGGCGATCGAGATCAGGCAGGAGGCGCTATGAGATCGACGGGGCGTCGCAGCGAGCGCGGCTCCATGCTGCCGCTCGTGGTGGTGGCGGTGCTCGTGCTGTTCGCGGTGCTGGCGTTCGCCGTCGACCAGGGCATCGCCTACGCGGCGAAGGCGCGCCAGGAGAACGCGCTCGATGCCGCGCGCGCCGCCTGCATGGACGCGTCGTTCGCGCTCGTGGCGAAAAACGCGGACGATCCGGGCCGCATGGTGGCCGACCGCGTGGTCCGCACGGTGCGCGATGCGGGCTTTCGGGGTGCGGCGTCCGTGTGGTTCTACGAGGCGCCGGAGGAAAGCGCCTCTTCGACGGAGCGCCACTGGGCCATCGGCATGCAGCTCGAGGAGGAGTCGCCGACGGTGTTCGCGCGCGGCTATGGGATCGACGCTCTGCCGGTCGCCTCGTACCGGGTGATGACGGCGATGCCGTACGCCGGAGAACGGGTGTGGCGGCCGACGGAAAGGCGCTGCGGTCGGTACGACTATCCGGCGGGAACGGATGCGGCTTCCTGGTCGTACGAGGCGCTGAGCTCGCTCGATGCCTTCCCGGCCGAGCTTGCCGAGGCGGCGCGGGCGGCGTTGGCCGGAGGCCGCGAATAGGTTGCGAACGGATGGAGAGCGTGTCAAGAGCGTGCCGGGCGAGGCCGGCGACAACGGGAGAAAGGAACGGGCTATGGCGATGGGCGGCAATGGCGGTGATGCGGCGGCGTGGGGCGGGGGCTTCGCGGCGCGGGCGTCGCGGCGCACGACGGGCGAGGGCGTGGCGGCTGCGGGCGGCGGGGGAGCGCGTCCGGGGTTCGGCGCGCCTGGAGGAGGGGCGCAGGCGACGGCGTCGATGCCTGCCGTCGCCGCGGATCGCGCGAAGCCCTCCGCGGCCGCCAAGCCGCGGCCGGGCGATACGGCGCGCGTCAAGCGGTTGGCGACGATCGTCGCCGTTTCGGTCGCGTTGGCGCTGACCTCGGTGGCGTACGGCCTGTGGTCGGCCGCAGCCTCGCGCGCGGCGGTGGAGCACGCCACGGCGGGCGCGCTTCCCACGCTTGTGGCGGCCGCAGACATCCGTGCGGGCGACGCGATCGCGGCAGAGGCCGTCGAGGTGCGGGACGTTCCCGCCTCGTACCGGGCGACCTCGGCGCTTGGCGGCGAAGCGCTCGATGCCGACGGCGCCGTTTCGGGAGGGCGCGCGCTCGTGGACATTCCCGCGGGGACCCAGCTGTCCTCCTCGTTCGTGACGGGGGCAGGCGGCGGCGATCGCCTCTCCGCCGAGCTGGGGACGGGCATGCAGGCGGTGACGCTCGCCGTGGACGTGGAGACGGGGCTTGCGGGCCATGTGCGGCCCTACGACACCGTGCGCATCGTGTCGGCCGAGGGCGCGTCGGCGGGCGAGGCGTTCCTCGAGACGGTGTGCGAGCGGGCGCGCGTCGTGGCGATCGGCGACGATGCCGCCGGGGTGCAGAGCGGTTCCGCCTCCGTCACGGTGGAGGTGTCGCCCGACGAGGCCGATGCGGTGCGCGAAGCCCAGTTCGCCGGGCGGGTCAGCCTCGTCCTCGTGGCCGCCGACGATGCGTTCGGGGAGGCGACCGTCGATGGACAGGACGACTGAGCGCGCGCTTAAGCGCGCCGTGCGCGACGAGGCGGCGGTGCGGCTGCGCGGCGACGCCGCCGGCCCTGCCGCGGTCGAGGAGCTCATCCGTCGGCTCGTGGGGGAGGTCGCGCACGAGTCGGGCGTGCCGCTTCCCCCGTACGAGTTCGAAGCGCTCGCGCGCGCGATGGTCGACGACTTCCTGCGCTACGGGCCGCTCCAGCGGTTGCTCGAAGACGAGGCCGTCACCGAGATCATGGTCAACGGCGGCGGCGTCGACATGGACGATCCGGCGCTGCCCTTTCGCGCTCCCATCGTGTACGTGGAGCGCGCGGGGCGCATCGAGTACCGTCCCGACGTGGAGTTCGACGATGCGGAGCACCTGCGCCGCATCATCAACAAGATCGCCGAGCAATCGGGCAAGCGGTGCGACGACGCGCACGCCATGGGGTGCGCGATGCTGCCGGGCGGACGGGCGCGCGCCACCTACGTGGTGCCGCCCATCGCCCCCGACGGCCCCGCGCTCAACGTGCGCACGTTCTCGTCGAGCATGCTGGGCATGGAGGACCTCGTGCGCAGGGGCATGCTGACCGACGCGATGTCCCAGTTCCTCCGTTCGGCCGTGCAGGCGCGCTGCCCGATCGTGATCTCGGGCGGCACCGGGTCGGGCAAGACCACGCTGCTCGGCGCGCTGTCCGGATTCATCCCGCCCGAGGAGCGGGTGGTCACCATCGAGGACACGCCCGAGCTGCGCCTGCAAACGCCGCACGTGGAGCGGATGCAGACGCGCGAGGCGAACACGGAAGGCGAGGGGTCGGTGGGCATGCGCGAGCTCGTGGCGCTTTCGCTGCGCCGGCGCCCCGACCGCATCATCGTCGGCGAGTGCCGCGGCGCCGAGGCGTACGACATGCTGCAGGCCATGCAGACCGACCATCCGGGTTCGATGACCACGGTGCACGCCAACGATCCCGGCAACGCCATCAGCCGCTTGCGCACGATGGTGGGCTATGCCGACGGCGACCTCGGTCGCGACGTCATCGTCCAGCAGATCGCCGAATCGTTGCAGGGCGGGCTCGTCGTGCACGCCGAGCGCATGCGGGACGGGTGCCGGCGGGTTACGAGCATCGTGGCGATCGACCCGCTGCCGGAGGGCAGCCTCGTTATTCCGCGCGCCGAGCTGTTCGTCTTCGACGTCGAGGGCGTCGACGCGTACGGTGCCATCGCGGGTTCGTGGCGCGCATGCGGCGTGCAGCCGCAGCGCATCAAGGAGCGCATGCGCGCATCGGGGGCGTGGTACGACCCCGCTTGGTTTTTCGAGCAGTGAGGAGGGACGGAGCATGATGGGACTTGTGATGCCGTGGGGCCTCGTGGCGGCCTGCGCCGCGACGGGCGCATGGGCGTACGCGCTCGTGCGGCAGGAGCGTGCGTCGAGCCGCGGTCGGGCGCTGAGCGATCGCGGCCTCTACGAAGCGGGGGCGGCTGCCGCGATGGAGCGCAAGAAGCCGAAGCTGCCGCGCCTCGCTCGCGCGCTTCATGAGGCGGGGGTGGAAACGTCGGCGCTCGGCTGGTCGGTGAGCGTCGTCTCGCTCGCGTTCGTCGCATTCGCGTTCGCCACGGCGCTGATGGGCGGCGTGGCGGTCGGGACGATCGCCTGCGCCGCGGTGCTGGCGGGGTCGGGGATGCGGTTGCATCTGCTGCGCGCACGGCGGCGGGAGCTGCTCGAACGGCAGCTCGCTCGAGCGCTTCCGCAGGTTGCGGCCAGCGTGCGCAGCTCGCTCACGCTCGAGCGCGCGCTGCGCACGGTCGCGGCGCATGTGGAAGAACCGCTCCGCGAGGAGCTCGCGCGCGTGCTGGCCGATGCGGCGTACGGAACGGCGCTCGCGGCGGCGTTCGAGCGGATGGCGCGCCGAACCGGCAGCCCCGACGTGCGCGCCCTCGCCGCGGCCGTCAGGATACAGCAGCGGTTTGGCGGGGCCGTCGCGCCGGTGCTCGACCTCATCGCCGCGCATGCCGCGGCGCGGCTGCGGACGTCGCGCGAGTTGAAGACCGAGCTGGCCGGCACGCGTTTGGCGAAGTGGTTCGTCGCGCTCGCCATGCCGGCGATCTTCCTCATCATGTTCGCGACGAACGCCGACTTCTCGCAGTTCTACCGCGAGCAGCCGCTCGGTTGGGCGCTGCTGGGGGTCGCGGCGTGCTCGGAGGCGATCGGCCTGTTCGCCTGCCAGCGCATCACGGCGATCGATCGGAGCGAATCGTGATCGGCGCCGGTGCGGGCGCGGCGCTCTGCGCGACCCTCGTGCTCGGGGCCGTGGTCGGCCTTGCGGCCTACGAGGCGCTCGTGCGCTACGCGGCTCCCGCACGCCGCGACGCCGTCGCGCCGTCGTCGGGAAGCGCTTCGACGACCGGCAACCGCGCAAGCGTCGAGCGGGGGCGCCGCCGTGCGCGCGCGGCGTTCGAGACGCTCGCGATGCTGCTCGATCGGTACGTGCCGCTTTCGCGCGCCGACGTCGAATCGAGCCGCGAGCGTCTGGGCAGGGCGGGCGTGGGGCTTGAGCCGGAGACGTGGAGGAGCATCCGCGCCGTGTCCGCGTTGGGGTGCGCCGGGTTCGCGGGCATCCTCGCGGCGGGCGCGGGGCTCGTTCCGCTCGCCCTCGCGGGCGCGGTGGGCGGCTGCGCGGCGTGCGGTTGGACGGCGCCGTCGTGGGAGTTGTCGCGAAGGGAGCGCCGTCGGCGGAGGGCTATCGAGCTCGGGCTGCCCGACGCGATGGAGCTGCTCGGCATCGCCATCGCGGCAGGCTCCCCGATCGAGCAATGCTTCCGCGAAGTGGCCGAAAGCATGGACGGACCCCTTGCGGAGGAGTTCTCCCTCGTCGACAAGGAGGTGAACCTGCTGGGCCGTTCGCGCGAGGAGGCGTTGGAGCACCTGGGACAGCGCTGTCGCAGCCAAGACGTCAGCGCGTTCGCGGCCCAGCTGACCCAGGCGATCAGCCAGGGCTCGTCTTTGACCGAAGGTCTCGCCGCCCAGGCGGCGCTGGCGCGCGAGACGGCGCAAGCCGAGGCGATGGAGCGCATCCGCAAGATGCCGACGAAGCTCGATATCGTGCTGTCGCTGTGCTTCCTGCCGCCCACGGTCGCGCTCGTGGTGGTTCCGACGGTGGTCGATCTGCTGGATTTCTTGAACAACTCGATGGGATGAGGAGGCTTCCGTGAAGCGAAGATCGAACAAGAGGACGAGGCCCGAGCGGCGCATCGCGTGCGGCGTGGCGGCGGTTGCTGCGCTCGTGGTGGCGTCCGTCGCGTTTTTCGGCTGGCGTACGTACGAGCGCATCGCCGATGCGGCACCCGACGGCGCGGGCACCATAGAGCTGCAGGTCGCGCTGCGATGCGACGGTTGGTCGCCCGAGAACGTCGAGTTGGGAGCGTTCGTGTCGGGCGTCCAGATCGACGGCGCGCCCTGCGACGAACAGCTCGTCTTCGAGGGGTCGGGCGCGCAGACCGCCTACCTTGGCGCAGGGTCCTACGAAGTCGTTCCGCAGCTCCCGATGCTCATGCTGCTTGACGGCACGGTGCTCGCCGCGGGCGATCCGGTTGCGCGAAGCTATGGGGACGACGCACCGAAAACCGACGCCCTCGAGATCGCCTATGCGGCGATCGACGCACGCGACCTGGCCGAGGACGAGCTGCGCGCCGTCGCCGACGGCAGCTTCGCGACCGAAGACGATGCGGACGCGGCGTTCGGGCGAGCTCTGGCACGGTGGAGCGAGGAGGCGGCCCATGCTGAAGCGTGAGAAGCAACGCGTCATGCGCACGCTGCTGGCTGCCGCCGTGCTGCTGTGCGCGAGCTTCGGCCTCGCCGCTCTGGAAACGGGCGAGGCCTTCGCGTACTCCTATCGGACGACGGACACCGCGACCATATACAACCGCGCCTGGATCAGGGTCGACCCGTCTGCGGACTACCTCGAGCTCATCGGTTCGGATCCCATCGGCCCGCAGTTCGACATGCCCAGCTGGAACGCTCCCGGCGGTATCCACTCGCGCATCGAGTCGTACCAGTTCGCCGTGTGGGGCGATGCGGGCGGACAGGACGACCTCGCCTGGTATGCGGGCGGCAACGGCCGCTGGACGCGCGCCGGCGCGGTGATGGGCAGCGGCAAGCTCGACGGCAGCGGCAACGGCAACGGGTTCGGCTGCATCGCCACGTACGGCTACGGATGGGGCGGTCCGGTCGTCTCCAAACACGGTGGATTCGACGCGCTTATGTACTGCCACGTGTACCTCGACAACGCGGACTACGGCCGCAATTTCTACGGGTCCGTCGATTTCTGGCCGCGCGTCAAGATCCAGTACGACGCGAACGGGGGAACCGGCGCGCCGGCGGCGCACTACAAGTACATCGGCACCACGGCGAATATCTCGTCGAAGAAGCCTACGAGGGTCGGGTACACGTTCGAAGGATGGTCGACCTCGAAAAACGGCGCGGTGAACATCGCCCCGGGTCAACGTATAGGGTACGAAGACTGGAACCTTCTGCAGTGCACCAACCTCCCGCATGATTGGGCCGGCAGCAGCCCTGCGGATTATTATCGTGATCCGCTGGCCGGTCAGCCGTCGCCAACGGGCACGAACCTCATCCCGCTGTACGCGGTGTGGAAGCCGATCGCCTACACCGTATCCTATAACGGCAACGGCGCGACCGCCGGAAGCACCGCATCGTCGTCGCACGTGTACGACGCATCGAAGGCGCTCACGGCGAACGGCTTTCGGCGCAGTTACACGCTCACCTGCGACTCCCAGGGAGGGTCGGCGGGCGTAACGCGACTGAACTGCGCGTGGGGGTGGAAGTCGTGGAACACGCGCGCCGACGGAGGCGGCGCGTCGTACGGCGACCGTGCCTCCGTCAGGAACCTGCGCACGACGACGGGAGCCGTGAACCTCTACGCGCAATGGAACGAGGGTGTCGTCGAGCTGCCCGATCCGGGGACGAAAGCCGATTGCGCGTTCAAGGGGTGGTACGACGCTGCCTCGGGAGGTTCGCTCATCGGCAAGATCGGCGACCGCGTGTCCATCGGGTCGAGCGCGACCTACTACGCGCAATGGCAGCCCTATGCGCGCGTCGCCTACTACGCAGACGGCGCCAGCGCACCCGTGTTCTCGGAGTCCGTCGAGGTCGGATCGTCCTACCGGGCGAACGCGCAGGCGATCGCACAGGCGACGAAGCCCGATTGCGCAGGCTTCGACGGCTGGTACCTCGATGCCGGCTGCACGCGGCCCTTCGCCGAAGGCTCCGCCGTGCCCGACGCGGGTCTCGCGCTCTACGGCCGCAACCGCGTGACAGTCTCCTATGCGCTCACCGACCGAACCGTCGCCCTCTTCGCCGATCGCGAGCTGTTCGCCGACGAGGGCCGCCTCGAGCCGCTCGCGCACGGCATCGAGCTTCCTCAGCAGCGCGCGCTGTTCTACGGCGACCGCCTCTCGTTCGATCGGGGCGACAACGTCTGGTTCGAGCAGCACGATCGCATGCGCGAGGCAACCTGCGAGCCGGGGGCCTACGCGACGCCCGCAGGCGAGGGCAGCCCGGCTCGCTTGGCCCGCATCACCCGCAACACCGTCGCGTACCTGCAATGGGCCGTCCCCGCTTACGACGGCATCACCCTGTCGTAAACCTTACGCTTGCGTAATACTAACGTTAGCGTTATAGTTGTAGAAAAGAGTTGATCGCATGCCGCCGAAACCGTTCGAGATATATCGCCGATTGCTGCGGGAACACTGGCAAGACGACGGCTGCAAGGGTTCGCACCGCCATCTGTCGAAGGATGACAAGACGATCATCCTGCCGCTTCATCGAAGAGAGCTGCCGAAAGGTTTGTGGGAGAGTATCCGCAAAACCGCCGGGTGGCGTTGAGGCATGAGAAAGCACGAGAGAGGACGAGCCATGCGTTATGTGTACCCCGCCGTTTTCACCGAGAACGAATTGGACGGCTACAACGTTCAGTTCGTCGATTTTGAAAGCGGCTGCACCTGCGGCGACGACATGGAAGACGCCGTCGCGATGGCCTCGGAGGTGCTATGGCTCCTCATCGACGACTGCCTACAGCTCGACAAGCCGCTGCCGAAACCGACGTATCCGCAGGAACACGAAGGCTTGCTGGTGGCCGTCTCGGTGGACGTGGACGTCGAGCGCGGTCTCCTCACCACGAAGAAAGCGGCCTCCATGCTCGGCGTGAGCGACGCGCGCGTGCGCCAGATGGTGCGCTCGGGCCAGCTCGCCGCCAAAAAGCAAGGCCGTGACAACTTCGTGTACCTGTGGAGCGTGAAGGAGCGTTTGAACAATCCTCCGAAACCCGGGCGTCCGCAAAAAAGCGCATCCGACAAATCCGTCGGATGCGCCTCCTGAGCACGTTGCGAGCCAAGAGGCCCGTCATGCGCGGTTCGGCCTCGGACGCCGGGCCCCGGATGCCGGGCCCAGCTCCAGCGGCTACGCGCGGGTGGTCGCGCGCGCGGCTCCGGCGTTGCCGCCGGCTTCGGCGCTCTGCACGCGCAGGCGGCCCACCACGAGCGCCACGGCGAAGATCGCCACCGTGAACAGCAGCATCACGCCGATGTTCGCGAGGATGGGCAGCACGGTGTCGGACGAGGCGACGGTCAAGTCGGCCGCGCTCTGCAGCGCGTTCGTGTACCAGTACGCGGGCAGGAAGTGCGCCACCGTCTGCACGGCGGGATCGAGCAGGTCGAAAGCGATCCACGCGCCGCCCAAAAACGAGATGACCATGCCGAGGATGTTGCCCAGGGCGTTGCTGGCGAACTCTCCCACGCCCAGCTGCCCGAGGAGGTAGCCCACCGAGAGCGGGATGGTGGCGAATGCGAACGAAGCGGCGATCATGAGCGCGAGCCCCGTGCCGCTGATCATGGACACCGCCTCGTGGAACACGGTCAGGCCCAGGCAGATCGTCCACAGCCACACCGCCACCATGACCAGCAGGCTGCCGGCCGCCACCTGCAAGCCGTACGACAACGAGGGCAGCGGCGACACGAGGTTGCGGCGACGCAGGTCGGTGCGGTTGAGCGTGGTCATCAGCACGCCCACACACACGATGATGGACGCGAACAGGGTGTAGGTGCCCCATTGCAGGAAGAACACGAACCGCTGCGCTTCGGACGAGGTGCCGCCCACCTGCACGCTGTCGGCCTCGGCCGCTTCCGCCATGATCTCGTCGGTGTGCTGCACGATGTCGTCCAACGACGCGGCGCCCTCAAGCCCGGCGTACGCCCGCGCGATGCCCAGGTACTCGTTCACCACCTGGTCCATCAGGTTGCCTTCGGTGGAGTAGTAGCTGTACACGGTTTCCATCGTGGGAAGCTCGTCGCCCGCGCGCGCCGCCTCCGCGAACGCCTCGCCGAACCCTTCGGGGATGATCAGCGTGTACGAGCTCTGACCCTTGGCGACGGCGTCCTGCAAGGCCATCGGGCTGTCCTCCACCGCCACTTCCGTGCCCTGCTTGCGCAGGTAGGCGGTCAGCCCCTCCGAGAACGCGCTCGCGTCGCGATCGATCACGGCGAACTTCGTCTCGTACGGCGAGAACTCGTTGCCGTTCGAGCCTCCGAACGTCAGGCTGCTCGCGATGAACACGCCCATCAGGCTGAGGAAGCCGGCGTACACGAGGAGGTACATGGGGTGCCGCAGCACCGTCTTGATCGCGATCCTAAAGACTTGCATAGCGCTGCCTCCTAATGAACAGGGCCGATGCGGCGAACAACACCGCAGCCATGACCAGCAGAATCAGGATGTGCTCGATCGTGCGCTGGTAGGTGTCGTAGTACATGATGCTGTAGAACGCCTGGGAGATCTGCACCGCGGGATTGATCAGCTGAACCCCCGGCGCCGCGGCGTTGATGGTGTCGGCCAGCTTCATCGTGGGGGAGCCGTACAGCCCGGCGAACAGCGATGCGAAGCACACGATGCCCGACAGGAGGCCGCCCTTCACGCCCTCGTCCACCTTCGGGAGCGATCCCAGCAGCGTGCCGAACGCCGTCGCCACGAGGGCCGCCGCCGCGATCACCGCGACGCACATCGCATCGCGCCCGCCGAAGTCGACCCCGGCGACGAAGCGGATGTACAGAAACGCGACGGTGATGCAGACGAACGTGAGCACCCAGCTCGCGGCCAGCGTGGCCGTCAGCGTCTTCGCGCGGCTCAGCGCGGCCACGGCGCGGCGCGCACCCAGCGGGCTCAGGTTCGGCTGCGTGCGGCAGATGGCGATCATGCCGATCTGCCCGCCGAACAGCGCCGCCATGCCCAACAGCGCGAAGAAGTAGCGCACCGATTCCTTGGGTGGGTTCTGCGTGACGTCGATCTTCTCGGTGAGGTCGCCGGTGTCGAGCAGCTTCTCCAGCGCCGCCGTATCGGCCAGCGCGGCGGGGTTCGTGGCGGCGACGTCCTCGATGAGCGCCACATTGCGTACGTACGCGTCCCCGATGGTCTTCAGGATGGACTGGTAGGCGCTGTCGAGCGAGTCGGGCGTGACGCCGGCTTTCACGTGCACGGTGGGCGTGCCGTCGGCATCCACGGTGAAGTATCCGACAGCGCCGTCCGACAGCGTATCGGAGTACCCGGGCCCTGCAGCCTCGTTGCCGCTCATGAGGCTGCGCGCCTCCTGCTCGGTGTCCACGCGCACCACGTCGAGCATCTGGTCGTCGCCCGGCTCGGACAGCGTGTCGATCATCTCGGAGAATCCGGGAGCTGCGTCGAGGTTCTCGTCGGCCACCACCACGGTGGGGATGGGCTCGAACTGCCCCGCATCGTCCAGGTTCGCGAACATGAACACGAACATGGTTGACAGGATCAGGGGAAACGCCAACGACCAGATGAATATGCTCTTCTCGCGCACCAGCGTGAGCAGGGCGCCTTTGAATACGTTGAACATGGTGAGGTCCTTCCGCTCCTAATCGCGCAGCTCGGTGCCGGTGATCTCCAGGAACACGTCGTTCAGCGTGGGGGGTTCGGCGTAGATGCGGCCGAACTGCACGCCGTCGCGCTGCAGCACCGCCAGCACGTCGCTTAGGTTGTGCGTCCCGTTCTGGCAGGCAAGCTCAAGCGTGCCCTCGCGGTACAGCGCGCGCGTGACGTGCGGCAGCGCGTCGAGGTGCGCCAGCGCCGCCTCGTCGAGCTCGGGCGCGTCGATCTGGATCTTCTCTCCGGTGCCGATCATGGCCTTGAGCTCGGCGTTCGTGCCGGTGGCCAGCGCCTTCCCATGATCCATGATCATGATGCGCGTGCAGATCTCCTCCACCTCCTCCATGTAGTGGCTCGTGTACACCACGGTGGAGCCCTGGCGGTTCATCTCCTGGATGCCCTCGAGAATGGCGTTGCGGCTTTGCGGGTCCACGGCCACGGTGGGCTCGTCGAAGAAGATGAGCTCGGGCTTGTGCGCGATGCCGCACGCGATGTTCAGGCGTCGCAGCAGGCCTCCCGACAGCTTGCGCGGACGGAACTTCGCGTAGTCCTCCAGCCCGACGAACGCGATGGCCTCGTCCACGAGGTCGCGGCGTTTCGCCCGGTCGTTCACGTACAGCGCGCAGAAATAGTCGATGTTCTCGCGCACGTTCAGCTCTTCGAACACGGCCACGTTCTGCGGCACGATGCCGATCCTCCGCTTCAAATCGTAGCTGGTCGGGCGCATGGTCTGGCCGAACAGCTCGATGGTTCCCTTGTCGTAGGTCAGCAGCTGCAGGATGCAGTTGATGGCGGTGGTCTTGCCCGACCCGTTCGGGCCCAGCAGGCCGAACACCTCGCCCGGCTCGATGTGCAGGTTGAAATGATCGAGCGCGAGCACCTCGTTGTAGCGCTTGACCAAGTTGTCGACGGCTACGATGTCCATGGTTCCTCCTCCTGCGGTTGCGTTCCGCGGTTTCGTTCCTGCTACCATCATGCCCGCGCGGCGGCTTCGGCGTAAGTGTGCGCCGTCATCGGTCTGGCCCGGCATCGTGACATTTGTCACGAACCTCGCCGCACCCCGGCTTTTGTCGCATCCCTGCGCCGCGTCGCGCCCCGCCGCCGCTATACTGGGGCCATGGATCGGGTCATCGACGAAATCATCCTCGTCGCGCTGTGCTTGCTGTTGCTGCCGTTCACGACGTTCGCCAGCGCGCATGTCTCGGCGCTGCTGTGCGCCATCGTGGTGGTGTGCTGCTTCGACGCGTACCCGCACGCGCGCCTGCGCTTCGCGGTCGCGGGCGTGTTTTTGCTGACGGCGCTGCTTGTGCCCGAGTTCGTCGTGCTGCTCCCTCCCGTGGCGTACGTGCTGTTCGGCGAGCGATTCTGGCCGGTGCGGCTCAGCTGGGCCGTGCCGCTCGCCTGCGCGCTGCGCACGGGGGACGTCCTGCTGATCGCCGCCGTGGGCGTGCTGGGCGTCACGGCCTGCCTCATGGCGTGGCGCACCGCGCGCATCGACGAGGAGCGCGAGCGCTACCGGGTTCTGCGCGACGAGCAGCAGGAGGCGTCGCTGTCGCTTGCGAGCAAGAACCGCGAGCTCATGGCCGCGCAGGACTACGAGATTCGTCTGGCCACGCTGTCCGAGCGCAGCCGCATCGCCCGCGAGATCCACGACAACGTGGGGCACCTGCTCACGCGCTCGGTGCTGCAGGTGGAGGCGTTGCAGGTGGTGCATGCCGACGACGAGCGCGTGCGCGGCGAGCTGGCCTCGGTGGGCGCGACGCTGCACGAGGCCATGGACACCGTGCGCAAAAGCGTGCACGATTTGCACGACGACGCGTTCGACCTGCGCGCGCGACTGGACGGCGTCATCGGCGCCTGCGGCCTCGCTGGCGTGCGCCTCGTGTACGACGTGCGCGACGTGCCGCTGCCCGTGGCGTACGGCCTGGTCGCCGTCGTGCGTGAGGCGCTGTCGAACGTGGCGAAGCACAGCGACGCCACGCGCGTCGAGGTGTCGGTCATCGAATACCCCGCGCTCTTCCAGCTCATCGTGCAGGACAACGGCTCGCGCGGCGGCGAGCCGCGACCCGCGGCGTCGGGCGACGCCCCCGCGCACGCCGGCATCGGCCTGCAGACGATGGAGGAGCGCGTGAGCTCGCTCGGCGGGCGGCTGCGCACCGGCTACCGCAAGGGCTTCCGCGTGTTCGCCACCATACCGAAGGATCCACCGAAGGAGAAGGCATGATCAGGACGCTTATCGTCGACGACGACCCGTTCGTGCGGATGTCGCTGCAAACCATCCTCGAGGCGCAGGACGACGTGGAGGTGTGCGCGCTCGGCGGCGACGGGAACGAGGCCGTTGCCCTGTTCGAGCGTGAACGGCCCGACGTGCTGCTCATGGACATCCAGATGCCCGGAACCGGCGGCCTCGACGCCGCCGAGCGCATCCTCGGCAAGCACCCGGACGCGCGCATCGTGTTCCTCACGACGTTCTCCGACGACGAGTACATCGTGCGCGCCCTGCGCCTGGGGGCGAAGGGCTACCTCATCAAGCAGGAAGTTGCCACCATCGCGCCGGCGCTGCGCACGGTCATGGCCGGCCAGAGCGTGCTCGGCAGCGAGGTGCTCGATCGCATGGACGCGCTCATGCGCGGCGGCTCCGCGCCGACGGCGGCCGCGGCGGCGGGCGAGCTGCGCGACGACCTCACCGAGCGCGAGGCCGCCATCGTGGATCTGGTCGCCGAGGGCCTCGACAACAAGGAGATCGCGGCCACGCTGTACCTCAGCGAGGGCACCGTGCGCAACCACATCAGCGCCATCCTCCAAAAGCTCGACCTCAAGAACCGCACCCAGCTCGTCGTCCGCTACTACCGCGACCGGTAAGCCCCCGTCTCCGAGCGCGTTTCGCCGCCGATCGCCTCGGCCAGCGAGATGAGATCCTGCTGCGAGTTCACCTCGGTCTTGCGGTAGATGCTCGAGATATGCGAGTTGACCGTCCCCGTCGAGATGAACAGCGCATCCTTGATGTACGGTCGGTTGCGTCCTGCCAGCAGCAGGCGGGCGACGTCGGTTTCGCGCGGGGAGAGCGCGAACCGCTCGGCCAGCGCGTCCGCGGCCGTCTCGGCGCGCGGGGGAGCCGCGGGAGCTGCGGGGGCCGCAGGGATCGACCCGTCCGCGGTGGGCTCGATCGCGTCGGCGATGACGAGCCTTCCGAAGTCGGTTTCGTACCCCTGCAGCGGTCGGGCGTCGCCGCCGATGAACAGCTTGTCGAAGTCCTCCAACTTGATGGCCATGCCGCATGCGAACAGCACCACGAGGAAGAACAGGGGTGCTGTGACCGGTATGATGCCATCGGTGATCAGGCACGACTGCTCGCCCAGCATCACGCCTGCGAAAATGCCCGCCCCCTTCGCCATCAGGTAGATGAGCAGGGGCACCGCGGCGAAGCGCCGATCCTGCTTGACGGCTTGGTACCAGAAGCTCCAGGCCAGCGCCTCGAGGGCGATCATGCAGGCGAAGCAGAACGAGAACGCGATGGTCGCCAGCAGCGGGCTGTAGAATCGCACGTACAGGATGAGGTAGCTCACGGCGAACACGACGATGGCGAAGCGCGCCTGCCCCCGCTGATGCTTGCGCGTTGCGGTTTTGCGGATGATCAGGAACAGCGTGAGCGTCACCAGCAACGTGGTGACGAACACCGAAGGGGAGTACCACGAGCGCGATTCGAAATCCCACGGGGCGGCGATCACGCGGAAGAACGCGAAGTTCAGCCAGACGATGAGGATGAACGCGCTCGCGTAGTTCAGCAGCATCGGCTTCACCGAGAAGGGCGCATCGCGCCCCGCGCTCTTCGGGGACGCGTCGTCCTCGGCGTCGGCGGGTTGCCGTTCGAGGTCGGGCAGGTCGGAGCTCATCAGCGCGAACGCCAGCGGCGCTACCGTGCAGAACACCACGGCGCATACGGTGGGGAGCACGATGAACACGAGGTACACCAGCAGGGAGAACACGGACACCAGGCCGAAGAACGTCCCGAGAAACGAGGCATCGAGCTCGGGAAAGTGATCGATCCGGTACAGGTACATCAGCGGCAGCAGCAAACCGATGACGGCTGCGCAGGCGAAGGGGAGCGTGTCGGGCAGCACGTTGTACGTGTACAGCACCCAGATGGCCAAGCAGCAAGCGCCCATCAAAACGGCGGCCAGCAGGTAGAGCGGGCGAGAGAAGCGCAAGGGCTTCGTGCGCCGCCTGACGAACAGGGCTGCCGCGCTCACCGCAAGCGCCAGTCCGGCAGCGCCCCAGCATTGCTCGGGGAGGCTCGGGCTCGGCACGTGCGACCCCTTGGTCAGCGTGCTCGAGAAGAACGCGAGGTACTCCCACGCGTACAGGATGACGAACGCGGCCAGGGCGCGGCGTCGTGAGCTTGAGGCGACGATGAGCCTGATCGGTCCCAGCACGGATGGATTCCGCGTTTCAGCCATACATGCCCTCCCCCGGCTTCGCTGTCCATGCCTCGATTTTACCCTATATCGCTCGGACGGGCCGGGAGAAGGGTCGCGCCCACGAGGCGCTGAACTCGGCGAACGGAAAATCATTGAGTTCCAATGATGCCGCGTTGCCCCGGCGCGTTCCGTTCCATTCGATCATACCGATGCGGCTTCGACCGCAGCTGCCTATGCTGATCCACGTGGTATAAGCATGAGACGAGAAGAGGGGGAACGTACATGGGAACCATGGATATGTCGAGAAGGCGGTTCGCTCAGCTGTCCGGGCTCGTCGGCGCGTCGGCGCTTGCGGGGCTGGGGCTGCCGGACAACGCCGAAGCGATCGAGCAGGCACCGGTCGATCCGGAATTCCCGGTTTCGGGTCGCGGGCGCAAGCTGGAGGCGACCTACGATCCGAGCACTGACGAGGTGAAAATCAACGACGAGGTCATCGTGCGCTACAGCAACTGCGTGGGGTGCTACGCCATGTGCGGCGTGCGCTTGAAGCTCGATCGCGAGTCGCGTGAGATATTGGCGCAGGGCGGCAACCCGTACAACCCGTGCAACGCCTATCCGGTGCTGCCGTTCGACGAGCCGCTGACGGAGGCGTACCGCACGATGACGCAGTCGCCCTCGAAGCAGGCCGGCGCGGCCACGTGTTGCGGCCGCTCGCTCGGCGCGCTCGACGTGTACCTGAATTCGCATCGCATCACCATGCCCCTCAAGCGCGCCGGCAAGCGCGGCGAAGGCAAGTGGCAGCCCATCGGTTGGGACCAGCTCATCGAAGAGGTGGTCGAAGGCGGCAAGCTGTTCAAGGACATCGGCGAGGATCGCGAGATCGAAGGGTTCCGCGCCGTGCGCGACTTCGACACGCCGCTCGTGCCCGACGCCCCCGAATTCGGCTCGAAGGCGAACGGCCTCATCTACTGCGGCGGCCGCACCGACGGCCGCGGGCAGACGTCCACGCGCTTCCTCAGCATGTACGGCAGCTCCAACAAGTACTCGCACCACTCGTCGTGCTACGGCGCGAAGGGCGTCTACCCCTACCAGTCGGGCGACGGCGACGACCTCGGCATCGACGCCGAATTCAACGAGTACGCCATCTGGATGGGCACGTTCCCCGGCGCCAACGGCGGTAGCGTGATGAGCGATCTCAAGCGCGTGGCGTCCACCATCGAGAACAAGCAGGCCAAGATCGTCGTGTTCGACCCGAACCTCGGCAACGGCGTGGTCACCCCGGCGCAGGACAACGCCGTGTGGTACCCCATCAAGCCGGCCACGAACTCCGCGCTGACCATGGGCATGATCCGCTGGATCATCGACAACAAGAAGTACAACGAGGACTTCATGTGCGCTCCGAACCTGCCCCAGGCTATCAAGCTGGGCTTCAACGCGTGCACGAACGCCACGCATCTCGTCATCGTGGACGAGGGGCATCCGAACTACCGTCACATGATGCATCCCGAAGACGCGGGCCTCGAGCCCTCCGAGAAGGAGAACGCTTTCGAGGACCAGTACGTGTGCATCGATGCGTCCACCCGGCAGCCCGCGGTCAGCCTCGACAGCGACAAGGGCCTCATGGAATGGGAGGGCGAGGTCAACGGCGTGAAGGTGCGCACGGCCTATTTGTTCCTCAAGGACAGCGCGAACGAGCATACCATCGAAGAGTACTCCCAGGTCTGCGACGTGCCGGTCGAGGTCATCGAGGAGGTTGCGAGCGAGTTCGTCGCCCATGGCACGAAGTCGTCCGTCAACGGTGCAGGCGGCGTCACGTCGGCGAACGGCACCGATGCGACCAGCTGCTTCTCCACGTTGGCCGGCCTCACGGGCGCCCTCTGCATGAAAGGCAGCCTCATCGCCACGTTCGTGGGCGTGGTGGGGCCCGGCAACGGCGACCGCTACCTGCTGAACAAAGCCGAGGGCGTGCCCGAGGGCAAGCCGGACGCGCGCGTCGATCGCACCGGGTTCGCCTGGGAAGACACGAGCGAGTACCAGCGCCGCGTCGCCGCCGGGGAGCGGGATCCCAAGCCCCTGCTGCCGTGGTATCCGGGCGGCGTGGGAACCTCCGACAACCAGATGGTGCTATCGCTGGCCAACGGCTACCCGCATAAGGCGAAGATCCTGCTCACGTGGCAGTGCAACCCCATCAAGGCCACGCCGGGCGCCATGCGCGACGAGGTGATGGAGGCGTTCAAGGACCCCGACATCGTGCCGCTGGCCATATGCTCGGACGTGGTCGAAGGCACGTTCGCCCACATGGCGGACTACATCGTGCCGGACACCATGTACCGCGAGCACTTCGGCATCTCCCAGCATGCCGCATGGTGGGGCCATAAGGGCAACTTCCTCCAGTGGCCCATGGTGGAGCCGAAGTCGATGAAGCTCGACGATGGGCGCCATGCCAGCTTCGACGCGTTCCTTTGCGATGTCGGCCGCAAGCTGGGGCTGCCGGGTTACGGCGACGAGGGGCTGCTGTCCGCAACGGGCGAGAAGCTCCCGTTCAACGACGCCTGCGACTACTACGTCAAGGCGCTGGCGAACGTGGCGTACGAGGACGGCGTCATCGACGACCTCTCCCAGGAGGAGATCGAGATGCAGGCGCTCGACACCCTGCCGGACGCCTGGAGGAAGGCTGTCGCGGCCGAGGAGTGGCCGAAAGTGCAGCGCCTGCTCAGCCGTGGATGCCGCACGTGGCCCGAGGCCGACACGTTCGACGACGAAGGCCGCCATACGTACGCGGGCGCGTACATGGTGAACTTCTACTCCGAGGAGCGCGGCTCGGTGAAGAACCACTACACCGGGAAATACTACGAAGGAGCGCTCGGCTGGCATGCCGAAGCGTTCAGCGACGGCACGCCCATCGAGGACGTGTACTCCCGCGAGGAGTATCCCTTCGGCGCGGCCAGCCACAAGCCGTACTTCCGCTGCGTCACCATGCTGTCCGACAGCGCGCTCATGCGCGAGCTGTCGCCGCACAACTATCTGGAGATCAACATCGAGGATGCGCGCGAGCTGGGCATCCGCGACGGCGAGACCGTGCAGGCCGTCAATCCCTCGGGCGACGTGATGGAAGGTGTGGCCATGGTGCGCGGGGGCACGGCGCGCGGGACCATCGGCATCTCGTTCGGTTACACGCAGGACGCGTACGGCTCCACCGATCTGACGGTGGGCGACGAGACGATCCCCGGCAACCCGGACATCGACACGGGCGTGCAGCTCTGCCAGATGCTCGATCCGCAGGTGGGCGAAGGCGGCATCTTCGCCTTCTCCGACCCCGAAGCGTCGACGCCCGGCCGCAACGGCGGCATGTTCAAGCTGGTGGTTCCGTCGGTCTGACGACCGCCGGAACGGGTCGACGCTGCGGCTTCCCGTGGCGCCCCCATCTCGCGGCGAGGCCGAGGGCTCGCGTACCGAAGTACGCTTCGTCCTCGCCCTCCCCACGATCTGGGGCGCCACGGAAACCCTCGCTGACCTTTGTGGACCTATGAGATGAGAAGAATAGAGGGTGAATCATGCAACGAGCTGAAACGAAATCGGGCAAGCGGCCCTTCATGTTGATCGACGTGTCGCTGTGCATCGGGTGCCACGCGTGCGTGAATGCGTGCAAGTTCGAGAACGGGCTGTCCATCAAGCAGTTCAACACCTGGATCGAAACCTGGGATGCGGGCGATTATCCCCAGGTGGTGCGCGCGAACGTGCCGCACCTGTGCAACCACTGCGACAATGCGCCGTGCATGGCCGTGTGCCCCACGGGGGCCACGTACCGCAACGACGACGGCCTGATCCTCGTGGATCAGGACCGCTGCATCGGCTGCAAGTACTGCATGGCGGCCTGCCCCTTCGCCGTGCGGTGGCAGAACGACGCGGGCGAGGTGGAGAAGTGCACGTTCTGCGTGAACCGCACGTCGCAGGGGCTGCTCCCGGCATGCGCCGGCAACTGCCCCACCCACGCCCGTCTGTTCGGCGATTTAAACGACCCGAGCAGCGAAGTTGCCCAGAAGGTGGCGAAGGCGCAGGCGGAGAGTATGCTGCCCGAACTGGGCATCGAGACCAACACGTGCTACGTCGGCCTCGCCGAGACGAACGCGCTGCCGAAGTCGTCGTCGGTGCTGCACGGCGGGCGCGTCGCGGTGAAACTCGAAGACATGGAAAGGGGTGAGTAGCATGATGGTGTGGGATGGCGTTGTCGCATGCGACCTGTTCTTGGCCGGGTTGGGCGCGGGTGCGTTCCTGCTCTCCATTCTGGCGGGCTGGGCGCCGGGCGGCTCGAAGAAGATCAGGCTCATCGGCTCCATCGTGGGACCCGTCGCGGTTGCTGCCGGGGCGCTCACGCTCATGATCGACGCAAAGGCCGGCTTGGGCGATCCCCTGCGGTTCTTCTACCTCATCACGAACCTGGGTTCGCCCATGACCTGGGGCGTGCTTTGCCTCAGCATCTTCCTGGTGGTCAGCGTCGCCAGCCTGGTCGTTCAGCTGTGCAGGAAGGACGTGCCGCGCGCGCTCGATGTGCTCGGCATCGTGTGCGCCGCCGGCGTGGCGACGTACACGGGCGTCCTGCTGGGCTATTCGGCCTCGTATCCGCTGTGGAACCTCGCGGTGCTGCCGTTCCTGTTCGTGTGCTCGGCGGCGCTCACGGGCTTCGCGTTCGTGTCGGCCGTCGCGTACTTCGCGGCGCGCGACGAGCTGGAGAAGATCGGCTTTCTGCCGAAAGCCGAAGTGGCGCTGCCGGTGCTGGTCGGGCTGTTCCTGCTCGTGCTGCTGGCGGTGACGGCCACCACGGGAGGCGAAGCGGGTGCCGTTGCCGCGACGGCTACCGTGCAGGGAATGCTGGCCGGCTCGAACGCGCTCGTGTTCTGGTTGGGCGTCGTGGTGTGCGGGATTGCGGTTCCGCTGGTTGCCGGCGTCGTGCGCCTGCGCTCGGCCGGTCGGGGCGTGACGGGGCTCAGCCTCGCGGGCTACGCGGCCGCCTGCGTCGGCGGGTTCGCGCTGCGCTACGTCATCGTCGTCGCCGCAGTGGGCATGACGATGGGCGCCGGCTTCTAGCGGCGCGCTGATCCGTCCGGGCGCTCGATCCCGTCGGGCGCCCGGGCCTGAGGGAAGGAGACGAACATGGAAAACGATCGGGTCGATGCGGCCGCCGTCTACGCGCTGTTCGCGTCGGTGCTGGTGACGGTGCCGGACGGGGAGGTTCGCGACCGCATGGCGCGGTTGCTTGCGGCGACGGGCGACGAGGCCTCCGCCGCCGTCGACGAGGCCGCCGATCTGGAGCAGTGCTTCTACGACCGCCTGGTCATCGCCGTGTCGCCGCGCTACCTTCCGGCGATCGAGAGCTGCATGCTCGACGCCCGGGAGGACGAGGGCGGCCGCCTCGAGCCCGGCCGCCTCGACGGTCCGCGCATGACCGAGGTGCTGGCGTGCTACCGGACGTACGGGTTCGACCATCGCGCGTTGCGCGGGTTTCAGCCGCTCGTGGACAGCCTGCGTCCCGATCACCTTTCGGTCGAGCTGGCGTTCATGGCGCACCTGCGGCGTTTGGAGGCGGCAGGCGGCGAGAAGGGACTCGCGGCGGGTCGTTTCGCCGACGAGTTCCTCCGACGGCATCTGGCGAGTTGGGTGCCCACGCTCTGCGCCGTCGCGCGTCAGCGCGGGGAGGGCGACGAGTACGTTCGCCTGATCGAAGCGGTGCGAAGCTGGATCGATCTCGACGCGAGCGCGGCTGCCTAATCGGTGCCGCAGCCTTCGCGCCGCTCGTTCCAGGCGTTTTGCAGGCTCGCTCCCTCGTCGCGCTCGGGCTCTTGCCCGGTAGCGCGCGCGACTCCTCCCGACATGCCCGCGTCCCCCTCGGACGCGGGCATGTTCGTGTCTTCCATCCCGAGCGCCATGGCCGTGCGACGGGTTGCTGCTGCGCGGTACTCGGGCGTGTGCAGGTACGCCAGGTTCGCGCAGAGGCAGACGAGGAGCACGGTCAGCAGGCCGACGCCCAGCATGCGCTGGGAAGCGCGAGGCGACGAGAAGAAGGGGATGCGCTTGCACCAGGCGAAATCGGAGAGGAAGACGATCGGCAGGATGACGATGGCGAACAGTGCCGCGCGAATGGCCTTGTACACCAGTAGATCGTGGTTGCCCGCCACGACCGGCGGCATGAGCGTCAGAACGAACGCGAGGTAGAGCAAGCAGAAGAACACGAGCGCACACGAGCTTTTCCAGGGGTTCCCCGATCGAAACCCCAGCAGCTTTCGTGGCGTGCGCTCGTGCGAAAGCGGCACGTCGTTACTTCAGCACGTTGCTGAACAGGTCTTCGGCTTCCTTCTGCAGCTTTTCCTCGATGGCGAGGTAGGCGTCCAGCAGCTTGTTGCCGGCGTCGGTCAGGTCGCTGCCGTGCGCGCCGTCGCGGTTGAGCAGCTGCAGGTCGAGGGCCGCTTCCGTCTCCTTGATGATGCGCCAGGCCTTGCTGTAGGCCATGCCCATGCCCTTGGCGGCGGCGTTGAGCGAGCCGGTCTCGCGCACGCCCAGGCACAGGCTGGCGATGCCGCGTCCGAACAGCGAGCCGCTCTCGGCGTCCGGGTTCATGATGGAGAGCCGGATCGTCGGCTTCAGGTTCGCAAGGTCGCTCATGGTGTTCCGTCCTTTTCTCGTCAGATTGCGCGGGTGGCGCGTCAGGCGTCCAGGTGCTCGAGGAAGCGCAGCGCCGCCGCCTCGATGTCGTTCGTGCCGCCGTCGATCACGTCGCTGAAGCGGATGGGCAGCGCGTCGAGCTCGGCCAGGCCGCGGGGGATGTCGTTCGCCCCCGTCTCGCGCGCGATCAGGTCGTTCAGTTCGCAGCCGGACAGCGCGGCCACGTCGTCGGGCAGCGCGGCGCCCGGCTCGATGCCGTGCAGCGCGCGATACACGTTGTCGCCGAACTTGGCCCAGTGCGCCGTGCTCGCGATGAGCACGGGGTTCTCGCCCCGGAGGTTCTCGGCGGTTTGGTAGGCGACGGCCGTGTGCGGGTCCAGCAGGTAGTCGTGTTCGTCGAACACGCGCTTGATGGTGTCGAGGCACGTGGCGTTGTCGATGGAGTCGGAGGCGAACAGCTCCCTCACGCGGGCGAACGTGCCCTCGTCCACGCGGAAGCGCCGCTGCTCGCGCAGGTCGGCCATCCAGCCGGCGATGGCGTTCGCGTCGCGGTCCGTCAGCTCGAACAGCTGGCGCTCCAGGTTCGACGACACGAGGATGTCCATCGACGGCGACGGCGTCAGCACGAAGGGGCGCTCGGAGATGTCGTAGGTGCCCGTGTTGATGAAGTCGGTGAGCACGCGGTTCTCGTTGCTGGCGCAGTACAGCATGCCCAGCGGCACGCCCATGCGCTTGGCGTAGTAGGCGGCCAGGATGTTGCCGAAGTTGCCCGTGGGCACGCACACGTCCAGCTCGTCGCCCAGTCCCAGCTTGCCGTCGGCCACCAGCTGCGCATAGGCCGACACGTAGTACACGATTTGGGGCATGAGGCGCCCCCAGTTGATGGAGTTCGCGCTCGAAAGCGCGATGCGGTGCGCGTCCTGCAGCTGCTCCGCGAACGCTTCGTCGCCGAACACGTTCTTCGCGCCGGTCTGGCAGTCGTCGAAGTTGCCGCGCACGCCCCACACCTGCACGTTGCGACCGCGCTGCGTGGCCATCTGCTTGAACTGGATGTCGCTCACGCCGCCGTCGGGGTACATCACGGCGATGGACACGCCGTCCACGTCGCGGAAGCCCTCGAGCGCGGCCTTGCCCGTGTCGCCCGACGTGGCCACGAGGATGAGGAAGTCGTGGTCGAGCTTCCCCTGCTCGCGCAGCTGGGCGGCGCTTGCTGAGAAGAACCGCGGCAGGCACTGCAGCGCCATGTCCTTGAACGCGCTCGTGGGGCCGTGCCACAGCTCCAGCACGTGGGTGTCGGCCGTGAGCGACGTGATGGGGCAGATGCGCTCGTCGTCGAAGTTGTCGCCGTAGGCCTGGGCCATGAGCGATTCGATGGTCTCGGCGGGCAGGTCGACCTCGAATGCCTCGTAGATGCGCGTCGCGCGCTGGGCGTACGGCAGCGCGGCCAGCGCGCCGATCTCGTCGAGCGAGAGCTCGGGGATGCGCTCGGGCACGTACAGACCGCCGCCTGCGGCCAAGCCGTCGATGACGGCTTCCGTGAAGGTGATCGGGTGCTCGCTTTGCCCGCGCGTGTCGGAATAGAGGTTTTGAGCCATGTCCTGCACTTTCATCCGTGTTCCGCCGAACCAGTATCACGTCCCAGTATACTATGCTGAGAATTATCCCGGCGGCAGAATCGGCACGGGATTTCCACGCGCCGCCCGACGCGCACAAGAGGATTGGGGTCCCCATGGACGGCTACGAACACGATCCGGTTTGGGTGGAAGCCCAATCGTTTCTGCCGGAAGGCAATCGGTTGACGGCGAGCACGATGCCCGACGAGTACGTTTTGACCTTGCCCGGCGCCGACGTGCACATCGACCATTATCGGCCCGCATCGCCGCGCGCGAGGATCGTGCTGTTCCACGGCGTCGGGGGAAACGGGCGCTTGCTCTCGTTCGTCGCCGTGTCTTTGGTGCGTCATGGGTTCGAGGTCGTGTGCCCCGACCTGCCCCTCTACGGCCACACCCGTTGCGAGGGCGTTGTCACCTACGACACGTGGGTGACGTGCGGGACGCGCATCGTGGAGCACTTCCAAGGGGTGCGGGGAACGGGGGAGGGCTCGCCGCCCCTCTTCCTCTTCGGGTTGAGCGCCGGCGGCATGCTGGCCTACCAGATCGCTTGCGCGTGCGACGGCGTCGCCGGCCTCATCGTCACGTGCCTGCTCGACCAGCGCGATCGGGTGGTTGCCGCGCGCACCGCCAGCAGCCCTCTTCTGGGCGCGGTCGCACGGCCGCTCGTCTCCCTCCTCAACGCGTGCGCCGGGCGGACGGAGCTGCCGATGAGGCTCGTAAGCAACATGAAGGCCATTGCCAACGACGAAGCGCTCGTCGACCTCCTGATGCGAGACGAAACCTCGTCCGGCGCACGCGTTCCCATCGCGTTTCTGCACGCGATGCTCAATCCGAAGATCGAGGTCGAGCCCGAACGCTTCCGCGCCTGCCCGATGCTCCTGGTGCACCCGGGCGACGATCGCTGGACGGACGTCGAGCTGAGCAACCGCTTCTACCATCGTCTGGCCTGCGAGAAGGAGACCGTGATGCTGGACGGGGCCGGTCATTTTCCCATCGAGGAACCGGGCCTGAGGCGGATGGAGGCTGCCTGCGTCGCGTTCATCGAGCGCCAGCTTCCGTAACGTTTCGTCCCGCTCGGTGTCCTGCGGGCTACCGCTTTGTGACGAAATCCTCCATCGTCCGCCGTTTCGCGCGCTGCTCCTTACTATTTTCCTCACGGTCGATTTTCAAGGCGAACCACGCAGAGCAAGGAGCGACGATGGGCCACGAGCGAAGCGCCTCATCCGGCGGCATGATGATGCACGGAGTGAACCTCAAGCGGCGGTTCTTCGTGAGCCTCGTGCTGGCGGTTCCCATCCTGCTGCTGTCGTCGCCGATGGGGCTCGCGCTGCCCATCACGCTGTCGTTTCCCGGCTCGGACTGGCTCGTGGCCGCGCTGGCCACGATGCTGTTCGTCTACGGCGGCTGGCCGTTTCTGCGCGGCGCGGCGGACGAGGTGCGCAACCGCAAGCCCGCCATGATGACGCTCGTGGCGCTCGGCATCACCACGGCCTACGTCTACAGCATGTACGCGTTCGCCATGGGCAGCGTCGCGCACGACGGCGGCATGCACATGGACTTCTTCTGGGAATTGGCCACGCTCATCGTCATCATGCTGCTGGGCCATTGGATCGAGATGCGGGCCGTCATGGGCGCGGGCGACGCGCTCAAGGAGATGGCCGAACTGCTGCCGGCGCAGGCGCACGTGAAGCAGGCGGACGGCTCCTTCGCCGACGTGCCGCTCGACGAGGTGCAGGTGGGCCAAACCGTCATGGTGGAGGCGGGGGAGAAGGTGCCCGCCGACGGCGAGGTGACAGACGGCTCGTCGTCCGTCAACGAGGCGCTCGTCACGGGCGAGGCGCGCGCCGTGGAGGCGCACGCGGGCGACACGGTGTTCGGCGGCTCGCAGAACGGCGACGGCACGCTGTACGTGCGCGTCACCGGAACCGGCCAGTCGGGCTACCTCGCCCAGGTCATGCAGCTCGTCTCGCAGGCGCAGCAGGAGAAATCGCGCGCCGAGGTGCTGTCCGACAAGGTGGCGCGCTGGCTGTTCTACGCCGCCGTGAGCGTCGGTCTCGTCGCGTTCGTCGCGTGGCTCGCCGTCACCGGCAGCGTGTCGGACGCGCTCACGCGCATGGTCACCGTGTTCGTCATCGCGTGCCCGCACGCGCTGGGTCTGGCCATTCCGCTCGTGGCGGCGCGCTCGACCTCGCTCGGCGCGCGCAACGGCCTGCTCGTGCGCCGCCGACGCGCCCTCGAGGTGGCGCCGCGGGTGAACGTGGTGATGATGGACAAGACGGGCACGCTCACCGAGGGCGACTTCCGCGTGGCCGAGGTGCGCGCGGTGGGGAAGCGGGGCGCCCCCGCCGGTGACGCCCCCGACGCCGACGGCGCCCCCGCCGACGATCGCGTGCTCGCGCTCATGGCGGGCCTCGAGCAGTCGTCTTCGCACCCGCTGGCCGCCAGCATCGTGGCCGCCGCGCATGAGCGCGGCGTGCAGCCTGCGGCCGTGCGCGACGTGCAGGCCGTGGCGGGCGTCGGCGTGAAGGGCGTGCTTGAAAATGGCTCGCACGCCCTCATCGCGAACGCGCGCTACCTGGACGAGCAGCGCATCCACTACGATCGTTCCGCCTTCGACCAGCTGGCAGGCCGTGGCCTCACCGTCAGCTACCTCGTGATCGACGGCGAGGTGCGCGGCGTGGTGGCGCAGGGCGACCAGATCAAGCCCACCGCCCGCGAGGCGGTGCGACAGCTCAAGGCGCGCAGCATCGCGCCCGTCATGCTCACCGGCGACAACGAGGCGGCGGCCCGCGCCGTGGCGCACGCGCTCGGCATCGACGAGTTCCGCGCCGGCCTGCTGCCGCAGGACAAGGTGCAGCTCGTGCAGCAGCGCCGCGACGCGGGCGACGTGGTGATGATGGTGGGCGACGGCATCAACGACGCGCCGGCGCTGGCCCGTGCCGACGTGGGCGTGGCCATCGGCGCGGGCACCGACGTCGCCATCGACTCCGCCGACGTCGTGCTCGTGAAAAGCGACCCCGAGGACATCGTGCGCCTGCTCGACCTCGGCACGAACACCACGCGCAAGATCAAGCAGAACCTCTGGTGGGGCGCCGGCTACAACATCGTGGCCATCCCGCTGGCGGCCGGCGTCCTCGCGCCGGTGGGCATCCTGCTCAGCCCCGCCGTGGGCGCGGTCCTCATGAGCCTGTCCACCGTCATCGTCGCTGTCAACGCGATGACCCTCAAAAACAAATGAGGCGACCGCGCCCTGCGCTCCGCAGCGTCCTCGTCCCAGTCCAACAATATGCGGAAAATGTTAGCTAAGGCTTCCATTCCCCGAGAGTTTGCTATAAGATACTTTTGTTACATGAAGCTAACTCGATGGGAGCCACCATGGACAACGCAACGGTTGCGAGCATGCAGGGAACGGTCGGTCGTACGGACGCAGGGTCTGCGCCGGGCATCGCCTGCCAGCAGATGCCGCTTTCGTTCCTGAAGGGCGGCGAGACGGGCACCATCGCGAAGGTGCGCGGTCGCGGCGATCTGCATCATCATCTGGAGAACCTCGGCTTCGTCGAGGGCGCGCAGGTGACGGTGGTATCCGAGGCTGCCGGCGACCTCATCGTCGAGGTCAAGGGCACCCAGGTTGCGCTCAACCGCCAGGTCGCGGCGCATATCATCACGAACGCCGCCGCGTAGCGCCTCCGCAAACCACGCACGAGCACGAACGGATGTTTCACGTGAAACATCTGCCGTGCCGTTTGGCGTGCGCTTATCGAGTTGGCATCACCGCAGGGAACCTCAAGGAAAGGAAACGGGGCATATGGCAGAAGTTCAAGATCGAACGCTGCGCGACGTGGCCATCGGCGACACCGCCACCGTCCGTCGCCTGACGGGCGAGGGCGCGCTCAAGCGTCACATCATGGACATGGGCATCACCAAGGGGACGAGCGTGTTCGTTCGCAAAGTCGCGCCGCTGGGCGATCCGATCGAGGTCACGGTGCGCGGATACGAGCTGTCGCTGCGCAAGAGCGAGGCGGAGAGCATCCTCGTCGGCTGACGTTGCCAGGCGTGAGCGCCAGGTGACGAGGATAGAGGCGCCGCGGCGCTTCTTTTTTGGGACTGAGTTAGTAGCAGCTAACTTAACAACGAGCCAACGGGGGATTGCAAACCCCCGACCGGCTTCGAAGCAGATGGAAAGGCTGATCATGGGAATTCGCATAGCGCTTGCCGGCAACCCGAACTGCGGCAAGACGACGATGTTCAACGATCTGACCGGCGCCAGCCAATACGTTGGCAACTGGCCGGGCGTGACCGTTGAGAAAAAGGAAGGGAAGTACACCCGCGACAAAGACGTGATCATCACGGACTTGCCGGGCGTGTACTCGCTGTCGCCGTACTCTCCCGAGGAGATCGTGACGCGCGACTACCTGTTGGACGGCGGCCCCGACGTCGTCGTGAACCTCGTGGACGCGACGAACCTCGAGCGCAACCTGTACCTGACCACGCAGATCCTCGATCTGGGCGTGCCCGTCGTGGTGGCGCTCAACATGATGGACCTCGTGAAGAAGAGCGGCGACAAGATCGACGTGGCCGGCCTGTCGAAGCAGCTGGGCTGCCCCATCGTCGAGACGACGGCGCTCAAGGGGCACGGCATGGCCGAGCTCGTGGAAACCGCCGTCAAGGCGGCGAAGGCCGGCAAGCCCGCCGAGCCGAAGATGCCCTTCGACGCGCAGGTGGAAGAAGCCATCACGAAGATCGAGGGCATTCTGGGCAACCGCGTGTCTCCGGCAACCGCGCGCTGGTTCGCCATCAAGCTGTTCGAGGGCGAGGAGCGCACCGTCGCCAACATGAAGCTCAGCGCCGCCGACCTCAAGGCGGTCGAGGCGATTCGCGAAGAGGTGGAGAACAAGCTCGACGACGACGCCGAGAGCATCATCACGTCCGAGCGCTACAACGCCATCACGCACGTCATCGACAAGACGATGAAGCGCTCGCATAAGGGCATGACCACCACGCAGAAGATCGACCGCGTGGTGACGAACCGTTGGCTGGGCCTGCCCATCTTCGTGGTGGTCATGGCGCTCGTGTACTACCTGGCCATCTCCGTGGGCACGGGCGTGGTCACCGACTGGGCCAACGACGGCATCTCCGGCGACGGCTTCCTGTACACCGGCGGCGCGGCCTACGAAGAGGCCGTGGGCGAATGGGAAGGCGAGCAGGCCAACATCGAAGCCTACCTCGCCGCTGCCGAGGAAGACGGCATCGACGTGGAGGGCGCGACCGCGGCCCTCGAAGCCGAAGAGCCCACCGCTGCCGACGAAAGCGCCCTCGCCGCATTCCAGGAGGATGCCGAGAAGGCCGGCGTCGTCGGCATCGTCGAGGACGAGGAGACCGGCGAATCCGCCGAGGTGGACGCCGCGGCCTTCGCAACCGCCCTCGAAGCCGAAGAGCCCGACGCTTCCGACGGCTCGTGGGGCCTGTGGATTCCCGGTTTGGGAGCGGTCATCGGCAACGCCCTCGAAGCGGTCGATGTCGCCCCGTGGCTGCAGAGCCTCGTGATGGACGGCATCGTCGCGGGCGTCGGCGCCGTGATCGGCTTCATTCCCCAGATGATCATCCTGTTCCTGCTGCTCGCGCTGCTCGAAGGGTGCGGCTACCTGGCGCGCGTCGCGTTCATCATGGACCGTGTCTTCCGCCGCTTCGGCCTGTCGGGCAAGAGCTTCATCCCGATGCTCGTCGCGTCCGGCTGCGGCGTGCCCGCCGTCACGGCCACGAAGACCATCGAGAACGAGAAAGACCGTCGCATGACCATCATGACGACGACGATGATCCCCTGCGGCGCGAAGATGCCCATCATCGCGCTCGTGTTCGGCGCCATCGCCGGCGGCAACACCGAGGCTACCTGGTGGATCGCCCCGCTGTTCTACTTCCTGGGCGTCATCGCCATCATCATCTCCGGCATCATGCTGAAGAAGACCAAGATGTTCGCCGGCCCCACCTCGCCGTTCGTCATGGAGCTTCCTTCCTACCACATGCCCACGGTGAAATCCATCCTGATGTCCACGTGGGACCGCATCAAGGGCTACATCGTCAAGGCAGGTACGATCATCTTCCTGTCCACCATCGTCATCTGGCTGCTCATGAACTTCGGTGACGCGGGCGAGGGCTTCGGCTTGCTCGATACCGAGATGGACGACTACATCCAGTACAGCCTCATGGCGGGCCTGGGCAACGGCATCGGCTGGATCTTCGCGCCGCTCGGCTTCGGAGACTGGCAGGCAACCGTCACGTCCATCACCGGCCTTGTGGCGAAGGAGAACGTCGTCGCCACGGTCGGCATCCTGACCAGCCTGGGCGATGTGGGCGAAGCCGATCCCACCATGTGGGCCGCGTTCGCCGCCCTCTTCGCGGGCTCGGTGCCGGCCATCCTCGCCTTCTGCGCCTTCAACCTGCTGTGCGCGCCGTGCTTCGCCGCCATCGGCACCATCTGGCGCGAGATGGGCACCGCGAAGTGGACCTGGTTCACCATCGGCTACATGACCATCTTCGCGTGGTGCGTGGGATTGATGTTCTACCAGTTCGGCGGCTTGCTTACCGGCGAGATCGGCTTCAACGTGTGGACGGTCGTGGCCATCGTGGTCCTGGCCGGCATGCTGTTCCAGATTTTCCGCCCCATGCCCACCTTCGACAAGAAGAAGGACAAGGTCGCGGGCGAGCTTGAAGCCGAGGGCAGCGTCGCGTAGGCGAAGCGGCTTCGGGCCCGAGGGAACCCCCTCGGGCCTGTGCCCCGATGTTCCGAGAAAGGACGCGCTATGTTTGGTTTGGAGTTCACGCCGTCTACGGTGGTCGTCGCGCTCATCGTGCTGGCGCTCGTGTTCCTCGCGGTTCGCCGCTTGGTGCGCAACGGCATGTGCGATTGCCACAAGGGAGACGACGCGCACGGCGGATGCGCCGGAGGATGCAGCGGCTGCTCGGGCTGCGGCGCTGCCAGCGCCATGGTGGCCGACATGCAGAAGCGAGCCGCTGCGGAGTCGCACCGCTAACCGCCCCATACGCAGAGCGTCGTAACGCGATCAACGAACGGATGTTTCACGTGAAACATCCGTTTCGTCGTTTACGGGGGCAGAGGGCACGGGGGCAGGGGAGCGGGGATGCCGTGGTCGCCCCCCTCCTCCTTCTCTCTCCGTAGCCGCCCCTCCCTCCGAGATGTGGAGGAATTGTAAACCATGGTAAACTTCTATTGCCCCGCAGCAAAAGTTATCGTAGACTAACAATTGTCAGCGGGGCCGAGGAAATCGAACCCGCAGGCACCTCCTCTTTTTGCTGACACGGTGGTGGGGACTCTCCTCTCGTCTGGTCGTCCACCACACAGCACGCCGGCGAGGGACCCCCTTCCCTCGCCGGCTCCTCCAACACCCCTTGCACCGCCATCCGGTTTCAACTGGTTCCGCCTGTCGTGTGGTACCATGGAACGACGAACAAAAGGAGGGTTCCGTGGAAAAAATGTCCATGTCGCACGAGGACTACCTTGAAGCCATCGTGATGCTGGGAGGCACGACGGAGGTGTCGGTCAGGTCGGTCGACATCGCGACGAAGCTCGACGTGTCGAAGGCCTCGGTCAACAAAGCGATCAGCTCGCTCAAGGAAAAGGGTCTTGCCGACCAGCCCTATTACGGCGACATCACGCTCACCGAAGAAGGGTACGCCTACGGCATGTCGGTCCTCGACCGTCATCACATGCTGTTCACGTTCCTCACGAAGGCGCTCGGCATCCCCGAGGAGCAGGCCGAGAAGGAAGCCTGCCTCATGGAGCACGCCATCAGCGACGAATCGTTCAAAAAATGGAGTTCTTATATTAACAAGCTCGACCTGTAAGCGGGTTTCGCCCCGCTTTCCCTGACCGTTTTCCTCGGTCACGCGAGCATTCAACAAGTTCTTAACGACGCGCCCGCCCGCCCCGCCCTCGGTGGCAGGGCGGGCGTCGGTGTGGTATGCTTTCCCCAGCTTCTGCATTAAACAAACCAAACACGAAACACGATGCACAGAGGAGCCCCTTTCCTTGGCAACGCAGCCTTATATTCTCTCGTTTGACGAGGCGAAACGCGACACCCGTGCGCGCCGCCCCTCTTCTGCTGCGCCCGAATCGCGTCCCGTGATCCATTCCGTCGATGCCATCCCCGCATTCGAGTCGCCCTTCCGCCAGGCAGGCGAGGGGCGGGGGAGCGCGCGAACGGCGGCGCACGCGCGCCCGTCGGGCGCTGCGCGGCGATCGTCCGCGGGAGCCGGCGACGGTTCGTTCGTCCGCATATCGACGTTCGATCGTCCCGCAGGCCGCCATGCGGCGCCGCGTCCGGCGTCGTCGAGCCCGCGTCGCGCATCGAGCTCGTACGGCACGGGCCGCTTCTCCTCGCTCGACGAGCGCATCGAGGAGCAGCCCGAAGAGGAAGTCGAAGAGCGCCGCCTGACCCGCAAGGAGCAGCGCAAGAAGGCGCGCGCCAAGAGCAAGGCCGAGCGCGCGTTCACCAAGCAGTTCGGCGGCTCGAAGCCGTCCGACGCCTCCCAATCGGGCCCGCGCGCCGCAGTGTACAAGGGCGAGATGGGCGCGAAGCACCGTCAGGCCGCGCGCATGCAGAATGCGGAGAGCCCGCAGGCTTCGGCGAAGCGCGGCTTCTCGCTGGGATCGCTCGCATCGCTCAAGTCGTCGCCGAAGTTCATCGCGAGCGCGGCCGTCGCCGTATGCCTCGTGCTCTCGTGCGCCTTCCTGTACCCGCCGGCGCAGCAGTACTACCATGCGCTGCGCGAGCGCGACCAGCTGGCCGCCGAGTACGCGGCGCTCGAGGAGCGCAACGGCGCCCTCGAAAGCGACGTCTCGTCGCTGCAGACCGACGCCGGCATCGAGGATCGCGCCCACGAGCAGTTCGGATGGGTGAAGAAGGGCGAGGAGACGGCGAACGTGCGCGGCCTCGACCTTGACGAGGACGAGGCATCCACGTTCCGCGCCAACATCACGCCGGGCAGCGTCGAGGCGCCGGAGACGTGGTACTCGCCGTTCCTGGACGCCCTGTTCGGCGTCGAGTAGACCGAGGGAAGGGATCGCCATGAGCGCCATCGCGGAGCCTGAGAGTGCCGAAAGCGGTTTCCAGGCGGGCCGATACGCGGCCATCGACATCGGCACCGTGACGTGCCGCATGCTCGTGGCCGACGTGGACGAGGCGGGACGGCTCCATGAGCTCGACCGCGAGTACACCATCACGAACCTCGGCGAGGGCGTGGACGCGACGGGCGTGCTGAAACCCGCGGCCATGCAGCGCGTGGCCGACGCCGTGGCGCGCTTCCTCGACGTGTTGCGCGGGTTCGCTACGCCGGAACATCCCGCCATCACGACGAAGGCCATGGCCACGTCGGCCGCGCGCGACGCGCGCAACGCCGACGAGTTCGAGGCGCTGTTGGCGGGCCTGGGCGTCACGCTGTCCGTCATCCCCGGCGAGCGCGAGGCGGCCCTCTCCTTCGCGGGCGCGTCGTGCGACTTCCGGGGGGAGCGCCTGCTCGTGGTGGACATCGGCGGCGGCTCGACCGAGGTCATCGCCGGGCGCGCGGGCAGCCGGCCCGATCGCTCGCACTCCTTCAACATCGGATGCCGTCGCGTGACGGAGAAGTTCTTCGCGGCCGACCCTCCCAGCGCCGGCGAGCTCGAACGGGCCCGGGCGTGGGTGGAAGAGGGGATGCGCCCCTACTTCGACGAGCTGCGCGGGGCGGGCTTCGCGCCCGAGCGGTTGGTGGCGGTGGCCGGTACGGCCACCACGGTGGTGTCGATCCACGAGCGCATGGAGGTGTACGACACCTCCCGCGTGCACAAGGCCGTCATCACGCGCCCTGTGCTCGACGGGGTGGCCGACCAGCTGGAACGCGTCCCGCTCGCGCAGCGCGAGCGCATCGTCGGGCTCGATCCGGGCCGCGCGCCCGTCATCGTGGCCGGCATGGTGATCCTGCAGACGGTGCTCGACCTGGCCGGCGTCGATTCGTTCACGGTCAGCGAATCGGACATTCTCCACGGCATCATTTTGGACGAAGCGGCGCGCTGAGGTCCCGCCGCCCGATAAAGTTTGCTACCATAGGGCCTGCTCGTTTTCAGCGGGCCGTCGCACGCGGGGGCGTGGCGGAATTGGCATACGCAGGAGACTTAAAATCTTCCGGCTTCGGCCTTGCGGGTTCGAGTCCCGCCGCCCCTACCACCTTGCGCTTCATGGTGCGGCGAGCGCCACGGAGGCGACGCCTCCCGCTTCCTACTCCTCGTCGTACGCTTCCAGCACGGCGGGCAGCGACGCGGTCACCACGTTGCCGACGGCCGGCAGCCCGATGAGCACCGCGCTGATCACCTCGTCGCGCGTGGCACCGTGCATCTTCGCCATCTTCACGTGGAACGGCAGGCCGCTGTCGAGACGCGCCGCGGCCATGACGGCGAGGTAGGCGAGAGCGGCGGTCTTGTCGTCGAGCGCGCTGGCCGCGCCGAGCGCCTGCACCGCCTCCGACCATGCCTGCTGGTGCTGCGGAGCCTCTTGGGCGAATGCTTGGAATGCGGGGCTGACGTTCATGGACGCCTCCTTCTCGCGCGGGATTTTCGATGCTCCCAGTGTAGCAAGCGAAGCGTCGCTTGACGCAAAGCGTTGCATACTCTCAACCTGATATGCGGAGAAACCCGGAAAAATAAGCCGCTGGCGCAGCGCACGGAAAGCGCCCGCTTTTCTTTGTGATACCATGTCGAGCGGATCATTCGCCCAGGCCTACAGAGAAAGTGCTATGGAGACAATCAACGAAATCATCGCAGCCGTAGAAGAACCTCCCGAGTCGTTCGAGCAGTACCTGACGTCGTACGCCGACCGCGTGGGCGACCTGGTGAACTCCTTCATCCCGAAGGGCACGCACGCGGACATGGACCGCTACCTGTACCAGCCGCTCACGGCGTACAGCCAGAACGGCGGCAAGCGCCATCGCCCGCTCATCTGCTTCGCGGCCTGTCGCGCCGTGGGCGGTGACATGGCGCGCGCGACCAGCGCCGCGGCCGCCATCGAGCACTTTCATACCGCGGCCCTCATCCACGACGACATCGCCGACGAGGCCGAGCTTCGCCGCGGCGAGCCGTGCATGCACCTCACCGAGGGCATGGGGCTGGCCATCAACGCGGGCGACCTTGCGCTCTCCCTCGTCAACGGCACGGTGGTGTCGGACGAGAACCTCGACGATGCTACGAAGGTGCGCGTCATCACCGAGCTCATCGACATGACCCGCCGCACCATCGAGGGCCAGGCGCTCGACATCGGATGGGCGCGTGACGGCCGCTACGACATCACGCCGGAAGACTACCTGGTCATGGCCACGCACAAGACCGCGCATTACTCCGGCGCGGTGCCCCTGGCCATCGGCGCCATCATCGGCGGCGGCACCGAGGTCGAAGTCGAGGCGCTGCGCAACTACGGCCTGGACACCGGCCTCGCGTTCCAGATCCAGGACGACCTGCTGAACCTCGTGGGCTCCGAGGAGAGCACGAAGAAGGACTTCCGCAACGACATCACCGAGGGCAAGCGCACGCTCATGGTGGTGCACGCGCTGCAGCACTCCGACGATCGCGACCGCCTCATCGACATCCTGTCGTCGAAGGAGAAGGACCAGGCCGTGCTCGCCGAGGCCGTCGCCATCATGGAGGCGTCCGGCAGCATCGACTACGCGCGCAACTACGCCGAGAACCTCACGAGCATCGCGAAGAACCGCCTGACCGACATGGTGCGCCCCTCCACGGCCCGCGACCTCCTCGTCTCCATGGCTGACTGGTTCGTCAGCCGCTTGAAGTAATCTGATCTACGTTTCGAGATGCACCTCATCAGGGCCCGGATTCGTCCGGGTCTTTTTTTAGCGCGCCAACTCCTCCTGCACGAGGTCGATCAGCTCTTCGCGGCTGTGAACGTCCAGCTTCTGATGGATGTGGTTGATATGCGTTGACGATGTTCCCGGCGAGATGCACAGGGCCTTCTGCACGTACGTCATGTTGCGGCCCTGCGCCACCAGCTCGAGCACTTCGGCTTCCCGTGCCGTCAGACCGTAGCGCTCGGCAAGCGCGTGCGCCGCGGCGGCAGGGGTACTCTCGCGCTCGCGCTCCGCGGGGGCTTTCAGCCCGATGCGGCCGAGCATCACCGCGACGGTCAGGCACAGGATGGCGTAAGCGGCGAACATGATCAAAAGGATGTCGAAGTCGATGGCGATCTTCATGATATCGAACAGGAGAATGGCCGCAGCGTAGCCGACGATCATGCCGATGAGGCCGAACGAACGTGTCCAGAACACGAAGGTGAACGATCCGATGTGAAAGTACTTCTTGGCATTGCTCGGGCCGACGCTGCAGATGATGGCCTCGCAGATGACGATGAACGCCACGACGGCCGGCAGCGTTTCCTGCAAACCGTAGCGAAGGAACGGCGGGAGCAGCAGACCGAGCGAGGCGAGCGGGATGAGCACGGTGGTGACGAGGGAGGCGTGCCGTTGCGGCAACAGCATCCAAACGCATCCTGCGATGACGAGGACGAGCACGGTCCATCCCGCGAGGAAGGGGTCGATGCCGGCGGGTATCATGAGGTTCTCGCCGGTTCCGGTGCGCCGGTTCAAAAGCGAGAAGAAGCTGATCATGAATCCGAATACGAACAGGATGACGATGAGGTACAGGGGAAACGGAGGCTGGATCGTCACGCTGGGCGCAGTTCGTGCCGACGCGCGCGTTCGATAAGCGCCTAGTGCCGCCGAGACGACGGGCAGCACCCCGCCGAACAGAATGGCCGATCGTGCGCCCAACTGTATGGATACGAGGACGATGACGATGGTGAGCAGGCTGCAGAGCGCTAGGAACAGCGGTCGCTCCTGGGAGGTCTCGGACGAGATATGCTCGCACCATGCGAGGACGAGGATGGCCGATGCGCCGCACGCGAACAAGCGCGACCAGGCGACGGGAACCATCTCGGGTGAGAGAAGGCTGACTGTCTGCAAAATACACGCGGTTCCGGAGCCCGCGAGCCCGAGGACGAACAGGTGCGACCCGTGCGCGCGAGGCCCCAACAACCCGACCGCGACCAAGGCGACGACGTTGCCGCATATCAGAGCAACGTTCTCCGGTGCCAGCCCGATGGACTCCGCAATCTTGATTTCCGACGACCCGAACATGATGGCGACGTATCCCCAGAAAAGCGCCGAGGCGAACGCATCGAGCGCGACGCCGCCTCTTTGAATGTCGGAGCGGGCCGATTTGGCGACAACTCGACTCTTTTCTCCCCCTGTGGCTTGCTGCATTGCATTCTCCCCGGTGAGCTGCGTGTCAAATACTTTATATGATGGACAGATCCCCTTGCTGCGGCGCGTAAATCATATACCTTGTTCGATGTTTTCGCGCTTCGTTCCCCTGTACGCTCCTCGCCGTCAAAGGCCCTTTGCGAGATGCGCGTCGAAGCGATTTCGCGGCCTATGGTAGCGGAAAACAAGAGGAGGAACAAATGGGAACAAGGGATAGCGAGAGCATGGGTTTAACGCGGCGTGGCTTTCTCACCGGCGCGCTCGCCCTCGGCGCGGTCGGCGCGGGCAGCATGCTTGCGGGATGCTCGTCCGAGGGGGGCGCGGGCGCTCCGGCAAGCGACGAGCGTGCGTGGGATCAAGAAACCGACGTGGTGGTGGTCGGAACGGGCTTCGCCGGTTTGGCAGCCGCTCATGAGGCTGCGAAGGCGGGCAGCCAGGTCGTTCTTGTCGAAAAAGCTCCCGAAAAGTACGCAGGCGGCAATAGCCGCGCATGCGCCCAGGCCATCTGGTCGCCGGAAAAGACCGCCGAAGGCGTTGCCTACTTCAAGGAGATCACCGGCGATTACCACCTCGTCGGACTCGACGATGCCGTGATCGAGGCCTATATCGGCGGCGCGAAAGAGAACGCCGATTGGCTGTTGGACGAGTTCGAGATCGAGACGAAGACGCACAACGCCTGCGAGTACCCCGCTGCGAAAACCGCTTCGGCGGTGGGCGATTCCAACACGCTCATTCCGGCCGAAGGGTTGGGTAACGCTCGGGTCTGGGCGCCTATGTTCGAGGTGGTAGGAAGCGAGTCGGGCGTTACGTCTCTGTTCGAGACGGCCTTCACCGATCTCGTGTTCAACGAGGCTGGCGAAGCGATCGGCATCGAGGCGCAGCAAGGCGAATCGCCCCTCCTCATCAAGGCGAAGAAGGGCGTCGTGCTCGCTTGCGGCGGGTTCGAGTACAACGAGGAAATGAAGGCGAATAACTGCCGTTACCCGTCGCTCGTGTGGGGCACGCCGTACAACACGGGCGATGCTCTGACGGCGTGTCGCAAGTACGATATCGACTTCTGGCACATGAACTCCGCGACGCCGGCAACGCGCGTCGGCGTGCAGGCTACGTGGCTCGATGACGATTTCAGCGAATGCGGCTTCGACTGCGAAGTGGCAGGCGATGCCGGGTACGTGTGGACCGACAAGTACGGCAAGCGCTTCATGGACGAGACTCGCTCCTATCAGCACGGATACGGTCGCGATGCGCTGTTCTACAACGACTCCGCCAAGATGGAATGGCCGCGCCTGCCGTTCTGGCAGGTTGTCGACGAGAGCACGCTGCCGTTTATGGGAACGAGCGGCAGCGGTTGGGTGCACATCGTCGGCGGCACCAGCGCTCCCGACAGCACCGAAGAGCTGCTTTCCTCGGGCTTGATGGTCAAAGCCGACACTGTCGAGGAACTTGCTTCTCAGATGGGCGTCGAAGCGACGGTCCTGCAGGAGAGTGTGGACGCGCTTTCCGGTCCCGATGACGAGTTCGGTCGAGCTGCGGAAAAGAAGCGCGCGCTTTCCGGCACGCTGTATGCGGTGCAGCTCCAGCCCATCATGGTGAACACCAACGGCGGGCCGAAGCGCGATGCGAGTGCGCGCATCGTGCATACGGACGGCACGCCTGTCGAGCGGCTGTTCTCCGCTGGCGAGCTCGGCTCCGTATGGGCTTGGTACTACCAGGGTGCCGGCAACGTGAGCGAATGCATGGTGTTCGGCCGCATCGCCGGGCGCAATGCCGCCGCGCTGACTCCTTGGGACGCTGAAGCTTAGGGCTTCATCTGTTCCGTGACGCGGCCGTCCTTCCGACTCCCTCCCTCGTGCGGAAGGGCGGCCAAGAACCTGCGGGCGATCCGGAAGGTATCGCTCGCTCATCTGCCAAGGAGGCAATGCGATGAAGAAGTTTACGGGTGCGGCGACGATTTCGTTCGCAGTCATCGCGTTGGCGTTGACCGCCTGCGCGCCCCAGTCGAACGAAAACGGAGCCGCATCGGCCGACGATGCGAAGGAGACCCCGATCACGGTTGCGTGGTCGGCGGACTCGGAGTGTGGCACCTGCCATGCGACCGAGCAGGCGTCGTACGACGACGCGGCTTGCGTGGCCAGCACGCACGAAGGGCAAGCGTGCATTTCGTGCCATGCTGACGCTTCCGGTCTGGCGACGGCTCACGAGGGCAAGACCGCGTCCGATACCATGCCCAAGAAGCTGAAGAAGACGGAGGTGCCCGACGACGCATGCCTGTCGTGCCACTACGGTGCTCGCGAAGAGCTCGTTGCAGCCACCGTCGACGTCGCGGTGGTCGATTCGAAAGGCACGGCGGTGAACCCGCACGATGTGACTCCGAGCGAGCAGCACGATACTATCCGATGCGCGGATTGCCACGGCATGCACGATGCCGAGAAGCTTGCCGACAAAGCCGATGCCGAATGCGCAAGCTGCCATCACGCCGACGTGTTCGAGTGCTACACGTGCCACGATTGACGCGACCGCTGCGCGGACGTCCGAGAAGGGGGCATGCGTGCAACAAGCTGCGCATACCCCCTCTGTTCCTCTTGTGGAACCTCGGTCGAAACCCTCGCGCGCGCACCGCGGTGCGCTACCATGACGCTCATGGAAACCATTAAGCGACATGACACCGGTCCCGCGGTCGAAGACGTGCAGCAGCGCCTCGTCACCATCGGGCTGCTCGATCCCGCCGACGTCGACGGGGCGTTCGGCGATACCACGGCCGAGGCCGTGCAGGCGTTCTGCGGCGGCGCGGGCCTGCCCCTCACCGACGAGGTGACCGAGAAGGTGTGGGCGGCGCTCGTCGACGCCTCGTTCACGCTGGGTGACCGCACCCTGTACCTGCGCATGCCGCACTTCCACGGCCACGACGTGCTGGAGCTGCAGCATGCGCTGGGCGCGCTCGGCTTCGCCTGCGGCGCCACCGACGGCATCTTCGGCGCGTTCACCGAGCTTGCGCTGCGCAAGTTCCAGCTCAACCTGGGCCTGCCGTCCGACGGCATCGCCGGCGCCTACACGTACGCCGCCATCCGCAACCTCCACCATTCGTGGGAGGGCAAGGAAGCGGTGCACGGTTCCAGCCACCTCGGGTTCGCCCGCGCCGCCGACGTGCTCGAGCGCAATGCGCTGTGCCTGTTCGGCACGCAGGATTTCACGCGCAGCGTCGCATCGCGCATGTCGAACCTCGCGCTGGCCACGAACCCCGCATCCAAGATCATGAGCGCCGACTCGCTGCTCGTCGCCCCCGACGACTCGATGCTGCTCGTGCACATCGTCCTGCCGGGCGAGCTGACGGTGACCACCGTGCCGCGCGTCAGCTTCGAGGACGAGGAAACGCTGTCGCTGCGCCTCGAGACGGCCATCGGCGTGGCCGACGCCGTCAACCCGTCGCGCATCGCCGTCGAGCTTCCCAGCACCATGTGGGAGGACGCGGGCGCGGGGCGTTCCGCGCAGCACTTCGCCATCACCCTCCTCGACGCCCTCTGCACCGCGCTGTCGTAGGTCGGCGGGCGTTCTCGTCGCCTCGCCTCACCTGCTACACCATCTGGTGTATTCTCGTGTCGGTTCGATGACGGATGCGCAAAGGGTACTGATTTCCGCAGGTGAGGGCTTTATACTGCTGCCAACAACAACCGATCCGTCGAAAGCAGGTCATCATGGCTGACGATATGAAGAACACCGATCCCAACACCCCGCAGCAGCCCGACGCGGCGCCGCAGCCTCCCGTCACGCCCGAGCCCCCGACCGAGCCGATGCCGCAGCAGCAGCCCCCGATGGGCCAGCAGGTTCCGCCCGCGCAGCCCCAGCCTCAGCCCCAGCCGCAACCGCAGCCCCAGCAGCCGATGTACGGCGCGCCCCAGCCGCAGCCCCAGGCATTCTACCCGCCTGCGCCGCTCATGCAGCTCACCGGCGGCATGAAGTTCGCCTGGCTCGTGGTGGGCGCCCTCATGGGCATCCCGGGCATCATCATCTCGTGGCTCGTGAACGTCGACAAGATGCCGCAGGTGAAGAGCGACGCGCTCAAGTTCACCGTCATCGGATTCGTCATCAACATCGTGTTCTGGTTCATCATGAGTTTCCTGATCACCGGCGCGATCTCCGCTGCGGTGTACGGGATGATGGGAAGCCTGGACTCGGGTTCCTACGGCTACGGCTACCACGGATCCTGGTAATCGACCGGTAAAATCTGTAAATCGCTTCATTATTGAAGAGCCCTCCGGGGCTCTTCCTTTTGCGTGCTAAAGCGAGTGGTACAATGAACGGCGATTTCCAGGAGTTCGCGCGGGGAAGCGCGGGCGCCCGAGACCCACCGCACAAAGGAGCACACATGCCACGTCCCATGACCATGGCGGAGAAAATCCTCGCCGCCCATGCGGGGCTCGACGAAGTGGAGCCGGGTCAGCTGATCGAATGCGATCTCGACCTCGTGCTGTCCAACGACGTCACCGCCCCCATCGCCGTCAAAGAATTCCGCAAGATCGGCGTCGAGAAGGTGTTCGATCCTACGAAGATCGCCCTCGTGCCCGACCACTACGTTCCCAACAAGGACATCAAGAGCGCCGAGCAGGCCAAGATCGTGCGCGGCTTCGCGCGCGAGCAGGGCATCACCCATTACTACGAGGTGGGCTGCATGGGCGTCGAGCATGCGCTGCTTCCCGAGCAGGGCGTCGTCGGCGCGGGCGACCTCATCATCGGCGCGGACAGCCATACCTGCACGTACGGCGCGCTGGGCGCGTTCGCCACGGGCGTGGGCTCCACCGACGCCGGCGTGGGCTACGCCACCGGCAAGGCGTGGTTCAAGGTGCCCGAGTCGCTGCTGTTCAAGATCGAGGGCGAGCTTGCCCCCGGCGTCACCGGCAAGGACGTCATCCTGCACATCATCGGCATGATCGGCGTGGACGGTGCGCTCTACCAGGCCATGGAGTTCACCGGCAGCGCCATTCGGACCATGGGCATGGACGAGCGCATGAGCATCTCGAACATGGCCATCGAAGCGGGCGGCAAGGCCGGTCTCATCGAGGTCGACGACGTGACGCGCGCCTATATGGACGGCCGCACCGAGCGCCCCTACACCGAGTACCATTCCGACGCTGATGCGACGTACGCGAAGGTGTACGAGATCGATGCCGCCTCCATCGTGCCCACCGTGTCGTTCCCGCACCTGCCGTCGAACACGCGCCCGGCCGCCGAGGCGCGCGACGTCAAGATCGACCAGGCCGTCATCGGCAGCTGCACGAACGGCCGCATCGTCGACATGCGCCAGGCCGCCGACGTGCTGCGCGGGCGCACCGTCCATCCCGACGTGCGCTGCATCGTGATCCCCGCCACGCAGGCCGTGTACCGCCAGTGCATGGAGGAAGGCCTCATGGACGTGTTCCTCGACGCGAACTGCGCCGTGTCCACGCCCACGTGCGGCCCCTGCCTGGGCGGCTACATGGGCATTCTGGCCGCCGGCGAGCGCGCCATCGCCACGACGAACCGCAACTTCGTCGGCCGCATGGGCGACCCCACGAGCGAGGTCTACCTGTCCTCGCCGGCCATCGCCGCGGCGAGCGCGGTGCTCGGCCACATCGGCCTGCCCGAAGATTTGGACTAGGAGGGACTGCGACCATGCAATTCAAAGGAACCGCGCACCGGTACGGGCGCGACATCGATACCGACGTCATCATCCCGGCCCGCTATCTGACCACGTCCGATCCGGCCGAGCTGGCGAAGCACTGCCTCGAGGACCTCGACACGTCGTTCATCGAGCGCGTGCAACCCGGCGACATCATCGTGGCCGACGAGAACTTCGGCTGCGGCTCGTCGCGCGAGCACGCGCCCATCGCCATCAAGGCGGCCGGCGTCGACGTGGTCATCGCCAAGAGCTTCGCGCGCATCTTCTACCGCAACTCCATCAACACGGGCCTCGCCATCATGGAATGCCCCGAAGCGGTGGACGCCATCAGCCAGGGCGATGTGGTGAACGTGGACGCCGACGCGGGCGTCATCGTGAACGAGACGACGGGCCAGACCTTCGAGGCCCAGCCGTTCCCCCCGTTCATCCGCGAGATCATCGAAGCCGGCGGCCTGATCAACCGCACGAAAGCGAAGCTTGGCGAGGAGTAGAGCCATGACCAAAACCTACAATATCTGCCTGCTTCCCGGCGACGGCATCGGCCCCGAGATCATCGCCGAGGGCGTCAAGGTGCTGAACGCGGTGGGCGCGAAGTACGATACGGCGTTCTCGTACACCGAGGCGCTGCTGGGCGGATGCGCCATCGACGCGACGGGCGTTGCGCTGCCGGGGGAGACGCTGCGCGTGGCCGAAACGTCCGACGCCGTGCTGCTGGCGGCCGTCGGCGGCCCGAAGTGGGACACCACCGATCCGTCGAAGCCCCGTCCCGAGCAGGGCTTGCTGGGCATCCGCAAGGCGCTGGGCCTGTACACGAACCTGCGTCCCGTGCAGATCTTCGCCGCGTTGGCCGACGCATCCACGCTCAAGCCCGAGATCGTGGACGGCGTGGACATGATGATCGTGCGCGAGCTGACCGGCGGCCTGTACTTCGGCCTGCGCGAGCGCTTCTACGACGAAGAAGGCTGCGGTACGGACGGCGCTTCCGGCCAGCGCGCTTACGACACGCTGGAGTATCGCGAGTACGAGGTCGAGCGCATCGCGCGCCAGGCGTTCGAGGCCGCGCGCAAGCGCCGCAACAAGGTGACCAGCGTCGATAAGGCGAACGTGCTGGAGACGAGCCGCATGTGGCGCGAGATCGTGCACCGCATCGGCGCGGAGGAGTACCCCGACGTGGAGCTCGAGGACCTGCTCGTGGACAACACGGCCATGCAGCTCATCAGCCGCCCCGTCGATTTCGACGTGGTGGTGACCGAGAACATGTTCGGCGACATCCTGTCCGACGAAGCTGCGCAGATCACCGGCTCGTTGGGCATGTTGGCCAGCGCCAGCCTCGGCGACGGCACGGCGCTGTACGAGCCCAGCCACGGCAGCGCGCCCGACATCGCGGGGAAGGGCATCGCGAACCCGCTCGCGCAGATCCTGTCCGTCGAGATGATGCTGCGCTACAGCTTCGACATGGGCGAGGCCGCCGACGACATCCGCCGCGCGGTGACCGCCGTGCTCGACGAGGGCTGGCGCACCGGCGACATCAAGCAGGCCGACACCCCCGCCGACAAACTCGTCGGCACCGTCCACATGGGCGACCTCGTGGTGGCGCACCTGTAGCGGCAGCGCTCCTCGCGTCGCCCCCAAAAAAAAGAAGCGCCCATAAAAGAAGCGCCCATAAAAGAAGCGCCCATCGGGGCGCTTCTTTTATGCTTACGGTTTCGGCCCCTTCGATACGACGATGACCACCTGGCCGTCCTGCACCGATTGACTGATCACCGTGCCCTCCGGCACGGTGTCCGAATACTCCTGCACGTAGCCGGCCTCGTAGCCGTTCAGCAGCTCGATCGCCTGGTCGAACGTCTTGCCCACGGTGCTCGGCGCCGAGTTCACGTCCTTGTCGGCATCTTTGTCGGCGTCGGCGGCATCGTCCTTCTTGGCATCTTCCGCCTTCTTGCCCAGCTTGTTCTTCTGGGCGATGTTGTACGGGTTGTTGTACGGCGGGTCGGCGACGGTGGGGAAGTTCTCGATGGCCTGGCCGTCGGTCGCCCGATCCATGAAGTCCTTCCACAGCGCGTTCGCGGTGAGCGCCGTGTCGGTGGGGACGGCACCGGACGGGTCGCCGATCCACGCGGCGCACGACAGGCTGGGCGTATAGCCCACCAGCCAGTGGTCGGTGAACAGGCTTGCTGTGCCCGTCTTGCCCGCCACGGGCTGCCCGTTGTTCAGCCGGGCGGACGTACCCGTTCCGTTGCTCTGCGTGAACACCGTCTCCAGCACCTTCGTCGTCGCGGCGGAAACCGCTTCGTCCAGCACGCGCTCGCTCGTGTCGCCCGCCTCGTAGATGACGGTGCCGTCGCGGTCGAGGATCTTCGTGATCACCGTGGGGGTGCGCTTGACGCCGCCGCTCGCCAGCGTCGCGTAGGCGCTGGCCATCTCCAGCGGGTTGACGTCGGCCACGCCCTCGGTCGCGGTGTACACGGGATCCATGGGCGAGGTCACGCCCAGGCGGCTCGCCATCTCGGTGGTGGACGCCTGGCCGATGCTGTTCGAAAGGCGCAGGTAGCCGGTGTTCGACGAGATGGCCGTGGCGCTCTGGATGGATTGGATACCGTAGTTCGCGCCGCCGAAGTTCTCGAAGTCCTGGGGCGCGCCGTCCTGGCCCGCCTTCAGGGGCGAAGAGCAATCGACCAGCGTTTGCGGCGAGATGCCCTGCTCGATGGCGGCGGCCAGCGTGAACGCCTTGAACGTGGAGCCGGCCTGACGGCCCGTGCCGCCGTCGCCCGTGGCGATGTTCACCTGGCTCTCGCCTTCGCCCTGGCCGTAGGGCACGCCGCGCGTCATGGCCTTCACCTGGCCGGTCGCCACGTCGACGGCCACGATGGAAGCGTCCAGGTTGTCGGCCATGCTCGCGCGCTGGTCGTCCACCGCCGCCTGCGCCGCATCCTGCATCGCCGGGTCGAGCGACGTGTAGATGGTCAGCCCGCCCTTGAACAGGTCGGCGTACGAGCACCCGTAGGGGTTGTTCTCGTCGAACAACAGCGTGCGCACGTAGCTCGTGAAGTAGGGGTACGCGTAAATGCCGTCCGCAGGCGCGTCGGGCGCCGGATTCAGTCCCAGCTCCTCGGCTTGCGCTTCGTCATGCTCCTGCTGCGTGATGTCGCCGGCCGACAGCATGCGGTCGAGCACCACGTTGCGGCGTTCGAGGCAGTCATCCGGGTACGCCTTGGGGTTGAGGTAGGTGGGCGACTGGGGGATGCCCACGAGCGTGGCGGCCTGCGCCAGCGTCAGGTCGAGCGCCGACACCTGGAAGTAGTTCTGAGCGGCCGCCTCGATGCCGTAGCATCCGTCGCCGTAGTTGATGATGTTGAGGTACTTGACGAGGATATCGTCTTTGCTGAAGCGTTTCTCCAGGTCGACGGCCAACTGCGCCTCGCGGATCTTGCGCTCGAACGAAATGTCGTTCGCTTCTTCGGACAGCACGGTGTTGCGCACGAGCTGCTGGGTGATGGTGGACGCGCCCTCGAGGTCGCCGCCGCGCAGGTTGTTGACGAACGCGCGCGCGATGCCGGGGATGTCCACGCCGGTGTGCTCGTAGAAGCGCACGTCCTCGGTGTCCACCGTGCCCTGCAGCACGTATGGGCTGATCTCCTCGTACGTCACCGGGTCGCGTTTCTCCAGCTGGAACTCGGCCAGCAGCGTGGATTCGTCGCCGGCGTACATCACGGACTCGCGGGACGTGTTGGTGAAATCGGTGTCTTCGATGCTGGGAAGGTCCTTCGTCCAGCCGTCCATGACGCCGAGCACGCCCTGAACCCCCGCATAGCCGACAAAGCACAGGGCTGCCACCGTGACGAGGAGGGCCCATTTCACCGCGTGGGTGCGCATTTCGCGCTGTTTTCGCCGAATTTTCATCGTTCGACTATACTACCATAGCGCTGATACCGAATCGTAACGTTCGGCCGGAGAACTACGGAACTCTCTATACCGGATCGCATCCTGTTCCACGGAGTGCGCGACGTACTACTATATATAGGTAAGGAATCACCATGCAGCATGCCATCGAACTGCTCGCGCCGGCCGGCAACGCCGCGGCGCTCCGTGCCGCCGTGCGCGGCGGGGCAGACGCCGTGTACCTCGGCCTCGAAGCCTTCAACGCCCGCCGCGGCGCCGACAACTTCACGCTGGAGACGCTGTCCGACGCATGCGCGTACGCGCATCTGCGCGGCGTGCGCGTGTACGTGACGTTCAACACCGCCGTGCTGCCCTCCGAGGTGGCGCGTGCGCTCGAGACGGTGCGCCAGGCGTACCGTGCCGGCGCCGATGCGTTCATCGTGCAGGACATCGGCATCGCATCCGAGATCGCGCGCACGCTCCCCGAGGCGCGGCTGCATATATCCACGCAGATGAACACGCACAACGCCGCCGGCATCGAGGCGGCGGCGAAGCTGGGCGCGCAGCGCGTGACGCTCGCCCGCGAGCTGTCCATCCCCGAGATCGCGCACCTTGCGGAGGTCGCGGACGGGTTCGACATGGAGGTGGAATCGTTCGCCCACGGCGCGCTGTGCGTATGCTACTCGGGACAGTGCTTCATGTCGTCGCTCATCGGCGGCCGCTCGGCGAACCGCGGGCTGTGCGCCCAGGCGTGCCGCCTGCCCTACACGCTGCACAACATGGCGCTGCGCAAGAACCTTCCGGCCCCCGGCGAGCACCTGCTGTCTCCCCAGGATCTGTGCACCATCGACCTGCTTCCGCAGCTCGTGGACGCGGGCGTGACCTCGTTCAAGATCGAGGGCCGCATGAAGTCTCCCGAGTACGTGTTCGCCGTCACGCAGACGTACCGTGCCGTGCTCGACCGTGTGCTGGCCGAACGCGCCGCGGAAAGCGGCAAGGCCGTGCGGGCCACCGACGGCGAGCATGCCACGCTGGCCGAGGCGTTCTCGCGCGGCTTCACCACGGCTTATCTGGAAAACCAGCGCGGCAACGACATCATGAGCTACGGCCGTCCGAACAACCGCGGCGTGTTCGTGGGACGCGTGCTGTCGGCGAAGAACGGCATCGCCACCGTCGCGGCCGAGCGCCCGCTCGCGGTCGGCGACGTGCTGGAATTCTGGACGAACAAAGGACACTTCGCCTATACGCTCGACCAGGTGTCGCTCGATGCGCAGGGCAACGTGCGCGTGTCGCCCGACCGGCCGGTGGGGAAGGGCGACCGCGTGTTCCGCGTGCGCAGCGCCGAGGCGGCGTTCGAAGACGACCTGTTCGAGCCGCGCGTGGCGGTGACGGGTCGCGCCGTGCTGCGCATCGGCCAGCCGCTGCGCGTGGAGTTCTCGCTGGCGCCGAGCGCCGCCTACAGCGAAGCGGCCGCGACGGTCGTCGGCTCGGCCGAGGGCGATGCGGTGGAGGCTGCGCGCACGAAGCCGGTGGCCGCCGACGACGTGCGGGCGCATATCGACCGCCTGGGCCAGACCCCGTTCGAGCTCGTGTCGCTCGACGTGGAGCTCGACGAGGGCGTGGGCATCGGCTTCTCGCAGCTGCATCGCGTGCGCGCCGCTGCGCTCGACGACCTCGCGGAGCGGCTGCTCGCACCCACGCGCGACCGTGCGCTGCCGCGCGTGCAGGAGCGCACGGCTCCCGCGCCCGCGCGCCCGCGCGGCGTGCGCATCGCGGCCTGGGCCACGAACCCCGCGTGCGCCCGTGCGGCGAAGCGCGCCGGCGCCGACATCATCTACGTGCCGGCGCTCAACTACAAGCGCGGCGAGGCGGTGGTGGCCGGCCAGCGCTCCTCGACCGCCGAGCAGGCCGGCTATCCGAAGCAGGCCGTCGTCGCCCTGCCCGCCGTCGAGCACGATCAGGTTCCGGGCACGCGCGAGGCGGCCCTCGACTTCGATCCCTGGCGCTACGTCAAGCCGGGCAAGCCGGTCGTCGCCGAGAACCTGGCCGGGCTCGTGCGCGCGGCCGAATTCGGTGCCGAGGTGGAGGTGGGCCCGCACGTGCCCATCACGAACCCGCTGTCGCTGGCCGCCGCCGCCGAGTTGGGCGCGCGGCGCGTGTGGCTGTCGCCCGAACTCACGTTGGGGCAGATCGCCGACATCGCCGAGGATGCGCCGGTCGAGCTCGGCCTCACCATCATCGGCGCCCAGGAGCTCATGGTCACCGAGCACTGCCTGCTCATGAGCCAGGGCCCCTGCGACGAGAACTGCGACGCGTGCCCGCGGCGCAAGAGCCCGCACTACCTGCGCGACCGCAAGGAGTACGAGTTCCCGGTCATCACCGATGCCATGGGCCGCAGCCACCTGTTCAACGGCGTGCAGCTCGACGTGGCGCAGACGCTGCCCGATCTCATCCACGCCGGCGTGACGTCGTTCATGGTGGACACGACGCTCATGAACGTCGAGGAGACGACGAAGGTCGTGCAGCGCGCCGTCCGCGCGCGCAACGTGGCCCACGCCGACGGCAACGCCATCGCCAAAACCCCCGGCACCACCAGCGGCCACCTGTTCAGGGGAGTCTCCTAACCTCCCCTGCGCCCGCGTTGAGCCTCTTGAGCCAACCCATCTCGTGCGGGCGCAACCAACGCCCAACCCACCTCGCGCGGGCGTAAGCGCACCGGGGGCTGCGAGCGCCCCCGCATCCCTCGCAGCCTCCCGCGCCCCTTCCTTGCCCCCTATGATAGAATCATGAGCTACGTGTATATATAGAAAGAGGAGATCATGCTTTCCGCGGAAGAACAACTGCACACCATCGCTTCCGGCGCGGCGCAGATCGTGCCGGAGAGCGCGCTGCTCGAGAAGCTCAAGCGGGGCGAGCCGCTCAACATCAAGCTGGGCGTCGATCCCACGGCTCCCGACATCCATCTCGGACACGCCGTGCCGCTGCGCAAGCTGCGTCAGTTCCAGGACCTCGGCCACGGCGTCACGCTCATCATCGGCGACGGCACCGCGCTCATCGGCGATCCGTCGGGCCGCAACTCCACGCGCCCGCAGCTCACGTCCGAGCAGATCAAGGCGAACGCCCAGACCTACGTCGACCAGGCGTTCAAGATCCTCGACCCCGAGAAGACCACGCTGCGCTACAACTCCGAGTGGCTGCTCGCCCTCGACATGGAGGGCCTGCTGAAGCTGGCCAGCAACTTCACGGTGGCCCGCATCCTCGAGCGCGACGACTTCCACAAGCGCTACACCAGCAGCCAGCCCATCAGCCTGCACGAGTTCCTCTACCCGCTCATGCAGGCCTACGACTCGGTCGTCATCAAGGCCGACGTCGAGCTGGGCGGTACCGATCAGCTGTTCAACCTGCTCGCAGGCCGCGAGCTCATGGAGAAGATGGGTATGGAGCCGCAGGTATGCCTGACGCTCCCGCTGCTCGAGGGCACCGACGGCGTGCAGAAGATGTCCAAGAGCTACGGCAACTACATCGGCCTCACCGACGAGCCCGCCGACATGTTCGGCAAGGTCATGTCCATTCCCGACGAGCTCATGGTGAAGTACTACCGCCTCGCTTCGGCGCTGCCGGTCGACGAGATCGACGAGGTCGAGCGCGGTCTGGCCGCCGACGAGCTGCATCCCAACAAGGTGAAGCGCGCGTTGGCGCAGAACATCGTGGCGGCGTACTACGACGAGGCGGCGGCGCAGGCGGCCGAGGAGCAGTTCGACCTCGTGTTCAAGCAGCACGCCGTGCCCGACGACATCCCCGAGTTCGCAGCCGATCTCACGCCTAACGACGACGGTACCGTCTATCTGGCGAAGCTGCTGGCCGATGCCGGCATGGCTGCCAGCGCCGGCGAGGCGCGTCGCCTCATCGACGGCGGCGGCGTCAAGGTGAACGGGGAGGCCCTTCCCGCGAAGTCCTACAACGTCGATCCGTCGACGCTTGCCGGGGCGACCTTGCAGGTGGGCAAGCGCAAGTTCGTGAAGCTGGTCTAACCGGCAACGCACCGTATCATGCATACAGCAGGCGATCTTCGGGTCGCCTGCTGCGCGTTTCGGAAACTTTTCAAAATGCTTGCAAGGATTCGCGCCCCTCGTTCGTTTTGTAGATGAAGGACGAAACGAACGGACTACAGGAGGACTGAACGCAATGAAGAAGAACGTGATCGCAATCGTGGCCGCCGTGGCGCTGGTGATTTTGGCCGTGCCCACCATCGCATTCGCCAACGGCATGCAGCAAACGTGGTGCCCCGCCGACGGCTCCGGCTCGCTTGCGCACCATGCGATGCGCGCCGCAGGCGACAGCGACGCCGCCGCAACCGTCGGTGCAGCCATCGCCACCGTGCGCGGCGAGTACGTCGATCGCGACAACGACGGCGTCTGCGACAACTACGCCGACGGTCAAGCTGGCTGCACCGGATATATCGACGCAGACAACAACGGCGTCTGCGACAACTACGGTACGGGAGCGCATCACGGCTGCGGCGCCGGCAACGGTACCGGCACCGGCAACGGCGGCGGTTCCGGCTATGGTGCCGGCACCGGCGGCGGTCACCACGGCTGCATGCGTCGCTAGCGTCAGCATTCGACGAACGTGCGATCGGCAGGAGACATCGAGGGGGCGATGGAGCGGCACGGCGACGCCGTGTGGCGCGTGTGCGTGCTGTACTTCCGCGCCCATACCGACGCCCAGGATGCCTTCCAAGACGCGTTCCTGAAGTACGCGCTCGCCGATCACGTGGCGTTCAACGACGACGAGCACCGCAAGGCCTGGCTCATTCGCGTGGCTGCCAATATATGCAAGGACATGCTCAAGGCCGCAGGCCGCCGCGTGGTGCCGCTCGATGCGGCGGCCGAAGCGGCCTGCGCGCCCTCGAGCGACCCGGCCACGCAACCAGCGTCGTTCTCCAGCGAGGTGGTGGACGCCATGCGCTCCCTCGACGATCCGCCCCGTACGCCCCTGTACCTCTCCCTGTACGAGGGGTACACCGCTCCCGAAATCGCGCAGATGGTGGATGCCCCCGTCAACACGGTGTACTCGTGGCTCGCGCGCGGAAAGAAGCTTTTGCAGGAGGTGCTGTCATGATCGATCTCGAAACACGCGTGCGCCAGGCGTTCGACGACGTAACCGTTCCCGACGACGTGAAGCACCGCGCCCTTACCTATATAGCGAGCGTTGCGGAAAAGGCTGAAACGGTGGAAACGAGCCCGGCGGAGCCTGCGCCCGCGCCGCGCAAACGCGCCCGCGGACGCATGCTTCCCCTGCGCCGCGCCGTGGCGGCGCTTGCCGCATGCCTCGTGCTGGCGGTCGTGGGCTTCGGCGGCTTCGCCTATGCGCAACCCACCACCTATGTAGGCATCGACGTCAATCCGTCCATCGAGCTCGGCGTGAACCGGTTCGGCATCGTCGTGCAAGCCGAGGCGCTCAATAGCGATGGGGAGACGCTGCTCGACGCCGTGTCGCTCACGGGGCGCGGGTACGCCGAGGCCCTGAACCTTCTCACGCAAAGCGAGGCGTTCTCGCCCTACGCGCAGGAGGATTCGTATGTGGAGATCAGCGTCACCTCCGACGACGACCGTCAAGCGGAGGCTATCCGCCGGCAAAGCGACGAGTGCCTGAGCGCATTGCCCTGCCGCGGCTCCTGCCACGCCGTCGACGAGGGCACGCGTGAAGCCGCCACCTCCGCCGGCATGGGCGTCGGCCGCTACCGTGCCGCCCTCGAGCTCATGGAGCTCGATCCCAGCGTGACGCTCGAGGAGTGCGCGAGCCTTTCTATGCACGAGTTGCGCGAACGTATCGCGGTGCTTTCTCCCGACGAAGCCGAGGGCGGCGACACCGGAAACGGTCAGCACCGTCACGGCGGCGGTGGGGGACGGCACGGTAAAGAGAGTCGATAATCGGTCGGTATGTGTGGCACTCGTGGAGGGTGCCGCATAACTTTACCGGCTCTATGGCTTTTCACCTGGTGTTTTATGTAGGCACGTGAAAAAGTTCGAATTTTTGCAAAATTACCCATTGCCTTACGTACACCTTACGGGTAATATACAAAACCCGCGTTTGAGGAGAGCGCGGAACGGATCTTCCCCGAAGCACCAAGGAGATGAACGTCCTCCGAACGAGCTTCAAAGAATTTTGAAAAAAGTTCTTGACGGGAAGGCAACGATACAGTAATATATCTCCTTACGCACTTGAAACACGAAAGCGCAGCGGGGTCCGAAAGGATACCGCAGAACCTTGAAAACCGGATACTGAGTAGCGAAAGAAGAACAAGCCAAGCAAACGATTCTTGCGAACGGAAACCCGGCCCGAGCGCGCATCCCCGAGAAGGGGGGCGGGCGAGGGCCGAAACCAAGATCGGACTTAGCGGGAAGCGATTCCCGCCTCTTAAACGGAGAGTTTGATCCTGGCTCAGGATGAACGCTGGCGGCGTGCCTAACACATGCAAGTCGAACGACGAAACCGCCCTCGGGCGGACATGAAGTGGCGAACGGGTGAGTAACACGTGACCAACCTGCCCCTTGCTCCGGGACAACCTTGGGAAACCGAGGCTAATACCGGATACTCCTCGCCCCCCTCCTGGGGGGCCCGGGAAAGCCCAGACGGCAAGGGATGGGGTCGCGGCCCATTAGGTAGACGGCGGGGTAACGGCCCACCGTGCCTGCGATGGGTAGCCGGGTTGAGAGACCGACCGGCCACATTGGGACTGAGATACGGCCCAGACTCCTACGGGAGGCAGCAGTGGGGAATTTTGCGCAATGGGGGAAACCCTGACGCAGCAACGCCGCGTGCGGGACGACGGCCTTCGGGTTGTAAACCGCTTTCAGCAGGGAAGAACAACGACGGTACCTGCAGAAGAAGCTCCGGCTAACTACGTGCCAGCAGCCGCGGTAATACGTAGGGAGCGAGCGTTATCCGGATTCATTGGGCGTAAAGAGCGCGTAGGCGGCCTTTCAAGCGGGATCTCTAATCCGAGGGCTCAACCCCCGGCCGGATCCCGAACTGGGAGGCTCGAGTTCGGTAGAGGCAGGCGGAATTCCCGGTGTAGCGGTGGAATGCGCAGATATCGGGAAGAACACCGATGGCGAAGGCAGCCTGCTGGGCCGAAACTGACGCTGAGGCGCGAAAGCTAGGGGAGCGAACAGGATTAGATACCCTGGTAGTCCTAGCCGTAAACGATGGATACTAGGTGTGGGGGGCAACGCCCTCCGTGCCGCAGCCAACGCATTAAGTATCCCGCCTGGGGAGTACGGCCGCAAGGCTAAAACTCAAAGGAATTGACGGGGGCCCGCACAAGCAGCGGAGCATGTGGCTTAATTCGAAGCAACGCGAAGAACCTTACCAGGGCTTGACATGCTGGTGAAGCCGGGGAAACCCGGTGGCCGAGAGGAGCCAGCGCAGGTGGTGCATGGCTGTCGTCAGCTCGTGTCGTGAGATGTTGGGTTAAGTCCCGCAACGAGCGCAACCCCTATCGCATGTTGCCAGCATTCAGTTGGGGACTCATGCGAGACTGCCGGCGTCAAGCCGGAGGAAGGTGGGGACGACGTCAAGTCATCATGCCCTTTATGCCCTGGGCTGCACACGTGCTACAATGGCCGGTACAACGGGCTGCGAACTCGCGAGAGTGAGCGAATCCCTCAAAGCCGGCCCCAGTTCGGATCGGAGGCTGCAACCCGCCTCCGTGAAGTCGGAGTTGCTAGTAATCGCGGATCAGCATGCCGCGGTGAATACGTTCCCGGGCCTTGTACACACCGCCCGTCACACCACCCGAGTCGTCTGCACCCGAAGCCGCCGGCCGAACCCGCAAGGGGCGGAGGCGTCGAAGGTGTGGAGGGTAAGGGGGGTGAAGTCGTAACAAGGTAGCCGTACCGGAAGGTGCGGCTGGATCACCTCCTTTCTAGGGAGACACTCATCGTGTCCGACGGGGTCGAGCGCAAGCGCTCCCCCGCCTGGAAGACAAAACAATTCTTATTTGGGTCCCGAACGCGAGGATCCGCCTGGCTCTTCGCCCGCTCGCTCAGCATCCGGCTTCCGGGGCTCTGCCCCCGAGGGGGCCTCTTCGGGCCTCCGCGCACCTTGACAGTTGCATAGCGTTTAGTGACAAATGATCTTTTTCCCCGGCGGCCCTCGGGCGGCCGGGACGAAGCATCATTCACGATCGCAAGAGTATCGAGTATTCGATACCCGAAACCTGAGTTAAGAGAAGAAGATATTAAGGGCGCACGGCGGATGCCTTGGCACAGGAAGTCGATGAAGGACGCGGCAAGCTGCGATAAGCTTCGGGGAGGCGCAAACGGCCATCGATCCGAAGATCTCCGAATGGGGGAACCCGGCCAGGGTCATGCCTGGCCATCCCCGCCTGAATCAAATAGGGCGGGAGAAGGCAACCCGGGGAACTGAAACATCTAAGTACCCGGAGGAAGAGAAATCAACCGAGATTCCGGTAGTAGCGGCGAGCGAAACCGGACCAGCCCAAACCCATGCACGTGTAAGCGTAAGGGCGTTGCTGCATGAGGGGTTGTGGGACCACACACTCCATGGGCCTTATACCATGGACGGAGTTACAAAGCTGCGCGGAAGCGGAACGGCCTGGGAAGGCCGGCCGGAGCGGGTGAGAGCCCCGTACGCGAATCCCCGCAGCCTCCGAGTGAGGCACCCGAGTAGCGCCGGGCACGTGAAACCCGGTGCGAAGCAGGGGGGACCACCCTCCAAGGCTGAACACTCTCCTGTGACCGATAGCGAACCAGTACCGTGAGGGAAAGGTGAAAAGCACCCCGAGAGGGGAGTGAAACAGTACCTGAAACCGTGCGCCTACAAGCAGTCGGAGCCCCCGAGCGGGGTGACGGCGTGCCTTTTGTAGAATGAGCCAGCGAGTTGCGGTATGCGGCGAGGTTAAGCTTTTAAGCGAGCCGCAGTGAAAGCGAGCCTTTAAGATGGCGTTTTAGTCGCATGCTGCAGACGCGAAGCCGGGTGAGCTATCCATGGGCAGGCTGAAGCGGGGGTAAGACCCCGTGGAGGGCCGAACCCACTTCGGTTGAAAACGGAGGGGATGACCCGTGGATAGGGGTGAAAGGCCAATCAAACCCGGAGATATCTCGTTCTCCCCGAAATAGCTTTAGGGCTAGCCTCGGCCGTTCTCCGACGGCGGTAGAGCACTGGATCGTCGAGGGGGCTTCACCGCCTACCGACACGAACCAAACTCCGAATGCCGTCGGATCAGAGGCCGGGAGTCAGAACATGTGGGCTAAGCTGTGTGTTCGAAAGGGAAACAGCCCAGACCGCCTGCTAAGGTCCCCAAGTTTATGCTGAGTGGCAAAGGATGTGCGTTTGCCTAGACAACCAGGATGTTGGCTTAGAAGCAGCCATGCATTTAAAGAGTGCGTAACAGCTCACTGGTCAAGTGGACATGCGCCGACAATTCACGGGGCTAAGCATAACACCGAAGCAGCGGACTAATTCATATTAGTGGTAGGGGAGCTTTCCCCGCAGCGGAGAAGCCGAGAGGGCGACCCTCGGTGGAGCGCGGGGAAGTGAGAATGCTGGCATGAGTAACGAGAGCGGCGCGAGAAACGCCGCCGCCGTAAGCCTAAGGGTTCCTGGGCAAGGCTAATCCTCCCAGGGTCAGTCGGGAGCTAAGGCGAGGCCGAGAGGCGTAGCCGATGCACAACAGGCGGACATTCCTGTACCGCCGATGGACCGTTGTACCGACGGGGTGACGGAGAAGGGTAGCCGAGCGGGGTTCTGGACGTCCCCGTGAAAGCGCGTAGGGCGATGCGCATGGAAATCAGCGCATCATGCAGCCTGAGACGCGAGACGAAAGCTTATGCTGAAGTCGGCGAGCCCATGCTTCCGAGAAAAACCTCTAGGAAGGGACATCGGCGCCCGTACCAAAACCGACACAGGTGGGCAGGTAGAGCATACCGAGGCGATCGGGAGAACCATGGTTAAGGAACTCGGCATACTGACTCCGTAACTTCGGGAGAAGGAGTGCCCCTGGCGGTGACGGGACTTGCTCCCCGAGCGGCCGGGGGTCGCAGCGAAACGGCCCAAGCGACTGTTTATCAAAAACACAGGACTCTGCTAAGTGGCAACACGACGTATAGGGTCTGACGCCTGCCCGGTGCTGGAAGGTTACGCGGATGGGTCAGCCTCACGGCGAAGCTCTGAAGCCAAGCCCCAGTAAACGGCGGCCGTAACTATAACGGTCCTAAGGTAGCGAAATTCCTTGTCGGGTAAGTTCCGACCTGCACGAATGGCGTAACGATTTGGGCGCTGTCTCAACCATGGACCCGGTGAAATTGTATTATTCGTGAAGATGCGAATTACCTGCGGAAGGACGGAAAGACCCCGTGAACCTTTACTGCAGCTTGACATTGATCGTTGGCTCGGCGCGTAGAGGATAGGCAGGAGGCTTCGAAGCCCGGGCGCCAGCTCGGGTGGAGCCGGCCTTGGAATACTGCCCTCGTCGCGTTGGCGATCTAACCCCCGGCCGTGATCCGGCGGGGGGACCGTGTCAGGCGGGTAGTTTGACTGGGGCGGTCGCCTCCTAAAATGTAACGGAGGCGCGCAAAGGTCCGCTCAGAACGGTTGGCAATCGTTCGCAGAGCGCAAGAGTACAAGCGGGCTTGACTGCGAGGCCCACAAGCCGAGCAGAGACGAAAGTCGGTTCTAGTGATCCGGCGGCACAGAGTGGAATGGCCGTCGCTCAACGGATAAAAGGTACTCCGGGGATAACAGGCTGATCTTGCCCAAGAGTCCACATCGACGGCAAGGTTTGGCACCTCGATGTCGGCTCATCGCATCCTGGGGCTGAAGTCGGTCCCAAGGGTATGGCTGTTCGCCATTTAAAGCGGTACGCGAGCTGGGTTCAGAACGTCGTGAGACAGTTCGGTCCCTATCCTCCGCAGGCGCAAGAGGATTGAGGAGGTCTGCCCCTAGTACGAGAGGACCGGGGTGGACGGACCTCTGGTGCAGCAGTTGTCGACCAACGGCACGGCTGCCTAGCTACGTCCGGCACGGATAACCGCTGAAAGCATCTAAGTGGGAAGCCGTCTCCAAGATGAGTCCTCTTTCCGGTAAGGGCCCTCGCAGACCACGAGGTCGATAGGCCGCAGCTGCAAGGCGCGCGAGCGCTTCAGGCGAGCGGTACTAATAGCCCGAGCTCTTCTTCGCAAACACATTCTCGGTTTCGCGACCGTGAAGTCACGAGCGCTGTGCAACCGCCAGGGTGGCGCGGAGGGTCCGCGGCCGCCGGGCGGGGCCATATGAGGCCCGCGCGGGAACGCCCTGCGCGAGCGCGACCATGGAGGCAGGGATCACCCGGTCCCATTCCGAACCCGGCAGTTAAGCCTGCCATCGCCGAAAGTACTGCGGGGTCAGCCCGTGGGAGGACAGGACGTCGCGCTCGCCCAGGGCGTTTCCGTTTCCGCCGAGAGGCCCGAGGGGCCCCCGATCCGGCCAGGATCGGGGGCCCTTTTCCTTTGCGCCGGGCCCCTCAGCGGGCGCGCCGCGCCCGGAGGGCGCGGGCGGCGACCGACCGATGCGGTTCCGCCTTCGGCACGATTCTTGCCTGATATATGTTGACAACATACATGCTAGAGGAGTATAGATGTTGTTAGCATATAGAGGTAGGCGATTGCGAAGGGACGTGAGGCCTATGCCGCAGGGCGATTGCGGCGGCGAGGGCGAGGCGCGCCAACCGTGCTGTCGACGCCGCGGTGGCGGTGGCGGGGCGTTGGTGGAACCGGCTGCGCTGGCGGCGCTGCTGTACGCGGGCGGGTACGGTTACGACATGCGCAAGACCATCCTCGACCGAACGGACGGCGAGGTGGACGTCGACGTGGGCGGATTGTACCGGTCGTTGCGGCGCCTCGAGGACGAAGGCGCGGTGGTCTCCCGCTGGTGCGACGAGGAATCGGGGCCGCGCCGTCGCGAGTACGAATTGACTCAGCAAGGTGTTGAACTGGCCGAACAGTGGCTCGACGCGCTTCGGGCGCGCCGTCACCTCGATGACCTGCTGGTCGATCTGCTCGAAGGCGGCTTGGCTGAGCTGGAGCGGAACAACGCTTAGATGCGTAGGCAGAGAAAACGGACACGAGCGAAAGAAGGACGAGATGAGCGAAACGATGAAACTGGCGGTGCCGACGATGGGCGAAGCGGGCCTCGACTCCCAGCGTGCCGGCCACTTCGGCCACTGCGACTGCTTCACCGTGGTGGAGATCGCGGACGGCGAGATCGCGGGCACGAGCACGGTGGCGAACCCTCCGCACGAAGAGGGCGGCTGCCTGCGCCCGGTCGGGCTGCTGGCCGATGCCGGGGTGGATGCCATCGTGGCGGCGGGTATGGGCATGCGCCCGCTCATGGGCTTCAACCAGGCGGGCATCACGGTGTATTTCGAGAACCAGACGCCGATCGTGGGCGATGCGGCGAAGCTGGTGGCCGCTGGCAGCGTGCCGGTGATGAGCGCCGACAACGCATGCAACCATCATCACTGATCGCCGGATCGCAGGTGGTTAGCGAGCACTCCCGTGGCCTGGCCCGGGAGTGTTTTTCTTTGTTCGGTCATGCGGTCATGCTATGCTGCAAGGAGACGACGGAAGGATGAAGCGGTGCAGCAACTCGATGAACAAGGCAGGTATCGTCTCGGCGCGGCGGAGTTGCTGCTGGGGGTGAAGCGCTGCGTGCTGGAAGGCGCGGTGCCCCCGATTCCCGGGAAGCAGGAGGGGCTTGCCGGCGCATACGGCTGGGTGGCCAAAGGGTTGCCGATGCCGGCTGCGGGCGGCTCGTACGTCGTCGAATTCATCGAGAAGAACGACCTCGTCATCTTGGCGTACGTCGATCCGTTCGGACGCGCGTTCTCCCTCCGGGAGCCGTCTGCCGTGCCGCCTGCGCGCGTTCCCGACCTGTCGTTCGCGAAGCTGCCGAGCCAAACGACGGCGGGCGAGGAGCTGGGGTGCGTGTACGTGCGCGGAGGCGACGGGTCGCAGCGCGAGGTGGCGCAGTACCGGTGCGTGCGCGGGCGCTATACCCTGTTCGATTCCTGGTACGATTTCGGGCCCTATGGCGCGAACCTTTCGTACGACGATGCGATGGCGCGGGCCTACTTGGCGTTCGTGCATCGGCCTTCGCTCGGCGCGTCGGAGGTGCCCGAGCGCGGTTTGGAGGGCGTGCACGAGCGGCTGCGCGGCGACAAGCCCCTCACGGCGATGCGGTCGATCGTGGCCGATGCGCGTTGCGCGGAGAACGATCCGGTGTGCCGTCCCCCGGCGCTCGTCAGCTGCTTGGCGCGCTGGTTGGCGGACGCGGGGTTGGACGAGCTGGCGGGGGTGAAGGACGAGGCGCTGCGTTTGGTGCGCACGGCTCGCTACGCCAACACGTACTACCTGGGCGTCGAGGATGAGGATGCTCCCCTCCCCGTCGAGACGGTTTGGGCGCTTGAAGCGGCGCTCAACCGGTTCCTTCTGGTGGGCGAGGCGTTCGGCGATCGCGCCTCGCTGGCGACCGAGGCGGATTGCGCCCGCTGGGACGCCTACTTGTTGGAGACGGTGGCCGCGCAGCATCCTGGTGCGGGCGACCTCGCGGATGCACCCGGGGCGACGGATGCGAGCGCGGGCGAATGGGACGTGCGCTGCGCATTGGGCGCGACGCTGGAGCGTCTGCGTCTTCCGGTGCGCATCGATGCGGCGATGCGCTGCGATGCGGCGGCGGGCGCGGCGGCGGTCGAACTGACCGTGCCGGGCGCGTCGCTCATGCCGGCGCACTCGTGGCGAGGAGGAACCGGCTGGGAGCGGGCGACGGACGAGGAGCGCGATGCTCAAGCGCATCGCTACGCGCTGCATCTGGGCCTGGTGTTGGCTGCCGCGGCGTTCGACGCCTCGCCGGCGATGCGTCGCGTCGACGTTGCAGCGCATCCGCAGGCGGGCGCGGCGGCTGCTTCGTCGAGCGAGAATGCGGGCGAGTTTCCGCAGGAGTCGCGCGAGCGAGCGTTCGTGCAGGCGACGTTCAGCAGGGAAACCTACGAGGCGTTCGGCCGTTTCGAAGAGGCGCGCGCGGGCGATCCGATGCCGCCGTACCTGGCGAGCGATGCGCGCTTCGACGTTGAAGAAGCGGAAGCGTTCTCGTTCGTGGAGGGGCTCGAGTCCTTCGAACTGCGGCGGCGCATGCCGGAGGTCGTGGACGGCGAGCTGGCGGAGGCCGCGCGGGTCGCGCTGGGTGCCGATCGCTGCAGGGACGTGCGCATCACGTTCGATGCCGCGCGGCGGCGCATGGCCGAGGAGCTGGCCGACCGCATCGTGCGCGCTTCGAGTGCGACGGATGCCATCCGCATCGTGCGCGCGGCGCAAGAGGAGGCGGCGGCGAAAGACGATGATCGGGCGGTTGCCGCTTGCACGCGGCTCATGGCGGCGCTCGCCGAGGGCGAGATCGACATGGGCGACCAGAACGCCGTGGTGGGACGCTTCCTCGGGGACGATCGCTGCCTGGTGGCGCTGGGCCGTGCGCGCACGCTGGCGACCAACGATCCGGAAGCGGCGGTGCAGGTGCTCATCGACGCCGTGGGCGAGGCGGCGGCGCTCGATGGGTTCGTGGACGGTGCGACCACCGTGTACCGCGCGTTCGATTCGTATGCGTCGCGCGTGCTGTACAACCGCGCGCGGCGCGGCGCGGGCGCTCCGGCGCGTGCGTCCGCGGACGTGGACAAGCGCGTTGAGCTGGTTCCCGATTCCTACTACCTGTGCCATCTGGAGATCACGCAGCTTCTGGAGCACTCGTTCGAGCGTACCGAGGAGGCGCTGCGGTTCGGGCAGCGGGCCATCGAGATAGGGCCGGCGACGGCTGCCGGGTACCGGCAGCTCGGACGCGCGTACATGCTGGTGGGCGACATGGAGAATGCGGCCGAGGTGCTGCAGGAAGGGCTGCTGATCGCCGTGCAGCCGAACGACATCGCCATGGCCTACTACCAGCTGGCGTACGTGCTGTGGAAGGCGGGGCGACCTCAGGCTGGCGCGGCGTGCTACCTCAAATCGCTCATGACCTCGTCGTCGATGGCGTTGCAGGCCACGGCTGAGCTGCAGGAGCTCGTCGAGGAGACGGGTGTCGTGCTGCCGGGGAAGGAGATCGTCGACGAGGCGTTGGCGGAGCATGCGGTGCCGGTGGCGCCGACCGCCGAGGTGCTTGACGCGCTGGGCTCGGGCGCGGCGGCGGCCGTCGATGCCGGCCTGTTCCCTGTGGCCCGCAACCTGCTGGCGCTGCGTCTGCGTTACCGTCCGGACGACGCGCTCGTGAACGTGCTCCGTTCGTTGGGCGAGTGATGGCGGTCGCGCTGCAGTTTGCGCTACAATAGACCGATTCAGAACGCGCGAGACGAAGGATACGCCATGGCTTTGCAAGCTCCCGAAGGAACGAAAGACCTCCTGCCCGACGAGGCGAAATTCTGGGCGTATTTCAAGGCGACGGCAGCCGATTTGTTCGGCCGCTACGGATACGTGACCATCGAGACGCCCATCTTCGAGCAGACGGAGCTGTTCGTGCGCGGTATCGGCGAGGCGACCGACGTCGTGTCGAAGGAGATGTTCACGGCCATCTCGGGCGAGAACCTCAACAAGCTGGTGGCCGGCGGAACCATCAAGGTGAAGAGCCGCCTGTCGCTGCGCCCCGAAGGCACGGCCGGCGTGGTGCGCGCGGTCGCGCAGCACGACCTCGTGCCGCAGGGTGCGGCTCCTGCGAAGCTCATGTACGCCGGTCCGATGTTTCGTGCCGAGCGTCCTCAGAAGGGCCGCCAGCGTCAGTTCAACCAGGTGGGCATCGAGTGCCTGGGTGCCGAGGATCCCAGCGTGGACGCCGAGGGCATCATCATGCTCATGCGCTTCTTCGCGACCATCGGCATCCCCGTGGAATCCACGCGGCTGCTGGTGAACTCGATGGGGTGCGAGCAATGCCGCCCCGCCTACCGCGATGCGGTGAAGGCGTACATGGACGCGCACGCCGACGAGCTGTGCGACGAGTGCAAGCGCCGTGCCGAGATCAACCCCCTGCGTGCGTTCGACTGCAAGAACCCCGGATGCGCCGCGGTGATGGCCGATGCGCCGAAGATCACCGATCATCTGTGCGATGACTGCCGCGAGCACTACGAGACGGTGAAGGGGTACCTCGCGGGCGCCGATCTGGCGTTCGAGGAGGACCCGAAGCTCGTGCGCGGTTTGGACTACTACACGCGCACGGTGTTCGAGGTGCAGGTGACCGAGGGCATGGGCAGCCAAAACGCCATCGGCGGCGGCGGTCGCTACGACAAGCTGGTGGAGGAAGTGGGCGGTCGGCCCACGCCCGGCTTCGGCTTCGCGCTGGGCTACGAGCGCTGCGCGCTGGCGCTGCAGGCGACGGGCTACGAGTTCCCGGCGGCGCATCGCTGCGATTTCTTCGTGGCGTGCGTCGACGACTCGGTGCGCGGCGAGGCGTTCTCGCTCATGCAGGCATCTCGCGACGCCGGCCTGATCTGCGAGATGGACCACCAACACCGCAGCTTGAAGAGCCAGTTCAAGCTGGCCGACAAGCTGGGGGTTTCCATCGTGGCGGTGCTGGGTCCCGACGAGCTGGCCGCCGGGCAGGTGAAGGTGCGCAACATGCGGACGCACGAGGAGCGCACGGCGGACATCGCTGCGGTGAAGACGTTGCTGGCGCATTTCGGCGGCGAGGCGTTCGGCGGCGCGGATGCGTTCGAGGCGGCGTTGGGTAAGCTGGACGCTGAATGAGGATGCCGATGATGCGCGGCGCGAGGGCGGCCGTGCTGTCGGTCGCGCTCGTCGCGGCGCTGGGCCTTGCCGGCTGTGCGACGAGCGAGCCGGCGACGGATGCCGGTGAGGACGCGGAAGCGCCGGTTGAGCAGCCGGCAGTGGAGCAGCCGACGGAGGAGGACCGGTCGCTTGTCGAGCGCACCATCGACACGCCGTACTACACGGTGGTGGTGCCCGAATCGTGGCGCGGCGTGCTCGCGTACGACTACGATGACGCCTACACCATCGACGAGCAGAGCAAGGGTACCGACACCGAGCTGGGCGTAGGCTACAGCACCACGGTCAGGAACACCGAGACAGATGAGGTGTTCGGCGTGACGATGTACACCGACGCATGGGGCCCGCAAGGGCAATTCATGTGCGAGAAAGCGGGCTCGTCAACGGTGATGCCCGGCAACTACGTCGCGGTGGTCAAGGGGCTGACGCAGCCGTTCGACGGCTGGGGTTCGATTCCTCAGGACGAAAAAGATGCCATGACGGCGCAGATGGCGGAGTACGCAAGCTGGGTCGCCGTGAAGTAACCGCGCCGCGTGCGCAATGCGGCGGAAACCGACGAAGGCGGCCGAGGGGCCGCCTTCGTCGTAGGGGGAGGGAAGGTCCTACCAGGTTCCGGCGCTCAGGTTCTTGCCGAGCAGGTAGCCGAACGTGGTGCAGGCGCCGCCCAGGTTGATGCCGGGCACCTTGTAGTCGTACACGTCGCCGTACATGTCGCCCACGACCGTGCCCACGCCGTACAGGCCGGGGATGGGATCGTTGTTCGAATCGCACACGTGCATCTGGATGTCGGTGTTGAGGCCTCCCGTGATGCACAGCGTGTAGGGCTCGTTCTTGATGCCGTAGAACGGCGGCTGCTTCACCGGCAGCAGGAAGCGCTTGTCCTTGTGGAACTCGTCGTCGAGGCCCGTCTCGCAGTACGAGTTGTACCGCTCCACCTGAGCGAGGAACTCCTCGCGGGGGAGGCCCAGACCGTCGGCCAGCTCCTCGAGCGTGTCGGCCTTGACGGCGTTCTCGGCCATGGTGGCGTCGAAGCCGGCGTACTCGTCGGTGGTGGTCCAATCGGTGTTCGGATCGAACAGCGCGGCGATGGCGTCGTAGACCTCTTGCGTGTCGCGCGCCTCACCGCCCACGCGGTCGCTCTGCCAGGGGGCGGAGTCGCGCACCCAGTTCTCGTCCCAGATGAGGAACGCGCATCCGTCGGGCTGCACGCGCTGCGGGTAGGGCATGTAGCCGTACGTGCAGTTCTCGTTGGAGTAGCGCACGCCCTTCTTGTTCACGAGCAGGCCGGGGAACGTGGTGAGCGCACCTTCCGCCCACCAGCGGCACGGGAGCACCTCGTCGCCCATCGTGGCCAGCATGGGGGCGTTCGGCGTGTACTTCTGCCAGGATGCGCCGATCCACAGCGCCAGCTTGAGGCCGCTGCCGTCGTAGACGCCGCCGTAGCCGAAGGGCAGCGCTATGGGGCAGTACTTCGCCACCATGTCTTTGTCCTGCGAGAAATCGCCCGTGGCCAGCACGACGCCCTTCGTTGCCGTGTAACGCGTGTACTCGCTGTTGTGCTTCGCGACGCAGCCGGTGACGCGTCCGGTGTTGTCGCCTTCGCGGTCGAGCTGCACGGCGGTGGTGCTGTAGAAGATCTGGCCGCCGCCCTTCTGGATCTCCTCGGCCAGGGCCTCGACGACGATCTGCTGCGACGCGCCGGCGGCCTGGGCGCCCTCGGCGACGAAGGAGTGCGACACGTTGAGCGTTTTGAGCGGACCGCCGTCCCACCAGTCGGTGCCGCCGTCGCGCTGGTTGTTCTCGATGACGGTGGAGATGCCGTAGGGTTCCATCTTGTCCATGAGCCAGTTCATGGCGTTGCCCGACTCGTCGTAGACGAGCCACCACTTCTCCTGGTCGAGGCGGAAGCTGTTCGACGCGAATATCTCCTGGAAGATGGGCTCGATTTGCTCGCGGGTGAAGTCGAGGCCCAGCTCGTGGGTCAGGCGCGTGTTGAACGCCGCGTTGGAGCCGCCGCGCGACACGGGGCCGTCGCTCGAGGCGATGAGCACGACGTCGGCGCCCTCCTCGACGGCGGACGCGGCGGTGACGAGGCCGCCCACGCCGGCGCCGATGACGAGGATCTCGCACTCCACGGTGTTCGTGATCTTGCTCTCGTCCACGGGCTCGGGCGGGATCTCGAAGTTCCATTTCGCGCTCTGGAACTTCTCGGCATCGAGGACGAGGTCGCCCGACGCGGCGGCAACGCTTTCCTTATCCTGCGGCGCGCACCCGGCCAGGCCGAACGTGCCGGCTGCAGCGGCCGCTCCGGCCACCCCGGCCACCGTGGCGCCTTTGAGGAAGCTTCGACGGTCCATTGATCTTGCTGTTCCCATGGTTCCCTCCTTGATCGGTGGTTCGATGGGGACAGCTTAGGCGCAGGGGCGTCGGCGCGCGTCACTCAAAGTGTGGCATTGGGCTGGCCTGCGCCCAAGAGCTGCGGTATCACTCGAAATGCGTTATTTCTTCTTAGCCCCATCCTCTATACTGGGGCCACGGGATCGCGCCCATGGAAGGGGAGTCATGGATAAAGGGATTGCCGCTGACGAGGGGAGCCCGGTGCTCTTCGTGCGTCCGACGATACTCGACGTGGGTATCGGGGTGCTGTATTTCTTCACGTCGCATATGGTCATTCGAGCGCTGTACTTCATCGGGGTCGATCGCACCGCCGACGAGCTGTCGACGTTCTTTCTCGTGGTTATCGCGTCGACCATTATGGCGCACTTGCTGGCCCGGCCGCTGCTGAAGGTGCGGCGGTTCGCGGAATCGGCGTTGGGCGTTCCGGCGGTCAGCGTGGTGGCGGCGCTGGGAGCGACGCTCGCGCTTGTGTCGATGCTGCCGGTGGTGGGCGTGCTGCTGTTCTACGTGGCGGGGGCGTTGCTGGGGTTGGCGTGCGGGTGGATCATCGTCATCTGGACGTCGACGATCCATGCATCGCGGCCCGAGGGCGATTCGTTCTACCTCGACCCTGCGTTGGCGGTGGCCGTCGTGTGCTACTTTGCCTTCCGGTGCGTCAGCTCGTTCTCCGAAACCATCAGCCAAGGCTTTCTGCTGGCGTTGCCGCTGGTGACCATCGCGTGCATCATCCGCGCCAGCCAGCCGACGGACGAGGGCGAGACGATGGGATTGGGCGAGGGCGCGCGTGCGTTGCAGGTGCTCGTGGTGGTGGCCGCCGCGTTCGCCATCGGGTGCGCCGCGTGCGTGTACCTGTCGGGCCGCGAGAACGACGTGCTGTCGTCGGGACTCAACTACATGGTGCTGTTCGAGGTGCTCGCGGTGATCCTCATGGTGTTCTGCTGCTGGCTCATGAGCCGGTTCGCTCAGCATCGCTCGACGCTGACGCCGCGCGGATCCGCCGTGCTCACGTTCTGCGTGTGCTATATCCCGCTGTTCTCCATCGGCCTCGTGATGGGAGGCGCTGCCATCCCCGCGAACGCGCCGGACGCGCTGTGGGAGAGCAACATGTGGGTGCTGCTCATCGCCATCTTCGCCTACGACATCCGCGAATCGGTGTACGCCATTCGCGGGCTGGCAGTGGGGCTCATGTTCGAGGCGATGTGCATCGGCCAGCTGATCGCGCGCGTGTCGACGCTCGGCCTTTCGTCGTACGCGATGGCGGCGGCGGGCGGGCTGACGGCGCTGTACTTCTTCAGCGTGGGGCGGCAGCTTGCCCGCTCGATGCCGAAGCGGAAGCCGAAGCGCGCCGAGGAGGCGAAGGACGAGGAGCCGAAACGGGAGCTTGCCGAGGCGGGCGAGGATCGCGGCGGGGCGGAGGGCGAGGAGTTGCCCTCGGAGCTGCTGGCGTACTGCCAGAAGCTGGCGCTGGAGAACGGGCTGACGCCGCGGGAGGTGGAGATCTTGGGGCTCATCGCGATGGGGCGCAGCGCGAAGTACATCGCCGAGGAGCTGCTGATCTCGCACAACACGACGCGCACCCACATCAAGCACGTGTACGAGAAGCTCAACATCCACTCCAAGCAGGAGCTGCTCGACCTCGTGCTGTTCGGCTCGGGCATGATGTGAGGCGCGCCCGCGTCGCCGGGGAGGGGGTGCGGCGACGCGGGCGCAGGGACATCGCCGGACCGCCCCGAAAGGGACTCGGGGCGGTCCGGGAGGGATGGCGGGTTAGCCGAGGAACGCGCCCACGGCTTTGCCGCATTCGCGGCCGAGCGTGATGGCGAGGCCCAGGCTGACGCCGGGGATGGGCGTGATGTACTCGTAGCCGAAGCGACGGCCGCAGTCGTTGCCCGACACGTACAGGCCGGGGATGGGCTCGAAGTTCTCATCGAGGGCGTTCTGGTCGCCGTCGGTGATGATGCCGCCGCAGGTGACCATCGTCTCGCCCAGCTCGGGCTCGAACGTGCAGGCGTAGTAGGGCGCCGTGTCGACGGGGAACAGCACGGCTTCGTCGCGGCCGAACTCCTGATCGGCGCCGGCGGCGCAGTAGCTGTTGTAGTTCTCGATGGTCTCGACGAAGGCGGTGACGGCGTCGCCTTCGAGCCCCATCTGCTTCGCGAGGCCCTCGAGCGTGTCGTCGGCGATGAACTCGATGGTGGTCACCGGTCCCATGCCGCCCTTGTCGTCCTCGGCCTTCGCGGGCTCCTCGTAGGTGCCCTTGAAGATGGCGTACGCCTTGTCGAGCGACTCCTGCAGCGAGGCGATGTTCTCGTCCGTGGCCGTGAAGCCGGCATGCTGCGGGATGGTGTACTGGCGGTACGTGGGGAAGTTCGCGTCGCATACGGCGTACTTCGCCTTGCGCGTCTTGTAGATGGTGGAGAGGCCGCGCTGCTCGGACGTGGGGTAGTACTCGTTGCAGAAGCGCTTGCCGTTCTCGTCGATCCACACGGCCTGGGGCAGGCAGTTCATCTTGCCCGGCACCGAGAGGCCCTTCATGTTCATGCCGGGGATGGGGCAGGTTTCCAGGTGCGCGCCGGCCCAGTGGGCCATCTGCACGCCGCGGCCGTCGTTCGCCGACATCGAGGAGAGCTGCTCGTCGCCCACGAGCGCGCCGGCCATGTCGGGGATGAGGTCGGCCATCATCTCGGGGTTGCCGCCGAAGCCGCCGCACGCGATGACCACGGCCTTGCAGGTGAACTTCAGGTTGCCGTCGCTGTTGGTGGCCACGAGGCCGGCCACCTTGCCGTCGTCCATGATGACGTACTGGGCCTCGGTGCCGAACAGGAACTCGGCTCCGGCGGCCTTCGCGGCGGCGCGGTTGTACTCGTGGATCTTCGTCTGGTTGCAGTCGCCGTAGAAGCTGCACACGCTGGGCCAGAACTTGATGGGGCCCAGGTGGTCCATCTGGTGCTCGGTGGGCGGGAAGAAGGCGGTGGTCATGGTGGCGAGGTCGTCGTCGGTGAGGTCCGAGAGGTACCAGTCCATGTTCGCGCCGGAGTTCTGCGCGTACTTCATGACGAGCTCCTGGTTCGGGTAGTTCCCCGTGATGGTCATCCAGTTCTGGAAGAACTCGACCGGGTCGATCTCGGGCACGCCGCGCTCTTTGAGGATGCTCGCGTTGAGCGTGCCGGCCTCGTTGCCCACGGCGGCGAAGGTGTCCTCGGGCTGCTTCTCGACGAGGATGACCTTCTTGCCCTCTTCGGCCAGCTCGCGGCAGGCGGTGATGCCCGCGAAGCCGTGGCCGCAGACGACGACGTCGCAGTCGTACTCCTTCGCGAAGTCGGTGATCTCGGCCGGCGGCGTCTTCCAGCTCGACGCGTTTGCGGCGGAGGCGTTCGCGGAGCCTTCTTCGGCTCCGGCGCTGCTTGCCTGCGGTGCGCAGCCGGCAAGCCCCGCTCCGGCGGCGACAGCGGCGGTGGCGCCGAGGCCCAAGAATGCGCGGCGCGATAGTCCGGTGGTGCTCTTCATGGTGGTTCCTCCCTTGCTCCTTGTGCGGTTCTCTTTGGTTCTTGGTTCGTTCCGCCCGGCCGGGTTCGTGCCGGGTGGATGTCGAGCATGCTAGGCGCTGCGGGCGACGGGCGTAATCGCGGCGTTGGGGGATTCCGTCTCGCGGCCCCTCGCGGAAATGGGGTATATGTGCAAACCCGCAGGTAGGAGGTTCGCTGTTGGGGACGGCTGAGGCGGGTGCTTGCGCTATACTTGAGCGAACGAAGGCATCGCACGACAGAGCGAAGGGAGGGCTCGAGTGCGTTTTTCGCAGGACTTCAAGCTGGAATCGCTGCTGTTCGTCGCGTTTTTCGCCACGCTGCCGCTCTATTCTCCGAACCTCGTGATGTTCCACGATCTGCTGAGCGGGTCGGAGGCGTTCATGCCGCCGTTCGTGAACACGATGATGGTGAGCGCGGTGGCGGCAGGGCTGGGCGTGGCCCTCGTCTCGACGCGTCGAGGCGTTGCGACGTTCGTGCGGTTTCCCGTCGTGCTGGCGAGCACGGTGTGCTATCTCGCGGGATTCGGCCTGTTCGCGCTCACGCTCGGCGTCGAGGGGCTCGGCTCCGAGGGGCTTGCCATGGCGGCCGGCATCGCGGTCTCGCTGGGCGTGGTGCCGCTGTGCGTGGCGTGGGGGACGTACTTGTCCGTGCTCGACCTGCGCCAGGCGCTGCTGTCGTTCTCGCTGATGATCGGCGTGGCGTCGCTGGCGGAGCTGCTGCTGTCGGCGGTGGAGATCCGCGTGGGGCTCGTGGCGTACGGCCTGCTGCTGGTGCTGGGGTGCGTGCTGCCGTGCTGGAAGGCGGCGCGCGGGTCGCTCGCGCGCGTGGCCGGCGGGGCGGGCGGCGAGGATCGCGAGCTCGAGCGCTTCGCCACCGAGGCCGCGGGGGCGATCGGCGGCCGCGAAGGGCTGTTGCGCGGCGTGCGCGGCATGGCGTCGGTGCTGGCGATGCCGTTCGCGGGGCTGCTCGTGTTCGCGTTCGTCATGGGCGTGCGCAAGTTCCTCGTGTTCGACCTGTTCTACGTCGAGGCGCTCGGCGGCATCGTGGCGGCGCTCGTGGTGCTGCCGCTGTGCCTGGTGAAGACGGAGCGGCCGCTGCTGTCGCTGATCTACCAGGTGCTGCTGCCGCTGTTCGCGCTCGTGCTCGTGGTGCTGAACAGCTTCCCGGTGGGCACGGTGTTCCAGTGGCTCGCGGCGACGTTCTCGTACGTGTTCTACGGCGTGGTGGGCATCTTGGCGCTGGCCAGCCTGTGCGCGATGGCCCATGCGCGCGAGTTCCCGCCGACGCTCATCTACGGGCTGACCGTGTCGGGCTTCGCGCTGGCGTCGCTCGGGGGCATCATGTGCGGGGCGCTGCCTCCGTTCGAGGATCAGCAGGGCGGGCCCATCCTGCTGGTGGTGAGCACGATCTACTTCGCGGTGCTCGTGGCCGCGCCGCTGCTGATGGCGTGGCGGCGCGAGGGGCGCGACGGCGGCGATGTCGTGCTGGGTCGGGCGGGCGAGGGTGCGCCGACGCAGCTGCAGCAACGATGCGAGCGGATCGCGGGCGATCGCGGCCTGTCGCCCCGGGAGACGGAGGTGCTGGCGTACCTGGGGCGCGGCCACGGCATCGTGTTCGTGGCGAGCACGCTGGTCATTTCCGAGAGCACCGTGCGCACGCACGTGAAGAGCATCTACCGCAAGCTCGAGGTCTCGTCGCGCGAGGAGCTGCTGCAGCTGATCGACGAGGGGTGAGCGGGGCGTCGGGGCGTGAGCGGTGGCGGTGGCGTTTCGGCGCTGTTTCATGTATACTGCATGTAAAATGCAGGACATGAAAGGAGTCGCTATGCCCGCTTTGCAGGTACGAGATTTCCCCGACGAGCTGTACGAGCAGCTGAAAGCGTACGCCGCGAGCCAGCATCGCAGCGTGGCGCAGCAGACCATCGTGGCGGTCGAGCAGATGCTCGAGGCGGCCGACGCGCAGCACTATTGGGACGGCCGGGAGCTGCACCGCCTGGAACGCCGCCCGCGCTACCTCGATTTCGACACCGAGGCCGAGCGCGCCGCCCGCATCGAGAAGCGCAAGGCGCTGTTCGCGGAGATCGAGAAGCTGCCGAAGGTCGAGGTGCCAGCTGACTTTCCCGATACGGTGGAATTGATTCGGCAGGGGCGAGAGGAGCGCGATGCGTACATCGATGCGATGATCGCCGGTGATATGCGGAAGGCGGCCGGAGCATGATAATCCTCGACAGCAGCGCAGCGGTGGACATGGTGCGCGAAACCGACGAGGGGAAGGCCCTCCTCTCCTTGATGCTCACGGGCGAGACGGTGATCAGCCTGGATCTGTTCTATGCGGAAGTGTCGAATGCGTTTTGGAAATACTGCAAGGCAGGATTTTACGGCGAAGACGATGCGAGGCGCCGCATAGCGAAAGCCATCCGGCTCGTTGACGAGTTTTATCCGATAGAGGACTGCCAGGTTGAAGCGTTCGGCGAGGCTGTTCGCTTGCAGCATCCGGTGTACGACATGATGTATCTCGTGCTCGCGCGACGCAATGCGGCTACGCTGTTCACGCTTGATCGCACGCTGCAGCAGCTGTGCCTGGACAACGGGGTGAACTGCGTGCTGACGGATACGGCGTTCTAGCGGGGCGTTCGCGCGCATTTTGCATGAAGGTAGCTGCTCGGATGCGTGCATCGCACGCACTTTGCACACGCGATGCAGTACAATGACTAGGTTTGAGTAACGTCTGCCGCGTCCTGGACGGACGGCAGATGCAGATAGCAGTGCTGAGGAGCAAGGAACCAACGTTATGACGGACTTCATGAACGAATACTGCATGCACACCGCCACGTGCGGCGAGCTGCGCAAGGGCGACGTCGGCCGCGAGGTCGTGCTGACGGGCTGGGCGTGGCACAACCGCGACCACGGCGGCCTCATCTTCATCGACCTGCGCGATCGCGCGGGCTACACGCAGGTGGTCGTCGACCCCGACTGCGTGAGCGCCGACGACTTCGCGAAGGCCGAGCACCTGGGTCGCGAGTACGTGCTGAAGATCGCGGGCACGGTGCGCGATCGCGGTGCGGAAGCCGTCAACCCGAACATGGCCACGGGTGAGATCGAGGTGCTGGCGAAGTCCGTCGAGGTCCTGAACACGAGCGTCACCCCGCCGTTCTCCATCGAAGACGGCATCGAGACGGACGAGATTACGCGCATGAAGTGGCGCTACCTCGACATCCGCCGTCCCGAGATGTTCGAGGCCCTGCACCTGCGCCACAAGGTGGCCCAGGCCATGCGCGGCGCGCTGAACGAGCGCGGTTTCCTCGAGGTGGAGACGCCCATCCTGGCGAACTCCACGCCCGAGGGCGCGCGCGACTACATCGTGCCGAGCCGTCCGAACCCGGGCCGCTTCTACGCGCTGCCGCAGAGCCCGCAGCAGTTCAAGCAGATGCTCATGGTGGGAGGCGTCGAGCGCTACTACCAGATCGCCCGGTGCTTCCGCGACGAGGACCTGCGCGCCGACCGTCAGCCCGAGTTCACGCAGGTGGACATCGAGATGGGCTTCGTGCAGGGCGAGGACGTGATGAACCTCATGGAGGACGTCATGGCCGAGACGCTGCAGGCCGTGGGCGTCGACCACGCGTTCCCGCTGCAGCGCATGCAGTACCGCGAGTCCATGGACCGCTTCGGCAACGACCGTCCCGACACGCGCTTCGGCATGGAGCTGAAGGACATCACCGACATCGTGAAGGACACGGGCTTCAAGGTGTTCTCGAGCGTGGCGCAGTCCGGCGGCGTGGTGAAGGCCATCAACGCGAAGGGCGCGGGCGACTGGAGCCGCGGCGACGTGGAGAAGCTGGCCGACATCGCGGCCGAGAACGGCGCGAAGGGCATGGCCTGGATCGCGTTCACGACCGACGGCAAGGAGAAGAGCCCCATCATCAAGTTCTTCAGCGATGAGGAGTTCGCCGCGCTCAAGGAGGCCATGGACGTGGAGCCGGGCGACCTGCTGCTGTTCGCCGCCGACACCTACGAGGTGGCGAGCGCCGTGCTGAGCGCGCTGCGCCTGCACATGGCCGAAGCGCTGAACGTGCCGCGCGAGGGCCATCAGCTGCTGTGGGTGGTGAACTTCCCCATGTTCAAGTACGACGAGGACGAGAAGAAGTACGCCGCCGAGCACCATCCGTTCACCCACGTGCTGGACGAGGACGTGGACAAGATCGAGAGCGACCCGCTGGCGTGCGGCAGCTACAGCTACGACCTCGTGATGGACGGCTTCGAAGTGGGCGGCGGCACCATCCGTATCCACAACGCCGACGAGCAGCGCGCCGTGCTGCGCACGTGCGGCCTGAGCGATGAGGAGATCGAGGAGAAGTTCGGCCACCTCATCCACGCGCTCGAGCTGGGCGCGCCGCCGCACGGCGGCATCGCGCTGGGCCTCGACCGCCTGGTCATGCTGCTGGGCGGCAAGGCGTCCATCCGCGACGTCATCGCCTTCCCGAAGACGAGCTCCGCGAGCGACCCGATGACGGGCGCCCCGAGCGCCGTGACGGGCCGCCAGCTCAAGGAAGTCAACCTGCGCACGCTGTAGGGGAGCGGCTTCGGCCAATCCGGAACGCATCGAAACGACCTGCCGAACGGCGGGTCGTTTTTTGTTCGGGGGGGGGGCAGGCGGCCGTCGCGCTCCATCGATGCGAAGCGGCGTCCGTGAAAAAATAAAGGCACCTGTGAAATAGGTCTTGCATTGATGTGAAGGTACCTGTATGATGCCAATCGACAGGTACCTTAGAAACTGCATCGACCTGAGAATCCAGCGCAGGGTTCTCAGGTCAAAGATCTCTCGACAGGAGCTTTGCATGAAACATGATAACAATTACTACTTGCGCGAAGCGGCGCCCGTGAGCGCCATCGCGCACATGTGCGTGCCGTTGCTGGCCGCGATGGGCGTGATGACGCTGGCCTCGCTCGTCGACGCGTTCTTCGTCGGCCAGCTGGGCGACACGGCGGCGCTCGCCGCGGTTGCGCTCGCGCTGACGTTCACCACGGGCCTCATGGCGGTGGGCGATTTGCTGGGCACGGGCGGCAGCACGTTCATCGCGCGTTTGCTGGGCGCGGGTAAAGCAGGGGAGGCCAAGCGCGTATCGGCGACGAACCACGCGCTCGCCCTCGTCTTCGGCGTGATCGCCGCAGTGCTGAGCCTCGCGTTCCTCGAGCCGCTGGCGAACCTGCTGGGCGCGACGGGCGACACGCTCGCGCCGACGATGACGTACCTGGGCATCCTGGCCGCTGGCGCGCCGTTGGCGGTGCTGAGCTTCGTGCTCGATCAGGACGTGCGCGCCGAGGGCGCCGCGAAGGCGTCGATGATCGGCACCATCATCTCGGCGGTGGCGAACTTGGTGCTCGACCCGCTGTTCATATTCGCCTTCGGGTGGGGCGTGGCGGGCGCTGCGCTCGCCACGGTGGCCTCATGGCTGGTCAGCGCAACGTACCTCGTGGTGTACGTCAAGCGCGGCGGCACCCAGAGCATCTCGCCCAAAGACGCCCTGTTCACCGCTCCCGTGCTCAAGGAGATCCTGAGCGTCGGGTTCTCCGCGTTCGCCATGACGCTGCTCATGACCGTGTCGGCGTGGGTGCTCGACGTGCTGGCCGCCGGATACTCGGCTGCGACGGTGGCGGGCATCGGCATCGCGTTCCGCGTCTCGATGTTCGCGGGGCTGTTCACGGTCGCGGCCACGGTGGGCGTCGTGCCGCTCATCGGGTACGCGTACGCCGCTGGCAACCGGACGCGCATCAAGGAGCTCGTGAAGACGGTGGCGCTCATCCTGGCCGTGCTGCTGGCCGCTGCCGGCGCCGCGCTGCTCGTGTTCGGCCGTCCGCTGGTGGGCGTGTTCTCAAGCGATCCGGCCGTGATCGAAGTGGGGATGTTCGCGCTGATCGCGCTCGTGGCGGGCGTGTTCGTCTCAAGCGCGTCCGAGCTGATCTTGGGCATGCTGCAGGCGCTTGGCCGGGGCGTTCCCGCCTCGGTGGTGTCGGTGGCGCGCGGCGTGATCACCATCGCGCTGTACGTGGCGGGCAACGCGCTGTTCGCGTTCGCCGGGCTGATGCTGGCCGGGGTGGTGAGCGAGGCGCTGGCGCTCATCGTGGCGTTGGCCTTCGTGCCCTACCTCGTGAAGAAGGTGCGCGGCGCAGGCCGTGCCGACAAGGAAATCGAGACGACCGAGGCGATTCTGATCGCGCCGGCGCTCGAAGTGTAGAAAGGAACCTTTATAATGAATGCATGGAATGAAAACGACCTGTTTGGTTTCGACGGATTTGAAGAGGGAGACGGTTCTTCGATGGGCGATTCCGAAGACATGCGACTGTGGGGGCTGCTGAGCCGGCTGCAATGGCTCACGTCCCGCTACCTGATGAACGCCGGCCGGGACGATGCCGCCATCCGCGACGTCAGCCGCGGCCAGGGCAAGGTGCTCACGCTGCTGAAGCTCAAGCCCGAGATCAGCCAGAAGGACCTCACCGTCCTCATGGACATGCGCCAGCAGTCGCTGGGAGAGCTGCTCTCGAAGCTGGAGAAGAAGGGCCTCGTGGTGCGCGAACCCTCCGAAGAGGATCGGCGCAAGGTGATCGTGCGCATCACCGACGAGGGCCGCGCTGAGGCGGAGAAGCTGGGCGAGAGGCCCACGGTGGAGTTCGCGTTCTTCGACTGCCTCACCGACGAGGAGAAGGCGAACCTGCAGGACTACCTGAGTCGCATGGTCGCCGAACTCGAGTCCACGCTGGGAGACACCGACGACGGCAACGAGTTCGAGAGCCGGCGCCGCGAGCGGGAGCGTTTCTTCGACGGCTTGGGCGCGGGCGGCCCCGACGGGCGCGGTCGCGGCGGATGGCCCGGTTTCGGCGGTCCCGACGGGCGCGACAGGGGCGGTCTCGATCATGACGAGGCTATGGAGGTGTTCCGCTCGATGATCGACGGCGGGCGCCGCGGGCCTCAGCGCCGGGGCGATCGCGGTCCCGATTGGGGTCGCGGGCGGCGCTCCGACGAGCGCTAGGCCGGCGCGCATCACCCAAGATCGTCGCGGGCGTCGAAGGCGGCGGCCAGCAGGTTCTCGAGCAGCTCCTGGCCGTCCGCCGAAAACGGCGCGGTGCTCATGGCGCACACGAGGTAGTCGCGCCCGCCCGCGCTCACGATGCCCGCATCGCATACGCCGCAGAAAGCCGGGTCGTCGTCCGCGTACCACCCGGCTTTCCCGCGCACGGTCGCTTCCGGGGGAAGGACGTTGCGCAGAAACGACGTCTCCGATTGCCCGAGCAGCTCGGACAGCCACGCCGCCGACGCAGCGTCGCCGTCGAGGTACTGCGCCATGAGAAGCCAGAGCATGCCCGACGTGCGCGTGCTGTACGTGGGGAACCAGTCGTCGGTCAGGCTGGCCGGCAGCCCCCGGTCGGCGATCCATGCGGAAAACCCGGCCGCATCGTAGGACGCGCGCAGGATGCGGTAGGAGTCGTTGTCGGACTGGGTGACGCTGTCGGCGATGAGCGTCCCCAGCGGGTAGGAGGCCAGGCCGTCGTACAGGTACGTGCCGGTCGGGTCCATGAAGGCCGTCGCCGGGGCCTCGAAGCACGGCGTGTCGAGGGCGGCCAGCTCCGTGTCGAGCTGGGTTTCGCAGAGGTAGAGCGCGTACGGGGCCTTGAACGTGCTGGCGCCGTAGGCGGTCACGTCGAGGTTGCCCGCGAGGCCGCATCCCGTCTCGAGGTCGACCAGCAGGTACCCGGCGTCCCAGCCGCGGGCGGCGAACGCGTCGCGTGCTTCCTGGAGGCGGGCCGCGGACGTCTCCGAGAGGGACGGGGCGGCGTCGGCGCTGTCGGGGTCGAGGCAGAAGGCGAACGGGTCCGCCTGCCCGGGAAGCGCCGCGAGGTCGGCGAGCGCGGGGGCGTAGGACGCGCGCGTCGTGGACGGGGCATCGGCCTGCGGAAGCGACGGAGAAGGGGACGTTCGCGCGCGCTCGACGGCGCAGGCGCTTCGCACGTCGTCGATGCCGGCCTGCAGCACGGTTGCGAATGCGGGTGCGAGCCCGCCGCAGGAGGCCGGCGCGGGCGCGCTCGACCACGCCGTCGCTGCGCCCGCGCCGATCGCGACGACGGCGACGACGGCCGCGCCTGCGACGATGGCGCGGCGGTGCGTCGGACGCGCATGTGCGGCATGCTGTGCCACGGTCCCTCCGATTCCTGGTTGAACGTACGGTTGATTCTACCAGAACCCGGAAACCGCGCGAAAGGCGAAAGGCGAGCGCGCATCGGCGTCAGACGTCGATGAGTTCCTGCAGCTCCTTCTTGCTGTGCACGTCGAGCTTGGCGTACAGGCGCCGCGCGTGGCCGCGCACCGTGTTCTCGGCGATGAACAGCGTTTCGGCGATGTAGGCCTTGCTGCGCCCCTTGCACAGCAGCTGCATGACTTCGATCTCCCGGACGGTGAGGTCGTGCTGCTTCCCGATGGCCGCGCAGCGCTCGTCGATGAGGGCGAAGTCGTGCGGCGCCGGGCTCGACTCGTCGAGGTCGGAGAAGATGCGCTGCATGGTGGGGTCGCGATAGTCCAGCAGCAGGCTGAGCGCGATCATGATGGCGAACAGCAGCACGAGGGCGAGCGTGGGGCTCATGGCCGGCGCGACGAGGCCGCTCGAGCCCAGCAGCCTCCCCAGGTAGTTCGGCAGCGTGTACGCGAGCCATCCCAGGCCGAACACGACGTAGGGGTGCAGGTTGCTGTGGTGGGCGATGTCCGAGAGCAGCAGCCAGAGGAACACCACCACCAGGTAGGATATGCTCGTGGAGCACATGGCTTGCAGCCCGGCCGTGGGCTCGAACACGCTGAGCACGAGCATGGCGCCGATGAGCAGCATGATGCCGCGCCACAGCTGCGCGAAGCTGACCGAGCGACGTTTGACGACCACCCACCAGAGGATGAGCAGCGACACGGCCACTTCGATGACGTGGCCCAGCAGCGATGCGTTGGGCAGCGGGTTGTCGTACATGCTGGGCAGCCCGCCGATGAAGGTGTAGACGAACGCGTAGGCGGCCACGCAGGCGAACACCTTCCAGAGCGATCCGAACGTTTCCGCGGTGTAGCGGATGTCGGTGGTGGGAAGAGGCTGCTGCCGCTTGAACGAGCGGGACAGAAACATCGTCGACAGCAGCGGCAAGCAGCATGCGGCCGCGGTGCCGGCTTCGGCGGGCAGCGCCGTGATGATCGACTTCGCAACCGCTCCCAGGATGCAGGCGGCGAAAATGCAGCCGAGCGCGTTGCGCAGGGCCAGACCGCTGTAGAACACGCCCCACCGCAGGTAGCCCCATCCCAGGCAAACGCCGCCGAGGGCCACGACGGCTCCGCTCAGGAGCGGAGGGAACGCCACCGCGCTCGACCCGACGGCGTAGAGGGCCGTGGTGGCGCAGCCGATGGCGGTGAGCACGACGTCCGAGGCTTGCATGCGCGTGCGGTTCGGTTTCTCGGCCCGACGAAACGCGACGGCCATCACGATGAGGAACACGGACTGGGCCAGGTACAGGGAGAACCACGAGTCGCCGCTCCCCGACGGGTACGGCTTGTTCGAGTTGAGCCACAGTATCCACGTGTGCATGGTCCACAGCCCGAAGCACGGAAACGCCGCCGCGAGCAGCGACATCCGGGATCGGCTCTGCGACCGTTCGAGCATCGACGGTTCAGCCATGATCGTTCCCCTTACGCAACGCGTCGGATGCGCCCCTCTGCGCGATCCGCGAATCCCTCCCCTCGATTATAGGAGCGTTCTGCCGCCCGCTCGGCCCGTTCGGGCAAAACAACACCTTTCGTGCCTAGGGAAAAACCTACCTGCTCCCCTTCGTGCCCATCGGCGGGGAAAAGAGGACACGGTTCGTAGCTAGAACGCATGCGGCATCGCGGGCATAGTCGTCGTAGGCCGCAGGAGGCGGCCGGAGCAAGGAATGCGACGCGTAACGAGAGGAGGGACCAATGGGGATGAATCGCGGAACCGTGCAAGCGCGGAGCCGACGCGCCGCGATGGCGACGGCGGTGGCCGTGGCGGCGACGACCTTCGCCATCGCGGGGCTGTTGAGCGCATGCGCGCCGAAACAGCAGCAGGCGGACGCTTCGTCCGGCGAAGGCGCAGACGCGGCGATCACGGTGGCGTGGTCGGCGGACATGGCGTGCTCGTCGTGCCATGCGCACGAAGCGCAGACGGAGTCCGACACGGCCTGCCTGGCGAGCAAGCACGAGGCGGATTCGTGCGAAAGCTGCCATGGGACGGCGGAGAGCCTTGCGGGCGCGCATGCGAACGCCTCGGCCGACGCATCCATGCCGACGAAGCTGAGCAAGGAGCATGCGGTAAGCGAGGAAGCATGCCTCGCCTGCCATGGAAGCTGGGACGAGCTGGCTGCGAAGAGCGTGGACGTGACGGTTCTCACCGATGCCGACGGCACGACGGTCAACCCGCACGCGATGGACCGAACGGGCGACCACGCCGCCATCACCTGCACGAGCTGCCATAGCGTGCACGAGGCCGAGACCGATCAGAAAGAGCTCTGCCTGAGCTGTCATCACGAGGACGTGTTCGAATGTCGAACGTGCCACGAATAGAAGGAAGGGGAACTACCATGGGGAAGAACAACGAGCATACGCTGGGACGCCGCGATTTTCTCAAGGGAGCCGCCGTTGCGGCAGCGGGCGCCGCGGTCATGGGCATGGCCGGGTGCTCGGAGGCGGGAAGCGCTTCCGCCGCGGCAGGCAAGCGGGCCGTCGAGCCCGAGGCGTGGGACGCGGAGACGGACGTCGTGGTGATGGGGTACGGATTCGCCGGCCAGGCGGCCGCCATCAGCGCCGCGGCGGCAGGGTCGCAGGTGGTCATCTTCGAGAAGGCTCCCGAGGAGCATGCGGGCGGCAACAGCGCGGTGTGCTGCGGGTTCCTCAACATCTGCTCGGGCGACGGCGCGGCCGAGGCCTGGAAGGCCATCACCGACGGCGGCGTGACCGACGCCGAATGCGAGGCGGTGGCGAAGGCGTCCACCGACATGCCGCAGTGGTTCAGCGACAACATCGTGGAAAGCGAAGTGGTGGTGAAGTCGGGAGCCGACGCCGTGCGCAAGCTGTGGGGCAAGGAGTACCCCGACGCGAACGCCGTCAACCTGACCATCGAAGGCAAGGGCCAGACGGGCGGCGGCGCGTACCTGCACCAGCTGTGCGCCGACGTCATCAAGGACCGCTACGCCGATTCGATTTCCATTCGCTACGAATCGCCGGTGACCGAGCTGGTGTACGACGCCGATGCGCGCGAAGTGCTGGGCGTGCAGTACGACGAGGGCGGCCAGGCGAAGTACTGCAAGGCGAAGAAGGCCGTCATCATGGCGTGCGGCGGCTACGAAGGCAACCCCCAGATGATCGAGGACTTCGTGCTGACGCATTACAAGCAGTACCCCATCGGCAGCCCCTACAACACGGGCGACGGCATCCGCATGGTGGCGGGCATCGGGGCGAAGCTGCGCCATATGGCCGCCGTCGAGTACGGCTCGCCCGCGTGCCTCGAGCTGTCGGAGAAGTACAACCAGGCCATCGCGTGCTACAACGGCGGCGACACCACGTCGATGATTTACGTCAGCCAGCACGGCGAGCGCTTCATGGCCGAGGACGGGAAGTGGCCGGCGCACGACAAGCGCTACCCGTACCCGTGCTTCGAGGAGAACAAGGACACGGCCGAAACGCCCAACTATCCCTGGTGGATGGTGTTCGACGAGACGCGCCGCACGAAGGGAACCCTGTTCGCGTGGTCGAACGCCGAGCGCAACGAGGGATGGGCCGCCGTCCACAACGTGTACCAGTGGTCTGACGACAACGTGAAGGAAGTCGAGGACGGCGTGGTGCTGAAGGCCGACAGCATCGAGGAGCTGGGCAAGCTCATGGGCTACGACGACGCTGACCTGGCCACGTTCACGGCGACGGTGGAGAAGTTCAACGCCGACGTTGCCGACGGGGGCGTTGACAGCGCGTTCGGCCGCGCTCCCGCCGTCTCGAGCAAGGGCGACGTCACGCCGGTCAACCCGCTGAACAACCCGCCGTATTACGCGGTGCAGTGCTGCATCTCGTATCTCAACACGAACGGCGGCCCGGCGCGCAACGACAAGTGGCAGGCGCTCGACTGGAACGACGAGCCCATCGGCCGCCTGTACTCGGCGGGCGAGTTCGGCTCGGTGTTCTACCACTACTACTGGGGCGGCGGCAACGTGAACGAGTGCTTCGCGAGCGGCATGGTGGCCGGTCAAGAGGCGAACGACCTCGACGCTTGGAGCGTCGCGTAAAGCATACCCGGAAGCCGATGCCGCATGCGAATCCCTCCCTCCCTCGCATGCGATCCGGCTCCCCTGATGAGGTGGCCCCGCCGATACGGCGGGGCCGCCTCGCGTCGAGGCTCTGTGGACATTTGGTTGCTTCGGCAGGGGAGGGGGAGCGCGGCGGGCGCGCTTCGTCTATACTGATGCTTCGCATGCGCGAGCATGCTTTTATGAGTATCTCGGATGGGCCGGGGCGGCGCCATGTTCCGAACCTGGTCAGGTCCGGGAGGAAGCAGCCATAAGGGACCGCTGGCGAGCGCCCCTGCCTATCCGGGATACTCGGTTCCGCCGATCTGACGACCGACGGAACGGCTCGACGCTGCGGGGCGCCCTCGTGCCGAATCTCGCGGCGATGTCGACGACTCACGTACCGAAGTACGCTTCGCCGTCGCCATCCCCACGATCTTCGGTACGAGGGCGCCCCTCGCTGACTTGCGTGGAGATGCGCGGTGGTTTGACAACCTGTGGCACTGAAGGGCATTCATGGACATCATCAACTTCTTCGTCAACCTGCTCAGCGACCCGCGCGGGGCGATTGCCGGCTGGATCATCGCGTTGGGCCCCTTTTGGGTGTACTCGCCGCTGTTCCTCATCGTGTTCGTGGAGACGGGCCTCGTGTTCTTCCCCTTCCTGCCCGGCGATTCGCTGCTGTTCGCAGCCGGCGTGTTCTCGGCCGACGGCGGCGGGTTGAACATCTGGGCCACGCTCATCGTGTTCTACGTCGCGGCCATCCTGGGCAACACCTCGAACTACTGGATCGCCCGCTTCTTCGGCAAGCGCATCATCGACTCCGGCAAGGTGAAGGCGCTCACGCCCGAGCGCATGGCCAAGCTCGACCACTTCTTCGCGAAGTTCGGCGGCCTGACCATCGTCATCACGCGCTTCATGCCGTTCTTCCGCACGTTCGCCCCGTTCATCGCCGGTACCGGCCACATGAACTTCGGCAAGTTCACGCTGTTCAACTGCATCGGCGGCATCGCGTGGGTCAGCCTGTTCGTGCTGGTGGGCTACTTCTTCGGCGGCATTCCCGTGGTGCAGGAGCACTTCGAGGTCATCGTGCTGGGCATCGTGGCCGTGTCGGTGGCGCCGGCCATCGTCGGCGCCGTCAAAGCGGCGATGAGCGCTCGCAAGGCGAAGAAGGCCAACGCCGACGCATAAGGCGCGCGGCGTGCGCGATCAAGATGAAAGCAAACGCGAGATTGTGAGCATACACGATGGCAGAGGCACTCTATAGAAAATACCGCCCGCAGATCTTCGAAGACGTGGTGGGCCAGGAGCACATAGAACGCACGATCAAGAACGCGATCGAGCAGGACAAGGTGAGCCACGCCTACCTGTTCACGGGCCCGCGCGGTACCGGCAAGACCACCACCGCGCGCCTGCTGGCGAAAGCGCTGCTGTGCGAGCACGGCCCCACGCCCGAGCCCGACGGCACGTGCGACGACTGCGTGATGATCGCGAACGGCGAGCACCCCGACGTGTACGAGCTGGACGCCGCGTCGCGCACCGGCGTGGAGAACGTGCGCGAGGAGATCATCGGGCGCGTGCAGTTCGCCCCCACGCGCGGGCGCTACAAGATCTATATCATCGACGAGGTCCACATGCTGTCGACGGCGGCGTTCAACGCGCTGCTGAAGACGCTCGAGGAGCCGCCGAGCCACGTCGTGTTCATCCTGGCCACCACCGATCCGCAGAAGGTGCCCGAGACCATCCACTCGCGCTGCCAGCGCTTCGACTTCCGCCGCATCTCGGCCGAGTCCATCGTGTCGCGCCTCGGCGCCATCTGCGTGTCCGAGGACGTGGAGTTCGAGGGCGAGGCGCTCGACCTCATCGCGCATCGCGCCGAAGGCGGCATGCGCAACGCGCTGACCTCGCTCGAGCAGCTCATCGCGTTCGGCGAGGGCAAGGTGACGATGGAGGTGGCCGAACGGCTGCTGGGATCCATCGACACGAACGACCTCGCCGAGATCGTGCGGGCCATCGGCACGCGCGACGTGGCGTCGTGCTTCCGCTGGACGGCCGAGTACGTGGAGACGGGCGCCGATCTCGCGCAGTTCACGCGCGACCTGGCCGAGCACATCCGCAACATGTACGTGCTGTCGCTGGCGGGCGCCGACGTGGCGCTCGACGTGGGCGAGACCGTGCGCCGCGAGCTGGCGAGCGAGCTGCCGCTGTTCGGGCCCGACCGGCTGGCGCGGCTGCTGGGCGTGCTGGGCGATCTGTCGGCCGAGCTGAAGACGTCGACGAACCCGCGCCTGTCGTTCGAGATCGCGCTCACCCGCATGGTGCGTCCCGATTCGGATCTGACGCTGGAAGCGCTCGCCGAGCGCGTCGAGGCGCTGGAGAGCGGGCATTCCGCGGTGGCGCACGTGACCGGCGGCGGGGCTGCCGCGGCGGCGAGCGCTGCACCGGCGCAGGCGCCGGCTGCGGCGGCGCCTGCGCCCCAACCGGTCGCAGCGGCCCCCGCCCCCAGCCATGTGCCGACGGAGAATCATGCCGTGACGGCCGGCGTTGCGCCGACGCAATCGGCACCGACCCCGCAGGTCGTTCCGCCGTCGCAAGGGGCGGGGGGAGCGCCGGCGCAGCCTGCGCCTGCTGCGCAAGTCGCTTCGCCGTCGCAGGCGAGCGGGCCTGCTCCTGCCCCGGCCGGCGCCCCCACGGACCAGCTGAAGGCGAGCTTGCAGAACCCCGCCGCGTTGCAGCGGGTGTGGCAGGCGGCGCTGGCGACGCTCAAGAAGAACAAGGCCGCCTACGGCGTGCTGTTCCTCAACACGAAGGCGGTGTACGACGCGGACAAGGGGACGCTGATCATCGAGTTCCCGGCTGAGAACTCGTTTGCGTTCAAGGCGGTGCAGAAACCCGACGTGCAGGAGGCCGTGTCGGTGGCGCTCACGCAGGCATGCGGCGAGTCGCTGCACTTCGCCTACGCGCAGGGCGGCGCGGTTGCCACGGCTTCGGCATCGGCGGCGGTTCCCGCGTCGGCTCCGCGTCCCGCGCCCGCGCCGCGCCCGCAGGTGCAGCAGGCGGCCCCGGCTCCGCGTCCCGCGCCGGCTTCTGTTCCCGCGTCCGCCCCCCGGCCGGCCGCGGTTCCCGACTACGACATTCCCCCGTACGAGGACGAAGTGGTTCCGTACGACGACGGCTTCGTCTCGTCCTCTCCGGCCCCGGCTCCCGCCGCGACCCCCGCGCCCGCGCCCGCGCCGGCTGCGACCCCCGTGCCGACGCCCGGGCCCGCGCCGGTCGATGCGCACTCGTCGGCGACGCCGACGCCTGCGGACGCCAAGTCGCCCGAGGAGCTGCAGGCCATCCTGGCCGCCGGCTTCGGCGATGGCGTGCGCGTCGAAGAAGTGAGAGAATAACGCGACAGATATTCCGCCGCACGCATGCGGCATGTGCAAACGACCCTGAAAGATAGGAGACGACGATGTCCAAACGAGGCGGTTTTCCCGGCGGTGGCGGCGGCAACATGGGCGCCATGATGAAGCAGGCGCAGAAGATGCAGGCCGAGCTGGCGAAGGCTCAGGACGAGATCAAGGACATGACGTTCGAGGCCACGGCCGGCGGCGGCATGGTGAAGGTCGTGGCAACCGGCGACATGGCCGTGCAGAGCATCGTCATCGACCCCGAGGCCGTGGATCCCGAGGACGTCGAAATGCTGCAGGATATGGTGGCAGCCGCCGTGAACGAGGCGCTGCGCGGCGTGTCCGAGCTGAGCTCCCAGCGCCTGAATGCCGCCACGGGCGGCATGAACATCCCGGGCCTCATGTAGCCCGGTCCGGAAGAATACGATCGTGTACGCTGCGCCGTCCATCCAGAAGCTGCTCGACGAGCTGGAACGCTTGCCGGGCGTCGGGCCGAAGTCGGCGCAGCGTATCGCGTACTGGATCCTCAACACCGACAAGGCGACGGCGCTGCGCCTGTCCGAGGCCATCGCCGAGGTGAAGGAAACCGTGCGCTTCTGCTCGCGCTGCTTCAACTACGCCGAGGGCGAGCTGTGCGAGATATGCCAGTCGTCCAAGCGCGACGCGAGCATCATCTGCGTGGTCAGCGAGCCGCGCGACATCCCGCCCATCGAGCGCACCGCCGTCTACAACGGCGTGTACCACGTGTTGGGTGGGGCGCTTTCGCCCATGGAGGGCGTCGGCCCCGACGAGCTTCATATCGCCGAGCTCATGAAGCGCCTCGCGTCCGACGAGGTGCGCGAGGTGGTGCTGGCCACGAACCCCAACGTGGAAGGCGAGACCACGGCGACCTACCTCGCCCGGCTCATCAAACCGCTCGGCATCGCCGTCACCCGTCCCGCCAGCGGCCTGCCCGTCGGCGGCGACCTCGAGTTCGCCGACGAGGTGACCCTCGGCCGCGCCATCGAAGCCAGGCGGCCGCTGTAGGGCAAGCGAGGGGAGTTTACTCCTTGCGCGTGCGAGTTTAATCCCGGCGGGGGGCCTCCCTTGCGACCTGATGAAGTAGTATAGAATGCAAGGCGGCGGCATCGAAACGGGTGATGGGGCCTGCCGATGGGGCAAGGGGGACGCATGAGGGCGTGGCCGGCGGCGAAATACTTGACGTACTGTTTCTGGCGCTCGTGGATATTGGTGGTATACACCGCGCCTATCTGGAGCTATGTGGCGGCTGGAACAGGGGCGGCGTCCTGCTCGTTCTCCATGTACGCCTGGTCGACCGTGGCGTTCGCCGCGGTTGCGGCGCTGTTGGCGCTGTTCCATGGACAAGCCTCCCGCCTGCTTTCGCGCAAGGGCGTCATGTGCGCGGCGGGCATCGTTTCGTCGGTCGGCATGCTGATGGAGTACGCGGGCGCGTTCCTGTTCGGCGGCGGCGGGAACCCGCTGTTCGTGATCGGCGCGCTGCTCACGGGTGTCGGGACCGCGTTCATCGCCGTGCGCGCCGGCCAGATCTACGCTGCGACGCGTCCGGTGGTGGCCGTGACGAACACCGCGCTTTCCGAGCTGGCTTCCGGGCTCGTCTTCTTCTTCGTGGTGGGCACCGTGCCCCAGATCGCCTTGCTGGTAGCGGCGCTGCTTCCCCTGGCCGCCGCGCTCATGACCCTGTTCGAGCCCGATGCGGACGAGGCCCGGATGCCGGCGCGCCATCGGGCCGCCGAACTCGATGCGTCGACGCGGCGGGCGAGCGTGTCCGCGTTCGTCCGCTTCCTCGTGGTGGTGTTCCTGCTCACGTTCATGGCGAACCTGTCGAAAGGGGCGTTCGCGCTGCAGGATGCGGATGCCTCTCTGGCCAGCGGCACGGTGGGCGTTTCGCTGGTCATCTTGGTAAGCTTCGTGCTGGTGCTGGTCAGCAGCTTGCTCAAGTCGTTCGACTTCGGCGTGGCGTACTACCCGCTCGTGCTCATGCTGGTGCTGGCGGTGGTCGTGGTGTTCTCGTCCGACGCGGGCAACATGGCTGCGGCGTCGGTGATCGTGCTGGTGTACTGCCTGTTCTCGTTGTTCATGTGGTGCTTGCTCACGTATCTGGCGCGCAGCGACTACTGGAGTCCCATCCAGGTGTTCGGTTGGGGCCGCTCCGTGTTCGCGCTCGGCTCCTTTGCGGGGCTCGTGGTGGGGCAGGGCTATCCCGCTTTGGGGTTGGGCGAGTCGCAGTCGTTCGTGATCGGCCTGGTGCTGGCGTTCTTGCTGGTGGCCGCGTCCATGCTCATCTTTCGCGAAAGCGACGTGCGCAAGATCACGAGCGCCGGTTGGCTGGCCGTCGAGGCGGTGGCGGCGACGCCGAGCCGGGGCGACGTCGGCGAAGCCGTCGGCCCGGTCGACGCGACGATGCGCGGGGATGCGCGCGATGCCGGCACCGGCGGGGTCGTCGGGACCGTCTTCGGCCTCGATGCCGAGACGTTCGCGGCCGACCACAACCTCACCGTGCGTGAGCGCGAGGTGTTCGACCTCATGCTGCGCGGGCGCGATGCGAAATCCATCGGCGAGGCGCTCGTCATCTCCGACAACACGGCCAAAGCGCACATCCGCAGCATCTACGCCAAGACCGGCGTTCACACGCGTCAGGAGTTCATCGACGCCACCGAGCACGTGGCTCGCTGATTCGAATACGGCTCCCGTTCTTTTGGAAACGGCCGCTATGCGGCCGTTTTGCCCGTTGGGGCTCGAGTTTACTCATCTCGTTCCCCGGTTTAGGCTTTCCAGGCGATAGGCGCGCAGGCTCGCGCCGCGCACAATCTCTCTCGTGAAGGTCGCCGCGGCGCAACGTCGCGAACGACCATGAGGAGACGAGAGAGAAAGGCGATGTGTATGAGTCAGCTCAACATGTCGAGGCGCGGGTTCGTGAAAGCCGCTGCCGCCACCGGCGCGCTTGCCGCGTTCGGGACGGCGACTGCCGGCACTGCGTTCCGCGAAGCGCATGCCGACGAGACGACCTCGCAGACGAAGAAGGTCTACACCTCCTGCCAGGCGTGCATCTGCAGCTGCGCCGTCATCGCGACGGTGCGCGACGGGCGCGTCATCCGGCTCGAGGGCAATCCGGAAAGCCCCATCAGCCGCGGAGGCCTGTGCGCGAAGGGGCTGTCGGGCATCCAGGCGCTGTACAACCCCTGCCGCAACAAGTACCCCATGAAGCGCGTGGGGGAGCGCGGCACGAACAGCTTCGAGCGCATCAGCTGGGACCAGGCCATCGAGGAGATCGCGCAGAAGCTCACGCAGGATTTCTTCAAGTACGGCGGCGAGTCGCTGGTCACCTCCACGGGGGGCGGCGGCAACCCGCACTTCAGCTCGCCGTGCCGGTTCACGCAGGCGCTCGGGTCGCCGAACATCTTCGAACCGGGCTGCGCGCAGTGCTTCCTGCCGCGCATGGCCACGTTCTCGCTCATGTACGGCGGCAGCAAATCGGGCACCACGTCGATGGCCGACTCGAAGTACGGCGGCTGCGCGTCGCTCTACTTCCCGGAGGACAACCCCATCCAGACGCTCGTCATGTGGGGCACGTGCACCAGCTACCACGCCCCCTCCGGTTCGGGACGCGCCATCGCCGAGCTGCGCGCTCGCGACCAGGGCCTCGATATGGTGGTGGTCGATCCGCGGTTCACGCCCGACGCCGCCATGGCGGACGTGTGGCTGCCCATCCGCCCCGGCACGGACGTGGCGCTCATGATGACGTGGATCCGCTACATCATCGAGAACGAGCTGTACGACGAGGACTTCTGCAAGCGGTGGACCAACTTGCCGTACCTTATCGACACCGAGACGAAGAAGATGCTGCGCGCCTGGGAGGTGGGCTTGGGCGATGCCGACGCGGCCGACGCCGACGACACGTTCGTGGTGTGGGATCGGGCGACGAACTCCGCGAAGCCGCTGCCGTGGCCCTACGACGAAACGCTCGACCCCGCGTTCTTCGGCACGTACGAGATCGACGGAACGCAGTACCCCACGGCGTTCACGCTGCTGCAGGAGCGCGTGGACGAGTGGACGCTGGAGCGCGGCTGCGAGGTGTGCTGCCTCGACGAGGACCAGGTGGAGAAGGCCATCCGCATCTACGCCGAGAACGCCCCGTCGGGCCTCATCCTGGGCGTGGCCACCGACATGAGCCCGCAGTCGGCCCAGGGCACCGAGGGCGCGTGCATCCTGGAGTTTTTGCTGGGCAACGTGGAGAAGCCGGGCGCGCTTTTGCAGCGCTTCCCCGACCCGCCGAACAAGGTGGACCTCGGCACCATGAACACGCTGGTCACCGGCGAGATGCTGGAGAAGCGCCTGGGGTATCGCGAGCACAAGGGCCTCGGCATCTGGTCGCACGCGCACATTCCCACCGTGTTCAAGGCCATCACCACGGGCGAGCCGTACCAGCCGCGCAACTGGATGGAGCGCTCGGGCAACAAGCATGCCATGATCGGCAACGCGGGGCAGCTCACCGAGATCATCGACAAGATGGAGATGATCTGCCACCTGTACATGTACCCCACGGCGTTCACCATCGAGGCGGCCGACTACGTGCTGCCCACGCAGGAGTGGCTGGAGAGCTACTTCACCATCGCGCACGCGAACAAGATCATCATCCGTCAGCCGGTGGTGCACCTGTACGAAACGGTGAACGAAGGCGTCATCTGGTCCGAGATCGCGCATCGTTGCGCCGAGCTGGGCAATCCGTTCGCGCAGAAGGCCTTCGACAAGGAGTACCTGGCAACGCTGGGCACCGATCTCGTGTACTGGCGCGGCCAGCAGGAGATGATGGACTTCCACATGGGCACCCTGCCCATGAGCTGGGACGAGCTGGCCGAGCTGGGCACGTACGAGTGGATATCCAAGGAGGACTACCTCACGTACTACACCTACAAGACCATCGACCCGAAGACGGGGAAGGAGAAGGGCTGGAGCACGCCGTCCAAGAAGGTGGAGCCGTACTCCGAGGCGACGCTCATGCTGGGCCGCACCGGCGAGCCGTGGGCCATGGCCGAAGGCAAATCCTATACGATGCCGGCAGCCGATGAGGACTACGATCCCTTGATCTACTATCTGGAGCCCGAGGAGACGAACCTGACCGATACCGAGTATCCCATCATGCTCACCCAGGGCCGCATCCCGCACTACCATCACGGTACGCTGCGCAACATCCCCTACCTGCGCGAGCTGTACCCGGTACCCCTCGTCAGCATCCATCCCGAGACGGCCGCCGCATGCGGCGTGGAAGACGGGCAGTGGGTGTGGGTCGAGAGCCGCCGCGGCAAGGTGCGCGGCAAAGCCTGCGTGACCCTGGGCATCGCCAAGGGCACCGTGCACATGGAACGGTTCTGGAACCCCGAGTACCTGGATACCGACACGCCGAGCAAGGCGTGGACCGAGATGAACGTGAACATGCTCACCAAGACCGACGGGCGCTTCAGCCCCGAGCACGGCACGTACACGCTGCGCGGCTTCACCGTGAAGGTGTACCCCGCTCCCGAGGGCGCTCCCGAGGGCGCCTGGATCGATCCGACCGACTTCGAACCGTGGATGCCTGAGTTCAGCGAATCCACTGAGGTGGTGTTCAAATAATGGCTCAGTACGCAATCGTCGTCGACCTCGACCGCTGCATCGGCTGTCACGGATGCGAGGTCGCCTGCAAGAACGAGAACAACATCGCGTTGGGGGAGTATTGGAACAAGGTGGTGGATCGCGGCCCCTTCGGCGAGTACCCCGACCTGGAGATGTACTTCCTGCCCACCATGTGCCAGCAATGCCAGGATGCTCCTTGCGCGAACGTGTGCCCCACCGGGGCGAGCTACCGCGATGCCGACGGCATGGTGCTGGTGGACAAGGAGAAGTGCATCGGCTGCAAGTACTGCATGATGGCCTGCCCCTACGGCGTGCGATCGTGGAACGTCGCCGAGAGCGTGGTGGAGAAGTGCACCTTGTGCGCCCATCTGACCAAGAACGGCGAGCTGCCCCTGTGCGTGCGCACGTGCTCGGCCGGCGCGCGCTTCTTCGGCGACCTGGACGATCCCTCGTCCGATGCGGCGAAGGCGCTGGCGGCGGCCGACCCCGCCAGCGTCCACACGCTCGTCGACGTGGGGAACCGCCCGGCGACGCACTATATCCTGTCACCTCAGCGCGCGGCTTGGAAGGAAGGTGAGCGGGCATGACGATCCAATGGTCTTTGGTGCTGTTCACGGTGTTGTCCGGATGCGGCGCTTGGCTGTTCGCCTGCACGGCCGCCGACGAGTTCCGGGGCGGCGCGGCGAAACGGGTTCGCATTCCGGCCTGCATCGGCGCGATCGCGCTGCTGGTGGTGGGCGGAATCGCCTCGGCCACGCACCTCTCGCACGTCGATCGCATGATGGCGGTGCTCGCGCACCCCACGGCGGGCATCTTCCTGGAGGCGCTGCTGCTGGGCCTGCTGGCCGTGTGCATCGCGGCGTACGCGCTGCTGGTGAAGCGCGAGGCATCGCCGACGGCGCGCAAGGCGCTGGCGGCGACGGGCATCGTTTTGGCGGCGGCGTTCTCGTTCGCGTGCGGCGTGTCCTACATGATGTCGTCGCGTCCGGTGTGGAACACGGTTGCGCTGCCGCTGGCGTACCTGGGCACGGCGATGGCTTCGGGCACGGCGCTCTACCTCGTGCTGTGCGCGGCCTTCAAAGTGGATGACGGCGACGTGAGGGGCGCTGCCCGCTATGCCGCCGTCGGAGGAGCGGTTGCGCTCGTGCTGGGCCTTGCGTACGGCGTGGCGAGCGGGATCGCGTTCGGCGAGCAGGCGGCCCTGTTCTGGGCGGCCGTGGTGCTGTGCGGCTCGGCGGCGCCGACGGCGTGCGGCGCGCTGGCGGCGCGGAAGCCGGGCAGCGCGTTGGCGCTCGGCGCGGTGGGGCTGGCGGGCGCGCTGGTGGGTTCCATCGCCCTGCGCGCGGCGATGTGGCTCGTGGGCGTCGCGGTAGCCAACTATTTCGGATTCGCGCTCTAGGGTTCGCGTCCCGGGCGACGCGTGCGTCGCCCGGGACGATGGAAGAAAGCAAGGCGAGATATGGCTGATTACACGAGGCGGGCGTTTTTGGGATTCGCCGCCGCCACGGCCGCCTGCGCCGGCGTGGGCGGAGCGGCGAAGGCGTTCGCCGGCGACGGCGACCTGTTGCGCCCGCCGGGGGGTCAGGACGAGGGCGCGCTGTGGGCGGCATGCGTGAAATGCGATCGCTGCCGCAGCGCGTGCCCGACGAACGTGGTGGGGGTCGCGCATGTGGAGGACGGGCTGCTGCAAGCTCGCACGCCCGTGCTCGATTTCCATCGAGGGTACTGCGATTTCTGCGGGAAGTGCCAGGAGTGCTGCCCGACCGGGGCGCTGGGCCCGTTCGACCCCGAACGCGACGAGCTGGGCGTGGCCGTCGTGCAGAAGGACCGCTGCATCGCGTACTTCGAGGGGTGCGTCGAATGCGAGAAGGCGTGCCCGTACGAGGCGATCGCGCTTGACGAGACCGGGCACCCGGTGGTCGATGCGGCGGCGTGCAACGGCTGCGGCGTGTGCGAAAACGTGTGCCCGGCGCTCGTGTACCGCTCGTTCGCGGGCGGCACGCGGCGCGGCATCGTGGTGGTTTCGCCCGCGCGCTACGAGCGCCTGGGCACGACGGTGGCGAACGATGAGAGCGAGATGATGGCATGAGGAAGCCCCCGGCGTCCACCTTGCGGATATTGAGCGCGCTCGGCGTGGCGGCGCTCGTGTGCGCGGGCCTGGCGTTCCATACGGGCACGGGCACGCCCAGTTCGTTCGGGATCGCCGACATCGCGGCGTTGTGCCCGCTGGGAGGCTTGGAGGCGGCCATCGCGTCGAGGACGGTGGTGCCGCCGATGCTCATCGGGCTGGCCGTCGTCGTGGTGATCACGCTGCTTCTGGGCCGCGCGTTCTGCGCTTGGGGTTGCCCCGTGCCCCTGCTGAAGCGGGCGTTTCGCGGGAAGAAGGCGAGCGTGCCCGCGCCCGCGAAGCGGGAGGCGGGCGTGGCGGGCGACTCGCGTATGTGGGTGCTCGGCGGGGCGCTGCTCTCCACTGCGGCGCTTGGCTTTCCGGTGTTCTGCCTCGTGTGCCCGGTGGGGCTGACGTTCGGCACGCTCGTCGTGGTGTGGCGGGTGCTCCAGTTCAACGAGGTCACCTGGTCGTTGGCGGTGTTTCCGGCGCTGCTCGTTTTGGAGCTGGCGGTAGCGCGGAAATGGTGCCATCGGTTCTGCCCGTTGGGGGCGCTGCTGTCGCTGATCTCGCGCGGCAACCGGACGTTCCGCCCGAGCGCCGCTGCGAAAGCGTGTCTGCACGCCGCGCACGGGGAGGGGTGCCGCCGCTGCGCCGAGGCGTGCCCCGAGGGCATCGACCTGCACGACTCGGCGGCCTCTGCCCCGCTGAACGAGTGCGTGAAATGCCGCGCCTGCGCCGATGCGTGTCCGGCGCATGCCATAACGTTCCCGTTCTTGCCCAAGAAGCCCGCGCTCGGGTCGTCTGCGGCCGAGCTTGATTTGAAGGAGGAGCAATGAGAGTCGAAGAGGTGTTCAAAGCGGCACCCGGATGCCAGAAGGTGCTGATGGCCGCGCTGGAAGCGTGCCGCGTGCCGCGCACGCCCGGCGAGCTGGATGCGGTCATGGGCGAGGTGCTGCGGTGCAACCGCTCGGTCTACCGCCCGGTGGAATTGCGCGCGCTGCTGGAGCGGTACGGCGCCTTGGCGTACGAGCCCAGCGAGGAGGAGCTTGCGGCGGAGGCCGCGCGCGCTGCGGGCGAGGGGCCGGAGGTTCCCGTCGACGAGGACGGCAACCTCGTGGCGGTCGATCCGGCCGAGGGCACGTGGTCGCTCACGGAGGAGGGCGCGGCCTATCTCGACGCCGACCCTCTAGGCGCGAAGGCGGAGGCGCTGTTGGCCAAAGACGCGGTCTACGTGCCGGTGTACCGCGCGCTGCTGGAGCTGGCAGCCGAGCGCCCGCGGTCGAAAAGCGCTATCGACGAGGCGATCGATCCCCATCCGCTCGCGCAGAGCCCGCGTTTGTTCGCCGGCTATTTCCTGGGAGAGCTGGAACGGGTCGATGCGATGGAGTGGGCCGATGCCTGGCGCATCACCCCGCGCGGCCGCAACCTGCTGGAAGCGCTGCGCGATAAGGAGCACGACGAGAGCGGCGTTGCCGCGAAGGAGGCATGATGACGAACGAGGGAACGAGCGCTCTTGTGGAGGCGCTCCGCCAGCAGAATGCGGCATACGGGTTTTGCTCCCGCTTGCTGCGCACCGAGGTCGACGACGATGCGCTTGCGCGCTTGCGGACGATGAAGCTTCCCGCCGATACGGGCAACGGCCACCTCGATGCGGGCTACCGCGGCCTGTGCGCTGCCGTGAGCGCGGGCGGCGAGCGCATGCGCGGCGATTTGGCGGTGGACTTCCTGCATACGTTCATCGGCGTGACGCAGGAGATCGAGCACGTGGCGTTTCCGTACGAATCGGTGTACACGTCGCCCGAGCGCTTGCTGATGCAGGACGCGCGCGACGAGGTGCTGGCGGCGTACCGCGCGGCGAAGGTGGTGCTGGTGGACGAGGCGTGCGAGCCGGAGGACCACCTGGCGTTCGAGCTGGAGTTCATGCAGCTGCTGGGCGAGCGCGCCGCCGACGCCTTCGATGCGGGGGACGAAGGGGCGTGCGCGCGCCTGTTGGAAACTCGCCGCGCGTTCCTCGAGGAGCATCTGCTGAACTGGGTGCCCGCGTTCGCCGCCGACGTGCAGCGCATCGCGCGCACGGGCTTCTACCGCGCGCTCGCGGACATCGTGCTGGGCGTGCTCGAAACCGACCGTGCGTTTCTCGCCGACGTGCTGGACGATGCGGCGTAGCGTCGGAACGCGGGCATAAAAAATGGGACGCGAACGTCCCAAAGAAAGACAAAGGGTTCTGCCCCCTCCAAAAAACAGAACCCTTATCTTTACCGAAGCATCAAAGCCTCTGTAAATGCACGGATGATTATACCACCCCTCTCCACGAAATCACAACATATATTTTCGGCGAACACCGTTCGTTCTTGCGACCTGCGGAAACGGGAGCATCAAACGGTGGTTGCGGACTTCGTCAGGCGCAGGATGTCCTCGCGCGACGACACGTCGAGCTTGCGGTAGATGTTGTGGATGTGGGTGCGCACCGTGTTCGGCGAGATGAACAGGACGTCGGAGATGTAGGCGCCGCTGTGCCCCTCGGCGAGGTAGGCGAGGATCTCCTGCTCGCGCGCCGTGAGGTTGTGCGCGGCGGCCAGCTGGGCGCAGCGATCGAGCGAACGGGCGGGCGTCGCCTCGTCCTCGATGCGTTCGGCGGCGCGCGGCTCGTCGCGGGCGTCGCGCGTGCGGCGCACGTACGACGACAGCACCATGACGAACGCGTACAGCGTGGTGGTCACCGTCACCGCCACGTGGACGAGGTCGTCGTCGAGCACGCTCGCGAAGCTCTGGCCGGCGAACGAGGCGGCGCAGAACAGCAGCACGGCGGTGGAGAACACGAGGTCGGCCGAGAACTCGCCCGCGTTTGCGATGGCGCACAGCGTGGCCAGCGTGAGGATGGCGGCGAGCGCGTACAGCGCGTAGGTCAAAAACGACACGAGCGCCGATCCGCTGCCGACGGACGCGGAGATGCTCGTGGCGGCCAGCAGCACCATGGCCATGAGCGGCAGGAACGTCTGGTGCATGCCGCCGCGCAGCGCGAAGCGCTTCTTGCGCAGGGCCGTGTAGGCCAGCAGCGCCGCCGCGTCGAGCGCGAGCGCGGCCAGGTAGGCGTCCTGGCTTTCGTTGAACGCGGTGCGCATGACCGCCATCGCGAATGCGAACACGAGCAGCCCCAGCCCCGGCGCGACGATGACGTCGGCCAGCGAGGCGATGGTGGCGCTTGCCGTGCGGCCCTCGGGACGCTCGGGCGCCGCCTCGTCGCCGTCGTGCGCCATCCCCGAGAACGCGAGGGGGACGATGACGGCCACGATGGAGCTCAGCACGAACAGCACCGTCACGCCCGGCAGCGGCAGGACGGCGTACAGGAAGCAGATGCCCGCCGACAGCATGCTGGCGAGCGAGACCGCGACGAGCGCGCGCTTGATCTTGAAGCGCGCGCAGATGCGCCCCCAGGCGAGCGCCAGGCACGCGTCGCCGAGGGCCACGGCCGTGGACAGCGCGATGATCGGCGCGTCGTCCGGGCTGCCGAACCAGGAGAAGTACGCGAACGCGAGCGCGCAGCACAGGTACAGGATGCCGCCTCCCGCGCCGAGCAGCATGAAGGGGAGGCGCTTGCCCGTCAGCGACAGCCCCACGAACAGCGCTCCGAACAGCGTGGCGGCCAGCAGGGTGGTTTCCGCGAACGTGCCCATGAACAGCTCGGCGTGCTCGAAGCGCAGAAACGAGATGACGGTGCCCGAGTAGATGAGCAGCGTGGAGAACAGGCAGGCGACCCCGACGATCAGCGCGGCCGTCGCGGGCGGTGAAATCTCGCCGCCCGTCCGCGCGCTGCCAGGCTCTTTCGTGCTGTTGCGTTGTGCCTCGATGGTCGCTCCCTTCCCGCCGTGTGCGTCGCATTATACCATTCACGCACTTCACCTGCGCAAACGACCAGCGTTGAGACGGTCTACGTAAAACCGTTGAGATGACCGTCCCATCTGCGGAAACGGAAATCAACGTTTTTTCGGATGGAAGCGCGCGCCGCCGGAGGCAAAGATGGGGGCGCAGAGTTCAAGGCACAACGCAGAAGCACAACGCAAAGGAGATGGGGAACATGGAGCTTTCTCGCAGGAACTTCTTGGTGGGCGCGGCGAGCGCGGGCATCGTCGGCGCGATGGCGGGGCTGACCGGATGCGCGCCGCAGACGTCGGCCGCATCGGCGAAGGGCGGCGACGCGTCGTCCGCCGAGGGCGCGGCGGCGCGCCCGACCTATTACATGTGCGACGAGGATTGGCTGGGCAGCGCGCCCGAGATCGCCGACGCCGACATCGCGGAGACGAAGAGCTTCGACGTCGTGGTGGTGGGCGGCGGCCATGCCGGCACGCAGGCGGCGCTCGCGGCGGCGCAGGAGGGTGCGAAGGTGGCCGTCATCGAGAAGCACAACGACGGCGAGATCGTCTACCGCGGCGACGACATCTGCTCGTACAACTCCCAGATGCTCGAGGCGTGGGGCTTCGGCCCGTACGACCTCGACGAGATCGTCAACGAGTACGTGCGCCGCGCCAACGGCCGGTGCAACACCGAGGTCATCCGCTCGTTCGTGTACAACTCCGGCGAGATGATGGACAACCTGGCCTCGCTCATCCCCGAGACGTCGGACGTGTTCGACTACGAGGGCGGGCAGTGCATCGTGCAGATCGCCTACGACAAGCCCAGCGGCGCCGATTACCCCGTGGAGGTATCGGGCTACAAGATGTGGGCCTCCACCGTGCAGACGGTGGGCACGAAGAACGAGCAGCCCGTGGGCAAGAAGCAGAAGACGGGCATCTCGCGCCTGGCCGAGATCGAGGAGTACTGCCGCGATGCGGCCGAGGACCTGGGCGCGGAGTGGTTCTGCGGGCAGACCGCGGCACGCTGCGTGCAGGACGCCGACGGAGCCGTGACCGGCGTCATCGCCGAGGACGCCGACGGAAACTACGTGAAGTACGAGGCGTCCAAGGGCGTCATCCTGGCCACGGGCGACTTCGGCGGCAACACCGACATGGTGTGGGAGCTGTGCTCCGAATGCGCCGAGAACGCCGAGCGCCACGGCGTGGATCGCGGCGAGCTCATGGGCATGACCGACTGCGACGGCTCCGGCCACAAGATCGGATGCTGGGCGGGCGGTGCCATCGAGAGCCATCCGCGCCCGGTGGCGGGCGACGCGCCTTCCATCTCGTTCGGCCCCTGGGGCTCCACGCCGTGCCTGTGGATGAACTGCAACGGCCAGCGCTTCATGAACGAGTCGTTCGCCGGCCTCGTGCTGGCGCAGTCGGCGCGCCAGCCCATCGACCTGGACGCCAAGATGGTGGGCAACTTCGCCATCATGGACAGCAAGTACATGCAGTACATCCAGGCGGGCGGCCTCGATCACGGCGCTCCCAACTGGGGCTTCCCCGAGGGCATCGAGGAGTTCCAGGCGAACATGGAGGCGGCCGACCCCGCCGTCGGCACCGCTGAGGTGCGCGGCCTGGAGATCGCGAACCGCACGAGCCCGTTCGTGAACGAGATCTTCGTGGGCGCCACCGTCGAGGAGGTGCTGAAGAACGCGGGCCTCGAGGGCGAGGCGCTCGAGAACGCCAAGGCCAGCGTCGAGCGCTACAACGAGCTGTGCGCGGCGGGCAAGGACACCGACTTCGGCAAGCCGGAGAACCTGCTGATCCCCATCGACGAGGGTCCGTTCTACCTGGCCGTGCAGGGTACGAACAAGCTGTACGGTCCCGGCCTCAACACGCTGGCGGGCCTGTGCGTGAACGGCAGCTACCAGGTGCTGACCGCGTCGAAGAACGCGGTGATCGACGGCCTGTACGCCGTGGGCAACACGATGGGCGAGCGCTACGGCAACGCCTACAACTGCCCCTCGGCCGGCAACAACATGGGCAACGCCATGACGAGCGGCCGCGTGGCCGGCAAGCACGCCGCCACCGCGTAGCCCCTTTCCGACGACATCCCTCCCTCCCAGCGATGCCGCGCCCCTCAGGGCGCGGCATCGTGCGTCAGCGGTAGGCGCGTCTCGAAACGCCGTACGTTTCCTCTATGCCACCTGCGTAAACACTAAGATCATGGAAATTATGCTATAGCGTTCGGCGCCTGCGCGCCCGTACTATGCCTCTTGTAGGCTGCGGCTGCGTGGGCGAACGAGGCTCTTGCCCTTCATTTCCCCATGACGTTCGCGCGGGCGCCGCGTTCCTGCGCAAGCACAATGAGCTCTCTGACAATAAGGAGGGTCTATGAACCCAAAAAAGAGCGCACGAGGCGTGGCCGTTGCGGCGACGCTCGCCGTCAGCTTGGGGGCGGGCGGCGGCCTGTGCTATGCCGCCACGAGCTACGAGCCGACGGTGCAGGGAAACGACGCGTACGACAATCTCGTCGACGATCGAAACGGCTACCCGGTGGAGGGAATCAACTACACGGCCTCCATCGCGAACCAGAATGCCGACACCGTGGCCGAGGCGAGGGCTCTTGCCGTGACCATCGGTTCCGACGTCGAGGGGGCTTCGCCGATCGTCGTGACGAACAGCCTGGGCAAGACGGTGAAGGAGTTCTCGTTCCGAACGTCCGGCGACTCGTCGTATCCCGGCAACCAGATGAGCGGAACCCTATCCGACGGCGAGAGCGCTTGCTGGAACTTCGAGTACGGCTACGCGGAGCGGGACGTCGCGAACGGTTCCGGCGTCGCGCTTTCCATGCCGCTGAACTACCTGTTGCAGGTTGTGTTCGAAGACGGTACGACGGCGGAGTTCCACAACGTGAACATGAACGGCGTGCGCACCCTGAACCTGCGCCATTCCGACGACTACGGCGTGTACTACGTCGAGCGCACCACCATCACGAACCACACGCCCGATCCCAACCTGTACTACGAGGTCAACCTCGGTTCGTACGAGGGAGGTGCTGACGAGTTCGACTACCACGTGAACTCGGGCGGACGAATGGGCGAGCTCATGTACACGGAATCGCGTGGCAATCCTTGGAACGTGGGGCACGACCCCTTGCAGGCGATCGAGGACTACGGCGTCGACCTGCCCTTGCACGGTGCGAGCGAGGGCGAGGGCATCACGGGCAGCTACGAGGAGCTGTTCTGGAACGGCGACGAGTTGGCCTGGCGCTGACGACCCGTCGAGGTGCTGGGCGGTGCTGCTCCGTCCAGCACCTCGATGCGCTGCGACCCCGAAGCCCCGATGCGCGATCCGGGGATTGCGCGAGGGTTCGTGGCGGGCGGGCTGCTTCAACCAGCATCAACCAATGAGAAGGAGGTCGATGAACGGACGTGATCGGTAGTATGCTTGGACGAGGATGGCGCGACGACGCCTCGGCCAGCGGGGGATGGGCTGCGATCTCCCGATCGCAGCGTGGAGGACGGACCGATGAGCATGATGACGAACGATCAAGACGAGTACTTGAAGCCGTCGGCAAAGGACGACGATCAGGGTCGGCGCGAAGACGCTCCTCCCGAAAGCGAGCCGCTGGGACGAGCCGATCTGCGGATGGGATCAGGGCGGTTCGGGATGCTCGCAAGCGCACCGCTCATGAGCGCGCTTGCGCTCGGCCTGCTTTTGGCATGGATATACCTTGCGTGGTTCTCGCCAAAGCTGTTTCCGGCGGGCGGCGTCACCGAGGGCATGGCGGCGGCGGGGGAGATATCCTCGTTTGCCGGGTATCTGGCCTGGGTGCTGTTGTGCGTGGTCCGGTATCGACGCCTGGTCGCCCAATGGAACGGGCGGCTGCTCTTGTGCGCGGGGGTATCCTCCGCCGGGACGGCGCTTGTTGCCGCAGCGGCCTTCGCGGGCGATGTCGGCGCATTGCCGATGCTGGTGTGCATCGCCTCGGCTGCGGCGGGGCTGGGATCGGGGTGCATCCTCGTGAGCTGGGCTCTGCAGTTCGCCCGCGGCGACGAACATGCGTCGTTGCAGGTGGGTGGAGGCCTGCTGGTTTCGTTCGCCGTGACGTGCGCGGCGCTGCTGCTTCCCTTCGAGGCCGCCGCGCCGCTTATCGCCCTGCTGCCCTTTGCGTCGGGCGTCGCCATCGTGTGCGCGACGCGCGCGCGTGGGACGGCAGCGCAGGCCGCGCCTCGAACCCCGGTCGATCCGGCGGCCACGCGCCTGCCGTGGCGCTTGGCTCTGGGGCTGACGGCCATGGGGCTGGTGTACGGGCTGGCGTACGGGTTCGCGTTCGATTACGCGGAGATGGGCATCGAGATGTCGGTGGGATGCTTGTTGGTGAACGGCCTGGTGGGCGCTGTGGTTTTAGCGTACGCGGTGAAGACGGGCAAGAATTTCGGTTACAGCGCGGCCAATCTGGCCATCCTGCCGCTTGCAGGATTCGCGCAATGCATGATCGCCGCGCTCCAAACCGAGTTGCTGCCGGTGTCGTTTTTCATCGTGCGGCTGGCGTACGTGCTGTTCGACGTCATGCTCTGGCTGCAGCTTCCGAAGGTGTACGCGCGCATCGGGACCGTCCGCACGTTTCTGGTGTCGCGCTTGCTGCTGGAGGGATCGGCCGCCGTGGGCATCGCCATGCGCCAGCTGCTGGTGAGCACGGGCTTCGAGGTGTTCGAAGCGGTTTCCTTGAGCGTGCTCGCCTACGTGCTGGTGGCGCTCACCCTGGCGTTCAGGGGAGAGAGCGTGGGAAACGTATGGGATCTCATGCCCGAGCCCGTCGTGCGCACGGGGCGCTTTCGCCGCGCGTGCCGCCAGATTTCCACCGGCCACGGCCTGACGCAGCGCGAGGCGGAGATCATGCGCCTGGTCATGCGCGGGAGGAGCGGGTCGTTCGTGCAGGAGAAGCTGTTCATCTCCAAGAGCACGTTCCAAACGCACATGCGCAACCTGTATCACAAGCTGGACGTGCACAGCAATCAAGAGCTTCTCGACCTGCTGGAATGCACGATGGGCAACGATGAGCCCGACGACCGACCGTAAACGGGCCGCGACAGCGGATGGCGGGACGTGCGGCGGCCGCGGCTTCGAACGGAGGATGATGGACGTATGGCCGAACTGCAACACGAGGCGCTGCTGGATCGAATCGCCGAAAGCGACGCACGCTTCATTCGGGTGATCGGCGGCGCGGGCACCGGCAAGACCCTCGCCGTCGTGCGCCGCCTCGAGCGGCTGCTGCGCGACGGGACGAGCCCGGACAACGTGCTGGTGCTGGCGGCGACGCGTTCGGCGGCCGATGCGCTGCGCGGCCGCATTGCGCGCAGCGAGGTGCCGGGTGCCGAGGACGTGCGCGTCTGCACGCCGGCCGCGTACTTCGTCGAGGTGCTGGCGAGCGATCATGCGCGCGCGACGACGGGGCGCGTGCCGCGGTTGCTGTCCGACTTCGAGGAGCGCATCCTTATGGAGGACATGAAGGTGGTCGGCCTCAAGGTCAAGCGCTTGCGCGAGATGCTGCGGTTCTTCTATCGGCAATGGACCGAGCTTGCCGACGACGGGGACGACTTCCTCGTCGAGGATGACGAACGCGCCGTCCACGAAACCATCAAGGGCCATGTGACGATGCGCGGGGCGATGCTCGCTCCCGAGCTGTCCAACGTGACGTTTCGCTATCTGAGCGCGCATCCCGGCGAGGCGCGCGTGTGGCGGAAAGCGCACGTGCTGGTCGACGACTACCAGAACCTCAACAAGGCATCGCAGGCGACGCTCGATCTGCTGGCGACGAAGAGTCTCGCGGTCTGCGGAAACGTGAACGAGCTGGTTCCCACGGCCGAGCCGTATCCTCATGCGCAGGGCCTTCTCTCGTTCGTCGACGAGCACGAGGAAGCGGAATCGTTCACGCTCAAGCGCGGTCTGCGGTGTCCTCAGCGCGTATGCGCGATGGCCAACTCGCTGGTGGCGCGCGGGGGCATGGACGAGGACGTGCTGGTGGAGTTGGACGAGGACGCGCCTGCGGGCGACGTGCGCATCGTGCGCTGGACCACCCCGGGCGATGAGTTCGCGGGCATCACGCGCTACCTCAAGCACCGCCTCGCCGACGAGGCCGACCCGTTGCGTCCGCGCGACGTGTTCATCGCCGTGCCGAACGCGCTGTGGGGACGCGCGCTGGCCAAGATGCTCAACGTCAACGGCGTGAAGACCGACCAGTTCGTCAGCTACCACGCGCTGAAGGGCGATCCGCGCGATGAGAAGAAGTGCGCGAGCCTGCGCGCCTACGTCGCCTTGAACCTGGCGGCCGACCCGTGCGATGCGGTGGCGTGGCGCGGATGGTGCGGGTTCGGCGACTACCTGACGCATTCGAACCACTGGTGCCGGTTGGAGGAGTTCGCCGCGGAGCGCGGAACGGGCGTCGTGGAGGCGCTGGGATCGCTGGGCTCCTTCGACGAGCCGCCCTTTGCGGGCGCCGACGTGCTGCTCGATCGGTACCGGGAGGGCGCGGCGCTCATTGCGTCGGTGGGCGGGAAGCGCGGGTTCTCGCTGTTGGAAGGATGCGCTGGATCTGCGGAGCTGCCGGCCGACGTCCGCTCGCTGCTCGAGCCCCTCATGGGCACGGAGAGCGCCTCCGAGCTGTTCGCGCGCGCACAGGGTCGGCTCGAGAACGCATTCGCCGATGTGGACGCCGTGCGCATCGGCCTTCCGCAGATGGCGTGCGGCTTGGCTTTCGACGTGGTCGTCCTGGCGGGCGCGGTGGACGGCTTCGTTCCCCGGGCGGAGGCCTTCAGCATGGAATACGACGAGGACCGTCGAGCCGACATGATGGCGGAGGATCGCCGGTGCTGGTACGCCGCCCTCACGAAGGCCGCGAAGACGCTCGTGGTGTCGTGCTTCCAAAAGGACCAGGCCGAAAAGGCCGTTTCCCTGGGGATGCAGGTGAGCCGCATTCGCAAGGAAGGCGATGCGGCTATGGCCACCGTGCCCCCGTCCCGCTTCATCGCCGAGCTGGGCGGGGAAGCCCCTGGGTTCGTCGCGGGCATGTGAGTGCAAACACTCTTCTTATCAGGTAAAACAAAGCGTCTCGTGGAAAAGATACGAGGCGCTTTTTTTGCGCCCGCGGGGCAAATAGGGGAATACATGCGATTGCCCGGACGCTGCCGCGCAGGCTAAGGTGCGCAGCGGGGAATCAAAGAAAGGGCGAGGAATCATCGTGAAGCGAAAGGGGATGTGCATGCTCGAATCAAGTTTGACGAGACGCTCGTTTTTCAAGATTGCAGCGGCAACCGCCGGTGCGGCGCTTGTGGCAAGCGAGACCGCGAGCACCCTGTTGGAGAGCCCCGGTTCTGCGTATGCCGACACCGAGGACGAGATCAAGATCATCCACTCCACCTGCCGCGGCTGCGGCAAGATGGAATGCGGCAACCTGGTCACCGTGAAGAACGGCCGCGTCGTCCACATCGAGGGCGATCATCGGGCCGTTGCGAGCCGCGGCAACCTGTGCGTCAAGGGCCGCGCCGCGGTGCAGGCCCTGTACCATCCGGATCGTATCCGCTACCCGCTCATCCGCACGACGCCCAAGGGCCAGGATCCGCAGTGGAAGCGCGTGAGCCACGACGAGGCCATCAAGTACATGGCCGACGGCTTGAACAGCGTCATCGAGAAGTACGGCCAGCACGCCATCAAGACGCTGCACGGCACCGGCCGCATCACCACGTACGCCACCGAGGCGTATCCCACCTACCTGCTGCAGACGGCCAACACGGGCTCGCCCGCCGGCGTCATCTGCAAGGGGCCGCGCCTGTCCGCGGCGGCCATGATCTGCTTCCCTGGCGCGCACTGGTGCAACCTCATCGACGGCCAGAAGGTCAACTTCCAGTGGGGCACCAACCAAGAGGTGTCGAACTACGACAACTCCTGCCGCGTGACGGTGGACGAGCATGTGAAGGCCGAAACCACCATCTGCGTGGGTCCGCGTATGCAGAACCTCGGCAAAGAGGCCGACATCTGGCTCGACCTGCGTCCCGGCACCGACGATGCCATCGCGCTCGGGCTTTTGCACCAGTGCGTGCTGAAGCTGAAGTCCTACGACGAGCTGTTCGTGAAGAAGTGGACGAACGCCCCCTTCCTCTACTGCGAGGACATCGAGCCCACCGGGTGGACGTGGGCGCAGTGGGGCGACCTGGAGGGCAAGCAGGAGATGGGCTCCTATCCGCTCGAGGTGCGAACGCGCATCGTGAAGGAATCCGACCTCGTGGAGGGCGGCGACGTGCGCAAGATGGCGTACTGGGATGCGAAGTCCAACTCGCTGCAGTTCTTCGACACGAAGAACTGCCTGTGGGAGGGCCAGACCGAGTACCAGTATCCCGATATCGATCGCGACTGCACCGAGTACAAGGGCGGCATCCTGGCCACCGATCCGGGATTCCCGGTCGATATCGACCCGGCGCTCGAGGGAAGCTACGAGATCACGCTGAAAGACGGCCGCACGGTTACGTGCGAGCCGGTTTGGGAGATGTTCAAGCGCCATCTGGAACCCTGGACCTCGGAGCATACGGGCGAGATCTGCGGCGTGGACCCCTCGAAGATCGAGGCGGCCGCTGCGGCGTACTGCGAGGAGCCGGGCAAAGGCGGCATCGTGTTCAACCTGCCGCTCGAGCATGCCGGCAACTCCATCCAGACTTCCATGCTGCCGCTCATCCTCTCGGCGCTCATGAACAACATCGACTCGCCGGGCGGCCAGCGCGGCTGCGAGAACATGTTCTTCACCATGGACACGTTCTTCCAGTACCACATCCCCTGGGCGAACAACACGCTCGACCCGGTGGAGCAGGCCAAGGTGGTGGGCGGCGACCGCTTCCCGCTGACGCCGTGGTTCCAGATGGTGGGCGGCGCGGCGCTGTTCCACGACCCCATCTCGGCGGCCGAGGCCATCCTCTACGACGATCCGTACCCCATCCGCGGCATGATCTCCAACTCCGGCCAGCATTTCAATTCCGGCAACGCGTGGCAGAACTGGCAGGCGTTCGAGACGCTCGATTTCTACGGCGGTTGGGAGCTGTGGCACAGCCCCACCATCGAGCTTGCCGACGTCGTGCTGCCGGCGGCCCACTTCCTCGAGGTCAGCGTGCTGCGCTACACCCAGGGCGGAGAGGGCGCCATCGGCGCGCAGGTGCAATGCGTCAAGCGCCAGGGCGAGGCCAGCTGGGACTCCGCCGACATCTGCGGCGAGCTGTCGAAGGAGATGGGCTACGAGTACTGGCCCACGCAGAACAAGCCGCTTCCGCAGTGGCCCGACGAGTGGATGAAGCCCTGGCCCACCGAGAAGGACATGCTGGACATGTCGGTGCTGCCCATGCGCGACGACCTGCCCTTCGAGATTTCCGTGCCCGCCCCCGACGGCACGCGCCTGCGCGCGAAGGACTGGGACGACTACGTGGCCCAGTACCAGGAGCACAGCCAGTGGAACCTCAAGGAGATCAGCCCCTTCGGCTACTACTACCGCTTCCAGTGGGGGCACTTCCGCCCGCACGATTCCGAGAATCCTGCGGCACCGTTTGTGCCTGGGTTCAACACGCCCACGGGCAAGTTCGAAATCCTGTCCACGCTGTTGGAGTCGTACCACGGCAAGAACACGAAATGGCAGGAAGCCCCCGGTTCCTACAACGGCATACCGGGCTACCGCGAGCCGGTGGAGAGCCCCTACAGCTCGCCCGAGCTGTACAAGGAGTACCCCATCATCATGACGTCCGGCCGCCGCAACCCGCTGTACTTCCACAACGAGGGTCGCCAGCAGCCGTGGCTGCGCGAGCTCACCCCGTGCGCCACGTTCCAGATCCATCCTGACACGGCGGCCGAGCTGGGCATCGAGCAGGGCGATTGGTGCTGGATCGAATCGAAGCGCGGCAAGGTGCGCGAGGTGGCCGATCTGTTCTACGGCATCCGCCCCGGCACCATCGAGTGCGACCACCAGTGGTGGTACCCGGAGCTGTCCGCGCCCAAACACGGCTGGGATCTGTCGAACGTCAACGTGATGGTGAACATGGATCACGAATCGCAGGATCCCATCTGCGGCACGTGCAATTGCCGTGCGTACCTGGTGAAGGTGTACAAGGCGACGCCCGAGAACTCGCCGTTCGGCAATCCGTGCCCCTGCGACGACGACGGTACCGAGATCATCCACACGGCGACCGACCCGCGCTTGAAGGAATGGCTGCCCACCTACGAGTACGAAGTCGTGTAGCGACGGATAAGGAGCGGTAATGACTCAATTGTCGATAGTCACCGATTTGAACCGTTGTGTTTCCTGCCTGAACTGCATGGTTGCGTGCAAGGAGGCCAACGACGTTCCCATCGGGAACTTCTGGATCAAGGTTCTGCGCGTGGGCCCCAACCCCAAGAGCGAGGGCGCCACGTACCCCGATGTCGAGATGTACTACCTGCCCGTGTCGTGCCAGCACTGCGAGAACCCGTCGTGCGTGGAGGTATGCCCTACGGGCGCCTCGCACCGTATGGAGAACGGCACGGTCCAGGTGGACAAGGACAAGTGCATCGGCTGCCAGTTCTGCGTCATGGCGTGCCCGTACGGCGTGCGCTACCTCAACGAGGACGAAGGCGTGGTGGAGAAGTGCACGCGCTGCTACCAGAAGACCCAAGAGGGCGAGCTGCCCGCCTGCGTTACCAGCTGCGGCGGCCGTGCGCGTTGGTTCGGCGACATGGAGAAGGGCTGGGACGACTTCAAGGGGTCGCTCGGCTCGAACGGAGAGCCCTTGTCCCTCACGGACGAGGAGTACGTGAAGCCGTTCGCGGACGACGAGGTGTACGCCCTGCCCGATTCGGGCAACCGTCCGTCCGATCGCTTCATCCTACGAGATAGAACGTGGAGGTAGCCGTTATGGACGTTCAGTATCCCCTGGTGTTCTTCACGCTGTTCATCTGCTTGGTTTCGGGCATGTTCCTGCTGCAAGGATGCCTGCTCGTGGCCGGCAAGGGCACGAAGCGCTTTCATGCGGCCATGTTGGCCGTGGAGTTCGCAGGGTTGGTGATCGGCGGGCTGTGCTCGTTTTTCCACCTGCACCATTGGGAGCGCATCTTCAACGGGTTCGGGCATTTGACCTCGGGCATCACCCAAGAGCTTATCGGCATCGTGGTGATGGTGATCGGCCTGGCCGTGGTGTTCGGCATGCTGCGCAAGGCCGGCGACGGCGCACCTTCCGGCAAGCTCGTGCCGGCGTGGGTGGGAATCGTCGCCATCGTCATCGGCGTGGCCATGGGCTTCGTATGCGCGCACTCCTACTACATGCCGGCACGCCCGGCGTGGGCGAACGCCACGCTCTACCTGTACTACTACGCGAGCGAGTTCGTCCTCGGCGCGGTGGGCACGTGGCTGGTCGCGGCTGCCTGCAAGGAGGACGAAGGCGTGGTGCGCACGCTGGCGAAGCTCAGCTGCATCGCCGGCATCGTGTCGGCTGCGGCGATCGTCGTCGCGGGCGTGTACTACACCACCATTCCCTTCAACGAGGTGGGCATCGCGTTCCACACGACCGATCCCACGGCGCCTGCGGCGGATCCGCAGGGCACGCTGGCTTCGCCGCTGGCGGGAGCCAACGCGCTGCTGTTCTGGGGCGGCTCGGTGGTGCTGGGATCGCTCGTGGCGGCGGTGTGCGGGTTCTTCGGCTGGAAGAAGCCGATCGCATCGTTGCCGGCATCCGCCGTGGCGCTCGTCTGCGCGCTCGTGGGCGGCGTGTGCTTCCGCATCGTGCTCTATGCGGTGGGCGTTTCGTTCTACCTGTACTTCTAGCGCCCCCTCCAGGTGCCCGTCCGAACCGCACCCCCTCCGCGGTTCGGACGGCCCGAGGCGGCCGGCTTGTTGAAAGGACGGGGTTGCACCTCCACCATCCATCTGCAACCCCGCCCTTTCAGAAAGCCCACGATTCCCGAAGGAGGAAACGACATGGATGCGGATATCCGTGAGCTTTTCGTCGAAGACGAGGTGTTCGACCCGTTCGACGAGGAGGAGCAAGAAGGCGACGGCGCCCCGGAGGAACCCCTCGTGGGCGCGCCTCTGGAGCGGTCCGAGGAAGCTGCCGCCGACGATCGCCCCGCCCAGGAGCGTTTTGCCGAGCTGGCGAACTCCATGCCGGGGCAGAAGCGCACCCTGTTCCGCTTGGTGGACTACTGCCGCGAGCCGAAGTCGGGGCTCGAGATGGACGCCGAGACCGAGCGGCTGCTGGAGTTCAACTTCAGCGTGTACTCGCCCGTCGTCTTCCGCGAGCTGCTGGAACGGGCGGGCGCCATCCGCTACCTGCCCGCCGAGAGCGAGGTCGCCGGAGAAGCGGCCGAGGAGACGGCCGACGAGACGGCCGACGAGCCCGAGGTGGTGAGCGAGCGCTACTTTGACGGCGAGGAGGAAGTGGACATCGAGTTCTTGGAGGTTTCCGAAGAGCGTCCGGGGCTGTGGGAGGCCACGCCCGAAGGGCTGGACGTGGTGGACGCTCAGGACGACGAGGGCGCGATCCGCGAGCTTTTGGGCAAAGAACCCGTGTACGTGGATATTTACCAGCAGATTCTCGACTTCTGCTGCGAGGAAGGCGGCCGTTCGGCCAAGGAGGTCGACCGGCTGGTCAACGACAGCCCGCTCCTGCAAGAACCGCGCCGCTACTCGGGCTACTTCGTCGGTCGGCTGGAGCGCAAGGGCGCGCTCTCGTGGCGCGGCGGCTGGTGCACCACCGACGCGGGCAAGGCGCTGATGGAAGCCTCCGCGCCTCGGGCGCGCACCTCATACGAATCGAGGATGAAATGAGCAAACGGATAACGATGGCCTCGGTGCTCGAAGGACGCCACGCCACGTACGGCATGCTGGCCCGCCTGTTCCGCGAGGAGGTGGACGAGGCTTATCTGGGCAAGCTCAAGCGGATGCGCTGCCCGGTGAACACCGGCAACGCCGACGTGGATGCGGGCTATCGGCTGCTGCACGCGTATTTGAGCGGCGCGTGGGAGCGCACCCTGGAAGATTTGCGGCGCGACTACCTGCGCGTGTTCATCGGGTCGAATACCACAGGGCATGCGGCCGCCTACCCCAACGAGTCGGTGCACACGTCGGCCGATCGCCTCATCATGCAGGATGCGCGCGACGAGGTGATGGCGGTCTACCGCGCGGCGGGGCTGGAGAACAGCGACCGGTGGAAGGCGGGCGAGGACCACATCGCCACCGAGTTGGAGTACATGCAGATCATGAGCAAGCGGGCCCTGGACGCCTGTGCGGCGGGCCAGGGCGGGAAGACCGAGGCCGTGCTGCTCGCCCAGCGCAACTTCCTGGCGGATCACCTGCTGGCCTGGGTGCCCTTTCTGACGGACGACATGCTCGAATTCGCGCAGACGGACTTCTACCGCGCGCTTGCGCACTTGACGCGCGGGTTTGTGCGGGAGGATGCGGACTTTCTGGAAAGCGTGTTGCAGGAAGAGTCCGTCGCTCAGGGAGAGCCTGTTCCGGAGGCATGCTGAGACGGGAGGCGGAAACGATGAGCGGGGAAGACGAGAGCGGCGTGCCCACGGCTTCGGCGGTCGACCGGACGGGAGCCCGCGCGGGTCGCAGATCGGTGAGCCGACGGGGGTTCGTGGTGGGGGCGGCGGGCGCCGGCGCCCTGTTGGCGCTGGGCCTGGTGGGGTTCGCGCCGAGCGGCGAGATCTGCCGGCCGCCGGGGGCTCAGGACGAAGGGCGGTTTTTGGGCGCGTGCGTGCGGTGTGGCAAGTGCATGGAGGTGTGCCCGAGCGGCGTCATCGTGCCGGCCCACCTCGAGGACGGCATCGTGGGCATGCGCACCCCTGCGCTGAACTTCTCGCTGTCGGCCTCGCAGCTGGGAAGCAAGCTGGGATGGTGCGATCACTGCACTGCATCCAACGGCGGCGTCGCCCGGTGCGTGGAGGTGTGCCCTTCGGGCGCCTTGAGCCCCGATGACGGTTCCTCGTTCGAGACGATGCTGCTGGGCAAGGCTTCCATCAACACCGACTGGTGCCTGGCGTGGCGCCTCAAAGGGTGCACCATCTGCAAAAACGCTTGCCCGCTCGATGCCATAGCCTTCGACGAGCACAACCGTCCGGTCATCGACGAGGACGCGTGCAACGGATGCGGAAGCTGCGAGCAAGCGTGCGTGAGCTTGGAGAGCGCTTCGGTGGGCGAGGGCTTGAACAGCCAGAAGATGACGGCGCGCGCCATCACCGTCCATCCGGTGCAGGCGTAAGGGAAGGGGGTGCCCATGAAGAAGATGAAAGCATCGACGCTGCGCATGCTGGCCATCCTGGCGGTGCTGGTCGTGGCGGCCGTCGGTTACTTCACGGCGTTCGGCATCGGGAACCTGAGCGGATTCGGCTGGGACGCGTTTTCCGTCATCTGCCCGTTGGGGTACGTGGAGAGCCTGCTGGCAAGCAAGACGTTCGTGCCGCGCGCGCTCATATCGTTCGTGCTGGTGGTGGTCTTGGTCGTCGTGCTGGGCCGCGTGTTCTGCGCGTGGATATGCCCCATGCCCTTGCTGCAGCGCTGGATCCCGGGCATCGGCCGCAAGCGTGCGCGTGCGCTCGAGAAGGCCGAGGACGAGGGGGCGGCGGCGCGCGTCGGGGAGCAGGGCGCGCCCGCTGCGGTTGCGGCTTCCGCGCCTGCCGCGAAGCCGAACCGGTTCAAGTTCGATTCGCGGTTCGGGGTGCTGCTGGGGGCGTTGGCCTCGGCCGCGGTGTTCGGGTTCCCGGTGTTCTGCCTCGTCTGCCCGGTGGGGCTGACGTTCGCGACGGTGCTGCTGGTCATGCGGCTGTTCGCGTTCGGCGACGTAACCTGGGCCGTCGTGGCGGTGCCGCTCGTGCTGCTGGCGGAGGTGACGTTCCTGCGGAAGTGGTGCAGCAAGCTCTGTCCGCTGGGCGCCGTCATGTCGCTGATCGCGGGAGCGAACAAGACGCTGCGACCCGCCGTGGACGATGCGGCGTGCCTGTTCTCCTCCCAGGGGACGAAGTGCTTCGCCTGCTCGAAGGCGTGTCCGGAGCGCATCGACGTGCGCCGGCCCGCACAGTCCGAAACCTCGCTCAACAACTGCACGAAGTGCCGCGAATGCGTCGACGCATGTCCGGCCCACGCCATCTCCTTCCCGTTTCTGCCCGCATCGGGCGGAACCGCGCCCCTGGCGGCCGACGCGCTTGAGTCGTCGGGCGCCGACGCGGCGGCCGAATCCGGGCAGGGGAGGCGAGCGTGATGGCGGCGGAGGCGACGGTTGTCGATGCGATGGCCGATCTCGGGCGGCTGACAGGCTACGGGCTGGACGCTCACCCCGAGCGATGCGTGCGCGTGCGCAACCGGCATGCAAGCTGCGCCCGATGCGCGGAGGCGTGCACGTCGGGAGCCATCTCGTTTTGCGACGGTTCGCTCGTCGTCGCGCAGGATCGGTGCGTGGGCTGCGGCACGTGCGCCACGGTGTGTCCCACGTGCGCATTGGAAACCTGCCATCCCAACGACGCCGATCTGCTGGCGCGCGCGAGCGATGCGCGCGGCGCGGACGGGGCCGTGACGTTCGCCTGCCATGAGGCGTGGCAGGGTCGTGCGGACGCTTGCGCGGCAGCGGGGGCCGTCGAGCTCGCGTGTCTGAGCCGGCTGGACGAGTCGCTGCTCATGGAGCTGCGCGTGCGGGGCGCGCGCACGATCGTTCTCGTGCATGGCGCATGCGAAAACTGTCCGCGCGCGGCGGGTTGGCGCAGCGTGGAGCTGGTCGCGCGGACTATGGAGACGATAGCGGATGCGTGGGGCGTGGACTGCGCGGTCGTCCTGACCGACGAGCTGCCTGCTGCGGAAGACGGCGTTTCGCGGGAGCGCGACGTGCTTCGCGAGCGCTTCCTGCGCCTGCCCGAGCGCGACGTGCCTCCGGATGCCGCCCGCGGCGTCGGCGAACCCCCTGCTCCTTCGGCCGACGTCGTCGAAGCGACGCGCAAGCCCGTCCACGTCATGGTGGACGGGACGCTGCCGCATTTCGTTCCCCTGCGTCGGCATCGCCTGCTCGATGCGCTTGCAACCCTCGGCGACCCGGTTGCCGAGCGTCTGGACACGCGTCTGTGGGGGCATATCCGCATCGACGCTTCCCGGTGCCGCTCGTGCATGATGTGCACGGTGTTCTGCCCTACGGGAGCCTTGGCTCGGTATGCAACCGACGCGGGCGAAACGGGCGTGGAGCACTACGTGGCCGAGTGCGTGCACTGCGGGCTCTGCCAAGACGTGTGCCCCGAGCACGCCATCGTGTCCAGCACGAACGTGTCCGCGTTGCAGCTCGCCCGCGGGGAGACGGAGCGCTGCCCGCTGCCCGATCCTGTCTGGAGGCCCGGTCCCGATCAGATTCTCCGCAGGATGCAGCCCCAGATCGGCGGCAACGAGGTGCGCCACAGCTACTGAGATGCGCCCGTGCGCGCTCGCGTCGGGCGCGCACGGCCCCCTCACTTTTTCGATGCGGGGGCCCGCGGCTAGAGCGCGTCAGGCGCGCTCGAGGTATGCGACGATGCCCGCGCGCGCCGCGTCGAGCGCATCCAGCTCCTCCACGGGCGGGAGGCTTCCTTCTTCGAGTGCGGCGACCACCGCCGCCGCACGCAGGTACAGCTCGCTCAGGGCGAGCTCCCCGCACCGTTTCCGGAAGGCTTGCGCCGCCGGGAGCGCGCTTTCCGCATCGCCTTCGGCTATGGCCGCGCGCAAGGCGACATAACTGTCGTCGGCGGGGAACGTCTTCAGCGCGCGATCGTAGGCGATGCTGTCGTTGCCGTGGTTGATGACGCCTGTCCCGTAGCTGATGCCCCGCTTGAGGGCTTCCCTTCTGCTGATGGCCATGCTTCCTCCTCGTTCGATCCGTTCGGTTTCTAGCCCCATAGGTAGGGGCTGTCGATGAGCTTCTGCATGGAGTTCCTGATGGCGTCGGGCCCCTTCTTGCCCGTTGCCGCGCCATGCAGCGGATGGCGGTCCGTCGCGCCGGCTCCCACGTCGGCGGCGAACACTTCTTGGGATACCGTGAGCGCGCCTTCGGGGCACAGGGCCTCGCAGCAGCGGCATTGCACGCAGAGCCCCGGAGCGTGGACCAGGGTCGGTCCGCGTTCGTCGACGGTCTTCGACAGGGCGCCCGTGGGGCAGAACACCGCACACATCGCGCATCCGCTGCAGCGGTCCTCGTCGATGACGGCGTGGCCCCAGAGCCGCGTTTCGACGAGTCTGCCATCTGGCTGTCCGAGCTCGGTCAGCATGTCGAGCAGCAGTGCGCGCCGTGCGGGCAGATGGCGGGGGAGCGCCCCGTCCGCCTGCACATGATCGAAACGGGTCGTGCGGTCTTCGGCTTGGTCGAACACCCGCTCGATGGCGAACCCGGCCGTCTCGTGAAGGGCGCTTTTCGCCGCATCGCCCATCGTTCGGAAAAAGTCGCGGCGTCCGGCGTCGTGCGCGGGATGCTCGGAGCGACGGCAGACGCGCGGGAAACGCTCGGACAGCTCGACGCGGGCGTGCGATCCCCAAGCGTCCAGCAGCGCGGCGGTATCGTCGCATACGCGGCGCGCGATGCCGATGCCCGGCCCGCGCGGGCAGGCATCGCACGTCCCGCAGACGAGCCGAACCTGCGGTGCGCCCGCCGCGGCCAGCAGGATGATCAGGCTCTCGTCGATGCGGCCCAGGCAGGCGACGCCAACGGTGAGTTCCGGGTCGAGGTGCGCCGCGGCCGCTTCGCGCGCGGGGGCGCAGGCGAACGTGACGACGCCTCCTGCGGCGTGCAAGACGCGGATCGCCTGGGCTGCGAGCTCGCGATCGTCGGGCATGCGCGCCTCGAGCGCGCCGGTCGGGCAGGCCGTGGCGCACGTGCCGCAGCCCGTGCAACGCTGCGCATCCACTGCGAGGCGGTTGCCGTGCAAGCTGATGCAGCCGGACGTGCAGGCCTCCGCGCATCTTCGGCAGGGCGCGTTGCGGTTGCGCACCGCCAGGCAGCGCCGCGCATCCACTTCGAGGTGGTTGCTCTGCAGCCGTTCGAGCAAGGCGATGTAACCGGTCAGGTCGGGCATGGCATCAGCGCGGTTGCGCGTACACCTCCGTCGCGGCGTGATCGGGGGCGGAGTGCATCGTGACCAGGAAATCCTTGGTACGCCCAGCCTTGATGCGGTACGCGGCCCCCGTGTAGCCGGCCACGATGGATCCGGCGTCGTCGCGCAGCAGGATGCTGAGCGAGGCGGTTCCGAGGTAGTCGTCGGTCAGGTTCGCGATCTGGCCGGTCACCTCGTAGCGGAAGTACAGCTTGTCCTCTTCCTCGAAGTTTTCGATGAGCAGCGGTTCCTGATAGTCCTCTGCGCTCTCCCAGACGGTCGAACCCTCCACCAGCTCGAACGTCACGGCGGCGGGAGCCCACCCGTCGCCCGCCGTCCCGGCGAATCCCGTTCGAGCTCCCGGGCCCACCAGTTCGATCTCGTCGGTTTGCTCGGAGGCGACCTCTCCGTTTCCGTCGAACAGCGTCACGCGCAGCGCCGTGTTCGCGGCTCCCAGGTCGTCGTTGGGGTTCGCGACCGTCACGCCGTAGTGCACGTAGCCGTCCTTGGCCCACCAGCCCGACTCCTCGAGCGTTACGGGCTGGGCGGTCGAGGAGTCGACGGCGGTCGCGGCAGGCGTTTCCGATCCTGCTGCGCCTTCGCCCGCCGCGCCTTCGCTTTCGGCGGACCCGCCCGTCGTGCAGCCGGCCAGGCAGAGCGCCAGCGCGCATGCACAAACGGTGCCTGCGATCTTCTTCCCTGCGAGCATCGTCGCGCCCCCTGCCTCCTCGAAGCCTGCACCCCGCTGCCATTATATCGTGCGCAGAGTTGCGCCGTCGCCGTTCGGCATCCAGATGTTGTGCTTGTGATCAGGCAAAACGAAAAATCAGGGATAATATGCGAGGCGGTTTTCATGATGAAGTTCTTGCTCCGGGGCGAGAAATTGAGGATTCGCGCGCCCGCGCCCTCGTCGAAGGTCGTGCGGAACACGGCTTCCGCGCGACCTTCCTTGCCGAATGATGGGGGGATGTAGCCGTTTTTGCGGCAGTTCCTTGCGCGGCGTTGGGCGTCGAAGGGGCATTCCGTTGCGGTGCGGGGCACGACGGGGGACGCGCGCTCGTATCGAGCTCGTCCGGCCTCCTTGGCGGGCGAGCTCTCCTTCGGCGGCGCACGCGGCGCTTCATGCTATACTGGTGCGCCGAAAGGACGCGTGGAACATGGTAAACATTCCCAGCCCCGCCTTGGCTATTGTCGGGCGGCACAATTCAGGTAAGACGACGCTCATCGAGCAGCTCATCGCCGAGCTGGTGCGACGCGGTCGCGACGTGGGCAGCGTGAAGCACCACAGCCACGTGGGCTTCGATATCGACTACCCCGGGAAGGACTCGTATCGCCACCGCGCCGCCGGCGCGCGCGAGACGGTGATCGCCGCGCCCGGGCAGATGGCGCGCATCAAGACGGTGGAGGGCGAGGTGGAGTGCTCGGACATCGTGCGCAGCATGCCGGGCCACGACATCGTGGTGGTGGAGGGGTACCGCAAAAGCGGGCTGCCCACCATCGAGATCATGCGCTCGGGCAACGACGCCGACGCGCGGGTGGCCGACGTGTTCGCCGAGGGCGCGCGCAGCGGGTGGCCGCTGGGCACCGACTTCACCCAGTTCACGCGCGGCACCGTGCCGCCGGCCGACGACGAGGCGCGCGAGCAGCTGCGCCGCGCCGCGCAGCAGGCCGAGGACGCGTCGGGCGACCATTTCAAGACGCAGCATCCCGACTACGCCGACATCTCGAACAAGCTGCCGACGTCGGACACGGTGGCCGTCGTCACCGACATCGATCAGGCGCGCCACGCGGCCGAGCTGTACCACGTGCCGGCGTTCGCGCTCGACGACATCGCGGGCCTCGCCGACTTCGTGGAGCAGCGCTTCGTGCGCCCGCGCGTCACCGTGGTCATCCAGGCCGGCGGCGAGAGCCGGCGCATGGGGCAGAGCAAGGCCACCGTGCCGTTCGCGGGCCGTCCGCTGATCTGCCGGCTGGTGGAGCGCCTCGGACCGGTGGCGGACGACCTCGTCATCACGACGAACGAGCCGGAGAAGCTGGCCTTCCTGCATACCGAGTTCCCGCAGTTCCGCATCCAGCTGGTGTGCGACGCGTTCAACGTGCGCGGCGCGCTGCCGGGCCTGTACACGGCGCTGCAGGCCGCGCGCAACCCGTACGTGGCCGTGGTGGCGTGCGACATGGTGTTCGCCTCCGCGTCGCTCGTGGTGGCCGAGGCGCTGGCGATGAACGAGACGGGCGCCGACGTGGTGGTGCCGGTGAACAAGCACGGGTTCGAGCCGTTCCACGCGATGTACCGTCGCATGGGCTGCCTGCCCGCCGTGCGCGCCGCGCTCGATCGCGGCGAGAAGCGCGCCCAGGGGTTCTTCGCGGACGTGCAGGTGTGCGAGTTTCCGCAGGAGCGCGTGCTGGAGGCCGAGCCGATGGGCGGCTGCTTCATCAACGCGAACACGCCCGAGGAGCTGCACGCCATCGAGGAGACGTTCCTCGAGAAGTAGGGGAAGACGAGACGAGGGATTGGCATGCCGAACCTGGTAGACATAGTGGAAGTGGCCGAGGCGCTGGAGTCGAAGGCCGTGTACCTGGCGAGCGATCGCTGCGTGGTGGTGCGCAACCGCCACGCGTCGTGCGCGAAGTGCTCCGACGCGTGCCCGACGGGCTCGGTGTTCGCGGCCGACAACGTGCTGGAGCTCGACGCGGAAGGGTGCGTCGCGTGCGGCGCCTGCACCACGGTGTGCCCGGTCGAGGCGCTCATCCCGCTGCGCCCGCTCGACGAGGATCTCGCCTCGAGCGTGGCCGCCGGCGTGGCGGCGACCGACGGGCAGGCGGTGTTCGCGTGCGCGCGCATCGCGTCGAAGCGCCTGGCCGACCCTGCGAAGTTCGCGGAGGTCCCGTGCCTCGCGCGCATGGAGGAGAGCGTGTTGCTGGGGCTCGCCGCGCGCGGCGTGAGCGACATCGTGCTGGTGGACGGCACGTGCGCCACGTGCAAGTTCCGCGCGAACGTGCCGGGCATCGACGCCACGGTGGCCTCGGCGAACGAGCTGGCGGCCGCGCAGGGCTCGGACATTCGCGTGACGCGCGCGTCGGCGTTTCCCGACGAAGTGCTGCTGGAGGACAAGCGCACGCTGCTGGGCGAGTCGCGACGCGGCTTCTTCACGAGCGCGCGCACGAGGGCGAAGGATGCCGCGGGCAAGACGGCCGAGGTGATGGTGTTCAAGAACGACAACGCGGCCCCGTCGCTGCGCGAGCGTCTGCGCATGTCCGATGCGGGCACGCTGCCGCAGTTCAACCCGCAACGGCGCATGCTCGTGCTGGACGCGATGGATCGCCTGGGATCCCCGGTGGTGCCCGAGATCGACACGCGGCTGTTCGGCTCGGTGTCCATCGACACCGACACGTGCAGCTCGTGCAACATGTGCACGGTGTTCTGCCCCACGGGCGCGCTGCGCAAGAGCGAGCTCGTTCCCGAGGAGGGGGAGGGCAGCTTCCTCGAGTTCTCGGCGGCCGATTGCGTGCAGTGCAACCTGTGCGCCGACGCGTGCCTCAAGAACTGCTTGACGGTGAGCTCGACCGTGTCCACCGCGGAGCTGTTCGACTTCGAGCCGCGGCTGATCCGCCTTCCGAACCCGCCCGCGCGGCCCGGCATCTTGTCGAGCTTGAAGCGATAGAGTCTTCCGGCGTGGGGATGCACTGTCGGCCCGAGCACACGGTTTTCGTCTGAATTCCGTGTTTTTGGGCCGACAGTGCCGTTCGGGCGACGCGGTGCTGCCTGGCATCGGAGATTCGCAGCTTTTCGCCAACTGTACCTTTCTTTTGTACAAAAGTTACTGTATAAAGAAAGTGAACAGTTGATAGTCGGAGACGGAGCAATACCATGAACAGCGATTTCATCGTAGCGGTGCACGCACTCGTGTACCTGAACCACCGAGCGGACATCGTCTCAAGCGAGGCCCTGGCCGAGAACATCTGCACGAACGCCGCCCGCGTGCGCAAGGTGATGGCGCCGCTCAAGCGGGCGGGTTTCGTGACCACGCGCGAGGGCAACGTCGGCGGCTACCGGTTCGCGGGCGACGCCTCGACGCTCAACCTGCGCATGGTTGCGGAGGCGCTGGACATCCGGTTCGTACAATCGAGCTGGCACAGCGGCGGCGTGGACATGGAGTGCCTCGTGGCCTCCGGCATGGAGGGCATCATGGACGACCTATTCCTCGACCTGGACGAGCGCTGCCGTGAACGCCTCGCGCAGATCACGATCGCCAATATCGACCACCGCATCTTCGGCCCCTGCGGGGTCGTGTCGCTCGACGGCGAGCTCGCGTCCGTCGGCACGGGAAGCTAGGAGACGGCCATGGGCTTTTCCCTCGAATCGAGCATCCCTGCGCTCACCGTGTTCGTCCAAGGCCTGCTGAGCTTCTTCTCGCCGTGCGTGCTGCCGCTGATCCCGCTGTACGTGGGCTATTTGGCCGGCGGTGCGGCGAAGACGAACGACGACGGCACCATCGAGTACCCGCGCAAGAAAGTGTTCGTGAACACGTTGTTCTTCGTCGTGGGCGTGAGCTTCGCGTTCTTCCTGCTGGGCTTCGGCTTCACGGCGCTCGGCCAGTTCTTCACGGGCAACCAGCGCGTGTTCTCGGTCATCGCCGGCGTCATCATGGTGGCGTTCGGCCTGTACATGCTGGGCGTGTTCGGCAAGACGAAGCTCGTCGAGAAGGAGCATCGCCTGCCGTTCCAGCTGGGCCGCTTCGCCATGAACCCCCTCGTGGCGCTCGTGCTGGGCTTCACGTTCAGCTTCGCGTGGACGCCGTGCGTGGGCCCCGTGCTGGCCAGCGTGCTGCTGATGGCGTCGTCGAGCGCGTCGGCTGCGGCGGGCTTCGGGCTGGTGGCCGTGTACACGGTCGGCTTCGTGCTGCCGTTTTTGGCGGTGGGCCTGTTCACCGGCGAGGTGCTGCGGTTCTTCCGCACGCACGGCAACGTGGTGAAGTACACGGTGAAGGTGGGCGGCGCGCTGCTCATCGTGATGGGCATCATGACCGTGACCGGGTGGATGAACGGCGTGACCAGCTACCTGTCGTCGTTCGGCGGCGTGCCGGCCGCGCAGGAGCAGCCCGCCGACCAGGGCGCGGACGGCGCGTCGAAGGGCGGCAACGATGCCGACAGCGGCAGCGCCGGCTCCTCCGATGCCGGCAAGAACGACGCTTCCGGCAGCGCAGCGAGCGATGCCGACGTGCAAGCGGCGCCCCTCGCCGACCTCAAGCTGGTCGACCAGAACGGCGAGGAGCACTCGCTGGACGAGTATCGCGGCAAGACGGTGTTCCTCAACTTCTGGGCCACCTGGTGCGGGCCGTGCCAGCGCGAGATCCCCGACATCGAGGCGCTGTACAAGGACCGCGGCGAGAACGAGGGCGACCTCGTGGTGCTGGGCGTGGCGAACCCCAAAACCGACAGCCATCCCAACAACAGCGACGTGAGCGTGGACGAGGTCAAGGCGTTCATCGACGAGCAGGGCATCACGTACCCGGTGCTCATGGACACCGAAGGCACGATGTTCAGCGGCTACCGCATCATGTCGTTCCCCACGACGTTCATGATCGACAAGGACGGCAACATCTTCGGCTATATCAGCGGCATGCTCACCCCCGACATGATGAACAGCATCGTCGAGCAGACGATGACCGGCGTGCGGAAGTAGCGCCCCGCCCGCGCCGCTTCGCGCGGCATCTGCCGAGCATCGGTGTTTCACGTGAAACATTCGTTCGTGAAAGGGATCCCGCCGGGGTTCCTTTTCGCGTCCCCCTTCCTCTTCCCGCAGCGCATTCGCGCGCGTTGATGCTTTACAACGTAAAGAAAACGCGCTACCATTCTCTTTACGCTGTAAAGTAAACGAACAAGGAGGAGCTATGGGAGGATACGACGTGTCGCGTCGCTCGTTCCTGAAGGGGATCGGCCTGGCCGGCTTGTCTGCCGGCGCGTTGGGCGCGTTGGGCGCAACGGGCGTCGCCTTCGGTGACGAAGCAGCCGCCGGCGAGGACGCTGCGGACGCGAGGTACCGATCCGCGTGGTCGAACCAGGCGAAAGCGACCTGTCCCGGGCCGCGCGGCCCGATCGCCTACGAAGAACGCGAGATCGCCGCAAGCGAGATCGTGACGACCGAGGAGTGCGAGGTGCTGGTGATCGGCGCGGGCATCGCAGGGCTCACGGCGGCGCTCAAGGCGGCCGACGAGGGGGCGAAGACGCTGTGCCTCGAGAAGATGACGAAGGGCCGTGGCTGCTTCGAGTGCTTCGGCGCCTACAACGCGCAAAGCCAGAAGGACGCCGGCATCGAGATCGACCCAGCGCAGCTGCTCGACGAGATCTACCGCTCGGCCTACTGGCGCACGCGTCCCGAGCCGGCGAACACGTACGTGTACCGATCGGGCGAGGCGACCGATTTCTGGCAGAAGATGCTCGACAAGGGCGAGAACGGGTTCGTCATCACGCCGGTGGAGGAGGCGCCCAGCACGAACGGCATGCCGACGATCCCCTCGGAGCTGGGATTCTACGACAGCCCGTCGCTGCCGCCCGACGCGGGCGTGCGCTCGGGCTATTCGGGCATCTACGTGTGCCTGGAGATGGCCGAGGTTGCCAACACGTACGATAACCTGGACGTGCGCTATCGCACGCCGGCCGTGCAGCTGGTTCGCGAGGACGGCGGCCGCGTGGCGGGCGCCATCGTGCGCACCGATGACGGATACGCGCGCATCGACGCCAGCAAGGGCGTGATCCTGGCCACCGGCGGCTACGACGCGAACCCCGAGATGATGGAGGCGTGGGTGCGCCCGGAGGACTACGCGTCGTCGAGCTGGTGGAATCCGGGTTGGGGCACCACGGGCGACGGCCATATGATGGGCCTGGCCGTGGGCGCGCAGATGGACTCGCTGCCGCAGCCGGTCATGAACTTCCGCTGGGGCAACCCCGACTCGTTCTTCGACGCGCGCGTGTGGACGCCCATCTGGCTGGCGATCAACGTGAACGCCCAGGGCAAGCGCTACGTGAACGAGGATCTTCCCTTCCAGGCCGTGTCGAACGCGCAGAACGCGCAGCCTGCGTACGGCGCGAACTGCTGGCAGGTGTTCGACGACGGCATGCTGGGGGCGTCCGACGAGGAGGTTGCCGGCGCGCGGGAGGCGTTGGCCGAGTTCGAGGAGAGGGGATGGGCGTTTTCCGCCGCCAGCCCGCGCGAGCTTGCCGAGAAATGCGGCATCGACCCCGACGGCCTCGAGCAGACCGTCGCCGCGTGGAACGGTTACTGCGAGAGCAAGAAGGACCTCGAGTTCAACCGTTTCATGGAAAGCGTCGCCCCGTTCGCCGGCGCCACGTACTACGCGCTGACCACGAACAGCTGCGTGCTTGCCACGGTGGGCGGTCTCACCATCGACGGCTCGTGCCGCGTGCTCGATGTCGACGATCGGCCGATCGAGGGCCTGTACGCCGTCGGCAACGCGTCGGGCAACTTCTTCGCCGGCAACTACCCTCGTCATATTCCCGGAACGTCCATCGGACGCGCCGTCACGTTCGGCTATGTGGCCGCCGAGCATGTGGTGAAAGGAGCGTAAGCCATGTTGAACGTCAAACGATCCACGCTCGGCGCGTTGTCGACGGTCGTGCTCGTCCTGGCCCTGGCCCTGGGGCTGGCGGCGTGCGCGCCCCAGGCGGCCGACTCCGGCGCCGGCGCCGATGCCGAGGGTTCCTCGGCGAAGACGGCGCAGGCTGCCGCGGGCGACGGCACCGGCGCCTACGTGTCCGACGAGCAGTGCCTGAGCTGCCACGGCGGCTCGTACGAGGCGCTGGCCGAAACCACCTCGTCGTACGGCCAGAGTAACCCGCACGATTCCATCCACGGCGGCTACAGCTCGTGCGTGAACTGTCACGCGCGCGACAAGGAAGTCACCGACAACCAGTGCCTGCACTGCCACGATTGGCCGCATGATCCCCAGGCGTAAGGCGGGGCGCGCTTGAGGAGGAGGGCCGAAGCCGATGCGCTTCGGCCCTCCTGGTTTTTCGCGGACGATGGCTTCGAGGGGCGCGGGGCGGGCGGCAGTCGTGCTATGCTGGGCGAAAAGCGGTGCTGGCAGGAGGGACGCGACGTGGATGCGGGAACCGGGAAAAGGCGCAAGAGCGGGTTGACGCGGGACGGCATCGTCGATGCGGCGTACCACATGATCGACCGCGACGGCATGGGCGCGTTCACGATGCGCGCGCTCGGCGCGGAGCTGGGCGTGTCGGCCATGGCGTTCTACGCGCACTTCTCCTCGCGCGAGGAGGTGCTCGTGGCGGTGCTCACGCGTTTCATGGAAACGCTCGACACCGACCCGGTGCCGGGCGAGCGGTGGGACGACACGCTGCGCCGCACCATGACGTCGATCCATCGGGAATACTGCGCGCACCCCCACATGAACGACATCGACCTCGACCCGCGCATCGCGTACGAGGGCCTTGCGGCGCACACCGAGAAGATCGTGTCGCTCCATTTGGACCAGGGGATGCCCGAACCGGTGCTCACGAAGGCGTGGGCGATGATCGATGCGTTCCTCACCGGTTTCAACGGCAGCGCGATCGCCGCGGCGCAGCGTCGGCAGGCCGACGAGGAAGCGGGTGCCGCAGTGGACGACGCTCCCGTGTGGCAGCGTATCGTGGACGCGGCGTATTCGGAGGAGTCGTTCGCCAACGGCGTGGAGATGATCATCATGGGCGTGCGCGGCCTGGCTTCGCCCGATCCCTGCGCCTGGCGCACGCCTGAATAGGACGCGCCCCGGAGGAAGCCGGGGCGCGTTTGGGGCGCCGCGCGCGGGAGGGATGCGCGCGGCCGATCGGGGATGCGCGCGTCTTACTGGGCGGCCAGCAGCTTCACCACGTGGAGCGCCTCGGTCATCGTGCGGCCGCAGGCCACGCCGTGCATCTGGTCGGGGTAGTTGCCGCTGAACAGCGAGCCGGAGCAGTCGCCGGCGCAGTACAGGCCCTCGATGGGCTCGAAGTCGGTGTTGAGCGCCTGGCAGTCGGCATTGATGCGGACGCCGTCGATGGTGGTGAGCAGCGTGCCGCCCAGCGTGGCGCCGAAGAACGGCGGGGTGCGCAGCTCGGACAAGCGGTAGGGCTCCTTGCCGAAGTCGGCGTCCTCCTGCGCGTCGTACAGCTCGTTGTAGCGTTCGCACGTGGCGAGGAAGGTCTTCTTCGCATCGGCGTCGAAGCCCAGCTTGTCGGCCAGCTCCTCGAGGGTGTCGGCCTTTTGCAGGCGGCCGTCGGCGAGCTCCTTCTCGAAGTACTTGTCCAGATCGTACGAGCCGTCCTCCTTCTTGGCGCCGAGCACGGCCTGACGGGTCATGGCCGAGCATCCCAGCGTGTGGAAGCGCTGCACGTCGTCGCCGAAGTTGCCGTCCCACACGCTGACGTACACGCCGCCGGGCTGCTGGGCCGCGGCGTGGGGCAGGTAGTCGTAGTCGGCGGACTCGAGGGCGAAGCGCTCACCGCGTAGGTTGACCTTGAGGAAGGGCTGGGTGCCGGGGTTGAACTGCCCGTTGCCCGGCCATTGGGGATTGCCGGCCTTGACGGACTCCTCGGTGTAGCCGGCGGTGGTGCCCGGGGTTACGAGGCCGCGGTCGAAGATCATCGTGGCGCTCGTGATGTCCTTCACGGCGCCGGCCCACAGCGCCGCCTTGATACCGTCGCCCGTGTTGTTCTGGTTGTAGCCGAGCGCGGTCACCGACGCGGTGGTGATGGGGGACAGCGAGGACAGCATGGCGGGGTTCGCGGAGTAGCCGCCCGTGGTGAGCAGCACGCCCTTCTTGGCGTTGATCTGCACGTTGCCGTTGTCGGTCTTGAAGATGGCTCCGGTCACCTTGCCCGCGTCGTCGGTGACGAGCTTCACCAGCTCGTGCTTGTAGGAGATCTCGTAGCCGTTGTCGTTCATGACCTGCTCGAACAGCTGGTTGCGGTCGGGCACGCCGTCGCGCCCGCCCTCGGCGTTGGCGTAGTGGTGCTCGCCGCAGGGGGTGTAGAACTCGGTGGCGCCCATGCCGCCCGGCATCTCGAACTCGTCGGCGATGACCACGGCGCCGGCCGCGCTCATGTACTGGTCGACGTACTCGAACATGTCGTTGCTCTCGTTCATCCACATGTTGATGAGGTTGTGGTCGCAGGTGCCGCTGGAGTAGCGGGCCCACTCTCCGTGCAGGCGGGCGCGATCGGTGTGATAGCCCTGGTCGGTGAAGGGCTTGGTGTCGACGGCGTTGAACCAGTGGCGCGTGGCGCCCACCTCGGTGCCCTTCTCGCACAGGATGAAGTCCATCTTCTGATCGGACGCGTACGCGCCGGCGATCATGCCGCCGTTGCCCGCGCCGACGATGAGCAGGTCGGTGTCCTTCGTCTCCGCGATGTCGCCCGTCTCGGGCGCGGCGCCCAGCCAGTCCACCGTGATGGCGGCGCTGCCGTCGTCCACGGCCACGGCGTTGTTGTCGGCGACGCCTGCGGTCGCGCCCGCGGCGCTCGAGGCGTTCTCGGCTTCGGCGGTGCCTGCGGCCTTGGGCGCGCAGCCGCTCAGGCCGAGCGCTGCCAGCGCGCCGAGGCCCGCGGCGCCGCCGAGAAAGCTGCGGCGCGAGATGCCCGCGGCGTTCGTTCCGGTCGTTCCGATCGTGTCGTTCGTTCCCATGATGATCCTCCTGTGCGTTGCGATGCGTTCGTGCGGTTCCGGGTGGGAAACCGCTTCCCTCGCCGTGCATCCTACGGCGCTATGCGGCGCTTGAAACCACCCTGCCGGGGGCGTTTCCGGCAGGTTCGCAGGTGGTGCACCGCTCCCCCTGCGGGGGTGATTCGCCTTGAATCGGCTGGTGAAAGGCAGGCTTGGCGAGGATAACCGGCGCGCTCGGCGGCGGTTTCGCCTACAATGGGAGCAAGCGACGAGGGGAGGGAACCTTGCAGTCAATCGTGGAGCGCGCTCGCGGGCTGGGGAGCGCCATGAGCGTTACCGTGGCGGCGTGCATGATCGCGCTGGGCGTCATGGGATGCGCCGGGGGCGTCCTGAACGCCAGCCTGTACGCGCGCGTGGCCGAGTACTACGGCATCGCCCGCGAGATATCGACGCTGTCGTCGGGCGTCCTGTTCCTGGCCGTGTTCCTCGTGGCCACGCGCAAGCCGTCGCTGCTCGATCGCCGGCTGCTGACGGTGGTGGCGCTCGGCTGCGCGATCACGGCGGCGTTCGTGCTCGAGTTCGCGCTGCGCCTCGCGGACGGCCCTTTGACGGTGGCGGGGTTCCTGTTCTTCAACGCGGCCTCGTCCTGGGCGTCCGTTTTGCTGGCATCGGCGCTTTCCTCGCTGAGGTCGTCGAGGGCGGTGCTCGTGAGCGTGGTGTGCGGCATGGCGCTGGGCGAGGTGGCGCGCGTGGCGCACCCGATCGTTCCGTTCGAGATGGGGGTCATCGAGGTCGTGGGCGCGTACGCGCTCGTCATCGTGCTGCTGTACCGCCGCAGCGCGCCGGTGCTCGACGAGGTGGCGCACGGCGCGCCCCCTGCGAGCCTGGAGCTTTCCAACCCCGAGTCGTTCCTGCAACCGGCCCATGCGCTGTTCCTCTGCGTGGGGCTGTTCAGCGTGGCGACGGGTTACGGGCTCACGCTCAACGAGGTGTCGCACGCGCCCATCAGCGTGAGCATCTCGGCGTTCGTGCTGGTGGGCGTGGCGCTGTGGATGCTGTTGTCGCGCAGCGAGAGCAAGGAGGACCTGCTGTTCTCGTTCTCGATGCTGCTCGTGGTGGCCGGTTTCATCATCGCGCCGTTCACGTTTTTGACCGACCTGCCGTCGGCGAACGCGCTGCTGCGCATCGGCGCGCGCTGCTTCGACATGCTCGTGTGGCTCGTCGTGCTGGCGGTGGGTCGCCGGAACCTGCTGGCCCTGCTGCCCACGTTCGCGCTCGTGCGCTTCATGGGTTCCGTCGGCACCGACGTGGGAGCTATCGCGGGCCACACGACGAACGACCTCGTGGGCACGAACAGCGACGCGGCCATGCTCATCGCCGAGGCCGTGCTGTTCGCGTTCGTCGCGTTTCTGTGGCTGGGCTTCCGGAGGTTCAGCTTCAGCGACACCATCCGCGGCGTGGTGGGCGTGAGCGGCGGGACGGCGTCGGCTGCGGTCGGCGGGGAGCCGGAGCCGCAGGAGCTCAGCATCGAGGAGCGGTGCGCCGAGCTGGGGGAGGCGCGCGGGCTGACCGAGCGCGAGACGGAGATCTTCGCCATGCTGGCGCGCGGGCGCAACGGCCAGTTCGTCATGGACCGCTACGTGGTGTCGCGCAACACGGTGAAGAGCCACGTCAAGCACATCTACGCCAAGCTCGACGTGCATTCTCAGCAAGAGCTGATCGATCTGGTGGAGCGCGCGGGGGAGTAGGGACGCCGGTAGTGTACCGATTTTGGTACAGATGGCGTCGCGGTTTGTCAGTTGTGCGGGGTCATGGTGACCCCGCACATTTCGCTATCACTCGATAAGCGCGGTTATGTAAAGTCGAGCGAAACCCTCGGGGATACGGAGCCGATGGCCGCTTCCGACGTGGCGTTCCTCGCCCCCGAACTGGTCTCCGAGGCCGAAGGACCCGTCCCCGTCCCCGAGCGCGCCGACCGCCGCCTCGCCTACCGCTTCGTCAAGCGCGCCTTCGACATCGCCTTCTCGCTCGCCGCGATCGCCGTGCTGCTCGTCCCCTCGATCGCGCTCTGCGTCGCCATCCGCCTCGAGAGCCCGGGCAACCCCCTGTACTCCCAGAAGCGCGTCGGCCGCATCGGGCGCGACGGGCAGGTGCGCACCTTCGACATGTACAAGTTCCGCTCCATGCACAAGGACGCCGACGAGCGCCTGGCGGAGCTCGCCGACCTCAACGAGGCCGACGGCCCGCTCTTCAAGATCAAGGACGACCCGCGCGTCACGCGCATAGGCCGCTTCATCCGCAAGCACTCGATAGACGAGCTGCCCCAGTTCCTCAACTGCCTCGCGGGCCAGCTCTCCTGCGTGGGCCCGCGCCCGCCGCTGCCCTCCGAGGTCGCCCAGTACGACGAGCGCGCCATGCGCCGCCTGTCCGTCAAGCCCGGCCTCACCGGCTACTGGCAGGTGAGGGGCCGCAGCGACACGACGTTCGACGACATGGTCGCCATGGACCTCGCCTACATCGAGGAGCGCTCCTTCGCGACGGACCTGCGGGTGATCGCGAAGACGGTAATAACGATGTTCGACGGCAAGGGGGCGTGCTAGATGGGCACGCAGCCGACGCGCAGGGCAAACGTCATCGGCGTCCCCATCTCGGCAGTTGACATGCATTCGGCGCTTTCGGTTATCAAGGACGGTCTCACGACAGGCGCTGCGCGGGGGTCATACGTGTGCGTGTCCAACGTGCATACCACGGTCATGGCGCACGACGATGCGGCGTACCGCGACATCCAAGCCGGATCGTTCCTGTCGCTTCCCGACGGGAAGCCGCTCTCCGTCCTGGGCTCGAAGGTCGCCCCCGAGATGGGGCGCGTGACCGGGCCCGATCTCATGCGCGAGGTGTTCGGGGATGGCTCTTCCAGCCGCCTGAGCCATTACTTCTACGGAAACACGGATGCGAACATCGCCGTATTGACCGAAAAGCTGTTAGAGGACTATCCCAACCTTCGGATTGCGGGTTACGAACCCTCTTTGTTCCGAGATTTGAGCGAGACCGAAGAGCAAGAGCTGTGCGATCGCGTCAATGTGTCGGAGGCGGACATCGTGTGGGTCGGCCTAGGGGCGCCGCGACAGGAAGAGCTGTGCGCGCGACTCAAGGGGAAAACCCAAGCGCTTATGGTAGGCGTAGGGGGCGCATTCAACGTGTTGGCCGGCATTACGCCAGAAGCACCAAGATGGATGCAGAATGCCAGCTTGGAATGGCTTTATCGTCTCATCCAGGAACCGAAACGGCTTTTTAAGCGATACGCCGTGACGAACACCCGCTTTCTATACTTGCTCGCGAAGGAAGGATGCTCCCTTGCTGAATAACGGAACGCTCAAAAACAAAACCCTCATGATCACGGGAGGCACCGGCAGCTTCGGCTCCACGGTGCTGAAGCACTTCGTGGATTCCGACGTCGGGGAGATCCGCATCTTCAGCCGCGACGAGAAGAAGCAGGACGACATGCGCCACGCGCTCCAGGAGCGCCATCCCGACAAGGCCGGCCGCGTGCGCTTCCACATCGGCGACGTGCGCGACCCCCAGTCGGTGCGCGACGCCATGCGCGGCGTCGACTACGTGTTCCACGCCGCCGCTCTCAAGCAGGTGCCCTCCTGCGAGTTCTTCCCCATGGAGGCCGTGCGCACCAACGTGATCGGCACCGACAACGTGCTGCACGCCGCCATCGACGAGGGGGTAGGCAAGGTGGTGTGCCTGTCCACCGACAAGGCGGCCTACCCGATCAACGCCATGGGTACGTCGAAGGCGATGATGGAGAAGATCATCTACGCCAACGCCCGCAACGGCGCCGGGCGCACCACCATCTGCTGCACGCGCTACGGCAACGTCATGTGCTCGCGGGGCAGCGTCATCCCGCTGTTCATGGACCAGATCCGCCGCGGCGACCCCGTCACCGTCACCGACCCGTCCATGACCCGCTTCCTCATGAACCTCGACGAGGCGGTCGACCTCGTCTGCTTCGCCTTCGAGCACGCCAACCCCGGCGACCTGTTCATCCAGAAGGCGCCGGCGTCGACCATAGGCGACCTGGCCGAGGCGGTGCAGGAGCTGTTCGGCCGCACCGGCACGAACGTGGTGGGCCCGCGGCACGGAGAGAAGCTCTTCGAGACGCTCATGACGCGCGAGGAGCGGCTGCGCGCCGAGGACATGGGCGGGTACTGGCGCGTGCGCGCCGACACGCGCGACCTCAACTACGACAAGTTCACGGTGGGCAGCGAGGTCCGCACCCAGGCCGACGACTCCTACACCTCGCACAACACCGAGCGGCTCGACGCGGCGGCGACCGTCGAGAAGATCAAGACGGCCGAATACGTGCGGGAGGCCCTCGCCGAGGGGGGTGCGCGATGAAGGTGCTGGTGACCGGCGCGAAGGGCTTCGTCGGGCGCAACCTCGTCGAGACCCTCAAATGCGTCCGCGACGGCAAGGACCGCCGCGCGCGCTACGCCCCGCTGCTGCCGCTCGAGGTCTTCGAGTACGACCGCGATTCAAGCGCCGCCGACCTCGAGGCGTTCTGCGCGGAGGCGGACTTCGTGTTCAACCTGGCCGGCGTCAACCGGCCGAAGGACGCCTCCGAGTTCATGGAGGGCAACTTCGGGTTCGCCTCCGAGCTGCTGGGGGCGCTCGAGCGGGCCGGGAACCGCTGCCCGGTGATGCTGGCCTCCTCCGCTCAAGCCTCGCTCGAGGGCCGCTACGCGGGCAGCGCGTACGGCGAGAGCAAGCTGGCCGGCGAGCGGCTGTTCCGCGAGCACGCCGAGCGCACGGGGGCCGACGTCCTCGTCTACCGCTTCCCGAACGTCTTCGGCAAGTGGTGCCGCCCGAACTACAATTCGGCGGTGGCCACCTTCTGCCACAACGTGGCGAGGGGCCTGCCCGTCCGCGTGGACGACCCCGCGACCGAGCTGGAGCTGCTCTACGTCGACGACCTGGTTGCGGAGATGCTCGAGGCGCTCCTCGGCAACGCGAGCCGCGGAGACGGCGGGCTCTGCTGCGCCGGCCCCGTCCACCGCGCGACGCTCGCGGAGATCGTGGGGCTGCTCCGCTCCTTCCGCGAAGCGCGGGGGACGCTCGACGTGCCCGACGTGTCGGCCGGCTCCCTCTCTAAGAAGCTCTACTCGACGTACCTGAGCTATCTCGACCCGTCGGACTTCTCCTACGCGTTGAAGGCGAACCGCGACGGGCGCGGCAGCTTCACCGAGGTGCTGCGCACGGTCGACCGCGGGCAGGTCTCGGTGAACGTCTCGCGACCGGGCGTCGTGAAGGGCCAGCACTGGCATCATGCGAAATGGGAGAAGTTCTGCGTGGTGTCGGGCGAGGGGCTCGTCCGGCTGCGCCGCGTCGGGACCGACGAGGGCGGCGAGCCTTACCCCGTCGTCGAGTACCGGGTGTCCGGCGAGGAGCCGGAGGTGGTCGAGATGATACCCGGCTGGACGCACAGCATCGCCAACCTGTCGGACGAGCGGGACCTCGTCACCCTCATGTGGGCCAACGAGCCCTTCGACCCCGAGAACCCCGACACGTACTACGAGGAGGTGTAGCCGTGGGCAAGCTCAAGCTCATGACCATCGTGGGCACCCGTCCCGAGATCATCCGCCTGTCCGAGACGATAAAGAAGTGCGACCGCTACTTCGACCAGACGCTCGTGCACACGGGCCAGAACTACGACTACGAGCTCAACCAGATATTCTTCGAGGACCTGGGGCTGCGCCAACCCGACGAGCACCTCGATGTCGTCGGCGGCAACCTCGGCGAGACCATAGGCAACGTGATCGCGCGCTCCTACGAGTGCCTCGCCCGCGTGCGGCCCGACGCGCTCCTGATCCTGGGCGACACGAACAGCTGCCTCTCCGCCGTCGCGGCGAAGCGCCTGCACATCCCCATCTTCCACATGGAGGCCGGCAACCGCTGCTTCGACGAGCGCCTTCCCGAGGAGACGAACCGACGCATCGTCGATCACATCGCCGACGTGAACATGTGCTACTCCGAGCACGCCAGGCGCTACCTCAACGCCGAGGGGACGGCCAAGGAGAGGACGTTCGTCACCGGGTCCCCCATGGCCGAGGTGCTCTCCGCCCACTGGGATCGCATCGAGGCGTCCGACGTCCTCGGCCGGCTCGGTCTGGAGGACAAGGGCTACGTGCTGCTGTCGGCCCACCGCGAGGAGAACGTCGACGACCCGCGCAGCCTCGATACGCTGTTCGAGGCCGTGAACGGCGTCGCGGAGCGCTACGGCCTCCCCGTGCTCTACAGCATGCACCCGCGCAGCGCCAAGCGCCTCGAGGAGTCCGGGACCGCGCTGCACCCGCTCGTGCGAACGCACGCCCCTCTGGGCTTCACCGACTACAACCGCCTGCAGATGGGCTCGTTCTGCACGGTGAGCGACTCGGGCACGCTGCCCGAGGAGGCCGCCTACTTCAGCTCGAGGGGGCTTCCCTTCCCGGCCGTGTGCGTGCGCACCTCCACCGAGCGCCCTGAGGCGCTCGACGCCGGCGCGTTCGTCATCGGATCGATCACCGCAGAGCGCGTGCTGCAGGCCGTCGACCTGGCCGTGGAGGCGGTGCGCTCGGGAGACGTTGCCTCGGACGTGCCCGACTACGTCGACGAGAACGTCTCGACGAAGGCGGTCAAGATCATCCAGTCCTACGCCGGCATCGTGGACCAGATGGTGTGGAGGAAGGGATAGGACGTGAGGTACGTCCAGATCAACAGCTTCTACAACGGGTCGACCGGCACCATCATGCGCAATCTGCACGAGGAGCTGAAGGAGCAGGGAGTCGACTCCTATATCTTCTGGGGGCGTCGCCACGAGACCATCTCCGATCACGAGGCATGCTGTGCTTCGAAGCTCGGCGTGTACGCTCACGGCATCCTCTCGAGGCTGACCGATCGAGTCGGGTTCTACTCGAAAAGAGACACGCGCAGACTGCTCGAACGACTCGAAGCAATAGACCCCGACGTCGTCCACTTGCACAACATCCACGGCTACTACATCAACATCGAGATGATCTTCGAGTGGCTCGCGAACCATCGCTGCCAGGTGAAATGGACCCTGCACGACTGCTGGGCTTTCACTGGGCACTGCCCGTATTTTACCTATGTCAACTGCGATCGATGGCTGGCAAGCTGTCATGATTGCCCTCAGAAGAGGGAGTACCCGAAATCGTTTCTCGCCGACGCGAGCGAGAGGAACTTTCATGACAAGAAGCACCTCTTCAATCTCGTTCCGCTTGGGCGCATGGAGATCGTAACGCCGTCGCAGTGGCTCGCCGATCTCGTCGGCAGATCGTTTCTCTCGAAGTATCCCGTAACGGTAAAGCACAACACCGTCGACCGTTCCGTGTTCAAGCCCACCCCCGGCGATTTCCGCAAGCGGTACAGTTTAGAGGATAAGTTCGTCATTCTAGGAGTAGCATCGCCATGGACCGAGCGTAAAGGTTTGGACGACTTCATGCGCTTGGCCCATTATCTTGATTTTTCGAAATGCGCAATCGTTTTGGTGGGGCTTAGCCTTAAGCAGATCAAGGTATTGCCGCAGGGCGTTATCGGTCTGACTCGCACCGATTCACCTCAGGAGTTGGTTGGCATCTACTCGGCAACCGACGTCTTCTTGAACCCGACACGTGAGGATAACTATCCAACAGTGAACCTTGAGGCTGAAGCGTGCGGAACACCGGTGGTTACTTACAGTACAGGAGGATGTCCCGAAACGGTGCGATGTGAGGGTTCGCGAGTCGTTGACGATCTGAATGGGGCAATACGCGCTATGAAAGAGATAAACGGCAAGGTGTTCGCTTGAGAATGAGAATTCAAATCCAAAGGACGTGATGATTTCCTTGAAGCGCGCAGATGCAAAGATCTTGTCGGTTATAACCTTTCCCCATGAACGCGTTATTGTTATTGGCCGATGCGATGGCAATTGGGGGCCTCTCGGTGTTGCCGATGCAGACAGATGCGAAGAGACGATTGCCAGCAGTACAAGTCATGCAGTTAGGAATCTTCCTGAGGAAATCGCCGCTTTTGCCTATGATAAGCATCCTGTACCTAAAAACGCTTCAGCTGGTTTATTAAAACAAGCATCGAGGGCTGGTTCGTGAAGCCGTTGAGAGCAGCAATAGTTGCTGTATGCGACTTCGATGTGAACCCGATGGGCGGGGAAGTGAGTCTGCTTAGAAACCTGCTTTCAGGGTCGACGGGTGACCCATCAACCGAGTACAGCCTTATCGGCTTGAGCTTCAACGGTGAAGAAACAGGGTGTTGGCAGGAGAAGGTCATTTCGGGGTCGAATTATAACTGGCTTCCCGTCGCAAGTATATCCCAAAACCTATCACGGTTCGTTCCCTTGAGATTAAGGATGGCTCTTGGATTGAGGAAGCACAGCAAGCAGATCTCCGAACGAAATTTCGATATTGTTTATTTCCATTCGGCCGAACTCTTCTCTCCGTTGCGATGCTTGAACGTCCCTTTGGTCTACCATGTACACGGAAATCCGTACTATACCGTAAGAATGTCTAGGTTTCCGCTTTTAAGAACCAGACCCTTTACCCTTTTCTACGACACGGTTATCGAGAGCGCACTTAAGGGCAGCGATCGTATTATCTGGGCTGCATGTCGTTCAAAAGATGAGTACTTCGACTTAGTTCCCCATCTCAAACCGACGCTCGAGGATAAGATCGATATTGTCCATTCCTCGTTTGACGCTATGCTCGATTTGATTCAGGAGGAGACCCTCGACTCTCGATTTAAATACATTATCACGGTAGGCAGGTTGTCGCGTATTAAGCATATCGACTTCATCCTCGAAGTGTTCGCGTCGATTCAAAAAATACGAACAGATATTCGTATGCTTGTCTGCGGAAGCGGCGAGGAAGAAGATGCCCTCAAGGAAAAGGCGAACATACTCGGATGTGGGAAGTCCGTTACATTTTTTGGGAATGTAGACAAGCATCGGCTTGCGTCCTATCTGAATCAATCGCGAGTTTTCCTATTCGCCTCCGAAAGCGAAGCTCTGAGTCTAGTGGTTCTTGAAAGCCTCCACATGGGAACTCCCGTGGTGTCCACTTCGGTGGGAGACGTTCCATTGGTTATCGAAAATGAGTATGTTGGATCCATTGTTGAGGGATGGGACGAGAAGGAATTCGTGCAAAAAGCTATTCACTACCTTGATGCAGGCGAAGAAGAACTGAAAACAATACGTTCCGCATGCGGAAAGGCTGCGTCGCGGTATACCCCTGAGCGAATGGCTTCCGAGATCAACAAGGTATTGCATTCAACTTACGACGCAAGCCACAAGGTTCAGGATGCCGACAATAAGTAATCTGATTTTGTCGAAGGGGGCATTCGTAGTGCGTGACCCGTCGAGCGGGGTAGTAAAACTTTTATATCTTCAGCTATACATGACGCTGTTTTTGGACGGCATAAACGAGATCGCTACACATTTCGGCTTTCCTATACCCCTAGGACAGGTCATTCGAGCAGTTTTCCTTGTTGTGGATATGTTGGTGGTGTTCAGCCTTGGTAGGCGACGAGATGTGCAGATAATGATTCTGTGTATCGCTTTCTTCGCATTGGAGTCGCTGCGTGAGGTTTGTTTCGGTTTCTCCGGCGTAGTTGCCTCGGGAGTCTATTGGAGCAAGGTGCTCTCTTGTATCCTTATTTTTCTGGCGATAAAAGCCTCTTATCAAAGAGGGCTATTGAACAAAAAGCAGATGGATGGCTTTTTTAAACTGTCCATTATCATCATCCCTCTGTTTTTTCTCATGCTGACGTATGCAGGTGTGATGAGCCTCAACCAAAACGATGCTGGTGCCTATGGTTCGATCCTCTCGAAAAACGCCCTTACGTCAGTGCTTCTAATCCTGTTCACGATGTCCTTGAAATTTGGATTCGAAAGTCCTATTCGTCTCATATGGACTTTGATCGTTATGCTGTGTCTGGTGTTGCTTGGATCCAAAGCGGCGCTCATCTTGGTTGCTCCTATTCTCGTACTGAGCATGTTGCATCAAATGGGGAAAAAAGGCGAGAGACGGTTATGGTCCTTTTTACTGCTCGGCATCGGCGTTATCGTGGGCCTTTCGATATTCGGCGATCGCATAAACGAAGTTATCGAGTCCCAGCTGTTCCGTCTCCATTACGTAACCGCAGTTCAGGGTCAATCATGGATAAACTATCTCTTTTCTGGACGAAACAGTCTTCTTGAAGCTGGATTCACGACATTTGTTAGCGGAGCTACTCCGCTTTCTCTCCTAGTAGGCGACGGGTTTTATTCTGTTACGCATGGCGTGGCGAACATAGTTCAAAGCTCAGGGGATGTTCGCGGCATTGAAATGGATTTGTTTGAAATCCTTTTTTCTTCAGGGCTGGTTGGGCTTTTTTTTATTTTACTGCCGGTTGTCGAAGGAGTAGGGGCGCAGAGGACAAACAAGTCGCGGGATAGGTTTCTTCTTATCCTGGCCTTGATTGTCGTACTTGCATTTTCGATCTTAGGGGGACACGTGTATACGGAGGGCATGGCGTCGGAATATTTAGGAATCTTCCTGGGGTATCTCACTATGAAAGACAGCAAAAATTCTCAGGACGACCAGATTCCAGGGCAGACGAGTCAAAGCTCGATCAGCGAAACATCGTCGTAGAATTATGCCTTCGGGCAAGCATTCAAGAAATTCGAAAAGTTCCGTATGAGGGAAGTAAAACATGAAGAATAGAATTGGCATTATGACAAGCGAGGAGTCGTTTCTCAACAACTATGGTGCCGTATTGCAAGGATTTGCATTGTTTACCGTGCTTAGAGATATGGGTTTTGATCCCCAGATCATTCGATACGATGGTCTTCGAAATCAAGCGACAAACAGGGGCAAGATCGCGAGCTTTATCAATTCTAGCGGGAAACTTAAACGCATTATTAATAAGGTAAAGCGGAAAAAGATAAGCGATCAGATAATTGGTAGGACAGAGCTTTTTCGCGCTTTTCAGGATAAATACATGGTCTTTTTTTCGGAGAAAAGGCACTGCTGGGATTCAATCCGGCACGATCCCCCTCAGTTCGATCAATATGTGTGCGGGAGTGATCAAATTTGGAATCCTGTATTCAAAGGAAATGCTAACGACAGAGGGTATTTTCTCGATTTCGCACCTTTGGGAAAACGAAGAATTGCCTATGCTCCTAGCGTCGGGGTGAACGTTCTTCCGGCGGAATGTTCAGATGAGTTCAATGAGCTGATTTTGAAATTCGACAGTATCTCAGTTCGCGAACGAAGCGGGGCGAGAATTATCGAAAGCCTAACTGGCAAGGAATGCTTTGTCGCCCTTGATCCAACCTTACTGTTGGAACCAGAGCGCTGGCGTGGTATGGAAGTGCCGTTAAAGAATATACAAAATGAATTTGTTCTTGTCTATCAATTTCGTAGCTCCGAGTTTCAAGTTCAATCCGTCGAGATGCTTTCAAAAGCGCTCGGTCTCCCCGTGGTCTCCATTGCTCTTTCTGAGGCATCGCTCGAAACTCCGTTTGAGAAGCGTTTCGATGTCGGCCCGTCTGAGTTTCTTTGGCTGGTCGACCATGCTCGCTTTGTTTGCACAGATTCGTTTCATGCGACTGTGTTCTCAATCCTGTTTGGAACCCCTTTCATAGTGTTCGAGAGGGAGAAGATCGGTAAGGCGGGTGCCGATATGAACTCGAGAGTAAGCAATTTGCTAGAAACGTTTGATCTTTCAGAACGTATAGTAAAGCAGGAGGCCGATCTCTCTCGCATTGATCTCGAATCGTGTGACTTTTCTACTGCTTGGGACGCGTTGGTTTCTACGAGGGCTTTGTCGATCAATTATCTGAGAACTGCACTTGAGACCCCCTAAGACGGGAAGACAACTAATGACTGAATGCATTTGCGAAGCCCTACCCGAAGATAACTGTTTTGGCTGCATGGCATGCGTTACGGCGTGTGAAAGCGATGCTCTCGAATGCGGGCGCAACGCGGACGGTTTCTATCGCCCTCAACTCCATCTCGAAAAGTGCATTCGTTGTGGAAAGTGCGCCTCAGCTTGTCCTGTTGAGCATTCTCCCGCTCGGCATCGACCGATAAAGGCTTTTGCTGCGCAAATCAAGAACGCAGATGAGCTACTCCTTTCAACTTCGGGGGGAGCCTTCTCCGCTCTATCTGCTGAAGTGATCGCAAGGGGAGGGGCAGTGTGCGGCGTCGTGTGGGATTCTGACATGCATGCGGTTCATAGCTTGTCGACAGACGAATCGGCTATCGCGCGCATGCATGGATCAAAATACGTTCAGAGTCTTGTGACTCCTGACGTTTTTCGGAGCATCCGATCTGTGCTTCAATCCGGGAAAACCGTTTTGTTCTCTGGGACGCCTTGCCAAGTCGCCGGATTGCGGAGTTTTCTCAAAGTCGACTATTCTCATCTACTTACCGTAGACGTGCCGTGCTATGGAGTTCCAAGTCCGATGTTTTTCGAGCAGCATATTCGAGCTTATGAGAAAAAATACAAAGGGAGAATCGTCAATTTTTCGTTTCGGGATAAGCATAAAAATGGATTCTCGCATACTACGGTTTTCACTATCGAGAAGGATGGTGGTCGCATTATCAAACGTACGATAGATGATTACCGCCTTGTTCCTTATCATTATGCGTTTGGGAAGTGCGATTGCTTTGACACCATCTGTTACAGGTGTCCTTACGCGCAGATCGAGCGTGTCGCAGATATTACGCTGGGAAGCTTTTGGAGAATCGAGGAGCTTAACGATACTTTTTCGACGAGAGATGGCGTATCTATGATATTGCCGAATTCCCCTAAGGGCGAGAAGTGGTTTGAATATGCGAGCAAAAAAATGACGCTCAGTGAGCATTCGGTAGATGAAGCGGTTGCGCGCAACGCTGGGCTCGTATCGACAAAGCCTTTGCCAAGCACAAGAGACGACCTGTATGCATCGCTGAGAGGCAGCGGATACCACCATGCCATGAAGTTGTTTTATCGAGTACCGATGTGGAGGAAGGCGTATGCGTACGCTCCGATTCTCCATGCGGTGAAGAAGCTCTTTTTTGACTGAGCATATACACGGTAGAAGACTCGTGGCAAGTACTGGAAATATAATCTCATTTATCAAAAACTCAAGTCTTTTTCTTGTGGGCTCGGTTTTGTCTCGCATGCTGACTTTCCTTCTCCTTCCTCTCTACACGAGCACCGTTCCTACGGAAGATTTTGGAGTATACGATATCTCGCTCGTGTATGTCTCTCTTGTGAGTTCGGTACTCTTTTTCGAATTATGGTCAGCGGTACTCAGATTCTTATATGACTTTGACAGCCCCGAGAAAAAGGCGAATGTTGTCAAGAATGGCGCTGTTATCTTCTTTGGCTCAAGCATCGTCTTTATCGTCGCTGCATTGGTGCTTTTCTCGTTGCTAAATACGCGATATGTCGCGCTTATCGTGGGGTACGGCATTGCCGGGGCGCTTTCCCAATACATGTGCTTTATTGCTAGGGGATATGGAAAGAATGCTCAGTTTTCTGTCTCGGGAGTGATAAATACCGGCATTGTGCTTGCATCGAACCTAATCCTCATGCTCGTTTTCAAATTCGATTACTCGGCTATGTATATAGGCTTCATACTGGGGGCTTTATCGCAGACCGTATACCTATTCTTCGTGCTTGATCTCCGTTCAATCCTCCGGCGGGGTGAGCTGGATCGCAGCTTAGTAATCGACCTACTGCGCTTCTCATTGCCGCTTTGCCTCAATACCGCTTCATTCTGGCTTTTAACGAGCGCAACAAAACTGGTATATAACGCAGTTTTTGGTTACTCCGCAAGTGGTGTATTCTCTGTGGGGAGCAAGTTCGGGCAGATTATTATGCTTGCAACAACATGCTTTGCGTATGCTTGGCAGGACATCTCTTTTTCTGCGAGCACCCGGGATGCTCCAGGATCATTTTACTCCGGGGCTTGCAACACATATTTGCAGTTTCTTGCATCGGCTTTTGCGCTCCTCCTTCCCGTCGTCTTCTTCATTTTCCCGCTGTTTGTGTCGAGCGAATATGCGTCGGCCCTGAGCCTCGTTCCATCTTTTTTTGCGGTCTCTCTCGTCAGTGGATATGCAACATTCATCGGAAACGTGTTTTATGCCATCAAGAAAACACGTCCTATCATGCTTTCGGCTACAGCTGCTGGAGTAGTTGCTGTTGGACTCTCGTTCCCGCTCGTCAAAACATTTGGAGCAAACGGAGCGAACCTAGCAGTCATTCTTGGATTTGTAATTGCCATTGCTATAAGAGCGTTCCTCTTGCGCAAAGAACTCGGATTTCTCATAGAATGGAAAACGGTAGTATTGTGCACAATGTGGGTTGTGTTGAGTGCTTTGATTTTCATACTAGGTAATCCGACGTCGATTATTCTGTCTGCGATTGTGAGCATGCTGATTGCTGGAGCGATATTTCGCAGAGAGATAGGCCTACTTTTGAATATTGCGAAACAGAAACTCTTCCACTGAGCTCGCAGGAAATCACGAGGATAAAATGGGGTTGTATTATTTAACATTTTTCTGCGACGGTGAGCGAATCGGAAAAAGAGAGCGTCCAAGATCGGCCCAGAGCAAAATAGATTATATCTTAAGCGTGGCGAAAAGAAGTTCTTGTGCGATTAAGGTCATATCTGCTAGCGCTTCTTGCTGCGAATGCCATCAATCGCGTGAAGAGATCGCGCTCGATAGTTTCACTTCAGCAATCTACTTCGATTCTCTTCGGGGCGATAAACCCTTCACGCGATTGGTGAATAAAATTATAGTATTGATTCAACTGTTTATTTATATTTTAAGAAATATCAACCCAAGTGATTGCTTGATCGTGTATCACTCACCCCGTTATATGCCCCTCGTGTCTTTTCTTAAAAAAATCAGAGGATTCGACCTCCTCATTGAAGTTGAGGAGATATACGGAGATGTTCTTGGCAGCGAGAAACTAGAAAAGAAAGAATTTGAATACTTCCAGAGGGCTGATTCGTATATTTTCTCTACAGAACTTCTGGAACAACTTGTTAACACGGAAAAAAAACCATCAATAATAGATTACGGTGTGTACGAAATCTGTATGCGACCGCACAAAAAGAACAATCGAAGCATCCATCTTGTTTACTCTGGAATTTTTGCTGCAGGGAAAGGTGCATCGAGGGCGGTGGAAACCATGAAATTTCTACCTAGCAATTATATACTTCATCTCGCGGGTTATGGCAGCGAGGAAGAAACAGCATCTTTAAAAGGAGAAATAGAGGCTTTAAGCCCAGAAATAGGAGATCGAATTGCGTTCGAAGGAATGCTAATAGGAGAAGATTTCGATCGGCTCCTTCTATCATGCGATATTGGACTATGCACTCAAGATAGAAATGCATCCTATGCGTTAACATCGTTTCCCTCAAAAGTCCTGAACTACCTAAATCATGGTCTTTCGGTAGTTGCTGTTAATATTGGTCCTTTGAGTCACGCCGCTATAGCAAATTGCATACAGTTTTATGAAGGAGACGATCCTGAAAGCGTCGCTCATGCTATTAAAAAAACGAAGATCGATAGAGATCACATTACGAGAGTGGTCAGTAGTTTAGACAAAGAATTTGTAAAAGATTTAAGCCGAATTATTGGTGAGTATCAAAAGTAGCGTGCACGAGAATGCCCCTAAGAGTTCTCCACTCCAAGCGAGAACCGCGCTTATCGGGGACGGGGTGGTGGTATGATGAGCGGGGTCACGGTGACCCCGTGGTTGATTGGTTTTGGAGTATTCGATATTGAAAATGCATGTGATCGTAAAATGAAAAGCAGTATGCAATTAATACGTATATTTTAGTTAAAATATGCAAATTGAGGAAAGGCTTCCGCTTATGTCATCTCCCTACCAAACGCTCACTTTGCCGGTTGACAGCATCCAGTCGCACCCGGAGAACGACTTCACCATGGACGAAAGCGAGATGCAGGAGCTCGTCGCGTCCATCCGCTCCGAGGGCCTCGGGCAGCTGCCGCTCGTGCGCAAGCTGCCGGACGGCGCCTACCAGATGATCGCCGGCCACCGCCGACTCGAGGCGTACAAGCGCCTTGCCCGCGAGGACGCGGCCTTCCGCGCCATCCCGGTCACGCTCGTCGACGACCTCGACGACGCCCGCGCCCGCGTGCTGCTCAATGTCACCAACCTCGTGACTCGCCGCCTGTCTCAGGAGGAGCGCGGCGCGCGCTACGCGGCCATCGGCAGGGAAGTGCCGGCGCTGCGCGAGGCCGACCCGTCGCTCAAGGGCGTGCGCACGAACGACATCATCGCGCGCATCGTGACCGAGGAGACGGGGCAGTCGGTGTCGCCGGCCACGGTCAAACGCGCCATCGCGGCCGAGAGGCGCCTGCGCGAAACGCGCGAGCAGGCCGAGCTTCTCACGGGCGACCTGAACGAGAACTGGCAGGTGGAGGCGCAGGCGGGGGCCATCGATCCGCTCACGTTGCGTGCCATCTCGGAGTTGCCGATCCAGAAACAGCTCGATCTGTTCGCCGAATACCAGCGCCAGGAGATGACGCTCGGCCAGCTGAAGGCTCACCTCAAAGCGTCGCGGCCCAAGACGACGGCCGATGCGGCCCGCGTGCTGCAGCTTGCCATCCGCAACGCGGAGGAGGCGCGTCAGATGGATCGCGTCGGCGTGCCGTTACCGCAGGGGCTCGTTCGCAAGCTGAAGAGCCTGGTGGACCAGCTGTAAAGTTGGGAGCGTGCGTCGGGAAGGCGGCTACAGCCGCGCGTGGCCGTCCGCCTGCTCGGGATAATCGATCAGCTTGAGCGGCGCGAGGTCGGCGAGCTGGCAGGGGTCGACGTCGAGCGCGCGGCTCAGCTTCACGAGGTCCGGAATGCTCAAGGCGACGTAGCCGCATTCGATATTGCTGATGCGAGAGTGTTCCGAGCCGATCATGAGCCCCAGCTTTTTCTGCGTCAATCCTTGGTCTTTACGGATCTGTCGGAGGTTTGTCCCAAGGTCAGACGCGTATTTTCTCACAAGGGGGTCCTTGCGTTCCATCGTCTGCTTTTTGCTGAGATTACCCATGCGTCAAGCGTAACCCGATGAATACGAAGGCGTGTATCCACGAGGGTACATTGGGGCATATTTATGGAAAATTCGCCGGTCGCTTCAAGATTTTCGCCATCGCGTCGTTTTTCGTTGCGATGGCGCGGCACCGCCGTGCGTGATAGAATTATCCTATGACTATTTAGGCGCGTGGGCGGCGGGTGCGCGGGACGACGGCGTGCGGGCGCGGGGTGCCGCCCCGCAAACGACGAGGGGAGGCGGCGTGCTGAGCGATCTGGTCGTGTGCTACCTGTTCCTCGGCGGCACCGGGGCGGGGCTCGCTCTCGTGCTCTCCGTGCTCGGCTTGCTCGTTCCGCGCGCATGCGTGTCAACGCCCCCGGGCGTGCACCTTCGTCCGAACGCCGCGTACCGCAAGCTGCTCGGCTCGGGGTTCGCCGCCGCGTTCGTGCTGCTGGCGCTCGGCATCGTGTGCTTGCTGGCCGACCTCGGCAACGCCGAGCGCGTGATCCTGCTGCTCCTGCACCCCACGGCGTCGTACCTGGCGGTGGGGTCGTGGGCGCTCGCGGCGTGCCTGGCGCTCGCAGCGGCGCTCGGCTTCGCGTGGCTTGGCGTCGGCACCTGGAACGTCGCCCTTGTGCGCATCCTCCAGGTGACGACTGCGCTCGTGGCGGCGGTGGTCATGGTGTACACGGGGCTCCTGCTCCAGAGCCTCGGCGCGGTGCCCCTGTGGTCCACGCCGTGGCTGCCAGCGTTGTTCGCGGCCTCGTCGCTGTCGTGCGGCATCGCATGCCTGCTGGCGCTTGCCCAGCTCACGGGCGTGGCATCCGCGTTCGATGCCGTGCTCGGACGCTTGGCGGCGGTCGATGCCGCGGTCATCGTGATCGAGGCGATCGTCGTCGCGGTGTTCGTGTACGCGGCTTCGCTGGCCGGCGCGCCGCTGTCCAACGGCACCGAGCTCGCCGCCGCGCAGTCGGTGCGGGAGCTGGTGGCGGGCGCCAACGCGCAGCTGTTCTGGGGCTGCTTCGTCGCGCTCGGCCTGGCGGTGCCGCTCGTGCTGGACGGCGTGCTCGCCAATCGCCGCCGCCCGCTGCCGGGCGTCGCCCTGTTCACGGCGGCGTGCGTGCTGGCCGGCGGGTTCGTCATGCGGTTCTGCGTTGTTGCGGCTGGTGCCCACCCGGTGCTCAGCTCGATGGGAGTGATGTGATATGTTTCCGTTCGAAGTGGATTCGACCACCGACGTGCCGTTGTGGGTGCAGCTGCGTCAGCGGCTCATCTACCTCATCAACTCGGGGTACTTCAAGCCGGGCGACCAGTTGCCCACCGTGCGCGGCCTGGCCTCGGAGATATCCATCAACTACAACACGGTGAACAAGGCGTACCTCAGCCTCGTCTCCGACGGCTACCTGGAATCGACGCGCGGGCGCGGCGTGTTCGTGCGCGACCTCGACGCCGAGATGGACGAGGAGTACACGAAGGACGTCGACGGCATCATGAGCGACTGCGTGGCGGCCTGCCGCGACCTGGGGCTGTCGCTCGACGACGTGCAGAAGTGCATGATCAAGAAAATCAAGCAGATCAAGAAGGACGAGGGCCTCGAGCCGCCGCTCGAGCGGGGCGACGGCACGGCGCGCATCGTACCGGTCGACGTGGGCGGCACGGTACGCAAGAAACAGGCAGGAGCGTGATGCGGGTGAAGACCAGGCGAAACGAAGCTGAGACGGCACGGGGCGTCGGCGGTGCGCCCGCATCGCCCTCCGCGTCGTCGCACGCGCGCTGGCACGTCGTCCCCGAGGCCAGCACCGAGATCGTGGGCGAGCGCGCGTCGAGCACCGGCGTGCTGCTGTTCTCGGCGGTGGTGTTCCTGCTGACGTTCGGCCTCGTGCTGGGCGCGTGGTGGACGCTTGCGGGCGTGGGCGTCGCGGCCATCGCGGTCGCGCTCGTCCTCGCGCTGCTGGCCACGGCGGCCGTGCACATCGCGCAGCAATGGGAGAAGGTGGTGGTGCTGCGTTTCGGCACGTTCAACCGCGTGTCGGGACCGGGCCTGTTCTGGACGTTTCCCGTCATCGAGCAGAACACCATGCGCGTGGACACCCGCGTGCGCGCCACCACGTTCGGCGCCGAAGAGACCCTCACGGCCGACCTCGTGCCGCTCGATGTGAACGCGGTGCTGTTCTGGCACGTGTGGGACGCGAAAGCGGCCTGCATCGAGGTGGGCGACTTCACGCGCGCCGTGGAGCTGGCGGCCCAGACGGCGCTGCGCGACGCCATCGGGCGCGCGAGCGTGGCCGAGGTGGCCATCCGCCGCGAGCAGCTCGACCGCGAGCTCAAGCGCGTGCTCGAGGAGAAGGTGGCGCCCTGGGGCATCACCGTGCTGTCGGTGGAGATCCGCGACATCCTGCTGCCGAAGGAGCTGCAGGACGTCATGTCGCTGGAGGCCCAGGCCGAGCAGCGCAAGAAGGCCCGCATCATCCTCATGGAGGCCGAGCAGGACATCTGCGAGATGATGGACGACATGGGCGAGACGTACGCGAAGAACGACGCCGCGCTGCGCCTGCGCGCGATGCACCTGCTGTACGAGAGCGTGCGCGAGACGGGCGGCACGGTGGTGGTGCCCAGCAGCTTCAGCGAGGGCTTCGGCGACGTGCTGGGCGATGCCGCGAAGGACGTGCTGGGGAAGGGGCCCGGCGCGGGGGCGTAGCGGCGGCCGCATGCGGCACATGCGATGATCGAGAACGGATGTTTCACGTGAAACATCCGTTCTTTTTTTGCGCGAGAATACGGGTGCGCCTACGCGTCGTACTATCCTCAAAATAATACAATCAAATGTAAATAAATTATATACAGTACCTTGATTGTCATAGGATTATTTACTATAGTACTTTAATAGGATTTGGCCAATTCCATCCAGATGTCCGCAGGTTCCGCGAGGTGCCGGCGGCCATCCTGACACGACGAGCGACGCTTTGCGCCGGGGCGCGAGCGTGACGAGGAGGAACCATGTCAGGTACGAACAGGCCAAACACGACGCTGACCCGCCGCAGCTTTCTCAGGGCCACGGGCGCCGCAGCCGGCACGCTGGGCGTTGCGGGAGCTGCAGGAATGTTCGCGGCAGACGATTGGCTCGCACCGACCGAGGCGTACGCGGAGCCGGAGGAACGCGTCGCCTACACCTACCACCAGGCTCACTGCCGCGGGCATTGCATGCTGAAGTGCACCGTGCGCGACGGCCGCCTGTGCTTGATCCAGCCGAACGACAAGGCCAAGGAAGGACTGCAAACTGTCTGCCTCAAGGGCCTGTCCGAGATCCAGCACGTCTACAGCGCCGAGCGCATCCAAACGCCGCTCAAGCGCGTGGGCGAGCGCGGCGCCAACGAGTTCGTCGCCATCTCCTGGGACGAGGCGGCGGCCTACTTCGCCGAGGAAGTGCGGAAATGCTGGGACGCCTACGGCAAGCAGAGCGTGTTCGCCAGCATCGCCATGGAGTCGGAGGTGGCGTCTGAGCTGGGCAAGCTGCTGAGCGCGTCCATGGACACCGTCGGCGGCATCGACGTGGGCTACGCCAACGGCCTGGCTCCCGTCTACGGCGGCGCCAAGCGCTCCGGCCCCCTGGGCGCGGTGAGCGCGTTCAACGGCGTGGCCGATTGGATGAATTGCAAGACCCTGCTGTTCGTGGGCGTCAACTTCATCGAGTCGAGCCTCACGCAAACCAAACCCTTCTTCGACGCGAAGGATGTGGGCATGCACGCCATCGCCATCGACCCGCATTACAGCACGACCGCCACGAAGTGCGACGAGTGGATCCCCCTCGAACCCGGCACCGACGCCGCGCTGTTCCTCGGCATGATCACGCACGTGCTGGACAACGGCTGGTACGACGAGGCGTACGTGGGCGCGCGCACCTCGCTGCCGTTCCTCGTGGCGCAAGCCGACGGCACGCTGCTGCGCGACCATGCGGTCGACCCGGCGGCCGCCGCGCCGGAGGACGGCGCAGCCAACCCTTTCCTGGTCTGGGACGACGCGGCGCAGGCCGCACGCCCGGCAGCGGATGTGGAGTCTCCTGCGCTCGAAGGCACCTTCACCGTCGGCGGCGAAACGTACACGACGGTGCTCTCGCTGCTCAAGAAGAACCAGCAAAGCTACGACACCGCGTGGGCGTCGAAGGTCACGGGCATCCCGGCCGATACCATCGAGTCGCTGGCCGAGCGCTACGCCACGGGCGGACCCGCGTGCATCGCCGTGGGCTACGGCGGCAACGACAAGTACGGCAACGCCGACATCGCCGGCCATGCGGCCGGGCTGCTGGCCGCGATCACCGGCAACATCGGGCGCGCCGGCGGCGGCGTGGGCTATCCCGGCTTCGGTTACGGCAGCGCCGGACTCGGCGCGTGGCCGCTTGCGGAGGACATGAAGCCCTCGACCTTGGCCGTCCCCGCCTTCGAGCTTCCCTACGTGGACAGCCCCGTCAAGTGCTTCATCGGCGTGGGCGACCAGATCCAGCAGCGCTTCGCCGACCTCAACAAGCTGGACGAGTGGGTGCAGGGCCTCGACTTCATCGTGTACGCCGACGTGTACCACAGCACGGGCGCGCAGTACGCCGATCTCGTGCTGCCCATCTGCTCGCGTTTCGAGAGCGACGAGGCGCTCGGCGGCGTCCGCTCGAACAAGGGCCAGGTCATGCTGCGCCAGCAGGTGCTCGAGCCGCTGTTCGAGAGCAAGACCGACTTCGCGTTCGAGCGCGAGCTGGCCCGCGCCCTCGGCATCGATGCTTCGTTGCCGAAGACCAACGAGGAGCGCATCGTGCGCATGCTGGACACGGCGAAGGACGCGAAGGTCGCGGGCATCACGCTCGAGGAGCTGCAGGCCAACCAGGGCGTGCTGCCGTACCGCGCTCCGTCGGCCGTGCCGTTCTCCGAAGGCAAGGTTCCCACGGCGTCGGGCCGCTTCGACGTGTACTTCCCGGATCTCGTGAAATTCGACCAGGCGCTGCCCGCCTACGAAGCCCCCGAGGAGACGGGCGCGGACAGCAAGCTGCGCGACCGCTTCCCCCTGCAGCTGTGCCAGATGCGCACGCGCTTCCACATCCACAACCAGTTCTGCGACGCCGAATGGATTCGCCAGTACTCCACGGCGGCCCTGCACCTCAACCCTGCGGACATGGAGCAGCGCGGCCTGACCAACGGCGACACGGTGGAGGCGTTCAACGATCGCGGCAGCTTCGCCTGCCCCGTGGTGGGCGACGAGTCGGTTCGCCCGGGCTCCGCGCGCATCTTCGAGGGCGAGTGGTCGAAGTTCATGAGCGCCGGCAACATCCAGAACGTCACGAATCCCGGGATATCCGACCGCGGGCGCGCGTTGCTGAACGGCCCGGTCATCCCGTACAACGACACGCTCGTCGAAGTGAAGAAAGCGTAGGTGGGCGCCATGACCAGATTCGGACTCGCCATCAACACGGGGCGTTGCATCGGGTGCCACACCTGTGCCAACGCCTGCAAGATGCAGAACAACGTGCCCATGGGCATGCTGTGGAACCGCGTGCTCACCGAGGGATGCGACATCGTGGACGGCGCCGTCGGGCAGTATCCGAACGTGTCGCGCGCCTACCTTCCCGTGGCGTGCCAGCACTGCGAGAACCCCGCCTGCCTGCGCGTGTGCCCCACGGGCGCCACGTACAAGGACGAAAAGGGCCGCGTCGAGATCGCCTACGACAAGTGCATCGGCTGCCGCACGTGCATGGCGGCCTGCCCCTACAACGCCCGCGTGTTCAACTGGAACGAGCCGCGCCGCGACCCCGACTTCAACTACGGCGACAAGGACGTGCCCGTGCGCGGCAAGGGCGTCGTGGAGAAATGCACGCTGTGCAAGGAGCGCACCGACCGCGGCGATGAGCCCATGTGCGTGGTGTGCTGCCCCACGAAAGCGCGCGTGTTCGGCGATCTGGACGACCCGAACAGCGACGTGTCGCGCATCGTCCGGGAGCGTCGCGCCGGCGTGCTGCTGGAAGAACAGGGCACCCGCCCGCAAGTCCACTACTACGGATAGGGGAGCGCCATGGGAACCTTCGGAACCTCGATGAAATTCAAAACCGCCTCCGTCGTGCTGGCCGTGCTGGCCGCAGTGGGCGTGGGCACGTGGATCTACCAGCTGATGAACGGCCTGGGCGTGACCGGCATGAACAACTCCACGTCGTGGGGCCTCTACATCACCTGCTTCATGTTCTTCGTGGGCCTGTCGGCCGGCGGGCTGATCGTGGCCTCCTCGGCGTCGGTGTTCCACATCGCGCAGTTCAAGAAGGTGGCGGTGCCGGCCATCATCCTGTCGACGGTGTGCATCTGCTGCGCCGGCATGTTCGTGCTCATCGACCTCGGCGGCATCCAGCGCATCTGGAACGTGCTCGTGTCGCCGAACCCGATGTCGCCGCTTCTGTGGGACATCTGCGTGATCACCTGCTACCTCGTCATCAACGTCCTCTACCTGTACTTCATGACATCGAAGCGGGCCAACCCGCACGCGGTCAGCATCATCTCGCGGTTCGCGCTGCCCATCGCCATCCTCGTGCACTCGGTGACGGCGTGGATCTTCGGCCTGCAGCTGGCGCGCGAGGCCTGGTACTCGGCCATCATGGCGCCCATCTTCGTGGCCTCGGCCATGGACTCGGGCTTGGCGCTGCTGCTCATCGTGCTGCTGGCGCTGCAGGCGGCGAAGGTGTTCGAGCTCGGCCGCAAGCTCATGGCCACGCTGGCCGGCCTCTTGGCCACGTGCATTGCGGTCGACGCGTTCTTCATCGGCTGCGAGCTGCTGACGGTGGCCTACCCGCAAACCGCCGGCGGCATGGAGACGCTCGGCACGCTGCTCAACGGCGTCACCTCGCCCTTCTTCTGGTTCGAGATCATCGCGGGGCTGCTCATCCCGTTCTGCATCCTCGTGTTCTCGGCCAACCGCCAGCGCCCGAAGCTCGTGATCCTGGCCTCGGCGCTCGTGGTGGTGGGCGTGTTCTTCAAGCGTGTGTGGCTGCTGTTCACGGCGTTCGTCCATCCGAACGTGTACGGCGCGCCGGGCATCTCCTCGGGGTCGTCGGCCGGCGTCCATGCCGGTGCCACCGACATCTGGTCGACGCTCGGCGTGTACGCGCCCACTTGGGTCGAGATCGTGGTGGTCGTCGGCGTGGTGTCGCTCGGCGCGCTGGCGTTCCTCGTCTTGGCGAGCAAGCTGCTGAAGCCGTCGGACGAAACGACCGCGCAAGCTGCCTGATCGCGTCCAACCCGTGACGCTGGGGAAGGGGCTCCTCACCCCCTTGGAGGCGGAAGCTCCTCACTTCCGCCTCCGCTCCCTGGCGCACCTCGAATGTTTCACGTGAAACATTTGTTCCCATGATTCTCCGGTGCGCGAAGCGTGTCCTGTGCTATCCTTCGAGCCTCGTGCGAAGGAGAGTAAGAACATGACCTGCGGAATCACGAAAAATTATCCATAAAATAGTATAATGACACCTGAAAATTATCCTATGACAATCCTTGATTGTCATAGGATAATTTCGTATAGTGGGGCCAGTGGAATTTGGCCAATTCTCACGAGGAAGAGGGGGTATCCTCGCATGAGGCTTGTTGGTCGGACGGTGTGAGGACCGCGCGACCGGCACTACGGGGATATCCTGACGACATCTTTGAGGAGGAGACATGTCAGGAACGAGCAGCCCGCACAGCGGGCTCACGCGCAGGAGCTTTCTGAAGGCGACGGGCGCAGCGGCAGGGGCCTTGGGCCTCGCAGGTGCCGCCGGCATGGTCACGGCCGACAACTGGCTCGCGCCCACCCAAGCCCACGCCGAGGCGCAAGAAACGATTGGCTACACCTTTCATCAGAGCCATTGCACGGGGCATTGTTCGCTGAAATGTACGGTGCGGGACGGACGGCTCGCTCTCATCGAGCCTAATGACGCCGAATCGTATGCGAAGCGCTATCAGATCGTCTGCGTTCGCGGCATATCGGAAATCGAGCACGTGTACAGTGAGGCGCGCATCCAGACTCCGCTCAAGCGAGTGGGGGAACGTGGATCGGGGCAATTCGTTGCGATTAGCTGGGATGAGGCATTGGAGGAGGTAAAAAGGGGCCTCGGTGATGTCTGGGACAAGTATGGGAAAGAGGCTGTAGTGGTAGCCGGCACTTCTGATGTGAAGGTTCGCTACCCACATCTCAAGCAAGTGTTCAATGCCCAGCAGGACGGAAGAACGGGTATCGACATTGGGGTCGGAAACGGGCTTGGTCCGATGATTGGCGACTCGTCTTCTTTCGTTATCTCCACGAGCGAATCGCGTGATTGGCGTCGTGCCAAAACGGTGATCCTTACAAGCACGAACTTTCTCGAATCAAGCGTCGCTTCCGCGAAGAATTTCTTCGAGGCTCAGGAGGCGGGCGCAACCATCATATCGGTTGACACGCACTTCACGACGACGGCCGGAAAGGCCGACCAGTGGGTGCCCATCGAGCCGGGAACTGACGGCGCCCTGTTCCAGGGTATGATCAGTTGCATTCTTGATCATGAGTGGTATGACGAGGAATCGATGAAGATCGGAACGTCTTTTCCGTTCTTGGTGAACGTGGCGACTGGCAAGTTGCTTCGGGCTCGGGGCGAATCCTCCGAAGAAGGCGGGGAGACTGCATGGGTGGCGTATGGGGACGCCTCTGCGACGAACTCTAGTGCTGGAGAAGAAGATTCGCCGGGCTTTATGGTATGGGATACGGTATCCAATGCTGCGATGCCGTACGAGTCCGGCGTTGTGAGTCCGGCGCTTACCGGCGAGTACGAGATCGACGGATCGACGTACACGACGGTGTTCGAGCTCCTGAAGAAGATCCAGAAAGATAACGGTTTTACCGTTGAGTGGGCTACGGAGAAAACGGCGATTCCGGTCGAAACCATCGAAGACCTTGCGCGACGGTATGCGCTCGAAACGCCTGCGACGCTCTCTCTTGGTTGGGGAGGATCGGACAAATATATGAATTCCGATATCTGCGGCCATGCGGCAGGTGTGCTCGCGGCGCTTACGGGCAATTACGGAAAGCCCGGTGCGAGCATCGGCGTCCATGTTGGAGGCAATTACAGCGGCTGGTCGGCGAAACTCGCTGCATGGAAGCTTCCTCCGGAATACAAGGTTGCAACGCAAGAGATGGCTTCCTACAGGATGCGATACGAAAACAACGGGGTGCACGCTTACGTTGCCCTTGGCGACATGTTTCAGCAGCATTATGCGAACATGAACGTCACCAAAGAGTGGCTCGATACGCTCGATTTCATTTTGTACATCGATATCTACCATACGACAAGCGCGGATTGGGCAGATATCATCCTGCCTGCATGCTCCAAGTTCGAGACTTCGGAAGAAGTTGAATCGCTGAAGGTATCCTACGGCCATGTTCTCGCGCAAGGCAAGGTGTTGGACCCGCTGTTCGAGAGCAAGCCCGATCTCGAGATAGAGCGTCTCCTTGCCCGAACGATGGGCGTTGCCGAAGATGCCCTGCCGCAGAGCTCGTACGAGTTCTGCGAATACCAGCTTTCAGAATCGACGGATTCGAAGATCAAGGGGATCACGCTGAAAAGCCTCATCGACAATCAGTGCGTTGTGCCCCTTCCCGGCATCGACGAGATCCGCGAAGCGTATGCGTCCCAAGTGGAGAAGACGGATTCAGGTCGATTCGACGTTTATCTGGAGAAACGCTTGGATTCCGGTCAGGCGCTTCCGGTGTACGAGGATCCGCAAGAGGTCCATCCGGAAAGTGAGTTGCGTCAGAAATACCCCTTGCAGTTCTATCAGGCGCGAACGAAATTCCAAATTCACAGCATGTTCTGCGATGCGGCTTGGATCAAGCAGTTCTACGAGCCTCGTCTTGAAATGAATCCGATTGATATGCGGGGACGTTCTCTTTCGGCTGGCGATGTGGTTGAGGTTTACAACGATCGTGGCTCGATCCAGGTGAAGGTGGTAGAAAACGAGATCGTTCGACCTGGCTGTACCAGAATCTTCGAGGGTCTTTGGACGAGGTACATGATCAAAGGCAATCTTCAAGAGCTGACGAACGACGATCTGTCTCCAAGGGAGGATACGCTCCAGGCGGGTACGTGCATAGCGTTTCAAGACACCCTTGTCGAAGTGCGGAAGGTGTAGGTGATCCACCATGACCCGATTGGGTATTGCTATCAACACGAGGCGCTGCATAGGATGTCAAACCTGTGCGCTTTCATGCAAGATGCAAAACGGCGTACCTGAAGGCATGCTGTGGAACCGCGTGATCACCGAAGGGGCGGATGTCCTCGACGGTGCCGTGGGAACCTATCCGCATCTTAGTCGTACGTATCTACCTATTGCCTGTCAACATTGCGAGAACCCCGCCTGCATGCGCGTGTGCCCGACGGGGGCCACGTACAAGGATGCCTTGGGACGCGTGGAGGTTGACTACGAGAAGTGCATTGGGTGTCGCATGTGCATGGCGGCGTGCCCGTACAACGCGCGCGTGTTCAACTGGAACGACCCGACATACAATCCTGATTTCAAGTTCGGAGACAAAGATGTGCCGATGCGCTCCAAGGGCGTAGTGGAGAAGTGCACGTTATGCAAGGAACGTACCGACCGTGGCATCGAACCCATGTGCGTGCAGAATTGTCCTTACGAAGCTCGCATTTTCGGTGATCTTGACGATCCCGATAGTGAGGTATCGCGCATCGTCCGAGAGCGCAACGCGACCGTCCTCCTCGAGGAGCAAGGCACCCGTCCGCAAGTCCATTACTTCAATTAAGGAGGAGGTGCGCATCATGGGAACCTCTACGAAAACCAAAGCTGCCATCGGGGTGCTGGGCGCGCTGACGGTGGCGGGAGTCGCCGCTTGGATCTACCAGCTGATAGGCGGCCTCGGCGTGACCGGCATGAACAACGGCACGTCGTGGGGCCTCTACATCACGTGCTTCATGTTCTTCGTGGGCCTGTCGGCCGGCGGCCTCATCGTGGCCTCGTCGGCCAGCGTGTTCCACGTGGCCGAGTACAAGAAGGTGGCGCTGCCCGCCGTCATCCTGTCGACGGTATGCATCTGCTGTGCCGGCATGTTCGTGCTCATCGACCTCGGCGGCATCCAGCGCGTGTGGCGCATCGTCACGGGGCCGAACGTGACCTCGCCTTTGTTCTGGGACATCTGCGTCATCACGCTGTACCTCGCCATCAACGTCGTGTACCTGTACTTCATGAAGTCGAAGAAGCCGGGCGCGCAGGACAAGGTGGCCATCGTGTCGCGCTTCGCGCTGCCCGTCGCCATCCTCGTGCACTCGGTGACGGCGTGGATCTTCGGCCTCGAGATGGCGCGCGAAGGCTGGTACTCGGCCATCATGGCGCCGCTGTTCGTGGTATCGGCCATGGATTCCGGCCTGGCCCTGCTGCTGCTCTCGCTCATGGGGCTCAACAAATCCGGTCGCTTCAAAACCGATAAGAAGCTGCTGTCCAACCTGGCCGGCCTGCTGGCCACCTGCATCGCCATCGACGGCTTCCTCGTGGGCTGCGAAGTGCTGACCATGGCCTACCCGGGCGCCGCCGGCGCCGAGACGCTCGCCATCATGGCGACGGGCGCCACCGCTCCGTTCTTCTGGTTCGAGATCGTCGTGGGCATCCTCATCCCGTTCTGCATCCTCGTGTTCGCGAAGAACCGCGCGCGGATGGGGTTGGTGGCTGCCGCCAGCGTGTGCGTGGTGGTGGGCGTGTTCTTCAAGCGCGTGTGGCTGCTGCTCACCTCGTTCGTCGAGTTCAACGTGATGGGTGCTCCCGGCGTGGCCTCGGGCTCGTCGGCCGCGGCGCACGCGACGGGGCTCGACATGTGGGCCGTCGCCAGCTCGTACGCTCCCACCTGGGTGGAGATCGTCGTCGTCATCGGCGTGGTGTCCCTCGGCGCGCTCGCGTTCGTCGTGCTGACGCAGAAGCTGCTGCCCGCCCGCGCGGCGAAGTGCGAGGCCGTCGAGGCCGCGGCGGGCGAAGCCGCGTAAGGCGCGCGGCCCTCGCGGCTCGCGACGGCTTCGGCCCTCTCGACCTTTCCGTCCGTTGGTCCTTGGCGACGCTTTCCCTCCCCGCGTCGCCAAGGACCGCTCCCGTTGCGGTATGCTGTATCCGCTGCATCCCGGCTCACGTTGCGCGCCCTGCGCTGAAAGGAGTTTTTCGCCATGGCGAAAGAGATTCCCTGGAAGACCCTGTCCGAAGCCTACGCGTTCATCGGGAACTCGCTGTTGAAGCCGATGACGATGACGTCGACGGTCGGGTTGGATCCGGCATTCTGGGTATCGTTCCCCACGTTCGACGACGCTGCCGTGGCCGAGGCCGTGGCAGCGTGCGCACGCTACGCCGAGGAGGCCGTCCGCCGCGCCGAGGCGGGCGAGGACGAGCCCCAGCGCGTCGCCGTCGAGTACACGAAGCTGTTCGTGGGCCCACCGTCGCCCGCCGCGGCGCCGTGGGAGACGATGTATCGCGGCCAGGATGTGACCGTGGGGTTCGGCCAGGCCACGTTCGAGATGCGCGAGCTGCTGCGCGCGGCGGGGCTCGAGGTGCGGAACGAGAACAACCAGTACGAGGACCACCTGGGCATCGAGCTGCTGTACCTCTCGTCGCAGTGCGCCCGCGTGGACGTAGGCGCGGAGGACGCGCCCGCGCCCGACGCTGTCGCCGACTTCATCGAGGCTCACCCGCTTTCCTGGGCGGAAGCGTTCCGCGCGCGCATCGCCGAGACGGCCGCGCACGGCTACTTCGCTCCCCTCGTGGGGCTGGCTCAGGCCCTGCTCGTCTGGCACGTGCAGGCGCTGCGCTAGCGCGAGGCCGCCTCTTGCCGCCGCCGCGCCGGCGCCGCGCTCGTGGTGAATACTTGCATGTCCGAAAACGGCTAGTGCTCGGGCGCGCTTTGTGGTTTCATGGGCGTTGTTGCCGATGAACGCGAAGGGATGCCCGTGATGGAGTACAGCGATCGCACGTGCTGGGAAGCGCTGAGCGCGCACGATGCGCGCTTCGACGGGCTGTTCTTCGTGGGCGTGCGGTCGACCGGCGTGTACTGCCGCGCCGTGTGCCCGGCGAAAACGCCCAAGTTCGAGAACTGCACGTTCTACGCGAGCGCGGCCGAGGCCGAGGCGGCGGGCTATCGCCCCTGCCTCAAGTGTCGCCCCGAGCTGGCGCCGGGCGTCCCCGTCGACGAGGGCGCCGACCGCGCGGTGGCGCGGGCCGCGGCGCTCATCCGCGAGGGGTCGGGCGCATGCTCCATCGCCGACATCGCGGCGAAGCTGGGGTTTTCCGAGCGGCAGCTGCGCCGCCTCTTCGAGCGCGCGTTCGGCGTGACGCCTGCCTCCTATCGCGCCACCTGCCGCCTGCTGCTTGCGAAAAGCCTGCTCACCGACACCGAGCTGCCCGTCACGCGCGTGGCGTACGCGTGCGGCTTCTCGTCGGTGCGCCGGTTCAACGACGCGTTCTCGCAGCGCTACCGCATGCCCCCGAGCCGGTTTCGCGCCCGAGCGGGCGCCGCCGCAAGCGCCGCGGCGCAGGGCGAGGGCGGGGAAGGGCCCATCGTGCTGCACGTGGGTTACCGGCCGCCGTACCGCTTCGATCTGCTGCTCGAGTTCCTGCGCCTGCGCGCCATCGAGGGCGTCGAGGCGGTCGAGGACGGCGCGTACCTGCGCACGGTGCGCCTCGAGGCGGACGCGTCGAGTCCGGACACGGCCCCGCGCGTCGGTTGGATCAGGGTCGCCGACGAGCCCAAGCGCAACCGCCTCGCGCTCACCGTGTCCCCCGAGCTGTTCGACGAGCTGCCGCTCGTCGTGGCGCGCACGCGCCGCCTCTTCGACGCCGACTGCCTCCCTGCTGCGGTGGAGGCCGGCCTCGCCGACTTCCATGCGCGCGTGCCCGCCGCCTCCCGCATCCCGGGCGTGCGGCTGCCGTGCTGCTTCGACGGCTTCGAGATGGCCGTGCGCGCCATCCTCGGCCAGCAGATCACGGTGAAGGCCGCCGGCACGTTGGCCGGGCGCGTCGCGCACGCGTTCGGATCGCCGGCCGCCACGCCGCACGCGGCGCTCACGACGGCGTTTCCGCCTCCGGAAGCGCTGTGCGCGCCCGGGGTGATCGGCCAGCGCGCCCGCGCCATCTGCGCGCTGGCGCAAGCCGTGCGCGCAGGCGCGGTGGCGCTGCGCCCCGGAGCCGATCTCGCCGCCGAGGCCCGCGCGCTCGCGGCGATTCCCGGCATCGGCCCGTGGACCGTGCAGTACCTGCTCATGCGCGCCTACGGCCATCCCGACGCCTTCCCGGCGACCGACCTGGCCGTGCGCGCCGCCTTCCCCGAGCTCAAGCCGCGCGAGCTGGCGCGGGCCTCCGAATCGTGGAGCCCGTGGCGCTCGTACGCCGTCATGTCCCTGTGGTCGACGCCGCACGGTCGGCCCGACGAAACCCCGAATACGTAAGGAGCACCTATGGATTACCTTCTCACGATGGATTCGCCCGTGGGGCCGGTCACCGTCGCCAGCGACGACGAGGCGATCATCGGCCTGTGGCTGGAAGGGCAGAAGTACTTCGAGGCCACGCTCGAAGCTGCCGAGGAGCGGCCCGACCTGCCGGTGCTCGCCGAGGCGCGTGCCTGGCTCGAGCGTTACTTCGCCGGCGACGATCCCGGCGCGCTTCCGCCCGTGAACCCGCGCGGCACCGCCTTCCAGCAGCGGGTGTGGGCGCAGCTCGCCGAGATACCGTACGGCCAGCTGACCACGTACGGCCAGATCGCGCGCCGTCTCGAGGAGCAGACGGGAGCCCGCACCTCGGCGCGCGCCGTGGGCAGCGCCGTCGGGCGCAACCCCATCTCCATCATCCTGCCGTGCCACCGCGTCGTGGGTTCGACCGGTAGCCTCACCGGGTACGCCGGCGGCTTGCAGAAGAAGATCGCCCTCTTGCGCATCGAGGGCGTGGACGTGGAAGCGCTGAGCACTCCGAAGAGGGGGACGGCGCTGTAAGGGGCTTTCCCGGTCGCGCCGCGGCCCCTTCCCATTGCGCCGCGAGGACAACAAAAAACGGCCCGTCACGGGCCGTTTCTCGTTGCGGTGCGGGCGGGCCGCGTACCCTAGAAGATCAGCGCGCCGTCCACCGTCATCGAGGTGACGTTGCCGTCTGCGTCGCAGGTGAGCAGCACGTTCGTGACGGTCGCGTTGCCGTCGCCGTCGAGGATGGAGACGTCGTTGGCGTACTGGTAGCCGCCTTCGACGGGCGTCATGGCGGCCGTGGCGGGGTCGAAGCTCTGGTAGGTGTAGTACGTGTTGTCGGCGATGAGCGCCGGCAGCGCGGCCTCGACGGCTGCTACGGCCTTGGCCTGCGGATCCTCGGCGGGTTCGGGCGTCTCGGGCTCGGCCGGCGTCTCGGGCTGCGGCGTGGGCTCGGTGGCGGCCGGGGTCTGGTCGAGCAGCCACGTGGCCTCGGTGGCGCCGTCGTTCCAGAACAGGCGCTGCGAGGAGTACCGGTCGTCGAACGTGAGCGTGCCCGACGCCGTCTCGCCTGCTGCCACGGAGATGGTGCCACCGTCGAACGTCGAGCTGACGGGAGGCATGCCGAACGACAGCAGGCATTCGGTGGAAAGCTGCTGCGCGTTCGCGTGCGCCTTCACGTCGATCTGCACGTTCAGCTGGCCGTTCGCGCGGTCGATCGACTTCACGGTCACCTCGTAGTCGCGCCAGACGGCCGACTCGCCCACCGAGAGCGCCTTGAGCTTGGCCGCGTCGGTGACGGTGTAGCCGCTGCTCGACGAGCTGGCGTTCGGGTCGGGCAGGTTGGGTTCTTCGGCTTTCGAGCCGCATCCGGTAAGCGCCAGCGCCAGGAACGCGCAGGCGGCGGTCGCAACGATCTTCTTGTTCAACGTGAGTCCCTTCATTCGGTGCGCGGGCGCGCGGGCGCGGCCCGATTGCGTTTCCCTCGTATCATACCAGTTCGGTCATCATGTGTAAGTGCCCTGTGCTAACTGCGCGCCGAACATTCGCTCTGGCGGAAACCTCGCAGGTGTGGTTTCATAAGCCCAGATTCCGAAAGGGGCGTATGGACACCACATTTCTGCAGCAAGCGTTCTCCGATTCCCAGGTGCTCACGGTGCCGTGGAGCATCGACTACTTCTCCGTCATCGTCGGCGTGCTGACGGGCGCCCTGTTCGCGTGCGACCGCAAGCTCGACATCATCGGCACGGTGGTGCTCGGCCTGCTCACGGGGTACGGCGGCGGCATCATCCGCGACGTGCTGCTGCAGGACCACGGCGTGTACTTCACCTCGCATCCCGACCTCATCCTCATCTGCATCGCCATCTGCGCGTTCGTGTTCTACTTCCGCGGGCTGTTCCGCCATCTCGACGCCACGGTGTTCTTCGCCGACGCGTTGTCGGTGGGCCTGTTCGCGCTCGCCGGCGCCAGCAAGGCGTTCTCGCTCGAGCAGGGGTTCGTGCTGTCGGTCATCCTCGGCGCCATCACGGCGGTGGGCGGCGGCGCGGTGCGCGATATCTGCGTGGGCGAGACGCCCGGCATCTTCCAGCAATCGAACTTCTATGCGGTGGCGGGCCTCGGCGGCTCGCTGGCGTTCGTGATCCTGGCCTACGGGGGCAGCCCGCTGCCGCTTGCGGGCGTGGCCTGCGTCTTCGTCGTCGTGTTCCTGCGGTATTGGAGCGTGTACTTCGACTGGAAGACGCGCAACGAGGCCGACCTCACGCCGCATGTGGCGCGCGGGGTGGGGAAGGTGAAGCGCGTCGTGTCCGGCGTGTTCCTGCACGGCGGCGACGCCACGGTGGCGCAGAAGGAGCGCCGGCGCCGGGGTCGTTGGCGCCGCAGCCGCGAGAAGCGCGACTGAGCGCGCCGCCCGTCGCTGACGCGTTCGCATGACGATACGCTGAAGAAACGCGCGTCGGCGTCGCCGATGGCTCGCTCATCTGGCATACTGGCCGTATCAACAACGTGCCGTGCGATGCTATGCCAGGATCGACGCGGGAGAAGATGCGAAGGATCGTGGAACATGGCTGATTTCATCGAGGGCAAGCGCCCCGTCATCGAGGCGCTGCGCACGGGCGTGCCCATCAAGAGCATTCTCATGGCCGACAACGTGCAGCGCGACGGCCTCATCGAGGACATCCTGCGCAAGGCGAAGCGCGTCGGCGCCACCGTGGAGATGGTGCCGCGCAAGGTGCTGGACAGCAAGTCCGACCGCGGCAGCCACCAGGGCGTCATGGCGAAGGCCGCGCCGTTTCCCTACGTGGGCATCGGCGACGTGATCGACGCGGCCGGAACGTCGGCCGCGGAGCACGACGGCCGCGCGCTCGTGGTCATCCTCGACCACATCACGGACGCGGGCAACCTCGGCGCCGTGTCGCGCAGCGCCGAGGCGGTGGGCGCGTGCGGCATCGTGATCCCCAACAAGCGCAGCGCGCACGTGGAGGCGTCCACGTACAAGAGCTCGGCCGGCGCCATCTCGCACGTGCCCGTGGCGCAGGTGTCGAACCTCGTGCAGGCGATGGGCCGCCTCAAGGACGAGGGCTTCTGGATCGCCGGCGCCACCGAGCACGCCTCGGACCTCATCTGGAACGCGAACCTCAAGGGCAAGATCGCGCTCGTGATGGGCAACGAGCAGGAGGGCATCTCGCGCCTGGTCATGGAGCATTGCGACTTCCTCGTGAAGCTGCCCATCGAGGGCGAGGTGGCCTCGCTCAACGTGGCCCAGGCGTCCACCGCCTGCATGTACGAGTGGCTGCGCCAGAACCAGTAAGCAGCGGCGGACGTACGGGTTGATGCGGACGGATCATGGCCAAGCAACGTAAGAAACTCCTCATCGTGGACGGGTACAACGTGCTGCGCTCCGGCAGCCGCTACCGCAACGCGCCCGATGAGGACTATACCGACGACACGTTCAACGCGGCGCGCGAGATGCTCATCAACGACGTGGTGAACTACGCCGGCCGCGACTGGAAGGCCGTCATCGTGTTCGACGGCGCGAAAAACGCGTTCTCGAACGGCGAGGCCGAGAAGGTCGGCGGCGTGCGCATCGTGTTCTCGCCGGCGGGCCAGTCGGCCGACAAGGTCATCGAGAAGCTGGCCCACGACGCGCGCGAGCGGCAGGTGGAAACGCTCGTCGTCACGAGCGACGCCACCGTTCAGGACACGACGTTCGGCTTCGGCGTGGATCGCATGAGCGCGGACGGCTTCTCGCGCGAGGTGGCCATGTACTACGAGGAGGCGCGCCTCGACGACACCCCCAAGGTGGCCGAGAAGAACACGGTGGCCTCGCGCATCGACCCCGCAACCCTCGCCAAGCTCAAGGCCCTCCGCGACAACGCAGCCCGCTAGCTGCCCCGCTCCGCAGCGCCCGATGCTTCGTGGGGGCGCTAGATGCCCCGCTGCTGCCTGAACCGGTTCATGAGCGTGTGCGACAACGAGTCGTGCACGTCGAGAATCTCGATTTCGGTGGGGTAGAGATGGCGCACGCGCGTCGCCACGGCGAACGCGGTCTTGTTCGCTACCTCGTAGCCCTTGCTCGTGATCTCCAGGATGAACGCACGCCGATCGCGGGGGTCGCGCGATCGTTTGACCAGATCCGCCTCGATCAGCTTGTTCGTCGCGACGGTCACATCGTTCGTGCGCATGACCAGCTCGGAAGATAGGGTGCTCGGCCGCGCGCCATCGTGCATGAGGCTGAGCAGGTACAACACGCGGTATTCGCCCACGGACAGCCCATGCGCTTTCGTCGCGATCGCGATGTGCGACTGGACGATCAGCAGCGTGTCGAAAAAGGCGGAATCGGCGCGAATGCGGTCGTTCTCCACGCGCGCTATGTCGTAGTGATCCACCACTTCGGCGCATCGTTGGAGCATGGCGGCGGCAACGCGTTCGTCGAGCAGCTCCTTGATGGCGACGATGTGCCCGGTCACGGCTTTGTCGGCTGCGACGATCGTCTCGGCTCCCTTCGCGGTGAGCTCGACCAGTACCGTGCGTCGATCGGCGGCGGAATCCACTCGCTTGATGGCCCCTCGCTCCTCGAGGCGGGTGACGGCGGCCGTCACGGCGCTTTGGCTGAGGAACAGCTGCTTGGCCAGCTCGGTCATGCGCATGGGTTTGCGGTTGACCACGAGTCGCAGCAGCGCGCGGTACTGCGATACCGTCAGGTCGCATGCCTGCGAGACCTCGGCTTCCACCGCGTTGCACAGCAGGGCATTGACGGACACGATGTCGATGTGGTGTTCGCTGACCTTTACCTTCACGCTTCCCCCTTGCGCTCGGCTGCGGCGTTCCCCTTGCGTCATGATACCCGATTCTGCCCGCGAACGGAATCGGGAGGGCGAATCGAGCGGCCCGCGCCGTCGGGATAGACGGGCGCGGGCCGCTTGGAGGAGGAGCCGGAGGAAGGGGCGCAGAGGGGGGATGCGACGTTACAGCTTGCGCTCGAACAGGTCGCGGAGCCGTGCGAGCTCCTCGGAGCTGCCCGCCACCTCGACATCGCCCGAGGCGATGGCGTCGTCGAGCTTGAGCTTGCCCGCCAGGATCTGGCACATCGTGGGGTAGGCCATGTTGAGCTCCACCGCCGGGTCGTTGATCGCGCCTTCCACGATCTGGCCGACGCAGTTGCGGACGAGCATGGTCTCGGTGACGCCCTCGTCGGTGTACGTGACGGCGAGCGACGATTCCACTCCCTCGGCTTTCTCGTAGTCGATGGAAACGCGGAGCAGGTCGAGGGCGAGCGTGCGTTTGGCGACCCCCAGCTTGGAGGCGTTGAGCGGGATGGACGTGGGGATGTCGAGCTGTCCCTCCATCGCCAGCGCGTTGGTCATGTAGTAATGGCGCGTGTTGGTGGCGTACGTCACCTGGGCTATCTTGCGGAACGCGTCGGCTTTCACGGCGCGGGCCTCGCCGTCGTCGGGGTTGATGGCAAGCAGGTACGTGGCGAGCGTCGCCGCCCACGCGTACTGCTTGTCCTCGAGCACGCGCCGGGCCTCTTCGAGCACCTTCTTCTCGCCGCCCATCGCTTCCACGATGCGCTCGGACTCGAACTTCTTGCCGATGGGATGCAGTTCGAGGGGGTCGGTGCCGAACCAACCGACCGTGCCGCGGTAGACGCCGCGGATGTAGTGCTCCACCTCGCCGTACAACGGCTTGGTGCACATGCCTTCCAGCATGAAGCGGGGTACGTGAACCGCCTCTACGATCTCGTCGGGTCCCATACCCTTGTTCATGTGGCGGATGGTTTGGTCGTGCACGAACTGGATGCAGTCTCGATACAGCATGAGTTCCTGCTTGACGGCGTCGGCGCCGATGATGGGAACGCCGTGGCAGCCCACATGGGCATCGGGTGCCCAGGATACCATGGTGTCGATGGAGGAGGTGAGGACGGAGGGGTCACGATAGACGGCGCCGCGCAGCGTGTACATGTTGAAGAAGCACGGCCATACGGTGTTGGAAAGCGCCACCTTCTCGTCGGGCAGGTAGATGTTGATGTTGCAGGGCGAGTCGGACACCATCGGATAGAACTCGAAGCGCACGCCGTCGATGTCCATCGGCGTCATGGCGGCGGTGCCCACGTCGGGAATGAGGGTGTCGGGCGCGATGAAGCCGGCGGTCGACCCGTTCGTGTGCGGGTTCTTGTAAAACGGCCCGATACCGCCGCCGACGCTGCCGTCCTCGCCCTCCAGGGGCAGCAACGCTCCGAACATCATGAGCGCGCGCGGCACGTAGGTGTCGTTGAGTTCGGACAGCGTGCTGTTGATGACCTCGATGAACTTCTCGTGGGCGATGATGGGGGCGCCGGTGGGATTGCCTTCGCCCAGGTAGAGTTCCGTCCCGTTCACGTAGTGGTCGTGCGTGTAGACGACCGCGACGACGGGCTTGTCGGTTACGGTGCGGAACAGGTCGAGGTCGAACTGCGCTGCCTCCATCGACTCGTTCGTGTCGACCACGATGATGCCCGAGTCGCCCACGATCATGGTGGAGTTCGAAAGCCCGTTGCCCACGGCGCAGTACACGCGTGGCGAGACCTGATGCAGTTTCGGCGTGTACTCGACGTGCTTGTCGATCATGGCCTGGTTGGCTATCTGTCCGTACTTCCCCGTGCCCATCGTGAGGGTTTGGCCGGATGCGTTCGTTGCGGCGCCCATGTAGATGGGATCGCTGATGCTGGCTATGCGCTCTTCCTCGGTGAGCGGAGCAGGCTCTGCGTGCGCTTGCGACGAGCCCGCGCATCCGGAAAGCGCGCAGGCTCCCAGCGCGCTCAAGGCTCCGATTCCTCCGAGTTTGATCGCGTTGCGTCGATCGATGCTCATATGCCCCATATCGTGTTCCTCCCTGCCTCGATTGCATGCGGCCTCGGTGCACGGCAGCCCCTGGTTCGCATGCCTGCCTCGTCCATCGTACGAAGCGGGGTCCTGCGGCTCAACAAACGGTTAGTCCCTTCACTGAATAGTTAGTTCATCGAAGGGACTAACCGTTTGTTGAGGTGAGGGGCGTACGTTCCCTATCATGCGGCGTGAACCGGAACCGATAGGACGAGATGGGAGGGTGCCCTCGGAAGGGGGCTGGATGCCGATGGTTTCTTATTTGAGAGGGGTGCAAGTTCGATGAACGCAACCGAATGCTCGCACGGGGGACTCACACGCAGGAGCTTCTTGAAAACGACCGGTGTCGTGGCGACGGCGTCGGCCGTCGGGGTATCCGCGACGCCCACGTTGCATGCGTTTGCCGCCGAATACGATCAGGGTCAGGTGGAGACTGCGGAGGAGCGCATCTTCGACGGCGTGTGTCGCCCGAACTGCTTCGCCTACTGCCACCTGAACGTGCATGTGCGCGACGGCAACCTGGTGAAGACGTCGATGGGACAGTATCCCGACGCATGCATGAACCGGGCGTGCTTGCGCGGCTTGAGCCACGTGCAGCGAACGTACGATCCGGAACGCATCAAATATCCCCTGCGCCGCTCCGGTGAGCGCGGAGGCGACGAGTGGGAACGCGTAAGCTGGGATGATGCCATTTCCGAAGTGGCACAGCGCTTCGCCGAGGTGCAGAAGCAGTACGGCCAGCAGGCGTTGGCGTTCCTGACCATCACCGGGAACGAGGGCGTGCTGCACGGCAACGTGCCGGGGCTCTCGGTCATCTTGCAAAACGTTCTCAACGCTACCAACATTTGGTCGAGCGTGGACGGCGCCCTCACCTACGGCGTGAACCGCGTGGCGGGCGATTTCGGGCGATGGGTGTCCAACGAGCCGAAGGATATGGTCAACGCGAAGACGGTCATCGTGTGGGGCAACAACATCACCGATGCCCATCTGCAGGAATGGCATTTTCTGAACGAGGCCATGGAGAACGGCGCCAAGCTCATCGTCATCGACCCGACGTTCACCCACGTGGCCGAGAAGGCCGATCGATGGGTGCCCATCCGGCCGGCGACCGATGCTGCGCTGACCCTGGGCATGATGTACGTCGTGCTGGAAGAGAACGCCCAGGACGAGACGTTTCTCAAGGAGCACACCGTCGCACCGTTCTTGGTGCGCAGCGACAACGGGAAGTTCGTGCGCATGAGCGATCTTGGCGTTGCGCCGACGGAGGGGCCGGTGAATCCGCTGACGAGGAAGCCCACCGTCATCGATCCGGCCGTGGTGTGGGATGCTGCGGCCGATGCGCCCGGTTCTGCGGACGAAGTGGCCGACCCCGTCCTCTCGGGCACGCGCACCATCAACGACATTCCGTGTCGTACGGCGTTCGACCTGCTGAAAGAGGAGGTTATGAAGTACCCGCCGGAAACGGTGGCGAAGATCACCGAGGTGCCCGCCGACGTCGTCGTCGAACTGGCCCACGTGTGCATGGACGGCCCGGTGTATCATCGCGTGGGATTTGGGCCCCAGGCCTACGACAACGGTGCGCATGCGGCGCATGCGGGCATGACGCTATGCGGTCTGCTGGGCAACTTGGGAAAGCCGGGTGCGAGCTACGGCGCAAACTGGAATATCTGCCCCGGTCTGAACAAGATGGTGGCCGTGCCCTCCACGGGCTTGGGAACGGGCGCGAAGATCTCGACGCTCGCCCTGCGCGAAGTGGTGCGCACCGATTCGTACAAAGGACAGGACTATCCTATCCGCGCGCTGTTCGTCTATTCGGGCAATCCGCTGTGCACGGCGGTGAACTCCAACGAGCTGCGTCAGGATGTGTTCGACAAGATGGACTACATCGTCACCGTCGACACCATGATGACCGACACGGCGCGCTATTCCGACATGGTGCTGCCCTGCGCGCATTGGTTCGAATACGACGACGTGATCCCGTGCGGCTCCAGCCATTACATGCAGTACAGCGAGAAGGCCATCGAGCCGCTGTTCGAGTCGAAGACGGATGCCGACATCATCCGTCTGATCGCCGATAAGATGGGCGTGGGCGAGCATGTCGCCATCACTGACGAAGAGTTTCTCGCAAAGGCTTTGACCAGCGATTACAACACGAAGTTCGGGATCAGCCTCGAAGCGCTCAAGGAGAAGCAGGCCATTCGCTACCTGCCCGACCCGTTCATCGCTTGGGAAGGCGGACAGTTCCTCACGCCGTCGAAGCGCCTTGAGTTCTACCTTGAGGATCCCAAGCCCGATCTGGACAACGGCCAGCAAATCGACGTGGAGCGCGAGCGCTTGCCGCGGTTCTTCCCGCCTGGCGAAGCGTGGCCCGAGAACCCCCTGTACGAGAAGTACCCGTTCGTGCTGATGTCCGAGCGTCCGCGCTTCCGCGTGCATTCGCAGTGGTACAACACCAAGCTGCTGCGCGAGCTCGACCCTGAGCCTACCGTGAAGATCAACCCGGTCGATGCCGAAGCGCGGTCGATCGGGGACGGCGACGACGTGGAGTGCTACAACGACCGCGGCCATTGCGTGGTCAAGGCGGTCTTGAGCGACGGGGTGCGTCCGGGCACGCTCGTGTACCCGAAGAACTGGCAGGCCCATCAGCATAAAGCGGGCTTCTGGTCGGAGCTGGCCTCGTCCTCGTACGACCCCGCAGCCATCAATCAGAGCTTCATGGACAACCTGTGCGACATTCGCATATGGAACGGAGGTGAGTAGGCATGAGCGAGCAGAGATTGGGCATGGTCATCGACAAGCGTGCCTGCGTGGGCTGCCATACCTGCACGGTTGCCTGCAAAGTGGAGAACAACCTTCCTGATGATGCGTGGTGGAATCGCGTGCTGACGGACGGGGGAGAGAGTCTTGACACGCCGAAGGGCACGTACCCGAACCTCGTCATGTCGAGTATCACGGTGGCCTGCCAGCATTGCGACAACCCGGCCTGCGTGAAGGTGTGCCCCGTGGGTGCCACTTACCGGGACGAGGAGACGGGCGTCGTGCGCCAGGACTACGACAAGTGCATCGGCTGCCGCATGTGCATGGCGGCGTGTCCGTACACGGGCGTGCGCTCGTTCAACTGGGAGGAGCCGAAGTTTTCGGTGGACTTTCCCATGGGCGATGCCGATGTGGCGCCGCATCAGAAGCACACGGTGGAGAAGTGCACGTTCTGCAACCATCGCTTGGCGAAGGGGCTGCAGCCGGCATGCGTGGAGCCGTGTCCTGCGCGCGCTCGCCATTTCGGCGATCTGAACGACCCTGATTCCGAGGTGTCGCGTCTGCTGCGCGAGCGAGATCATGAGCAACTGCTTCCCGACATGGGCACTCATCCGTCCGTGTACTACCTGGTGTAGGGAGATAAGGAGAATCGAAATGACCGAGCAAACAAAAACTCCCGTCGCCCGGTTCGGGGGCAGGGGGATCAATGTCGGCATCGCGGTGGCCGCCGTGGTCGCCGTCGCGGGCGTCGCGCTGTGGGGCGTCCAGCTCTCCGGAGGCCTCGTGCAGACCGGCATGCGCAACCTCGACTCGTGGGGGCTCTACATCACCATGTTCATGTTCCTCGTGGGTTTGTCCGCGGGCGGCCTCATCATCTCGAGCGTGCCGCGCGCCTTCGGGATGGCCGGCTTCGGCGGCATCAGCAAGGTGGCCGTGTGGACGTCGATCTGCTGCACCGTGCTGGCCATCGGGTTCGTTGTCATCGACCTTGGGCAGCCCATGCGCCTGTGGGAGCTGTTCGCGTACTCCAACCTCGGCTCGCCGCTCATGTGGGACATCCTCGTGCTGGGCACGTACCTGGTGCTGTCCGTCGTGTACCTGTGGGCGACGCTGCGCGCCGAGGCGGGCAAGGTGTCCGGGAAGGCGCTGCGCGTGATCAGCGTGGTGGCCCTCGTGTGCGCCGTGCTGGTCCACTCGGTGACGGCCTGGATCTTCAGCCTGCAGCAGGGCCGCGAGATGTGGCACACCGCGCTCATGGCTCCCTGGTTCGTATCCTCGGCCCTCGTGTGCGGCACCGCGCTCGTGCTGATCGTGGTCGTCGCGCTGCGCCGAGCGGGCTACCTGGAAGTCGCGCAGGGCAACGTCGTCAAGATGTTGAAGATGCTGGGCGCGTTCGTGCTGGTCGACCTGTACTTCTTCGGGTGCGACCTGCTGACCGAGGGCTTCCCGGGAGGCGAGGGGATGGAGGTCGTGGACATGTTGACCATCGGCCCGCTGGCCCCGTTCTTCTGGGGCGAGATCGTCCTGTGCTCCTTCGCGGCCGTCGTCGCATTCGTGCCGGCGCTGAGGAAAAACGGCCTGATCGTGGCTGCTTCGGCCGCAGCGGTCATCGGCATCTTCTGCAAGCGCGTGCAGCTGCTCGTGGGCGGTTTCCAACTCCCGAACCTGGAGTACGCGGGCCCGCTGACCCCTTCCACCGTCACCGATTGGACTTCGGGTATGGCCGGTGCCTACGAAGGCATGGTCTATTGGCCGACGCCGCTCGAGTTCGGGGTGACGCTGGGCGTGTTCGGCCTGGGCGCGCTGCTCTTGCTGGTGGGATTGAAGTACCTGCCCTTGAAGCCGGTTGAAGGTTCGCACTGACGTGACGTTTGCCGAGGTGTGTGGCCGAGTTCGCTCCGCTGCGCACCTCGGCGTGGGAAGGAGGAGCGCCGTGTCCGACGATAGGAGCGAGCATGCGCGTCGAAGGGGAGGATGGCGTCTGCGCGCGACGGCGTGGGAGTTTCTGGCGTTGTCGTTGCGCTATCCCGACAAGGAGCTTGCGCGCCATGCAGCCTCGGGGGCGTGGGCCGGGGCGGCGGCGGAGATCGGCGAGATGCTGGGATGCGGAATCGAGGGTTTCGAGTGCTCGATCGAGCCCGGGGCGTCGGAAGAGGATGTGCTGCATGCGCTGCGCATCGAGTCGACGCGGATGTTCGTCGGCGCTCCCGAACCGGCGGTCAGTCCGTACGAGAGCGTGTGGCGCGCGTCTGATGACGGGGTTGAGGCCTGCTTGTTCGTGAATCCGCATGCTCGGGATGTCGAGCGGTTTTGCCGGCAGTGCGGTCTCGGCCGGTCGGAGGATGCCAACGATCCGCTCGACCACGTGGCGGCGGAATGCGAGCTGCTCTGCTATCTCGCCTCGCTTGCCGCGGGCATCGTGGGCCCGGTCGGGGGTCGGCGAGGCGCGGATCTTCCCGGCGGTTCGCCTGCGGCGGCGTACGAACGGTTCATGGACGAGCACGCTCGTTCCTGGATGCCCCGCTTCGCCGAGCTCGTGCGAGCTGAAACGCGCCAGGGGTTCTTCCGGACGTCTGCAACGCTGCTAGAGAAGTTGTCCTGCATCTGACGGTTTTGTGAATGACCGACAGAACGTTCGCAAAGTGTTGGAATACGGGCAGTTCGAGCATGCCGTGTCGGTTGTTTCGCTACACCGTGTTGGTTATCATGCATGATGTAGGATAGCTAAGCGCACACGGCGCGCGGACGAAGCGGACAGGCGGGCGGGTATGGATCGCATCATCAACGGTATCATCGCGCGACGCAAAGCCGTCGTGGGGGCCTTCCTGGCCGTCGCCGTGGTGTGCGCGGCCATGATCCCGTTCGTGGGCGTCAACTACGACATGGTGGACTACCTGCCCGACGAGGCGCAATCCACCACGGCCGTCGCTATCATGAACGACGAGTTCACCCAGGCCGTCCCCAACGCCAACGTGCTCGTCCACGACGTGAGCCTGGCCCAGGCGCTCGCGCTCAAGGACAAGATCGCCGCGGTGGACGGCGTCGAGGGCGTCATGTGGCTCGACGACGTCGTGGACGTCACCGTGCCCCTCGAGATGGCCGACGCCTCCACGGTGGAGACGTACTATCGCGACGGCGCCGCGCTGTTCCAGGTCACCGTGGCCGAGGGCTCCGAGGGCACCGCTATCCCCGCGCTGCGCGCGCTCGTCGACGAGGCGGGCCCGGGCAACGCCGTGTCGGGCGAGGCGTCCGACACGGCGCAGACCACGGCCAGCACGTCGGAGGAAGCCGGCAACGCCGCGCTCATCCTCGTGCCCATCATCCTCTTGCTGCTCGTGCTGTCCACCACGTCGTGGATCGAGCCGGTGCTGTTCATCGCCGCCATCGGCGTGTCCATCCTCATCAACATGGGCACGAACATCGTGCTGGGCGAGGTGTCGTTCATCACGTTCTCGGTGAGCCCCATCCTGCAGCTGGCCGTGTCGCTGGACTACGCCATCTTCCTGCTGCACGCGTTCGCGGCCGAGCGCCAGCGCACGCCGAACGTGGAGCAGGCCATGGCCGCGGCCATGCGAAAATCGCTGTCCACCATCGCCGCCAGCGCGGTCACCACGCTGTTCGGCTTCGCCGCGCTCGCGTTCATGCAGTTCCAGATCGGCGCGGACCTCGGCATCAACCTCGTGAAGGGCATCATCTTCAGCTTCTTCACCGTCATGGTGTTCCTGCCGGCGGTCACGCTCACGCTGTACAAGCTCATCGACAAGACGAAGCATCGGCCGTTCATGCCCTCGTTCAAGAACATCGGCACGGTGCTGTCGAAGGTGCGGGTGCCGGCGCTCATCCTCGTGCTTGCCCTCGTGGTGCCCGCGTTCCTGGGGCAGGCCCACACCGTGTTCACCTACCAGAACAGCGAGCCCGACCCGAACCTGCGCGCCGGCGCCGACACGCTCATGGTGCAGGACGAGTTCGGCCAGCAGAACGCCGTGGTGGTGCTCGTGCCGCGCGGCGACGTGGCGGCGGAGGCCGCCCTGTCGGACGACCTGGCGAAGCTCGACAACGTGACGAGCGTCATTTCGTACGCCGCCTCCGTGGGCGCCGCCATCCCGCAGGGCTTCCTCGACCAGAGCGTGGTCGACCAGTTCTATTCGCCGAACTACGCGCGCGTCATCGCCTACACCAGCACCGACACCGAAAGCGACGAGGCGTTCGCCACGGTGGAGGCCATCCAACAGACGGCTGCGAACCATTACGACACGTACTACACGGCCGGCCAATCCGCGAACCTCTACGACATGAAGAACATCGTGGCCGTGGACAACGTGGTGGTCAGCGCCGTGGCCATCGTCGCCATCCTGCTGGTGCTGCTGGTGACCTTCCGCTCGCTGACGCTGCCGCTCGTGCTGCTGCTCACCATCGAGTCGGGCATCTGGATCAACCTGTCCATCCCGTACTTCACGGGCGAGTCGGTGAACTTCATCGGCTACCTCGTCATCAACACGGTGCAGCTGGGCGCCACGATCGACTACGGCATCCTGCTGACCACGCATTACCTGCGCCATCGCCAGCGCGTCCCGGCCCGCAAGGCCGCACATCTCGCGCTGGGCGAGACGTTCCCTTCGCTGCTCGTGTCGGCCAGCATCCTGGCCACCGCGGGCTTCGCGCTGGGGTTCGCGTCCAGCATGTCGGCGGTGTCCAGCTTGGGCCTGCTGCTGGCGCGCGGCGCGCTGCTGTCGTTGGCGCTGGTCACGTGCTTCTTGCCGGCGCTGCTCGTGCTGCTCGACCGCGTCATCCGACGCACCACCTGGCGCGCGAACTTCGTGCCCGCGAACCCCGCCGCGGCGAGCCAGCCGCCCTCTCTCCCTGAAACCGAAGGAGATGCATCATGAAAAAGCATACCGCCATGCGAACCGGTCTGATCGCGGTTTTGACCGTGGCCTTGTCCGCTACCTGCGTGCCCGGCGCGATGGCGCTTGCGCAGGACGGTGCCGCGCAGGCGAAAGCCGCGTCGACCTCGGCAGCTTCCGCGCCCGCCGCGACGTACGAGAAGTCCGAGGTGGTGTACGCCACCCTGGCCGCGAACGGCAAGCCGGAGGCCGTGTACGTGGTGAACCGCTTCGACGTGGAGGCGGCGGGCACCGTCGTCGACCACGGCGATTACACGGCCGTGCAGAACCTCACGAACGAGACCGAGCTGGCACGGGTTGGCGACGCGACCACGTTCGAGGCCGAGGAGGGCACGCTGTACTGCCAGGGCGACGCCGCCGACACCACGCTGCCGTGGGACGTGTCGATCGCCTACGAGCTGGACGGCAAGAAGGTCGAGGCCGATCAGCTGGCCGGCGCCTCGGGCGACCTGTCCATCCACGTGACCACCGCGCGCAACGACGCCGTCGACCCCGCGTTCTACGACAGCTTCATGCTGCAGATCACGTTCACGCTGCCGGGCGCCGTGGCATCCGACGTGGCGGGCGAGGGCGCCACCATCGCGCAATCCGGCGAAGACACGACGGTGGCGTTCACCGTGCTGCCCGGCCAGGACGGCGACTTCACGCTCACGGCCAAGGTGAAGGATTTCGAGATGACGGGCGCGCAGATCGCCGCGCTGCCGTACTCGTCGGTCATCGAGATGCCTGACACCGACGAGATGGTCGACGGCATGAGCACGCTGTCCGACGCGGTGAGCGCGCTGGCCGACGGCACCTCGTCGCTGGCGGCGGGCGTGGACGAGCTGACCAGCGGCGCGCAGAGCCTGTCGTCGGGCTCCGCGGCGTTCGGCCAGGGGCTCAACCAGCTGAACGGCTCGTCGAGCCAGCTGGTGAGCGCCTCGAGCCAGATCGGCAGCGCGCTCTCGGCCATCGCCAGCGGCTTGCAGGGTGCGGACCTCTCGCAGCTCGACCAGCTGGGGCAGCTGCCCGGCGGGTTGAATGCGTTGGCGGACGGGTTGGGGGAGCTGGCGAAGAATGCGACGCTCGTGCAGCAAGGGTATGCCCAGGCGTTTCCCGCGCTTGACGGGGCTATCGCTTCCATTCCCGACGGCACGCTGACCTCAGAGCAGATCGGGAGCTTGGCCGCAGCTGCGAGCGCGTCGGGCAATCCCGACGACGCCGCGACGTTGAATCAGCTGCTCGCGAACTACGAGGCCGCCCAAACCGTCAAGGGCACCTACGCCGCGACGAAAGCGGCTTTCGACGGCGCGAGCCAGCTGCTCGGCTCCTTGCCGGATGCTCTCGCCCAGCAAGAGGCCGCTCTCCGCTCCATGGCCTCCTCGCTCGACGCCGCGGTCGGCGGCGGGCAGCTCGACCAGCTCTCCCAGCTGGCCGACGGCATCGCGCAGCTGTCCGGCCAGTACGGCCAGTTCCACGAGGGGCTGACGCAGTACGCGTCGGGCCTGTCGGCGCTTGCCGGCAACTACAGCCAGCTGTCGTCCGGCACGAGCCAGCTCGCCAGCGGCACCGGCCAGCTGGCGAGCGGGGCGGGCGAGCTCAGCAGCGGCATGGGCCAGCTCAACGCGTCCACCATCACGCTGCCCGATACCATGAAAGAGCAGATCTCCGAGCTCATGGCTGACTACGACTTCCCGGAGTTCGACCCCGTCTCGTTCATGTCGTCGCAAAACGCCGACGTGGAGGCCGTGCAGTTCGTCATGACCACGGCCGCCATCGAGCAGCCCGAAGCCCCCGAAGAGGAAGAGCCCGAGCAGGAGCAGACCATCTGGGACCGCTTCATCGCCCTGTTCCAGGGGTAGGCCGCTCTCGGCTCCTCAGCTCGCGTGCATCCCGACGGCTTCCAACAGTTCGTCGCGCAAGGCGAGATGCGTGTGCGTGAATCCCGGGTCGACGTAGCGCAACCGCTTCCCCAAGAGCTTGGCCAGCTGATGGGCGAGGCGGTTGAACGAGCCGCTGTCCATCGCCTGCGCTCGGGAAACGGTGACCACGGTGAACCCGAGGGATGTGAGCGTGCTGCGTCGCCGCGCGTCGCTCTCCTGTCGTTCGGGATCGGCGTGGTGCAGCCTGCTGTCGTATTCCACGGCCAAGCGCGCCTCGGGCCAACACAGGTCGCATGCGCAGTACGTGCGGTCGGCCAGCTTGCGGAAGCGGGGCGGCACGTCCACGCGGAAGTTCAGCGACGGCTGCGCCAGCCCGTAGCCGCCCAGGCTGTACGGCAGGCTCAGCAGCATGGCGAGCACCGATTCCATGGGCGACGCCGACCGATCCAACACAGAGCGCAAAGCTCGCAGCGCCTTCTTCCGGCCGCGTGCGTTCGGGGCTCCCTCGGCGAACGCCCGTAGCTTGGCAACCGTCGTGAGCGGCGCATCCCTTCGCGGTGCCGGTCCCTTGTCGACCAGGATGTACGTCCCGCACAGCTCGTATCCCAGCATCATGAGCTGCGTGACCGACAATCGGTTCGCCATCTGCAGAAAGCAGAATTCCGGCGTGCTGACGAGGAACCCGTTGCCCGCGTCGATGAACGACCGTTCGGGCACATCGGGGTAGATGCGGGCGACGACGCTCGCGGTGCTCGTTCTGCATGAGGCGTCGCCTACCAGCGCCGTTACGGGAAGAGCGCAACCTGCCGGCCGTCGGTTCCCCTCCGAAAGACGGGGAACCTTGGACGATGCGAGCGCGCGACGGGCGCGGCGCGTGGCCGTTTGGCGATCTTCGTAGCCGCGCAAGAAGTTCGGACCCACCGTCCTCCAGTAGTCCAACGCCGAATCGTATCCGATAACCATATCCATTTGGTCATCGTATCACATTCTGGCAGAGATTTACGGGTATGCGAATCATGAGACGCGATTTTCTGAAAAGCAGGTCAATACCGGTAAAGAATCCCCAGGTCGCGCTTTTCGGGGCGGGGAATACTGCGGTGTGAAAGCGATTGCGATTCGCATACCCGTAAATCTCTGCCGCGAAACGCGATTCCGCCGAAAACCGCGTGCTGCGTTGGCGGGGCGCAGGGCTGGCGCGTTGGCTGGCAACGCAGCGCCGATGGCGTCGGCCGGCGACCCCTCGGTTTTACACGCGCTCCTCGATGCCGTGCTGGATCATGCGCAGCAGCAGCTCTGACATCTCGGCGGGGGATTGCGGCGTGCCCTTCTTCAGCCAATGCGACAGCATGCCGAGGGCGCCCGACACGGCGAACAGGTACATGTACTCGAGGTTGTCGGCCTCCACTGCGCCGGGCGCGTCCGACATCTGCAAATCCACGAGGTGCGCCAGCTCCATGATCTGCTGCTGGAAGCTGCCGTCGCTCTCGTCCAGCAGCATGATGAACACGTCGGCGTTTTCCTTCGCGTACTCGAGGATCTTCACCACGTTGCGCGTGCGCGGCTCGTTGTCGGCCAGCAGCCGCGCCTTGAGGTCGCCGAGCGCCTCGGCCTCGACATGCGCCAGCAGATCGTACTGGTTGCGGAAGTGGGCGTAGAACGTGCTGCGGTTCACGTCGGCGGCAACGCACAGCGCCTTCACCGATATCTTGGAGATGTGGTTCTCGCGCATGAGGTCGATGAGGGCGGTGGTGAGGGCGCGCTTCGTGTACTGCACGCGACGGTCGATCTTGTCGGTTTCCATGCGACGCCTCCTTCGATTCGCTCGCTCCATTATAGGGCATGCGAGGCCTGTCGGCGCTGATCGAAAGCCGACAACTGCAAGTTGTCAAAGTGCGCACTGGAATTACTGGCGCGTCGCGCCAGCGGTCGCTATGATCGGGATGTCGCCTGTTGGAAGCGGGGAAGGAGCCCTCCCAATGAACCTCGATATCGTCGAGCGCCTCGCCCAGATGCGCCGCCGTCGCGGCCTGTCGCAGGGCGAGCTGGCGCGCGCGTTGGGCCTGTCCCGCCAAGCCGTCTCCAAGTGGGAGCGCGGGGAGTCGTCGCCCGACACGGAGAACCTCGTCGCGCTGGCCGACTTCTACGGCGTGTCGCTCGACGAGCTCGTGCGCCCGGGATGCAGCGCAGAGGCGAAGCCCGCAGCCGATAGGGAGCCGACGCTCGTCGAACCCGGCCAGCCCGACGATTCGGCATCGGCCGACCCGCTTGCGCCTCGTTCTCCGCGTCGATGGACTCGCCGCGCCGCCATCGGCTTGGGCGTGGCGGCGGCGTTTGCCGCGGGAGCGTTCTTGGGGTCGGGCGCCGTCCCGTACCCGGGCGGGCAGCTCGACCTCAAGAGCGGCATCAAGCGCCTGTTGGGTTACCCTGAGATCCGCGGGCGCGACTTCAACACGGTCGGTTTCCGGAACGTCGTGCTCGAATGGCCGGCGGGTACGGTGGAGTTCGTCCCCACGAGCTCGTTCTTCCCGCTCACCGTGGAAGAGTCGGTTCTCGCAGGGGAAGGGATGCGCGCCTCGTACAAGATCGAGGACGGCACGCTGCATCTCTGGGACGGCGACGCGCGCGGCTGGGACGACCCGTCGGCAGGGCGCGACCTGACCATCTGGCTGCCGATGGACGATGCGAAAGACGAGCGCGGCTACGATACGGGCGGTTGGTCGTTCGACACGCTCACGCTCAACACGAGTACGGCGACGTTCAAGGTTTCGCGGCTTGCCGGACGGCGACTGGAGGTTGTCCTGCGCAACGGCGTGCTCGACGATCGGGAGGATCCGCCCGAAGAATCCGCGCCCGCGGGGCACGGTCTCGACGTCGAGGAGCTCGACCTTGCGGTGGATGAGGGCACCGCGCATGTGCGTGCGGGCTCGCGTTCGTTCAAGCTCGCGCTCGACGGCGGCAACGTGTTCGCCACGCTCACGGACGGCGCGCTGCGCGAGGGCGAAGGCTTTCGCGCGGAGGCGACGGTGAAGCGCGGCGCGCTCGCAATCTGCCAGCCGAATGCCGCCGAAGGGTGCATGGCGCACGTCTCGCTCGCCGCCCCGAGCGTCGTCGACCCCGATGCCGATTCTGCGCGGTTCGAAAGCTCCCTCGCCCTCGAGCGCGAGCGCGACTCGGCTGCGCAGGCCTATCGCTGGGCGGGCGACCTCGGCGTCCAAACCGATGCGAGCCCGCTCGTGCGCACGCAGGACGAGATCGTGTACGACGTCGCCCTCGAATCGGGCACCTTCGGCCTCTACGCGTCGCCTGCCTGGGATGCCGATGCCGACGAGCCCAACCGCGACCTCGCCTCGGTCATTGCCGAAAGGAGGTGATGCAAGGCGAATTTCAGCGTGACAAATGTCACGAAATCCCACTTCGCAGGCGTATGCAACCGGCGGTTGCGTAAAATGATAACCAGACATGCTGGTGCAACGAGCCAGGCAACCGTAGGCTGGGAATCGAGAAGGAGCGGACACCATGTCCCCAACGTCGAAGAAGGGATCGTTCATGAACGTCGAGATTGCCCAGCGCTTAGCTGCTATGCGACGCGAGCAAGGATACAGTCAAGAGGAGCTGGCCGAGCAGCTCGGGCTGTCGCGGCAGGCGGTGTCGAAGTGGGAACGCGCCGAGTCGTCGCCCGACACGGGAAACCTCATCGCGCTCGCGAAGCTGTACGGCGTGTCCATCGACGACCTGCTGTGCATCGACGACGACGTGGTGGACGACGTTCTGTTCGAGGAGAAGGACAAGGACGTCACCGCCGAGGCCCAGGCGCAGGAAGCCGCCGTGCGCGCCAACGAGGCAGCCGTGCGCGCGGCGCAGGCGGCCGTGGCCGCGGCGCAGGCCCGCGCGACGGCCGAGCAGGCGCACCAGGCCCCGCAGCCGCAGCCCCAACCGCAGCCCCAACCGGTCCAGCAGCCCTTCTACGGCGCGGCCCCCACGCCCCAGCAACCCCAGCAACCTCAGCAGCCGCAGGCTCCCTACGCGCCGCAGGCCCCCGAATCCTACGGCAATCAGCAGCGCCGCCAGCGCGGCCCCTGGTCGACGTTCCCGTACCCCGTGTTCTGCGTGTTCGCGTACATGGTGCTGGGCTTCCTGTTCGGCTGGTGGCATCCGGGCTGGATCCTGTTCCTCACGATCCCGCTGTACTACTGGATCGCGCACATCATCGAGAACGACCCGAACTACCGGTCGAACCGGCGCTAGCGAAAGGGTCTCATCATGACGAAACTAACGGGGGCGTCGTATGTCAAAATCGCGCTCATCATCGTGTTCGGCGCGCTCATCCTGGGCGCCATCGGCTTCGGCGGCTGCTCGTCCTGGCGTCTGAGCAGCGGCATCTGGGGAGAGACGAGCATGGGCTCGGCCAGCGTCGACGCGGCCGACGTCAAGAACCTGTCCATCAAGTGGGGCGCCGGCGAGGTCAAGGTGGGCGTGACCGACGGCGGCGACGCCATCGAGCTCATCGAGACGTCCACGGGCGGCGCGACGAAGGCGCAGCAGATGCGCTGGTCCGTCAGCGGCGACACGCTCAACGTGGACTACGGCCAGTGGTTCTCGTGCTCCGCGCTGATGGGGCGCAAGAGCCTCGAGGTGCGCATCCCGAAGAGCTACGCCCAGCAGCTGGGCACCGTCGACATCGACGGCGCGTCGGGCGACTACGACGTGAGCGGCCTCGGCTGCGAATCGCTCAAGCTGCAGCTTGCGTCGGGCGATCTGACGGGGCTGGACCTGCGGGCGGACGAGCTGCGCGTCGACGTCGCCAGCGGGCACCTGAACGTCGAGGGCCGCTTCCCCGATCGGGTGAACGTGCGCACGGCGTCCGGCGAGACGCGCGTCGTGTGCGAGGAGGTATGCCCCTCGTCCATCGACGTGGACATCGCCAGCGGCGAGGTGGGGGTGGCCGTGCCTCGCGACAGCGGGTTCACCGCGCGCATCGACAAGGCGTCCGGCGACTTCACCAGCGCGTTCTCGTTCTCGCAGAACGGCAACGTGTACACGAGCGGCGACGGCAGCGCCAGCGTGAACGCGCACATCGCCAGCGGCGAGTTCCGCATCGACTCGAGCAACTGACGGAAGCGGAAGGGAGGGCCGGTTAGCGGGTCGGCTCTCCCTCGCCGTACACGCAGCATTGCGATTTCCCGGCGCGCTTGGCGCGGTACAGCGCCTCGTCGCTGCGTCGGATGAGCTCGTCGATGGAGAAGTTCTGATCGTCGGACGTCACGATGCCGATGCTGCCCGTGAGCGGCCGCGCGTGCTCGTCGACCGTGGAACGCTTGCACAGCTTTGCCAGCAGCCCCTCGGCCTGCTCGCGCAGCTCGCGCGGATCGCGTTCGCCGAACACCGCCACCACGAACTCGTCGCCGCCCCAGCGGATGGCCAGGCCTTCCGGGAACGTCTGGCGCAGCAGGGTGCCCACCTTCAGCAGCGCCTCGTCGCCCACCGCGTGGCCGTACTGGTCGTTGATGTCCTTGAAGTCGTCCAGGTCGAGCGTGACGAGCGACAGCGGCTCGGCGCGGTCGCGCTCCTCGAGGTACTCGTAGAAGTAACGCCGGTTGTACAGCCCGGTCAGATAGTCGGTGCGCGCGTTCATCACGGCGCGCTCCTCGAGCCTGCGCGCCTCCGTCACGTCGCGGTAGATGCGCATCTGGCCCGTCTTGTTGCCGAACACGTCCACGATGGGGGTCTTGTTCATCTCGAGCACCTTGCGCTCGCCGTCGATCACGGCTTCGAACTCGCGATCCTCGTGGATCTGGCGCTGCTGGGCGAGCTCGTCGCCGAACACGATGCGCCGCCAGTCCTTGATGTGCCTGCCGACGATGCGGTGCCGATCCACCTTGAAGTACGTCTCGGTTTCGCGGTTCGCGTTGAGGATGATGCCGTCCGCGTCTTCGATGACCACCGAGAACGGCAGCGCGTTGATGAGGATGTCCAGCTCGGTGGCGATGTTGCCCAGGTCGGTCACGTCGTGCGCGATGCCCACGGTGCCCATCGTGCGCCCGTCCTCGTCGAACAGGGGCGACTTGTACGTTTTGAACTGCCGCATGCCGCGCTTCGTCTTCACCTGCTCGTCGAACAGGCACGTGCGGCCGGCCTCCATCGTCTCGTCCTCGGATTCCAGGCACACGTACTCGCCGGTGGCGTACTCCTCGGGCGTGATGTCCCAGATGAAGTAGTGTCCGCGACCCTCCACCTGCCGCTTCGTCTTCTCCACGGTGGCGCAGAACGCGTCGTTCACCTTGAGGTGGGAGCCGCGCGCGTCTTTGAACCAGATGAGCTCGGGCGTGGAGTCGATGGCGGTGTCGAGGTAAGTGCGGGTCAGGCGCAGGTCGGACGCCAGCAGGGCCTCGCGTTGCAGGCGGGCGAACTCGAAGGCGAGCCGCGTCTCGTCGAGCGGTGCGATCCAGGCGGCGTCGACCAGCGCGTAGTCGTCGGCGTCCCAGGCGGCCAGCGTGCCGGCATCGGCGACGATGACGAAGGCGCTGAACGATTCGCCGCGCTGCTGGCGTCGCTGCGAGGAGAGCGCCTTGAGCGCGCGGGAGGGGCGGGAGGCTCCGTGCGCCTTCTCGAGCAGGGCGGCGTCCGCGATCACGATGTCGCCCGCGAGGAACGCGTCGTCGTCCCAATCGTCGAGGGCGATGAGCTCGTGGGTGAAGCGCTCGAGGGGCGCGATGCCTTGCAAGGCCGCGACGAGCGGGCCGGAGACGCCGAACAGGTTGATGTGAAGCGTTTTCCGGTACATGGCGCCCCCTCCTCGTTGATTGAGCACATTGTACTCTGCTCTGAACGATATGCTAGAGCGAAATATCCTCTGCGCGTCGATTGCCGGGAAAGCAGCATTCGCCTGGTGCTATAATACCAATGAATTGCTGTATTGCGACAATTCGAAGGGGACGGGCGTCGCATGTTCAACGCGCTCACGATAGGCTATCTCTTCCTGGGCGGAACCGGCGCGGGCGCCCTTGCCGTGCTGTGCGTGCTCGAGTGCGCTCGCGCGCTGCGATGGCGCGCGCTCGCCATGCCCGAGGAGTTCTTCGCGCGGGGGTGGCCCGTCTGCGCGGTGACGTTGGCGACGGGCATCCTGTGCCTGCTCGCGGACCTCGGCCGTCCCGACCGCCTGCTCCACCTGCTGACCTCGCCTGAGCCGTCGGCGATGGCGGTCGGGTCGTTCGCGCTTGCGGCCGCGCTGGTGCTTGCGGCGGCGTTCTCGGCGTTCGCGCTGTTCGACACCGTGCGCCTGCCCCGCGTCGCGGTCGTGTGCCTCGCGGCGGCGGGCGTCGCGGCGGCGGGCGCGACGGCGGCCTACACCGGCGTGCTGCTGGAGAGCCTCGCGTCGGTGCTGCTGTGGCGCACGCCGTTCGTGCCGGCGCTGTTCGTGCTGTCGTCGGCGTCGTGCGGCATCGCCGTGGCGTTTTTGGCGGCGTCGTTCGTGGAGACGCGGCACCCGTACCGCGGGCCGCTCGTGTGGCTCGCGCGTGTCGACGGCGGCATCGTGCTCGTGGAAGCGGGCTGCCTGGCCGTCTTCCTGCTGCTCGCCTTCGCGGGCGAGGGGACGGTCGCGGCGGCCCGCGCGCTCGTGCTCGGCGAGCTGGCCCCCGTGTTCTGGGGCGTGCTCGCGGTGTGCGGCCTGGCCGTGCCGCTCGTGCTCGAGCATTTCCTGACGCACGGGAACAGCCGCACGCAGCTGCTGTGGATCGCGGCGTTGCTGCTGGTTGGGGGGTTTGCGCTGCGCTGGTGCATCGTCGGCGCGGGCGCGTACGATGTGACGCAGATGCCGGAGGCGCTGTACGGGCTTGCAGGGTTCGGACAGCAGGGATAACCGGGGATAAGGAGCGAGAGCGATGGCGAAACGACGGGCAAGCGAGCGGTTCGCGAAGGACGCGCCCTACGACGTGCGCGACAAGGACGCCGAGATCAGGGCGGCAACCTCGTACGTGCCGCGCAAATCGTCGCGCAACGGCGCGGTCATCTTCAACATCGCGGTGTTCATCGCCTCGTGCGCCGTGGTGCTGGGCGTCGCCTACGCGGCAACGGGCCAGGTGGGCATCGAGGCCATCGTCGCCATGCTGCTGGTGGCGCTGCTCGTGCTGTCGTCGACGCACATCGCGCTTTCCTGGGAGAAGGTGGTCGTGCTGCGGTTCGGCAACCTGAACCGCGTCGTGGGGCCGGGCCTGTACTTCACCATCCCCATCATCGAGCACGGCACCATCCGCGTGGACCAGCGCACCATCGCCACGCCGTTCTACGCCGAGAAGACGCTCACGGCCGACCTCGTGCCCGTCACGGTGGACGCCGTGCTGTTCTGGGTGGTGTGGGACGCCGAGAAGGCGTGCACCGAAGTCGAGGACTACTACGCGGCCGTGTCGTTCCTCGCCCAGACGGCCCTGCGCGAGGCGGTGGGACGCTCCACGGTGGCCGAGGTGGCGCTGCGCCGCGACCAGCTGGACGCCGAGATCAAGGACGACATCGAGAAAGAGGCCGCCAGCTGGGGCGTCGACATCATCTCGGTGAAGGTTCGCGACATCGTGATCCCCGACGAGCTGCAGGAGGTCATGTCGCTGGAAGCGCAGGCCGACCGCGAGAAGAACGCGCGCATGACCGTGGCCGGCGTGGAGGCCGAGCTCGCGGAGATGCTGGCCGAGGCCGCGCAGGCCTACGGCGACGCGGGCGCGGCGCTCAAGCTGCGCACCATGCTCATGCAGTACGAGACGGTGAAGAAGTCCAAGGGCACCGTGGTCACCGTGCCCAGCGCCATGAGCGACGGATTCACGGATAGTGCTATGATGAACGGCGACCGAACTACTGAGAGATAGGCTCTATGAACCCACTCGCCTCATTCGAACTTGACTACAACAGCGGCCTGCCGGTCTGGATCCAGGTGAAGAACCGCATCGCCTACCTCATCGGCTCGGGCGAGTACAAGACGGGCGACCGCCTGCCCACCGTGCGCGCGTTGGCGGTGGACCTCGACATCAGCTACAACACGGTGAACCGCGCCTACATGGACCTCGAGCGCGAGGGCTACATCTCCACGCGCAAGGGGAGGGGCACGTTCGTGGCCGAGCGCCACGCCGTGGGCGCCACCCTCGCCGCCGACAGCCCCGTCGAGCTGCTGGTGGACGACCTGATCCGCACCTGCGCCAACGCGGGCATGGCCGACGACGACATCCTCGCCCTCGTGCAGGCAAGGCTCGCCCAACGGCTCGTAGCCAACGGCCGCTAAGGGCGCGCCGTTCCGTCCCATCGCCGCCGTCGCGCCCCGCCTCTCGTGGCGCGGGGCCGCGCCCATGACTCGATGGGCCGTCCCGCGGCGACCTGCGTTGCCTCCCAGCCCCTGATGTTTCACGTGAAACATTCGTTCGCCCCATCCTCTCTATCCTGCAACTAGGCTAATCCCTTAGATTGATTGTCGCAAGTCATTGTGATAATGTGACAGTCACAAGGATTTGGCCAATTCTTATCAGGAGCACGATGGGGGATATCCTGAAGGATTGCGCGCGCGGGAGGCACCGGCTGCACCGCCTTCCAGCCGACGATCGAAGGGGATATCCTGACACGATCTTTGGAGGAGGAGAAATGTCAGGAACGAATGACCCGCACACCGGACTCACCCGCAGAAGCTTTCTCAAGACCACCGGTCTTGTTGCGGGTGCCACGGCGTTGGCGGGCGGCGCAACTCCTGCTATGCATGCGTTGGCCGCGGAGTCGGGGGCGGCAAACGGGGATTCCGGAGAGAAGGTCATGCCGGGCCGATGCTACTTCGGCGGCTGCTTCTCATGCAACTACAACGTGACGGTGCGCGACGGTCGAGCGGTGAAGGTGTCGCCCGACCCCGACGCCCTGTTCGGAAGAAGGCCTTGCCTCAAGGGGTATTCGCTTCCGCAGCGCATGTACTCGCAAGAGCGCATCAAGTATCCCATGAAGCGCGTCGGCGAGCGCGGCCAGAACCAGTGGGAGCGCATCTCCTGGGAAGAGGCCATCGCCACCATCACGGAAAAATGGAAGGGCTATATCGACCAGTACGGCGGTCAGTCCATCCTCGTGAGCACGGGCTCGTCGGGCGCGCGCTTCACCGTCTCCGGCGCAAGCCGTCTGGAGAACATCCTGCAATTCACGAACGTGGAGATGTGCGCGGACTGGGCCGTTTACCACGGGCTGCAGCGCGTGTACGGAAACCCTGCGACGGGTATCATGACGGCGCCCGGCAACGAGCCGTTCGAAGAGGACATCTTCAACGCAAAAACGGTGTTCATGTGGGGAAACAACCTTTCCGAGACCTACACGCAGCGCTGGCGCTACCTGATGGAGGCGCAGGAGCAGGGTGCGAGGATCATCTCGATCGACCCCAACGAGACCACCGTTTCGGCGCACGCCGACGAATGGTATACGGTGCGTCCGGGATCGGACCCGGCCCTCATGCTCTCGATGGTGCAGGAGATCATCGCGGAAGACCTGCAGGACACCGCCTATCTGAAGCGCGACACGGTGGGCCCGTTCCTCGTGCGCGACGATACGAAAGAGTTCCTGCGAATGAGCGACCTGGGCGTGGAGCCCACCGAGGGTCCGGTGAACGCCACGACCAAGAAGCCGACGATGATCGATCCGCCGGTGGTGTGGGACGCGGCGTCGGGCAAGGAGATGTCGTCGGCCGAATCGACCGACCCCGAGCTCGAGGGATCGTGGACTGTCGGGGGCTTCAAGGTGAAAACCGCGTACAGCCTCATGGTCGAAAGCGTGCAGGAGTACAAGCCGGAGGACGTTGCCGACATCGTCGATATGTCTGCCGACGACATACGCCGCCTGGCGCGTTTGGCAGTGGACGGTCCCGTCTCCCACATGTTCGGCCTCGGATCGCAGGCGTACGACAACGGCTTGCAGTTCGGCTCGGGCCTCGGCTTGCTGCTGGCGGTGACCGGCATGGTGGGCAAGCCGGGCGCGGGCGTGCAGGCCACCGCGTTCATGGGCATGCGAAACGCGAGCTTCCTGTTCCCGACGGGCACGTTCACCACCACCATCCCGGTGCTGCATCTTCCCGAGGTGATGGAGACGGGCACGTTCAAGGGCAAGGACTATCCGCCGTTCAAGGCCCTCTACATCAGGGGGTCGGCGCTGGTGGGCGGCAGGCCCGACAAGAACAAGATCATCGCCGAGATCATCGATAAGATGGAGTTCATCGTCTGCCTCGACGTGGCGTTCACCGACTCGGCGCTGTACTCCGACATCGTTCTGCCGGCGGCGCACTATTACGAGGTTGAAGACGTGTACGGCGCGACGCTGTCCTACCACGTCCAGCATGGTCCGAAGATCGTCGAGCCGGCGTTCGAAGCGAAGCCCGACTTGCAGGTGGCCAAGCTGCTTGCCGAGGGATTGGGCATCGGCGCGTACTTCGAGGGCGACGACGAGTCGTGGCTGCGCGAGCAGCTGAACTTTCCGGCGCTCACGGCGCAGGGCATCACGCTCGACGCGCTGCGCGAGAAGAAGGACATGCGCTACATCCCCGCAGGCGTGGGATACGCGGACGGGAAGTACTACACGCCGACGGGCAAGGTCGAGTTCTACTGCGAGAAGCCCCTCCCGCGCGTCGATCTCGGCCTCGACCTGGACGTGGCTCCCGAGCGCCTGCCGCGCTTCTACCCGCCCTTCGAGGCGTGGCCGGGAACCGATGCGATGGAGAAGTACCCCCTCATCCTCATCCCGGAGCACTCGCGCGGCCGTTTCCACACGGGCGGGTTCGACGGCGTGTGGCTGAACGAGATCGAACGCGGGCCCATCGTGCGCATGAATCCCGACGACGCGAAGGCGAGAGGCATCGAGGACGGCGACGATGTGGAAGTGTACAACGACCGCGGCCACGGCGTGGCGCGGGCCGTGCTCGACGCGGGCAAACGTCCCGGCATGCTGCAGTACCCGAAGGGCTTGCAAGGGCGCCAGTACAAGTCGGGAGACCTCGCGTCGCTCTGCTCGTTGCATATGGATCCTTTCGCGGTGAACTCGTCGTTCGGCGATACGTGCGTTGAAGTGCGCAAGTGGGATGGAGGGAACGAATAATGACTACGCAAAGACTTGGCTTCGTGGTCGACACGAAGCGCTGCGTCGGATGCCACACCTGCGCCGTCGCGTGCAAGAGCGAGAACAACATCCCCGACGGCCTGTGGTGGAACCGCGTGCTCACCGACGGCGGAGAGAGCATCGACTCGTTCAAGGGGGCGTACAAGGCCGCCTCGCGAACGTTCATCACGGTGGCCTGCCAGCACTGCGACAACCCGGCCTGCGTGAAGGTGTGCCCCGTGGGCGCCACCTACCGGGACGAGGAGACGGGCGTCGTGCGCCAGGACTACGACAAGTGCATCGGCTGCCGCATGTGCATGTCGGCGTGCCCGTACACCGGTGTGCGCTCGTTCAACTGGGAGGAACCGAAGTTTTCGGTGGACCACGCGATGGGCGACGCGGACGTTCCCGCGCACCAGAAGCACGTGTTGGAGAAGTGCACGATGTGCTATCACCGCATCGCGAAGGGGGAGAACCCGCTGTGCGTCGACGGGTGCCCCGCGTACGCGCGCTTCTTCGGGGATTTCAACGACCCCGATTCCGAGGTGTCGCGCCTGATCCGCGATCGCGAGTACATGCAGCTGTTGCCCGAACGCGGCACCAGTCCCTCCGTCTACTACCTCGTCTAGGGAGATAAGGAGAACGACATGTCTGAGAACGTATCGGCGGCGCAAGTCGCCAAGGCTCCTGCTGCCCGGTTCGGGGGCAGGGGGCTGAATATCGGCATCGCGGTCGCGGCGGTCGTCGCCGCCGCGGGCGTCGTGCTGTGGGGCGTCCAGCTCTCCGGCGGCCTCGTGCAGACCGGCATGCGCAACCTCGACTCGTGGGGGCTCTACATCACGATGTTCATGTTCCTCGTGGGCCTGTCGGCCGGAGGCCTGATCATCTCGTCGGTGCCGCGCGCCTTCGGGATGAAGGGCTTCGGCGGCATCTCGAAGGTGGCCGTGTGGACGTCGATCTGCTGCACGGTGCTCGCCGTCGGGTTCGTCGTGGTGGACCTCGGCCAGCCCGCCCGCCTGTGGGAGCTGTTCGCCTACTCGAACCTCGGCTCGCCGCTCATGTGGGACATCCTCGTGCTGGGCGCCTACCTGGTGCTGTCCGTCGCGTACCTCTGGGCCACGCTGCGCGCCGAGGCCGGCAAGGTGTCGGCGGCCGCGCTGCGCGTGATCAGCGTGGTGGCCCTCGTGTGCGCCGTCCTCGTGCACTCGGTGACGGCCTGGATCTTCGGGCTGCAGCAGGCCCACGAGCTCTGGCACACGGCGCTTCTGGCCCCGTGGTTCGTGTCCTCCGCGCTCGTGTGCGGCGTGGCGCTCGTGCTGGTCGTCGTCATCGCGCTTCGCAAGGCCGGCTACCTGAAGCTCGACCAGGCCAACGTCGTCAAGCTCGCCAAGATGCTGGGCGCCTTCGTGCTCGTCGACCTGTACTTCTTCGGCTGCGACCTGTTGACCTCCGCCTTCCCGGGCGGCTCGGGCGCCGAGGTCGCGAGCATGCTCACGACCGGCCCGCTCGCCCCGTTCTTCTGGACCGAGGTCGTCGGCTGCGCGCTCTGCGCCGTCGTGTGCTTCGCGCCGAGGCTGCGCACCAACCCGCTCATCGTCGTCGCGTCGCTCTTGGCCATCGCGGGCATCTTCTGCAAGCGCGTGCAGCTGCTCGTGGGCGGCTTCCAGATCCCGAACATCGACTACGCCGGCGTCATGACGCAGTACACCGTGACGGACGCCTCCGGCACCATGGCCGGCGCCTACCAGGGCATGGTCTATTGGCCGACGCCGCTCGAGTTCGGCGTGGCGCTCGGCGTGATCGGCCTGGGCGCGCTGCTCCTGCTGCTGGGCCTCAAGTACCTGCCGCTGAAGCCCGTGGAAGACGCGCGCTAGACAACCGCGTGGAAGGGGGCGCGTGCGCCCCCTTCGATTGGAGGGTGTTGCATGATGAGAAAGATCCTCGTCGCCCTCGCGGCCTTCCTGCTCGTCGGGGCGTGCGTGTTCGCCGGCGGGGCCGTGGCCGACACGTCGGTGGGGCTGCCCGAGCCCATCGGCCCCGACTCCCCCTGCCCGGCGGCGGGGTGCGCGTCGGGGTCGTGCCACGGCTTCGACGACGTGCCTTCGCCCGACGGCGTGCACGAGATGAGCTGCCCGGAGGCGTCGTGCGCGAGCGTCGAGTGCCACGCGTGGGACACCCTGACGACCCGCTACCACCAGGCGTCCGACGCGAGCCTCAACCTGTGGGTGCTCGCGCCGGTGGCGCTCGTCGTCGGGCTCGTGCTGATCGTGCGGAAGGTGGGGTGATGCGCCGTGGATAGGAAGAGCCTCGCCGTCGATGCGGCGTGCCTGCTGGTGTACCTGGTCGCGGCGAACCCGGCCGTCACGGGCATCGGCGTCCACGAGTGGGTGGGGATCGGCGTGCTGCTCGCGTTCCTCGTGCACGTCGCGATGCATGTCGACTGGGTCGTCGAGGCGGTCAAATCCGCCGCCGCGCGCCCGTCGTGGGTGCGTACGGGAAATCTCGTGCTGGATGCGCTCATCGTCGTGGCGTTCATGACGGTGACGGTGTCGGGCCTCATGGTGTCGGGCGCGGTTTTGGCGGCGTTCGGCCTGTACGCCGACGGGTACTACTTCTGGGATCCGCTGCATGCGACGGCGGCGAAGGTCCTGCTCGCGCTGCTGCTCGTGCACGTGGTGGCGCATGGGAAGTGGCTGGTCGGCTTCTTCAAGAATCGGAAAGGGGAGCACCGTGGGGAGTGAGGAGACGGGCGAGAGCCCCTGGCAGGTGCGCGCCGCAGCCTGGGAGCTCGCGGCGCTGAGCTTCCGCTACCCGGGCGAGGAGCTCGAGGGCGCCGTCGCCTCCGGCGAGTGGGCCGAGGCGGCCGAGGAGGTCGCCTCGGCGCTGGGCCTCGCGCTGCCGGGGGGCCGGGGCGCGCCCGCGCCCGGGGAGGGCCTGCGGCGCGAGGCCACGCGCCTGTTCGTGGGCGCGCCCGAGCCGGCGTGCCCGCCCTACGAGGGCGTGTGGGCCGCCGAGGCCGAGGGGGTTCAGGCGCTCCTGTTCGTCAACCCGCGCTCCATGGAGGTCGAGCGCTTCGTGCGCTCCTGCGGCCTCGGCCGCCCCGCAGGGACCAACGAGCCCCTCGACCACGTGGCGGCCGAGTGCGAGCTGCTGTCCTACCTGGCCTCCCTGGCCGCCGGGGCCACGGCGCCGGCGGGCGCGCCCGAGGCCGCCGCCCTTCCCGGCGGCTCCCCCGGGGCCGCCTACGGGCGCTTCCTCTCCGGGCACGCCCGCGCCTGGATGCCCGCCTTCGCCGAGCGCCTCGCCGCCGAGGCCCGCCACCCCTTCTACCGCGCGGCCGCCGCCTACCTGGGCGCGCTCGTCGCCTGAGGGCGCCCCGCCCGCCGCGGGAAGTGGCAGAGATCGCGCCGAATGCGCGGATTTTCGTCGAGTTTCGTGCAACGCAAGATTCTCGACCTGGGGTTTTCTCCTTCCGAGCTCGGCTTGAACCGCCCGAATCAGCACATTCGGCGCGATCTCTGCCACTTTGGGGCCGCGCCGTTGACGCTGTCGGATCACGCATCCCACACGACGCAGGCGGGCTGCGGCACGCGCACGTGCGCGACGGCTCGCACCGCTCCGTCGGCGGCGTCGCGCTCGAACAGGCGCACGTCGTCGCTCGCAAGGTTGGCCACCGCCAGAAAGCGCCCGTCGGGCGACAGCGCGAAGTGCCGCGGCCCCCGACCGCCGCACCCGACGTCCCAACGTCCGGCCGCCCGTCCCTGCTCGTCCACCTGGAACGCCGCCAACCGGTCGCTTCCGCGCACCGACGCGTACAGCTGCCGTCCGTCCGGCGCGAACGCGATATGGGCCGCCAGCGCATCGCCGTCCGGCGTCTGCGGAAGCGCCAGCTGCGCGACGGGCCGCCAATGCAAGCCGGCTTCGTCGAAGTGGAACAGCAGGACGTTGCATGCCAGCTCGTTCGCCAGCGCGGCCACCGGCAGCCGCGGGTGGTACGCCACCATGCGCGGCCCCGAGCCCGCCGCCACGCGCACCGTTTCCACGGGCTCCGGCGCGATCGCGCCGCACGCGTCCACCGGGTAGATCACGAGCGCATCGATGCCGAGGTCGACGGCCACCAGCAGCCGCGTTCCCGGCACGAAGCTCAGCGAGTGCACGTGGGGCGCCTCTTGCCGGTCGTCGCGCAGGCCGCGGCCCTCGTGCCGCCGCGACGGCAGCCCCGCCACGAGCCGCCCGTCGTCCAGCAGCGCGCAGCAGCCGATGGAGCCGCTCAGGTAGTTCGCGCCGTACAGGCTGCACCCGCTCGGGTCGGGCAGCACGAAGCACGTGCCCGCATCGCGGGGCGCCGTGCATGCCCCGCGGCAGGTCAGCGAGCCGTCGGCCTCGATGGCGTAGGAGGCCATGCGCCCGCACGCGTCCAGCTCGTGGGCGGCGTAGAGAAAGGGCCCGCGCCGCGCGAGGTAGGAGGGGTTCGGCGCGCATCCGTCCGTGCGCACGACGCGCGCCTCGCCCCGATCCTCGTCGAACGCAAGCGTATGGATGCCCGCATGCTCGGCGTCGCCGGTGTACCCGCCTGCGAACAGCCGACGGAAGGCGCCCCCGCTCACGGACGCTCCTCGGCCGGCGGCCGCGCGCCGAGCGCGCCGCGCGAGCGCGGCGGTTCGCTGCTGCCGCCGTGGGCGCGGCGCAGGTTCGTCCGTTTCGTCATGGGCCACCGCCTTCCTCGCGATGAAGATGTCGTCGAACGCCCAGTATGGACGGGAAAGGATCCTCGCGCGATGCCGCGCGGCCATTGTGCGAGGGCCGTAAAACCCTCGGCACGCGGCCGTTTCCCCGCGCCCCCCTCCTTCCACATATGACACGTTGTCATATCGAACGCTCCCGTTTTGTGCGATACTGGCCCCAGCGTAAAAGCGCTCGGGTGGTCGGGTGCGCGAACGGGCGAAGGAGGGGATGTGTTCAGCGTATTGGCGGTGGGCTATCTGTTCCTCGGCGGCGCGGGCGCGGGCGCTATCGTGGTCGCGTCGATCCTCGACCTCGCCTGGGTGAAAGCCCCGTTCGGCGCCGCGTCGCGCATCTCCATCGGCGAGGCGACGCCCCTCGAGCGCGTGGCGGCCTTCGGCCTGCTCGCCGGGTTCGCGGCGCTGGCGCTCGGCGTGCTGTGCCTCCTGTTCGACCTCGGGCGCATCGACCGCGTCGTCGTGCTGCTGCTGCGGCCCTCGCCGACGTTCCTCACCGTGGGCACGTACGCGCTGGCGGCCCTCGCGGCCTGCGCGGCGTTCCTCGCGGCGGTGCGGTTCGCCTACCTGCCGGGCGTCCCGCGCGGCGCGGTGCGCGCCGTCGAGGCGGTGGCGGCCGTCGTGGGCGTCGTGGTGATGCTGTACACGGGCCTGCTGCTGCAGAGCATGGGCGCGGTGGCCTTGTGGCGCTCGCCGCTCGTCCCGGCGCTGTTCGTGCTGTCGTCGCTTTCCTGCGGCATAGCGGTGCTGCTGCTCGCGGCGTTCTTCGCGCCGGCGGACGCGGCCGTGGCCCGGTTCGCGCACGCGCTCGCGCGCATCGACGCCGCCGTCATCGCCCTCGAGGCCGTGGCCGCGGCGCTGCTGGTGGCGCTCGCGCTCGGCGGCGACCATCCCACCGCGGCCGCGTCGGCGCAGCGCCTGACGAGCGGCGACCTCGCCGCGTGGTGGTGGGTGGGCTTCGCGCTGTGCGGGCTCGTCGTCCCGCTCGTCGCGGAGGTCGCGTTCGCCGCCCGCCGCGCGTCCGGCCGCACGCTGCGCACGGCGCTCGCCGTGGCGGCCGTGCTCGTGCTCGTGGGAGGGTTCAGCATGCGCGCCGCGCTCGCCGACGCCGGCACCCACCGCGACCTCGAGCTCGAGGCGCCCCTGAACGACCCCGGCGCGATGGCGCGCTGGGCGAACTAGAAAGAGCAAACACGTGGCCCTGTTCGAGATAAACGAGAAAAGCAGCATCCCTATCTGGTTGCAGCTGAAGAACCGGTTCATCTACCTCATCACCTCGGGGTACTACAAGCCGGGCGACCAGCTGCCCACCGTGCGCGGCCTCGCCGCGGACGTCGAGGTGAACTACAACACGGTGAGCAAGGTGTACATGAGCCTCGAGCAGGACGGCTACATCCAGTCCAAACGCCGCCAGGGCGCGTTTGTCCTCGATGTGTCCGACAAGCCGGGCGTCAGCATCTCGTCCACGGCCGAGATCGTCACCCAGGAGTACCTCAAGCGCTGCTTCGAACTGGGCATGTCGCTGGAAGACGTGGAGCAGCAGTTCGCGCTCAGCATGAGCGAAGCGAAAGCCAAGCGGGCCGCCGGCTAAAGGCCGCGCGCCCGAACGCGAAGGGAGATCGTTCTATGAAACGCGATACGCAAAGGGGAGCCGCGTCGGCGAGCGCGCCCGCCGGGTCCGCCACGGGCGCCGCGCCCGCCTACGCCGACGCCCGCGGCATGCCCGATGGCATCCGCTCGGTGACGAGCCGCAGCCGCGCGTCCCGCAACGGGGCCGTCGTGTTCGCCGTGGTGGTGTTCGTCGCGGCGTTCGGCATCGTGCTGGCGGTTGCGCAGGCGGCCTTCGGCGAGATCGGCCTCGTCGCCCTCGCGGCGGCGGTCGTGATCGCGTGGCTGGCGTCCTCGTCGGTGCACATCGTGCTGGAGTGGGAGAAGGCGGTGGTGCTGCGCTTCGGCAAGTTCAACCGCGTGGCGGGCCCCGGCATCGTGTTCACCTGGCCTATCGTCGAGTTCTACACGCTGCGCATCGACCAGCGCGTGGCCACCACGTACTTTGGCGCCGAGGAGACGCTCACGAGCGACCTCGTCCCCATCAACGTGGACGCCGTGCTGTTCTGGATGGTGTGGAACGCGAAGAGCGCCACCGTGGAAGTGGAGGACTACGCCTCGGCCGTGGCCTGGATCGCCCAGACGGCCATGCGCAAGGCCATCGGCTCCACCACCGTGTCCGAGGTGGCCACGCGCCGTGACCAGCTGGACGAGCTGCTGAAGGAGACCATCGAGGAGAAGCTCAACCCCTGGGGCATCACGATCATCGACGTGGAGATCCGCGACATCGTCGTGCCGAAGGAGCTGCAGGCCGCCATGGCCATGGAGGCCGTCGCCGAGCGCAAGCGCAACGCCCGCATGGTGCTGGCCGAGGCCGAGAAGGACATCTCCGAGATGCTCAAGGACGCCTCCGAGGTGTACGCCGGCGACGCCGACGCCATGAAGCTGCGCACGATGCACCTCGCCTACGAAAGCGTCGAGCAGTCGGGCGGCACCCTCGTCATCCCGAGCGCCTTCAGCGAGGGCTTCGTCGACAACGCGCCGGGGGAGGGAAGCCCGAGCAAGGGCTGATCCGCCGCGCCGTACGCGCGAAAACGGGGAAGAGAACGCGAAAGCGGCCTGCGAACGGTCGCTTTCGCGTATACGGCGCAAGCCATGATCGGCGCAATCAGCAAAAGAACCCCCAGTTCAATCTCTATATCCTAAAAATAGAATAATCGTCTGTCATATTCTGTCATACATCGTTATTGATAATCATAGTGACGTATGGCAGAATGCGGGACAGAAGGAATCGGCCGATTTCTGATATGAGGGGGACATCTCGGAAAACGCGCTCGTGCGCACCGACGCGCCGCGCAGCCGAAGGGGACAGCCGTTCGCGGAACGCTCACCTTCATCCGGACATCCCCTAGGCATTCTGCAGCAAGAATGGAGGAGGAGACATGTCGGAAACGAAGAGCCCGCACGGCGGACTCACGCGCAGGAGCTTCCTGAAGACGACCGGTGCCGTCGCAGGCGTCGCAGCCGTCGCGGGGACGGGCGCCGCCCTTGCACCCGTGCAGGCCCACGCGGAAGGAGCCGCCGCCGTCGATGGCGAGCAGGTGTTCCGCACGTCCTGCCGCGGCAACTGCGGCAGCCGGTGCCCGCAGGAAGTGGTCGTGCGCGAGGGCAAGGTCGTGCGCACCACCGCAGCGCAGCTGCCGGGCGATGACAACGTGCGCCGCCGTCTGTGCGTGAAGGGCTACACCCAGCCCCAGCGCCTGTACGAGCCCGACCGTTTGAAGTACCCCATGAAGCGCGCCAGCTGGAGCCCCGAGAACCCGAACGGGGAAGCGCGCGGCAACGGCGATTGGGAGCGCATCAGCTGGGACGAGGCCATCGAGATCGTGTCCACGCAGATCGGCGCCATCATGGAGCAGCACGGCCCCTCGTCGGTGGCCCTGTGGACGTCCTACGGTTCCAACAACGTGCTGAACGGCACATCCGCCGGCTTCATGTCGGTGGCCTACGGCCGCTTCATCACGTCCACCGGCATCACGGTGCTCGGAGCGAGCGCCGACTACGCCCAGCTCAAAACCCAGATGTCCGACCTCGCCGTCACGGGCAACGACTGCGCCGACATCGCCAACGCCAAAACCATCATGGCGTGGGGCGGCAACCCGGCCGAGGCCTACATCCACGACTGGCAGTTCGTGTGCCAGGCGCGCGAGAAGGGCGCCAAGCTCATCACCATCGACCCGCAGTTCACGGCATCGGCCATGCACTCGGACGTCTACGTCCCCATCCGCCCCGGCACCGACGGCGCGCTCATGCTGGGCATGGCGAACTACATCGTCGAGAACGGCCTGGTGGACGAGGACTTCATGAAGCAGAAGACCGTCTCGCCGCTGCTCATCAAGGAGGACGGCACGTACTTCCGCCTGAGCGACCTGGGCGTCGAGCCCACCGAGGGGCCCATCAACCCCTACACGGGCCAGCCGAGCGTCATCGACCCGAACGTCGTGTGGGACGCGGCGACGGACGGTCCCGTCGCGGCCGCCAAGGCTGCCGACCCGGTGCTGCTGGGCAGCTTCGAGCACGAGGGCGTGGCGGTGCAGACGGTGTACCAGAAGACGCTCGACTCCATCAAGGAATTCACGGTGGAGAAGGCCGCTGAGATCTGCGACCTGCCCGTCGAGACCGTCGAGATGCTGGCGAAGACCTACGCCACCGAGGGCCCCGTTGCCGTGCTCACGTACCAGGGCATCGGCCACCACGTGAACTCGCACCACAACTACAAGAACCTCTCGCTTATCGGCGCGCTCACCGGCAACGCGGGCAAGCCCGGCGCCATGCTGTTCCGCGCCTACGGCACGTCCATGCCCACGAACTCCGCCGAGTACATGCTGGGCAAGGTGGCGCTCAACATCTGCGGCATGTACCTGCCCCAGATCCTCGAGACGAAGCAGTGGGCCGGCAAGGACCTCGACATCCGCATGCTGTTCTGCACGAACGGCAACATGCTGTCCTGCGAGTCGGGCCGCGCGCAGCTGGTCGAGGCCGTGAAGAAAGTCGACTTCGTCGTGTGCGCCGACGTCAACCTCACCGACACGGCGCGCTACGCCGACGTGCTGCTGCCCGTCACGCACGCCTACGAGACCGAGGACTTCGACGGCGGCGGCTCCACGCCGTTCCCGACGTACTACCACAAGGTGATCGACCCGCTGTACGAGTGCAAGACCGACCTCGAGATCATGCGCCTCATCGCCGACAAGCTGGGCATGAGCCAGATCTACGCCAAGTCCGACGAGGAGTTCCTGCGCGCCATCATCGACACGCCGGCCAACATCGCGGGCGGCTGCGGCTACGATGACTTCCACAAGGACAAGCCCGTGAAGAACTTCGCGTTCACGGAGAAGTCGCTGGTGGACACGTTCGTCAGCACGCCCACGCAGCGTCTGCAGTACTACATCGAGAAGCCGACGCCGCGCAACAACTTCGGCCAGGAGATCGCCGACTACGAGCGCCTGCCGCACTACGAGCACGCCAACGAGGCGTACTGGGAGAACCCGCTGCGCGAGAAGTACCCGCTCATGGGCTGCAGCGAGCACCCGAAGTACCACGTGCACTCGCAGTGCGCCCACACGCCGTGGCTGCGCGAGCTCGAGCCCGAGCCGCTGCTGAAGGTGAACGCCTCCGACGCCGCCGCGCGCGGCATCGAGCAGGGCGACTACGTGCGCGTGTACAACGACCACGGGTACGCCGTGCTCAAGGCGCGCGTGACCGAGGGCATCAAGCCGGGCGTCGTCTCCATCCCGCACGGGTGGCAGGCCGACCAGTTCGTCGAGGGCCACACGCAGGACCTCACGAACATCTTCATGAACGATTTCGTCTCGAACAGCGCGTTCTACGATTTCCTCTGCGAAGTCGAGAAGTACGAAGGGGGTGAGCGGTAATGGCCCATTACGGAATGGTCATCGACACGAAGCGGTGCGTAGGCTGCAATGCCTGCTCCATGGCGTGCAAGATGACGAACAACCTGCCCGACACGAACTGGTGGAGCCGCGTGCTCACCGAGGGCGGCGACGAGATCGACACGCCGGCCGGCATCTTCCCCGACGTGTCCATGCGCTACATCCCCGTCAGCTGCCAGCATTGCGAGAACCCGGCCTGCACGAAGGTGTGCCCCGTGGGCGCCACGTACAAGGACCCCGAGACGGGCGTCGTGCGCCAGGACTACGACAAGTGCATCGGCTGCCGCATGTGCATGGCGGCGTGCCCGTACACCGGCGTGCGCTCGTTCAACTGGGACGAGCCGAAGTACTCTACCGAGCACGCCATCGGCGACGCGGACATCGCGCCGCACCAGAAGCACACGGTGGAGAAGTGCACGTTCTGCTACCAGCGCCTCGCGCGCGGCGAAGTGCCCGCCTGCATGGACCTGTGCCCTGCCCGCGCGCGCCACTTCGGCGACCTTGACGACCCGGAGTCGGAGGTGTCGAAGCTCATCAAGGAGCGCTCGTACGAGCAGCTGCTGGCGAGCGAAGGCACGAAGCCGTCCGTGTACTACCTCGTGTAAGGGGGAGAGATCATGACTGAGAACGTATCGGCGGCCCAGCCCGCCAAGGCTCCTGCTGCCAAGTTCGGCGGCAAGGGGCTCACCATCGCCATCGCGGTGGCCGCGATCATCACGGTGGCGGGCCTGGCCCTGTGGGTGTTCCAGCTCACCGGCGGCATGGTGAACACCAACATGCGCAACCTCGACTCGTGGGGGCTCTACATCACGATGTTCATGTTCCTCGTGGGCCTGTCCGCCGGCGGCCTCATCATCTCGAGCGCGCCGCGCGTGTTCGGGGTGGAGGGCTTCGGCGGCATCTCGAAGATCGCCGTGTGGACGTCCATCTGCTGCACGGTGCTGGCCATCGGCTTCGTGGTGGTCGACCTCGGCCAACCGCTGCGCCTGTGGGAGCTGTTCGCCTACTCGAACCTCGGCTCGCCGCTCATGTGGGACATCATCGTGCTGGGCACGTACCTTATCCTGTCCATCGTGTATCTGTGGGCGATGCTGCGCTTCGAAGGCGGCAAAGGTTCCGCGACGGGCCTGCGCGTCGTGTCGGCCATCGCGCTCGTGTGCGCCGTGCTCGTGCACTCGGTGACGGCCTGGATCTTCGGCCTGCAGCAGGGGCGCGAGATGTGGCACACCGCGCTGCTCGGCCCCTGGTTCGTGTCGTCGGCCCTCGTGTGCGGCGTGGCCCTCGTGCTCGTCGTGGTCATCGCGCTGCGCCGCGCCGGCTATTTGCAGCTCGACCAGAAGCACGTCGTGAAGATGCTGAAGCTGCTGGGCGTGTTCGTGCTGGTGGACCTGTACTTCTTCGGCTGCGACCTGCTGACCGAGGGCTTTCCGGCCGGGTCGGGCGCCGACATCGTGGCCATGCTGACCACCGGCGCGCTGGCACCGTTCTTCTGGATCGAGGTGCTGGGCTGCGCCGCCACCGCCGTGATCGCCTTCGTGCCGAAGCTGCGCACGAACCCGCTCATCGTGGTCGCCGCGGTGCTGGCCATCGTGGGCATCTTCTGCAAGCGCGTGCAGCTGCTCGTGGGCGGCTTCCAGATCCCGAACCTCGACATGCCGGCCGTCGTGTCGGGCCCGGGGCTCACGGATGCGGGCGCGGCGCTGCAGAGCGCGGGCGGTGCGATGGTGTACTTCCCGTCGCCGCTCGAGTTCGGCGTCATGGTGGGCGTCGTCGGGTTGGGCGCGCTCCTGCTCCTGCTGGGGCTCAAGTTCCTGCCGTTGAAGCCCACCGAGCAGTCGCACTAGATTCTACGGCCGTCTTCGGCGGGGCGCCTTCCTCCAAGGGCGTCCCGCCGCGCGCGGTGAAGGGGCGGTACATGCGATGCTGAGAAAAACGGTCATCACCCTGGCGACGTTCTTCCTCGTGGGGGCCGTGGTGTTCGGCGCCGTGGCCGCCGCGAACCCCACCGTGGGGCTTCCCCGCGCCATCGAGCCCGATTCGGCCTGCCCGGCGGTGGGCTGCGCGTCGGGGTCGTGCCACGGCTTCGGCGACGTGCCCCAGCCCGACGGCGAGCACGAGATGGTGTGTCCCGAGGCGGGCTGCGCGAGCGTGGAATGCCATGCGTGGGACACGCTCTCGACGCGCTACTACCGGGCGTCCGACGCGAGCCTGAACCTGTGGATCCTGGCGCCGGTGGCCCTCGTCGGGCTGCTCATCCTGATCGTACGGAAGCTGTAAGGGGGCGATGACTGGGTGAAACGGACGCTTTTCATCGACGCTGCGGCGCTTCTCGTGTACGCGGCTGCGGCCCTTCCGGCGCTCACGGGCGTGCCCGTGCACGAATGGCTGGGCCTGGCGCTGCTGGTGCCGGTGCTCGTCCATTGCGTGCTGCATGCGGATTGGGTCGCGGCCACGCTGGCGCGGCTCGGCCGCGGGGCGGGTCCGGCGCGCGTGGGGCACCTGGCGCTCGACGCGGCGCTCCTCGTCGCGTTCATGGTAGTGCTCGTGTCGGGCCTGGGCATTTCGGGCACCGTGCTGCAGGCGTTCGGCCTGTACGTGGACGGGTACTACGCGTGGGGCCCTCTGCACGCCATCGCGGCGAAGGCGTTGCTCGCCCTTTTGCTCGTTCACGTGGCCGTGCACGCGGGGTCGCTGTACAATCTTCTGAAACGACGCGGCACGCCGAAGGCGCCCGCGCACGACGACGGAGGTTTGAGCGATGAGCACCGATCCGCTTGAGGCGCGGCCCACGCTGCGCGCGTGGCTCGACGAGTACGCCGACATCGAGGCCGACTACCTGGCGCAGCTTGGCCGCTGGGGCATCCGCATCGCGCCGCGCGACGCCGACGCGGACGCCGTCCGCGCGGCGAAGGAGCGCCTGCGTGCGAAGGGCGCGCGCTTCCGCAACGGCGATGCCAGCATCGTGTGCGGCGGACTGTCGTCGGCGTGCGTGGCCTGCACGGGCGGGCGGGGGAGCAAGACGTTCTTCCTGTCGCTCGCGTGCAACCGGTCCTGCTACTTCTGCTTCAACGCCAACCAGGCCGACTACGCCGACCACCTGCGCCTGAACGACGCGTGGCGCGACGAGGTGGACGCGTTCGCTGCCGCGTGCGGCGGCGACGTCACGCACGTGGGGCTGACGGGCGGCGAGCCGCTGCTCCACGCCGACGAGGCCGTGGCGTTCTGCGCCTACGTCCACGAGCGTTTTCCCGACGCGCATATCCGGCTGTACACCGCCGGCGACTTCCTCGACGAGCCGCTGCTCGCGCGCCTGCGCGACGCGGGGCTCGCGGAGCTGCGCATGAGCATCAAGCTCGACGACGGCGAGGACGACATCGACGACGCGCTCGCGCGCCTGGCGCTCGCGACGCGCTTCATCGCGCACGTGATGGTGGAGATGCCCGTGGTCCCCGGCACCGGCGAGCGCATGCGCGCCCTCTTGCGCGAGCTCGACCGCCTGGGCGCGTTCGGCATCAACCTGCTGGAGTTCTGCTACCCCCTGGGCGCGTGGGACGAGTTCGAGCGCCGCGGCTTCGCGGTGAAGAACCCGCCGTTCCCCGTGCTGTACAACTACGGCTACGCCGGCGGCCTGCCGCTGGCGGGCAGCGAACTTCTGTGCCTCGAGCTGCTGGAATTCGCGCTCGACGAGGGGTTGTCGCTCGGCGTGCACTACTGCTCGCTCGAGAACAAGAACCGCGACCAGATCTGCCTGCAGAACGCTTCCCGCCCGCTCGACGACGGCGTGTACGAACGCGACGAGCACGATTTCTTCCTCAAGACGATGAAGGTGTTCGACGGCGACGTGCCCCTCGTGCAGCGTGCGCTCGAGGCGTGCGGCGTCGGCGCGTTCGCGCTGGAGGACGACGGTCGCAGCTTGGCCTTCCACCCGCGCCACGTCGCAGCCGTGCAGGGCCTTCCCGTCGCGCTGTGTCGGTCGTACAACGTGCTGGAGGAGTCCGCCGACGGCACCGTCGTGCGCGAGCTGAAGCTCGAGCCGCTTCTCTAGTGGATGCGGGCGTCCCGTATTCGCGCCCTGCCTGGGTGCGCTTGTCGGGTAGAAGGGTCCCATCCTTTCTGCGTCCTCGAGTTTTGCACCCTCGTGGCGGCCCTTTTCGCGCATAGCTCAGCGGGAGCACGGGAGAAACCCCTGGTGGGCTGAGTTCGGGCGAAGCGCGCTCTTCGCCGAAGCCTCTTGCGAGGGTGCATAACTCGTAGACTAGGTGTTTTTCGCAAGGTTTTTGCGCCACGAGGGTGCAAAACTCAAGGACCGGTCGGTTCTTGCGAGTCGGTTCGCTCGCATGCGCATCGCGAGCTCCCCCCCCCTCGCTTCGTTGCAGATCGGCAGCACCTGCCGGCGCGCCCGCGATCTGTGCTATCCTTTCCGCTGCACGCAATCATTCGAGCGGAACGCAGGGCCATGGATTTCAGATCGCTCCACCTAGAGGACAAAGCCGCCGTCAACGAGGTGCTGCTGCCGCTCGGCCGCAACGACTCGGCGCTCGGGTTCGCCAACCTCTACTCGCTCACCGAGAAGTACGGCACCCAGATATGCCTCGAGGACGGCACGCTCTTCGTGCGCCAGCTCGAGCGCGCGCCGGGGGCGGTGGCGTACTACCCGCCGCTCGGCACGCAGGACATCGCTCGCGACGTGCGGAAACTCATGGACGAAGCGCGCGCCGAAGGCCACGAGCCGTGCCTCGTGGGCCTCTCGCCCGAGGAGCGCGAGCGGCTCACCGCCGACCTGCCGGGCGCGTTCGAATTCTCCTCCGATCGCAATTTCGCCGACTACCTCTACCTCACCGACACCATCGCCGCCTACGAGGGCCCGGGCCTCGCGAAGAAGCGCCGCGAAACGAACAAGTTCTTCCAGCTGTACGGTCGCGAGGCGTCCTTCGAGCCCATCGTCCTCGACGGCATGGACGAGCTGCGCGCTTACCAGCAGGTGTGGTTCGAGACGAGCCGACGCCGCGGCACCGACGAGCATCCTCTCGAACTCGAGCATCGCAAGATCCTGCTCGACATGGACCACTTCCGGGAACTCGACCTCGAAGGCATTCTCCTGCGCATCGGTGATACCGTCGAAGGGTACGCGTACGGAAGCGTGCTGCCCGGCGGCGCGTTCGACGTCATGGTGCTCAAGGGCAACCTCGACTACCGGTTCGTGTGGCGCGCGCTGCTGCGCGAGCTGGCCCGCTTCTGCGTCGGTAAGGCGACCTACCTCAACCTCGAAGAGGATCTCGGTCTGCCCGGCCTGCGCGAGAATAAGATGAGCTACCAGCCCTGCGCCCTCATGGAGAAGTTCCAGGGCCGCCTGCTGTAGCGCCAGCGCGAAGCGAGCTGCTGCCGGACGCGCGAATCGCCGAGTTCCAGGCAATTTTTGCGTTTTGCGAACGCCCAGGGCCTCATCGGGGCATTGCTCGCAGTATCGGACATCGCCGACCTGGGGCGATGTCCGGCCTCTCGTGCGCGTTCGTCGCCGATAACGCTCGAAAGCGCCTGAATCGTTCGCAAAACGCAAAAATTGGAAGCTTCGAGCCGATTTGCGTGCCCGTCGCGCGCTACAGCGTGTCCGGAGGGCAGCAACGATCCCGAAACGCAAGAACGCCCCGGACCTGCCGGGGCGTTCGCATGCGATGGAGAAGGGCGGCGCGCTACTTGAGAATGCGCCGTGTGGCGAGCGCCGCGCCCGCAATGGCGGCCACGCCGGCCGACGCGAGCGCCACGCCCAGCGGCCCCTTCAGCGTGTCGTCGCCGGTTTGGGTGAGGCTCGAGGTTTTGGCCTCGCCGTTGGCCTGCTTGTTCTCGCTTGCCTGGTCGGTGCTTTCGGACTTGGGCAGGTCGCGCGGCTCCTGGGCGGCGGTCGAAGGCTCCTCGAGGGTGGTTTCCTCCTTGTCCACCACTTCCTTGGTGGGCTCCTCCTCCTTGGGGGCGTCGGAGCCGGTCGTGGTGTCGGGCGGCGTCGTGGTCTCCTCGGAGGGCGGCGTGGTATCCGGCTTGGTTCCTTCCTCGGGCTTCGGGTCCTCGGTCGGCGGGGTCGTCGTGCCCTCTTCCTTGTCGTCGGGCTTCACGACGTCGTTCGAGCCGCCTTGATCGGTGCCGTTGTCGGCGGGCGGGACGGTGTCCTCGGGCTCCTGCGGCTCGTTCGACGGCTCATCCTCGGGTTCGTTCGACGGGTTGTCGTTGTCCGTCGGCGGGGTGGTGGTGTCCGGCGGCAGCGTGTCGTTGTCGGCGGGCGGGAAAGGCTCCTCGCCGGGCTCCTCCGGTTCCTCGGCCGCCGGCGGCTCCGGCTCGGTGGCGGATTGGCGGAGGATCTCCAGGTATCCCGCCTTCTCGTTCCGGTACCGGTTTTCCCAGCCCTCATGGTACTGCGGCTGCCCCTGGTAGAACTCGCCCACGTGCGCCACGACGTAGTCGCACAGCACGGTGACGAACTCCTCGTCGGTCATGTCGTTCGTCAGCCCGGCGCCGGGGTAGTTGTAGCTGTCGTAATAGGTGCCGTTCACGTACCCGTCGGACCAGCCGCCCACGAACTTGTGCCATCCCGACGTGCCGAACAGGTTCGCCAAGCCCCAGCAGAGGCTCTTCACGGCATCGGAGCGGTTCGAGATGTCGATGCCGCGGCCCGCGAGGTAGTTCTCGGCGGGCACGTAGTAGTTCTCGTACGCGTAGCTGTCCTGCAACCCGGCGAACTCGGTGGGGTTGTTGGCGTAGGCGGTGTGCCACGAGTCGTTGAGTCGCTTGCCCACCTCGGTGAGCTCCCCGGCATCCCAGTCGTACAGGTCGCCCGAGATGTCGGTGTTCGCCACCCACCCGAACATCGAGTACTTTGTGGAATCGTAGTTGTAGCACGCCACCAGGAAACTCTTGAGCGCGTAGCGGTTGTCGAACTGGTAGTAGCCCATCGCGTGATAGCCGTCGCCCCAAGAGAGTCCCTGGTCGTAGTTCTGGTTGCTCTCGTACCGGGCGAAGTACTTCATCGTGTCGGAGAGGTTCACCGGCCCGAACGACGAGCGCGAAAGCGGGGATATCAGGGCGCGGGCGATCGACGCGCTGGCGCTGTCGGAATAGAAGTCGGCCTTGTCGTACCCGGCCGGCTTGGCCGCGTCGCCCGAAGGGGCCGCGTCGGCGGAACCCGAGGCGCTGTCATCGGCCGGTGCTTCTTCGGCGAACGCCGCGCCCGGCAACAGGCCGCATGCGAGGGAGAGGGATACTCCCAAGGCGAGCGCCTTCGGCGTGTTGGATTGTCCCATGAGGACCTCCTTGTTCTTCAAGTATACTGCGTTTCAACTTCGTTCGTAGTGTGTTCGCGCGCCCGTAAGCGCTGGAACCTATAGTCTCGCATGCCGATTCGAGGGCCGCAGCTGAGATTCGGCGAATTCCACATCGTCGCAACGAACAAAACAAAAGTCTCTCCCTGGGAATTATGACGATGCAGCTCCAAATTGCGCCGCGAATCGAAACTGGTTCCTTCCCATCGTCCCAGTTGAACCGGCGAATCAACAAAGAATTTCCACAGTTCGTAAAAATTTTCCTTGACTCGCCTTGACTTCCGACGTATCTTAGGCAATTGCGACTTTTTCGCAGAAATGCGGGTGCACATGAAGGAGGAAAAGCCTCGTGGCTCAAGGAAAAACGACTGATCAGACCAGCCTTTATAGGGATCGGCGAAGCTTCGCTAAGATCCCGGACGTCATGGACGTCCCCAACCTCATCGCCATCCAAACGGACAGCTTTGAGTTTTTCAAGGGCGAGGGCCTGGCGCAAGCGTTCCAGGATATCAGCCCCATCGAGAACAACACCAAGGACATGTGCGTGGAGTTCGGCAAGCACGAGTTCGGCGAGCCGAAGTACACGGTGGACGAGTGCAAGGAGAAGGACGTCTCCTACCAGGCACCGCTGTTCGTGGAGATCCGCTTCATCAACCGCGAGACCGGCGAGATCAAGGAGCAGGACGTCTTCATGGGCGACTTCCCGCTCATGACGCCGCGCGGCACGTTCATCATCAACGGCACGGAGCGCGTCGTTGTCTCCCAGCTCGTTCGCTCCCCGGGCGTCTACTTCGCCTCCGAGCGCGACAAGGCGTCCGACAAGGTGCTGTTCAACGCGAAGGTCATCCCGAGCCGCGGCGCGTGGCTCGAGTTCGAGACCGACAAGCGCGACATCCTGTCCGTGCGCATCGACCGCAAGCGCAAGCAGCCGGCGACGCTGCTCGTGCGCGCCCTCGGCCTGGCCGAGACGCGCGAGGAGATCATCGAGCTCCTCGGCAACGACGAGATGGTGCTGCGCACGCTCGACCGCGATCCGGCCACCACGAAGGAAGAGTCGCTCATCGAGCTGTACAAGCGCTTCCGTCCCGGCGAGCCGCCCACCATCGACTCCGCCCGCACGCTGCTCGAGGGCCTGTTCTTCAACCCGCAGCGCTACGATCTGGCGAAGGTCGGCCGCTACAAGATCAACAAGAAGCTGGGCTTCGACCCCGACTACGAGGCATCCACGCTCACCAACGACGACATCGTGCGCACGATGCAGTACATCGTGGCGCTCCATGCCGGCGACGAGGGCGTGCAGACCGACGACATCGACCACTTCGGCAACCGCCGCATCCGCACGGTGGGCGAGCTGATCCAGAACCAGTTCCGCATCGGCCTGTCGCGCATGGAGCGCGTCGTGCGCGAGCGCATGAGCATGCAGGAGCCCGACGAGATCACGCCGCAGAGCCTCGTGAACATCCGCCCCATCGTGGCGGCCATCAAGGAGTTCTTCGGCTCCTCGCAGCTGTCCCAGTTCATGGACCAGACGAACCCCGCTGCCGGCATCACGCACAAGCGCCGTCTGTCGGCCCTCGGCCCGGGCGGCCTGTCCCGCGAGCGCGCCGGCTTCGAGGTGCGCGACGTCCACACGTCCCACTACGGCCGCATGTGCCCCATCGAGACGCCTGAAGGCCCGAACATCGGCCTCATCGGCTCGCTGGCAACCTACGCCCGCATCAATCCCTACGGCTTCATCGAGACGCCGTATCGCCGCGTCGAGAAGGGCCTGGTCACGGATATCGTGGACTACCTCACGGCCGACGAGGAGGAGAACTACACCATCGCGCAGGCCAACGACCTGTTCGACCCCGAGACCCGCAAGTTCGGCACGTTCGACGACGAGGGCAACTTCCACGAGGCCGTCCGCGTGCTCTGCCGCACGAAGGACGCCGCCGGCGTGTTCGGCGAGCCCGACGAAGTGGCGCCCGAGCTCGTCGAGTACATGGACGTGTCCCCGCGCCAGATGGTATCGGTGGCTACCTCGCTCATCCCGTTCCTCGAGCACGACGACGCGAACCGCGCCCTCATGGGTTCGAACATGCAGCGTCAGGCCGTGCCGCTGCTCAAGCCGCACGCGCCGCTCGTCGGCACCGGCATCGAGCACCGCATCGCGGTCGACTCCGGCGAGATCCTCGTCGCCCAGAACCCGGGCGTCGTCGATTACGTCGACGGCCAGACCATCATCGTGCTGAACAACGACGGCGAGTACGACGAGTACCTCGTGCCGAAGTTCCAGCGCTCCAACCAGTCGGGCTGCATCAACCACCGCCCCATCGTCCGCAAGGGCGACGAGGTGCAGGCGGGCGACGTGCTGGCCGACGGCCCCAGCTGCGACGGCGGCGAGCTCGCGCTCGGCCAGAACCTCATGGTGGCCTACATGCCGTGGGAAGGCTACAACTACGAGGACGCCATCATCGTGTCCGAGCGCGTGGTTGCCGAGGACCTGCTCACGTCCATCCACATCTCCGAGTACGAGATCGACGCCCGCGACACGAAGCTCGGCCCCGAGGAGATCACCCGCGAGATCCCGAACATCTCCGACGACATGATCAGCGACCTCGATGCCGACGGCATCATCCGCGTGGGCGCCGAGGTGTTCCCGGGCGACGTGCTGGTGGGCAAGGTCACGCCGAAGGGCGAGACGGAGCTCACGGCCGAGGAGCGCTTGCTGCGCGCCATCTTCGGCGAGAAGGCCCGCGAGGTGCGCGACACGTCCCTCAAGGTGCCCCACGGCTCCGGCGGCCGCGTCATCGGCATGAGCCGCTTCAGCCGCGAAGCCGGCGACGAGCTGGCTCCGGGCGTCAACGAGCTCGTGCGCATCTACGTGGCTCAGAAGCGCAAGGTGCAGCAGGGCGACAAGCTGTCCGGCCGTCACGGCAACAAGGGCGTCATCTCCCGCGTGCTGCCGGTGGAGGACATGCCCTACCTCGCCGACGGCACCCCGATCGACGTCATCCTCAACCCCCTGGGCGTTCCGTCCCGCATGAACGTCGGCCAGCTGCTTGAGAACCACCTCGGCTGGGCTGCGAAGTGGGGCTGGGACGACGCGGAGGAGACCGACGCGGTGGTCGAGGGCCCGATGCACGTGGCCACGCCCGTGTTCGACGGCGCCACGGAGAAGGAGATCTCCGACGCCATCGAGAAGTCGAACCGCAACCTCATCAACCGCAACCACGCCAAGTTCGGCGACCTGGCGCGCGACGAGTTCGTGCCCCAGCTGTCCCGCACGGGCAAGACGTGGCTGTACGACGGCCGCACGGGCGAGAAGTTCCGCGAGCCCATCACGGTGGGCCAGAGCTACATCCTGAAGCTCGGCCACATGGTGGACGACAAGATCCACGCGCGCTCGACCGGCCCCTACAGCCTGATCACGCAGCAGCCGCTCGGCGGCAAGGCGCAGTTCGGCGGCCAGCGCTTCGGCGAGATGGAAGTGTGGGCGCTCTACGCCTACGGCGCGTCGAACGTGCTGCAGGAGATTCTCACGGTGAAGTCCGACGACACCGCGGGTCGCGTCAAGTCCTACGAGGCCATCGTCAAGGGCGAGAACATCCCGGCCGCCGAGGTGCCCGAGAGCTTCAAGGTGCTCGTGAAGGAAATGAAGTCGCTGTGCCTGAACGTCGAGCTGGAGGGTCACGATCATCGCACGATCGACGTGACGCAGGAAAGCGACGGCCAGGAAGACGGCGATCGTGCGCTGTACGAGGCCATCGCCGCCGACGCGCGCAAAACTGAAGAAGACGACGCGGCCAATGCGCTCGACAGCATTGCCGCCGAGCTGGGAGAGCTGATGGGCGATAGCAACAACGATACGAACGACCTGATCGGTGAGGGAGAGGAGCGATAAATGACGACGGAATTCGACGTAAGCAATTTCGATGCCCTGCGCATTTCGCTCGCCAACGCCGAGGACGTGCGCAGCTGGTCGCGCGGCGAGGTGAAGAAGCCCGAGACGATCAACTACCGCACGCTCAAGCCCGAGAAGGACGGCCTGTTCTGCGAGAAGATCTTCGGCCCGACGAAGGACTGGGAGTGCGCCTGCGGCAAGTACAAGCGCGTGCGCTTCAAGGGCATCGTCTGCGAGCGCTGCGGCGTCGAGGTGACGCGCAGCAAGGTTCGCCGCGAGCGCATGGGACACATCGAGCTGGCCGCCCCGGTCAGCCATATCTGGTACTTCAAGGGCTCGCCTTCGCGCCTGGGCTACCTCCTGGACATCGCGCCGAAGGAGCTCGAGAAGGTGCTGTACTTCGCGTCCTCCATCATCACGTCGGTGGACAAGGAAGCCCGCGAGGAGGATGCCGACGAGCTGCGTGACGAGCTGGCCGCCGACCTCGAGGAGCTGGACGCCGAGCGCGACCGCCTCGTGGAGGCCACGCGCAAGCTGTCCGTGGACTACGTCCCCGAGGACGACGACTTCGTCGACGACGTGGACGAGGACGAGCGCATGACGGCCGAGGAGGTCGACGAGGAGATCGCCGACATCTACGAGGAGTTCAACGAGCGCAAGGCGCTGCGTCAGGACGCCTTCGACGCCTTCATGAAGATCGAGCCGAAGCAGCTCGTGCCGGACGAGGCCCTCTACCGCGAGATGCGCCTCAACTACCGCGACTACTTCACGGGCGGCATGGGCGCCGAGTCCGTGCGCGACCTGCTGGACGCCATGGACCTGGCCGCGACGGCCGACGAGCTGCGCGACGTCATCGCCAACGGCAAGGGCCAGAAGCGCGCCAAGGCCATCAAGCGCCTCAAGGTGGTCGACGCGTTCCTCAAGTCCGAGAACAAGCCGACGGACATGATCCTCGACGTCATCCCGGTGATCCCGCCCGACCTGCGCCCCATGGTGCAGCTCGACGGCGGCCGCTTCGCGACGTCGGACCTCAACGACCTGTACCGTCGCGTCATCAACCGCAACAACCGCCTCAAGCGCCTGCTGGACCTCGGCGCGCCTGAGATCATCGTCAACAACGAGAAGCGCATGCTGCAGGAGGCCGTCGACAGCCTGTTCGACAACGGCCGCCGCGGCCGTCCCGTCACGGGCCCGGGCAACCGCCCGCTCAAGTCGCTGTCCGACATGCTCAAGGGCAAGCAAGGCCGCTTCCGCCAGAACCTGCTGGGCAAGCGCGTCGACTACTCCGGCCGTTCGGTCATCGTCGTCGGCCCGCAGCTCAAGCTGCACCAGTGCGGCCTGCCGTCGCAGATGGCGCTCGAGCTGTTCAAGCCGTTCGTCATGAAGCGCCTGGTCGAGTTGGAGTACGCCGCCAACATCAAGGCCGCCAAGCGCGCCGTCGATCGCGGTGCCAGCTACGTGTGGGACGTGCTGGAAGAGGTCATCACCGAGCACCCCGTGCTGCTGAACCGCGCCCCCACGCTGCACCGTTTGGGCATCCAGGCCTTCGAGCCGGTGCTGGTCGAGGGCAAGGCCATCAAGCTGCACCCGCTGGTTTGCACCGCCTTCAACGCCGACTTCGACGGCGACCAGATGGCCGTGCACGTGCCGCTGGGCGCCGAGGCGCAGGCCGAGGCCCGCGTGCTCATGCTGTCCGCCAACAACATCAAGTCGCCGGCCCACGGCCGTCCGCTGACCGTGCCCACCCAGGACATGATCATCGGCCTGTACTACCTCACGGCCGCCCGCGACGGCTTCGAGGGCGAGGGTCGCTTCTTCATCGACTTCGACGACGCCATGAACGCCTACGACGCGCGCGCCGAGCTGGACCTGCAGGCCAAGATCTGGGTGCGCCTCTCCAAGGACACGCAGGTGGCCACGGCCTTCGGCGTGTTCGAGGAGCACAAGGCCGGCGAGCGCATCGAGACCACCATCGGCCGCATCACGTTCAACAACGTGCTGCCCGAGGACTACCCGTACCTCAACTACGAGATGAACAAGAAGGAGATCAGCCGCCTCGTCGAGGACGTGTGCAACCGCTACGAGCTGTCCAACGTGCCGGCGATCCTCGACGGCCTCAAGGACGCGGGCTTCCACTACGCCACGCGCGCCGGCGTCACCGTGTCGGTGTACGACGCCACCGTGCCGCCGAACAAGGGCGAGATCCTGGCTGCCGCCGACGAGAAGGTCGCGGCCATCGACGAGGACTACGAGATGGGCCTCATGAGCCCCGACGAGCGCCACAAGCAGGTCGTCGACATCTGGAACGCCGCGAACGAGGAAGTCGGCGAGGCCATGGCCGAGAACTTCGACAAGTTCAACCCCATCTACATGATGGCGTTCTCCGGCGCTCGTGGTAACATCAAGCAGATCCGCCAGCTGGCCGGTATGCGAGGCCTCATGTCCGACCCGAAGGGCGAGATCATCGACCGCCCGATCAAGGCGAACTTCCGCGAAGGCCTGTCCGTCCTGGAGTACTTCATCTCCACGCACGGCGCCCGTAAGGGTCTGGCCGACACCGCGCTGCGTACCGCCGACTCGGGTTACCTGACCCGCCGTCTCGTGGACGTGGCCCAGGACGTCATCATCCGCGAGATCGACTGCGGCACCACCGACGGCGTGCCGTACCCGCTGCACAACGAGAAGGGCGACGTCGACGAGAACCTCATCGGACGCTGCCTGCTCGACGACGTGGCGGGCACCGACGGCGTCGTGCTGCTGGGCGCGGGCGAGTACATCACCCATATGGACCAGCTCAAGGCCATGGATGCCGCGGGCGTCGAGACGCTCGTCATCCGCACGGTCATGACCTGCCATGCCGAGCACGGCGTGTGCCAGAAGTGCTACGGTTGGGATCTCGCCACGTCGCGTCCGGTGAACATCGGCACGGCGGTGGGCATCATTGCCGCCCAGTCCATCGGCGAGCCGGGCACCCAGCTCACCATGCGCACGTTCCACACCGGCGGCGTCGCCGGCGAGGACATCACCCACGGTCTTCCCCGTGTCCAGGAGCTGTTCGAGGCGCGCAAGCCCAAGGGCCTCGCCATCCTCGCGGAGATCTCCGGCACGCTGCAGATCTCGGGCGACAAGCAGTCCAAGACCATCACGATCCACGACCAGCAGGGCAACTTCCGCGAGTACGTCGTGTCGGCGCGCGCCCAGATGCTGCCCGGCGTGACGGACGGCTGCGAAGTGAAGGTGGGCCAGCAGCTCACCAAGGGCTCGGTGAACCCGCACGACCTGCTGCGCCTCACCGATCCGAACACGACGCTGCGCTACATCGTGAGCCAGGTCCAGGGCGTGTACGTGTCCCAGGGCGTGGACATCAACGACAAGCACATCGAGGTCATCGCGCGCCAGATGCTGCGCAAGGTGGCCGTCATGGACGCCGGCGAGTCCGACTACCTGCCGGGTCGCCAGGTCAACCGCTTCGAGTTCGAGGATGCTGCCAACGCGCTCATCGCCGAAGGCAAGGAGCCGCCCGTGGGCCAGCCGCTGCTGCTGGGCATCACGAAGGCGTCGCTGGCCACGGACTCGTTCCTGTCGGCCGCCTCGTTCCAGGAGACCACGAAGGTGCTCACCGACGCCGCCATCGAGGGCAAGGTGGACCATCTGGCCGGCCTCAAGGAGAACGTCATCATCGGCAAGCCGATCCCGGCGGGCACGGGCCTCTCGCGCTACCGCGAAGTGGGCCTCACCTACAAGGGTCGTCCGGTTGCGCCGGTGCTGGGCGAGACGCTGCCCGACTTCGCGCCGGAAGCGCTCCGCGACATCGAGGAGCTGCTGCCCCAGCCGCAGGATTGGTCGCTCGACGGCGACGGCTACCTCAACATGGGCACGAACTACGGCAGCTACTACAGCGGCCTGTCGCTGGGCCATCGCGGCCCGCAGCTGTCCGACGAGGACGCGCGCCTGTACATCTACGACGATCTGGGCGTGTCGCAGCGTTGGGCCAACAAGTTCTCCGAGGCGGGCATCGAGACGGTGGCCGACCTCGTGGGTCACACCGAGGAGGACCTGCTGCGCATCGAGGGCATCGGCGTGAAGGCCATCGAGGAGCTGAAGGAAGGCCTCGACGCCCACGAGCTGACGCACGTGATCGAGGACGACCTCGCGGCCACGAGCGACGACATGAGCCAGCTGCTCGACATGGTGTTCTCGCCTGACGACACCATCCTCATCGGCGGCGACGAGCCCCCGACCTTCAACACCGAGGGCGAGGACATGCTGGGCGAGGCCCTGCCGCCGCGCTCCTACCAGCGCAACCTGGAAGAGCTCGATGCGCTGCTGGGCTCCGTGGGATCGCTGGGCTTCGGTCTGACCAGCAAGGATGAAGAAGAAGCATCCAACGCTGACGACGACGTGGAAGAGTAGTTGACAGGGGGCGCGCTCAGGCGCGCCCCCTTGTTCGCTTTGCCCGTTTTGTCTCCTTCCCTTGCGCGGGCGCTTGGATTGCAGGACCTGCAAGTCGTGCGGCCATCGCAAGGGGAAGAGCCGCATGATCATCTCGAAAGGTACCATCTCATGCCGATCAAAACCTACCTACCGGAAAACGAGCAGCCGCCCGCATCCCCTATCGGGGCCACGCTCGAGGCGCTTGCCGCCACCATCGCGGCGCGGCGCGACGCCGACGAGGGGAGTTACACCCATCGTCTGCTCACCGATTCGCCCGACACCGTGCTGAAGAAGGTCATGGAGGAAGCGGGCGAAGTGGCGCTTGCCGCGAAGGACGTCGAGTCCTGGTCGTGCTCGTCGCTGGCCGCCGCCCTGGCGTTCGAATGCGGTCGAGGCAACGACGTGGAGGAGGAGTCGCTGGCCGTCGAGCTGCCGGCCGAGTACCACGAAGCGGTGGATCATCTGCGTTACGAGGCTGCCGACGTGGTGTACCACCTGCTGGTGGTGCTCGAGCGCTACGGCATCGAACTCGACGAGTTCGCCGCCGAGCTGAACAACCGCATGACCGACGCCGAGCGCCCTGAGGGCGCCGTCCGTCTGTACGAGAATCACGTGAAGAGGGGGAAGTAGCATGGCTCGTTTATTTGGAACGGATGGGGTTCGCGGTGTGGCGAACAAGGAGCTGACGTGCGAGACGGCCTTCAAGCTGGGCCAGGCCGCCGTGGCGTTCCAGGGCACCACCATCCTCATCGGCAAGGATACGCGCCTGTCCGGCGACATGCTGGAAGCCGCCGTGTCCGCCGGCATCATGTCGATGGGCGGCACGGCGCTCTTGGCCGGCATCATCCCGACGCCCGCCATCGCGCTGCTCGTGCGCGAGCTGCACTGCGACGGCGGCATCGTCATCTCCGCCTCGCACAACCCGCCCGAGTACAACGGCATCAAGCTGTTCGACAGCCAGGGCTTCAAGCTGCCCGATGCGGTGGAGGACGAGATCGAGGCTTATCTGGCCGCGGGCGGCCCGCCGGTCGAGGAGCTCCCGGGCGGCGACGAGGTGGGCGTGGCGCTGCCGGTGGACGACGCCTGCGAGCTGTATGTCGCGCACGCCGTGTCCACGGTGGCGAACGAGGGCATCGACTTCACGGGCCTCAAGGTGGCGCTCGACGTGGGCCACGGCGCGTCGTGCATGACGAGCGCCGAGGCGCTGCGCCGGCTGGGCGCCGAGGTCGTCGTGGTCAACGAGGACTTCGACGGCACCGACATCAACGTGCAGTGCGGCTCCACGCATCTCGAGCCGCTGCGCGCGCTCGTGGCCGAGACGGGCGCCGACGTCGGCATCGCGCACGACGGCGACGCCGACCGCGTCATGCTCGTGGACGCCAAGGGCAACGAGATCGACGGCGACGTGATGGAGGCCGTGTGCGCCATCGACCTGCACAAGCGCGGCCTGCTGCCCGGCGGCACCGCCGTGTCCACCGTCATGTGCAACCTCGGGCTCACCCATGCCCTGCGCGACGCGGGCATCGAGCTCGTCCAGACGAAGGTGGGCGACCGCTACGTGCTGGAGGCCATGCGCGAGGGCGGCTTCGTCCTCGGCGGCGAGCAGAGCGGCCACATGATCTTCCTCGAGCACAACTCCACGGGCGACGGCCTCGTGACGGCGCTCCAGTTCCTGGCCGCGTGCCAGCGCGCCGGTTCCACCATCGAGGACGCCGCGTCGGTGATGACGCGCTTCCCGCAGACGCTCATCAACGTGCGCGTGGGCGACAAGCACGCCGTGGACGGCAACGCCGTCGTGCAGGCCGCCGTCGAAGCCGCCGAGGCGGAGTTGGGCGACTCGGGCCGCGTGCTGCTGCGCCCCTCCGGCACCGAGCCGGTGGTGCGCGTCATGGTGGAGGCCGCCAGCGCCGAAGAAGCCGAGCGCCACGCGCGCGCCATCGCCGACGTGGTGGAGCGCGAGGTCTAGTCCGAAGCCTCATCGACCGGCGATAGCGACCCCGGCGCGTTCTGCGTGCCGGGGTCGCTTCGTTGTGAGGGAGGGGTGTAGCGCGGGGCGTCGGGGCCCGGAATGTTTCATGTGAAACATTCGTTCTGACTCCCTCTTTGGCGTGTAACGCCCGACTGGGGTTCCGCGGCCCCGCTTCCGGTCGGGGCGTCGGCCGGAAGCGCCCGCGCCGTCGCGTTCTCGCCTCCCTATGTGCGGAAAAATCGGGCTTTTGGCAATCTTTTCCCCATTTCGCCGTCGCGGGGCGCCGCCGCCGCGGTCTCGGGCGGCGAAACCCCAGGCCGTAAGCTTTCCGCAGCGGGGAGCCGGGCGTGCCGGGTTGCCAAAAGCCCGATTTTTCCGCACGTAAGGGAGCCCGAAGCGGCGCGGCCGGAACGCGGCCGGCGCGATGGTCGCGACGCCCCTGCGCGGCAGCGCCCCGCCGAGGAGGCTGGGCGGACGTCGACGAGTGCGGGCGCAGAGGAGGGCGCGAAGGCGCGGATGCGGGCGCTGCAGGGTGGGGCGCAGGGTGCGGAGGCACGGATCAGCACATCGTCATCCTGAGCGAGCGAAGCGCGCCGAAGGATCCCCGCGGCGATAGCGGCATGCGTTGCGGTTGGTGCCTCACGGGATCCTTCGACTGCGGCGGCTCGTGCCGCCTCCGCTCAGGATGACAACCTGGCCTGATCTTTATGTCAATGGTGGTCTACCAGCGGAAGACGCTCTTTCTGCACAAAAATCACCGCTGTGAAGTTCGGGACGGCAATTGGGTTGCTGTTCGCGCACGCGCGAACAGGGAAATTGCCCAACGAATGGGCGGAAGCGGTGGTTGGAAAACGCCTCAAACGCTTCACAGCGGTGATTTTTGTGACTCCGCGCGCGTTTATTCGCGTTGCTGCGGGTTGGGAGCGCGCCTTTTCAGTCGGCGAGCGCGACGCGCGCAGGGGCCGGTGCTGCGCCGGCCCCTGCCTGTGCTCGCGCATCGGCTTGCATGTGGCGGAAGTTCCAGAACGTCACCGCGAAGCAGATGAGCGCGTACACGAGCGTGATCGACGCCTTCGCGGAGCCGAAGGGCGGCAACGCGCCCGTCTTCGAGATCAGCGAGTAGGCCATGATCAGCAAAAACGGCAGCAGCATCGCGTACTCGCTTTTGAAGTAGCGCAGGAGGTCGAACTCCTGCTTGCGCAGCACGCGCTTGCTGACCACGAACAGCGCGATGCCTGCGTGCATGGCGACGAGGGCGACGAAGAACCACGGCTTCTCGAGAAACTGCATGACGGTCAGGCAGCCGAACGTGACGATGGCGGCCGTCAGAAACAGGGCGAGACCGCGGGCGGGATTCTTTTCGGACATCGAGCGTTCCCCTTCGGTACGGCGGAGCATGCCTCCGCACGGTGTTTTCGCCATGATACGGGATACGGCGGCGAACGACGCCCTCAATGTGCAACTTCAAGGGGAAAACGGAACAACCGCAAGCGGGATCAAGCGGCGGCGTCTCGGCTTCACTATAGTACGCTTGCGTAGTCGAGACGAGGAGAACGAGCGCATGTACGAGTGGCAGCGGCATATTCAGGTGATCGTCGACGAGATCGACGCCTGCATCAAACGGCACGACGACGAGGCGCTCGCCCTGAGCGCGCTCTCCCGCAGGCTGGGCTATTCCGAGTTCCATATGACGAGGAAGTTCAAGGAGATTTCGGGCATGTCGTTTCGGGATTACCTGCGCCAACGCAGGTTGGCCTTCGCGCTCAAGGAGGTGCGCGACGGCGAGCGCAGCATGCTCGACATCGCCTTCGACTACGGATTCTCTTCGCACGAGGCGTTCACGCGGGCGTTCAAGGCGGCGTACGGCATCGTCCCCAGCGCATACCGCAAGCGGCCCGCGCCGGTGGTGCTTCGCACGAAGATCAACCCGTTCGACCGGTACGTTCTAGGATTAGGAGAGATCGGCATGGTGAAATCAAGCGACGACGTCAAAGCGTACTTCGTGACCATCCCCGCGCACAGGTTCCTGCACGTGAGGAACGGCGAGAGCAACGGGTACTGGGACTTCTGGCAGAAGCAGAGCCTCGTGCCCGGGCAGGACCACGAGACGGTGTGCGGCCTGCTCGACAGCATCAAGGGCAAGCTGGATGACAACGGCGGCAGCGAGGCGGACAGCAGCGGCGGGCACGTGATGGCCTACATCGGCGACCCCGGCGGAAGGCTGTGCGATTGGGGGTTCCCGCGCGTCGAGTGCTACGGCGTGCGCCTTCCCGCCGCCTACGACGGCGCGGTGCCGCCGAACCTGACGATGATGGACGTGCCGGAGGCCGAGTACCTCGTGTTCGAGCACGGCCCCTTCGACTACGAGCAGGAGAACCGCAGCGTGGAAGGGAAGATCGAGGAGGCGATGGCGACGTTCGACTTCGACGGCACCGGCTACCGCTTCGACACCGAGCCGGGCCGCGTGCTGTACTTCTACCACGACCCCGAGCGCTTCTGGAAATACGTGAGGCCGGTGAAGAGGGGGTAGCCCCTCTCTCATGGCGCGGGATGCCGTTCGGGATGCGCGCATCCTATCCCGCGCCGATCGCCCGTCGCCCGCGTTGCGAATCGGCGCGGAACGCGCTCGTTGGCTCGCACGTTGCACCCGCGCTCCTCAACGTGCGAGCTTCTTCCCGGCAACGATTCCACGCGGCCTCTTGCGCGTGCGGGCGCTTCCATGGGATCGTAGGCGGTGCGACACGGACGCGGCCGCGACCTGCCGCCGGTCGACCGCAGGCACCGTCGGACCGCGCTCCTGTCGCATCATCGACGAACAAACGCCCCCGGCTCCTTGCGAAGCCGGGGGCGTTCTCGTGCGTGCGGGCGGGGCGCTACCTGCGGGCGAACAGGCTGAGGAAGCGCACGAGCAAGCTCGGCTTCTTGCGCGGCGGCGGCGTGGTCGCGAGCCCCCGGTCGTCCGGGCGCGCGGTGCGCGCCGCCGGCTCGCCGACGGGCGGCTCGATGGCGTCGGCCTCGAGCGCCGGCTCGGGCGCAGGCGCAGGCGCAGCCGCGGGCGCTGCCACAGGCTCGGGCGCGGCCGTCTCCGCAGCCGCCGGCTCCTGCACGGCCGGCTTCTCGAACAGCTCCTCGTCCACGGGCACCTCGCTGCGCAGCGCGCTGCGGCGGTTCGCCTCGCGCGCGGCCTCCTCCTCGGCCGCTTCGAGCCGGCGCTGCTGCGCGCGCTTGATGAAGAACTCCTGCGACTCGAACAGCGTGGTCGTGCCGTCTTCGGCTTCCTTGGCGAACGCGCCCAGCGGGGTGTAGCTTCCGTCGGGCAGCAGCTCGCGCAGCTTCGCCGTGTCGCTCATCGACACGTCCAGGTAGCCCAGGATCTCCTCGCGCAGCTGATCGTTCAGCACGGGCCAGGCGATCTCGATACGCTTGTCCATGTTGCGCGTCATGAGGTCGGCGCTCGACAGGTACAGCTTCATGGTATCGCGCGGGCCGAACCCGTAGATGCGGCTGTGCTCCAGCAGCCGGCCCACGATGGACACGACGCGCACGTGGTCGGTGCAGCCTTCGAGCCCCGGCACGATGCACGAGATGCCGCGCACGAACAGCGTCACGTCCACGCCGGCTTGCGACGCCTCGACGATCTTCTCGATGACGTCCTTGTCGGTGACGGAGTTCGTCTTGAAGAACAGCCCGCACGGCTCGCCGGCCTTCGCGTGTTCGATCTGCGTGTCGATGCCCGCGAGGATCATCGGCTTGATCTGCAGCGGGGCCACCCACATGATGTCGTAGTTGTCGGAGGTGTTCTCCAGGCCCATGTTGCGGAAGAACTCGGTGGCGTCGCGCCCGAACGTCTCGTCGGTGGTGATGAACGACAGGTCGGTGTACAGCTTCGCCGTCTTCTCGTTGTAGTTGCCGGTGCCCAGCTGCGTGATGTGCTGCAGGCCGTGCTCGGTCTGGCGCGTGATGCAGCAGATCTTCGAGTGCACCTTGAAGTCGCGGAAGCCGTAGATGACGTTGCATCCCGCCTGCTCGAACCGCTGCGACCACTCGATGTTGTTGCTCTCGTCGAAGCGGGCGCGCAGCTCGAACAGGGCGGTCACCTCCTTGCCGTTCTCGGCGGCGGCGATGAGCGCCTCGGCCAGATGCGACTGGCTGGCCAGGCGGTACAGCGTGATCTTGATGGAGATGACCGACGCGTCGTTCGCGGCCTCGCGCAGCAGCTGCACGAAGGCATCCATGCTCTCGTAGGGGTACGACAGCAGCACTTCCTTCTCGGTCACCTGGTCGATGATGCGGCGGTTGCGGTCGAGGCAGCCCGGCCACTGCGGCGTGAACGGCGTGTTCGTCAGCTCGGCGCGCTGGCCCTCGGGCAGGCGGCCGGCCAGGCCGAATGTGTAGCTCATGTCGAGCGGCACCTTGGTGACGTAGGCTTGGTACGGCTTGAGGTTCAAGCGCTTGAGCAGCAGCTTCTCTAGGGTGGGGGACAGCGGGCGCTCGCTTTCGAGCCGCACGGGCGCCAGGCGGGAGCGCTTCTTGAGGATGCGCTTCATGTGCTCGCGGTAGTCCTCGTCGCTCTCGTCGGTGCCCTCGGTGGCATCGAGGTCGGCGTTGCGGGTGACGCAGATGACGTTCGTGTGCTTGATGGCGTACATGGAGAAGATCTCGTCGGCCACCATCTCGATGGCGTGCTCGAGCAGGATGAACTGCAGCCCGTCGCCCGGCAGCGCGATCACGCGCTCGCACTGGCGCGGCATGGGCACGAGGCCCAGCGTCACGCCCTCGGCGCCGAGGTTCTTCGCCTTCTCCTCCTTGGTCGGCTTCTCGCCGTCCTTCGCCTTCGGGGCCTTCTTCTTCGCGCCCAGGTCCTCGTTGAGGCGCAGCACCACGTACAGCGCGCCGTTCTCCAGGTGGGGGAACGGGTGGCGCGAGTTGATGATCTGCGGCGACAGGAACGGCATCACGTTCTTGTGCACGTAGCCCGAGAGGAAGGCGCGCTGCTCGTCGTCGAGGTCCTCGGGGCGCAGCCCGCACACGCCGTGCTCGCACAGCAGCTTCCGGACGCTTTCGTAGGTGCGCTCCTGGATGGGGTACAGCTCGTGGCAGCGCGCGTAGATGGCTTCGAGCTGTTCGGTGGGCGTCATGCCCGACTTCGAGTCGATGATGTGCTTCTTCACGAGCGACAGGTCGGTCAGGCTGCCCACGCGCACCATGAAGAACTCCTGGAGGTTGCTCCAGAAGATGGAGATGAAGTTCAGGCGCTCGAGCAGCGGCACCGTCTCGTCGGCGCCCTGGTCGAGCACGCGCTCGTTGAACGTGAGCCACGACAGCTCGCGGTTCTGCAGGTACGGCGCCTTGACGGGCGCGTCGCCTTCGACGGAGGGGCTCGCGCCCTCGACCTCGTCGATGGAGGCGCGCATCTCGTCCGCGCGCGTTTCCGCGAGCGCGGCGCTCGCTTGGCCGATGGACGCCTCGGCGGTTTCGGCGGTGGCTTTCTTGGCGGTGTCCATGAACGTCCCCTTCCCGTGGTTCGATTCCTGCATGCGTCGCTACCGCAGCATGCGGTCGATCAGATACCCTTCGCGCACGCCGTACTTGCACACGTCGAGGCGATCGGCTCCGCACGCGTCGAGCAGCTCCAGAAGGATGATGCAGCCCGGCACGAAGGTGTGCACGCGCTCGGCCGAGGCCTTGAGCGCGGTGTGGGCGAACGCGTCGGGGTCGGTGCGGCACCATTCCAGTATCGCATGAATTTCCTTTTTAGTCATGGTTTTCGGACGGGCGGTCGCGCCGGCAGCCTGGGCATGCATCTTGGCGGCCGCTCGCACGCTGCCGCCGATACCGAACAGCACCTCCGAGCGGTACGCGTCCGGGCGCGGCAGCGCGGCGAAGCGCTCCCGGAACGCGGCGGCGATGGCGTCCATCTCGGCGCCGGTGGGCAGGATGCCCCGCACGTGCTGGGCGAACGACGAGAGCGAGCCCTGCCCGATGCTCGCGTTGTCGAAGTCGCGGTCGTGCTCGATGCGCGTGAGCTCGGTAGAGCCGCCGCCGATGTCCACGAGCGTGCCCTGCACCACGGTGCGGTCGCACGTGGCGCCGACGAAACCCAGGTGCGCCTCGTCCTGCGCCGACAGCAGCGAGATGGGCAGCTCGGCGCCCTCCTCGATGGCGATCACGGCTTCCTCGCAGTTCGAGGCGTTGCGGATGACGGCGGTGGCGAACACCTCCATCTTCTCGCAGTTGAAGTACCGCGCGCGCTTCGCGTGGCCGCGCAGCACGCTTATGGCGCGGTCGATGCCGTCCTGGGTGAACGCGCCGTCCACGACGTAGGCCGACAGGCCCGCCATCACCTTGTCGTTGATGAGGCTCTTGAAGTCCTTGCTCGTGTACGTGCGCTTGTGCGCGTCCTTCACGTCGTACACGACGAGGCGTATCGAGTTCGACCCAAGGTCGACCACCGCATAGTTGGGCATTGGTCCATCCATCCGCAATCAGGCGGCTCGCCTGGGGCGATCCGCAACGTGCTCCATCCCTCCATTGTAGGCGTACCCGCGCTCTCCGGCCAGAAGCGCGAGGAACTGAAAGCAGGATTTTACTTTTCGCTCTTCCTTGACGCGGACCGCCCGGCCGGGCCCTCCGGGGCCCTTGTGGTACTATGAACCTCTCGAAGGAAAGGAAGCGCCCATGCTGGAGACCGTCGATTTCTCACTCGAACCGCTTTCGAAAGACGCCTACAAGGCGCGCCGCGACGAGCTGATGGAGCAGCTGGTGGTGCTGCAGCAGCAGGCGCGCGTGCAGGGCGTGGGCCTGGTCGTGCTGTTCGAGGGATGGAACGGCGCCGGCAAGGGCAGCCGCATCTCCGATCTCATGTACCACCTTGATGCGCGCGCGACCAGCGTGTACGTCACCGAGAACCTCGACGTGAAGGCCGCGCGCTCGTTCGCGGGCGGCGCGCACGGCGTGACGGGCTTCTACCCCGTGATGCAAGAGTTCTGGAAGGGGCTCGGCCAGCGCGGCACCATCTCGTTCTTCGACCGCGGCTGGTACACCGCCGCCGTCCAGCACATGCTGTACACCGAGTTCGGCAAGCTCTCGCTCAAGTCCTCCAAGCGCAAGAGCCAGAAGGCCGTCGCGGCCGCCATGGCCGAGGCGCGCGACGAACGCCACATCGACGTGCTGCGCCGCTACCTCACCTCGGCGTCCGACTTCGAGCGCCAGCTGGCCGACGACGGCTACCTCGTGGTGAAGTTCTTCGTGCACGTCACGAAGGAGGCGCAGAAGAAGCGCCTCACGCGCCTGCACGACGACCCGGCCACGCGCTGGCGCGTGGGCGAGGACAAGCTGGCCACCATCGGCAACTACGAGGAGGCCTACCGGCTCTACGACAACCTGCTGAAGGGCAGCGACTTCTCGTTCGCGCCGTGGAACCTCGTGAACGGCGAGGACAAGCGCCGCGCCAACCTGCAGATCGCCGAGACGCTGGTCAACGCGCTTACCGGCGCGCTCGAGGCGGTCCCCGACGCCGACGCCGCCGCGGCAGCCGCGAAGGCGCAGGCCAACTCGGCGGGCGCCCTCGACGAGGCGCCGCTGTTCGGCCGCTCGCCCGAGGAGGAGGCCCGCGTGCGCGAGGAGGCCGAGCGCGCCGCAGCCGAAGCCGCTGCCCGTGCGCCGCGCGTGTCGCGCTACCGCCAGGTGGACGACCCGCCGCGCCTCGATCGCATCGACCACACGCTCGTGCTCGACCCCGACGAGTACAAGGTGCGGCTCAAGGCCGAGCAGGAGCGTCTCAACAAGCTCGAGATGGAGATGTACCAGAAGCGCATCCCGCTCATGATCATGTACGAAGGCTGGGACGCGGCGGGCAAGGGCGGCAACATCAAGCGCGTGGCCCAGGCGCTCGACGCCCGCGCCTACACCGTCTTCCCGAGCCCGGCCCCCACGAAGCCCGAGCTGCTGCACCCGCACCTGTGGCGCTACTGGACGCGCCTACCGAAGGCGGGCCACGTGGGCATCTACGACCGCAGCTGGTACGGCCGCCTGCTCGTGGAGCGCGTCGAAGGTTTCGCCTCGGTGTCGGAGTGGACGCGGGCGTATGACGAGATCAACGAATTCGAACGCGATTTGGTGCGCTGGGGCGCCATCCTGCTGAAGTTCTGGGTGGACGTGAGCCCCGAGGAGCAGCTCCGCCGCTTCCACGACCGCGAGCAGGACCCCGCGAAGCAGTGGAAGATCACCGACGAGGATTGGCGCAACCGCGACAAGTATCCCCAGTACAAAGCTGCCGTCGAGGATATCTTCCGCCTGACGAGCACGCCGTTCGCCCCCTGGATCGTCCTCGAGAGCGACGACAAGCGCTACGCGCGCGTCAAGGCGCTTAAAATAATCAACGATGCTCTGGAAGCGCGCTTGCACGAAAACTGAGATCGCGTTACTATGGGCAGCAGTACTCAAAACGACCGTGCGCATGCGCGCGCTTGAACGAAAAAAGGGGTAAAGAGCCATGACTCTGTTCGGAATCACCGTGCCTATGGAGGCCATCTGGGTCATCGTCGCGATCATCGTTCTCGTCATCATCGGCTTCATCGCGAAGGGCTTCATCGACGAGATGAAGAAGTAGCCGCTTTGGCGAACAGCGGTTTCCGATCGTGAAAATTGCGTTTTTGCGAACATCGCGCCCCCGTCAACGGGGGCGTTTGTTTATTATGGTAACGGTCTGGCGAAGACGGAATTCCGTCATCTGACGATCATCCGAAAGGTGAACATGTCCGAGTATCGACAGTATCCCGATCCCGCGTCGAGCGGGCGACATGCGCAGCAGCCGCGCACGCCGAGGGGCGCTGCGCCGCAGGCGCGAGCAGGGGCGCAACCGGGCGCCTACCGTCCGGCTACCGCACAGCACTCCGCCTACCGCCCCGTGCAGCCCGCGTCGCGCCGGTCGAACGGCGGCGGGGGCAACCCGTACCAGCAGTACCCGAGCCATCAGCAGCCCGGTTCCGGGCGTCCCAAGAAGAAGGGCGGCCCGTGGCGGGTCGTGTTCTGGATCGCGCTCGTGGTGTTCGTCGTGGCCTTGGCCGCGCTCGGCGCCATCGGCTTCAGCTACTGGCAGGGCCAGCAAACCTACCAAAGCGTCGCGGAGGAGGGCTTCACGCCGCCCAGCGATATCGAGGGAACGTCGCTGGCCGACCTCACGGTGGACTGGGACGCGCTCAAGGCCATCAACCCCGACACGGTGGGCTGGATCTACATCCCCGGCACCGTGGTGAACTACCCCATCGTGCAGACCACCGACGACGTGAAGTACCTCACGCACGACTTCAAGGGCTCGGAGGGGTGGATCGCCACGTTCGGCGCCATCTTCCTGTCGGCCGAGAACGCGAGCGACTTCTCCGACCCGAACAACATCATCTACGGGCACCATCTGAACGACGGCTCGATGTTCGCCTGCCTGGCCGACTTCAGCGATGCCGCCCAGTTCGACGACCATCGCACGGTGTACATCCTCACGCCCGAGGGCAACTACCAGCTGAACACGTTCGCGCTCGTGCACGTGGCGGCCGACGACCCGCTGGCGCAGACGCAGTTCACCGACGAGGCCGAGCGCGTCGCCTACGTGCAGGACAAGATCGATCGCTCGGTGGTGGCCGCCTCCGACATTCCCGAGGCCGCCGACATCGCGCACACCTTCGCGCTGGCAACCTGCGACAACCTGCCTTCCGACGGGCGCTACGTGCTGTACTCCTACGTGGCGGCCAGCACGGTGGGCGAGGACGGCGGCGACGTCGTGGACCCCGAGGCGGCCGCGGCCGTCGATTCGGCGGAACAGGAGATCGCTTCATGAGCACCTCGATCCTGCCGGGCGAGCGTCCCGACCGCCTCGAGGAGGAATGCGCCGTGTTCGGCGTGTTCGCGCCCGGGGAGGACGTGGCGCGCATGACGTGCTTCGGCCTGCAGGCGCTGCAGCATCGCGGGCAGGAGAGCGCCGGCATCGCCGTGGGCGACGGCGAGACCATCATGGTGTCGAAAGACCTGGGCCTCGTGACCCAGGTGTTCGACGAGGCCAGCCTGGCCGCGCTCGACGGCTTCGTGGCGGTGGGCCACGCGCGCTACTCCACGAGCGGCGGCGCCGCATCGTGGGAGGCCGCGCAGCCGCACATCTCGGCCATCGACGACGTGCTGATCGCGCTTGCGCACAACGGCACGCTCATCAACACGAACGCCATGCGCACGCGCCTCATCGACGAGGGCGTGCAGTTCCGCTCGGGCACCGACAGCGAGGTGGCGGCGAAGGTGATCGGCCAGGTCACGCAAGCCACGCACCACCTGCGCAACGGCATCCGCCGCGCCATGGAGGACATCGAGGGGGCCTACGCCATGGTGCTGGCCAGCCCCGATTCGCTGTACGCGTTCCGCGACCCGAACGGCATCCGCCCGCTGTGCATCGGCGCGCTGCCCGACGGCCGCGGCTGGGTCGTGTCGAGCGAGACGTGCGGCCTCGACATCGTGGGCGCGCAGTACGTGCGCGACGTCGAGCCGGGCGAGATCGTGCGCTTCAACCGCGACGGCATGTACGCCGAGCAGGGGGTTCCCGCCCGGGCGTCGGCGGCGTGCATCTTCGAGTACGTGTACTTCGCGCGCCCCGACAGCGTGATCGACGGCCAGAGCGTGTACCAGGCCCGCCGCAGCATGGGCCGCATCCTGGCGCAGGAGGCCCCCGTGGAGGCCGACCTCGTGCTGGGCGTGCCCGACTCGGGCGTGCCGTCGGCCCTGGGCTACGCGTTTGAGAGCGGCATCCCGTACGCCGACGGCATCGTGAAGAACCGCTACGTGGGGCGCACGTTCATCGAGCCCACCCAGGCCATGCGCCAGCTGGGTATCCGCTTGAAGCTGAACCCGCTGCGCTCGGTGATCGAGGGGCAGCGCCTCGTGGTCATCGACGACAGCATCGTGCGCGGCAACACGTCGAAGAAGCTCGTGCAGATGCTGCGCGACGCGGGCGCGGCGGAGGTGCACCTGCGCATCGTGAGCCCCGAGGTGAGGTGGCCGTGCTTCTACGGCATCGACACCGACACGCGCGATCAGCTGATCGCCGCGAACATGGACCTCGGCGAGATGAACGCGTGGATCGGTTCGGACTCGCTGGCCTTCATCTCGCTCGAGGGCTTGCGTGCCGCCGTTCCCGACGCCCGCCGCCAGGGGTTCTGCGACGCGTGCTTCACCGGCGACTACCCGGTGGCCATCCCCGACGCGGTGGCCAAGAGGAGCTTCCTGACGAAGAAGGATTTCGACGAGACGTACGGCGAAGACGCGACGGGCTAGGCGCGCCGCGCACGACAGCAGCATGACAGTGGGGGATCGCCCCGACCTGGACGATACGGCACAAGGAGCCAAGATGACTGAGAGAATTACCGTAAGCGCGACGCAGACCGACGACGGCCCGCACATGCCCAGCTGGATGGACGAAGACGCGGTGACCTACGCGCAGGCGGGCGTGGACACGGCCGAGGGCGCGCGCGCCGTCGAAGCCATCAAGGGCGTCGTGCACGACACGTACCGTCCCGAGGTGGTGGGCGACATCGGCGGCTTCGGCGGCCTGTTCTCCATCGCGGCGGCCAAGAGCATGGACGACCCGCTGCTGGTCAGCGGCACCGACGGCGTGGGCACGAAGCTCAAGGTGGCGCAGCTGGCCGGCAAGCACGACACGGTGGGCATCGACCTCGTGGCCATGTGCGCGAACGACATCCTCGCCACGGGCGCCGAGCCGCTGTTCTTCCTCGACTACGTGGCCATCGGCAAGCTCAAGGCCGAGAACGTGGCCGAGATCGTGGCGGGCATCGGCGAGGGCTGCAAGCAGGCCGGCTGCGCGCTCATCGGCGGCGAGATGGCCGAGCACCCCGGCGTCATGGACCCCGACGACTACGATCTGTCCGGCTTCTGCGTGGGCGTGGTCGACCGCACGAAGATGCTCGACCCGGCCACCGTGCGCGAGGGCGACGTGCTGATCGGCCTCGCGTCGAGCGGCCTGCATTCCAACGGCTACTCGCTGGCGCGCAAGGTGTGCGTGGAGGGGAAGACCCACTACGAGCTGCGCATCGAGCGCGAGGAGCTGGGCGGCGCGAGCCTCCAGGACGCGCTTCTGGAGCCCACGCGCATCTACGTGAAGCCGGTGCGCGCCGTGCTGGAGGCCTGCGAGGGCGCCGTGCACGCGCTCGCGCACATCACGGGCGGCGGCATCTCCGAGAACCTCGACCGCGCGCTGCCGAAGACCTGCGCCGCCGAGGTGGACCTCGGCACGTGGCCGGTGCCGGCCATCGCGTCGTTCGTGTGCGACGCGGCGCACCTCGACGAGGCCGAGGCGCTCAAGACGTTCAACATGGGCCTCGGCATGGTGCTCATCGTGGACGCGGCGCGTGCCGACGAGGTGGAGGCCGCGCTGACGGAGGCCGGCGAAACCGCGTATCGCGTGGGACGCATCGTGCCCGGCGAGGGCGAGGTCCGCTACACGGGCGACGGCGCGCTGTACGCGTTCGGCGCCGACGCGGAGGCGTAGGGCCATGGCCGAGCCGCTGAAGATCGGGGTGCTGCTGAGCGGCAGCGGCACGAATTTGCAGGCCATCATCGACGCGGCGGCCGAGGGGCTGCCGGTGGAGATCGTGCACGTGGTGTCGTCGCGCCCCGACGCCTACGGCATCGAGCGCGCGCATGCGGCGGGCATCCCGGTTACGGCGCTCAACCGCGACGTGTACGCCGACCCGATCGAGGCCGACAAGCGCATCGTCGAGACGCTGCGCAACGCCGGCGCGGACTACGTGGTGATGGCGGGCTACATGCGCAAGGTGACGCCGGTGCTGCTGGACGCGTTCCCCGACCGCGTGCTGAACCTGCACCCGGCGTTGCTGCCCTCGTTCAAGGGCGCGCACGCCATCCAGGACGCCTACGACGCGGGCGTGAAGGTGACGGGCATCACCGTCCACTTCGCGAACGAGGACTACGACAAGGGCCCCATCGTGGCGCAGCGCGCCGTGGAGGTGCGCGAGGACGACGCCCTCGACGACCTCGAGGCCCGCATCCACGAGGTCGAGCACGTCCTGTACCCCGAGGTGCTGCGCCTCATAGCCGAAGGCCGCGTCACCGTAGGCGAGGACCGCAAGGTGCATATCGCCCCCGCCCGCTGAACGCGCGGAGCGACCCGCAGGTTCGCCGCTCTCGCTGCGCGTAAGCTCGTCGCCCGCCCCTGATGAAACCAAGGAGCTATCATGATCCAACCCGCGCTCAAGCAGATCATCGCCGACCTCCGCGAGGGCCGCACGCCCGCCCTGCGCGTCGAGGACTTCCCGTGCTTCTCGCCCGAGGCGACCGAGGGAAACCAGCATGTGGACCCGTCGTACCTCGACGCGGTGGCGCGCAGCCTCACGGCCGACGACATCCCCACGTTCGAACGCGCCCTGCGCGCGATGGAGGAGGGCGACCTCGCCTGGCTCGGTTTCAAGATCGTCTACGACGCCGACGAGGCCCAGCGCAATACCGACAACGAGGTGACGAAGAAGTACGGCGACGCGGGCTCGGCCGACGGCGAGCCGCTCGTGTTCTTCTGCAACGACGCGAAGGAGGTCGTGGCCGCGCGCCCGTACTCGCCGCGCGACCTGTTCCAGATGAAGGACGTCACGCGCGGCCCCTCGATGCACAACGAGCAGTTCGAGGGCCTCACCTGGGCGAGCGTCCCCCTGTTCGACCAGGTGCACGTCTGGCTGCTCGGCGCGTCCGACGCGGCCAGCGAGGTGGCGGCGCTCGCCGACCACGTGGGCTTCGCGGTGACGGTGGTCGACTACGATCCGGCGTACGTGAGCGAGGCGCGCTTCCCCCGCGCCAAGCGCATCGTGCTCGAGGGCGGCAACTTCGACGCGCTCGACGAGCTCGACGCCGCGCCGGAGGACTACGTGTGCGTGCTCACGCGCGGCCACATGTTCGACCCCGAGGGCTGCGTGTGGGCCGCGAAGCACCACGTGCACTACGTCGGCATGATGGGCTGCGCGGGCAAGAACGACCGCGTGCACGAGCTGGTGCTGGACAGCGGCGCCACCGAGGAGGACTGGGAGCGCGTCAAGCGGCCCATCGGCCTCAAGTTCGGGGCGAAGACGCCCGCCGAGCTGGCCATCGCCATCGTGGCCGAGCTCGTGGACGTGCGCTACCGCCAGCGCTACAGCGCCGAGGCGCGCGAGCGCCACGAGAAGAGCCTCGGTCGCTAGGATGCAGAACGGAGCCTACGACGCGCTGATCGTCATCGACGTGCAGACCGCGCTCGTCGAGGCGCACCCTTCCGACGAGGAGCGCTTCATCGCCTCGGTGGGCGCGCTCATCGAGGCGTGCCGCTGCAACGGCGTTCCCGTGGTGTACGTGCTGCACGACGGGGGAGCGGGCGACGAGCTCGAGCGCGGCACGGACGGGTGGCAGGCGTATGCCGCCGTCGCCCCGCAGGGCGGGGAGCCCTGCGTCGGCAAGCGCTTCAACAGCGCGTTTCGGCGCACGGGGCTCCATGAGATGCTGCGGTCCCTCGGCGCGAAGTGCCTCGTCATGTGCGGCATGCAGACGGAGTTCTGCTTCGACGCGTCCGTCAAGGCAGCCTTCGAGCTGGGCTTCGAGGTGACGGTGCCGCGCGAGGCCGTCACCACCTTCGACAGCGAGTTCGCGACGGGCGACGCCCTCACCGCCTACTTCGAAGACCGCATATGGGACGGCCGCTTCGCCCAGGTGAAAGACACGGCTTCCGTGATCGAGGAGCTTGCCGCTCGCTGACCTGCCCGTCGTGCGCTTTCGCGGGATATGCGCGCGCCTCTTCGTCCGCCTCGCGGCCCGGGTGGTACCATGCGTCGAAGGAGATTGGACGCATGGGGCCGTTCAGTCGCAGACAAGAGGAAAGGATGTAAGGCCATATGAGCAATCCTAAGGTCAAGCGCGTGCTCGTGTCCGTCACGGACAAGAGCGGCGTTGCGGACTTCGCCCGCGCGCTCGTCGACGAGTTCGGGGCGGAAATCATCTCGACGGGCGGCACCGCCCGCGCGCTCAAGGACGCCGGCGTGCCGGTCACGCCCATCGACGACGTGACGCAGTTCCCCGAGATGATGGACGGCCGCGTGAAGACGCTGCACCCGCGCGTGCACGGCGGGCTTCTGGCCAAGCGCGACAACGAGGCGCACATGGCCCAGGCGGCCGAGCACGGCATCGAGATGATCGACATGGTGGTGGTGAACCTCTACGCCTTCGAGAAGACGGTCGAGAGCGGCGCCGACTTCGGCACCTGCATCGAGAATATCGACATCGGCGGCCCGTCCATGCTGCGCTCCGCGGCCAAGAACTTCGAGAGCGTGGCCGTGGTCACGCGTCCCGAAAACTACGATGCCATCCTGGCCGAGATGCGCGCCAACGACGGCGCCACCCTGCGCGACACGCGCGCCAAGCTGGCGCTCGACGTGTTCGAGACCACGGCGGCCTACGACGGCGCCATCGCCGCGTGGATGGGCGCCCAGCTTGAGGGCGAGGGCGACGTGAAGTTCCCGGCCGATCGCTGCTTGCGTCTCACGAAGGTGCAGGACCTGCGCTACGGCGAGAACCCGCACCAGAGCGCCGCGTTCTACCGCCGCGACGACTACGCCGACGCCCCGCACAGCCTGGCCCACGCCAAGCAGCACCAGGGCAAGGAACTGTCCTACAACAACTACCTCGACCTCGACGCGGCCTGGACGGCCGTGCGCGAGTTCGACGAGCCGGCCTGCGTCATCGTCAAGCACCTCACGCCGTGCGGCGTGTGCCAGAACGACGACCTCGTCGAGGCCTACCAGCGTGCGCACGCGTGCGACCCGGTGAGCGCCTACGGCGGCGTCATGGCGTTCAACCGCCCCGTCACCTCCGACGTGGTGGTGGCCATCTTCGACAACAAGCAGTTCGTCGAGGCCATCATCGCCCCCGAGTTCGCGGGCGACGCGCTCGACATGTACAGCGCCAAGAAGAACGCGCGCCTGCTGTCCACGGGCGGCGTGAACCCGGCCGGCGGGGAGGTGGAGTACCGCGCCGTCGAGGGCGGCCTCCTGTGCCAGGATTCCGACGCCGTGGCCGAGGACCGCGCGACGTTCACGGTGCCCACGAAGCGCCAGCCCACCGAGGAGGAGCTCGCCGAGCTGCTGTTCGCGTGGAAGGTGTGCAAGTCCATCAAGTCGAACGCCATCTCCATCACGAAGGGCCATGCGACCATCGGCGTGGGCGGCGGCCAGCCGAACCGCGTGAACTCCGCCCGCATCGCCGTCGAGCAGGCGGGCGAGGAAGCCAAGGGCGCCGTGGCGGCGTCCGACGCGTTCTTCCCGTTCCGCGACGGCCTCGACGCGCTGGCCGAGGCCGGCGTGACGGCCGTCATCGAGCCGGGCGGCTCCATCCGCGACGAGGAAGTGATCGCCGCCGCCGACGAGCACGGCATCGCGCTCGTGTTCACCGGTCACCGCCACTTCCGCCACTAGGAAGGCTCCGGCGGCCGATCGGCCGACCACCGGCACTCATCGAGCGGCCTCCTCCGGGAGGCCGCTCGCGCGTTCGGCCCTCGCGCGCCCTTCTTCCCCGATTCCCCTGTTTCAGGGGACAGGATTCCCCTGCTCCACCTCCTTGGCGGGACAGCTTTTCCCCGTGACGCGCCGTATGCTGCCCTCATCTGCTGACCAGGGGATTCAAGGAGGGGACTATGAAGCAATCGCAAAGAACGCGAGCACGGCGGGCCGCGTGCGCAACCGTTGCGGCGTTGGCGACGGCGGCGCTCTGCTGCCTGGGCGCGTGCGCGCCTCAGCAAACGTCGGACGGGGGCGCGCGCGACGACGCGAAGAACAACGCGCCGGCCGTCGATGTGGCGTGGTCGATGGACGGGGACTGCGGCACGTGCCATGCCACGGAGCGGGGCAGCTACGACAGCTCCGCCTGCGAGGCGTCGCAGCACAAGGACGTCGCCTGCGCGCAGTGCCACGGCGACGAAGCGACGCTCGCTGCCGTGCACGAAGGCAAAACCGCTTCGGACAAGATGCCCACGCGCCTCAAGAAGACGAGCGTGGAAGACGCCACGTGCTTCAGCTGCCATTACGGCGACCGCGCGGGGCTCGTCGCCGCCACCGACGGCTCGGTGGTCCTGACCGACTCCGAGGGCACCGAGCGCAACCCGCACGATCTCGAAGGCGTGGCCGAGCACGAAGCCATCGCCTGCGGCGATTGCCACAACATGCACAGCGACGAAGACATCCAAGAGCGCGCCATGAACGAATGCCTGAGCTGCCATCACGAGGGCGTCTTCGCCTGCTACACCTGTCACGACTGACCGTGCGCGCATCGGAGGAAGGAGGAGCCGCGCGCACGAAGGTTCGCACGTCAAACAAGGAGCATCAGGGAATCAGCACGAAAGGGGATACACATCATGGGAGCAACCGAAAACCTGTCGCGTCGTCATTTCATCCAAGGTCTGGGACTCGTCTCCGCGGGAGCGGTGGCGACGGGGCTCATGGGCTGCTCGAGCGGCGCGCCGGCGGGCGACAAAGCGGCGGCAAGCGACGCGGCCTGGGACAAGGAAACCGACATCCTCGTGGTGGGCAGCGGGTACGCCGGGCTGTGCGCCGCCATCGAGGCCGCGCAGGCGGGCGCGGAGGTGGTACTGCTGGAGAAGAACACCGTGTACGGCGGCAACTCCATTCTGTGCGCGGGCAACGCCCAGTTCGGCGGCGGCAACGTCGTGCAGAAGGCGGCGGGCATCGAGGACACGCCGCAGCGCTTCTACGACGACATCTTCGCCTACGGCAAGCATCGCGCCGTGCCCGAGCTGCTGCAGACGTTCATCGACCATGCGAACGAATGCGTCGACTGGCTGCAGGACGACCTGGGCATCGTGTTCAAGGAGAAGGTGACGCAGAACGAGGGGCATGACGTTCCGTGCTCGCTCACGCCCGACAAGAGCGACGCGTACCCCGGCAGCGGCGGCATCTCGTACTGGTACGTCATGTACGAGCGCGCCAGCGACCTGGGCGTCGAGATGCTGCTCGAGCATCAGGCCACGAGCTTCATCCAGCAGGAAGACGGCACGGTCATCGGCCTCGAGGTCGAGGCCGAGGGCGCCACAAAGCGCTTCAAGGCGCGCCAGGCCGTCATCATGGGCAGCGGCGGTTGGAAGTCGAACGAGGCCATGCGCCTGAACTACGACCCGCGCCTCGATGCCGACCTGTCCGCCGGCGGCCTGCCCTACGTGCAGACGACGGGCGAGCTGACGAACGCCGCCGTCAACATCGGCGCGGGCACGCGCGACATGTCGTACGTGTGCGAGTTTCGCTTCAAGTGGGGCACCCGCTTCTACCAGGTGTGGGACCCGGTGGATATCGAGAACCCGCCCTCGACGGGCGTCGGCATGAGCATCAACGACTTCTCCAACGTGATGCTGGTGAAGGCCGACGGTACGCGCTTCGTGGACGAGAACGCCGCGCTCGTGTACCCGCAGGAGCCGTTCTACGAGTCGTACCTGAACCAGGCCGCGCCGCGCGCGGTGTGGGCGCTCGTGGACGCCGCCGGCGCCGAGGCGCTCAAGTGGGATGTCGAGAAGCTCAAGTCTCCCGCGGAGGACAAGGCCCCCTACCTCAACCCCGACTACGTGGCCGTCGCCGACGACCTCGACGCGCTGGCGAAGCGGATCGGCGTGCCGGCCGACGCGCTCAAGGCGCAGGTGGAGCGGTACAACGGCTTCGCGAGCGCCGGAACGGACGACGAATTCGGCAAGGAGGGCATGACGGCGCCGCTCGCCACGGCCCCGTTCTGCGCGGTGAAGATGCAGTTCTTCGCGCACGACCAGATGGGCGGTCTCGTGGCCAACACGAAGGCGCAGGTGTGCAAGCGTTCCGAGCATGCGGGCCCCGACCCCGTCAAGCTCGACGATCAGGAGATCATCCCGCATCTGTACGCGGCCGGCGAATGCGTGGGCGGCTACGTGGGATGCGATCGCGGCCACGGCAAGATCAGCATGTACATGGTGTACGGCCGCATCGCCGGTCAGAACGCCGCCGCCGAGACGCCGGTCGCCTAACCCGGCCGAGCGTTTCGCGAGCGAACTCCCTCCCTTCTTGGAGCCCGGTCGACGCGTCCGCGCCGGCCGGGCTCCGCGCGCCGGCCGGCCAGGTTCCGTCCGTTACCCGGCCGCCTTCTCGCCTGCGATGGCGTCGATCCGGTCGATGAGGTCCTGGCGGCTGTGGCAGCCCGTCTTCGCATAAGCGCGCTTGAGGTGCGTCTTCACGGTCTCCTGCGACACCACCAGCTCGTCGGCGATGTGCGCCACCGTGCGCCCGCGCGCGAACTCCCGGGTTACGAGGCGCTCGCGCTCGGACAGCCCCTGCTCGTCGGCGAACCGCGCGAAAGCCGCATCGAAGCTGGTCGCGGGCGTAGGCGCGGCGCTCGGCTCCCTGCGGCGCCGATGGGCGAACAGCATGACGAGCGCCGCCATGGACAGCAGCCAGATGGCGAACAGCGCCGCAACGGCGATGGTCTGGTCCGACAGCACGGTATAGGCGTTCAGCGCATAGGCGAAGAAACGCCCGGCCATGAGCGCCAGATGGTACAGCCCCAGCGCGATGCCGAAAAAGAAGAAGCACTTGTCGGGCGCCTTGCTGGTCAGCCGTTGCAGGTGAATCCACATGAGCGAGGTGTAGACGAGGAACCCGCACTTCATGATGAATCCCGACACGAACACCTCGCGATCCCAGAACAGCGGGAAGAACAACAACGCCGTGGCGAACACGGGCAGGACGATCACGAAGATGCCTTCGGCGTCGAGCCCGCTCTTCTGCAACGGCGCGCTCATCGCCAGCAGCACGAGGATCACGATGCCCACGATCTCGGTCGATACGTCGAACAGCCCCGAGCTGATGTTCGCGTCGGCGCATATCTGGGCCATGAGCCCGTAGAAGAACGGGAACACGAGCATGCCGAAGTACAGCGAGAAGTACCGGTTCGACTTGAGCAGCGGCACCATGGCGAGCGTTTCCCTGCGCGGCGCCACGATCCCCTCGAAGGCGGCGTCGGGGATGAGGTGCCCGAGGGCGAGGCGAAGCCCTGCGCCCGATGCCAGCAGCAAGAGCGTTTCGACGGCGTGGACGTGCGCCGGGGGAAGGAGGTAGCTGCCCAGGAAGACGAGATGCGAGCACGCCCAGGACAGCGGGATGAGCACGAGGGCGTGGCGCGCCGGAAGCGAGCAGAACGCGCGGGCGAACAGCAGCACCATGCAGGCGATGAGGATGCCGTTGAAGAAGCCCGAGCACGCATCGAGCAGCACGGCTTGGCCGTTGAAGAGGCCGGGAGGCAGCAGAACCTTGCAACCCTCGAACGCGAGGTACGCCGCGAACGCGCCCGCGCCCGCCTGGTACAGGCGAAACGGGTTGATGCGGGAGCCGCGCGCGACGAAGGCGATCAGGAAGCACGCCGCGATCTCGACGATGCGGCTCGTGTAGTGCGCGAGCACGAGGCCGCTCGCCCCGTCTTGCCGCACGAACAGGCTCGTGGACAGGAAGCAGGCGAACAGCACGGCGACGAGCGCTTCCATGGCGAAACGTTTCGGACTATTCATTGTTTTCCCCTCAATTCCCCGGTCGTATTGTGTAACAATTCCGCGCGATATACAAGCAGGGCGCGTTTCCAACGCGGATTCGGTGCGGATCTTTCGCGGTTCCAACGCGGATCTAGCGCGGGCGGTCTTCTCGTCCCACCAGCGCAAACGGCGTGCTATGCTCCGGTGCATGACCCTGTGCCTGTGCAACATATCGACGGTTGAGTACCTGCGTTCCGCACGTGTCCTCCCGCGCGCGGTCATGCGATCCCTCTCCGCGGAGCGCTTCGCCCCGCGCGCGTCCGACGTCGAGCTGCTCGCACGCGGGGGATTCGCATGCCTTTCGATGCCGGTGCACCTTCTCGTCCCGCGCGCGTCCGACCGCCGTCGCCTCAAGCGCGCGACGTGCCATGCCTGCTCGGAGGCGTTGGTTCCGGGCTCGATCCTGCGCATCGCCCGCGACGTGTGCTCGGCCTCGCCGGAGCTGTGCTTTCTGCACCTGGCGAGCAGCCTGACGTTGCCGCGGCTCGTGCGGCTGGGGTTCGAGCTGTGCGGCTCGTATCGCCTGTCGGCTTCGAACCCTGCCGGCTTCGTCAAGGGCGACCCTCTCACGAGCGTTGCGGAGTTGGGGCGGTTTCTGGAGGCGGCGGGCAGCGCTCGAGGCGCGGTCCTCGCGAAGCGAGCGCTCGGCTACGTGCTGGACGGCTCGGCCTCGCCGATGGAGACGATCCTCGTCATGCTCCTGTGCCTGCCGCCCCGCTGGGGAGGATACGGGCTGCCCGCTCCCCGGATGAACGCCCGCGTGGACGTGACGAAGCGCGCGCGGATGGCGTCGGCGAAGGGCTATTACGTATGCGACCTGCTCTGGCCCGGGCAGAACGTGGCCGTGGAGTACGACAGCGACGCCTACCATACCGGAGCCGAGCGCATTGCCAGCGACGCGAGCCGGCGCAACGCCCTGTCGTACCTGGGCATCGCGGTGGTCACGGTGACGCGCGCCCAGGTGCTCGACTGCGACGGCATGGACAAGACGGCGCGGGCGATCGCGAAGCTGCTCGGCAAGCGGCTCCGCTTCGACGATCGCACGTGGAAACCCGCCCGCCTCGCCCTGAGGCGCGAGCTTCTGAGCTTCTCGCACGAGGTCGTCTGAGGCGCGGCTGCGGCAAAGTGGCAGAGATCGCGCCAAATGTATGGATTTCAGCTGCGCAAAAACGCTTGCCGCAGCAAAACACCAGGTCGCGAAAAACCCGTCGCGCAGCCGCGCCCGAAAATCTGCACATTTGGCGCGATCTCTGCCACTTTGCCGGCGCTGCGGCCCATCGGGAGCCCTTTCCGGGTCGGCTTGCGCGTTTGTGGTTGTTCTCTGACGGCGTGATGGCGGGGAAAGGGCGGCGCGTATAGTGGGGGCATGAAAAAATCCGAAGCGCTCGACATCCTGGGGCTATCCGACGGCGCGACCGACGACGCGGTCAAACAGGCCCACCGCAAGCTGGTGATCGCGCATCATCCCGACAAGTTCCCGCTGGGATCGAAGGAGCGCGAAGACGCCGAGGAGTTCACGAAGCGCATCAACGAGGCGCGCGACGTGCTGCTCAACCGCTCGTGGACGCCCGAGTTCGACCCGCGCCGCGACCCGCGGCCCTACGCGAACCCTTACGCCCACCCCTCCGGCACCCCGAACCCCGGCGCGGGCGACCCCTTCGCCGGCTGGCCCTTCGGCCAAGCGCCCGGCCAGGGGCAGGGCCAAACCACCTACGTGTGGACGTCGTGGGACGAGCCGCGCTCCGGCGCCGCCGGCGCGGGCGGCGGCCAGCCGTTCGACCCCTTCGACCCGTTCGCGCCCTTCCGCGCGTCGGCCGAGCCGCGCAAGACTCCGCAGGAAGCCTTCGACGAAGTGAAGCGAGAGCTCGGCCGCGAGAGCCTCGTCGTGGTCGGCAAGGTGGCGCTTTTGGCGGTGTCGGCGCTGGTGGGAACCGTGGCCACCGGGCTGTTCCTGTACGTGATGATCTCCATCGTCTACGGGTTGTGGAAGCGCTTCGGCTCCTGCCTCATCGGCCTCATCGTCCCGCTCGTGCTGTTCGGCGCGCCGCTCGTGTTCATCATCGCGCCTCGGCAAGGGGCCGTCACCGCGGGGTTGGCCGTGGCGTTTCTGTTCGCCGTGCTGTTCGACGTGGTGAACGTCCGCAACCTCGTGCGCACGCTGCGCGTCGCGCGCCGCGTCGCGTCCTAGGGCGCGCCCCGCCCTCCCGCGACGCGCCGCACGCTGGTCGCCGCACGCAACGCGTTTCGCCTGGATGGCAAGCGCGTGGTGTCATCCGCGCGTCCCGCTTGCAGCTCGCCGCCTCATGCTATACTGAATCATTCCGTCATGGTTCGTCGAAGGGGGTCGCTGGTTGAAGAAAGCGCTGCTGCTTGTTATCGGCATCGTCGCAGTGTGCTTTCTCATCGCGAACGCCGATTACCTGGCGAGTTTCCTCGCGACGCTCAAAACCGGCGCGCTCGTGCCGCTGATCGCGGCCTGCGTGCTCATGCTGGCGCGCCACCTCGTGCAGGCGGCGTCCTACGATGCGGCGTTCGAGGCCGTCGGCCACAAAACCGGCTTCTGGCACAACGTCGTGCTCATCTTCTCGCTCGTGTTCATCAACACGTTCTGCCTGTTCTCGGGCGCCACGGGCGTGGCGTTCATCATCGACGACGCGCACCGCACGGGCGCGGACGCGGGCACGTCCACGAGCGGTGCCATCCTCTCGCAGATCGGCTACTTCGCCGCCATCCTCGTGATCTCGGTCATCGGCTTCCTCACCATGCTGCTGTCCGGCTCCATGAACACGCTGTTCCTCGTCGGCGGCCTCGCGCTGGCGGCGGTGCTGGCAGCGCTGTCCAGCATGTTCGTGGTGGGCTACCGCAAGCCGCGCATCCTGTTCCGCCTGTTCCTCGGCATCGAGTCGCTCATCAACAAGGCGCTCGGTCTGCTGAAGAAGCACCTCAAGCCGGCGTGGGGGCGCAAGATGGCCAGCTCGTTCATCTCGTCGGCCGGCATCCTGGCGAAGAACCCGCAGGGCACCCTGGTCACCGTGGCGTACGCGTCGTTCTCGGCCATCCTCAACATGGCGTGCCTCGTGGCCATCGGCTACGCGTTCGGCTTCGAGAACGTGGCCGCGCTCGTGGCGGCGTTCGCGGTGGCGGCCATCTCGGTCATCCTGAGCCCCACGCCGCAGGGCGTGGGCGTGGTGGAGGCGGCCATCGCCGCCATCCTCACGGCGCACGGATGCTCGCTGGCCACGGCCACGGCCATCGCGCTCGTGTACCGCGGCATCATGTTCTGGATTCCCTTCTGCATCGGCGCGTTGCTGCTGGGCCAGTCGGGATTCTTCGCCGACAAGAAAAGCCCCACCGAGGAGCAGCGCGCGAAGGACACGGCCTGGCTGTCGGGCACCGTCGTGCTCGTCGTGGGCCTCGTGAACCTGGGGCTGGCGCTCATCCCGCAGACGTTCGAGCCGTTCACCACGCTCACGGACTGGATCAACATCGGCGGCCTGCTCATCGGCCCGGTCCTCATCGGGGGCAGCATCGTGCTCGTCGTGTTGGCCGTGGGCCTCATCCTGCGCTTCCGCACGGCGTGGGCGCTCACGCTGGGCGTGCTCGTGCTGGTGGCGGGCGCGGAGTTTTTGTACGTGAACACCGTGCAGGTGGCCGTGGCCGCCCTCGTGCTGGTAGTGTGGCTGTTCTGGAAGCGCGACGCGTTCGACCGGCCCATCGTGCCGCACGACGACGCCCCGCGCCTCGTGCGCGAGTTTCGTGAGAACCTCGAACGGTTCCGCGCATGGCGCGCCGGCCGCGCGCAGGCCCGCGCGGCGGGGGAGTCCCCGCGCGCCGGGATCGGCGGTGCCATCGCCTCGCGCCGCGAGGAGAGCGCCGCGCAGCCGCACGTGAAGAGGAAAACGGGTTGGGAACGGCGTGCTGAAAAAGGCGCGGAGATCAGCCGCGAGGCGGGCCATGAGGGTATACTGCCTTTTGGCGACGATGCCGAGCCGGTTCCCGCGGGTGCCGCCGCGGCATGGGACGCCGATGCTGCACCGACGAAGGAGGAGTCACACCATGATCGTGCTCGATGAGCCCTATGTGTCCGAACCGCTGATCGCCTGGCTCGAGGAGTCGCAGCACCCCGTGCTGGACAACGGCTTCGCGCACGCCGCAGGCGCCGGCCGCGCGCTGAACCTCGTGACGCCCGAAGAGGCCGTGTCCCGCATCGATGCGGGCGAGCGCGTGTACACGAACTCCGAGAACGCCCTGGCCTGGATCGTCGAGAACGCGCACAACGACAGCCTGTCGCGGGCCATCGGTCTGTTCAAGGACAAAGCCGCCATGCGCGCCGCGCTGGCCGGCCTCGATCCCGACCTGTTCTTCAAAACCTGCTCGGTGGACGAGCTGTTCAAGCTCGACTTCGCGCAGCTGCCGGTACCGTTCGTGCTCAAGCCCTCGGTGGGCTTCTGCAGCATGGGCGTCTACGCCATCCAGACCCGCGAGGACTGGGAGCGCGCCCTGGCCGACATCCAGAAGAACGCCTCGTCGTGGCACGAGATGTACCCCGAGAGCGTCATCGGCGCCGGGTCGTTCATCCTCGAGGGCTACCTCGAGGGCACCGAGTACGCGCTCGACGCGTACTTCGACGAGACGGGCCGCGCGCACATCCTCAACGTGCTGCGCCACGACTTCACCTCGCCCGAGGACACGTCCGATCGCATGTACGTGACGAGCGCCGCCATCGTGCGCGACACGTCCACGATGTTCACCTCCTGGCTCGACCGCGTGAACGCGCTCATCGGCGCGCGGAACTTCCCCGTGCACGTGGAGGTGCGCGTGTCGGACGGGCACGTGAGCCCCATCGAGTTCAACCCGCTGCGCTTCGCGGGCCTCGGCGGCACCGACGTCAGCTGGTACGGCTACGGCTACCGCACCTACCAGGCGTTCCTCGAGGACGACGAGCCCGACTTCGACGCCGTCTTCGCCGACAAGGCCGACAAGGTGTACTCCATGTCGCTGCTGAACGCGCCGGCCGACGCCTCGGGCGACGAGGGTTTCGACTACGACGCGTTCCTCAGCCGCTTCTCGCACGTGCTGGAGATGCGTCCCTTCGACGTGAAGCGCGTGGGCAACTACGGCTTCCTGTTCCTGGAGACGGACGCGTCCACCACCGGCGAGCTGGACTTCCTCATGCGCTCGGACCTCAAGGAGTTCCTCCGCTAGGGCGGGGGAACGGGCGCGCGCGGGCATCGCGGTGAAGTTCAACATCCGAAACCTGCTCATCGGGCTGGTCATCGTCATCGTGCTGGCCGTGGTGCTGCTGCGCGGCGACCAGCTGGTCGAGCTCGTCGAGACCATCAAGCAGGGCGCCGTCATCCCGCTCATCGCGGCGGTGTGCACCCAGCTGGGCAAGTACTTCGCGCAGAGCTTCTCCTACTCGTACGCCTTCGAGGCCGTCGACGAGCACATGAACCCGCGCGAGACGCTGCCGCTCGTGTTCGGCACGTTCTTCGTGAACACCATCGCGCCGTCGCTCAACCTGGCCGGCACCACGCTCGTGGTGGACGACGCGCGCCGCCGCGGCATCGCGCCGGGCAAGGCCACGAGCGCGGCGCTGCTCATGCAGATCACCGTCGATTCGGGCTTCGCCACCATCATGCTCATCGGCTTCGCCATCCTCGCGGCCACGGTGGGGCTGTCGCCGCTGTGGTTCCTGCTGGGGCTGCTGGTCATCGCGTTGGTCAGCGCCATGGTGCTCGTCCTCGTGCTGGGCCGCAAGCGCCCGGCGCTCGTGCTGAAGGCGCTGCGTCCCATCGAGCGGCTCGTGAACCGCGTGCTCGTGCGGTTCAAGAAGAAGCCTATCGACCCGTGGGTCGAGCGCATCGTGGGGTCGTTCTCCGACGCCGCCGGCCTCATCGCGCACAACCCCAAGACCACGGCGAAGGCGTTCGGCTGCTCCATCGCGGCCAGCGCCTGCGAGCTGGCCTGCTTCAGCCTGGTGGGCGTCGCGTTCGGCGTGCACCAGCCCGAGCCGCTCATCTGCGGTTACGTGGTGGCCACGCTGTTCGCCATGATCTCCATCACGCCGCAGGGCGTGGGCGTGGTGGAAGCGGCCGTCGTGGTGGCGTTCACGTCGTTCGGCACGTCGGGCGCGGCGGGGCTGTCCATCGCGCTCGTGTACCGCGGCATCGTGTTCTGGATGCCGTTCCTCATCGGCGCCATCCTCATCCAAACCACCAAGACGTTCAAGCACGACGCGAAGCGGGCCGTGCGCGACCAGAAGGGGAAGGGCTCGTTGCAGGGCGCCACGGTCATGGTCCAGCGCCTCGACGACGAGACGGTTCCCGCGCAGGGTGCCGCCCCCGCGCAGCCGGAAGCTCCCGCGCAGCCGGAAACCCCTGATCAATCCCCTGAACCGCAAGGGGCCTCCGACCCTTCCGCGGCCGCGCAGCCCGTCGATCCCGACCCCGCACCCCGCGATCCGGAGCCTGTCGAGCCACCCCGCGCCCGCTGATCCACCGCCCCGTTCGACGCGCACGCGCACCCCTTGGTGCTTCAATGTTAAATTGACACGGTCGCCGTGTTCTCCATGTTCTAGAATGGCATGATGCATTGAGGGCGGCGGTGTGCCGCCATTCAGGACGATGAGGGGATTATGAAAAAGAACATCATGCGCCGCGCGGGTGCGACGATCGCGCTCGCGGGGGCTTTGGCGCTGGCCGGCTGCGCGGGTGCGCCGACGTCTTCGGAGGAGCCGGCCGCGTCCGTGCTCGACCCGTCCGACCCGGTGCAGATCGAGCTGTGGACGTACTACAACGGCACGCAACAGCAGGCGTTCGAGGACCTCGTGAAGGACTTCAACGCCACGCAGGGCAAGGACCTCGGCATCGTGGTGACGAGCTCCAGCCAGGGCGGCGTGAACGACCTCGCCTCCGCGGTCACCGATTCGGCGCAGGGGCTCGTGGGCTCCGCGTCGATGCCCGACGCGTTCCTGTCGTATTCCGACACGGCTTCGGTCATCGACGGCTTCGGCATGGTGGCCGATCTGTCGGGCTACCTCACCGACGAGGAGAAGGCCGGCTTCGTGGAGGGCTTCCTGGAGGAAGGCGACCTCAACGGCAACGGCGGCCTCAAGGTGTTCCCGGTGGGCAAGTCCACCGAGACGCTGCAGATCAACATGACCGATTTCGAGACGTTCGCCGACGCCACGGGCACCTCGCTCGACGAGCTGGGCACCATCGAGGGCATCACGAAGGTGGCGCAGCGCTACTACGAGTGGACCGACGCGCAAACGCCGGACGTCGCGGGCGACGGCCGTCCGTTCTTCGGTCGCGATGCGATGGCGAACTACCTGATCACAGGATCGAAGCAGCTCGGCCACGAGATCCTCGACATCGAGGGCGGCACGTGCACGCTGAGCTTCGACCGCGCCACGATGAAAACGCTGTGGGACAACTACTACGTGCCCATGGTGCAGGGCTGGTTCTCGGCCGAGGGCAAGTTCCGCTCGGACGCGGTGAAGACGGGCGACCTTGTATGCTACGTGGGCTCGTCGTCCTCGGTGGTGTACTTCCCGCAGACCGTTACGGTGGACGACGCCACGAGCTACCCCATCGAGCTGGGCGCGCTGCCGAACCCGTCGTTCGAGAACGGCCAGCCGTGCTCGCCGCAGCAGGGCGCCGGCTTCGTGGTGACGAAGTCCGACGAGAAGAAGGAAACCGCGTGCGCCGAGTTCCTCAAGTGGTTCACCGCCAAAGAGCAGAACACCGATTTCTCGGTGAGCGCCGGCTACGTGCCGGTCACCAAGGACGCGCTGACGCTTGAGAACCTCGAGGCTGCGGCCGGGTCCATCGAGGGCGCGTCGGACAATTACCTCGTGAACCTGCCGGCCACGCTGGAGACCATCGAGGCGGGCGTGTACGCGAACCCGCCCTTCAAGGGCGGCGTGGAAGCGCGCGCCATCCTGGAGCGCACGCTGTCGGACAAGGCCGTGGCCGATCGTGCCGCGGTGGTCGAGGCCGTCGCGGCGGGCGCGTCGACCGAGGAGGCGCTGGCCCCCTATCTGGACGACGCCGTGTTCGACGCATGGCTGGCCGACCTGGAGACGCAGCTCAAGGGAGCGATCGCGTAATATTGAGCATGCGCTCCGGACAGAAACGGAAAGGCAAGCGGCGAGGGGTGACGTTCCGCGCCCTCGTCGCCTTGCCGTTTTGCGTCGCGCTGGCCATCCAGGGCGTCGTGTGCTCGGCGGTGCTCGCCCGCAGCGAGATGCTCGGGCAGATGGAGACCGACGCGTACGACCTGTTCTCGGAGCGCGTGTCGAGCCGTGCGAGCTATCTCGAGAACGACATGATCTTCCGCTGGTCGGACTTCGACCCCCTCGTGGACAGCGTGACCGCCGACATCGACGAGACGCTCGCGGCCTACGGCGCCACGTCGGCCGATATCGAAACCGGGTCCGACTTGGCGCTTTCCCTCATCGAGTCCACGTCCGACGACCTGCTGTCGTTCTCGCACCGCGCCGAGGTGGACGGCGTGTACCTCGTGCTGACGAACAGCTCGGAGGGGGAGGCCGACAACCGGTCCGCGCTGTACATCCGCGACTCGAACCCCAAGGTCGACGTCGACAACGGCTCCGACCTCATGCTGGCCGCCTGCCCCATCAGCGTCGGGCGCCAGCTGGGCATCACGCTGGACAGCATGTGGTCGGCCACGTTCCCGCTGGCGGCCGAAGGCGACGCCCAGAGCGCGTTCTACTACGAGCCGCTGCGCGCGGCCGAGCAGTACCCCGATGCGAACGCCGGCGACCTGGGGTATTGGGGCCGTCCGGTGGATCTCGGCTGGGCCGGCACCTCGTCCATCACCTACAGCAAGCCCGTCCGCGACTCCCAGGGCGGCATCGTGGGCGTCATCGGTGTGGAGGTGCGCGTCGACCGCATCGCCTCGTTCTTCCCGTACCGCGACCTCAACGAAAGCGGCAACGGCTCGTACGTGCTCGCCATCACGGGCGAGGACGGCGGCTTCTCCCGCGACGGCGGCGTCGCGCCGCTGTCCGGCGCGGACCGCACCTACGAGGCGCTGGCCACCACGGGCGGCTCGCAGAGCCTCTACCTGGAGGATTCGTCGTTCACCGCCTCGATCGGCGAGGGCGACCGCATGGTGGTGGATCCCACCGACCCCTCGTCCGACGCGCGCGCCATCGCGGGTGCGTCGGAGATCCAGCTGTACGACAGCACGTCGCCGTTCGCCGACGACCACTGGGCGCTCGTGGGACTCGAGCGCGAGGACGAGCTGTTCTCCGCATCGAAGTCGTTGGCCGGCAACCTCGCTACCGTGTTCGTCATCTCGCTCGTGGTGGGCCTCGTGATCGCGGTCATCACCGCCTGGGTGTCGTCTTCGCGCCTGCGCCATCTCATGTCCGAGGTGCGCGCGGCCCAGCCCGAGCAGCCCATCGCGTTCACGCCGACGGGCATCGTGGAGGTTGACGAGCTGTCCGAGGCCATCGAGTCGATGGGCACCGAGGTGGCCCTGACCGCGTCGCGCCTGTCGCGCATCCTGCGCCTGTCCGACCGCGGCATCGGCGCCTTCGAGTACAGCCACGAGACCGGCGTCATCACCTACACCGACGGGTTCTTCGCCACGCTCGCCGTGCTCGAGCCGCCCGATCCGTCGTACTTCGACCCGCACCGCATCGCGTCGGGAACGCTGAACGCGGAGGAGTTCCAGCGCTTCATGAAGTGGTACTCTCCCTACGTCGAGGTGGAGGACGAGGGCCGCTACCTCATCTCGGGCCCGCACCGCACGTCGTGGGTGCGCATCGTCGTGGTCGAGAGCCGCGAGCACAGCCGCGTGCTGGGCCTCGTGGAGGACGTGACGCACGAGATCGAGACGCGCCGCCGCATCGAGCACGAGCGCGACCACGACATCCTCACGGGGCTGTTCAACCGCCGTGCGTTCGAGCAGGAGGTGACCGACCTGCTGGCGGAGCGCCCGCCCGCGTTCGGCGCCATGCTGATGCTCGACCTCGACAACCTCAAGTTCATCAACGACATCTACGGGCACGACTGGGGCGACCTCTATATCAAGGCGGCCGGTCGCGTGGTGGACGACGCGTTCCGGGACAAGGGGTTCTACTCGCGCATCTCCGGCGACGAGTTCCTCGTGTTCGTGGACGTGTGCCCCGACCGCGCGGCGGCGGAGGCGCTGTTCGACACGTTCCGGACCCTGCTCGACGCCAGCTCCATCGTAGCGCCCGACGGCAAGGTGCTCAAGGTGCGCGCGTCCATGGGCGCGGCATTCTACCCCGATGACGCGGTCGATTACGCGCACTTGCGCGAGTACGCCGACTTCGCCATGTACCTGGCGAAGAGCAGCCGCAAGGGCGACCTGTTCTCGTTCGACCGGCAGAGCTACGAGGAGAAGTCGTTCATCGTGAACAACAAGGAGGACCTCAACCGCCTGCTGGAGGAGAACCTCGTCGAGTACCACTTCCAGCCCATCGTGGACCTGCGCGAAGGGGAGGTCATGGCCTACGAGGCGCTCATGCGCTCGAAGCTGGACACCATCCCCACGCCCGACCAGGTGCTGGCCCTCGCGCGCTCGCAGTCGAAGCTCTACCGCGTGGAGCACCTCACGTTCTTCGGCGCGCTCGAGGCGTTCTCGCGCTATCCCGAAGCGCACGGGGCGACCCTGTTCGTGAACAGCATCGCCACGCAGCGCCTGTCGGCCGACGACGAGCTCGTGCTGAGCGAGCGGTATCCCAGCCTGCTCAAGCACCTCGTCATCGAGATCACCGAGAGCGACTACAGCCGCGAGATGGCCCTGTACAAAGAGGCGCTCGCGCGACGCTTCGGCGGGCGCCTGGCCATCGACGACTTCGGCAGCGGCTACAATGGCGAGACGTCGCTGCTCGACTACCACGTGGACTTCGTGAAGATCGACATGGAGATCGTGCGCGACATCGACGTGGCGAAGGACCACCAGGACATCGCCCGCAACCTGATCGGGTACGCGCACGACCGCGGCATCCAGGTGATAGCGGAGGGCGTGGAAACCGAGGCCGAGCTGCGCGCGCTGCGCGTCCTGGGCGCCGACTACGTGCAGGGCTACCTGGCCGGCAGGCCCGCCCCCGAGCCGCGCGACATCCCCGACGAGATCAAGCGCCTCATCCGCGGCCTGGACGACGAAGCTTAAGCCGGGACGGGCGCGCCGGTCTGTCCGGTGCCGCGGCGCGACGGGGCGGGTATACTTGACGAAAAACCAGCAGTCCGGCCGCCGCCTCGCGGCGGCTTCGCGAAGGAGGCTTCCATGGCGTTGACCGATACGCTGCACATCGAGACCGTTTCCGCCGACAAGCGCCACGTCGAGGCGGTCATGCCCATCACGCCCGAGGTGTTCCAGCCGCACGGCTACCTGCACGGCGGCGCGACCATCGCACTGCTGGAAACAGTGGCCAGCATCGGCACCGAGCAGAACACCGACTTCGACAAGGAGCGCCCGTTCGGCATCGACGTGCAGGTGCGCCACCGCAAGAGCGGCAAGGGGGGCACGCTGCGCGGCGTGGCCGACCTCGACCGCGAGGAGGTTTCGGAGCGTACGGGGGCCGTCAAGCAGTACTGGAACGTGACGGCCTACGACGACGCGGGCGACGTGGTGTCCGACGGCGTCATCATGACGAAGATCGTGTCGCTCGACCGTCTCGCCCAGAAGGAGCGCGAGCGCGCGACGAGCTAAGCGGCCGTCCGCGGCAGCGCGATGACGACGACGGTGCCGCGCGGGTCGTTGGCGGCGAGCGCGATGGTGCCGCCGTGCGCCTCGACGATGGACCGCGCGAGCGACAGCCCCAGGCCGTGGCCGCCCGTCTCGCGCGAGCGGGCCTTGTCGGCGCGGTAGAACCTCTCGAAGACGCGCTCGCGGTCGGCGGGGTCGATGCCGCAGCCCGTGTCGGCCACCTCGATGACGCACTTCGCCCCCGACGCGCGCGTGCGCACGGCGATCTCGTCGCCGGGCGCGGTGTACTTCAACGCGTTGTCCAGCACGATCCCCAGCAGCTGCCGCAGCTTGTCGGCATCGGCTTCGACGGCCTGGCCGAACGCCGTTTCCACGGTGAGCCGCTTGTCCTGCACCGAGGTGAAGTCGTCGTAGGCGGCGGCCACGTCGCGCACGAGCGCGTCGACGTCCACCGTGCTCGCGTCGAGCGTCGCGCGCCCGGCGTCGTCGAGCGACAGCGCCATGAGGTCGTCCACGAGCCGCGCGAGCCGTTTCGTCTCCGACGTGATGGCGCTCACGTCCTCGAACCGGTCGACGACGCGGCTGTCGGGATGGTCGAGCAGCAGCTCGCCCGTGGTCTGTATCACGGCGAGCGGCGTGCGCAGCTCGTGCGAGGCGTTCTGCACGAATTCCGTCTGCGCGCGCCAGTTCTCCACGATGGGCTTGAGCGTGCGCCGCGACAGCAGGTAGCTGGCCGCGGCCGACACGACCACCGCGGCGGCGAGGTAGAGGACGAGCGTGCGCGTGAAGCCGTCGAGGATGGCCAGCTCGGAGTCCACGTTGACGAGCACCTGCAGGTAGGTGGGCGCATCGTCGCCCACCAGGTCGTACGCGATGCCGCGGTACACGTGCCCGCCCGCCGACACCTGGTAGATGCGGTCGAGGTCGCCCGCATCGAAGGGGACGTCGTTCAGGTAGGCGGGGTAGGTGGCGTAGAGGCCCACCGTGTCGAGCAGGGCTCCCTGCGCGTCGCGCACGAGCGTGATGAACTGCGGGTCGGCATCGACGATGCCCCGCTGGATGGAGTAGGAGAGCTCGGCGGCCACGTCGTCAGGCGCGGTGGCGTCCGCATCGTCGGCGTCGTCCGCATCGTCCGCATCGTCCGCATCGGCGTCGTCGACGGTGTTCGCGCGCGGGGTTGCGGCCTCGGTTCCGGTCGTCGTCCGGTCGAACGTGATGAGGTCCGCGTCCGTGCCGATGGATTCCAGGTTCTCGTCGGCCGAGCGGAAGATGTTCGCGCTCACCATGGAATAGATGCCGACGCCCAGCAGGGCGAACAGCAGCGCGAACACGAAGAACAGCAGCGCCGTCTGCTTGGCCAGCTCGCGGCGGATCAGCGTGCGCTCAGACATGGTCCTCCTCGGCGAACAGGTAGCCGGCTCCGCGGATGGTCTTGATGTAGCGGTCGTACCCCGAGGGGGCCAGCGCCTTGCGCAGCGCGCTCACGTACACCTCAACCACGTTCGACGACGTGTCGGACAGAAACCCCCAGATCTTGTCGAACAGGCGGTCCTTCGAGATGAGGCTGCCTTCATGGCTGACGAGGTACTCCAAGACGTCGTACTGCTTGCCCTTGAGCGCCAGCGGCTGCCCGTCGATGGCGGCCCGCTTCGTCTGCGTGTGCAGCACGAGGCCCTTGAACGCGATGGTGGTCACGTCGGCGCGCCCCGTCGCGCGCCGCAGGATGGCCTCGATGCGCGCGAGCAGCTCGTCGCGGTCGAAGGGCTTCGTGAGGTAGTCGTCGGCGCCCGAGCGCAGGCCGCGCAGCTTGTCGGCCGTCGTGCCCTTCGCCGTCAGCATGAGCACGGGCGTGCGCACCCCGCGCGCCCGCAGCGCCTCGAGCACCGAGAAGCCGTCGCGTGCGGGCAGCATCACGTCGAGCACGACGAGGTCGTACACGTCCTGCGCGGCGTAGAACAGGCCTTCCTCGCCGTCGAATGCCTGATCGACGGCGTAGGCGTCCCGCAAGCTGCGGGCTATGGCGTTTGAGAGGAGACGATCGTCCTCCACGATCAGCAGTTTCATGCCGCCATTCTAGCACGAGCAACCTTAACGGAGCCTGAAACGAGGGCGCCTCGCCGCCCTTTCCGTTCCCGCTCTTCCCGAACTCGCATCTCGTCCTTCCCGCTTCAGGAAGTTTTAAGGCGCCTTTCGCTAGACTGGCCGCCGTCAGGCAAGCGAAGCGATGCGCGAAGCGCGCAGTGAGGAGCAGACTATGAAGTCGAAGGGATTCAAGATCATCGTGGGCGTGCTGGTTGCCGTGATCGTGGTGTTGGGAGGGCTGCTGGCGGTCAAGACCTTCGCCCCGGCCGAGATGGGGCAACCCGCCACGTCGTCCGGCGAGCCCATTCCGGATGGCGCCGTGGAAGACATCACCTTCTCGGAAGCGCCCTCGGCCTCGGCCGACGAGGCGTAGCCGTCCCGCGAGCGAAAGAGAGCGTTCATCATGAAGAGCATCGTAGGAAAATCCCTCGTCGTCGTGCTGCTGCTCGCCTTGGCGGGCGGCCTGGCCGTCTGGCTCGCGTACGGCGACGAGATCAAGGGCGCCGTTGCGGGGGAGCCGCAGGAAGCGCCGCCGCTCACCGCGCCCGTGACGCGCGGGTCGGTGCAGCAGGCCGTCACCGGCGTGGGCGAGGTGAAGCCGCTGGCAACCGAGAAGCTGAAGCCGGCCGACAGCTGGCATTGGCTCGAGTCGTTCGACGCGCCGCTCAACAAGCGCATTGCGGTCGGCGAGAAGCTCGTGACGTTCGCGAACGGCGAGACGTGGGTCGCCCCGTACGACCTCGTGGTCACCGACTACACGCTGCCCGAGAAGAACAAGGGCGCCGTGACGAAGGACGATCACTTCATCGAGGTGCAGCGCATCGACAAGGTGAACATCGTGCTGCCGGTGTCCGAGACCGACCTGGCGGCGCTCGCCGAAGGGCAGGAGGTGAAGGTGAGGCTCGGCGCCGACGAGGCGCGCGCGTACGACGGCGTCATCTCGAACATCAACGAGGTGGGCACGTACGGGGCGACCGGCTCCAAGTTCGCCATCACGGTGGAGGTGCCCAACGATGGCAGCATCAAGCTGGGCATGTCCGCCAACCTGTCCATCACCGTCGACGAGGCGACCGACGTGCTGACGGTGCCGGTGAGCGCCGTGAGCGGCGCCGGCGAGAACAAGCACGTCGAGGTGTACGACGCCGAAACCGGCGAGCGGCGCATGGTGCCCGTCACGGCCGGCATCACCGACGGCACCGTCGTCGAGGTGTCGGGCGAAGACCTGCACGAGGGCGACGACGTGGTGCTCGACGAAGCGGGCTCTCTCGACGGCGCTGACGTGGGCGACGTGGCCATCATGTCCGCGGTCCCTTCGGCCTAGGCGGGAGGTCGCGCATGATTCGCTTGAAGCACGTCGCGAAGACGTACGAGCTGGGCGGCGAGGCCATCCGCGCCCTCGATCGGGTCAACCTCGACATCAACCGCGGCGATTTCCTCGCCATCGTGGGGCCGTCCGGGTCGGGCAAGTCCACGCTCATGAACATCCTCGGGCTGCTCGACGTGCCCGACAAGGGCCGCTACCTGCTCGACGGCATCGACGTGGGCGCGCTGTCCGACCGCCGCCTGGCCGCCATCCGCAACGAGAAGATCGGCTTCGTGTTCCAGAGCTTCAACCTGCTGGGCAAGCTGACCGCCCTCGAGAACGTGAAGCTGCCGCTGAGCTATGCGGGCATGCGCGCGAAGGCGGCCGACGCCCGCGCGCGCCAGCTGCTCGCCCAGGTGGGCCTCGAGGGACGCGAGCACCACCTGCCCAACCAGCTGTCCGGCGGCCAGCAGCAGCGCGTGGCCATCGCCCGCGCGCTCGTGTGCAAGCCCGAGATCATCCTGGCCGACGAGCCCACCGGCGCGCTCGACTCGCGCACCGGCGCGGAGATCATGGAGCTGTTCGGGCACCTGCATGCGGAGGGCCAAACGGTCATCCTCATCACGCACAACCAGGACCTCGCCGACGGCGCGCAGCGCGTCGTGCGCATCGCCGACGGGCTGATACAGGAGATGGAAAGGGGGCGTCATGCGGTATAGTCAGCTGGCGCGCACGGCGGTGCACGCCGTGTTCCGCAACGGGCTGCGCACGGTTCTCACCATGCTGGGCCTCGTCATCGGCATCTCGTCGGTCATCATCCTCGTGGGCATCGGCGACGGATCGAACCAGCAGGTGAGCGAGAAGATGAAGGCGCTCGGGGGCGACGCGCTGTCGGCGTACCTCTACGACGGCGAGCTGGGCTACGACGATCTGGCCGACATGGCGAACCTCGAAGCCGTCGACGGCGTCGCGCCCTCGAAACCTCTGATGAAGAAGCTGTCGGTGGGGTCGACCGTGTCCAAGAAGGCGTTCATCGAAGCCACCGACGAGCACTACCTGCACGTGCGCAACCTCAAGCTGCAGGCGGGCCGCAACCTCAACGCGGTCGATCGCGAGAACCGCAGCAAGGTGATCGTGCTCGGCGCCGACGTGGCGACCGAGCTGTTCGGCTCCCCGGCCGACGCGGTGGGCTGCACGGTCAAGCTGGACGGCGACGAGTTCACCGTCGTGGGCGTGCTGGAGAACCAGGGCCAGTCGATGGGCCTCACCACGGGCAACGTGGCCCTCGTCCCGTTCTCCACGGCGGTGGGCATGGGGGAGGGCGCCGCCATCGAGTCGTTCTACGCGAAGGCCCCCGGCAGCGACGCCATCGACGCGGCCAAGAGCGCCCTCGGCGCGCACCTCGCGAACGAGGCGGGCATCGCCCCCGGGAAGTTCGACATCGTCTCGCAGGACGAGATGCTGCGCGCCGGCAACGAGATCGACGACACGATGACGCTGCTGCTGGCGGGCATCGCGGGCATATCGCTCGTGGTGGCGGGCATCGGCGTGATGAACGTCATGCTGGTGTCGGTGACCGAGCGCACGCGCGAGATCGGCATCAAGAAGGCCCTCGGTGCCCGTCGTTCGGACATCCTCGCGCAGTTTTTGCTGGAGGCGCTCATGATCAGCGTGGCGGGCGGTGCGATCGGCATCGCGGCGGGCCTCGCGCTCGGGCTGCTCGCCACCACGGTGGGGCTTGCGTTCGTCGCATCGTGGGGCGTGGTGGGGGTCGCGGTGGCGGCCAGCACGGCCATCGGCCTCGTCTTCGGCATCTTCCCCGCTTACCGCGCCTCCGCCAAGAACCCCATCGAGGCCCTGCGTACGGAGTAGCGCGGGGGGTGCGGGCGCGCAACGGGTCCTGCACGCTACTGCGTTGACGGTGAAAATGCGAAATGCGAAATTGTCGAGCATATTTCTTTTGCTTTCCAATTCGTTGTGCTATCATATCCGTCGCTGCTTGAAGCAGTATTTCGGGTTGTGGCTCAGCTTGGTAGAGCGCTGCGTTCGGGACGCAGAGGCCGCAGGTTCAAATCCTGTCAACCCGACCAGAATTTGCAGGTCAGCCGTTCGCGGCTGGCCTTTTTCTTTTGCCGAGAGGACTCAATCGGAACAAAAAGCGGCCAGCACGCCTTCGACGCTTCGCTTGCGCTCTCCTGACCAACGTTGTCTTTGGCTCCCGTCGATGCCCGAATAAACAGGTTTTGTTCTCGGTTCGTGTTAATCTTAGGGTCGATCATTCATCCGATCGGGTTTTTCGGGTCTCCAGAAGTTGCTCTGATGCCTGCAATCAAAGGATTGGCTATGAAACGAGTTTCGGTACCCTTTCTAATCGGCGCGATGCTCTTCACGGTGATCGGCTTGTATGGTTGCGCTTCGGACGGCGAGCGGGTTGCGCCCGTCGACGCCTCCATCGGCGTCATCGAAACGCGTGGAACGGATGAAACGAGCAGGATCATCTTCTACGATAGGGAGCTGAACGAGGTGACGCAGCTTCCGCTGCGCTATGCAAACTTGGGCGACGTTTTTCACGATCCCCTGGTTTACCAAGGCAGTCTTTTTGTTATTCCCCAAGGAAGGTCTAAGGTTAGAGACGGCGAGGCTGTCCTTCAGGTCGATGTAGCTTCCCTCGCTTCTCAAACGCACGCCATCGGTCGATCGGCCATGAATGATGTGGCCGTGAACGATGAGTACGTCTTCACCTGCGATTCGTCTTATATAAATCGCTGCCGGATCGACAACGGGGACGTGTCGAAGATAGCTATCGAGGGGGTTTATGTATCGAAAATCGTTTGGTGCGAAGACAGCCTGTATGCTTTCGGAATGTCTCTCGATGACGACTCTTCGATGATCTATTGCTACGACGAAGACCTGGTCCTCAAAGAATCGATCGATTGCAGCAGTTATGATTCGGATGCCTACCGGGTGGTTGTGCATGAAGGCAAAATCTATTTCTGCAGCGTTGGCTTGCTGGGAAAACAAATTGGCGTGCTCGACACTAAAGACAACACGTTGAGCTCCATTCCATTAAGCAAGGGCGGTCCTTCGAGCGTGGCTATCGCGGATGGCAAGCTTTACGTTGCCCACTACAATGTCGTCCAGGGGCAAGACGATAGCGCGCTGAGCATCGTGGATCTAGAGACGGGGGCTATCGAAGAGCATGCTTTCGAGCACGAAGCGATGCAGATGGTTGTGACTGAAGGGTCGATATACGTGCTCGGAGATTGGGCGATATACCAATACGATGCCGAAAGCGTAGAGCTCATCGGAAGCAAGCCGATTGAGAACATGCCCGGTAGCCATAGTTATCTTTCGGGGCTGTTCTCTGTGAAGTAGGGCCTCGATACTCAAGATTTCTGCATAGGGCCGGCAGTCTCCAGCCGAACAGCGGGATCCAAAACGGGTTCAATGGGATCGGGGAATCGGCGGCATCGCATGAGATACTGTGATCGGCCGGGGGGGGGGGGCACACGGTTCCTTTCGGAAGAGCTGTCGGATGAAGGAGGCTGCCGTGTGCGCAAGCCAGATTCGCGCCATCGCTCGGAAGGCTTTGCAGGGTACGTGGGGCGTAGCGCTGCTCGTTACCTTGGTTGCGGTGATTTTGGGCGGCGTCAATGCCGCCGTGTCGCCGTCTATCACCATGCAAGCGGGTGACACCTTCGACGCGGTCAATGGTTCTGGCGGGTTTCATCAGCATGCAACGTATATCCCCTTCGATCTTCATCCTGCTTTCGCGGAATCGTTCGCCTTCTTCGGCGTCATCGCCGCTCTATGCGGCGTTATCGCCTTGATCATCGGCGGGGCAGTGCGCCAAGGGCTTTGCCAGTTCAACATCAACTTGATCAAGAAAGACGCTCCTGCGGCATTCGACGTCCTGTTCTCCAAATTCCCAAACCTGGGCAGATGCTTTCTGTTGAATCTCGTCACGGGACTTCTTATTTTCGCGTGGTCGCTGCTGTTCGTTATTCCGGGCATCATCGCCGCCTATCGCTATGCCATGGCGCCTTATCTCATGGCGCAAAACCCGGATATCGGCGTGATGGACGCCATCGACCAGTCCAAAGAGCTTATGCGCGGACACAAGAGCCGCCTTTTCTGGTTGGATTTGACCTTCCTCGGCTGGGTCTTTTTGTCGGCGCTCTCCCTCGGAATAGGTTTTCTCTGGCTGAATCCTTACAAGGAAGCAGCCTGGGCAACGTTCTACCTCGAACGAACCGGTCAGCTCCCAAGCGCGTAGGGCTCCGCGGGAAAGGCTTCTCGCCATGGCGAAGGCGGGACGCGGCGTATCGGTGGAAAAGGCGTGGAAAGGGAATTATCACCGCATTTTCTTTTACCTTTTGTAACATTGTGCTATCATAACCGTCGCTGTGAAAGCAGTTGTTTGGTTGCTAAAGGGGATGGGGAACATCCCTTTTTTGCATAGGCATGTACTCTGGCTGCGTCAGGGTGGGCGAGGCTGCGAGAGGCGCGCTTCGCACGAGCAATTTGGAGGAACGTATGAAAATCCTGGGAATGGGAATGCCTGAGCTTCTCATCATTCTCGCGGTAATCCTGCTCATCTTCGGGCCCAAGAACCTCCCGAAGCTCGGTGGTGCCATCGGCAAGACCGTCAAGAATCTTCGCGAAGGCATGGGCGGCGGCGATAAGAACATCGAAGAAGCCGATGACGAGGAAGAAGAAGTGATCGAAGAGGTCGAGGAGCCCGTCAAGAAGACGACCACGGCCAAGAAGACGACGACCGCGGCTAAGAAAAAAGCCGAGTAGCCTTTCATTCGTCTGGTTCGCGGTATGTGTAGACGCTCGGCGCTCTGCACATACCGCTTTTTTCATATCAGGTATCGGTAAGCACGCTTGACGACGAGCGTGCATGTTTTTGTAATTGGACAGGTGAGCATTCATGGCAGACAGCAACTTCATTCTCACGCAAGAAGGCAAGGACAAGCTCGAGGAGGAGCTCCACTTCCTCGAAACCGAGAAGCGCGCCGAAATCGGCGAGCGCATCAAGGTGGCGCGCGAGTTCGGCGACATCTCGGAGAACTCCGAGTACGACGACGCCAAGAACGAGCAGGGCATGATGGAGGCGCGCATCGCCGAGATCAGCCGCATCCTGTCCGAGGCGACGGTGGTCAACGCCCCGAAGCGCTCGAACAGCGTGCACATCGGCTCGACGGTGACCGTCGACATGGGCGGCCGCGAGCGCGTGTTCACCATCGTGGGCGGCGCGGAGAGCGACTCTGCTGCGGGCAGGATCTCCAACGAGTCGCCGGTGGGCTCGGTGCTGCTGGGCCACAAGAAGGGCGACGTGGTGGAGACCACGGGCCCCACCGGCCGCCAGATCACCATGACCATTCTGAAGCTGGAACACTAAAGCCCGAGGTTGAAGGATACTTGATGAGCGACACCATCGAAACCACCGAGCAGATCATCGAAGACGACCCCATCGCGGTGCGCCGCGCCAAGCGCGAGGCGCTCATGGCGGCGGGCAAGGACCCGTACGGCCACGCGTTCGCGTACTCGCATCACCTGGCCGACCTGGCCGAGCGCTACGCCGACCTCGAGGACGGCGCGTCCACCGAGGACGAGGTGAAGGTTGCGGGCCGCGTCATGGCGAAGCGCGACCAGGGCAAGCTCGCCTTCCTCGAGCTGCGCGACTCCACGGGCGACATGCAGCTGTTCTGCCGCATCAACGCGCTGGGCGAGGAAGCGTTCGCCGAGCTCAAGGACCTCGACGTGGGCGACTGGATCGGCGTCGAGGGCACGATGATGCGCACGAAGCGCGGGCAGCTGTCCGTGTCCGTGGCGTCGTTCGAGCTGTTGTCCAAGAGCCTGCGCCCCCTGCCTGAGAAGTTCCACGGCCTGGCCGACAAGGAGACGCGCTACCGCCAGCGCTACGTCGACCTCGTCATGAACCGCGAGGTGCGCGACACGTTCGAGAAGCGCTTCAAGGTGGTTTCCGCCATCCGCCGCTACATGGAGGATCACGGCTACTACGAGGTGGAGACGCCCATCCTGCACCCCATCCTCGGCGGCGCGAACGCGAAGCCCTTCGTCACGCACCACAACGCGCTCGACAAGGACTTCTACCTGCGCATCGCCACCGAGCTGCACCTCAAGCGCCTGCTGGTGGGCGGGTTCGAGAAGGTGTTCGAGATCGGGCGCCAGTTCCGCAACGAGGGCATGGACCCCTACCACAACCCCGAGTTCACCACGATGGAGTTCTACCAGGCGTTCAGCGACCTCGAGGGCATGATGGAGCTCACGCAGGGCGTCGTCCAGGCGGCGGCGCTCGCCTCGTGCGGCACGCTCCAGGTGGAGTACCAGGGCGAGCAGGTCGACCTGAGCGGCTCGTGGCGCCGCGCGACCATGATCGAGCTGGCCAGCGACGGCGCGGGCGAGGACGTGAGCTTCGAGCGCACGCGCGACGAGCTCGTGGTCATCCTCGAGCGCAACGGCGGCCATGCCGAGGACGCGTGGGGCAAGGGCAAGCTCATCGCCGAGATTTTCGAGGCGGTTGCCGAGGAGAAGCTCATCCAGCCGACGTTCGTGACGGAGCACCCGATCGAGGTGTCGCCGCTGGCCAAGAAGAAGGCCGGCGACCCGAACCTCACCGAGCGCTTCGAGCTGTTCATCTGCGGCCACGAGTACGCCAACGCCTTCGGCGAGCTGAACGACCCGGTCGACCAGGCCGAGCGCTTCCGCGCGCAGGTGGAGGCGAAGGACCTCGGCGACGACGAGGCCATGGGCTACGACGACGACTACGTGCGCGCGCTCGAGTACGGCATGCCCCCGGCGGGCGGCTGCGGCATCGGCATCGACCGCCTGGTCATGCTGCTCACCGACGCCCCCTCCATCCGCGACGTGCTGCTGTTCCCCCACATGAGGGACGAGGCTCCGTCGGGCGCCCGCCCGCGCCCCGCGCAGCCGGCCGTCGCTGCCGAGGCTTCTGCGGTCGCGCCCATCGACTTCTCGAAGGTGGTCGTCGAGCCGCTGTTCGAGGACGAGGTCGATTTCGACATGTTCAGCAAGTCGGACTTCCGCGCCGTGAAGGTGAAGGAGTGCGTGGCCGTTCCCAAGAGCAAGAAGCTGCTGCAGTTCACGCTCGACGACGGCACGGGCGCCGACCGCGTCATCCTGTCCGGCATCCACGCCTACTACGAGCCGGAGGAGCTGGTGGGCCGCACGCTCATCGCCATCACCAACCTCCCGCCGCGCAAGATGATGGGCGTCGACTCGTGCGGCATGCTGCTTTCGGCCATCCACGAGGAGGAGGGCGAGGAGCGCCTCAACCTCCTGATGGTGGACGATCGCATCCCCGCCGGCGCGAAGCTGTACTAACGCGTCCCGCACCAACCGTTTCCGAAAGGCCGCCCGCGCATCACGTCGCCGGGCGGCCTTTCCGCGTATGGGAGGCGGGCGGGTTCTTTTCGGCTCCTTTTCAGAAGCGAGCACGTTAGGAGTCATCCGCCGGGTTGCGCGCGCGAAAGGGCAGGCCGTGATACGATGGAGGGCGTCATCGTACGGTCGCAAGTTATGGAGCGAGCGTGTGCGGTGCACGCCGTGTTGGCACTCTCTTGACGAGAGTGCTAGCATGTACTACGAAACACAAGAAGCTCCGCGAGAATCGAGGCTTTACATGTCATTTGAGAAGTTTACGGACAAAGCGCGCAAGGTGCTTGTCCTGGCGCAAGATGAGGCGCGTTCGCTTCATCAGCCCTACGTGGGCACCGAGCACATCCTGCTCGGCCTCATACAGGAGAAGGACGGTCTGGCCGCCCAGGCCCTCGACCGCCTCAACGTGAAGTACGACGCCGTCGTGCAGGCCATCCGCCAGGTGGTCGCCATCGACGAGGACACCGACGTGTCCGGCCATCTGTCGTTCACGCCGCGCGTGAAGCGCGTGCTGGAGAACAGCCTGCGCGAGGCCATGCAGATGGGGCAATCCTACATCTCCACCGAGCACCTGCTGCTCGGTATCGTGCGCGAGGGCGACGGCACCGCGCTCGAGGTGCTCACGCGCCTCGGCGTGTCGGGCGACGACGTGCGCGGCGCGCTCAACGACCTGGTGGGGCAGAGCCCCGTGTACGCCGGGCGCAACCCCTTCGACCCGAACGCCGGGTCGTCGGACAGCGTGCTGAAGGAATTCGGCACCGACCTCACGCAGAAGGCGCGCGACGGCAAGCTCGACCCGGTCATCGGCCGCGCGGGCGAGATCGAGCGCGTCATGCAGGTGCTCTCGCGCCGCCAGAAGAACAACCCGCTGCTCATCGGCGAGCCGGGCGTGGGCAAGACGGCCGTGGCCGAAGGCCTGGCCCAGCTCATCGTGTCGAACCAGGTGCCCGACATCCTGCGCGGCAAGCGCCTGTTCACGCTCGACGTGAGCGCGCTCGTGGCCGGTTCCAAGTACCGCGGCGAGTTCGAAGAGCGCCTGAAGAAGTGCATCAAGGAAGTGATGGACGCGGGCGACATCATCCTGTTCATCGACGAGATCCACACGCTGATCGGCGCGGGCTCGGCCGAGGGTTCCATCGACGCGGCCGCCATCCTGAAGCCGCCGCTGTCCCGCGGCGAGATCCAGGTGGTGGGCGCCACCACCATCGACGAGTACCGCAAGCACTTCGAGAAGGACTCCGCGCTCGAGCGCCGCTTCCAGCCCATCACCGTGGGCGAGCCGAACGAGGAGCAGGCGCTGCGCATCATGGAAGGCCTGCGCGACCGCTACGAGGCGCACCACCAGGTGCACTTCACCGACGAGGCGCTGCAAGCGGCCGTGTCGCTGTCCAGCCGCTACATCCAGGACCGTTTCCTGCCCGACAAGGCCATCGACGTGCTGGACGAGGCGGGCGCGCGCATGCGCATCCGCAACATGACGCTGCCCAAGGAGCTGCGCGAGCTCGACGAGGAGCTGCGCACCATCCGCGGCGAGAAGGATTCGGCCATCGCCGCCCAGGACTTCGAGCGCGCCGCCCAGCTGCGCGACCAGGAGTCCGAGCTCAAGGACAAGCGCATCGAGGCCGAGAAGAAGTGGGAAGAGGACGCGCAGAAGTCCGTCCACCAGGTCACCGTGGAGGATATCGCCGACGTGGTGTCCATGAGCACGGGCGTGCCCGTGTCGAACCTCACCGAAGCCGAGACCGAGAAGCTGCTGCGTATGGAAGGCGCGCTGCACGAGCGCGTCATCGGCCAGGAAGAGGCCGTCACGGCGCTGTCGAAGGCCATCCGCCGCTCGCGTTCCGGCCTCAAGGACCCGAAGCGCCCCGCCGGCTCGTTCATCTTCCTGGGCCCCTCGGGCGTGGGCAAGACGGAGCTGTCGAAGGCGCTGGCCGAGTTCCTGTTCAACTCCGAGGACGCGCTGCTGTCCTTCGACATGTCCGAGTACATGGAGAAGCACTCGGTGTCGCGCCTCGTGGGCTCGCCTCCGGGCTACGTGGGCTTCGACGAGGGCGGCCAGCTGACGAAGGCCGTGCGCCAGCGCCCCTACTCGGTGGTGCTGTTCGACGAGATCGAGAAGGCGCACCCCGACGTGTTCAACATCCTGCTCCAGATCTTGGAGGAGGGCCGCTTGACCGACGCGCAGGGCCGCACGGTGGACTTCCGCAACGCAGTCATCATCATGACCTCGAACGTGGGCGCCCGCGAGATCGCGCAGCCCACCACGCTGGGCTTCTCCACCGAGGAGCACGCGGGGCTGTCCGACAAGGAGATCAAGAGCCGCGTCATGTCCGAGATGAAGAAGCTGTTCAGGCCTGAGTTCCTGAACCGCATCGACGAGATCATCGTGTTCAAGTCCTTGAACGACGAGCAGATCTCGCAGATCGTCAAGCTCATGGTGGCCGACCTGCGCGAGCGCTTGATCGAGCAGAACATGTCCATCAACCTGACCGAGGCGGCGTGCAAGCTCATCGCCAAGGAGGGCACGGACGCCACATTCGGCGCCCGCCCGCTGCGCCGCGCCATCCAGCGCCTGCTGGAGGACCCGCTGTCCGAGGAGATCCTCGAGGGCACGTGGACGAGCGGCTCGATCATCGACGTGGACGCGATCGACGGCGAGCTCGTGTTCACCGCCGGCTCGGGCTCCATCCCGGCGCCGCGCAAGCGCGACAGCATCGCGCGGGAAGCCGAGCTGCTGCTGACGAACTACGACCTGGGCCATGCCGGCGTGAACACCGGCGGCTCGGTGAGCGGCGGCGCGGCCGACTAAGCCCCCCTCCGCCAGAGCGCCCCTGTTCCTTGGGTTGGAATCCGAAGCCCGAGGAGCAGGGGTTTCTTGTGCCCTGCGCTCACATTTGTCGTATACTAGGCACGTCGCAAGCCGACCGAAAACCGGCCCTGCCGACGTGCAAGACGACGCGGGGCGCCCTGCGGGAGGCGCAGCGGATCAACCGATTTCAGGAGGTTCCATGTTCGGAGACAACCTCGATCGCATCGTGAAAGCCATCGAGAAGAACTACGAGGCCGACGAGATTTTCTTCACGAAGCCGGGACGGCGGTTTCCCAGCCGCTCGGCCGTGAAGGGCGTGCTCAAGGACCTGCGCCGGGTGTTGTTTCCGGGCTACTTCGGCGAGGAGATGCTCACGCCGTCCACCAGCCCGGAGTACTTCATCGGGGAGACGCTCATCCAGATCGAGCGGGTGCTGCGCGAGCAGATCGTCCTGGCCATCACGTATACGTCCGACGATCGCGATGCCGCGGTGGTCGATCCGGCGCGCCACCTGTGCGGCGGCAGCACGCCCGAGCACATCTGCGAGCGCGCCTCCGAGGTGTGCACGGTGTTCTTCGACGAGCTCCCCAGCATCCAGCGGGTGCTGCTCACCGACGTGCAGGCCCTCTACGACGGCGATCCGGCGGCCGGGTCGAAGGAGGAGGTCATCTTCTCGTACCCCGGCCTGTACGCCATCTACGTGTACCGCATCGCGAACGTGCTGTACCGGCAGAACGTGCCCATCATCCCGCGCATCATGACCGAGCTGGCGCACAGCGGCACGGGCATCGACATCGGCGCCGGCGCCCAGATCGGCGAGTACTTCTTCATCGACCACGGCACGGGCGTGGTGATCGGCGAGACCACCGTCATCGGCGACCACGTGAAGCTGTACCAGGGCGTCACGCTCGGCGCGCTGTCCACGCGCGGCGGGCAGCGGCTTGCCGGGGTGAAGCGCCATCCCACCATCGAGGACGACGTGACCATCTACTCCAACGCCTCGGTGCTCGGCGGGGAAACGGTGGTGGGGGCGGGATCGGTCATCGCCGGCTCCACGTTCGTCACCTCGTCGGTTCCGCCCCATTCCCGCGTGTCGCTGAAGGCGCAGGAGATCACCGTGCGCCAGCCGGGCGAGCGGGACTAGGCTCCGTGACGCTCGCAGGCGGCAGGGGCGGGGCGGCGGAAGAACAACCCAAGGCGGAGAGGAAGACCTTATGACGCAGACAATCGACCCGGTGTTCTCGTCCGCGGTGCTCAACACCCCCGAGCTCGCGCTGAACGACCTCGACTTCGACGCGCTGTCGCAGGCGATGGGCGGCCTCAAGGGCGAAGTCGACAAGAACCCCCAGACGGCCGCCATCATCCTGGCGGGCGGCACGGGGGAGCGGTTCGGCAAGGAGGGCGGCAAGCAGCTCGTGGAGATCGCGGGCAAGCCCATCCTCACCTGGTCGGCCGAGGCGTTCGACGCCGTGGGGGACATCGGGCTCATCGTCATCGTGTGCCCCGAGGACCGCTGCGACGAGTACCTCAAGCGCGCCATCGACCCGTTCCCGTTCGTCACACCCATCGTGGTGGCGCCTTCGGGCCCCAGCCGCCAGGAATCGGCGTTCTCGGGCCTCGAGTTCGTGCCCGACGACTTCGACTACGTCATCCTGCACGACGGCGCCCGCCCGCTCATCACGCCCGACCTCATCGCGCACACCATCGCCACGCTGAAGGGCAACATCGACTGCGACGGCGCCGTGGTGGCGCACCCGGCCGTCGACACCCTGAAGGTGGTCGAGAACGGCGTGATCGTGGGGACCCCCGACCGCCGCGTGTTCTGGAATGCGCAGACGCCCCAGGTGTTCCGCGCCGGCATCTACCGCCGCGCGCACGCCTCGGCGCTGTCCGACGGCTTCATGGGCACCGACGACTCGTCGCTCATCGAGCGCTTGGGCGGTCGCGTGCTGGTGGTGGAGGGCAAGCGCGACAACATCAAGCTGACCGTGCCCGAGGACTACCTCATGCTGGCCGCCGCCGTGCGCACGATGTACATGAAGGGGGCGGAGGAGTGATGGCCGATCAGACGTTCGACCCCGCGTCCCTGCGCATCGGGCAAGGCTTTGACGTGCACGCCTTCGCCGAGGGGCGCAAGCTCATCCTGGGCGGCGTGGACATCCCCCATACGCGCGGGCTGCTGGGCCATTCCGATGCCGACGTGCTGGCGCACGCCATCTCCGACGCGCTGTTGGGCGGCATCCGCGGCGGCGACATCGGCAAGCTGTTCCCCGACACCGACCCCGCCTTCAAAGGCGCCGACTCGCTCAAGCTGCTGGCCGCCGTGGCCGACAAGGTGCGCGCCGAGGGCTACGCCATCCTCGACGTGGACTCCGTCATCGCCGCGCAGGCACCGAAGCTTTTCCCGTATCGCGAGGCCATGCGCGAGAACCTGGCCGCCGCCATGGGCGTGCCGGTGGAGAACGTGGGCGTGAAGGCCACCACCACCGAGCATCTGGGATTCGAGGGCCGCGAGGAGGGCATCTCCGCAACCGCCGTCTGTCTCCTGGTGCGTCGCTGACCGTCTGCGCAGGCGCACGGGGCGGTCAGGGGCGTGCGCGCTTGCGAGCGCGTTGCTGTGCTAGAATTTTCAATTGACGCGCGTCCGCAGGGGTGCGACGTTCGGACAGGCAGGATGCGAGGATACTACTATGATCAGGCTATACAATACGAAGACCCGCACGAAGGTGGACTTCGAGACGCGCGAGCGCGGCAAGGTGGGCATGTACGTGTGCGGGCCGACCGTGTACAACTACATCCACATCGGCAACGCGCGCACGTTCATGAGCTTCGACGTGATCCGCCGCTACCTCATGTGGCGCGGCTTCGACGTGACGTTCGTGCAGAACGTCACCGACGTGGACGACAAGATCATCGGCAAGGCGAACGAGGAGGGCCGCAGCGCCTCCGAGGTGGCCGCCGAGTACACCGAGGCGTTCATCGAGGACATGCGCGCCGCCGGCGTGCTCGATCCCGACATCCGCCCGAAGGCCACCGAGGAGATCCCCGCGATGATCGAGCTCATCCAGGAGCTCATCGACGGCGGCCACGCCTACGACGCGGACGGCGACGTGTACTTCAACGTGCGCTCGTTCCCTGCCTACGGCGAGCTGTCGGGTCGCAACGTGGACGAGATGGAGAGCGGTCACCGCGAGCTGCGCGCCGACGACAAAGGCGTGGGCGACCGCAAGCGCGACCCGCTCGACTTCGCGCTGTGGAAGGCCGCCAAGCCCGGCGAGCCCGCGTGGGAGTCGCCCTGGGGCAGCGGCCGTCCCGGCTGGCACATCGAGTGCTCGGCCATGTCGCGCAAGTACCTGGGGCTGCCCTTCGACATCCACGGCGGCGGCGCCGACCTCGTGTTCCCGCACCACGAGAACGAGCGCGCGCAGAGCGAGGCCGCATGCGGCTGCACGTTCGCGAACTACTGGATGCACGGCGGCATGCTGCAGATCAACGCCGAGAAGATGAGCAAGTCGCTGGGCAACTTCAAGCTGCTGCGCGACGTGCTGAAGGTGACCGACCCGAAGGTGCTGCGCTTCCTCATGCTGCAGACGCACTACCGCTCGCCGCTCGACTTCTCCGACGAGCGCCTGGCCGAGGCGGGCGCCGCGCTGGGCCGCATCGAGAACGCGGTGAAGAACCTGGACTGGCAGCTGGAGAACGCCCAGGACATCCCCTCGCCGCTGGACACGCGCGAGCTGATGAAGCGTGCCAAGGAGGGCAAGGTCGCGTTCATCCTGGCCATGGACGACGACTTCAACACGTGCAAGGCGCTCGGCGAGGTGTTCGACCTCGTGGCCGCGGTGAACGCCCAGACCGCCGACAAGACCATCTCGCTTTCCGACGTGCCCGCCGTCCGCGACGCGCGCGCCGCGATCGTGGAGCTCATGGGCGTGTTCGGCATCGACGTGGAGGCCGCCGCCGGCGCGAGCGCCGCGGACGGGTACCCGGTCGAAGTGGTGGCGCTGGCGGCCGACATCGCGGGTTACGAGGGCTCCGACGCCGCCGAGGCCGTGGACGCGCTGCTGGCCGCCCGCGCCGACGCGCGCGCCGCGAAGGACTGGGGCCGTGCCGACGCCGTGCGCGACGGCCTGTGCGGCCTGGGCTTCACGATCGAGGACACCCCGCAGGGAGCCCGCGTGTCGTACGAGGGGTAGGGTTTCGAGCGCGGGGCGGAGCTTCCGGTTGAAGGTGTTTGCGAAGGGCGGCCGTTGGGCCGCCCTTCGACGCTTGCGGGAGGGGCCGGGCGGCTGTTTTGGGCGCAAAACGGTACCCATGGCAATCTGAGGGGCAGAGTCGTGCGAAATCATACAGCGACGGAGTAAGCGAGTTCTTGCCACCTGGGGTTTCTCGCGTCTGCAAGACATCGAAGCGTATCGGGTGAGCTTCAGGATTGTCATGGGTGCTGTTTTGCGCCCAAAGAGAAAGGCTTCGATGGCTGACGGTTCGCGGACCTGCCGATGCGTTACAATACGGCGCATGCAAACACAACTGACAACGACCCCCGAGCTTCTCGCGCCGGCTGGCGGGCGGGCTCAGCTGGAAGCGGCGGTGCGCTTCGGCGCGGACGCCGTGTACCTGGCGGCCGACCGCTTCGGCCTGCGCCAGCGCGCGGCGAACTTCGCGCTGGACGACGTTCCCGCCGCGACGGCGCACGCGCACGCCGCGGGCGCGCGGGTGTACGTGACGCTCAACACGCTCATGGATGCCGACGACCTCGCGGCGCTTCCCCCGTACCTCGAGGCGCTCGCCGCGGCCGGTGTCGACGCCTTCATCGTGAGCGACCTGGGCGCGCTGCGCCTGGCGCAACGGCATGCGCCCGGCGTGGAGCTGCACGTGAGCACCCAGGCCTCGGTGTGCAACGCCGAGGCGGCGCGCGTATGGCACGAGCTGGGCGCGAGCCGCGTGGTGTGCGCGCGGGAGATGAGCGTGGAGGACATCGCGCGCCTGCGCGCCGACGCCCCGCGCGAGCTGGAGCTGGAGGCGTTCGTGCACGGCGCCATGTGCATGGCCGTGTCGGGCCGCTGCCTGATCAGCGCCGCGCTGACGGGCCGCTCGGGCAACAAGGGCCACTGCACCCAGCCGTGCCGGTGGAGCTACGCGCTGGTGGAAGAGCAGCGCCCCGGCGAGTTCTTCCCCGTGGAGGAGGACGTGCGCGGGTCGTACGTCATGAACGCGCAGGACCTCAACATGCTGGCGCACCTCGACGACCTGGCCGCCGCCGGCGTCGATTCGTTCAAGATCGAGGGCCGCAACAAGAAGGCGTTCTACGTGGCCTCGGTGGTGCGCGCTTACCGCCAGGTGCTGGACGGCGCTCCGGCCGCCGATGTGGCCGACGAGCTGCTGGCCGTGTCGCACCGCCCCTACGGCACCGGCTTCTACTACGGCGCGGCGCAGCAGTCGCCCGCCGTGGACGGCTACACCACCGCCTGTCTGCACGCAGCCACGGTGGAGGCGTGCGAGCCCTCCGCGTCCGGCGACGGTGCGTTCCGCGTGACGGCGCGCTGCTACAACCGCTTCTGCGAGGGCGACGAGCTGGAGGCGCTGTCGCCGCGCCCGCGCATCGCCCGCGTGCGCGTGCGCAACCTCGCCTGGCTGCCCGCGCCCGCGCCCGACGACGGCGACCCGCTGCCCGAGCGCGTGCCGGTGGCCGTGGCGAACCGCTCGGCCGAGCGCTACGCGTTCGAGACGGGGGAGGAGCTGGCCCCCGGCGACTTCCTGCGCATACGCGTCAACGTTGAGCGATAGGCTTCTGATCTGCGCTAAAGCGACGAAATACTGCTAAGGGGCCGTTGAGGCCCGCGGCGGCCGACGGCGCTACACTGGAGTGCACCCTATCCAAGGGACCGAAGTTCGTTCCCTCAGAAAGCGAGGTGCATCATGCCCCAACATGCGTATCGCGCCGCGTCGGCGCCGAGCGTCGTGCAGCGTGCCCGCAACACGCGCACCGGTCGCAAGCTCGAGCGCGGCGGTTACCTCACCGTCGAGACCGTCACCATGTGGATCGTGTACGCCCTGACCCTGCTCGGCAACGCCATCATAGAGGGCGGCCAGGTGGGAGGAACCACGTCGGCAGACATCGCGTACGGCGTGTTCACGTGGTTCACGCCGGCCGGCTACGTGTTCGCCATCTGGACGCTCATCTACATCGCGATGATCGTGTGGCTGGTCGCGTACACGCGCACGGCTCCCACCCGCCCCGACCGCTTCAGCATGACGTCGGTCCTGTTCATCGCCAGCTGCGCGCTGAACGTGCTGTGGCTGGCCCTGTGGCACTTCGAGATGGTGGGCGTGTCGTTCGTCGTCATCGTGGCCGAATGGCTCGTGCTGGCTGCCCTGTACCTGAACGTGCGCCGCACGATGAAGACCGCCGCGGGGTGGGTCCCCGTGTCCATCTACACCGCGTGGGTCACCGTGGCCACGCTGGCCAACATGGCCATCCTCGTCACGCGCCTGCTCGACGGCGGCGTGCCGTTCTTCAACGGCCTGTTCACCATCCTGCTGACGGCCGGCGTGCTGGCCTTCGGCTACGTGATGCGCAAGGCGTACGACGACGTCGCGTTCCCGCTCGTGTTCCTGTGGGCGCTCGTCGGCGTGGGCGTGAACGTGTCGGGCGCGTCGGCGTTCACGGCGGCCATCGTGTTCCTGCTGTGCGTCGTCGGGGCCATCCTGACGTTCGCCCCCATCGGCTCGATGCGCAAGCTCGTGCGCAACCGGTAGCGCGAACGCGGCGCGCTCGTGGTGAAAAGGTGCGGCTTGGCGGGGCGGTGCGCCCAGCTGAGCCGCACTTTCGTATAATGACGGCATGACCCAGATTGCCGACATATACCGCACCGCGAAAGCCGAAGGGCGCCAGCCCGTCTCGTTCGAGATATTCCCGCCGAAGGGCGATCTCTCGCTCGAAGCGGCGCACGCCATGGCCGGCCAGCTGGCCGATCTCGTGCCCGACTTCATCAGCGTGACGTACTCGGCCGGCGGCAGCGGCAACAAGCAGGCCACCGCCGAGGTGGCCGCCATGGTCCAGTCCGACTTCGACGTGCCCACCGTGGCGCATCTGACGTGCGCGGATGCCACCGACGAGGGGTTGTCGCGCACCATCGGCGACCTCAGGCGCAAGGGCATCCAGAACGTGCTGGCCCTGCGCGGCGATGCGGCGCCGGCGTGCGGCGAGCCGGGGGCGGGCGCGTTCCGCTACGCGAAGGACCTCGTGGCCGTCCTCGCCGAGGAGGGTTTCTGCGTGGGGGCGGCCGCCTACCCCGAGGGGCATATCGCGTGCATCGATGCGCGCGCCAACGTCGAGCACCTCAAGCAGAAGCAGGATGCGGGCGCGGCGTTCTTCATCACGCAGCTGTTCTTCGACAACGCCTACTTCTATCGCTTTTGGGACGCCGCGCTGGCGGCCGGCATCACCGTGCCCATCGCGTGCGGCATCATGCCGTTTCTGGGGAAAGCGCAGATCCAGCGCATGGTGTTCATGTGCGGCGCGTCGCTGCCGTCTCCCATCATCAAGCTGCTCGCGCGCTACGAGCACGCGCCCGACGATCTGCGCCGGGCGGGCATCGAATACGCGAACGACCAGCTGGTCGATTTGGCGGAGAGCGGCGTGGACGGCCTGCACGTGTACACGATGAACCAGCCCGACATCGCGCGCGCGAACGTCGCGGCGCTGCGGGCGGCGTGGCAGCGGTGAGCCCGGGCTCCGACACCTCTGCGCCTGCGCTCAGGCTCGACCGCGCCGAGGCGCTGCGCTACCTCGGCTACGCCGGCCAGGAGCTGGACGAAGGGTTGCGCGTGCGGTTCGAGCAGCTTGCCGACGCATGCGAGCGCACGCTGCGCCCTGCTTGCGTCCACGCGACGTTCGACGTGGACGAGGCTCGCAGCTGCTGGGACGGCGACGAGCCGCGCGTGGCGCTTGCGGGAAGCCCGCTCATGCTGGAGGGGCACTCCATCGCCGCGCATCTGCGCGGTGCGCGCAAGGCGGCGCTCATGGCGTGCACGCTCGGCGCGGCCAGCGAGCGGGAGCTGCGCAAGCACGCCGCGCTCGGGCCGGTCGACGCGTTGCTATACGGCGCGGCGGCGTCGGCGCTCGTAGAGGCCGCCGCGAACGCCGCCGAGGCCGCCATCGTGGAGGAAGCCGCCGCCGAGGGTCTCCACGCGAACTTCCGCTTCAGCCCCGGCTACGGCGATCTGCCGTTGACGGTGCAGCCCGCGTTCCTGGCGGCGCTCGATGCGCCCCGCCGCATCGGACTCGCGGTTACCGAGGGCAACCTGCTCGTTCCCACCAAAAGCATTACGGCCGTCGTCGGCCTGTTCGACCGGCCGCTGCCGAGCGCGACCGTGCGCGACGCGTGCGCGTCGTGCCAGCTGCGCCCAAACTGCCAGCTCAGGAAGAAAGGAATCACCTGCCATGGCTGACGTTTCCGCATACGACCCGCTCGACGGCATCGCCATCGCCGACGAGCACCTGGCACGCGCGCTGCGCGGCGAGGACTTCCTTGTGTTCGACGGCGGCATGGGCACCCAGCTGCAGGCGTGCGGCCTGGCGGACGCGGGCGCGGTGCCCGAGCTGCTGAACTTCTCGCATCCGCAGGCCATCGCCGCCATCCATGCGGACTACGTGGCGGCGGGCGCCGAGGTGATCACCACGAACACGTTCGGCGCGAACGCCCGCAAGCTGGAGGGCCGCGCGAGCGTGGCCGAGGTCTACCGCGCCGCCGCGGCGTGCGCGCGCGAAGCGGGCGCACGCTACGTGGCGGGCGACATCGGGCCTTTGGGCGTGCTGCTGGAGCCGTTGGGAACCTGCACGTTCGAGGAGGCGTACGGTTTGTTCGCCGAGCAGGTGGACGCCGTATGCGCCGCGGGTTGCGACCTCGTGCTCATCGAGACGATGGCCGACCTGCGCGAGGCGAAGGCGGCGCTGCTGGCCGCGCGGGAGCGCTGCGACCTTCCCGTGTTCGCCACGATGACGTTCGGCGAGGACGGGCGCACGTTCCTCGGCACGCCGCCCGAGGTGGCGGCCGTCACGCTGTCGTCCATGGGCGCGCACGCGGTGGGCCTCAACTGCTCGCTCGGGCCCGACGAGCTGCTGGAAGCCGCGCAGGCCATGGCGCGCTTCGCCCGTTGCCCCGTGCTCGTGCAGCCCAACGCCGGCCTGCCGCGCATGGAGGGCGGCCGCACGGTGTACGACGTGGATCCGGCGTCGTTCGCGCGCGCTATGGAGCGCATGCTGGAGGCGGGCGCCAGCATGGTGGGCGGGTGCTGCGGCACGAGCCCGGCGTTCATCGAGCGCGTGCGCGCGCTCGTGGACGGCTTCGGCGCGCCCAAGCCGCGGCCCTTCGAGCGCGCCTGCGTGCTGACGAGCGCCCAGGAGGCCGTCGTGCTGCCGGCGGGACGGGCGCGCATCGCGGTCATCGGCGAGCGCATCAACCCTACGGGCAAGCCGAAGCTCAAGGCCGCCCTGCGTGCCGGCGACTTCGACTACCTGGTGGGCGAGGCGGTGGCCCAGCAGGAGGCCGGCGCCGACGTGCTGGACGTGAACGTGGGGCTGCCCGAGCTGGACGAGCCGGTCGCCCTGCGCGCCGCGGTGGAGAAGCTGCAGGCCACGGTCACGCTGCCGCTCGTGGTGGACTCGAGCGACCCGGCCGCCATCGAGGCCGCCGTGCGCGGCTACGCGGGCAAGCCGCTCGTGAACTCCGTGAACGGCAAGCGCGAGAGCCTCGATGCGGTGCTGCCCATCGTGAAGCGCTACGGCTGCGCGGTGGTGGCGCTCGCGCTCGACGAGGACGGCATCCCTCCCACGGCCGAAGGGCGCTACGCCGTCGCAGCGCGCATCGTGGAGGAGGCCGAGCGCCGCGGCATCCCGCGCGAGGACGTGGTGGTGGACTGCCTCGTCATGGCGGCGGCTACGAACCAGGACGAGGGGCGCGAGATCCTGCGCGCCGTCGCGCTCGTGAAGGAGCGTCTCGGCGTGCGCACGGTGCTCGGCGTGTCGAACGTCAGCTTCGGCATGCCGCAGCGCGGGCTCGTGAACGCCACGTTCCTGGCGGCGGCGTTCGGCGTGGGCCTCGATCTGCCCATCCTGAACCCGATTGCGGCCCGCTACCGCGACACGGTGGCTGCCTTCAAGGTGCTGAACGGCCAGGATGCAGGCGCGGCGGCGTTCATCGACGCCTACGGCGACGCTCCCGACCCCTATGCCGCGCCCGTCCCGGGCGGGTCCGAGCGAGGAGCCGCGCCCGCCGTGCCGCCTCGCGACGTCCTTGTGGCCGACGACGCCGTCCCCGTGCCGCCCGCGTTCGCCGACGCCGCCGACGAGGTGCGCGCGCTCGTCCATCTCATCTTCACCGGTCGCAAGGGGCCGGTGCCCGACGCCGTCGCGCGCCTCCTGGAACACCACGATGCGCTCGCGCTCATCGACGGCGTGTTCATCCCGGCGCTCGATGCGGTGGGCGAGAAGTTCGAGCGCGGCACGTTCTTCCTGCCGCAGCTCATGGCCTCGGCCGAGGCGGTGAAGGCGGGGTTCGACGTGGTGAAGGAGCGCGCGGCCGACCCGGCTGCGACGGCCGACGACGCCCGCGCCATCGCGGTGGCCACGGTGAAGGGCGATATCCACGACATCGGCAAGAACATCGTCAAGATGCTGCTGGAGAACTACGGCTTCCGCGTGGTGGACCTCGGCCGCGACGTGGAGCCGGCCGAAGTGGTGCGCGTGGTCAAGGAGCAGGGCATTCGCCTCGTGGGGCTGTCGGCCCTCATGACCACCACGGTGAAGGCCATGGAGGAGACCGTGCGCCTCGTGCACGAGGAGGTGCCGGATGCGGCGGTGTTCGTGGGCGGGGCAGTGCTCACGCCCGAGTACGCCCGTCAGATCGGCGCCGACTTCTACGGCAAGGACGCCGCCGAGGCCGCACGCATCGCCGAGCGCTTCTTCGCCGCGAAAACGGGCTGAACGATTCTGCCATTTCCGATGCAACCGCTGACGGTTCTTGCTATGATAACGCCAAGGTGTTTTTCGGACGAAAGGGGCCGTTATGGGAACGAAAGCTGCGGAGGCGCTCGACGTATCCTTCGACGAGCTGCCGAACTACCTGCACGCGAAGCACTCCGTGTACATGGAGATCGGCAGCGAAACGTACTACCTGACCGACGTCAACGACCGATACTGGCGCGCGCAGGACACGGCGAAGCTCAACGACAAGGGACACTACGTCGACGCGAGCGAGCTGGTGCCCACGGTGAGCGAGTTCCTGACGCTTCCCTTCATCGACGGCAAGTCGGTGGGCGAGGTGTTCGACCAAGCGGTATTCTACGCGTCTGAAAAAGCGTAACGACAACGGGGGCGGTCGCGCGAACGACCGCCCCCGTTTTGTTTGCTAGGCGGGATCGCTCGGTTCGATGGAACCGGCGGCGAACTGCGCGTCGGAGGCGTCCCGGGGAACGGGCCGCGAATAGAGGAAGCCCTGCGCGATGGTGCGGTCGTCCATGCGCACGAGCATGGACGCCTGGTCGCGCGTCTCCACGCCCTCCACCACCACGTCCACGTCCAGCTTGTCGGCGATGGACACCACGCCGTCGAGGATGGCCTTGCAGCGCTCCCCGCTCTCGCTGCTCATGAGGAAGCTGCGGTCGAGCTTCAGCACGTCGATGGGCAGGTTCTGCAGCGTGCCGAGCGACGAGTAGCCGCTGCCGAAGTCGTCGATGGCGATGCGGAACCCGAGGTCCTTCAGCCGCCGGCACAGGCGCTCGGCACGCTCGAGGTCCTCCATGACGATGTTCTCCGTCAGCTCGAGCTCCAGCAGCTCCACGGGCACGCCGTACTCGTCCACGATGCCCTTGACCGTTTCGGGGAACGCGTCGTTCTGCAGGTGCAGGCGCGAGAAGTTGCACGCGATGACGAGCGCCTGCTTCCCGGTGTCGAGCTGCTCGCGGATGCGGGTGCAGGCGAGCCGGAGGATGTGCAGGTCGAGGTCGATCACGAGGCCGGTGCGCTCGAACAGGGGGATGAACTCGTCGGGCGGCACGAGCCCGCGCTCGGGCGACACCCAGCGGGCGAGCGCCTCGAAGCCCACGAGGCGGTTCGTGGCGATCTCCACCTTCGGCTGGTAGAAGGCCGTGAACTCGCCGCGTTCGAGCGCGTCGTGCGCCACGGCCACGAGCGCGCGTTCGGCGACGTCGCGGTCCTTCATGCCGGCCGAGTACTGCGCGGCGGCGCTGCGCGAGATGTCGCCGATGCTGTCGCGGGCGTAGCGCGCGCTGTCCACGAACTCGATGATGGTCTGCGCGTCGATGCGCGGCGTCTCGGGGCTGCGCTCGATGACGCACGCGCCCGCCTGCAGCAGGAGGCGATGCGACAGCTCGGCCAGCGTGCTCGTGCCGTTGAAGCGGCGGTCGAGCTCGCCGAAGCGGTCGAGCAGCGCCTCCCAGCCGTTCCAGCGGACCAGCAGCACGAACTCGTCGGCGATGACGTGCGCGTAGCGCTCGTCCGGCGCCCTCATGGCGGCCAGGGTCTCGTTGAGGTCGAGCAGCACGCGGTCGCCGGTGGCGTAGCCGAACGCGGCGTTGAAGCTTTTGAATCGCTTGATGTCGAGGTACACGATGGCGTACGTGCCGTCGGGGGCGTTCGCGATGCGCGTGCCCACCTCGGAGCGGAAGCGGGCGAGGCTCCAGCCGCCCGTCAGCGGGTCGGTGAACGAGAACTCCTCCACGCGCCGCGCCGCGCGCAGCTTCACGCGGCTGATGTAGAGGGCGGCGCCGAGGACGATGCCGAACAGCGCGATGACGGCGGCGATGGACTGTACCGGATACTGGCGCAGGAAGTCGAGGGGGCTCGTGGGGTGCACGGCCAGCGAGCTCTGCGACAGCCACGTGGTCATCTTGCTGTCGGCGGTGTACTGCACGCAGCGGTCGAGGATGCTGACCAACCGGTCGTCGAGCCCGCGCCCGACGCCGATGCTCATGCTGTTGGAGAAGCTGGTGATGGTGGTCACGCTCAGGCTCGCGTACTGCGACTCCGTCAGCAGGTAGTTCGCCACGTGGGTGTCGGCGTACGCGATGTCGGCGCGGCCTGCGAGCACGGCGTCGAAGCAGTCCTTGGGCGTGTCGTAGTAGGTGACGTCGTCGGCCGCGTGCGCGGTCTGGGCCATGTTCGTGGCCAGTGCGAAGCCGTGCGGCAGGGCGACGCGCGTGCCGGACGGGTTCGCCCCCACGATGAGCGCCATGGGGTCGCGCAGGTAGGGGCCGGTGGTGGACAGCTGCCCGGCGGCGTCGGGGTCGGAGTCGCGATCGATGGCGTAGACGATGTCGGCCTCGCCGCTCTCCACGAGCTCGAGGGCCTCGTCGTGGCGATCGACGGGGACGAACTCGAACTGCAGGCCGGTGATGCGCGTGATGTCTTCGAACAGCGAGGCCGCCGCTCCGGCGAATTCGCCGGTCTCGGGGTCGGTGTAGGACAGCGGCGCCCTGAACGAGTCGTAGGTGACGCGCAGGGTGGGTGCCGAGGCGAGGTAGGCGTACTCGTCTTCGGTGAACACGGGGTCCTGATCGGTGTTGATGCCGAAGTAACGATCGTACAGCGTCGTGGAGAAGTCGGGATCGCGCAGCTTGAGGCGGCCCATCGCCTCGTCGAGCTCCTCGGCCACGTCGGAGCGCTCGGGGGAGATCGTGATGTACAGCGGCTCGGGGGCGAACTGCGCGATCGTGCGGAAGCGCGAGTTCCTGCCGAGGTACGTGATGGCGATGGCGTCCACGTCGCCGTCGTCGAGCGCGCTCAGCAGGTCGCTCGTGGCGCCGTAGGGGACGACGTCGACGGAGAACTCGTTCTGCTCGCTGTAGCGCACGAACGCTTCGGCGTCCTGGCTGTTCGAGATCACGCCGACGCGCATGCCGGAGAACGTCTTGAAATCCTCGTAGGCGTAGCGCGTGTCCTCGAGCCGCACGTTGAGCGTCGTGTAGATCTCGCACAGCGACGATGCCGAGTAGGTCATGCGCTGCGCGCGGTCCTCGGTGTAGTACACGAGGGGCAGCAGGTCCACCTCGTTCGCCTCGAGCGCGGCGTAGGCCTCTTCCCAGCTGGGGTAATCCACGAACTCGTACGTCCAGTCGGCGTAGCGGGCGATCTCGTTGAGGTACTCGACGTTGTACCCGACGTAGTTGCCGTCCTCGTCGATGGACATGTAGTCGCCGTCTTCGAAGTAGGCGACGGTCACGACGCGCTCGCCGTACGTGGTGAACTCGTCGGCGAGGGCGCGCGAGGGGAGGCAGGCGATCGAGGCCAGCAGCGCGCAGGCGCATGCGATGGCGCAGACCCATGCGGATGCTGTCGGGTGAAAGCGCGAGGCGCTGTGTGTTCCTGCCGGTGCTATCCTTCGCTCCGATCAACGGGTGGTATCGCCGGATGGGGTAGGGGTTACAGCGTATCACCTTACCACATAACAGGTCGGTGCCGATAGGACATCCGGGGGTGTGTTTGTGGCGATTTTCGGGTATGACGAGGTGCGATGGGGTCATGGTTCGGCGCGGCACCGCGATGATTCATCCTGTCTTTGAGCGGGTGCGCAACTTTTTTCGAAAAAAGTGCTTGACCGCGTTTCTGCTTCCGGTATACTAGGCTTCGCACTTTTTCGGGGCCTTAGCTCAGCTGGGAGAGCGCATGGCTGGCAGCCATGAGGTCAGGGGTTCGATCCCCCTAGGCTCCACCATTCATGTTACGACGGATGCGATGCGCATCCGTCGTTTTTTGTTTGCGCGGTATGCGCGGCGCGGATGACGACGGCGAGCGAGGTGAACGAGCATGGCCGAGATGGCGGACGAACGCACGAAGACGGTGCCGGTGGGCGACGATGGAACCCCGATGACCACATGGCAGGTGTGGCTGCGCCGCCTGTGCCTGTTCGTCATCGTATGGGCCGTCGCCGAGCTGCTGCTGGGCGCCGCGCTGTGGGGCGGCTACCTGTTCGGCCGCATGGTGCTGGGCGCCGAGCCCTCCGTGCTGGCCGAGCCCGTCGTGGGCGCCATGTCCATGGCGGGCGCGTGCCTCAACCTGATCATCGGCTTTTTGGGCCTGCGCGGCGCGCGGAACCCGCGCAAGATCACCCTGTTCTTCTGGATCACGTTCATCGACGCGATGCTGACGGCCTGGGCGCTGGCCAGCAGCGTGTCCACGGGGTCGTGCGACCTCACCTCGCTCGTGAGTGGCCTGTTCGTCATCGCGCTGGCCGTGTGCACGTGGCAGGTGCGCGGGCAGACCGGCTACTTCGACGTGCATCCCTGAGGGCTTCCGGGCGTGAAAAAGCCTCCCCGGGGTTTCGAGGAGGCTTTCGGGTGCGGTCCGTTCGCTTGGCGGCTGCGCGCGGCGCGGCGCTAGTTCTGCTCCACCGCTTCGATCTGGGCGATGACGGGGTCGAGCGCGCCGGCCACGTCGTAGTCCTCCACCTTGCCCGCGTCGCACAGGCGCGCGAAGCTGGGGTCGATGGGCAGCGTGGCGTAGGCGGGGATGCGGTAGCGCTCGGCCACGGCCGCGCCCTGGGGCTCGCCGAAGATGTGGTGTTTCTTGTCGCACTCGTCGCACACGAAGTAGGCCATGTTTTCCACGAGGCCCAGCAGCTCAACGTTCATCTCGTGCGCCAGGTTCACGGCCTTGCCCACGATCATGGCCACGAGCTCCTGCGGAGCCGACACGGTGACGATGCCGTCGACCGGCAGCGACTGGAACACGGTGAGCAGCACGTCGGAGGTTCCCGGAGGCATGTCGACGAACAGGTAGTCGATGTCGCCCCAGTTCGTCTCGCTGTAGAACTGGCGGATGGCGTTGGACACCACCGGGCCGCGCCAGGCGACGGGGATGTCGTCCTTCGGCAGCATGAGGTTGGTGGACATCACCTTGATGCCGCTTTGCGTCTGCGCGGGGATGACCCCGTCGGCGTCGGCGGTCAGCGGGTTCGTGATGCCGAAGGTCTTGGGGATGGACGGGCCGGTGACGTCGGCGTCGAGGATGCCCACCTTCTTGCCGCGCTTCTGCATCTCGCTGGCAAGCAGGCTGGTGACCAGCGACTTGCCCACGCCGCCCTTGCCGGACACGACGCCGATGACGTGCTTGACGTTGGAGCGGGAGTTCGTCTCGATGGTGCTCGGGCCCTGAGCGGTGCGGTCGCCGCAACCGGACTCGCCGCAGCTGCTGCACTCGTGCGTGCATTCTTCTGCCATGGTTCCTTCTTTCTGGGTTTTCAGCGCCCGCGCGCGGCGGACGCGCCACTCGTCTTATCGGGATGATAGCATAAGCTCTATAGTTGGACAGAAGGAATCGACCCGCAGGCCGGACAAGCGTGCGGAGGAGAAGGAGCGCGCATGCTGTTCGCGGACATCGACCTGTTTGACGAGAACCTCGACTACCGCACCCACCAGTGGGTGGGGGTGCGCGACGGCCGCATCGCCTATCTCGGCGACACCGCGCCGGCGGGCGAGGACGCCGCGGCGTACGGCGAGGCGTACGACGGCCGGGGCAAGCTGCTGGCGCCCGCGTTCTACAACGCGCACGCGCACGCGCCCATGACGCTGCTGCGCGGCTACGCCGAGAACCTTCCTTTGCAGGCGTGGCTCAACGACCAGGTGTTTCCCTTCGAGGCGAAGATCACGGCCGAAGACTGCTACTGGGGCACGCTGCTCGCGTGCGCCGAGATGGCGCGCTACGGCTGCGTGAGCTTCTCGGACATGTACTACCACATGGAGGAGGGCGCGCGCGCCGCGCTGGACGCCGGCCTCAAGATGAACCTCTCCGACTCGCTGCTGGCGTTCAACGGCGAAGGGCTCGACGAGCTGCCCGTGGATGCGCAGAACCGCCGCCTGCTGCGGGACCTGCAGGGTGCGGGCGATGGGCGCATCGTGGTGGACTGCAACATCCATGCCGAGTACACGTCGAACCCGCGCGCGGTAGTCGACCTCGCGGCGTTCGCGCGCGAGCAGGGGATGCGCGTGCAGGTGCACGTGTCCGAGACGCGCTCCGAGCACGAGGAATGCCAGCAGCGTCACGGCGGCTTAACGCCCGTGCGCTACTTCGACAGCCTGGGCCTGTTCGACGTGCCCGTGACGGCGGCGCACTGCGTGTGGGTGGACGACGAGGACATCGACGTGCTGGCCGCGCGCGGGGTGTTCGTGGCGGCGAACCCCGCGTCGAACATGAAGCTGGGCAGCGGGTTCGCGCCCGTGCCGAAGATGCTGGAGCGGGGCGTCAAGGTGTGCCTGGGCACCGACGGCATGGCGTCGAACAACAACCACGACATGATGCAGGATCTGTACCTGCTGGCGCTGCTGTACAAGGGCTCGACGCACGATCCGGCCGTGGTCACGCCGAAGCAGGCGCTGGAAGCCGCCACGCGCATGGGCGCGCTGTCGCAGGGGCGCGACGACTGCGGGTACGTGGCCGTGGGCGCGAAGGCCGACCTGTGCGTGTTCGACGTGTCGGGACCCTCGTGGGCGCCGATGACGAACCCGCTGGTGAACGTCGTGTACGCCGGCCACGGCGCCGACGTATGCCTCACCATGTGCGACGGGCGCGTGGTGTACCGCGACGGCGCGTACCCCACGCTCGACGTCGAGCGCGCGAAAGCCGAGGTGAACGCCCGCACGAAGCGCATCATCGGCGAGCTGTAGGGCGCGCCTCGCGCGTGCGCATCGGCGTACGTGTTTCACGTGAAACATTCGTTCGGTTTCGGGTGTGGCACGCGCCCGCCCGCCTCTGGCGCGCACGAATCCAGCGGCCGCGTGCGCGCCGATCGCGCGCGGTTCGCGCGATGCTGTACGTAAAGTACAGCTAGCCGCGTCGCGCGCCTTGGTCTATTCTGGGATGGCTACAATCGTGAAGAGGGAAGGGGCGGCATGTTGAGACTATCCGATGCGCGTATCGACGGGTTCATCGCCGAGGACGTGCCCTACGTCGACCTCACGTGCGCGGTGCTGGGCGTCGGCGACGAGCCGGGCGAGATGGCGTACTTCACGCGCGAGGACTGCGTGCTGGCCGGCGCGAACGTGGTGCGGCGCATCATGGGCAAGCTCGGCTGCGACGTGGTGGAGGCGCGCCGCGACGGTGAGCGCGCGGCCGCGGGCGAGGAGTTCTTCCGCGTGCGCGGCACCGCGGGCGACCTGCATGCGGCGTGGAAGGTGTGCTTGAACGTGTTCGACCACCTGTCCGCCGTGGCGACGAAGACCCGCGCGATGGTGGATGCGGCGCATGCCGCGAACCCGCGCTGCGAGGTGCTGACCACGCGCAAGAGCATGCCGGGTGCGAAGGACCTGCTGACCGAGGCCGTCATGGCCGGAGGGGCGTTCCCGCATCGGCTGGGGCTGTCCGAGACGGTGCTCGTGTTCGACCATCACCTCACGTTCTTCGGCGGCTTCGACGCGTTCGTGGAGCAGCTGCCGGCCATCAAGGGCCGCTGCATCGAGAAGAAGCTGTTCGTGGAGGCCGACGCCGAGCGCGCTCGCGTGCTGGCGCGCGCCGGGGTGGACGGCATCCAGGTGGACAAGGTGCCGGTAGCCGAGCTGGCGCCGCTCGTGCAGGAGCTGCGCGCCATCGACCCGCGCGTCACGCTCATCGCGGCCGGCGGCGTGAACCCGCAGAACGCGGGCGCGTACGCGGCCACCGGCGTGGACGGCCTCGCCACGACGGCCCCCTTCGCCGCCAAGCCCCTCGACATGAGCGTGCGCATGAGCCGCCGGTAGGGAAGACGGTGCCCGCCTTCTGGCACGGGATGTTTCACGTGAAACATTTGTACGCTATACGATGGAAAGGAATCGCCATGGTTGAAGAGACGTTGAGGGTTACGGGGATGCACTGCCCGAAGTGCACGGCGCGCGTGGAGAAGGCCGTGGGCGCGCTGGCGGGCGTGGAGTCGGTGGTCGCCGACCACGAGGCCGACACGGTGAGGCTCGCCTACGACGGCACCCCCGAAACCCTCGCCGCCGCCAAAGCCGCCATCACCGCCGAGGAATTCGCGGTGGAGGGGTAGCCGAAAAGGAGCGCCGGGAGGTTCCTAGGCGCTCCGATTTTCATGCGGGGGGGGGGTGCTCCTATGAGCGCCCTCGAACGCGCCCGGCAAATCGGAGAACATCTGCATGAGTTCCTTCTTGCTGTGCACGCCGAGCTTGTCGTAGGCGTTCTTGCTGTGGAACTTCACCGTGCGCTCGGTGATGAACAGCTCCTCCGCAATGCCTCCCATCGTCTGGCCGTCGATGATCATCGTCACGATCTGCTGCTCGCGCTCGGTCAGACCGTAGGGCTCCATCAGGTGCTGCTGGTGGGCTCTCAGGGCATTGCGGATCTCTTCGAGACTGAGCGGAGCGGGCGCCGCGGGCTCTTCCTGCATGCGCTGCCGCGCGCTCATATGACGCACGCGCGCGGCCATGTAGAGGATGGTGAGCACGGCGATGAAGGCGATGAGCACCGTGGCCGTGCTGGTGAGCGCATCGAAGCCGATGGACATGCTCTTGTTGACCCATGCCCCCAGGAAGGACGCGTACAGCGTGCCGCTGCCCAACACGAGCAGGGCGAAGCAGGGAACGAACGGCAGCTTGGCATCCGCGATCGCCCGCGGGAAAAGGGTCCAGCATAGCACGACGAGGCAGTTCTTCGCGCCGAGCACGAGTCCGAGGGCTGCGGTCATGGTGCCTGGAAGCTTCGTCGAGAACAGCAGCAGCCCGGCGATCAGCAGGATGAACGCCACGCTCGAGCTCACGTGCATGAACGGTATCGCCACGTGCGGCTCGTCGAAGCTTTCGGGACGCTCCGTCGTTCGACGGGTCACGTACCACCGGAAGAACGCCCATCCTCCAATGCCCATGACCGCAAGCCCGCCCAGCGTGGCGATGAGCATGTCGGACACCACCACGTGCGAATTGGCGAGGTAGGGATTGGTGGCCATCCCTGCGAACAGGCCCGCCGCGAGCGTGCACAAGCTTATGACCGCGATGAGCATCCAGGGCGTGGTGCGCAGCGCCGTCAGCTCGATGGGATCGAGCGTGAGGGGGCCGCTGCTTGCCGTGGGCACGTCGGGGGCATCCCCGTTCGACTTGGCAAGCAGGCAGAGGCCTGCGCACATGGGCAGCGCGGCCTGGACGAGCAGGGCCGCCGGAGCGGGGGCGAGCAGGCAAGCGGCCAGCACGCTGCTCGCGCAGGCGCCGGCAGCGCACGCGAGGGGAATGAGCGTCCGGTAGGTGAGGCGCGTGAGACGCTCTCCCCATGACACGGCGAGCACCGCGCAGCTTGCCGTTTGCAGGCAGAAGAGCAGCAGGCGAATACCGTCTCCGTCGGCGACGGCGTACCCGATGCCGCACGCGGCTGCGACGGCGGACGTCACGGCGATGAAGCGCCTGCTTGGCTCGAATGCGATCAGACGGTTGAGCAGACCGTAGAGCAGCAGCGCGACGGCGAAGGTGACGCCGGCGGCGAAGCTGCCGTTGTGCACCGCCGCATCGCGGGCGAGGCAAAGCTGCTCGCTGGTTTGAAGCCAAGCGAGCAGACTGGAAAATCCCACGAATGTCAGTATCGTCGTACGCACGGGCACAGTATAGCCCCCTTCCCCGACGTACGTGCTTTGCGTGGTCGACATTATTATCCTTTTGCCCGAATAATTCAAAACCTGTCCCTAAAGTACAGGGCACGCATTATGCTTTCCTGACTATTATTCTTATCGAGGGCGTAATTGCGACATGCGCTCCTCTGTCGATATGTCGGAAGAAAGGAGCATGGGATGAATCACGGTAAAGCAGATCGAGGCACACCGAAGGGAGGTGCCCAGATTTTGCAGAACGGTTTCGCTGCAATGGGGTTGCGCGTTGCGGTGGCGTTGGTGCTGTGTTGCGGCCTGATGATCCCCACCACGCTTACGAACACGCGCGCATACGCCGAGGAGGCGGTTGCGGCGGCTTCCGATGCGGAAGGCCCGCAGGCGACCGTTGAAGGCGAGCAGACCGAATCGGACGTGCTCGGCGGAGACGTTGTCGCCGAAGAAGAGGGAACCGGCTCGAACGATACCGACTCCACCGTGGAGGCTGCCGATCCTGACGAGCCCGCCGAAACGGCTGCTTCCGCATCGGAGGAGCCCGCAGGCGAAGCTGGCGTCGGCGACGAGCCCGCGATCATGGCTGCAAGCGCTGACGTCGTGTGCGAGGTCGACGGCTACAGCGTGAGCGCACGCCACACGGGGACCACGGACAACGATGCCCGGCAGTTCGTCGAGTTCGTCATCAACCCCGGTTACGGCAGCGTGACGGTGACGGATGCGGACGCGTTGGCCCAGAGCTTCACCATCGTGAACAGCGACGGTTCCCCGAACTCCAAGTACACGTCGGTCACGGCTGCCGTGAGCGACGACGGCGATTCCATCGTGGTGACCGGCGAGCTCGGGTTCGCGCTCATGGACGGCGTCGCGCACGTGAAGACCACCTCGTCCGACGGCCTTATCGCCGGCTGCACGGCGGAGACGTACGTGCGCGGTTCCGGCTACGTGCAGGCGCCCGTCAAGTTCGACGGCATCGACACCGTCGTGCCGAGCGGCCTGAACTTCACGGCCGTCAGCCAGACGGCCGGCACCGACACGGTTCCGGCGAGCACTACGTTCATGCTCACGAGCAAGGCGAACGTGCGCTCCATGAACCACGTGATCTGGATGTCGGACGGCACGTCGATCATTCCCTCGAACGGGGCGGAGACGAACGCCGGGTACTCTCAGACGACCGTCGCGCATCAGCATGCGTACCTGACGATGAGCGAGAAAGACGCCGTCGCCTCCATCGTGTCGAACGCCTACGATGAGGAAGGGGCCCGCACGTTGGCCCAGTACGGCTATTCCATCAAGGACAACGGCAACGCCACGTTCACGGTGACGGCCGACAGCCCCAAGGCCGGCGAGGTCATCGACGCGTCCATCTACGACGACAACTTCCTGCAGGCAAACGGCCTGGACATGGACACGCCGCTCGACGACAAGACGTCCGTGCCCTCCGGTCCTGCCACCATCACCACGACCGAGCTGCGCGGTCGCGCATCGTCCGATCCTTCGACGTCCTCCCTCGCCCTCAAGAACGTGGGAGAGGGATGGGCCAAGGCGGCCAAGACCATGAAGGTCGCTTGGCTCAAGGACGGCAAGCCGACGGACGAGCAGACGCTCACCGATGAGCAGTGGACGCTGTCCGGCAATGCCATCAAGGTGACGCGCACCGAGGAAGCCCCAGTGTTCGAGACCACGAAGGACGATGTGACGAAGGACGATCCTTATGTCCAGGAGCGCCAGTACCGCGTGACCATCGAGGCCGAGGGCTTTCCGACGGTGACGAAGGATATCCGCTTCTACACGAATTACAACAGCGGCACGCTCGAGGTTCGCATGAAGAACGGCTCTGAGGAGTCTTCGGTAGCCAAGACGGTGAACTTCACCGAAGAAGAGGTCAACGATATGCTGACCTTCCAGAACGGCAGCTCGTCGTGCGGTCACACCGGCGTGCGCACGTTCTCGGGCTGGGGCGTGCCCATCACGACGCTGCTGGAGAAGTCCGGCATCACCTTCGAGCCGGGCGATACGCTCAAGATGCGCTGCACCGACGGTGACGGCACCGACAAGTACTATTGGCGCGGCGGCGAGTGGACCTATGAAGAGCTGCTGGGCAACCAGCGCTATTTCCTGAGCTCGCTTTACGAGGACAAGGACGTTCAGGCCAAGTTCATCGAGGCGGCCCAGAATGCCGCAGAGGCGCCTGAGAACACGGCGTTCCGCCAGGCGGCCGCCGCGGCGGAGAACACGCCCATGACGCCCATGATCTCCACCGGCTACGTCGAGACGATGCTCGATTCCGACAGCATCGTGAACGCGACGCTTCCCACGGAGGACAACACCACGGTGAGCAAGCTCGTGGGCAAGGAGAACAACTTCCGCTTCATCTACGGCATCACCATGACGCAGGACAAGCACACGGTGTCGTTCGATGCCGGCAACGGAAGCGCCTTGACCTCCCAGACGGTGAACGGACCGCTCATGACCTCGACGCCCGAGCAGGAGAACACCACCATGAGCTCGTGCTACTGGGTCATCGGCTTCGATATCATCAAGGGCTCCCATACGCCCGAAGCGGAAGACACCACCCCGGACACGGTGACGAAGCCCGCCGATCCCACGCGCGACGGTTACACGTTCGCCGGCTGGTACACCGACGAGGCTCTGACGCAGGCGTTCGATTTCGGATCGCAGGTCGACTCGGACATGACGCTGTATGCCAAGTGGATCGAGAACGGCTCGGGCGAGAATCCGAATCCTCAGCCTGAGCAGCCCGCCACGGGCACCAAGACCGATGCGGGCACGGGCGTTGCCGCGAGCGGGACGGTGCTGGCTGCCGATGGTTCCGCCCACGACGCCAACCTGGCCGTGAGCGAGTACCCGGCGACGAGCGAGCGCTTCCAGGAGCTGAAGAAGCAGTACGCGCCGGCGAACAACCTGTTGTTCAAGGTGTTCGACGTGGAGCTGCAGGATGCGAACGGCGCCGTGGTCACTGACCTGGGAGCCGATGGCCTGACCATCTCGTTCCCGGTTGGGACGCAGTACAACGGCAAGCCGGGTGCCGTCGTGCATCTGCATAAGAACGCCGACGGCACGGTGACCGAGCAGCGCACGTCCAGCGACCTGAAGGTGGTCGACGGCATGCTGACCATCACGGGCGTCAAGAACTTCTCGGAGTTCGTCGTCATGGTGAACGATACCGCGACGCAGACGTCCGCAGCGACGGCGGCGACGCCGAAGACGCTGACGAAGACGGGCGACGGCACGCCGATCATCCCGATCGCCTGCTTTGCGGGCGCGGGCCTGGCGCTTGCCGGCATATGCCTGCTCATGAGTCGCAAGAAGACCCATCGTCGCTAGCCGATAGACGGCGGCGAACGGCAGGGAATGAAGAGAGGCGGGGCGGTTTTCGCGCCCCGCCTCATCAGGGTTCGACGGTCGGATGCGAAGACGGGGCATCCGACGATACAACAAGGGGGATCATGTGGTTTCGAAACCAGCTGTCATAACAACGGGCTCCACGACGGGCTGCGCCGTGCTCGGCCTGCTGATCGCGCTTGCGTTGGCGCTCAGCATGCTGCCTGCTCAGGCGTACGCGTACTACAACCGTGGGAGCGTGTCGGTTGCTTTGGGAACCACGGCGGTGGAGGTGCAGGCGGGCGCGACGTCGAGCGTGACGGTTGCCATCACGCCCTCCTCGGACGATCAGACCGAGGGCTGCGGCATGCCGAAGTGCCCGCAGGGCTGTTCGGAGTCGTGCGCCGACGAGAACGGCCAGTGCCAGTGCTCGGGCTCCGAGTACACCACGTACCATGCGAGCGCGGTCGCCACCTCGAGCAACGCGAGCGTGGCGACCGCCGTCTACAACGGCGGGGCGCTGAGCGTGTACGGCAAGGCCGAGGGCGAGGCGACCATCACGGTGCGCGCGTCGCTGCGCCAGTTCATGGATGCCGAGGCGACGCTCAAGGTGACGGTGTCCGGCACGGCCGAGGGCGCGGGCGCGAGCTCGGCGGCGCTCGTCGACGTGCCGGAGACGGCGGGCGTCCAGCAGGAGGACAAGGCCGACGTGGTGGAGAAGACCGTCATGGGGCGCCCGGTGCACAACGTGCGTATCGGCGAATCCTGCGACGTGGAGGGCCGTCTTGCGGAGATGGCGGGCGTCGACGGGGACGTGATCTTCTGGCAGGGCGACACGTACTACCACCCCGCGTACTCGCTCACGTTCAACGGCACCACGTACGGGGCGGGCGACGTCGTTGCGTGCGACGTGAGTTTGGACGTGGCCACGGAGGCGCGCGGCGCGCTCAACCAGCCGCTCGACGGCGTGTCGAACTTCGTCGTGGTGGACTTCGCGCAGAAGGGCGCCCTGTTCGCCCCGGCGACGGTGTACGCCCTGGCCGAAGGCGCGCTCGCCGACGGCGAGGCCGTGGCGCTGTTCTCGTACGACGAAGCGGCCAAGGCGTTCGTGAAGGAGGATGCCCAGGCGTCGGTGTCGGGCGGGTACGCCGTGTTCACCGCGCAGGAGGGCAAGACGTACGTGGTGTCGTCGCGCGATCTGACCACCGAGGCGAAGACCATCGTGACGGGCGGCTCGAGCACCATGCAGGGCGGCAGCTGCTGCGATCCCGCGCCGGCGGCAGCCTCGCAGGGCGATATGCCGTCGTGCTGCGAGAATCCCGCCGCGCATGCGGTGCCGCCGTTCGCGTTCGTGGCGGCGGGCGTTGCGGTCGCTGCCGTGGTGATCGCCGCCATCGTCGCCGTCGTCGTGCTGCGGCGCAAGCGCGCGAACGCGGCGGCTCCGAGCGATGCGTCGTCGCAAGACGGAAAGGATCGGTAACATGACGAAGGGATTCCAACAGACGTCGGTGCGGGCCTGGAGCGCGCCGGCCGCCCTGCTCGCCCTCGCGCTGGCGCTGGCGCTCGTGGCCAGCTTCGTGCCGCTTTCGCAGGCGTCGGCGTACTTCAACTTCGGCACGGTGGGCGTGTCGTTGGGCACCACGTACGTGAGCTTGCAGGCGGGCGCGTCGACGAACGTGAGCGTGTCCATCAACCCGTCCTCGTCCGACCAGACGCTGGGGTGCGGCATGGCGAAGTGCCCGCAGTCGTGCGACACCGAAGAGTCCATTGCGGCCGGGTACTCGTGCTTCGACGCGAACGGCCAATGCACGTGCAACGGCAGGGGGTACACGACGTACTACCCGCAGTCGTACGCCTCTTCCAGCAACGCCGGCGTGGCTTCGGCGTACATGAGCGGCTCCACGCTGGTCATCACCGCGAACGGGGCGGGATCGGCCACCATCACCGTGGGCGCTTCGCTGCGCCAGTACACCGACGGCGCCGCGTACGTCCAGGTGGACGTCAGCGCGCCTCCCGCGCCCGTCGAGCCCCCGTCGTCCGGCGGGTCTTCGTCCGGCGGGACGTCCTCGGGCGGCGGGTCCTCGTCCGGCGGCGAAGCGCCCGCTGCGCTCCCGTCGGCCGCGCCCAGCAGCTCGGGCGTGCCCGAGGCGGCCGAGGCGGTCGAGTCGCGCGACGACGACGTCAACGAGAAGGAGATGGAGACCGACGGCGGCAAGGTCATCCTGTCGGAATGCAACAGCCACCTCGACGCGCCGGCGACGCTTGCGAAGATCGTCGGCACCGAGGACCAGGTGATCTTCTGGTCGGGAACATCGTCGGAGCGTCCGGACTACTCGTGGACGTTCACCGGCGACAAGCTGAAGGAGGATGCGGCCGATCGGGCGTTCGATCCCACCATCGCCGTGTCGAAGCTGGGGACGGGCAACGTCGCCAACATCATGAAGCAGGCGAAGGACGGCATCGTGCTGGACTTCGCGCATTCCGGCGACCTGCCGGGCGAGGCCTCGGTGTACGTGAACGTGGACGCGTCCTTTGACGACGGCACTGTGCTCAAGCTGTACTGCTTCGATCCCGACAAGGTGGCGTTCGGCGAGGCCGAGGCCGAAACCACGGTGGAGGCGGGCTACGCGTCGTTCACGCTGACGCACTGCTCCACGTGGGCGCTGTCGACCGACGACCTGTCCGGCTACCAGCTGCAGGAGACGAACACGCCCGGCGCGAAGAAGCAGGCGACGTCCCAAACGGCGGGCGCGTCCGACACCATCGGCTCCGATGCGGGCGCAGGCTCGTGGATCGTGCCGGCGGCCGCGGGCATCGTGGCCTTGGCCGCGATCGCGGGCGCGGTCGTGCTCGTCGTGCGCAGGAGGAAGCGCGCGGGTGAAGGCGAGGACGGGGAAGTCGTCGGCGGTGAGTCCGCGAACGAGGAGACTGCCGACGACGGCGCAGCCGTCGAGGAGGTTTCCGGCGAGGAACCTGCCGCTGAGGAGCTCCCCGCCGAGGAGCCTGCAGCTGGCGAGTCGGAGGGCGAGGCTGGTGAAGGCGATGCCGGCAAGGCCGAATAGCGCGATGCCGCCCGCGCGCCTCGCGCACGCCGCCGTCGCGCTGCTGCTGGCGGCGGCGCTCGCCGTCGCGTTCCCCGCAGGCGCGCTCGCGGCCGACATGGGCGGCTCGCCGGACGCAGCGGCGTCCGGCGAGCCCGTCGCAACCGTCGACGAGAACGCCGAGCAGCTCGGCCTCATGCCGCACCTGTACCGGCTGACGGGCGAGAGCCGCGCCGCGACCGACGACGCCACGCTGCCGACGGAGGCGGTGGGCGCCATCTTCCCGAACCTGCTGTCCGTGAACACGACGCCGCAGTCCATCAGCACCGGCATCCAGTGCCACATGGACGAAGTGTGCGGCTACGACCCCTGCACGTGCGGCAAGCCCGACGCGTGGGGCCATTGCGCCTGCGGCGGGTTCGAGGAGACGGTGCCTTCCGTGTCCGTCTCGACGAGCGACGCGAACGTGGCCACGGTGGTGCAGGCGCTCGGCCAGACGTGGATCGTGCCGGTGTCGCCGGGCACCGCGACGGTCACCATCACGGCCGACCTCGTCCACTACCGCAGCGCCAGCTACGCGTTCGACGTGGAGGTGGCGCCGTTCGGGCCCCTCGACGCGCTGCTCATCGTCGCGGCGCTGCTGCTGGTCGCCGGGGTGTTCGCGGGGCTGTTCTTCCTGGCGCGCTTTCTCGTGCGCCTCGCGCGTCGCAAGCTCGCCCAGCGTCGTCGGTGGAAGGCGCGCGGCGAGGAGCTGAAAGCGGAGTTCCCGCTGACCTGGCGCGCCAAGCTCACGTCCGAGAAGTACGCGCGCTCGCGCCGCGGCCGCCGCGGCCGCGCGGGGCATCGCCGCCCGTTCGCGCACGATCTGCTGTTCTCGCTGCGCCAGGCGTTGCCGGTGCTGCTGGCGGGGCTTGCGCTGTTCGTCGTGCTCGTGCCGGTGTCCACCTCGGTGGTGAACGACATCTCGGTGTTCAACGTGAACTTCACGCACGAGCAGCTGAAGTACCAGTTCTTCGCCCAGGACCTCGCGCCGGTGGTCAACGCGGCGTGCGTGCTGTTCGGCGCGGTGCTGGCCATCGTCCTGTTCCGTTTCCTGCTGGTGAAGCGCGCCACCACGGCGTTCTTCTCGGTGGGCCTGTCGCGCGTGAAGCTGTTCTTCTCGCGCTACGCGGCGGGCGCGCTGTGCATCGTGGTGGGCATCGGCGTGCCGTTCGCGCTGTCGCTGCTGCTCAACCATCTGGCGCTCGGCCTGTACCAGGGCGAGGTGCACGAGTTCTTCTACGTCGCGTGCGGCTACGTGACCGTGGCGCTCGTCTCGTTCTCGCTGGCGGGGATCGCGGTCATCTGCGCGGGCACGCTGTTCGAGACGTGCTCGTTCGCCGTCGCGCTGCTGGCCGGCGTGACCGTGGTGCTGTGGGGCGTCGGCATGCTGGCCGACTACCTCCTCGTGGGCAACGCCGCGGGCGCGCTGCTGTACGGCCAGGCCGTCGAGGTGGCGCCGTCGTATCTGGACGAGTTTTCCTGGTTGAACCCGTTGCTGTTCTTCGCCGACGCCGGCGCGCAGCACCAGTTCTTCATGGCGCTCCATCCCGTGTACTTCCCCGAGCTGGGCTCGTGGAGGCTCGTGCTGGGGTGGTTCGCCGCCTATCTGGCGCTGTCGGCGCTGGGGCTCGCAGCCCTGTGCCGCCGCCGCGGCGAGCAGGCGGAGATGGCGGGCAAGTCGCCCGCGTTCTCGCTGTTCTCGGTCGCCGTGTTCGGGTTGGCGGCGTTTTCCGCGTCCGTCGCGCTGCTGGGGTCGGTGGACGTGGCGGTGGCGCTCGTGGTGGGTGCGGCGCTGTTCGTGCTCGTCTCGCTCGTGCTGCTGTTCGGGCCGTTGCGCGGCCGCACGCCGCGGGGCACGACGCTTCTGTGCGTGGGCGGCGAGCTGGCGGTGATGGCGGCCGTCGTGGGCGTGGTGTCCACGGGCGCGTTCGGCTACGCCGGCTACCTTCCCGAGGTCGATCAGGTCGAGAGCGTGGAAGTGTCGTACAACGGCTCGCCGAGCTACCTGACGCAGGGCTTCTCGGGCGTGGCCGGCGGCGCATCCTATTACTACACGTCGATGCGCACCTACGCGCAACCGTCGTCCATCGACATCGTGCGCTCGCTGCACGGCCAGCTCATCGCCTCGGCGCGCGACGCGCAGGAGACGGACTACACCGACTTCCAGAGCACGGTGGTGCCCTACGACGTGGTGCTGCGCTACCGCATGAAGGACGGTGCCGAGGTGGTGCGCTACTACAGCCAGGCGACCGTCGGCGAGCTGTCCGCCATGCTGGCGCTCGACAACGACGCGCATACCCACGAGCTGGAGAACGCCGTGATCACGGGCGACACGTCGGGGCTGTCCGACGACGAGCGGGCCGCGCTGACGGAATCCCCCTCGTACAACGCCTACCGCACCGGTTCGGTGTACGTGGCCGACGGGGCGCTCAACCGCATCGCGGCCGTGGAATGCACCGACGAGGAGCGCGCGAGCCTGCTGGAGGCGCTGGCCGCCGACCTGTCGAACATGAACGCGAACGAGCGCTACCTGCCGTCGAAGCCGGCGCGCGCGGCGCTCATGTTCACGCTGTCGCCCGAGCTGGACGTGTCGTCGTTCGGCTACTCGTTCAGCAACGCGGTGACCTACGTCACCGACGACTGGACGAACACCATGGCGTGGCTCGAGGGCAAGGGGCTGATCGAAGCGCTGGGCGGCACGCTCGACGCGCGCGTGATCGAGCAGCTGACGTTCCAGCTCGACGACCCGTACGCGTCCATCAACAAGGTGACGCAGCCCGTGAGCCGCTACTTCATGGCGTACCGCTCCCAGACGGCGGGCCAGTACTGGATCACCCAGGATTTCGGCGCGCTCAAGGTGATCGACGAGCAGGACCAGATCGCCGAGGTCGTCCCGAACCTGCGCATGGGCTGTTACATGACGGGCGGCTACCTCGTGCAGGCGAAGCTGCGCGGCATCGAGGCGTACGTGTACTTCTACCTTCCGGCCGAGCTCGCGCCGTCGTATCTGTAAAGGAGGCGTTCCCATGATCGAAGTATCAGGCGTGTCGAAGCGCTTCGGCGCCTTCACGGCGCTCGAGGACGTCACGCTCACCGTCGAGGACGGCATGGTGTACGGCCTCGTGGGCTACAACGGCGCGGGCAAGACGACGCTGCTGAAGATCATCGCGGGCGTGTACAAGCCCGACGCGGGCGCGGTGCGCATCGACGGCGTGCCCATGCACGACGACCGGGTGAGCCACGATTCGCTGTTCATCGTGGCCGACGAGCCGTACTTCCTGCCGCAGGCCACCCCGGAGACCATGCGGTCGTTCTACCGCGGGTACTACCCGCACTGGTCCGACGACGTGTACGAGCGGATGCTGGCGCTGTTCAACCTCGACCCCACGGCGAAGGTGGCCGGCTTCTCGAAGGGCATGCAGCGCCAGCTGGGCATCCTGCTGGGGTTCGCCACCGGGGTGAAGACCATGCTGCTGGACGAGAGCTTCGATGGGCTGGACCTGGGCAAGCGCAACCTGTTGAAGCGCCTGCTGGGCCAGTACGCCCACGAGAAGGGCGCGTCGGTCATCCTGAGCTCGCACAACCTGCGCGAGCTGGAGGACGCGGCCGACCATCTGGGCATGATCAAGGGCTGCCGCCTCACGTTCGACGACAGCGTGGCCGCCGTGCACGAGCAGTACCCGGGGTCGTCGCTCGAGGAGATATTCCTCTCCGAGGGCGGCAACGTGACGGAAGACATCCGCGGTGTGTTCGCGTAGCGATCGGGCGGCGCGCCCGGCGCGCGGGACGGCGGCCGCGCTGGCGCTTGCCGTCGCGCTGGCGCTGGCGGCTCTCGCGGGCGCATGCGCCGGCGCGGGCCCGGCCTGGGGCATCGCGTCGCTCGAGGACCGCGCGGTGGAGCCGGTGGCCATCGAGCGCGTGGCGGCGGCCGCGTTCGGCGTCGAGTCGGCGGCAGAGGTTGCGGACGGGGGCGGCTCCGGCGCGCTCGCGGTGCCCCGCTTCTGCCCGACGGCGCTGTCCGCCGCGTGCGACCCCGCCTCCATCGAGGCGGGCGTCGATTGCGGCATGGACTGGATGTGCGGCATCGAGCCGTGTTTGTGCGGCTCGGCCGACGCGTGGGGCGGCTGCTCGTGCAACGGCCTCGAGACGCGCACGCCCGAGCTGGCGTTCTCGTCTTCCGACGAGGGCGTGGTGCGCGTCGTGGAGGCGCTGGGGCGCACCTGGCTCGTGCCGACGGGCGCGGGCACGGCGACGCTCACCTGCACGGCGTCGCTCGCGTACCACGACGATGCGGTAGCGGACGTGACCGTGACGGTGGACGGCCCGCAGCTGGCGGATGCGCTGCTCGCGGGGACGGCCGTGCTCGCCGTCGGGCTTGCGGCGGCGGCACTGTTCGGGGTTCGCGCGCTCGTGCGCGCGATGAGGAGGGGCGGCGCGGACGACGCCGCAAGAGAGGACGTGCGATGATCAAGCGGGGGAGCGGGCGCTGGGGCGCTCGGAAACGAGGCGCGCGGCGCGCGGCGCGGGCGCTGGCGGCCTGCGCGCTGGCGGCGTGCGCGCTCGCGTGCGCGGGATGCGCCCAGGCGACGGTCGACGACGATTCGCCGCGCGTCGTCGACGTGCAGCTGCTCAGCAGGAGCGACGGCACCGAAGCGTCGCAGAGCGCGGAGGTCAAGCTGGTGTTCGATCGGCCCATCTCCGCATCGGGCGACGTGGCGGGCGACTTCAAGGTGCTGCTGAACGGCGCGGAGCTGGACGGGGGCGCCGTGGCCCTCGACGTGCGCGCGAGCGCCGACGCCGTGACGTTCTCGCTGCATCCGTCGTCGGGGGCCACGGCGGGCGGGGCGTCGGGGTCGTTCTTCGCGCTCTACCAGTCCGGGTTCTCCATCGCCTCCGCGCGCGACGACGGCGCGCTGCCGTCCATCGTCGGGGCCTCCGGGTCGTGCGCGGTGCTCGACGCGCCCGTGACGGGCACGCTGCCGAGCGGGCTCGCGCTGGAGACGCTCGACGCGCGCGCGGGCTCGACGGCCGACAACGCGCCCGCGCAGGCGACGGTGCGGGTGACGTCGCCCGCCCTCGTGCGCGCCATCACGTGGTTCTCTCCCGACGGCGGCGATACGATCCTGCTCAAGCACAACCACACGTTCGCCGACGCCGACGCCGCCGCGTGCGCCGCCGACCTGGCGAAGGTGGTGAACGAGGCGGCGGGCCTCGGCCTCGCCGCGCGCGCCGTGGGCGACGAGCTGACGATCACGGCGACGACGGTGGAGGAAGGCCAGGTCGTCGAGCCGATCGTCGTGGAGGGCGTGGGCGTGGAAGGCGGCGCGTACGACGCGTCGCAGAGCATGGGAGGCGAGGGCTGATGGACGGATCGATCGCCGCCGAGGACGAGCGTGCGGCTTCGGCCCCTGCGGCATCCGAGGTCCTTTCGGCCTCGACCGGCGCCGGGGCGGCGCGGCGGCGCAAGGCCGTCGTGCTGACGGCGCTCACCGCGGCTGTGGTCGCCGTGCTCGCGTTCTCGTTGACGCTCGGGCGCTACGACATGGACTTCGGCCAGCTGCTGGCCCTGCTCGCCGCGCCGTTCGCGGGCGGGGACGCCCTGCAGACTGCCGACGCCAACGTGTTCTTCACCATTCGGCTGCCCCGCGTGCTCGCGGCGCTCATCGTGGGCGCGGCGCTCTCGGGCGCGGGCTGCGCGTTCCAGGGCATCTTCAAGAACCCCATGGTGTCGCCCGACCTGCTGGGCGCGTCGGCGGGCGCGTGCTTCGGCGCGGCTGCGGGCATCCTGCTGTCGTTCGGCAGCCTCGGGATCGAGATCGCCGCGTTCGCCATGGGCATTACGGCCGTGTTCGTCAGCTACGCGCTGTCGAGCGTCATCGGGCGCCGCATGGGCGGCGTGCTGGTGCTCGTGCTCTCGGGCCTCGTGGTGGGCAACCTCTTCCAGGCGTTCACCTCGGCGGTCAAGTTCCTCGCCGACCCGAACTCCCAGCTGCCCGAGATCACGTTCTGGCTCATGGGCGGCTTGTCGAGCGTGCGCGAGGGCGACCTGCTGGGCCTCGCGGCGGCGTTCGCCGTGGGCACCGTGGGGCTCATGGTGCTGCGGTGGCGCATCAACGTGATGGCGCTCGGCGACGACGAGGCGCGCTCGCTGGGCGTGGACGTGAAGCGCACGCGGCTCGCCGTCATCGGCTTCGCGACGCTGCTCACCTCCGCGTCGGTGGCGGTGGCCGGCATGGTGGGCTGGGTGGGCCTCATCGTGCCGCATCTGGCGCGCTTCCTCGTAGGATCGGACCATCGCGCGCTCGTGCCGGCGTCCATGCTGCTGGGCGGCGCGTTCCTCATGCTTGTCGACGACGTGTGCCGCAGCGTCTACACCACCGAGATACCGCTGTCCATCCTCACGGCCATCCTGGGCGCGCCGCTGTTCGTGTACCTCATCTGCCGTCAGAGGAGGTCGTCGTGAACGCGCTCGAGGTGCGCAACCTCGCGTGCGGGTATCTCGGGCGCGCCGTGCTCGACGACGTGTCGTTTGCGCTGGAGCCGGGCAGCGCCGTCGTGCTGCTGGGCCCGAACGGCGTGGGGAAGACCACGCTGTTCAAGACGATGCTCGGTTTCCTGCCGAGCCTGTCCGGCACGGTGCTCGTGGAGGGCGAGGACGTGCGCGACTGGACGCGCAGGCGCTACGCGCAGTCGGTTGCCTACGTGCCCCAGAGCCACGATGCCGCATTCGGCTTCACCGTGCGCGAGATGGTGCTGATGGGGCGCACGCCCGCGCTCGGCGGCTTCGCGGCGCCCACGCGCGAGGACGAGCGCATCGCGTGCGCGGTCATCGACGAGCTGGGGCTGGGCGCGTTGGCGGATCGGGATTGCACGACGCTGTCCGGCGGCGAGCGGCAGATGGTGCTCGTGGCCCGCGCGCTCGCGCAGCAGCCGCGCCTGCTGGTCATGGACGAGCCCTGCGCGAACCTCGACCTGGGCAACCAGGTGGTTGTGCTGCGCCGCGTGCGCGAGCTGGTGGCGAGGGGCTTGGCGGTGGTCATCACCTCGCACGATCCGAACCACGCGTTCCTCCTGGACGGCGGCGTGGTGTGCATCCGCCGCGGCGAAGGCGTGGAGAGCGGGCCGGCGCGCGAGGTGCTCACGGCCGATGCGCTCGCCGCGCTGTACGGCGTCGACGTGGGCGTGGGGGTCGTGGAGGGGCCGCAAGGGCAAGCGGGCTGGGCCTGCGTGCCGTTTCTCGAGAACGAAAGGACGGCGTGATATGCGCATCGAACGGAGCATGACCAGAAGAGGCTTCGCGCGCCTCGCCGCGTGCGCCGCCGCCTCCGCGGCGCTCGGCGGCATCCTCTCCGGGTGCTCGGAGAACGGGTTCGCGCAGGGGAACCTTCGCACGGTCGAGGACATGGGCGGGCGCAGCGTGATGGTGCCGGAGCAGATCGACCGTGTGTTCTGCACGAATCCCATCGGCACGGTGGATCTGTTCGCCCTCGCGCCCGAGAAGCTTGCCGGATGGAACTTCCGGCCGGCCGGCGACAACAAGAAGTACATCCCCGACGAGTACTTCGCGCTGCCGTCGTTGGGCGTGTGGATGGGCGCGGGATCGGTGCCGAACGCCGAGGAGATCGCGGCGCAGGACCCCGACGTGCTGCTGTGCTACTGGACCGCCGACGAGGTGGGCGGCGCGATGGCCGACGACATCCGCGACCAGACGGGGCTGCCCGTCGTGCTGGTGGACTACGACGTGCGCAGCGCGCCGGCGATGTTCCGCTACGTGGGCGAGCTCGTCGGATGCTCGGAGCGCGGCGAGGAGCTGGCGGCGTTCTGCGAGGAGAAGCTCGCCGTCATCGAGCGCATCGCGAACAGCATCCCCGAGGCCGAGCGGAAATCCATCTTCCTGGCGCAGGGCAACGACGGCCTGACCACCGACCCGGTGGGGTCGATGCACGTCACCGATGCGCTCGACCTCATCAACACGGGCAACGTGGCCGACATGCCGGGCACGGAAGGGCAGGGCATGGGCATGCCCAGCGTCAACCTCGAGCAGGTCATCACGTGGAACCCCGACGCGGTGTTGGTCGCCGAGTTCAGCATGAGCGACTCCGAGAGCTCCGACATCTACGGCGCCATCAAGACGGACGCGCACTGGAACAACGTGCCGTGCGTCAAGGCGGGGGAGATCTACCGCATTCCGCAGTCGCCGTTCTCGTGGTTCGGCCGCCCGCCGTCGGCCGCCCGCATCCTCGGCTGCCTGTGGGTGCTCAAGGTGCTCTACCCCGCGTACGCCGCCGACGTCAACATGCGCGACGAGACGATCGGGTTCTATCGGACGTTCTATCGCTACGAGGGCTTCGACGACTACACCCTCGACCAGCTGCTGGGGGCCGCCGGCATCGACAGCGAGACCGGCGAGAAGCGCTAGACGTTTGCGAGGAAGATGCGGCGACGCTTTCTGCTTGCCATTGCGGTCCTTTCGGCTGCGAAGGCCTGCGGGCTCCTCAGCTCAGGACAGCGCTATCGGTCAATGGCGGTTTGGCAGCGGATCGAGTGCTTTTTGCACAAAAACCCTCGACGTGCGAAACCATCCTGGAGCACCTCTCCTTCAACCTTGAGTCGTCGGACCGAAAATGCCAGATCGCGGGAGCGGGTCCGCCCGAGACGCGGCTGTGTTCGTCCACTTAGGGGCCTCTGAGGGCCTCAAAGTCTCGCACGTCGCAAGTTTTTGTGCGCTGGAGCGCGAATTGCGTGCGGTGCGTCCTCCTGGATGTGGGGGCTTCCGGATGGTCGGGATTGCCGGCACGAATCGACGCTGTTGGCGAGCGCGCTCGGGGTCGGTTCGGATAGTGCTCCACGCCCGCCGTGCGCTGATCCACTGCGAGACAAGGTGCCGAACGCGAAAGAAAGCAGAATCGGGTGTAACCTTTTCGCCGTCGGGTGCGTCTAATGAGCAACCGACCTTGAAGGGGGCGTGCGCGTGGACGATCTGATACAGCGAGCTCGAAAGGGCGACGGCGAAGCGTTCGCCACGTTGTTCGAGCACAGCAAGCAGCCGCTGTGGCGCGCTGCGATGGCGGTGCTCGGCAACGTGGACGATGCGTCCGACGCGCTGCAGGAGACGGCGGTCAAAGCGTGGCGCGCCATGCCGCGCTTCGGCGGCCGCAGCGCCGTGGGCACGTGGTTCATGCGCATCCTGCTGCGGACGTGCTACGACTTCCGACGGACGCGCAAGCGCGAGACGCCGTGCGCGATGGGGGTCTTCGACATCGACGTGGAAGGCTCGGACGTGTCGTGGGAGCCGTCGGCCGGCCAGATGCTGGCGGGCGGCGTCGCGGCGCGCGATCCCGACCGGGAGGAAGCGCTCGACGTGCGCGACGCCCTCGGACGCCTCACGGCCGACGACCGGCTCGTGCTCGTGCTGTTCTACGTGAACGATTTCCCCGTGCGCCAGATTTCCCAGATCATGAACGTGTCGGAGGGTGCGGTGCGCACCCGCCTGTCGCGGGCGCGCGATCGGTTCAAGGTTGCCTACACAGACGGATCGAGCGAGGAAGCCGAGGTGGCACGATGAGTTGGAAGAGCATCGACAACGAGGACGACCTGCGGCGGGCGGTGGCCGACGAGCTGGATGCGGGCCCGCTGCCGCGCGAGGCGCAGGCCAAGCTCGACGGCGTGTACGCGTCGCTGGGGTCCATCCCCCAGGATCGTCCGACATCGGCGGGCGCGACGGCCTCGCAGCGCCGCGAGCCGCCGCGCCGCCGCACGGGCGTCCGCGCGGCGCACGGCGAGGCATCGACGGGCGGCCGCGTCGTGCGTCGCGGCGCGCTGGTGGCCGCGGCGGCCGTGACCGTTGCGCTGCTGAGCGGGGCCGCGTTCGCGGCGACCACGCTGCTGCAGATGCAGCCGGGCGACGCGCCGTTCTTCGCCGGCGGCAAGAACCTGCCCATCTACGGGAGCCTGGAGGAAGGCGTGTCCAGCTTGAACGCCGAGGTGGGGGAAACCGTCGAGGTCGAGGGGGTGCAGGTGACGCTCGACTCCGTGTCGTGCGACCGCAACATCGTCAACCTGTTCTTCACGCTGGAGAAAGAAGGCGGCTTCGACATGGCCGACCAGGCAAGCTACGAGGGCTCGCAGGAGAGCGAGTGGACGCGCCTGGAGAACCTCTCCCCGCGCTTCACCTACAAGCTCGAGAGCAACGGCGAGTCCCTTGGGGGCGACTCCGTCTTCCGGCTGGACGCGTACCAGGAGGACGGCAAGGTGAAGGTCATGCAGCGCATCGTGCCGGAGACGACGCTGCCCGACCAGGTGGACATCGCGCTGGAAGGATGGGCGACCTGGGGAACCTCCGAAGGGGGCGCCGAGTCCTTCACGTTCGACGTGGGCCTCGACCTGAGCACGGTGGCGCAACCGCGCGAGTTGGGCGCGCAGGATCTCACGTTCGCTACCACCGACGGCGACAAGACCATGGGCATCCAGCGTTTCACGGCTTCCGAGCTGGGCACCGTGATGGTGGTGCGCAACGACGAGGAGGAAACCGTCGAGGAGAGCGGCCGCCCCGTCTACAACGTGGCCGAGGGTTCCATCACGCCGTCCATGCTGAAGATCACCGACGACCGGGGCAACGTGCTGACCCCGGTGGGTGCGGGCGACGGAACGGGGGTCGATCTGGCCGGTGCATACGTGGTGGAGTTGGCGGGCTTGTCGCCCGACGCGTCCAGCGTCACGTTCACGCCGATGCTGTACGCGGCCGATTGGGAATCGATGACGGAGGACGAGCGCGCGGCGCTCTACGAGCAGGACGACCGGACGGTAGACGTCTCGCAGATCGGAGCCAAGCTGGAGACGAGCGAATACGGCGGCTACGAGCTGACGGGCTGGGACGTGGCCGACGGCACGGTGAGCATCTCGCTCAAGCCGTACGGGTGGCAGACGCCGTTCGGCGGTACGGGAGGCATGCGGCCCACGCAGCAGCCGACGCCGCTGTACGAAGAGTGGTACGACGAAGAGACCGGGGAGAAGTACGGGGGCTACCACACCTCGGTCGTGCACGAGAAGTACGATTACCAGACCGGCGAGCTGCTGGTGATCCACTCCTACTACGCCGCCGGCGACGACGAGTTGCGCGGGTTGACGGAGTACGAGTACCGCGCGTCGTTCGGCGAGTACCGCGAAGAGGCGGACGCGGCGCAGACGCTTTCCTTCTAGCGGCGAACCGTGAAAAACGGGCCCCTCGACGAGGGGCCCGTTTCGGTTGTGCGCGTTCGGCTCGGCTATTTGCCGAGCACCTTCTTGATGCCGTTTGCGGCCACGACGGCGCCGCCGCCGATGGCCAGCAAGCCGGGGCCGGGCAGGATGAGCATCGGCACGCCCACGAGCATGATGGCGCCGCCGACGGCCGTCTGCACGGCGCCGCCGATGCGGCTGGGCTTCTTCTTCGCGGAAGAGGGGCCGCCGTCGATGATGGTGGCGTTGACGGCGGCGGCCTGCGCGGCGTCCTTCCCGTACGACGGCGCGCGGAACGTATCGCCGCCTGACGGGCGTCCGCTTCGCGCGGCGTCGCTCGCGCTGGCGACGGGGTTGACGTCGATGATGGGGCTCTGGTCGCTCATGGTCTCCTCGCTTATGGTGGGTGGCGGCTCCAGCCGCTTGGTGCCTCCGATTATACGGGCCTCGGGCGGCGCGCGCCGTGGGGCGAGGCTCCGGCTACGGGTTCGTCACCGTTCGGTAACGTGTTGTTCGCGGGTTCTTCAAAGGTGGGCGAGGACGGCGTCAGAGGCGGCGTCGGAGGCGATGTCGAAGCGGCGTCGAAGCGAGGTCGAATTCCGGCGTTGTGGACGCCGAAAGCGGCCATTTGCGATACACTATGGGTCAAGGTTTCAGGTACGCGTTTGAAGTTCGTTTCTGGTAAGGCCCGGTTGGTTCGCGCCTTGACGACAACACGACAACGGCGTGGACCACGCAACAGGAAAGTTGGTGGTCAACATGGCAGCTCCTGCTACCGAACACGTGCGAAACATTGTGCTGGTGGGCCAAGACGGCGCCGGCAAGACATCGCTCGCCGAAGCGATGCTGCACGTCTCCGGCCGTACGCCCCGCATGGGCACGACGCACGACGGGAAATCCTACCTCGACTACGACGATGAGGAGATCCGGCGCAAATTCACCATCGGCACCTCCATTGCCCCCGTTCCGTACAAGGACTACAAGATCAACCTGCTGGACACGTCCGGCCATCCCGACTTCATCGGCGACACGCTGGCCACCATGCAGGCGGCCGAGATGGCGCTGTTCGTGGTCGACGCCGTGGCGGGACCGCAGGTCATGACCACCAAGCTGTGGCGCGAGGCCGAGGACATGCGCCTGTCGCGTGCCGTGTTCATCAACCACATCGACCGCGAGAACGCCGATTTCGACACCGCCATGGCGCTGCTGCACGCGCGCTTCGGCTCGCGTCTGGGCTCCGTGACCATCCCCATCGGCGTCGACAAGGACTTCAAGGGCGTCATCGACATCATCCGCATGAAGGCGCGCTACTTCGATCCCGGCAGCGAGCAGGAGCGCATCGAGGAGATTCCGGCCGAGTACGCCGACGCCGCCCAGGCCGCGCGCGACAAGCTGTGCGACCTCGTGGCCGAGGCCGACGACGACCTCATGATGAAGTACCTCGACGGCGAAGAGCAGCTCACGCAGGACGAGCTCGAACAGCTGCTGGACAAGGCCATCGCCCAGGAGCTGTTCATCCCCGTGTTCGTGGGCTCCACGATCATCGAGCAGGGCATCCAAGGCGTCATGGAAGACATCGCTACCTACTTCCCGCACCCGCGCCATCACGGCCGCTTCCGCCTGGCCAACGGCGAGGAGACCGTCGTCGACGAAACGGGCGAGCCCGCGGCGTTCGTCTTCAAGACGGTGTCCGACCCGTTCGTCGGCCGCCTGAGCTTCCTCAAGGTCATCTCGGGCGTGCTGGAGCCGGGCATGGAGCTGATCAACGCGCGCACGGGCAAGAAGGACCGCCTCGGCCACCTCTACGTGATGATGGGCAAGGAGGCCAACGACGTGAAGAGCGCGAAGGCCGGCGACATCATCGTGGTGCCGAAGCTCACCGACACGCGCGCCGGCGACACGATGTCGAAGTCGGGCGACGTGGCCATCGACCCGCTGCCGCTGCCCGTTCCGCAGTACCCGGTGGCCATCGAGGCCGTCAACAAGAAGGACGAGGACAAGCTGGGCACGTTCCTGGCGCGCGCCGCCGAGAACGATCCCACGCTGGTCATCAGCCGCAGCGAGGAGACGCACCAGACCGTGATCACGGCCATGGGCGAGGCGCAGATCGAGACGCTCATCGCGAAGCTCAAGGAGCAGACCGGCGTCGAGGCGAAGCTCATTCCCGTGCGCATCCCGTATCGCGAGACCATCCGCAAGATAGCCGAGGCGCAGGGCCGCCACAAGAAGCAGACGGGCGGCGCGGGCCAGTTCGGCGACTGCTGGCTGCGCATCGAGCCGAATCCGGGCGCGGGTTACGAGTTCGTCGACGAGATCGTGGGCGGCAAGATCCCGCGCGGCTACCTGCCGGCCATCGACAAGGGCGTGCAGGACGCCATGCGCGAGGGCTTCCTGGCGGGCTATCCCATGGAGGACATCAAGTGCGCCGTGTACGACGGCTCGTACCATGCCGTCGATTCCAACGAGATGGCGTTCAAGACGGCCGCGCGCATCGGCTTCCGCGCCGCATGCGAGAAGGCCGAGCCCATCCTGCTCGAGCCGATGGCGAACCTCGACGTGACGGTGGGCGAGGAGTACGCCGGCGCGGTGATGGGCGACATCTCCACGCGTCGCGGCCGCATCGTGGGCACCGACTCGAACGACGCGGGCGAGACCGTCATCATGGTGCGCGTACCGTACGCCGAGGTGGTTACGTACACGAAGGACCTGCGCGCCATCACGCGCGGCTCGGGGTCGTACTCGCTCGAGCTGGAAGGCTACGAGCAGGCGCCGGCCGACGTGACGAAGAAGCTGGTGGAAGCCTACCAAGCGGCGCGCGCCGCGGGGAACTAGCGCAGGCGCGACCGTCGGAGGACGGCGAGAGAGTTGGGGAGGGGGCCGCGTTCGCGCGGCCCCCTCGCGCGTCTAGGCTTCGGCTCTTTGAAGAATGGCGTGCAGGGTTGCATCGTCCTCGATGCGATTGATGGCAAATGCCTTTTTGCCGGCATCCTTGACCGATGCTCCGATGTGATAACCGATTCCATCATCCAGTATCAAGAATCGATCGTGAAATGCATTCGTATGGCAAACGTGTAGGGAGGGGTACTGCTCGTTGAATACCTTGATGTCGGTTTGAGAGATTCCGGCTCCTTTTCGCGTGTAAACGACAGCGGACGTGCACTCGTTTTTCTTCGCGAGGATGTTGAGCGTTTCGATGTCTACGTATCCGTCGATCAGCACTATTCGATGCTTCGCCTTTTGCACGAGTTCCACGAGCAAGCTGAATGCATCGTATAGCTGCCCCTCGAAAAACACCCTTTGCCTGGGTTCGATTCGCTCTTCGAGGTATCCGAACACCCGCTCGAAGCGCTCCTCGTTGTGCTCCTGGTCGATCATCTGCCGTAGTTCGATCGACTTCATTCGGTGGAAGAGACGAGCGTCGCTTGCGAGCAGTCTTCGCATCTCGACGAAAGCCTTCATGATCCTCACGCTGACTTCGATAGCTACGGCGCTGTGCAGAACGGCGGAAAGCATGGCGATTCCTTGTTCGGTAAAAACCCTCGGTTGATACCGCCTGCCCCCTCGACCCTCGGTTTTGTTTGAGGTCGCAAATTGCGACCTCAAAGCATCATGCTCTTCTCGGGTAAGCTGGAAGCAGAATTCTTCGGGAAAGCGCGCTTGGTTCCTGCGAACGCTTTCGTTGATCCGCTTGGTTTCGACTTGATAGAGAAGTGCGAGGTCGCTATCCAGCATCACGCTGCATCCGCGCACATCGTGGATCAAGTCGCCCAGGGACATTGCCTCGAAGCTTGGGGCGATCGCGCTTTTGCGACTATCGGCTTCATCCATTTTCCGCACTTCGTTTCGTCGTTCGAGATTACGCTCCGGGTCCTTCTTCGACGGGCGGAGCCGAGTTGGGGGTCTTCCGCCCGTCGAAGGCGGCGCGGCGGGCGATGCCGGGCCATGGCCGTTCCCTGTTCGCCGATGGCGGCATCGCCGTTGTGCCGTACCTCTATGATAACGAGCTGGTCTTACGTTTCGATGGCGTGCGTCCAGCGCGCTTTGCCGTCGAATCTTGCGCGGTTCCAACGCGCCTCCAGCGCCGTTTCCACGTCGCGCACCTCCGTTTCCAACGCGCTTCGAACGCGCCTTGCACGCGCTTCTCGCGCCCGTCCAGCGCGCGATGGTTCAACCGGAGGTTGATTCTCTCGACCGATCGCAAAATCACGGTCCGCGCGCGTTGCGCACGTACCCTCGATGGGCTATCGTTTTCCCTTACGTACTGGTGATAAGGGGATCGGCCGTCTCCACGGCCCGACAAGGACGAGAGCTCCGCATGAAGACGGTTTTTCAGATACTGCTGCGCGACCTGAAGCGGCTCGCGCGCAATCCCGTGGCGATCATCGTGACGCTGGGCGTGTGCGTCATCCCGTCGCTGTACGCGTGGTACAGCATCGAGGCGAACTGGGATCCGTACGCGAACACGTCCGGCATCCGCGTCGCCGTCAGCAACGAGGACGCGGGCACGCGCGACGACGTGGTGGGCGACCTCGACGTGGGCGCCGAGGTGGTGGAGGGCTTGCGCGACAACACCCAGCTGGGGTGGGAGTTCGTGTCGCAGGACGAGGCGATGGAGGGCGTGCGGTCGGGCGCGTACTACGCCGCCATCGTCATCCCGAAGTCGTTCAGCGAGGATCTGGTGAGCGCGGCGTACGGCGGTTCGGAGAAGCCGCAGCTCGAATACTATGTGAACGAGAAGAAGAACTCGGTGGCCCCGAAGGTGACCGATGCGGGCGCCGCAGCCATCGAGGAGCAGATCAACTCGATGTTCATCCAGACGGTGAGCAAGGCCGTCGTCAGCGGCGCGCAGCAGGTGGGGCATGAGGCCGAGGACGGGGTGGCCGCCGCCGAGGGCAGCTTGACGAGCGGCGTGAGCGAGGCGGCGTCGGCGCTCGGCGACGCGCGCGGCCTGCTCGACGGCATGGGCGGCACCGTGGCCGCGTCGCGCGACTCGGCGGCGCGCGCCCGCGCCACGCTGTCCGACCTGCTCAACCAGCTGCCCACCCTGTCGGCGGCGCTCGTCGAGGGCGGCGGCCTCCTCACCGAGGCGCGCGACGCGGCGAACGGGTACTTCTCGTCCGCGGCATCGTCCGTGGGGCAGGCGAGCTCGCTCGTGAGCAGCGCCGCCGTGCAGACGAACGCGGCCATCGGCCAGACGGCGGGCGACGTGACCGCGCTCCAGGAGCGCGTGGACGGCCTGCTGGCCGACGCGGAGAAGCTGGCGAAGGACAACGAAACCATGCTCGAGGCGCTCAAGGACCTGGAGCGGGACCACCCCGAGCTGGCCGGCATCATCGAGCAGCTCGAGCAGCAGAACGCCCAGCAGCAGGAAACCATCGAGGCGCTCAAGCGGGCGAGCGCCACCGTCACCGAGACGGCCGGCAAGGCCGTCGACGCCTCGCAGGCGGTGACCGGCGTCGTGCAGGGCGAGGCGCAGGGCCTGACCCAGTCGCAGCAATCGCTGTCCACCGACGTGCTGCCGCAGCTGTCGTACGGGCTCGACGGCCTGTCGCAGGCCACCGGCACGCTGTCGGGCGCGGTGGCCGCGCTCGACGGGCTCGTGCGGCAGGCCGACGCCGCGGTGGCGCAGCTCGACGCGACGCTCGGCCAGGCCGAGCAGGCGCTCTCGTCGTCCAGCTGGTCGCTCGGCTCGGTGCAGGGCCACCTGAGCACGATGGCCACCGACCTGGCCGCCCTCAGCGACTCGGCCTCGCTCGACCAGCTGTCCACCCTGCTCGGCGTCAATCCCGACGCGGCCGCCAGCTTCATGGCCGCACCCGTGACGCTGCGCACCGAGACCGTCTTCCCCGTGGACACGTACGGCGCCGGCGTGGCCCCGTTCTACACGAACCTCGCGCTGTGGGTGGGCGGCTTCGTCCTCATCGCCATCTTCAAGCTGGAGGTGGACCGCACCGGCGTGGGGCGCATGAGCCCGACGCAGAGCTACTTCGGCCGCTGGCTGCTGCTTGTGGCGCTCGCCGCGGTGCAGGCGGTCATCGTGTGCGTGGGCGACCTCGTGCTCGGCGTGCAATGCGTCGAGCCCGTGGCCTTCGTGGCGGCCGGCGTGTTCGCCTCGTTCGTCTACCTCAACATCATCTACGCGCTGGCCGTGGCGTTCAAGCACATTGGCAAGGCGCTGGCCGTCGTGCTGCTCATCATGCAGATACCCGGGTCGTCGGGCATGTACCCCGTGGAGATGATGTCCGGGTTCTTCCAGGTCATCCATCCGTTCCTGCCGTTCACCTACGGCATCGGGGCGCTGCGCGAGGCCATCGGCGGCATGTACGGCCAGGCGTTCTGGATCGACCTCGCGCACCTCGCGCTGTTCCTGCCCGTCGCGTTCCTCATCGGGCTCGTGGCCCGTCCGTACCTGCTGAACATCAACCTGCTGTTCGACCGCAAGCTGGCCGAGACCGACGTGATGGTCAGCGAGCGCGGCGAGCTCGAGCACAAGCGCTACCGTCTGCGCACGGTGATCCGCGCGCTGTTGGACACCGACGCGTACCGCGAGACGCTCGTCAAGCGCTTCGAGCGTTTCGGCAGGAACTACCGCCGCTTCATCCGCGCGGGCTTCGCGGCGTTGGCGGCGCTGTCGGTGCTCATGCTCGTGCTGCTGTCCACCGTGCAGGTGGACGCCGACGGCAAGCTGCTCATGCTCGTGGTGTGGATCGCCGTGCTCGTGGCGGTGGACGGCTACCTGATCGCCATCGAGTACGTTCACGAGAACCTGGGCTACCAGATGGACCTCGCCTCGATGGACGAGGAGGGCCTGCGCGACAAGGTGCGCTCGCATCTCACGTTCGGCCCGGGCAAGCAGGCGGATGCCGCCGAGGACGAAGGGGGCGAGCAGGTATGAGGGTCGTGTGGGAAATCTTCAAGGGCGACCTCAAGAACGCGACGAAGAGCGTCGTGGGTCTCGTGGTGCTCGTGGGCCTCGTCGTGGTGCCGGCGCTGTACGCCTGGTTCAACATCCTGGGCGGATGGGACCCCTACGAGAACACCGACGGCCTCAAGGTGGCCGTGGCCAACGAGGACGAGGGCTACTCGAGCGACCTCGTTCCCGTCGACCTGAACATCGGGAACAGCGTGGTCTCGGCGCTGCGCGCGAACGACCAGTTCGACTGGGAGTTCATGAGCGAGGACGAGGCGGTGGAAGGCGTGCGCTCGGGCGCGTACTACGCCGCCATCGTGATCCCGCAGAGCTTCAGCGCCGACATGATGACGCTGTTCTCCACCGACATCAAGCATTCCGACATCGTGTACTACTCGAACCAGAAGGAGAACGCCATCGCGCCGCGCGTCACCGACAAGGGCGCGAGCGCCGTGCAGTCGAGCATCGACGAGACGTTCACCAGCACGGTGGACGAGGTGGGGCTCAAAACCATCTCCCAGCTCATCGACTTCATGGACGGCGACTCGATGAATTCCTACGCCTCGACGCTCAAGCGCAACCTCGAGTTCGCGATGGCCGACCTCGACAGCGCCGCCTCGCAGACCACGGCGTTCTCCGCGCTGATCTCGTCCACGTCGTCGCTCGTGCAGACCACGGGCGGCATCATGGGCGACGCGGGGAGCTCGTCGTCGGCGGCGCGCGACGCGCTCGGTGAGGCGCAGGCGGGCCTTGCGGGCGTGGGCGACTCGCTGTCGGGCGCGGCGTCGCTCGTCGACGCGGCGCTCGCGCAGAGCGAGGCCGGCTTAGACGCCATCGCGAAACGCATCGACCAGGGCCTCGACGCGGCCGAGAGCCAGGTGTCGGACGTGGAGGACGACATGGGGCTGGCCGCGGACGACGTGAGGAGCATGGCCGACGCGTTCGCCACCGCGCGCGACGCCGTGGCGAAGATCGATCCCGACAACCCCGTGCTCGACCAGTTCGACCGCACGATCGCGCTGCTCACCGCGCTTGCGGACGGCATCGGCGACGTGGCCGGCGACGTGGACGGCACGGCGAAGACCGCCGCCGAGCAGCGCAAGGCCGTGGAAGGCCTGCTGGACGACGCGCGCGCGAGCTTGGGCGGCGTGCGCACCGGCTACGAGGGCGATCTGGCGTATCGGGCCGAGACGCTGCGCTCGACCCTCGCGTCGGTGAGCGATTCGTCCGTGCGCGTGTCGAACGACGTGGACTACGTGCTGTCGTCGCTGGCCTCGACGTCCGGCTCGCTGTCGAGCGACCTGACGGGCGCGCAGGGAGCGCTCGACGAGGCGACGGGCGTGCTGACGCGGGCGAGCGCGAAGCTCCAGGACGCGCTGACCCAGCTGGAGGGCGCGCTGTCGTCGGGCGATCTCGAGCAGGTGAAGAGCATCATCGGCTCGAATCCCCAGAGCATGGCGTCGTTCCTGTCCTCGCCGGTGAGCATCGACCGCCACAGCGTGTACGGCATCGCGAACTACGGCTCGTCCATGGCGGCGTTCTACACCATCCTGTCGATGTGGGTGGGCTCGATCATCCTCGTGGCGCTCATGAAGGTGGAGGTGTCCGAGCAGCGCATCGCGTCGCTGTCGCGCGCGCCGCGCCGCTGGGAGCTGTACCTCGGGCGCTTCGGCATCTTCGCGCTGCTGGCGTTTTTGCAAAGCACGTTCGTGTGCGCGGGCGACCTGCTGTTCCTCGGCATCCAATGCCCGCATCCGTTCCTGTTCATGCTGGCCGGATGGGCGGCGGGGCTCGTGTTCAGCTTCTTCGTGTACACGCTGGTGGTGTCGTTCGGCGACATCGGCAAGGCGGTGGCCGTGGTGCTGCTGGTCATGCAGGTGGCCGGCTCGGGCGGCACGTTCCCCATCGAGATGACCAGCAGCTTCTTCCAGGCCGTCTATCCGTACCTGCCCTTCACGCACGGCATCGCGGCCATGCACGCGTGCATCGGCGGCATCTACGGCATGGAGTATTGGGTGGAGCTCGGCACCCTGCTGCTGTTCCTGATCCCGGCGCTGCTGCTGGGCCTCGTGCTGCGCAAGCCCGTCATCAAGCTGAACACCTTCGTCATCGAGAAGCTGGAGGAGACGAAGATCATGTAGGTTCCGCTGGCCTGGCGACCGATGGAACGTCGAGCAACCGCAGGGCGCTCCTGCGCCCCGCGGCTGCTCGCTGCGCCCACCTGCGCGCGTCCTCCGCCTAGTTGTCGCGGGAGAGGCGCTTGTAGATGATCGCGAAGGCGACGGCGGCCACGACGATCCAGACGAGCATGCCCACGGCGGGCAGCACGGCCTCGGGGGTGAACAGCGCGCCGTCGGCCAGCAGGGTGCCCAGCTTGTCCATGCCGCCGGTGGGCAGGTAGGGGGCGATGTTCGAGAACCCGTCGATGAACTGGGAGTACATGGGGGCGATGCCCACCAGCAGGATGGGTACGCTCAACAGGCCGGCCGACATCTGGTCGCGTGAGGCCAACCCCAGCAACAGCGAGAGCAGCACGATGGGAATCGACCCCACCACGCCGATGGCGAGGAAGGCGGGCAGCCCGGCGAGGGGCTGGCCGAGCACGAGGTAGCAGGCCGCGTCCACCACCGCGATGGCGATGAGCGCCACGAGCCCGCGCGACAGCAGGATCTGCTCGGGACCCACGTTCGCCAGCATGAGCGTGCGCAGCGTGTGCTTCTCCTTCTCCTCCGCGATGGCGGTGATCGTGGCCATCGACGACACCATGGTGGACGTGAACAGCAGGGCGTACGACAGCATCATGGCGTCGAAGGCGTGCTGCGCCTCGGCGCCCTCGACGTTGCCGCCCATGACCTTGCTGAAGAAGACGATGAACCCGAGGGGCAGCAGGCAGCACACGAGCATGGTGGGGTTCTTCACCACGTCCTTGAGGTCCTTCTCGAACAGCGTGGCGGTTTTGCGCATGATGGCTTCCATTTAGAACTCCCTTCCCGTGAGCTCGAGAAACACTTCTTCCAGATCGGGCTCCACCGAGTGGATGGACAGGCATTCGCCCGTCTGCAGCGCCTCGGCGACCAGCGCGGCGCCGGCGGCGTCCTTCGTGGTGCGCACGACGCGGCCGTCGGCCACGCGGACGAGCACCTCGTTCTTCGCGAACCGCAGGCGCAGCGCGTCGGGCGTGTCGCAGGCGACGAGCGCGCCCTCGTTGAGGATGCCCACGCGGTGGCAGAGGCCCTCGGCTTCGGCCATGTCGTGCGTGGTGAGGAACACGGTGGTGCCGTGGTCGTTCAGCTCGTGCAGCATAGTGTGCACCTCGGCGCGCGCGGCGGGGTCGAGGCCGCTCGTGGGCTCGTCGAGGAACAGCAGCTCGGGCCCGTGCACGATCGCCGCCAGCAGCGCGGCGCGCTGGCGCATGCCCTTCGAGCAGTTCTTGATGAGCGTTTTCTTGTCCGCGGCCAGGTTCATGCGCTCGAGCAGCGCGGGGATGTTGTTGCCCGTCACGCCGCGCACCTTCGCGTAGAAGCGCAGGTTCTCCTCGATGGTCATGCGCTCGTAGAGGGCGCTCGTGTCCGAGAGGATGCCGATGCGCTCGTAGTCGTTGTTCGTGGCGTGCTCGATGGCGCGCCCGAACAGCATGATGCGGCCGGAATCCTTGACGAGCTGGCGCGTGAGCAGCTTGATGGTGGTGGTCTTGCCGGCGCCCGAGGGCCCCAGGAAGCCGAAGCACTCGCCGCGCTCCACCTCGAAGGAGAGGTGGCTCAGCACGCGCTTCGCCTTGAAGCTGAGGGACACGTCGTCCATGGACAGCAGGGGGTTCATGTGGTTGCTCCTTTCGTTTTCGACGGGGAGCAGTTTCCCTCGGCGCGTGCCTCCGATCAAGGGAAACGCGACGTCGGGAGCGCGCCGCGCGACGAGAGGAGCAGGGGAGGCGACGACAGGAGCGCGCGGCTCGGGCAGGGGCGCGGGCGCGGCGGCCGGGTTGGGGAGGGGCGCGTCCGCGCTACTCGTCGCGGGGGATGCGCGGCGCGACGACGACGAACGCGACGAGGCTCACGACGATCCACGCGAGCTGCGCGAGCGCGGGCGCGATGGACGCGGAGGTGAACAGCGTGCCTTCCGCCAGCGCGTAGACGAGGGCGAACCCGCCGCCGGTGGGCAGGAGGGGCAGCGCCTGGAACGTGGCTTCGGCGTACATGAAGAGCATGGGCGCGATGCCGATGAGGATGATGGGCAGGCTGGAGAAGCTGGCCGCCATCTGGTTGCGCGAGGCGAGGCCCAGCGCCAGCGACAGCGCGATCAGCGGGATGCCGGCCAGCACGGTGATCAGCATGAAGGGGAGCATGCAATCGAACGAGGCGCCCGACACCAGGAAGCAGGCCGCTCCCACGAGCGCGGTGTACAGTGTGCCGACGATGCCGTGCGCGGCGATCATCGGGGCGCGGCCGACGCCGGCCAGCGTGAGCATGCGCAGCGCGTGCTTCTCGCGCGCCTCGGCCATGGGGTAGACGATCGTCGTGCCGGGCACCATGCCGGTGGTGAACAGCATGCTGAAGACGAGCAGGAACAGGCGCGCGTCGTCTTGCTCGAGCGGGCCGACGATGACGAAGCGGCAGATGAGCAGGAAAAACGCGGGGAACAGGCAGCACGCGAGCAACCCGGGGCTTTTCACCACGTTCATGAAGTATTTCCGCACGAGCACGCGCAGGATGCCCGGGCGGGCGGCGGCCTGCTTCTCGTTCACCATCGGTAGCGCTCCCGCATCTCCTCGGCACGTCCCTTCGCCAGCGGGATGGACGTGTGCGCGGCGTCGCCCAGCGTGAGGTTGAAGCTGTTGCGCGTGTAGCGCTCCACCTTCGCCACCTTCTGCACGTTCACGAGGAACGACCGATGGCAGCGGAAGAACCCGGCGCGCGACAGCTCGTGCTCCAGCTCGTCCATCGTGCGCGGCGTCTGGTAGCGCTCGCCGCGCACCGAGAGGTACGTGGCCTTGTTCATGCTTTCGGCGAAGTCGATGTCGCGCGGGTCGAACAGCAGCGTGGCCGTCTCGGTGTGCGCGGGGATCTTGAGCACGTGCACCTCGTCGCCCTCGTACGCGGCGCCCCCGTCCTCGTCGCCGTCGTCGTCCTGGTCCACCGCGATGAAGCGGCCCTCTTCGTGCCAGCAGGCCACGCCGGGCATGAGCAGCGCCTCGCGCAGCGGCTCGACCGTGGTGACGAAGCGGCAACCCTGCTCCATGCGCTCGGCGATCCAGGTGAGCGCGACGGCGCGCCCCTCGGCGTCGAGGTCGGACAGCGGGCGTTCGAGGAAGCACGCCTCCGGCTCGAAGAGGCTCGCGCGCGCCAGGTTCACGAGCGCCATCGTCGAGGGAGGGAGGCCGCCGATCTTGCGCTTCGCGACGCTGCGCAGGTTGAAGTGCGAGATGGCGTCCTCGTAATGCACCGAGCTGCGCGCGATGCTGCCGTAGAAGCGCAGGTGCGAGGCCACGGAGTCGCGCTCGAAGCCGCGGTCGGTCTCCAGGACGAACGCGCAGCGCTGCGTGCGGTAGCGTGCACGCACGGCCGCCAGCAGGGCGGCGGACGTCTCGCGGCTGCATTCGACGTGCACGCTGCGGTCGTCGGCCACCAGCTCGTCGATGGATGCGAACTCGGTCACGGGAGGCTACTCCGCGCGCATCGCCGGGAGGATCTCCAGCCAGCAGCCGTCGGGGTCCTCGATGAAGTAGAGGCCCATGCGCTCGTTCACGAAGCACACGCAGCCCATCTCCTCGTGCAGGGCGCGCGCGGCGTCGAGGTCGTCCACCTCGAAGGCCAGATGCGTGTCGCGCCCGCCGTTGTCGTAGGGCTCGGTGCGCCCGCGGTTCCACGTGAGCTCCACCTGGAAGTCGGTCTCGTCGTTGCCGACGAACACGTTTTCCCACGATCCGTCCTCGGGTCCCATGCGCCGCTGCACGACGAGCCCCAGCGCGCGCTCGTAGAACGCGAGCGACGCGTCCAGGTCGAGGACGTGGATGCAGCGGTGGATCATCTTCGCTTTCATGGCGGTTCCTTTTCTGCGCAGGTTCGCGCGCGGTTGCGCACGGTTCGTTCGCTGGAAGTATACCCGAGATCACGGTCGCGTGACGCCAACGCAACGGAACTCCCGAAGAGGAGGGAAGGCGGGCCCCGTCGATGCGAGAATGTTTCACGTGAAACACTTGTTCGCGCGATCACGCTTCCGTGGTCGCCGGGTTTGTTCGCGAAATCCGACCTGCGAGTCACAAAAATCACCGCGGTGAAGCTCGGCGAGAGATCCGCGTACCCTTGATATTTTGTGACCTGGGGAAACGCGTTCAGGTTTCAGGGCAATGGCGACTGGCGAGCGGTCGTGCACGCTTCGATGCCCCGGAATCGCTTCACAGCGGTGATTTTTGTGACTGCGAGGAGCGTGTTCGGCTCGATGCGATGGAGAAGATGCGGTTTCAGCGAGTTCGCGCGAAACGCTTGCGCCTTTTCGCCAGGGTGCTATACTTCCGTCTGAAAAACTGACTAGTCAGTCAAAAATGAGGGCTGACGAACGACACGAAGGACGTGATGGACATGCAGGAGACGCTGGCGCGCCCGGAATCGGGCACGTTCGTGCGCGAGGGCGCCACGTTCGCGGGCGCGCCGTACCTCAGCGCGCGCGGGTTGGGGCTGAAGACGTACGCGGGGTTCGCGTATCGCAACGTGGACGTCGACGTGCATCGCGGCGAGCTGGTGGCCGTGCGCGGACGCAACGGAAGCGGCAAGACGGCGCTCTTGCTCACGCTGGCCGGGCGTATGAAGCAGACGGAGGGCACGCTGACCGCAGGCGGGCTCGAGCTGCCGCGCCAGCGGGCGAAGGCGGAGCGTCGCGTGGGCTTGGGCCTGTTCAGCGGGTTGAACGACCTGCAGGACAGCCTGACGACGGCGTACGCGCTGGGCGCCGAGTTCGAGCTGTACGGCCGCAAGCCGCGCCGCGAGGCGGTGACGGGCTATTTGCAGCAGTGGCAGCTCGCCGACGTGGCGAACGTGCGCGTGAAGGACCTCACGTCGCAGAAGCTCACGCAGCTGGGCATCGCGCTCGCGTTCGTGGGCGAGCCCGACGCCGTGGTGGTGGACGACGTGGAGAGCCAGCTGACGATGTCGCAGTCGGAGGCCCTCGTCGAGCTGCTGCTCGATGCGGCGCGCACGCGCAACGTCGCCATCGTCGTGGGCGTGGTGGAGCGCGATCTGGCCGCCATGGCCGACGCGACGGTGTACCTGTCGAAGGACGGTGAGTAGCGTATGAGCTTCAAAGGATTGCGGTTCGCGGGCCTCGAGTGGAAGAACATCACGGCCTCGAAGGTGATGTGGGTGGTCATCGCAGCCATCGCCATCATGCCGCTGCTGTACGGCGCGCTGTACCTGGCGGCGTTCCAGGATCCGTACGCGCGCTTGAACACGGTGCCCGTCGCCGTGGTGAACGAGGACGCGGGCGCGATCATCTCCGCCGAGCAGCGCAACCTCGGCGACGACGTGGTACAGGAGCTCAAGGACACCGACGACGGCCTGCAATGGCACTTCGTGTCGGCCGACGAGGCGCAGAAGGGCCTCGAGGACGGCACCTACTTCATGACGTGCACGATCCCCTCCGACTTCTCGGCGAGCGTGGCGTCGGTCGACGGCGACAGCCCCGAGAAGGCGCAGCTGAAGATCGACTACAACCAGAGCGAGAACATGCTGGCGTCCCAGATCGGCGAGACGGTGTGGAAGGAAGTGCGCACGCGCGTGAGCGACACGGTGGCCACCGAGTACTGGACGACGGTGCTCGGCCGCGTGGCCGACTCGGGCAAGGACATCCAGACGGCCGCCGACGGCGCGGGCGATTTGGAGGACGGCCTCGTGACGGCGAAGGACGGGAGCGCCGCCATCACGTCGAACCTCGGCACGCTCAAGGACGGTGCGCTCACGCTCGACACCGGCCTGGGCAGCCTTGTCGCCGGCGCGTCGTCCCTCGATGCCGGCCTGGGCACGCTGAGCGGCGGCACCTCCACGCTGAAAGCCGGCACGCAATCGCTGGTGGCGGGCGCGAACCAGCTGCACGACGGCGCGAGCCAAGTGGCGGGCGGTGCCAGCAGCGTGTCGAGCGGGGCGTCGAAGCTGCAGTCCGACGGCACCAGCAAGGTGGCCGCCGGAGCCAGCCAGCTGGCGGAAGCAACGAGCGCGCTGCCCGACGAAGCGCAGGCGGACGAAGCCGAAGCGGGATCGAACCAGATCTCCGGCGGCATCGCGCACCTGCAGGGTGCAGCTGGCGAGCTTGCCGGCGGCGTGAGCCAGCTCAAGAGCGGATTGGATACGGTTTCCGGCGGTGCGGGCGCCCTTGAGGCGGGAGCGCGTGACGCCCAAGCGGGCGCGACCTCCCTGAAAGCCGGGATCGGCACGTCGGGGCAGACGGTAGCCGATCAAACGCTGTACGGCTTGCTGAACAGCGCGCAAGCGGCTCTCGAGGGCGGCGACACGGCGACGGCCAGGGGACTCATCGGCGCCGCCCAGGAAGCTGCGGGAAGCCTGTCGGCCGGTGCGGCGCAACTCGAGACGGGCACCGGGAGCCTGGTTTCCGGTGCGCAGCAGCTGCAGGCGGGTATCGGTTCCTCAAGCGATACGTCGGCCACCACGCTCTACGGCGGCGCGAACCTCCTTGCCGACGGCATCGGCGCTTCGAGCGACGCTTCGGCCACCACGCTCTACGGCGGTCTCAACAGCCTTTCAGCCGGCTACGAAAGCTTGTCCTCGCAGCTGCTTCCGCTTGTTCGGCAATCGCCTGCGCTTCGTGCTGCCGTGCTGCAGCTCGACGCCGGCGCGAACGAGGTGAACGCCAACATGTCCTCGCTCGTGGCGGGCTCCTCGCAGGTGGCGTCCGGCGCCTCCCAGGTGAACGACGGCGCGGCTTCGGCGGTGTCGGGGGCGGGCCAGCTCGACGCCGGCGCGTCCCAGCTCGTCGACGGCGCGCAGTCGGCCAAGAGCGGCGCGGGCCAGCTGAGCGCCGGCGCGCAGAGCGCCAAGGACGGCTCCGCGCGGATCGCCGACGGCGCCACGCAGCTTCAGGAGGGCAGCGGCACGCTCACCACGGGCCTCGCCGACGCGGTGGACGGCTCCGGCGAGCTGGCCGGCGCGCTCGCCGACGGCGCGAAGACGGCCGCCGACCAGACCTCGAACATCGACGGCAAGTCCGAGGTGATGAGCGACCCCGTCGAGCTCGTGAACGAGTACTACACCACGGTGAAGAACTACGGCACCGGCTTCGCCCCGTACTTCATGGCCCTGGGCCTGTGGGTGGGCGGCCTCGTGGCGGGCTTCGTGTTCAAGCCGCTCAACAGCCGCCTCATCATGTCGGGCGCGAATCCCGTGACGGTGGCGTTCGCGAACTACCTGCCGGTGGCGTTCTTCTCGCTCATCCAGGCGACGCTGCTCATGGTGGTGCTCCAGTTCGGCTTGCAGCTGCAAATCGACAACGTGCCCGCGTTCTACGCGATGGGCTACCTCACGGCGCTCGTGTTCGCAGCCATCATGCAGGTGCTCATGGCGGCGTTCGGGTTCCCCGGCAAGTTCGTGGCCATCATCCTGCTCATGCTGCAGCTGACGGCCTGCGCCGGCACGTTCCCCATCCAGACGACGCCGGACTTCTTCCAGGCCATCAACCCGTACATGCCCATGACGTACGTGGTGCAGGGCATGCGCCAGATCATGACGGGCCTGGATTACGGCATCGTGGGCTTCGACTGCCTCGTGCTGTTCGCCATCGGCGCGGTGTGCTTCGCGCTCACGTGCCTCGTGGCGTACCGCAAGCGCACGGTGCGCATGGAGGACTTGCACCCGGTGCTGCAGCTGGGATAGCCTCCGACCTGGTACACTGAGGAATAACAGACGAACGGCCCGGCGGGACACGCCGGGCCGCGGGGGTGATGCAATGACGGGAACGAAGCGCACCGAGAAAGCGTGCGCGACGCGCAAGCAGCTGCTGGACGCGGCGCTGGCCGTGATCGGCGAGAAGGGGTACTCGGCGGCCACGGTCGACGAGATCGTCGAGGCGGCCGGCGTGTCGAAGGGCGTGGCGTACTACCACTTCAAGAGCAAGGCCGCCATGGCCGAGAGCATCCTGGAGGAGGGCATCGGCGACCTCATCGAGGGTTTCGAGCGCATCGCCGCGGAGGCTCCCACCGCGCCCGTGGCCCTCACCGGCATGGTGGAGCTGTTCGCCACGCGCATCTTCGAGAACAAGGCGTTCGGGCGTTTCTTCGTGTCCGAGCTGTGGCGCGAGGGGCGCGTGTGGTCGGAGTCCATGCGCAGCTACGAGGGGCGCCTGCTCGACGTGCTGGAAAGCCAGCTGGCGCGCGGTCAGCGGGAGGGCGTCATCCGGCCCGAGATCGACCCCGCGTTCGAGGCCGTGGCCCTCATCGGCATGGTGCTGACCACCACGCTGTATTATCTCGGCGACGAGGGGCCGCTGTCGGGGGCGCCGTCGCGCCAGCGCGAAGGCGCGCAGGCGATCGGCGGCAAGGACGGCTTCATCGGGCGCATCGCCGATTTCGTCCGCCACGCCAACGCCTGTCCGGGGGTTCTCGACTAGGCCGGGCGCGCGGGGCGAGCATGACGCGGGGCGCGCGATGCGCGGCGCGGGGCGGGGAGCGCTCGCGGGCGCGCGCCGCGCGGCGCGGCCGTCAGGCGCGCTCGGGGCGCTCCCCGTCGTCCACGCCGATGATGTCGCGCAGCTGCTTGCGGCTGTTGATGCCCATCTTCTCGTAGATGTGCCGCGTGTGGGCCTTGAACGTCCCCTCGGCGATGAACAGCTCGCGCTCGATGGCGGGCCCGGTCTTCCCGCGGGCGATGAGCCGCAGGATCTCGTCCTCGCGCGGGCTGAGCCGATAGCGCTTCGCGATCTCGTCGCAGCGCGCTTCCAGCCGCTCCTCCTCGGCGCTGCGCTCGATGAGGCCGCCCGATTCCAGCAGCGACACGCCCCATTTCGAGGTGAGCTCGCGCTCCGAGTACAGGATGAAGGTGGCAACCAGCACGAGCACCGCCACGAGGCCGGTGACGGCGGTTTCGTGGACGCCGGTCGGAAGCAGCTGCGCAAGCGCGTTCGCCGCATCGTTTCCCCAGATGATGAACACCTGCTCGACACTCTTGACGCTGGCGAGCGCGACGACGGCGATGCCGAGCCGCTTCGAGATGTCGTACAGCAGAAGCGACACGAGCACGGTCATCAGCGAGTAGCTCATGGAGATGAAGTAGCTGGACACGTTCGCGCCGAACAGCGATTCGGCGGGGATCAGCAGGAACCCGCACACCATGAGCAGCAGCGGCGAGCGGTACAGCACGCCGATGCCCACGCGTTGGGACAGCAACAGCACGAACGCGAACAGGGCCGCCATGGTGAGGGCGGTGGACAGCGACGAGTGCATGCCCGCGCCCGCGGCCAGCTGCTGCTGGCGCAGGCCGTACGCGAACGAGTAGACCGCGAACAGGGCGAACAGTTTCCACGGATACGAGAAGCGCGGGTACGTGGGCTTCTGCCGCTCGGATGCGGGCAGCGCGCGGTTCGCGTACGCCACGCTGGCGACGGCCGCGACGGGCAGCACGACCAGCGCGATGCTGCCGCGCAGCTCGTCGAACCCCTCGCAGAAGAACACGATGACCACGGCCATGAACGTGGACGCCGCGGTGTACAGCACGATGCGGATGAGGCTGAGCGCGCCGATGGTCTCGGCCCAGAGGAGCAGGAACACGCTGAACCCGACGCCGCCGGCCACGCCGCTTGCGACGAGCAGCCCGGTCGCGGCGAAGGGGGCGCCCTGCGCGACGACGAGGCAGATCGACGCGCCCAGCATGCCCAGCAGCGCCGCAGGCTTCGTCCATTTTCGGCTGCAGAACGGCACCACCCGACGGGCCGTGAGCGCGATGGCGAGCGCGAGCAGGCAGTACGCGTAGTCGAACACCACGTGCGGGTCGAAGGGCACCGCGACGGCCTGGGCGGGCGCGGCGAACGCCAGCGTCATCCACGCCCGAGCGCATCCGAGCGCGAAGAGGTAGGGGACGATGGTGTCGAGGTAGGCCAGCTTCGAAGGCCCGTCGGATCGCTTGAGGGTTTCCATGCCGCCATTATAGCAAGCGGATTCTCCGGGCGCGGGCACGGCTGCAGCGGCATCCGGGGGCAGGGGGAAGCCGCCGCCTTGGAGGGAGGGGGTCAAGGCGGCGGCGCGGGTGAGCGTGGGTGTCGGCTTACTGCTGGGCGACGTGCGCTCCCGCGACGTAGCCCGACGTGATGGCGCGCCCGATGGAGAGGCCCTCGATGTCCATGGGGTAGTCGACGCCGCCGAAGAACTGGCCGGACGCGTTGCCCACGGCGAACAGGCCGTCGATGGGCTGGAACTGCTCGTTCAGGCACTGGTGGTCGGCGTTCACCACGAGGCCGCCCAGGATGGCGGGCAGCTTGTTGGAGCCGCGGGGAACGGCGTAGTAGGGGCCGCCCTCGATGGGGACGAGGTACTTCGCCGCTTTGCCGAAGTCCTCGTCGCGGCCGGCGGCGCACAGCTCGTTGTACCGGGCGACGGATTCCACGATGCGCTGCTTGTCCAGCTGCATCGCGGTCCAGTCGTTCTCCTGCGCGTAGGCGATCATGGCGTCGGCCAGCTCCTCCACCGTGTCGGCCTTGATCCACTTCTCGGGATTCACCTTGTTGTCGCCGTTGTACTGCGAGATGTCGAAGGGCGCTTCCGCCTTCCACTCCTCGAAGTAGTCCTCCCACGTGCTGGGCACGATGCTGAAGAACTTGGCGGCGGTGGAATCCTGGAACCCGGCCTCGGCCAGATAGGGCCGCGCGAAGTTGTTCATGTAGCCCATGCGGCAGCAGCTTTCGTCCATGAAGCGGTCGCCGTGGACGTCGAGGAACAGAAACGGCATCTCGAGGCGCACGGCGGCGGGCTCGCCGTGGATCATCTTCGTGTGCGTCGTCGGCGTCATGAGCGCGCCCGCCCACATGCCGGCGCACAGCGCGCTGCCGTCGCGGAACGTGGTGAACAGCGAGAAGCCCTTCGTGTCCGGTGCGTAGTAATCGAGCATGTCCTGGTTGCTGGAGTAGTCGCCGCAGGCGAGGATGACGCCCTTGCCCGCCTTGAACAGCAGGTGCTCGTCCTTGTCGTTTTTGCAGATGACGCCCGTGATGCGGCCGTCTTCCTGCTGCAGCTGCACACAGGGCGTGTTGTAGAAGAACTCGGCGCCGGCCGCGGCCAGGCGCTCGGCGATGACGAGCGCGGCGGCGTTGTGGTTGCCCTCCACGTGGAAGTACGTGTTCGCGTGGAGGTGGATGTCGTAGCCGTTGTACGACAGCGTCGCCTCGTGCGGCTTCGACTCCACGCCGCCCTGAGCGGCCTCGTCGGCCCACCACGCGAGGGCTTCTTGAGAGTTGTGCGCCCACACGTTCACGAGGTCGCGGTTCGAGCGGTAGTCGCTCTTCCAGTTGATGAAGCTCACGCAGGCCTGCACGGCGGCTTCGTCGGTTTGCGCGAGGTCGATGGACGCCGCCATGTTGCCGGTGGTCTGCGCCGTGCCGATGTTCTGGACGCACGCGACGCGCGCGCCGGCCTCGAGCGCGGAGTGCACGGCCGACAGCCCGGATTCGCCCGCGCCCACCACGACGACGTCGAACTCGTAGGTGGCGGCGAAGTCGGTGATGGGCTCGGGCGCTTGCAGGAAGCTCGGGCCTGCCTGCGTCTGGGCGGCGGTGGCCTGCGCGGAGGATGCGTGCTGCGGCGCGCATCCGGCCAGCGCGCTCGCGCCGAGCGCGCCTAACGCAGCGACGCCGCCGAGCCTGAGCGCATCGCGGCGCGTGACGTTCGTGAAATCTCCCATGGTTTCCCCTTCCGGTTGGACGGCGCCCGTCTCGGCGCCTCTTTCGACGCTCGGAACTATGCCCGTCCGCGCGGTTGGCCGCATCGACCGATGGGGAAGAAGAGGTTTAAAGCTATAAACCTCACCATAAACCTTGTCGATTTATGATAAAAACTGTAATAGTATTGATACGATCAACATTAGAGAGGAGATGGATATGCTGTTCTACAGTGAGGGTACGACTTTGGGTATTTGCCATAGAGTTGGCTTAGGCGTCTTCTGTTTCGATCTTGGAATACAGTCGCTGCCCGAGAGGAAGCCTGCGATATAGGAAGCCTGTGTGGTCGTGTGACAAAATCCATGCGGAGAATCGAAGAATCGCTTTCAAAGATGCAGACGCTCGGCTCGAGGTTGAGCGTCCTATTCTTGGTTCTGTTCATTTCGATATGTGTTTCTTTGACGGCGCTGATTGTACTTGAAATTATTAGCTATGCTATCTCGTCATCAACACCCGAACCGTATGCTGCATTCCAATTTGGATCATCTATTCTCATGAATGCGGTTTACGGAGTGATGCTTTTGGTGATGAGGGGCGTGGCTAAAGATGTTGCTCGCGGGCGCTCTCCTTTTACCTTTGAGCATGCCCGTCACATTAAAATTATGGCTTGGATGTTTGTTGCGGGATTCATTCTCAATATATTCATCTCTCCCGATTTTATCCAGATGACACATATTGGCACACTTGACCTCGGTCTTGTTTCCGACCAAATCGGTCGATACCCAACCATACATCTTGACGTCAAATCTGCCGTTGGGGCTATTGTTTGTTTCTCGCTTTCTTCTGTTTGGAAGTACGGGGCGTTGTTGCAAGCCGATTCAGACGATTACCTGTAGGGGCTTGAATATGGCAAAGCACCTGATAGTTGAATTGGAAGCCATGTTGCTCGAGCGGGGCAAGAACAGCAACGACCTCGCGCGCGCCACCGGGCACACGAAGGTCAACGTGTCCAGGATACGGCAGGCGAAGATGCGCGGCATCAGGATGGATACCCTCATGGAGATCTGCCTCGAGCTCGATTGCCAGCCGGGCGACATCCTCAAGATCGTCTCCGACGAGGAGTTCAACCGTCTCGTCGAGGAGCGCCGCAAAGTCGGGGAGGCCCGCGTCAAGGCGGGGATGAGGCGGACCGCCCCCGAACGCGTCTACGAGATCGACCTCGACCTCGGGAGCGAATGATCGGCGCCGTTCACCGGAAGTGCATACTTTTTATCATTAAACGATAATAATGCTGGTAATATGCCAGGTTACTATTCTTGATCAAAGGGGGAAGCACGGCCCGTCTCGCATTGCTTTTTCGCATGGTCGACGAAGGCATCGTGTCCTTCTCCGTGGCGGCGGGCTTCTTGGTCGCCGTGCCTTTGTGCGCCGTCCAGGGCAGCTGGATCGTCGAGTGGTCCTTCGGCATGTTCGTCGCCACCTGGGTGCTGGCCTTCCTGACGGCCTATCCGTTCGTCTGCGTGCTGCTCAACACCTGCTATCTGACGGCTCCGCCCGACGACGCTGTGCGCGCGGCGGCCGGCAAGCGCATGGAGGCGGCCACGATTTTCGCGGGGGCGTTCGGCGTGCTGTGCGCGGCGCTGCTGACGGCGCCGTCTCGCGTCGATTCGGCGGTTGAGACGGGGCCGGTGGACGGGCTCGCCATCGCCGGGGTCGGCATGCTGGCCTGCCTGGTTTGGTATGCGGCGGCCCGCTTCCTGCCGAGGGGCGGCGAGCCCTCGGCCTCGACGATGCCGGCGCTTGCGGCCCTGCTCGTGGCGTCGACGGCGTTCGGGCTGCTCTGCACCGTCTGCTCGGGCCTCGTCTGGAAAGCCCTCGTCATGCTCTACCCCTTCAATCTCCTCCTCATCCTCGCCAAGCACCTCAGAACGCGCTTGCACGAACGGCGCGACGGGCGCGCGCGTCGCCTGCTGCGTCGTTGACGGGAAAGATGCGTTTATTGAGCGGATGTGCGACTTCGCCCGACGCGCGTTCGCGCGTGCGGAACCGGTGCGCTAAACTATCGGCGAACCCGAGCACCAAGGAGCCAACCATGTGCGGAATCGTCGGATACACCGGAACCCGTCCCGTCAAGGACATCCTCATCGAAGGCCTGTCGCGGCTTGAGTATCGCGGCTACGACTCGGCCGGCATCGCCGTCGAACAGGACGGCGCGCTGGAAGTCGTGCACTGCAAGGGGAAGGTGAGCGGCCTCGCGCGGCTCGTCGAGCCCCTCAACCTCACCGGCACCTGCGGCATCGGCCACACGCGCTGGGCCACGCACGGCCGCCCGAGCGAGGCGAACGCGCATCCCCACACCTCCTGCGACGGCCGCGTCGCCGTCGTGCACAACGGCATCATCGAGAACTTCGCCGAGCTGCGCGAAGAGCTGGAGGGCCGCGGCCACACGTTCACGAGCCAGACCGACACCGAGGTCATCGCGCATCTCGTGGAGGAGAACCTGCGCGAGAGCCACGATCTGCTGCAGGCCGTGCGCGATGCCACCGAGCGCCTGATCGGCGCGTACGCCATCGCGGCCATCAGCGACCAGGAGCCCGGCACCCTCGTGGCGGCGCGCAAGGACTCGCCGCTCGTGGTGGGGCTCGCCGACGACGGGGCGTTCGTCGCCTCCGACATCATCGCCATGATCGACGACACGCGCAACGTGGTGGTGCTGGCCGACGGCGACGTGGCGAAGCTCACGCCTGCGGCCACCACGTTCTTCAACGTGCGCGGCGAGGCGTACGAGCCCGAGGTGACGCACGTCGATTGGGATCTCGACGTGGCGGAGAAGGGCGGCTACCCCGACTTCATGCTCAAGGAGATCCACGAGCAGCCGCGCGTCATCCGCGACACGCTGGCGGGCCGCCTCGTGAACGGCGCGCTGTCCATCGACGAGCTGGACCTTACGCTGGAGGAGCTCAACCTCATCGACCGCGTGTACGTCATCGCGTGCGGCACGAGCTACCACGCCGGCCTCATCGCGAAGAACCTCATCGAAGGCTGGGCGCGCATCCCCACCGAGGTGGAGGTGGCCAGCGAATTCCGCTACCGCAACCCCATCATCACGCCGTCTACCCTCGTGGTGGCCGTGTCGCAGTCGGGCGAGACCGCCGACACGCTGGCGGCCATCCGCGACGCGCGCGTGAAGGGCGCGAAGGTGTTCGGCATCACGAACGTCGTGGGCTCGCCCGTGGCACGCGAGAGCGACGGCGTGATCTACACAAAGGCCAACAAGGAGATCGCGGTGGCCTCCACGAAGTCGTTCCTGGGCCAGGTGGTGTCGCTGACGCTGCTCGCCATGTTGCTTGCCCAGGTCAAAGGCAAGCTTAAGACGAACCAGGTGCGCCTGCTGTTCCACGAGCTGGCCGACACGGCCGAGCAGGTGGAGCGCATCCTGGCCGATGCGACCGCCATCGACGAGGCGGCCCGCGCGTGCAAGGACGCCTCGAGCGCGCTGTTCGTGGGCCGCGGCATGGGCGCCGCCATCAGTTACGAAGGCGCGCTCAAGCTCAAGGAGATCAGCTACCTGCACGCCGAAGCCTACCCGGCCGGCGAGATGAAGCACGGCCCCATCGCGCTCATCGACGAGGGCTTCCCGGTCATCGCGGTGGCCACGAAGAGCCCCGTCTACGACAAGCTCGTGTCGAACCTGCAGGAGGCAAAGGCCCGCGGCGCGATGGTGGTGGCCATCGCCACCGAGGGCGACGAGGACATCAAGCACCACGCCGACCACGTCATCTACATCCCGAAGGTGCGCGACGCGTTCTCGGCCATCACGGCCAGCGTGCCGTTGCAGCTGTTCGCGCGCGCCATCGCCGTCGAGCGCGGCTGCGACGTGGACCAGCCCCGCAACCTGGCCAAGTCGGTGACCGTTGAGTAGGGAGGCGGCGGCCGAGCGGGCCGCAACCGCCAGCGCCGCCGAAGCGGCGTCGTCGGCGTTCGAAGGCGTCGAGGGTGCGGTGGGTCTCGGCGTGGACATCGTGGAGATCGCCCGCATGCGGCGCATCCTCGAGCGCACGCCGAGCTTCCGCGAGAAGGTGTTCTCCGAGGAGGAGCGCGCCTACTGCGAATCCACGGCCAACCCCGAGGTGCATTACGCCACGCGCTTTGCCGCGAAGGAGGCCGTGCTCAAGGCGCTCGGCACCGGGTTCTCGCGCGGCGTCGCGAACCACGACGTGGAGGTGCGCCGCAACGCGAAGGGCCGCCCCTCCGTGGTGCTGCACGGCCGCGCGAAGGAGATCGCCGCCGAGCAGGGCGTGCGCGAGCTGCCGCTGTCGCTGTCGTACACGCATACCGACGCCGTGGCCTGCGCGCTCGCCATCACCGAGGAGTCGGTGCGTGCGCAGGAGGAACGCGTGAACCCCATGGAGGAGCTGGCGAAGCAGTTCAAGGAAGCCCGCAGCCTCCTCGACGAGATGGACAAGCCGGCGGCGGGAGCGGGGGCCCCGGAGGCTGAGGCCCGCTGACGGTGATCCCGCGCGCCCGGGCCGCGTCTTCGACGCGCGAATCGGGCGGAACCAAGCAATTTTGACGTTTTGCGAACTTTATTCCGCGCTCGAAACTAACCAGATTTTGCGCTGCGCGCAAAACAGCAGGTCGTGAGCGTGCGCGAAAAGAACAACGTTTGGGATTCGAGCAGCGAAGTTCGCAAAACGTCAAAATTGCTTCGAGCTGCCCGATTCGCGTGTTCTGCGGATCTCGCTCGATCTAAAGTCCCTGCCGCATGAGCCGCGTGTGGAGCTCGCGTTGTCGGGCGGCGTAGTCTTTGCAGCGCGGTTGAATCTGCTTGCCGAGGCGACCTGCCACTACGTGTGCGAGCTTATTGAATTCCCAGAGGTTTTTGACCTGCTTGTTCGTGATGGTAAGCATGGTGATGCCAACGGATTCCAAGTCGTTTCGCCGTCGGGCGTCGCGCGCGATGCGGTCTGCTCCAGTATGCGCGAGGTCGCTGTCGTACTCGAGGCCCAGTTTCGCTGCGGGCCAGTACAGGTCGATGCGGTACGTTTTCCTCGTTTTCGTCGCGCCTACCCGCTGCAAAACGGTGACCTCGTGGTTCAAGCGTGGTTGACCGAAACCGCACCCGCCGAGCGCGCACGGCAGCTCGAAGAGCATGGACACGTCGGTCTCCCTTGGAGAAGCCGACCGGGGGAGAACGTGCTGGAGGGCCCATCGTGCCGCTTTCGTTCCGTGAACGCCGGGGATGCGCTCGAGGTACGACTGCATGCGTGGGACGGTGGTGAGCGGATTGCGTGCATAGAAGCCGTCGGGATGGGTGCGCGAAAGGGCGTACGAGCCGCAGAGCTCGTAGCCTATGCGGATGAGGTCGACACGGTGCGCCAAGGTTCCGATCTGAGGGAGCAGCAGTTCGGGGGAAGCGGCGAACAGTTCGTTTTCGCTGCGAACGAACAAGATGGATCCATGGGGAAGCGAGGCGGTGCCGACGCTGTGGCCCGCGACGAGGCTCGTCCTACGGCGTCTCGTCTCGCGTGACGCCATCACATGGCGCGGCGCGCTCAGCGTGTTGGCGAAGGGGACGGCCTCTGCGATCTCGGCGGCGCTCGGTAGGCGTTCGGGCAACGCGAAGCCGCGCGACGCGGGCTGGCGGCGGAGGAAAGCGGCGTTGGACGCCCGCGTGCACTCAAGCGCGGATATGTGGCTGAATACGATGCGCATGTCGCTCAGTATAGCCGCTTTGATCAGGTAAAACAACGATTTCACGCGCTGGAAACGCGTTGGGTTTCCGCTGGAAACGCGCTAGGTTTCTGCTAGAAACGCGCTAGGTTTCCGTTGGGTTCACGCTCGAACCGCGTGGCGTAAGTGCTAGATCCGCGTGAGAAACACGCTGGATTCGCGTCGTGCTCACGCTAGAAAATGCGGGGTTTTCCGCCGCCCCCTTCCGCTATCCCTTGTCGCCGAAGCGGCGGCGGGCCTCGTCGTCTTCCATGTATTCCAGCAGGTCGCCCGGCTGGCAGTCGAAAATGCGGCAGAGCTCGTCGAGCGTATCGATGCGAAACGCCCGGATCTTGCCGTTCTTGATGCGCGACACGGTTTGCACGGTGCAATCGAGCTCGGCGGCGAGTTCTACCGACTGCATCTTCTTCGCGGCCAGCAGCTTGTCGAGGTTGAAGATAATCGCCATGGCAATCGCCTACGGGGCGTCAACGGGCGACGGGTCGAATACGACCAGGGGGGGGGGTATGCGTAATCCGGCTCCTCATCGCGTTGTGCATGCGCGTCCTCCTGACGGCGAACATGAAACTATGTTTGCGGAGATTATAATTCCTTCGAGCGCCGTTTGCCCCGTAAAGTTAAGCGTTTCATTTAATTTGTTAAGCAAAAGCATTGAAATGTGCGGCCAAGCTCGGTAAGTTGATGGAATACGTGCACGAGGAGAGACGAGGAGGCGCCCTCATGACGCCGGAACACGACACGCAAGGCCAAGACGACGGCCGTCAGGCGACGCCCTCCCACGACGTCGACGGTTTCGACGCGCCTCCCGACCGGTTCACCTCGTTCGTGCCCGCATCGCGGGGCGCCCGCCCGGGCCCCGCCCACGGAATCCCCGCCAATCCCGCCAACCCCGGCAGTCGGCGCGGCCCCTCGCGGCAGAGGCCCGCGTTCACCAAGAAGACCGCCTTCATCGCGGTCGGCGCACTCGTGGGCGTGGTCGCGATCGTGTACCTGGCGGGGGCGTTCGCCTTCATGGACCGCTTCATGCCGAACACCACCATCATGGGCAAGGACGTGTCGCTCAAAACCACCGCCGAAGTGCAGGACCTGCTCACCGACGTGGCGAAAAGCTATCAGCTCGACGTCTCGGGGCAGGGCTTCTCGCTGACCCTCACCTCCTCCGACCTGGGCACCGCCATCAACAGCCAGAGCGTGACGGACGCCATGCACGCCGATGCCAGCCCGTGGGCGTGGCCGGTCGAGATCTTCGCCGCGCATGACGAAACCGACAAGCTGGCCACCTCGAACGGCAAGCTGGACGAGGCCGTGCGCAAGGCGGTCGAGACGTTCAACGAGCAGGCCGAAGCGCCGCGCAACGCCGGGCTCGACTACGACGGCGGCAGCTCGCGGTTCGTCGTGCGCGCCGAGACCGTCGGCACCGCGCTCGACGCCGACAAGGTGGTCGAGGCGGTGAACGCGGCCGTCGCCGAGCTCGAATCGTCCGTCGTCCTCACCGAGGATGCGCTGCAGCAGCCCACGCTGTTCTCGGACGACGAGCGCCTGGCGAAGTCGGCCGACGACGCGAACGCGCTGCTGCAAGCCGACTTCTCGCTCAACTTGGGCGACACGCCCGTGGCCCAGGTGGACGCCGACCAGATCGCCGACTGGATGCGCCTGCGCGACGACGCCTCGGTGGGCATCGACGAGCAGCTCGTGGCCGCCTGGGTGCAGGACACGGCGTCCGCGTGCAACACCTACCAGGCGCGCCGCACGTTCACGCGCGCCGACGGCAAGGAGGTCACCGTGTCGGGCGGCGTGTACGGCTGGATCATCGACAAGGACAAGCTGCAAGAGACGATCATGAACGGCGTGAACTCCGCGCAGACCGGCGACGTGGCCATTCCCTGCGAGCAGGAGGCGGGCGCCTACGACGGCCTGCACGGCCGCGACTGGGGCAAGCGCTACGTCGACGTCGACCTCGGCGAGCAGCACGCGCGCCTCTACGACGACCAGGGCTCCCTCGTGTGGGAGTCGGACGTGGTCACGGGCACGCCGGACGGCGAGCACGACACCCCCGAGGGCATCTACGTGATCAACGGCAAGGAGAGCCCGTCGAAGCTGATCGGCCAGATGGAGCCCGAGACGGGCGAGCCGGAATACAAGACGGAAGTGAAGACGTGGATGCCGTTCGTGGAGAACTACATCGGCTTCCACGACGCCGAGTGGCAGTCCGCGTTCGGCGGCTCGCGCTACTCCTCGGGCTACGGCAGCCACGGCTGCGTCAACTTGCCGCCCGACAAGTCGGTGGAGCTGTACGACCTCATCGAGGTGGGCGACGTCGTGGTGAGCCACTGGTAGGATCGCCGCCGCGCCCCGCAGCCTCCGCGCCCCGGCTCGCGCGCCCTATGCGCCCACGAGTTCCGCGAGCGCGTCGGGCACGCACGCGATGACGTCCTCCGCCGTCGCGGCGATGACCGACCAGCGCGCCGCCGCGGCCAACCCGGCGCGGCCGTGCAGCTCGGTGCCCAGCACGCACGCCTCGAACGGGTCGAGGCCCTGCGCCAGCAGCGCCGCCGTCATGCCGGCCAGCACGTCGCCCGTCCCGGCCTTGGCCAGCGCGGGGGTGCCGTGCGTCATGCGCACGGTCCGCTCGCCGTCCGAGACGTACGTGACCGGCCCCTTCACCACGGCGATCACGCCGTATGCCAGCGACAGCGCCTGCGCGAGCGCGCCCGGGTCGCCGGTGGGCAGGTCGAAGGGGCGCGCGAGGCGGGCGGCCTCGCCGGCGTGCGGCGTGACCACGGTGGGGTTCCCGTTGAGGAAGCGCCGCTTCAGCAGGCGCCGCCCCTTTTCCGAGACGAGCGCGTTGAGCCCGGTGCCGTCCACCAGCACGGGCGCGTCGGCGTGCTTGAGCACGAAGTGCGCGAGCTTCTCCGTGCCGCCGTCGTCCGCGTCGAACCCGCAGCCCACGAGGTAGGCGCGCGGCTTGTCGGGCGTCGAGGCCGGCAGGTTCGCCGCGAGGGCCGCGCGCGGGCGCACGACGAGGGAGGGTCGGTAGCCCTGCACGAGCGGGACGGCCGACGGGCTGGTGAACACCTCGGTGTAGCCGGCGCCCATGCGCTGGCTCGCGTAGGCCGCCAGGCACGCCGCGCCCGGATAGCGCTCGCTGCCCACCACGGCGCTCAGCGTGCCGCGCGCGTACTTGTTCGCGTCGTCGGCCGGCAGCGGCACGAGGGCCACCAGCTCGTCGTTGCTGTATTCCCGGACATCCTGCATGGGCACACCGCCTTGTCTTTCGAGGAAGCACGTTGAGGAAGCACGTGCTCGCATTCTACCGCGTATCGCGGGCGAGCGCGACCGCGGCGCGAAACGGTAACGCCGCGCCGAATCGGCCCGTAACCGTGCGTAAACGGATGTCGGAGCCGCGCGTTCCGCTTCTCCCGTGCGATAAAATGGCGGAAACAACCACCGCGTTGCGCGCGCCCTCCGCCCGGCGCCGGCGCGCCGCGCGACGCGATCACGGCGACCAAGGAGCACATCTCATGGATACGACCAACAAGCACGACTGGGGCCTCATCATCGCGGGCGTCCTGCTCGTCATCTGCAGCATGTTCTTTCTCTTCGCACCGGGCCTGGCGCTCGTCACCATCACGGTGATCGCCGGCGCGGCGTTCCTCGTGTCGGGCATCTTCGACATCATCAACTACTTCCGCTTCCGCAAGGCCATGAACCTGTCGGGCTGGGCCCTGGCCTACGCGGCCCTCGACATCGTGCTGGGCATCCTGTTCCTCGTGAACCCGCTCGTGTCGGCCGGCGCGCTGGCATGGTTCATCGGCGCGTTCTTCATCGTGTTCGGCGTGTTCGAGGCCGTCGGCGCGTTCAAGGTGCGCAACATGGGCGTGTCCATGTGGGGCTGGATGCTGTTCTCGGGCATCGTCGGCGCGCTGTGCGGCCTGACGTTCTTCATCGCTCCCGCCATGCTGGGCGTCTTCCTGTCCGTGTTCATCCTCATGCGCGGCGCGTCGCTCATCTTCTACGGCTGGAACACCGGCAAGGCGATGCTCGCCTAGCGCGAACGTGCGGAGCATGGAACGTTTGCTGAAACCCTGAGCCGAGCACGCAGCGACGTCCCGGCTCGTGGTAGAATTCCGAGGAAAACAGGCGAAGGCCCCGAATCGTTCGGGGCCTTCTTCCCGATAGTGCGAAACGGTGAAGAACATGGCAGACGAACAGCAATCCTTGCTCGACGAGCAGGCGCTCGCGAAAGCGACCAGCGATCCGGCCGCGCGCATCGACGCGCTCAGGCGCGAGATCGAGCACCACAGCTACCTGTACTACGCCAACGACGCGCCGTCCATCTCCGACGCCGCGTTCGACTCGCTCATGCGCGAGCTGCGCGAGCTGGAGGCGGCCCATCCCCAGCTCATCGACCCGTCCAGCCCCACGCAACGCGTCGGCGGCTACGTGGGCGAGCAGTTCGCCCCCGTGCGCCACGAGCGGCGGATGTACTCGCTCGACAACGCCATGGACCTCGAGGAGCTGGACGCGTGGATCGAGCGCGTGGCGGAGGCGTTCGGCCGCATGGTGCCCGTGGTGTGCGAGCTCAAGATCGACGGCTCGTCCATCGCGTTGACGTACGAGGGCGGGCGCCTCGTGCGCGCGGCGACGCGCGGCGACGGCACCACCGGCGAGGACGTCACCGCCAACATGCGCACGGTGAAGGACGTGCCGCTGCGCCTGCGCGAGACGGCCCTCGGCGAGCTGCGGGACGCGGAGGCGCCGGTTGAGCTGCGCGGCGAGGTGTACATGCCGAAGTCCAGCTTCGACGCGCTCAACGTTGCCGCCGAGGCCAATGGCAAGCAGGCGTTCGCGAACCCGCGCAATGCCGCGGCCGGCAGCCTGCGCCAGAAGGACCCCGCCATCACGGCGAACCGCGACCTGTCCACGTTCATCTACGCGGTGGCCGACGAGCGCGCCCTGGCGGTCGAGGGCCAGTGGGAGCTGCTGGCGTGGCTGCGCGAAGCGGGCTTCCACGTGAACCCCGACGTCGAGCTGTGCGAGACGCGCGAGGCGGTGCACGCGTTCTGCGAGCGCGCCATCGAGCGCCGCGAGGATCTGCCCTACGAGATCGACGGCGTGGTGGTGAAGGTGAACGCCTTCGTGCAGCAGGAGTCGATGGGCTACACGGCCCGCGCGCCGCGCTGGGCCATCGCGTTCAAGTTCCCGCCCGAGGAGAAGACGACGCTCCTGCGCGACATCACCGTGCAGGTGGGGCGCACCGGCAAGCTGACGCCCGTGGCCGAGCTCGAGCCCGTGGTGGTGGCCGGCTCCACCGTGGCCCGCGCGACGCTGCACAACGAGGACGAGGTGCAGCGCAAGGACGTGCGCGTGGGCGACACCGTCATCGTGCGCAAGGCCGGCGACGTCATCCCCGAGGTGCTGGGGCCCGTGCTGGCGCTGCGACCCGACGGTGCCGTGCCGTGGCAGATGCCGAGCACGTGCCCGTCGTGCGGCTCGCCCGTCATCCGCGAGGAGGGCGAGGTGGACTTCCGCTGCATCTCCATCGACTGCCCGGCGCAAGCGCTGGAGCGGCTGCTCCATTGGGCCAGCCGCGGCGCCATGGACATCGACGGCATGGGCGAGGAGATCGTGTCGCGCCTCGTGGAAAGCGGCCGTTTGACCGACGTGGCCGACTACTACACGCTGGACGAGGTGGAGCTGTCGCTGCTCGACATGGGCCGCGTGAACAAGGAGGGCGAGCCCATCCGCCTCGGGTCCACCGTGGCGAAGAAGCTCGTGGCCGCCATCGACGAGAGCCGCGCGCGCCCGTTCGCCCGCGCGCTGTTCGGCCTCGGCATCCGCCACGTGGGCAAGACCATCGCCGAGCTGCTGGCGGCGGCCTACCCGTCCATCGAGGCGCTCATGGAGGCCTCGGAGGAGGACCTGGCCGCCATCGACGGCGTGGGCCCGAAGATCGCGCGCAGCGCGTACCTGTTCCTGCGCACGCCCGACAACGCGGCCGTCATCGAGCGGCTGCGCAAGCGCGGCGTGGCGCTCGAGGACGCGGCTGCCGACGCGGCCGAGCAGCTGCCGCAGACGCTCGAGGGCCTCACGTTCGTGCTGACCGGGTCGCTCGTGGAAAGCGGGATGACCCGCGACGAGGCGGGCGCGGCGCTCAAGGCGCGCGGTGCGAAGGTGTCGGGCAGCGTGTCGAAGAAGACGAGCTTCGTCGTGGCCGGCGAGGCCGCCGGTTCCAAGTACGACAAGGCCGTGACGCTCGGCGTCCCCGTGCTGGACGAAGCCGCCCTGCTGCGCATCTTGGCGACGGGCGAGGCTCCCGAGCCCGAAGCCGCGAGCTGACCTCCATCGTCCCCGAGCGAACGGAGGCCGGGACACGCGAATCGCTGAGTTCTAAGCAATTTTTGCGTTTTGCGGCTACTCAGGGCGCGATCCGGCCGGTTTCCTCCGAATGGGAAAAAGCTGACCTGGGACGATACAGGGAGTCTCGCGCCCGACGGCAGCCGAAAGCCTCTCAGAGCGGGCGAATCGTTCGCAAAACGAAAAAATCGCTTACTTCGAGCCGATTTGCGTGTCTCGGTCGTCGGCCCCGAGCGCGTGGGTGCAGGCCGTCCGACGCCGCGCCGCCGGTCGCGTTCGCCAGGCGCTGCCCGCCGCTCACCCAAGGGAGTTACGGAAATGGAATTCGTAACATCACTAAGGGGAAGGCTCTGCTATAGTGTGTTACGCAATCAGATTACGTAACACCACCGACGAGGCAACGACGTCGGGGGCACGAGGGAAGGAACCGAACACATGGCTACATTGACGCGGCGCGATTTCGCGAAGCTGACGGGCGCGACGGCGGCGACGCTGTCGCTGGGCGGGCTGCTGGCAAGCTGCACGAGCGGCGAGGCCGCCAAGCCGGCCGAGGGCACGACGACCGCGGCGGGCGAGGAAACCCCCTCGCAGGTCATCGTCTCGATGACCACCGGTTCCGAGCCGGCGGCGGGCTTCGATCCTTTGGTGTCGTGGGGCTGCGGCGAGCACGTGCACGAGCCGCTCATCCAGTCCACGCTGATCACCACCACCACCGAGCTCGACTTCAAGAACGACCTCGCCACGTCTTACGATGCGTCCGAGGACGGCATGACGTGGACGTTCACCATCCGCGACGACGCGAAGTTCACCGACGGCACGCCGCTTACGGCCAAGGACGTGGCCTTCACCATCAACGGCATCCTGAACGCCGAGGCGTCCGAGTGCGACATGTCCATGGTGAAGGAGGCCGTGGCGAAGGACGACGCCACGGTCGTCATCTCCATGGAGAAGCCGTTCAACGCGCTGCTGTACACGCTGGCCGTCGTGGGCATCGTGCCCGAGCACGCCTACGGCGACACGTACGGCGACAACCCCATCGGCTCGGGACGCTACATGCTCGAGCAGTGGGACAAGGGCCAGCAGGTCATCCTCAAGGCCAATCCCGACTACTACGGCGAGGCGCCGAAGATCGAGCGCGTCGTGGTCGTGTTCATGGAGGAGGACGCCTCGCTCGCCGCGGCGCAGTCCGGCCAGGTTGACGTGGCGTACACCTCCGCGACGTTCGCGGACAAGCAGCCGAGCGGCTACGACCTGCTGAACTGCGCGTCCGTCGACTCGCGCGGCATCTCGCTGCCGACCATCCCGGCGGGCGGGTCCAAGACCGACGAGAAGGGCGAAGCGGCAGCCGGCAACGACGTCACCTGCGATCTCGCCATCCGCCAGGCCATCAACTACGGCGTCGACCGCGACAAGATGATCGAGAACGTGCTGAACGGCTACGGCACCGTCGCCTACAGCGTGGGCGACGGCATGCCCTGGTCCTCGCCCGACATGAAGTGCGCCACCGACGTGGAGAAAGCCAAGAGGCTGCTCGACGACGGCGGCTGGGCCGCGGGCTCGGACGGTGTCCGCGAGAAGAACGGCACGCGCGCTGCGTTCAACCTGTACTACTCGGCCGGCGACACCGTGCGCCAGGGCATCGCGGAGGAGTTCTCCAACCAGATGAAGGACCTCGGCATCGAGGTTTCCATCAAGGGCGCGAGCTGGGACGATCTGTACCCGCACCAGTTCACCGACCCGGTGGTGTGGGGCTGGGGCACCAACGCGCCCACCGAGACGTACAACCTGTTCTACTCCAAGGGCACGGGCAACTACGCCTGCTACGAGAACGCCGCGACCGACGCCTACCTCGACGAGGCGCTGGCGAAACCCAAGGTGGAGGACTCGTTCGACCTGTGGCAGAAGGCCCAGTGGGACGGCACGACCGGCATTGCGCCGCAGGGCGACGCGCCGTGGGTGTGGTTCGCGAACATCGACCACCTGTACTTCGCCAAGGAGAACCTCAAGGTTGCCGAGCAGAAGCCCCACCCGCACGGTCACGGCTGGTCGCTCGTCAACAACGTCGACCAGTGGAGCTGGACGTAGGTTATAGTATTCCCCATGCCCCAATTCATCGTTCGTAACATAGCGAAGTTCATCCTGCTCATGCTTGCCGTGAGCATGGTGACGTTCGTGCTGGTGAGCATCTCGCCCATCGATCCCGTCCAGGCGAACGTGGGGCAGACGGCCTACATCAACATGAGCGAGGCCAAGCGCGCGCAGCTCGCCGAGTACTGGGGCGTGAACACGCCCCTCTGGGAACGTTACGTCAACTGGTTCACCGACCTCCTGCACGGCGACCTGGGAACGTCGTTGCGCTTCAACGCGCCGGTGATCGACGTCATCGCCACGCGGGCGGTGAACTCGCTGGCGCTCATGGCCACGGCCTGGGTGGTCAGTGGCGTGCTGGGCTTCGCGCTGGGCATCCTCGCGGGCGCGAACCGCGGGCGCTTCGTCGACCGCATCGTGAAGGGGTACTGCTTCCTGCTGGCGTCGGTGCCCACGTTCTGGCTGGGGCTGCTGTTCCTCATCGTGTTCTCGGTGTGGCTCGGCTGGTTCCCGTTCGGCTTCTCGGTGCCCATCGGGGTGTCGGCCGCCGACGTGACGTTCGCCGACGCGCTGCACCACCTCGCGCTGCCGGCGCTCACGCTGTCGGTGGTGGGCGTGGCGAACATCGCGCTGCATACGCGCGAGAAGACCATCGACGTGCTGGAAAGCGACTACGTGCGCTTCGCCCGCGCCCGCGGCCTGTCCACGTGGGGCGCCCTGCGCCACCACGGCCTGCGCAACCTCGCGCTGCCGGCGCTCACGCTGCAGTTCGCGTCGATCTCCGAGATATTCGGCGGATCGGTGCTGGTGGAGCAGGTGTTCTCGTACCCGGGCCTCGGCCAGGCGGCCGTCACGGCGGGGCTCGGGGGCGACGTGGCGCTGCTCGTGGGCATCGCGCTGTTCTCGGCGGCCTTCGTGTTCACCGGCAACCTGATCGCCAGCACGCTGTACGGCGTGGTGGATCCCCGCATCCGAAAGGGGGAGGCTCGTGCCTAGCGTTGCCGACGAGGCTTTGACGGCCCCGGCTCCCGTGCTGTACCGTCCGCGCCACGCCCGCGTGGGCAACCGCAAGCTGACGCTGGCGGCGTTCGTCTTCGCCATCGCCGCGCTGGCCGCCGTGGTGGTAGCGGGCGTCCTCGTCACCGATGCGGCCACCGTCACCGACTTCTCGCAGAAGAACCTCGCGCCCAGCTTAGGCCACCCGTTCGGCACCGACTGGATGGGGCGCGACATGCTGCTGCGCACGCTGGCGGGCCTGTCGACCAGCGTGCTGGTGGGCCTGCTGGCGGCGGGCGTGTCGTCGGTCATCGCGCTCGTCATGGGCGCGGTGGCGGCGCTGGGCGGCAAGCGCGCCGACGCCGCGGTCACCTGGCTCATCGACCTCATGATGGGCATCCCGCACATCGTGCTGCTCATCCTCATCTCGTTCGCGCTGGGCAAGGGGTTCTGGGGCGTCACCATCGGCGTTGCCGTGACGCACTGGCCCAGCTTGGCCCGCGTCGTGCGCGCCGAGATCCTCCAGTGCAAGCAGTCGACGTTCGTGGCGGCGGCCCGCAAGCTGGGGCAGAGTCCGGTGAGCATCGCGGCGAAGCACATGGTGCCCTACGTGCTGCCGCAGTTCATCGTGGGGCTCATCCTGCTGTTCCCGCACGCCATCCTGCACGAGGCGTCCGTGACGTTCCTCGGGTTCGGCCTGCCGCCCGAGCAGCCGGCCATCGGCGTCATCCTCAGCGAGTCGATGGCGTACCTGTCGGCCGGCATGTGGTGGCTCGCGGTGTTCCCGGGCCTCGCCCTCATCGCCACCGTGCTGCTGTTCGACCTGGCCGGTTCGAACTTGCGCAAGCTCGTCGACCCCCACAGCTCGCAGGAATAGGAGGAGGGGCATGGACGAATCGAGCAAGAGCAACCCCCTTCCCGCGGCGTTGGCGGCACGCGAGCGCGCGCTGTACGAGGCCGCGGCCGAGTTGGAACGCCTCACCGACGAGCTGCTCGGCGCTCCCTCCTCGCAGGAGGAGCTGCAGGGAGAGGCGGTCGCTGCGGAAGGAGCCGCTTCCCACGAGGCCCTTTCGCACGAGGATGCGCAGGTGCACCACCACCATACGCATGCGCCCGTCTCGCACCACGAGCACGGCCATCACCTGCTGCAGGTGGAGGACCTCAGCGTGGGCTTCCGCATGTACGAGGAGGACGCGCCGTTCTTCCGCGCCAAGCAGCGCGAGGTGGAGGTCATCCATGCCTTGAGCATCTCGGTGCATGCGGGCGAGATCGTGGCCGTGGTAGGCGCGTCGGGCTCCGGCAAGACGCTGCTGGCCGACGCTATCCTGGGGCTGTTCGAGCCGAACGCCACCGTGTGCGGGCGCATCTGGTTCGACGGGCAGGCGCAGGACGCCGCGACGCTTTCCGAGCTGCGCGGCCACGGCATCTCGCTCGTGCCGCAGAGCGTGAACAACCTCGACCCGCTCATGAAGGTGGGCCGCCAGGTGGAGGGGTTCGCCCGCACGCACGTGCCGCGCGAGGAGCGCCGCCGGCGCCGCGCCGAGCTGTTCGAGCGCTACGGCCTGTCCGAGGACACCGCGAAGAAGTACCCGCACGAGCTGTCCGGCGGCATGGCCCGCCGCGTGCTTCTGTGCTGCGCGCTCATGGACGACCCGCGCGTCATCATCGCCGACGAACCCACGCCGGGCCTCGATCTCGAGCTGGCCGTACGCGCGCTCGACGACTTCCGCGCCTTCGCCGATGGGGGCGGCGGCGTCATGCTCATCACGCACGACATCGAGCTGGCGCTGCACGTGGCCGACCGCGTGGCGGTGTTCCGCGACGGCACCGTGGTGGAGGAGACCGCCGTCGCGAACTTCGCGTCGCCCGACCTGTTGCAGCATCCGTTCAGCCGCGAGCTGTGGCACGCGCTGCCCGAGCACGGCTTCGAGGTGCCGGCGAAGGGAGGCGCGCCATGTTAGAGGCCCGCGGCATCTTCTACGCGTACCCCGGTGCCCGCGCGCCGCTCTACCGCGACTTCGACCTGGCCGTCGACGCGCACGAGCGCGTGGCGATCAGCGCGCCGTCCGGCTTCGGCAAAACCACGCTCTGCCGTCTGCTGGCCGGCTACGAGCGCCCGCAGGCGGGCGCGATCCTCGTGGACGGAACGCCCTTGCCGAAGCGCGGCGCGTGCCCCGTGCAGATGATCCTCCAGCACCCCGAAACCGCCGTGGACCCGCGCATGCGCATGGAGCAGACGCTGGCCGAAGCGGGGGAGGTGCCGCAGCGTTTGCTCGACGACCTGGGCATCCAGCAGCGGTGGCTCACGCGCTTCCCGCACGAGCTGTCGGGCGGCGAGCTGCAGCGCTTCTGCATCGCGCGAGCGCTGGCGGCGAACCCGCGCTACCTCGTGGCCGACGAGATATCCACCATGCTCGACGCCGTCACCCAGGCGCAGATCTGGCGCTTCCTCGTCGCCGAGACGCAGGCCCGCGGCATCGGGATGCTGTTCGTGTCGCATTCGCCCGCGCTCACCGAGCGCATCGCCACGCGCGTGGTGGATTTGGCGCGCGGCTAGGGGGTCATCTGCTCCGATCTGGGGTATTCTGCAACGAAAACATGCTTTTATAGCAATATTCAAGTTTGACTATAATCAGCGAAAAGAATAGTATGAACGCAGCTTGAATCAAACTGGGGCTCCACGCTGCGCGTTCGATTCCCCTGGTTCGAGCATCGTCGGGATTGAGAGAATCAGGGAAGGGAATCTATGAAGAAGCACATTCGCATCATGCTTGCGGCCGTGTGCGCGTTCGCTTTGGTGGGCGCGTTTGCGCTGGTCGGTTGCTCAACGGGCACCGAGCAGAAAACCGAAGAGCCGCAGCAGACCGAGGATCAGGCCGCCAAGACCGAGAGCCACGAGGCCGTGGAGCTGCAGCTGTTCGCCGCGAACTCGCTGTCGAAGGCCATGGACGCCGTGCAGCAGCTGTACACGCAGGATCATGACTGGGTGACGTTCAAGGACACGCAGTACCTGTCCTCGGGCGAGCTCAACGAGCAGCTGGCCGGCGGCGCGTACGCCGACGTGCTGATCTCCGCCTCCAAGGGCAAGATGGACGACGCCGTGGAGAAGGGCTACGTCGACGAGTCCACGCGCTTCGACATGTTCAAGAACGACCTCGTGATGGTCGCCGGCGAGGACTCCGAGCTGGCCAAGACGTACGGCGCCGACCAGAGCTTCACGCTGGACGACATCGCGTCGGGCGACTACTCCGTGGCCGTGGGCGACGCGTCCGTGCCGGCCGGCAACTACGCCAACCAGGCGCTTTCCACCATCGGCTGCTTCACCGACGCCGACGGCAAGACGGGCAAGGACAGCGCCGGCACCGACGGCTCCTACGACGGCACGCCGCTCGAGGGCAAGGTCAACCTGCAGAGCTCCGTGGGCAACGTGTGCAAGCAGGCCCAGTCCGGCGCCGTGGACGTGGCGTTCGTGTACACCTCCGACGTGTACCGCTTCGGCGGCGTGAAGGTCATCGGCGTCGTGCCGGCCGACACGCACAAGAACATCGTCTATCCGGCCGCCATCTGCAAGGACTCCACGCAGGCCGAGGCCGCGAGCGAGTTCATCGAGTGGGCGACCACCGACGCCGAGGCCAAGAAGCTGTGGCAGGAGTGGGGCTTCGAGCTCGTTTCCTAAAGCACGCGCACATACGGTATAGTGATGAGGAAAGGATGGGTTCGCGTTTGCCCATCCTTTCCGTGCGACAAGGACGCCCTTATGAACAACACGCTCTTCACCCGCATCGCCCCCGCCTTCCCGCGTTTCGCGCTGCTGCTCGCCGCGTGCGCGCTGGCGATGGCGATCGCTTTCGTCCCCGGCACCGCCCATGCAGGCGCCGACGACGAAGGCGATCTCGATGCGCCCAACGCCGCGGCCGGAGCTCCCGCGGCTTCGACGGCGCAGGACGACTCGGCTTCCGACGATGCCGTGAGCATCGCCGCCGACGGCATGTCGGCCTCGATCGACGGCAGCCCCTTCGCGCTCGAGAGCTTCTCGCGTTCCCAGGTGGGCAGCAACGGCGACGTCGACGGCGTCTACGAGGGCTACCGCTACTTCGTCTCCGACGAGCCGGGCAGCCTGGGCGTCATCGCCACCGACGGGCTCACCGTGGTGTACGTGTCCGCGGAGGTGGCGGAGGCCGTGGGCTTCGATGCCGGTTCGTCGGAGAGCCGGGGTTACCTCAAGCGCTTGCTCGTGGCGCTCGACGCCCAGAACTCGAAGGGCGGCGCGACGCTGTCCGTCGAGGGGGAGTGGGTGTTCTCCGGTCAACCCGAGATCGAGCAGGACGGCGTGGTGTACCGCTTCGACCAGGAGCTCAAGCCCGGCGAGTACTACGCCTGCGTCGTCGGCGCGGACGGCTCCGACGTCACCGACGCGTCCAACCCCTCCTACGTGCGTCTCACGCACGCCGACTTCGCCACGCTCTCGCCCGCCGATCAGGTGAGCGTCGTCGGCGCTCCCGAGGGCTTAGCCGCGCTCGCGTCGTTCTTGCAGAACATCGACTACAGCCCGCTGTGGGTGACGCTCAAGACCACGCTCACGGCCATCGTGTTCATCTTCATCCTGGGCCTGCTGGCCGCGTACTTCAGCCTGCGCATCCCCGCGCGGGCGCAGGACATCGCCGATTCCATCTTCACCATCCCCATGGTGCTGCCGCCCACGGTGTGCGGCTTCTTGCTGCTGCTGGCGTTCGGCAAGAACACGGCGCTGGGGCAGTGGTTCATCGACATCGGCTTCCCGCTCATCTTCAGCTGGCAGGCCACCGTCATCGCGGCCGTGGTGGTGGCGTTCCCGCTCATGTACCGCAGCGCGCGCGGCGCGTTCGAGAACCTCGATCCGAACATGTTGGACGCCGCCCGTACGCTGGGCTGGAGCAACGCTAAGATATTCTTCAAGCTCATGCTGCCGCTGTCGTGGTCGTCCATCGCGGCGGGCACCGTGCTGTCGTTCGCGCGAGCCCTCGGCGAGTTCGGCGCGACGCTGTTCTTGGCCGGCAACTACCTGGGGATCACGCGCACCATCCCCATCGCCATCTACTTCGAGTGGATGAACGGCAACACCGACGTGGCCATCTTCTGGACGGTCATCATCATGATATTCAGCTTCATCGTCATCCTGTTCATCAACCTGTGGAGCAGGCGCACGACGAAGTACCGGAGAGGGGCGGACGCATGAGCCTTGAGGTGAGCATACGCAAATCGTTCTCGTCGTTCACGTTGGACGTGGCGTTCGAGGCGGGGGACGAGACGCTCGGGTTCCTGGGCGCGTCGGGCTGCGGAAAGAGCCTGACCATGCGCTGCATCGCCGGCATCGAGACGCCCGACGAGGGCCGCATCGTGGTGAACGACCGGGTGTTCTTCGACTCCGCGCTGAAGATCAACCTCACGCCGCAGGAGCGCAAGACGGCGCTGCTGTTCCAAAGCTACATGCTGTTCCCGAACCTCACGGTGGCCGAAAACGTGGCGGCGGGCATCGGGCGCGAGGTGTCGAAGGCCGACCGCGGCGCGCTCGTGGCCGCCGAGCTCAAGCGCTTCGGGCTGGAAGGGTTCGACAAGCGCTACCCGGCGCAGCTGTCGGGCGGCCAGCAGCAGCGCGTGGCGCTCGCCCGCATGCTGGCGGCGCGCCCGGGCATCCTCATGCTGGACGAGCCGTTCTCGGCGCTCGACGCGCACCTGAAAAGCGTGCTGGAGCAGAACCTCGTCAGCCTGTTCGACGCGTTCCACGGCACCGTGCTGTACGTGAGCCACGACATCGACGAGGCGCTGCGCTTCTGCGACCGCATCGCCGTGGTGGAGGCAGGCGCCATCACCGAGACCGGCACGGGCGACGACCTGGTGAATCGGCCGCAGTCGCTGGCGGGCGTGAAGCTGTCGGGCTGCAAGAACGCCACGGCGGCCGTGCGCGTGGACGAGCACCGCGTCCGCCTGCCGAAGTGGGGCATCGAGGCGGCGACGAGCGCGGCGGTTTCCGAGGACGTGAAGGCGCTCGGCGTGCGCGCGTTCTACCTCGAACGCGCCGACGGCCCGGGCGAGAACCGCTACCGCGTGCGCGTCGACCGCGTCAGCGACTCGCGCTTCGAGCGCACGGTGCTGCTGGGCTTCCTCGATCGCGACGAGAGCGAGGCGCCCACGGTGGCCCGCACGGAGGACGAGATGAAGTACCTGCACCAGCACCTGTTCTGGCGCGTCGACAAGCTGGCCGTGCCCGCCGACGAGCTGCCGCACGAGGGCGAAGAGCTCTGGATCCGCATCCCCCCGGACAAAGTGTACCTGGTGTCGCGGTAGGGGCGCGGTGAGCGGCGCGGCGTGAGCGCGCTAGCCCCGCGCGAGCGCGTCGTTCACGAGCGAGCGCAGGAACTGCGAGCGCGTCTCTCCTGCGCGCTTCGCGGTTTCGTCGAGGGCGGCGACTTGGGATTTCGGCAGCTTGAAGGTGATCGTGGCAAGGTCTTCGGCCGAGATCCGAGGCCGCCCGACCACGATCTCGCCGGGCGTGCCAGGATATTCGCCTCGTTCGCACGCTTCGGCCCATTCGTCGAGCAGCTCGTCGGTAAGCAACGTGCCTTTCGCTGTGCGGTACGTCATCGTTTCCTCCGCCTTTCGTTGAAGCCCAGCTCTGTGATTGCCTTGACAGTCGCTCGCATCGCATGGAACACGAGCACGCTTTCGTCGTCGATTTGCGCGGCGCACAGCTCTAGAAGCCGTCCGTGCCGATCGGTTCCTAACGCCAGGTAGCGGTCGTCGAACGACCCTTCGCGTTTCTGAATCCTCACGGAATTTCGCCACGCCGTGCGTACGTCGTCTTCCGTCACGTCGGGATGTCGCTCGCAGATGCGGTGATGGACGACGATGCGTTGCTCGGGCAGATCCATGGCGATCATCCTTTTGTGATACGAAATTATAATACAAAATAGGGACTACGACAAGGTGGACGAGGGGGCGAGTGGAAAGGGCGACTCAGCGCGACGCCCTTCGCACCTATCCCCCCCTCCAGTATAGGGAGCTCGTCTCACGCGCCGATGGCGTGCGTCTCGCGTCGCTTGCTCGCGGATGCTGCGCGCATCCGATGCCGATCTCGCGCCGATTCCACGCGCCGTGCTCTCGTTTCCCATGCGTTTTACCGGCGCTTCCCACGCGCTTCGCACGCGCACCCGACGTCCCCTCCTCGCGTATCCGACCCGTCCGCGCGCATCCGACGTGCCGCGCGCGTGCCTTCCGCGCGTCGCCCCCGCGCACCCGAAGTGCGCTGCTCCTTTCGCGATATTGCGCTGCGCGAAGGTCGGGCGATGCCCTATACTGTATCCTCGGACGAGAAGGGAGCTGGTCCCGTGAAAGACAGCCATGGTCGAACTATCGACTATTTACGCATATCGCTCACCGACCGCTGCAATTTCCGCTGCATCTACTGCATGCCCGAAGAGGGCGTGACATCGCTTGCGCACGAGGACATCCTGCGCATCGAGGAGATAGAGGAAGCGGTGCGCGTTGCGGCGGGCATGGGCATCCGAAGCATCCGCCTGACGGGCGGCGAGCCGCTCGTGCGCCTCGGCGTGGTGGACCTCGTGCGCGCCATCGCGCACACGCCCGGCATCGAGAACGTGTCGATGACCACGAACGGCGTGCTGCTGCCGAAGATGGCGGCCGACCTCAAGGAGGCGGGCCTGTCGCGCGTGAACATCTCGCTCGACACGCTCGATCCGGAGCAGTTCAAACAGATCACGCGTCGCGGCGAGCTGCAGCAGACGCTCGACGGCATCGACGCCGCGCTCGCGGCCGGGTTCGATCCCGTGAAGATCAACGCCGTCGCCGTGCGCAGCCTCGACCAGGACTACCTCGCGTTCGCGAAGCTGTCCGTCGATCGCCCGCTGCACGTGCGGTTCATCGAGTACATGCCCGTGGGCGAGAGCTCGGGCAGCCACGGCTGCGGCTGGGGCAAGGACGACGTCGTGCCCAGCGAGGAGCTGTTCGACATCATCAACGAGCGCGCCCGCGCTGCGGGGCTCGACGAGCTCGTGCCCGCCGGCGACGACCGCCCGCTGGGGTGGGGGCCGGCGCGCTACTTCGAGTTCCCGAACGCGCAGGGCACGGTGGGGTTCATCTCGCCGCTGTCGCGCCATTTCTGCAGCGAGTGCAACCGCCTGCGCCTGACGGCCGACGGCAAGCTGCGCCCGTGCTTGTTCTCGGACGACGAATACGACCTGCGCACCGCGCTGCGCTCGGGCGATGCGCAAGCCGCGCGTTGCGTGTTCGCCGAAGCGCTCGGCGCGAAGCCCGACGAGCACCACGACAAAGTAGGAACCGAACGCGGTATGAGCCAAATTGGAGGCTGAAGCGTTCCGACGGTCTGCCGACCGTCGGAACCTGCCGACGCTGCGCCGCGGAGCAAGTCCCCGAAGGGGGCAAAGGGACGAGGCGCGCCGCCTTCGCGCCAACCTGCGATCTTCCAACCTGCAAGACCACGAAACAAGGAGGCACCCATGACCGAGCAGCAGCTGACCCATATCGACGAGCAGGGCGACGTGCGCATGGTGGACGTGTCGCAGAAGGCCGACACCGAGCGCATCGCCGTGGCCGAGGGCTTCATCGCCATGCATCCCGAGACGCTCGCGCTCATCGTGGAGGGCAAGGCGTCGAAGGGCGACGTGCTGGCGTGCGCCCGCGTGGCCGGCGTCATGGCCGCCAAGCAGACGAGCGCGCTCATCCCCATGTGCCACCCGCTCAACATCACGAAGGCGAAGGTGGAGTGCGCGCCCGTGGCCGAAGGCGAGCGCCCTGACGGCCTCGTGGGCATCCACGTGATCACCACCTGCGGCGTCACGGGCAAGACCGGTATCGAGATGGAAGCGCTCACCGCCGCGAGCGTGGCGTGCCTCACCGTGTACGACATGTGCAAGGCCGTCGACCGCGGCATGGAGATCATGGACGTGCGCCTGCTCAAGAAAGAAGGCGGCAAGTCCGGCCTCTGGGAACGCGTCTAACGGCGCAGCGCCTTGCGTATGGGCGTACCCGGGCTTCGGGACGCGCGAATCCGCTCGAAGTAACCAATTCTTTCGTTTTGCGCGCGTCGAAGGTGTTCTGAGAAGGTTTTCGATGAAGAGGAGCGGAGGGCGAAGATCGTTTCCCCAGGTCGTGCTTTTCGCCGAAGGGGAACACGGTTGAAAACAGTTGAAAACGACCGGCAGGCTCACGCAAAACGCAATACTTGGTTAGAACCCGGCGATTCGCGCGCCCCGCGTCCCTCGCGATCATCTTGGGAGGGACGCATCTCCTTACGCGTCCACCACGATGGCGGCGGTTCGGTAGAGCTCGGCCATGAGCTGGTGGCGGTTCGACACGCCCATCTTCTGGTAGATGGCCTTCACGTGCTTCTTCACGGTGTTCTCCGAGATGTACAGGCGCAGGCCGATCTGCTGGTTGCCCAGCCCCTCGGCGATGAGCGCGGCGATCTCCTGCTCGCGCGCCGTGAGGCTCGTGGCCGCCACCATGGGCTTGCCCTCGTCTCGCTTGAGTCCGGCGGGGTAGGTCACGGCCAGGTACGTTGAGAGGTGCCGGTTCAGCACGGCGAGGCACTCCTCTTCCTCCTCGGTGAAATCGCCCGACGCGCGGTTGCGGAACAGGGTGATGGAGCCGTAGATCATGCCGTTGCCCACCTGCGTGCTGCCCATGCTGTAGTGGGCGTCCATGGGGATCATCCATTCGCGGTACAGCTCCGAGCGGTCGCGCATCTCGTCGGTGACGAAGGTGGAGTCGCGGTACACCACGGGATCGTTGACCGAGAACAGCCAGGTGGTGTAGTCGCCGGGCTCGTACTTCTGGTAGTACGACAGCAGCTCCTCGTCGGTCATGTCCGTTGAGACGGGGTCGAAGAACACGAAGCGCCCGCTCTCGCCGCAATCGCACAGATCGAAGAACCCCTTATCGAAGGGGACCAGCTCCTTGAAGCCGCACATCGCGCGTCGGCGCAGGTCGGCAAGGTCCGTCGCCCCGTAGAAGGTGAGCAGGAGATCGTCGATCGCCCGCCATCGCCTGTCGCTCAGCTCAACCATGGTCCCCCGTTCCCCTTCGCGTCGGACATCCGCTCCGATGGCAATCGTACCATATTCCGCCGTTCGCGAGGGTACCCGATCAGGTACCCTCGCGGGGAGGGGTACTGTTCAAACGCCCTCCTCGCGGGTACTGACGGTGCGCGCTCCGCGTCGGTAGGATGGGGTCATCAGGTGGGAATGCCCACGACGACCAGCGAAGGAGCGCACCATGAAGATCATCACCGACAGCACGCCGAAGCAAGACGGATTCCGCATGCCCGGAGAGTTCGAGCCGCGCAAGCAGGACTTCCTCATCTGGCCCGAGCGCCAGGACACGTGGCGCAACGGCGGCAAGCCCGCCCAGGCCGTCCTCGTGGAAGTGGCGAAGGAGATCATCAAGCACGAGCCGCTCACGGTGTTCTGCTCGGCCGACCAGTACGAGAACGCCCGCACCCGCCTGCCCGAGGGCGTGCGCGTGGTTGAGATGACCATCGACGACGCGTGGGCGCAGGACAAGGGCCCGTTCTACGTGGTGAACGACAAGGGCGACATGCGCGGAGTGACCTGGGGATGGAATGCGTACGGCGGGCTCGAGGGCGGCCTGTACTTCCCGTGGAAGCGCGACCAGGAATTCGCCACGAAGCTGCTCGACCTCGAGAACTACGACGCGTACGACGCCACGAAGATGGTGTTCGAGGGCGGCGCCATGCAGATCGACGGCGAGGGAACGCTGATCGTGACCGAGAACAGCGTGCTCAACCACAACCGCAACCCGCACCTCACCAAGGAAGAGGTGGAGTGGTACTTCAAGGAGTACATGGGCCTCGAGAAGGTCATCTGGCTGAAGGACGGCATGGCGTTCGACGAGACCGACGGCCACATCGACGACGTGTGCTTCTTCATCCGCCCCGGCGTGCTGGCGCTTTCGTGGACCGACGACGAGACGAACCCGCAGTACCCGAACCTCAAGGCCGCCTACGACGTGCTGTCCGAGGCGACCGACGCGAAGGGCCGCGCGTTCGAGATCCACAAGATCCCGATTCCCGGCATCATCCGCATCTCCGAGGAGGAGAGCGCCGGCGTGGACCTCTGCAAGGACGCCGCGTCCCGCGAGGCCGACCTGCCGCTGGCCATCACGTACATCAACAGCTACTTCGTGAACGGCGGCCTGCTGGTTCCCCAGTACGGCGACCCGATGGACCAGGTGGCGTGCGATATGTTCGCCGAGCTCATGCCCGACCGCGAGATCATCAAGATCTACACCCGCGAGTGGTCGCTGTGCGGCGGCAACATCCACTGCATGGCGCTGCAGCAGCCCGATCCGGCCGCCATCGCCGCGAAGCTGGGCTAGGCAGATCCGCGAACCGTTTGCATCCATGTGCGGGCCGCCCCGAGCGACCCGCACGCTCTCATGAAGGAGGAACCATGGCAGTGAAGGACTACATCGACACCAACGACTTCACCAAGGAAGAGCTGCTCGACATGATCGAGCTGGCGCGGTCCATGAAGACCATGATCGAGGAGGGCGGCCGCTACCCGCAGGTGCTCAAGGACCAGACGCTCGGCATGATCTTCCAGCAGGTGTCCACCCGCACCCGCATCTCCTTCGAGACGGCCATGACCGACCTGGGCGGCCACGCGCAGTTCTTCGGCCCGGGCACCATCCAGCTCGGCGGCCACGAGACCCTCGAGGACACCGCGCGCGTCATGGGCTCCCTCGTCGACATCCTGATGGCCCGCGTGAACCGCCACCCCGACGTCGTGGGCCTCGCCGCGAACTCGGCCGCGCCCGTCATCAACGGCATGTCCGACTACAACCACCCCACGCAGGAGCTCGGCGACCTCATGACCATGATCGAGAACCTGCCCGAGGGCAAGTCCATCGAGGACTGCAAGCTCGCCTTCGTCGGCGACGCCACCCAGGTGTGCGTGTCGCTCATGTTCATCGCCTCGAAGATGGGCATGGACTTCGTGCACTTCGGCCCGAAGGGCCACCAGGTGACCGACGGCGGCCTCGTCGTCGACAAGACCGTCGACATCATGGCGATCGCCGAGGAGAACTGCGAGGCGTCCGGCGGCACGGTGACCGTCTCCGACGACGTCGAGAGCATCGAGGGCGCCGACTTCGTCTACACCGACGTGTGGTACGGCCTCTACGACGAGGAGGAGGGCGGCGCGAGCTACATGGACGTCTTCTACCCCAAGTACCAGGTGACGATGGACATGATGGACTTCGCCGGCCCGAACTCCAAGTTCATGCACTGCCTGCCGGCCACCCGCGGCGAGGAGGTGACCGACGAGGTCATGGACCATCCCGAGCGGTCCTTGTGCTGGGTGGAGGCCGAGAACCGCAAGCACTCCATCCGCGCGATCCTCGCCTACCTCTGCCCCAAGACGAAGGAGGACGCCGCCGTCGCCGACGCGGCCGAGGCCCGCATGAACGCGGTGCTGGGGAAGATCGGCAAGTAGGTTCCGGATGTCCCCCAGGGGGCGCCTCCCCTGGGGGACATCCGCTACGCCAACATGGAACCCACTCTGTAAAGGGGATGGTCTGATGGCCAAGAAAAAGAAATTCCGCATGATCGACGCGATCCTCACGGTGATCTGCGTCGTGTTCGTCGCCGAGGCGGCCGCGCCTGCCGCCGCCATCGGCAACTCCCAGTTCTTCTGGTGGATCTTCCTCATCATCGCGTTCCTCATGCCGTACGGCCTCATCGTGTGCGAGCTGGGAACCACGTACGCCGACGACGAGGGCGGCATCGCCGACTGGGTGCGCCGCGCGTTCGGCGACAAGTGGGGCAGCCGCGTGAGCTGGTACTACTGGATCAACTTCCCGCTGTGGATGGCGTCGCTCGCCTTCCTGTTCCCCGAGACCATCGCGCTGATGACCGGTTTCGAGCTCGATCTGATCCCGACGCTCGCCATCGAGCTGGCCTTCGTGTGGATCGTCGTGTTCATGAGCTTCTCGAAGGTGTCCGATTCCGGCTGGATCCTCAACCTGTCCGCCGTGCTGAAAGTGCTCATCGCGGTGTCGGTGGGCGGCCTCGGCATCTACTACGCCGTGACGAACGGCTTCGCCAGCGACATGTCGCCGGCCACGTTCCTGCCGTCGATGGACGCGAGCAGCCTGACGTATTTGTCCATCATCCTGTTCAACTTCATGGGCTTCGAGGCCATCGCCGTGTTCGCCAACGACATGGAGAACCCGAAGAAGCAGATTCCCACGGCCATCATCGCCGGTGGCATCGCCATCGCGGCCATCTACCTGTTCAGCTCGTTCGGCATCGGCGCGGCCATCCCGTCCAACGAGGTGTCGCTCGACTCGGGCATCATGGACGCCGTGGCCATCATGGCCGGCAACGGCAGCCTGCTGTTCATCGCCATCGGCGTCGTCTTCCTGGTCACGCTGTTCGGCAACATGATCAGCTGGTCGTTCGGCGTGAACTACGTGGCGGCCCACGCGGCCGACAAGAAGAACATGCCCGGCGTGTTCGCGCGGCTCAACAAGAAGGGCGTGCCCACCGGCGCGGCGCTCGTGAACGGCGTCATCGCGAGCGCGCTCGTGCTCGTGTCGCCCATCATGTCGGCCGTCGGCCTGGACGGGTTCTTCTGGATCTTCTTCTCGATGAACATCGTGTTCCTGCTGATCTGCTACATGCCGATGTTCCCGGCGTTCCTCAAGCTGCGCTCGGTGGACCCCGATCGCACGCGCATCTTCCGCATGCCCGGCGGCAAGGCCGCTGCGACGGTGGCGTGCTGGGTACCCGTCGTGCTGCTCATCCTGTCGATGATCGCCACCATCGTGCCGCTCAACGGCTCGGAGGAGGAGCTGTCGAAGATCCCCATGCTGGTCGGCGTGCTGGCGTTCGCGGTGATCGGCGAGATCGTGCGCGTGGTGTCGGCGCGCAAGCGCACGGAGGAGTACCGCGGCATGGCCCTCGACGGCGACCCCGAGGAGTGGGACGCGGCGCACGGCTCCCTCGACCCGGCAGTGGAAGCGGGGCTGGAGGAAGTGGCCGAGCGCGACTTGGAATTCGAGCGCGGGTAGCAGCCCTCCCATGACGCGGGGATCGGCGTGCGACCGGCGCGCGACCGGCGCGGCGAGAGACGCACGAGCCCGTGCGCTTTCGCCGCGCCATGGCGGGTGGCGTCAGGCGCCGCCTACTCCTCCTCGGTCAGCTCGCCTTTGATGAGACTGCGGGCCACGCAGATGGCGGCTCCGGCGGTGGCGGCGACGCCGGCGACGATGCCACCGAAGGCGACGGGGTCGCCCGTTTGAGCCAGCTTCTTCGCCTGCGGCGTCGTCGAGGACGTTACCACCTCGGGCGCGAAGGCGTCGGGAGCAGGGGAGGGCTCCGGCGCAGGATCGGGCGTCGGCTCGGGTTCGGGATCGGGCTCCGGCGTCGGGTCGGGCGTCGGCTCCGGGTCGGGCGAGGGATCGGGCTCCGGGTCGGGGTCGGGCTTCGCGATGGCGGCGGCCACGGCCAGCTCGAACGCGGGCCGCTGCGCGTAGCCGGCGGCGTACGCCACCGTGTGCACGCCTTCGACGGCGGGCGTGAAGCGGTAGGCGGCGACCCCCTCGGCCTCCGTCCTGACGACGTCCACCGCCGCCCCGTCGGGACCGACGACCGACGGGATGCCCTGCAGCTCCCGCCCGTTCGCGTCGGCGAACGGCAGCGGGGGGATGGCGTAGACCTCGCCTGCGGTGGCCGTCCCGATGGCGTCGGCGCTCGGGGGCGCGACCGGCGCCGCAACGGGCGCCGCCGCCACGTACAGCTCGGCGGCCTGCGTCGCCGTCGCCACGCCGGGCGTCAGCTTCGCGAACGCCACCTTGCCGGTCATGGGCTTCTCCATCTCGCCGTCCGAGTTGACGTCGGCGCCCACGAACCAGCGCGTGGCGGCGGCGGTGGGGGCGGGGATCGACCCCGTGTTCTCCAGCGTCGAGACGAGCTCGCCGTTCAGGTAGTAGCTCATGACGGTGCCGTCGTAGGTGGCCAGCACGTGCGTCCAGGCGTTCAGCGGCACGGTGGCCTCGGTGCAGCGGTAGCCCGATCCCGTGTTGACGTAGTGCTGCAGCTGGGGCGCGTAGTAGCTGAGGTCCTGGCCGGCGCCTTGCGCGCTGGAGAACAGGTCGAAGTAGCCGCTCGGCGGGTTCGCCGTGAACTGGAACAGCACCTCGATCGTCTCGGCCTGCGCGATGGCCGCGTAGTCATCGGCGGTGAAGTCGTATCCTACGGCCGACGACCCGTCGAACACGGCCACGGGCACGCCGAACGTGTCGCTCTCGTAGGTCAGCGCGCCGGTGGGCACGGCGTGGTGCGGCGTCGGCGCGGCATCCGCGTGGCCGCCTGTGGAGAAGTCCACGGACAGCAGCGGGTCGCCCAGGGCCGGCGTGATCCGGGCCGCCGTGCGGAACGCCGCCTCGCCGACGAGCGTTTCCTTCCCGAACGGGTTAGCGGCGAACACGCGCAGCACGTACGCCGTGTCCTCGGCCAGCGCCGCGCCGAACAGCGGACGCTCGAACACCTCGGCGCGGTTCGCCTCGGCCTTGTAGTAGTCGGACATGAAGCGCGCGTCGTAGACCGCCGCGTCGGGCGACCCTTCCTCGCTCACCTCCGCCCGGTACGCGATGACGATGTCGTCCTCGAGCCCCGAGGGGTCGGGCACCACCCGGGAAGCCGTCACGCTGAAGGACGCGCCGCTCGCCGTGACGGACTCCTCGGGCACCGTCACCGCGGCGCCGTCCTGCACGAGGGGCGGCTTGCTGCGCGCGGCCATGCCGGCGTGCGTGTAGCGGAACCCGGCCGCGCCCTTCGACGGCTCGATGACCCACGGCGCTCCGAGGGCGCATCCGCTGCGGAAGTCCAGGCGGTGCACCGACACGGCGTGCGTCGCCGGATCGATTTCCACGAGCTCGCACTGGTTCGCGTCCCAGCCGGCGTTCGGGTGGCCGCCCGTGCTGCCCCCTTCGTCGTGCCCGTCGTTCTCCATCCAGAAGTTGTTGGCGAACGTGGCGGTTTGGATGAGCGTGAACCCGTCGTCCTGGTAGATGGAGCGCGGGTCGGCCAGGGGGATGTGCGTATGGCCCGAGAAGTGGATGATCTGCGGATACTGCTGGCACAGGGAGCGGTAGAACGCGCCGGACTGCGCCGTGTTGGCGTTCTCGTCGAACTGGCCGTCCCAGCTGTTCGAGCCCGAGTACCACACGGTGTTCGGGAAGGGGTGGTGCGTGAACAGGAAGATGGGCTTGGCGGGGTCTTCCGCCGCCGCAGTTGCGCAGTGCTCGAGTATCCAGTCGCGCTTCGCCCCGTACCAGCTGTTGTCGTAGCCGCCCGGCTCGGGCGCGACCGCCAGCACGTGGTAGCCGCCCACGGTGAAGTCGGCGTCCACCTGGCCTTCGTTCGCCCCGCCCGGGATCTGGAACGAGCCTGCCACGGCCAGCTCCGAGGCGAGGAACGCCTTGAACGCGTCCTGGGCGCGCTGCTGGTCGCCGCCCCAGTTGTAGTACTCGTGGTTGCCCATGACGATGCCCACCGGCTTGCGCGCGTTCGCGTTCAGCAGCTGCGCGAGCTCGACGTACTGGTCGGGATGGCCGGTGTCGGCCGAGTCGCCCACGAAGAAGTGCGCGTCGACGTCGGGAGCGAGGGCGTAGATGGCCGAGAACGCGGCGGGGATCTTGTCGCGGTAGTCGTTGCTCTGGCTTGCGCCGACGTGGGTGTCGCTGTGCACGGTAAAGCGGATCTTGTCGCCGGAGAGGCTCGGCCAATGCGGGCTCTCGGGTTGCGTGAACGCGGCTGCGGCCTGCTGCTCGGGGAAGACGAGCATCCCTCCTGCGGCCGACACGCCGGCGACGGCGGCCAGCTTGAGAAACGTGCGGCGCGACACGCCGAACGTGCCGCGGTCGAAAGCTGACGCGAGCTGTTGGGGGTCCATGGTTTCCTTTCGATCGACGATGTGACGCGTTCAATCGTAGGCGAGCGACGTAAGATCCCTGCAAGAAGCACGTCGCGCGCAGGAAAGGATTGGGTAAGGATTCCGCCTTCTCTCGGTGCTCGGCCCCCTCCGGAGCCCGCTGCGCCCTGGAGGGTCCCGCGCCCTTTCCTCCCGGGTTCCTTCGCCTATAATAGGCACCATCGCGGGCGCGCTGGCGGCTCGCCGTTCCAACGTCGAAAGGACGCCCATGCCGGTATCCGAGGGAACCACCCTGCTCATCGCGAATCCCGCCGCGCAGAACGGCAACGGGGCCGCCGCGGCGGAGCGCGCCGTTGCCCTGCTGCGCGCGCAGCTGGGGGAGGACGCGGTCGTGCTCGTCCGCACGGCGGGGCCGCGGCACGCTTCCGAGATCGCCGAGCGGGCCGAAGGCTGCGCGACGGTGATCGCGCTCGGCGGCGACGGCGTCATCCACGAGGTGGCGAGCGGCCTCATGCGGCGTCCGGAAGCGCAGCGGCCGACGCTCGGGGTGATCCCCGTGGGGTCGGGCAACGACTACGCGCGCACGCTCGGCATCTCCGGCAAGGTGGACGAGGCGTGCGCCCAGCTGCTGACGGCGCACGCGCACCCGGCGGACGTGGGAAGCGTCAACGGCTGCTGGTTCGTGGAGACGCTCTCGTTCGGTCTCGACGCCGCCATCGCCCTCGACACGATGGAGCGCCGCGTGCGCACGGGCCGCACGGGCACCATCCTCTACATGGAAAGCGGCGTCGACCAGCTGCTCCATCATCTCGACCTGCGACGCTACCGCGTGTCGTTCGACGGGGGCGAGCCGGTGGAGGCCCGGTCCATCACGTTCGCCGTGCAGATCGGGCCCTACTATGGCGGCGGCTTCAAGATCTGCCCCGACGCGCGCATCGACGACGGCCTGCTCGACGTGTGCATCGCGCACCCGCCCGTCAGCGCCGCCCGCGCCCTCTACATCTTCCTGCGCGCCAAGGACGGCAAGCACGTCCGCTTCAAGCAGGTGGAGCTGCGCCAGTGCCGCACCCTGCGCGTCGAGTTCGACGAGGCCCCGCCCGCCCAGATGGACGGCGAGCTCATCGAAGGCCGCGCCTTCGACATCGCCGTCGTCCCCCACGCCCTGAACGTCCTCGTGCCGTAGGGAAACCGCCGGAGCGTCTCGAAGGGTCCTTCCTGCGTCGGGGCTTCGTCGGCGTGCGACGCCGCTACTTCACCACGCGGACGCGGCGGACGCCCTCGATGGCGTTCAGACGGTCGATGGCGTCGTCGGGGTGCCCCGGGGTGCCGGCGTCGAGGTCGAGCATCGTGTAGGCGTTGTCGCCGCGTGCCTTGTTCACCATGTTCTCGATGTTCACGCCGGCGTCGCCGAACACGTTCGTGATGCGGGCGATGGCGTTCGGCACGTTCGCGTGCAGCACGGCCACGCGGCGCAGGCCGTCGGGCACGGGGCCCATGTCGCAGGCGGGGTAGTTCACGGAGTTCGCGATATTGCCGTTCTCCAGGTAGTCCATGAGCTCGCGCACGGCCATCATGGCGCAGTTGTCCTCGGCCTCGGCGGTGGAGGCACCCAGGTGGGGCAGCACGATGGCGCGATCCATCCGCATGACCTCGGGCGTGGCGAAGTCGGTGATGTAGGCGTGCACCTTGCCGGAGGCCAGCGCGGCGGCCATGGCCTCGTTGTTCACGAGCGTGTCGCGCGAGAAGTTCAGGAACACGGCCCCGTCCTTCATGAGCGAGCAGGCGCGCTCGTCGATCATGCCGATGGTGCCGTCCATGGCCGGCACGTGGATGGTCATGTAGTCGCAGGTGCGGAAGATGTCGTCGAGGTTCGTCACGTGATGGACGGCGCTCGAGATGCGCCACGCGGCGCCCACCGACACGTACGGATCGTAACCGTACACGTCCATGCCCAGGTCGATAGCGATGTTGGCCACTTCGGCCCCGATGGCGCCCAGGCCGATGACGCCCAGCTTCTTGCCCTTCACCTCGCGTCCGGCGAACGCCTTCTTCGCCTTCTCGGCCGCCTTCGCGATGTTCTCGTCGTCGGCGTTGTGCCGGCACCAGGCGATGCCGCCGGCGATGTCGCGGCTGCCCAGCATGAGGCCGCACACCACGATCTCCTTCACGGCGTTCGCGTTCGCGCCGGGGGTGTTGAACACCACGATGCCCTCCTCGGCGCAGCGGTCGAGCGGGATGTTGTTCACGCCGGCGCCGGCGCGGGCGATGGCCAGCAGGCTAGCGGGGAACGCGGTGTCGTGCAGCGCGGCGCTGCGCACCAGAACGCCCTCGGCCTGGTCGAGGGCGTCGATGAGCTCGTAGTCGTCGGTGAAGAGATCGGTGCCGTACGCCGAGATGTTGTTGAGGCAGTGGATGTTGCGCATGAGGTCTCCTTCGAGGATGGCGGGCGGCTCCGTTGAAGCGCGGCTCGTCGCCGTTGCTTGCTGCATCCTCCTATAGTGCTCAGGCCGCAACCCGTTGTCAACCACCGTTCAGCCGGTGCGCGCTTTATCTCGGTAAAGCGCGCACCGGCTGCGCCCTCGCGCCGCGCATGGTCGCTCGCGGCGCGAGGGCGGAAACGCTAGTTCTGCGTGGACAGGAAGATCTGCAGCGACATCTGCTCGATCTGGTCCTGCAGGTCCTCCAGCTCGTCGACGTGGCGATCCTCGTCCTTGAGGATGGCTTGCAGCACCTCGCGCGTGGCGTAGTCCAGCACGTCGCCGGCCAGCACGATGGCGTCGTTGTAGTCCTTCACCGTCTGCACTTCCATCGCGTGGTCGTTGTCCACCTGCTCAGGCACAGCGGACCCGATGCTGAACTGGTCGAGCTTGGACACGATGGGCGTGCCCTCGAGGAACAGGATGCGCTCGATGAGGCGCTCGGCGTGATGCATCTCGGTGATGGAGCGCTTCTTGAAGCTCTCGCTCAAGCGATCGTAGCCCCAATCCTCGCACATCTCCGCATGCACCATGTACTGGCTGATGGCGGTCAATTCGCCAGCAAGCAGATAGTTCAGCTTATCGATAAGTTCCGGGTTTCCCTTCATGGCAGTGCTCCTTCCGTATGGCACGTTGTTTCGGAGGATCAGCCCTTGAGAGATCCTCGACGTCGGTCATTGTACGGTCGATGAGCTGGCCTGTTCGCTTCCTTACCAATCCGCAGCCGTCCTGTGACTATCCCGAAACCTGCGTCCTGCGTTTTTGAAGACCGTGCGAAGGGCGACCGGGGGATTTGACTGATGTGCTAGAATACTCGGCTGGTATTGCTATGGTGGAAGGGACGCATATGTCTGGGCATTCAAAGTGGGCTACAACGAAACATCGCAAGGCGGCGCAGGACGCGAAGCGCTCGGCCTTGTTCTCCAAGCTGTCGCGCAACATCACGGTGGCGGCGAAAGAGGGCGGCGACCCGAATCCCGACAACAACGCATCGCTTGCGGCCGCCATCGAGAAGGCCAAGGGCTACTCCCTGCCGAAAGATAAGATCAAGGTCGCCATCGACAAGGCCTTCGGTTCCGGCAAGGACGCCGCGAACTACGAGACCGTCGTGTACGAGGGCTACGGCCCGGCCGGCATCGCCGTGCTGTGCGAGGCGCTGACCGACAACCGCAACCGCACCGCCGCCGACGTGCGCGCGGCCTTCAGCCATGCGGGCGGCAACCTGGGCACGTCCGGCTCCGTCGCGTTCCAGTTCGAGCGCAAGGGCCAGATCATGGTTCCCAAAGAGGTCGAGACCGGCGACAAGAAGAATCCCGTGAAGCCGAACGGCGCCGCGGCCGACGAGGAGGAGTTCATGCTCGCCGTCGCCGAGGCGGGCGGCGACGACTACGAGGACGCCGATGACGAGTGGATCGTCTACACGTCCCCGAGCGACCTCATGGCCGTGAAGAAGGCGCTCGAGGCAGCCGACGTCGTCACGAAGGGCGCCGAGATGACCATGATGCCCACCACGCCCGCGACGGTGAGCGTCTCCGACGCGAAGAAGGTCATGCGCCTCATCGACCGCCTCGAGGAGCTCGAAGACCTCCAGAACGTCTACCACGTGATGGACATCACCGACGAAATCGCCGAAGCCCTGGACGAGTAGCGGGTTCGGAACAGAAACGCAGAACGCAAAACCGCTGCAAGCTCGCTGCTTGCGGCGGTTTTTTGCGTTCCTTGCGAACGAATGTTCCGACTCCCTATTCGGCGCATGATGCCCGGCGGGCCGCCCGCCTCGACGGGGCACCGCCGCGCCGGCCGCGTCCCGGCCGCGCCGCTTCGGGCTCTCTTGCGTGCGGGAAAATCGGGCTTTTGGCAACTCGGCCCCCGGTTCCCCGCTGCGAAGAACTCTCGACCTGGGGTTTCTCCGCCCGAGACCGCGACGGCGGCGTCCCGCGACGGCGAAGCAGGGGAAAGATTGCCAAAACCCCGATTTTTCCGCACATGGGGAGGCGGGAACGCGACGGCGCATACGCTTCCGGCCGACGCCTCGACCGGGAGCGGGGCCGCGTAACCCGGTCGGGCGTTACGCGCCGAATAGGGGATCGGAACGAATGGTTCACGTGAACCGTTCGTTCCTATTCTTTCTTTAGCGCAGAACCGCGCAGGGTCGAGGCGCCTCGGGGCATCGCTCGGTCTTCGACGTTTTGGACGCAAATCGGCAGCCATGGCAAAATCGAGGGCCTCGGATCGCCTTTGCCGGCGGCGCTGCGAAATGCCACCTGGCCCTTTCCCGTCTCGGGTAGGAAGCTGGAACGGAATCCGCTTGGGAAATTGTCACAGGTCCCGATTCGCGCCCAGGCGACCGGCGACGCGCGTTGCGAAGCTGCCGTGTCCCCTGCGGCGTTGCCCTTGTGTATAATAGCTGGTTGCTTGCTTGATTCATCGATCGACGACCGCCCGCACCGTTCGGCGTGCTGGCGCTGCGCTCCGCGTTTTTGCGCGAAGGGGACAGGGGAAGAACAAACATGTTGGAAGCGCTTGCGCATCTTTTCTCGTACATCGTGCAGCCATGCTACGATCTGACGGGAAACTGGTGGATGGCCATTTTGCTGTTCACCGTCATCATCAAGATCATCCTGATGCCGCTGTCGCTCTGGTGCCAGTGGAACAGCATCGTCATGGTCAAGATCATGCCCGAACTCAATCGCATCAAGGTGAAGTACTTCGGCGACGCCGAGGCCATCGGCGAGAAGCAGACCGTGCTGAACAAGAAGCACCATTACCATCCGCTGCTCTCGCTCATACCGCTGGCGGTGCAGATCATCGTCCTGTTCGGATTGGTGGAAGTGATTCACGGCATCACCGACCACGGCGCTCCGGGAACCGAGTTCTTGGGCATGGTGCCGGTGGAAGACGGAGGGCTTTCGTGGATCATGCCGCTTTTGGCGGGTTTGTCCGCGGTGGTGATGGGCTTCGCCCAGAACAGGATCAACCCTCTGCAGCGTGAGCAGTCCAAGATGGAGAAGAACACCACCAACGGGCTTTCCATCGTCCTGTCGCTCGTTCTGGGCGTGTACGTGGCGGCCGGCATGGCCTTCTACTGGATATGCTCGAACCTGATGGCCATCATCGTGCAGGCGCTGTGCAACCTGATCATCAAGCCCTCGAAGTACATCGACTACGACGAGCTTGCCGCAAGCCGCGTCGAGCTTGACGAGCTCAACGCCTACACGGCGAGGAAGACGCCCTGGTACAAGCGCGATCCTCTGGCGAAGCGCGAAAAGGAAGACTACAAGCGCTTCATGAGCGTGGTAGGCAAGCACATCGTGTTCTACTCCGAGCGCAGCGGGTTCTACAAGTATTTCCAGGGTGCGATCGAGTGGCTGCTATCGAACTCGGACGTGAACATCCATTACGTCACGAGCGACCCCAACGACCAGGTTTTCGAGCTGCAAAAGAGCAAACCCCGTCTCGTTCCGTACTACATCGGCGACAAGCGCCTGATCACGCTCATGATGAAGCTCGAATGCGACGTGGCCGTGATGACGCTCGACGATCTGGAGAACTTCTACATCAAGCGCTCCTACATCCGCAAAGACGTCGAATACGTATACCTGTTCCACCATATGACGTCCACCCATCTGGTTTCCTCTCGGGAAGCGCTCGACCACTACGACACCGTTTTGTGCGTCGGCCCCCATCAGAAGGAAGAACTCGAGCGGGCAGAAGAGGTGCGAGGCCTTCCGGCGCGCAACCTCGTGGAATGCGGATACGACCTGCTCGATAGGCAGATTGCCGCTTATGCCTTGCGCGAGGCACCCCAAGCCCAGCGCCCCGTCATCCTCGTTGCCCCATCGTGGCAGGAGGACTGCCTGCTCGACTTGTGCGCAGACGAAGTCATCGAGCCTTTGCTGGGACGCGGGTACAGCGTGATCGTGCGCCCGCACCCCGAATACACCAAACGCTACCATGCGCGATGGGAATCGCTGCAGCAGCGTTACGCATCGTGGTCGCGTGACGATATCTACTTCGAGCAGGACTTTACCACGTCGGATTCGATTTACGATGCCGACGTGCTGGTCACCGACTGGTCCTCGATCGCCTGCGAGTTCTCGTTCACCACTATGAAGCCCTCCGTTTTCGTGGATACGCCCATGAAGGTGAGCAATCCTGATTGGGAGGAACTCGGCATCGAGCCGACCGACCTGACCATCCGCAACCAGATCGGCACATCGTTGGCCGTGGAAGAGTTGGCCCGGTTGGGCGACGTCGTGGACGACATGATTTCCCATACCGAAGCGTGGCGGGACCGTATCGAGGAGGTGCGCTCGCGCATGATCTACCATAGGGGGCGCGGCGGCGAGGTCGCTGGCGCCTATCTGCTCGGCCGCATGCTCGCGAAGCAGGATGGCAGCGTCGAGGCCTCCGAGGCGGTGCACCATGGCGAATAGGGAAGCAAAGCGCATTCTCGTGCGCGGCGGCCTGGTCGTAGCGGACGGGATGTTTCCGGCTCTGATCGCCGGTGTTCTGGTGCTCGGGTTCGCCCCGCCGGCCTACGCCTACGTCGATCCTTCCGTCATGACCTACACCATACAGGCGCTGGCGGGCGTCGCGGTGGCGCTTTCCGCCGTGCTCGGCGTGGTTTGGCGCCGCGTGCGCAAGCATCTGCTCCGGATACTCCGCATCGACGAGAACGAGGGGAAGCATGTCGAGGGCGCGGTTCATGCGCTCGACGGCGACGCGCCCGGATATCGGGATCGTCTCGAACGCGCGGATGTGGAAGCGCGGAGGATGAAGACCGAGCTGAAATCGAATAGGCCCGAAAAGCTGTGCTGGGGCACGCGTTTTCTGTTCGCGTTGGCGGCAGCGCTCATGCTGTTCTACACGCTCGTGGTGGTGGGTCCGCTCGAAATCGTCGCAAGCAGCGTGGGCAGCCTGCTCTTTACGGCGGCGGACGTCTGGGTCCCCTTCGCCGTCGTCGCGCTTCTGGGCTCCATCGCGCTCGCTTTGGCGCTCTCTCTGTTGCGAGGGAAGGCGTTCAACGTGTGCTTTGCGATCATTGCAGCCGTGGGCGTTGCGGCCTATATTCAAGCGATGTTCTTGAACACCTCGCTTCCTGCCGCCGATGGAACGCAGGTCGTCTGGGAAGACTACACGGCCGTTACGGTGGCGAGCGCCGCCGTATGGGTCGCTTTGATCGCGCTCGCCGTGTTCCTGTCGCTGAAGAAGTCGCTGACGTTCAAAGGCGTCGCCGCGACGCTGTGCATGGTGGGCATCGTTGCTCAATCGGTTAGCCTGGGCCTTCTTCTCACCACGCCGTCTGAAAACGGGCTGACTCCCGTCGACGCGAGGCCGTCCGTAACCACAGACGGCGTTTCGGAGGTCTCTGCACAGAACAACATCATCATGTTCGTGCTCGATACGTTCGACACGAAATACCTGGAGGAGGCGGTAGCGGCCGATCCGGGTTGCTTCGACGAGTTCACCGGGTTCACCTGGTTCGAGAATTCGACCGGATCGATGATCCCCACGCGCTACGCCATGGCCTCGATGTTGACGGGCCGAACCCTCGAGACGGAGGACGAGACCTTCTCCACGTCGCTGATCATCGACTGGTACACGCAGCAGGGCTTGATCGACGACATTAACGCGCAGGGATACGAGACGTACCTGTACGCCACCGACATCCACGATGCGATCGGCGCGCTCTCCGAGAAGGTGCAGAATGTCAGGCAGCCTGAGCGTGAGATCGATTACCTGTCGTCGGTTGCGATGTTGGTGAAATGTTCGCTGTACCGTGATCTTCCTTGGGTGCTGAAGCCGCCGTTCTGGTTCTACACCGACCAGGTGAACAATGCTGCGCTGGGCGGCAACGCTGAAAACTCGATGGACTCGTTGTGGACCATGGACGATGCGAAATACTATGCGATGCTCGAAGAGCAAGGTTTGAGCACGACGGATGGCGGGGAGGAAGGGAGCTTCCGTCTCATCCACCTGGCCGGCACCCACGCGCCGTTCACGCTGAATCGCGACGTCGAGGTCGTCGAGGGCGGTACCGACGTCGTCGAACAAGGTCTCGGCTCCCTCCATATCGTGAGCGAGTACTTGAAGGAGCTCAAGGAGCTCGGCGTGTACGACGACGCCACCATCGTGGTGACCGCAGACCATGGCGAATGGTATCTGGCTGACGAGATAACCGGGCCGACGAGCCCTATGCTGCTCGTGAAGCCTTCGACGGAAACGGGAGGATCCGACGAACCCATCAAGTCCTCTTCGGTGCCGACAGGCCATATCGACCTTGCGGCGACGCTGCTCGAAGCCGCCGGGGGCGACAGTTCCTCGTACGCGGGCATGAACGTGTTCGATGTCCCCGATGCCGAGCGTCCCCGCTACTACAACGCCACCTCGGTCGTAGGTCCCGAGCACGAGTACACCTTCATCAAGCAATGGGAGATAACCGGCGACGCGCTCGACTGGCAGAATTGGCGCGAAACCGGAGTCAAGTGGCCCATCGACGATTGATCGACGAGGAACCCCGCGGGTGCCAAGCTCGCGGGGTTCCTCGTCGTCGGTGCCTGGCAGCTACAGCAGCGGGTAGGACGGGGTCGCCGCTTCCTTTCCGTCGATCAAGCCGCGCGCGACGGCGTCGTCGAGCAGCTTCCGGTTGACGGCCTCGATGTCGATGTGCGCCGGGCACACGCTCGTGCAGTTCCCGCAGTGCATGCACTGGCTCACGCCCGAGAACACCGCTTGCGACAGGCGGTCGGACTGGTCCTCGGTGTCCAGGTAGCGGGCTGCGATCTGCATCATGGCGCCAGGGCCGATGAACGAATCCCAGCGGTTCATGTCGTTGAGCGCGGTGCACACGGTGTAGCACGACATGCACTCCCGGCAGCGGTTGAAGCGCTTGAGCGACACCGCGTCGTCGCTGCCGTCCGCCTTGCCCCACCATACGTCCGCATCGAGCGCGCGCACCTCGTCCATGGGCCGGTACGTCTTGATCGACAGGTCGGACTGCACAAAGCGGTCGTAGGCTCGGGCGTTGTCCACCATGAGGTCCTTGACGATGGGGAAGCCGGCGAGCGGCTCCACCCGGTATGATTTTCCGGGTTCGACGCGCGCCCAGCACGCCAGCTTGGGCACGCCGTCGACGGCGACGCCGCAGCGGCCGCACCCTCCCCAGCGGCAGTTATAGTCGTACGTGATCGGCTCGACGTTGCGATGGATGTAGTGCAGCGCCTTGAGCACGGTCCACACCTCGTTCGCCGCCGCGTCGTCCACCGGCACCTCGTAGGCGACGACGTAGGGTTCCGCGTCGGTCGACGGATCGAACCTTTGAACGTTCAACGTGATCGGTTCAGCCATGGTTTCTGCTCCTTTCGCCTAAATGGTCGCATCCAGGTCGATGTCCATCAGCATGCTCTTGACGTCGTCGGCCTTGATACGGCTCGCGTTGACCTCTTCCGTGCCCAGCGTCCACGATCCGTCGCGATACGAGCACGTGATGTTCTTGAACCAGTTGTCGTTGTCGATCTTGGGATAGTCCGAGCGGTAGAACCACGGGCGCGTCTCTTTGCGCAGGTCCGAAGCCAGCGCGATGGCCTCGCCGCACATCAGCACGTGCTCGGCCTCGATGGCGTTCTTCCACTCGATGTTCATCGTGCGGCTGGAGGAGGCGCAGTACATGGCGGGCAGGCCTTCGCCGCGAAGCTTCGCGTAGCCGTCGATGGCCGTTTTGATCCCGTCGGCGTCGCGCGGGTAGCGCAAGCTCGCCGAGTTGTCGCGGATGCTCTCCAGCAAGGTGGCGGCGCGGATGCCGTTCGACGGCTGCTCCTTGGTCAGATGCCCGTACACGCCGTCGAGCACCTGCTTCACCTCCGTCATGTCGAACGCGGGCAGCGCGATCTCGTCCGCTGCCGCGGCCGCCGCCGCTCCGGCCACCCAGCCCTGGCCGAACGCCTGGCTCTGCCCGTAGTAGGTGAGGCCCTGCATGGCGCTGTACAGCCCGGGGATGTCGGTTTCCATCGTGGCGCTTTGGCGCACGTGCCCGCACGAGGTGATGCAGGCCTGCTGGCATTCCTCCGCTTTCGCGTAGGAATAGCCCACTTCGGGCACGTCGTCGAAGAAGCCGTGCATCATGCCGTAGGGATACATCGGATGGTCGCGGTCGATGCCGGTGCAATCCATGTAGATGGACTCGCCGCCCATGATCTGCTGCATGGTGAGCAGCTCGAACGTGACGAACCCGGCTGCGGGGTTCGCTTCGTGCTCCGCGCTGGTGAAGTAGTCGGTGCAGTACTTGTCGCCCTGGGAGTTCTGCGCGCGGTCCCACACCGACGAGTTCAGCGTGAGGATGCCCGCATGCTCGTTCACGGCTCCCGCCATGCTGTAGGGCTTGATCACCGTGTAGTCGAACGTGGTCATCTCCATGTCCCAGAGCGGCACGCCGCGCTTGGCCAAGACGGCGTGGCCGTCGCCGGTGTCCTCGGGCCCCATGATGGAGGGCTTCATCGCCCACGAATTGACGCCGGTCGCCAGGATGGTCTCCTTGGCGCGGAACACGTGGGCCGCGCCGGTCTTCAGGTCGATGGCCACGATCCCCGCGCAATGGCCGTCTCCGTCCTGCATGATGTCCACCATCATGGTGTAGTCGTACACGTCGGCGCCCATGCGATGCAGCATCTGGGCGAAGCGGCGCACCTTGTTCCCGAACGTATCGGACATGGGCGTTTCGGACGACCACGTGCCGAACAGGCTGCCGTCGGGGTTGCGCTGCTGCACGCATCCCGACTTCTCGACCGTCACCATGGGCGCGCCTTCGCGCAGGCCCTGCGTGAACGCCCAGGCCCAATCCTGGTCGCACAGGCCGAAGAAGTCGGCGACGATGGTTTCGAAGAAGCCCTGTCCTCCGTCGGCGGCCAGCTCGGGCGAGATGAAATCGGCACCCCAGTTCTGGCCCGACGTTCCCGAGTGCCCGAAGCGCCCCTTGTCCACGATGGCGAGCGTCTTGCCCGCCTGGATGACGCGCCGGGCAGCCGTGCATCCGGCGAGGCCCCCGCCGACCACCACCACGTCCGTCTCGTGGACGATCACCGGGTAGCCGCCGGCATCGTCCGCTATCGTCTGGCGCTCCGTCGCTCCGCTCGCGCCGTTTTCCGTGGGGGAGCAGCCCGTCAAGCCGGCGAACATCCCGGCGATGGTCAGGCCTCCGGCGACGACGCCGGCCCCTTTCAGGAAATCGCGTCTGCTTGGTGCGAACGCCCCCTCGTCCCGGGGGATCCCTTCTCCCTGCTTCATCCCTGCTCCTCTCATCGAACACCTCGCTCCTTTGGGGAGCCTCGAACCGCGAGGGGGGCGGACGGCATTTCGCCCTCTGCGCCCTCCTTGCGGTTTCCGCCATAGTAGTATCAATAAATCAACTTGTCAATCAATCAAGTAAATATGGGTGGGTTGGGTGCGGAATCGCACGGGTTGCGCTCTTTCCCGGGGCGATGACATGAGAGGCTCCCGTTGCAACGGTGCGCGGGAACGTAAGAGATTTGACGCACGCGTGAAGACGGTCGCGCGAACGGTCGAAACGCGCCGCGCATCTGCCATAATGCGCGATATGCAATATCTTCTCATGCGCAAGGAGCATCTTTGAGCGTCACGCCGATATTCTCCCATCAATTCCTGCAAGTGCTCGCGGCCACCAACGGGACCATCCAAAAGGTCGTCTCCCAGGCTGGCGGCGTGGCGGTGACCGACTACTGCATCTTGCAGGAGCTGATCGTCGCAGCGCGCCCCATGGGCCTGTCCGAGTTCAAATCGTTCCTGCTGCTGCGCAGGAACACGGTTTCGGCTGCGGTCAGCAGGTTGGAGGAGCGGGGTCTGGTGTCGAAATGCGCCGACGAGCGCGATTCCCGCAAGGCGACGATCTGCCTGACGGTCGACGGGCGGAATCTGGCCGACGGCATTTCGCACGCCATCCGCGATGCCCTGCTCGATGCGTTTTGGAAGGTCTCGGCCGATGAACGCGTCAATTGGGGCATGATGGTCGACTCGCGCGTGTTCGTCGAAAACGGCTTGGGCATCCAGGAAGGCGCGCCGTCCCTCGATGACGAGAGCCTGGTCATCCCCGCATGGATCATGGCGTTGCACTATATCGACCAGCTGTGGACCACCACGCTCGCGTCGAGCGTGCACCTGTCGCTCAGCGAGTTCCGCACGCTCGACCTGCTCGCCGAAGAGGGCGCGCCGCTCAGGCAGGGCGACATCGCCAGCAGGCTGCGCATCGAGACGAGCGCCCTTTCGCGCATCGTCCGATCGCTGCGCATGCGCGAACTGGTCCAGGCGCGGCGATCGGACGACGATAAGCGGTCGTTCATCGTCGAGATCACTCCGGAAGGGGGAGCTGTTTCAACGCGGGGCCGCGATCTGCTCGTGCAGGCGACGGATCGCTACTACGTCTCCCTGACCGAGCAGGAGAGGGATCGGCTGCGCGATTGGCACCGGAGGATGTACGCGAACTTCGAAGCGGTCGGGCTCTACGCCTGACCGCTTCGCCGTTGTGTTCGGGCCGGGGGCGGGTGCTTCCGGCCCTTTCGCTTATCTCTCGTGCTCGATCAGCTTCTTGGCGGCGATGTAGCCGGTGATCAGCGAGCTGCCGACGCCGCCGAAGTACGTGCCGCCGTTGCCGGCGAGGCAGCCGTAGTTGCCCTCGCCGTCCATGCCGCCCATGGTGGAGAAGCCCGCATACAGGCCGGGGATCGTCCTGCCGTCCTCGTCGGTAACCTGCAACAGATCGTTCACGCGCAGGCCGCACAGCGTCTTGCCGATCTGGCCGCCCACGATGGCCGCGTAGTAGGGCGGCGTGTCGATGGGGCTCAGCCAGCTCGGGTCGTAGGGGAAGGCCAGCTCGTCGTCGAAGCCCTGCGCGCACAGGGCGTTGTAGTCCTCGACGGCCCGCTTGACCACGGCGGGATCGAGCAGCAGCATCTCGGCCAGCTCCTCGATGGTGTCGGCCTTCTTGACGGCGCCGCGCTCGACGGCCGCCTCCACCTCGCCGATCCAGTCGGCGGACACGAGCCCCTTGTTCTCGGGCAGCCGGTCGGGGTCGGCGAGCGGGATGCGGCACTTGTCCTTGACGCTGTCGGGGGTGACGCTCTTCTTGAATATCTCCTCGGGGAACTTCGCGTCGCAGATGTTGTACACGTGGTGCCCTACGGCCGACATCCAGGCGCTCGTGGTGGACAGGTCGCCCATGCCGCCTATCAGGCAGGTGTTGTACGTGTCGATCTGCACGTTCTGGGCGTGGTAGGGCTGGCGATGGCCGTACTTGTCGATGACGAGCCACGGGTTGTGGAACAGCTGGCGCTCGCCGTGCCAGAAGTAGTGCCAGAACTGGCCGTCCCCGCCGGCGATGCTCTCGTCGATGCCGCCTTCCCAGCAGCACCACGAGTCGAAGCCGGAGAAGTCGGCGCCTACGCCCAGCCCCATGCGGAACACCTCTCCGGTGTGGAAGGGCATCGGGCCGCCCTGCACGGCACCCTCGTACGCGCTGGGGATGTACGCCCTGATGAGATCCTTGTTCATGCCGATGCCGCCCGCGGTGAGGATCAACCCCTTCCTTGCCTTGAGATAGTGCTCGGCGCCGTCTTCGTCGGTGGCGACGATGCCGGTCACGCGCTGCCCGTCGAACACGAACCGGGCCGCCGCCGTCTGCACGCGGATGTCGGCCCCGCCCGCCTTCGCGCGCTTCTCGAGCGCGTTCATGAGGTTGTCCTGAGCCAGCACGTTGTAGAACGCGCCCCCGCCGCCCTCGCGGCTGGCGTCGTTCCATGCGGCGCCGGTGCACACGAGGTTGCAGCCCTCCGTCGACGTGATCCACTCGTCGGCCTCCACGTGGTTGTCGATGAGCGTGCGCAGCAGCTTCTCGTCGATGGAGTAGTTCGCGCTCGATTCCGCGTCGCGGATGGCCGCATCGTCGTCGCCGCGGTACACGCCTGGGAACCCGAGTGCGTTCTGGGCCTCGGTGCCGCCGAGGATGTCGACGTAGCCGGCCGCGTGGCGGCTCGCGCCTCCCACGGTGGCCTCCTTGTCGATGGCGATGACCTCGAGCCCCTGTTCGGCCAGATAGCCCGCTGCGGCCAGCCCTCCGCCGCCCAGGCCCACGACGATCACGTCGGCTTCGTCGTCGTAGCGCTCGGGCGCCTCGGCGGGGAGGATGGGTGCCGCGTCCGGCAGGTCGGCGCCGATGATGCCGCGATCGAGCAGGCGCTGCGTGACCGCGGGAACGTCGCCCGTCGCGGCCGCCTCCTGCGCGTCGCCGCCGGACGGCGCGCATCCGGCGAGCGCCGCCCCGGTCGCCGCTGCGGCCCCGACGATGCCGACGCCTTTGAGGAAGCTCCTCCGTGAGAACGTGCGATCGGTTGTTTCCATGATGCCCCTCCGTTTCCCTGGATTGGAATCCCCTCGGATTCTCGTTCCATGATCGGGCGGAGCACGCGCATCCTCAAGAAACGAACGGGGCGCTCGTTTCCAACGTGGGACGGCGAAGGGGCGCCCGTCCCAGCAGGGGACGCGCGCGGCGGGGCGTTTCAGGCCTGCGTCTCCTCGGGCGCGTGCCTCAGCATCGACACGACGAACCTGCTGAGGTCGAAATCGCCGTCGTCGGCGTGGTCGACGGGGTCGTCCAGCAGCTTGCGCAGCCGCGGAGGGTAGCAGCTGGCAAACAGCTCGGCCAGCTCGGCGGGCGATTTGTCGATGGTGCCGCGAATCCAGTCCTCGGAAACGTCGAGGCCCGCCGCGGTCACCCATTCGATCTGGAACGCCAGCGCCTCGTCGACGCTCGTGCCGTGGCGCGTCTCCAGCGTCTCGCGGATGAGGGCGACCACGTGGCGGCGCTCCTCCTCGTCGCACACCAGCATCTCGGACGTTTTCTTCGCGGCGTTGAACAGATCCTTGAACAGCGCGAATATCTCAAGTGTGATGGCGATGCCCTCCTGGCAGGTCAGCGAGCGCCCCATCTTGCCGACACCCTCCTCGAGCGGGAACCGCAGGCACCAGGGGGCGATGTCGTACTTGCTGTGGAACGCGCGGTAGAAGCCGGAGCGAGACACGCCGGCCGTCTCGCAGATCTCGTCGACGGCGATCTCGTCCAAGCTCGTCTTCTTGCAGAGCTCGTTGGCGGTCGTCGCGATGAAGAACCGCTTCGCTATGATGGAGAACGTATCGTTGGGCATCGTCGCCTCCCCTTCGGCCGGGCGTCTGCCCGTAGTGTACCAGCTCGAAGAGGGCGCATGGAGCGTCGCGATGCGAACGCATGGGTAACGGCCTCTGACGAGGCTGTGAAAAAGCGCGCCTTCCAAGGGTTGACTCCCGGGCTTTGTGCTAGGATGTCAACGAACAAACGTTTGCAACCGAAACGCGCCCGCCGCGGACGCGGCGAGCGCGACGACGAGAAGGAATCGATGGCACGCACCGAACGAACCATCCTAGGGATCGACCCCGGCCTGGCCAACACGGGCTGGGGCATCGTGGAGCAGCGCGGGCCGCGCCTCGCGTGCACGGCGTACGGCTGCGTGTCCACGGCGAAGGATCTGCCGCTGGCCCAGCGCCTGCGGAAGATACACGAGCAGATGGCCGCGGTGATCGCGCGGTTCGAGCCGGCGTGCGTGGGCATCGAGACGGTGTGGTTCGGCGTGAACGTGCAGAGCGCGTTCGCCACGGGGCAGGCGCGCGGCGCCGCGCTCGTGGCGTGCGCCGAGCGCGACCTCGAGGTGCTGGAGTTCTCGCCCAGCCAGATCAAGCTGGCGGTGGTGGGCACGGGCTCGGCCGAGAAGGACCAGGTGCAGTACATGGTGCGCCAGCTGCTTGCGCTCGAGGACATCCCGCGCCCCGACCACGCCGCCGACGCGCTGGCGGCCGCCATCTGCTATACCACCCACGAGGGCTTTGCGCGCCGCACGGGCGCGGCGTGCGCGGCCTACGACGTTCCCGATCGCGGCGTTCCCGCGTGCGATGCTTCCGCTGGAAAGGACAGGCTATGATCGCGTTTCTCAAAGGGGTGCTGGCCGCGAAGACCGCCACGACCGCCTACATCGAGGTGAACGGCATCGGCTACGCCGTGGGCATGTCCCAGGCCGGGCTGTCGAAGCTGCCCGAGGCGGGCGCCGCCGTGGAGGTGCACACGTTCCTCCAGGTGCGCGACGATGGCCTCGCGCTGTTCGGCTTCCTCACGCTGGAAGAGAAAGCGCTGTTCGAGCGGCTTATCGGCGTGGGCGGCGTGGGGCCGAAGGTGGCGCTCGCCGCGCTGTCGGCGTTCTCGCCCGCGGGCCTCGTGGCCGCCGTGCAGGCGCAGGACGTGGCCGCGGTGCAGCGCATCCCCGGCGTGGGCAAGAAGACGGCGTCGCGCATCATCCTCGAGCTGAAGGGCTCGTTCGACGAGGGCCTTGCGGGCCTGTTCGACGAGGCGGCGCCCGTGGTCGCGTCGGCGGCGAACCTCGCGGGCACGCGGGAGGCGCTGCTGTCGATGGGCTTCACGTCCGAGGAGGCTGACGTCGCGCTCAAGGGCGCTCCCGAGGGCGCGGCCGAAAGCGTGCTGCTACAATATGCGCTGAAGCGACTGGGAACGAACTAGGCGAAGCCGGGCGGCGCCGCGCGCGCCGTCGGGACGGATAGGCGGCTATGGCAGACAACGGCATTGAAATAGAAGGGCTCGTGTTCGAGGCGGGCGCGGGGGCGGGGCGCGACGATGCGCCGCCGGCCGACGCGCGCTCGCGCGCGGTGACGCCCACGCTCACCGAGGACGACCTCGCGCTCGACCGCAGCCTGCGCCCCAAGCGCCTGGGCGACTACCTGGGCCAGACGAAGATCAAGGAATCGCTCGCCATCCTCATCGAGGCGGCGCAGGCGCGCGGCGACGTGGTGGACCACATCCTGTTCTCGGGCCCTCCGGGCCTCGGCAAGACCACGCTCGCGGCCGTCGTGGCCAACGAGCTGGACGCGAACCTCAAGACGACGAGCGGCCCCGCCATCGAGCGCACGGGCGACCTCGCGGCCATCCTCACGAACCTCGAAGAGGGCGACGTGCTGTTCATCGACGAGATCCACCGCCTGAACCGCATGGTGGAGGAGGTGCTCTACCCCGCGCTCGAGGACTTCGCCCTCGACATCGTGGTGGGGAAGGGGCCGGCAGCGCGCTCCATCCGCCTCGATCTGCCGCGCTTCACGCTCGTCGGCGCCACGACGCGCACCGGCCTGCTGACGGGTCCTTTGCGCGACCGCTTCGGCATCGCGTTCCGCTTGCAGTACTACTCGCCCGAGGAGCTGGCCTCCATCGTGCGCCGCTCGGCGTCCATCCTGGACGTCGCCATCGAGGAGGACGGCGCGCTCGAGATCGCGCGCCGCAGCCGCGGCACGCCGCGCTTGGCGAACCGGCTGCTCAAGCGCGTGCGCGACTGGGCGCAAGTGCGCGGCGACGGCGTCATCGACGAGGACGTGGCCGCGCAGGCGCTCAGCTTCTTCGAGGTGGACGCGCTCGGCTTGGACGCGGTGGACAACCGCATCCTCGAGCTGCTGGCCGTGCAGTTCGGCGGCCGGCCCGTGGGCCTGACCACGCTCGCGTCGGCGCTGTCGGAGGACACCGACACGCTCGAGGACGTGTACGAGCCCTACCTCATGCAGCAGGGTCTGCTCGTGCGCACGCCGAAGGGCCGCATCTGCACCGAGCGGGCCTACGACCACCTGGGAATCAAGGTTCCGTCATCCTCGTAACCTCGCGTGCCCGGGTTCGCCCGGGCCTTTGAAAGGAGCTTGCATGCTCGAACAGGATTACCTCATGCGCATCCTGCTGCAGTTCGCGGAAGCCATCCGCCGCAGCTGGTCGCGGGCGGTGGAAGATCGTGACCCGCGCGACGCCGCCAACATGCTGGAGCGCGCCGTGGGCGACGCCACCGACATCGACGGCGCCACGCTGCTGTCGCTGTCGCCGGAGTCCATCGCGAGCGTCATGCAGGTGTCGGGCGTCGACCCGCGCGTGTCCGAGTACATCGCGCGCAGCCTGCTGCTGGCTTCGGGCTACCTGAGCGAGGCCGGCGAGCACGAGCTGTCCGCCCTGCGCGCCGAGCAGGCGCGCGCCTTGGCCGACGCCTACGACCTCGACCTGCCCGACACGCCCGAGGAGCTGGCGTTGCTGCTGGACGAGGCCGACGCCGAGCTGGCGCAGGAGGCCGATTCCACCATGGACGTGCTGGGGTACGGCACCGAGCCCATCATCCCGTCGGCCGTGATAGAAACGCCCCTCGACGCCGACCGGTAGGTTCTCCGCTCGGCGTCGCGCTGCTCGGTGTACGAGCGCGGCATGATGCGGTATCGTTGGACGGAAGTTTACCAGGGGAGGATGCTTCGTTGTCCATAGTGAAAGCTCAAACGCTGCTGCGGTCGCTGCGGTGGTACCACGTCGGCTTCGCCTTCGTGTGGGCCATCATGTTCGGCGGCCTGGCGGCGCCGCACGCCGGGTCGTCGGAAACGTACGACCTGTACAGCACGTGCCAGCAGGCGTGCGTCATCGTCGCGGTGCTCGCGGCGGTGCTCGTCGAGCGGCGGGCGCCCGTCTTCTCGCCGCGCTACGCGCTTCCCGCCGGCGCGATTCTGGCGTTGGGCGCCCTCGCGTTTCGCGTCGTTTTCTTCGCCGGGCAGCCCACGGTGGGCGGTGCGGCGCTCGCCGGCGTGCTGCTCGGGTTGGCGGCCGGTTTCTTCTACGTGTCGTGGCAGCAGTTCTTCGCGTCCGAAGGCGCGTCGCGCACGGCGATCTACATCCCCCTGTCGGCGGTTCTGTCGGTGGCGCTGAGCGTTGCGCTGCATGCGCTGCCCGAGATCGCGCAGGCGGTGTGCACGATCGCGGTGCTGCCCGTCGCCGCAGCCGCGTCGCTGAAGTTGAGCCTGCGCGAGATCATCGCTCCCGATCCGTCGCCGCGCATGACGAAGGCGCTTGCCGCGGCCACCGTGCGGGATCTATGGAAGCCGGTGTTCTGCACCTGCGCCATCGGGTTCGTGTGGCAGCTCGTGGCGGGGCTGTTCATGGTGTCGGCCGACGCGTCGTCGGCGGCGGGCATCGGCGGGCTGGCGCTGGCCGCGGCCGTGGTGCTGCTCATCGAGCTGTTCTCGGAGCGCGGGTTCGAGGTGCTGCGCGTCTACCAGGTGCTGTTTCCCCTTGTTGCCGGCGTGTTCATGCTGCCGTCGCTGCTGGGCGTGCAGTTCGCCCCGCTCGTGGTGGGCATGCTGCTGTTCGGCTTCGAGATACTGAACCTGCTGCTCATCGTCACGTGCGCGGTGTATTCGAGCGAGCGCAACGCGCCGGCGGTGCAGGTGTACGCGCTGTGCGTGGGCCCCACGCTGGCGGCCATGTTCGCCGGCGATCTGCTGGGTCGGCAGCTCAACCCCATCATCGCCTACGATTTCGCCTTGGCCGTGAACGTGCTGTTCCTGTGCGTGTACGCGCTGTCGATGGTGCTGTTCCTCGTGTCGTTCCGCCGACGCGGACGCGCCTCCGGAGCCGCGAGCGCGCAGGGTGCGGCGCCCATCGACGTGGCCGTGGTGGGCGGCAGCCAGCCGCTCGCCGTCGTGGACGCGGTTTCGGTCGCCCCCGTGCCGAACGCCCCCGCCCCCGCGGCGGCAGCTGGCGAGCCCAACGATGCCGCGCATTGGGATGCGCGCGTCGACGCGCTCGGCTTGGTCGAGCCGTTCAGCAAGCGCGAGCGCGAGGTGGTGGCGCTCGTGTTGCGCGGCAACAACGTGCCGGCCATCGCGCGCAAGCTCTACATTTCCGAGAACACCGTGCGCGACCATATGAAGAGCATCTATCGCAAGGCCGGCATCCACTCGCGCCAGGAACTCATCGACCTGTTCGAATAGCGGGTCCTGGCGACTCCCCCTAAAGTTGGGGATTTCCCCCGAACCACCTGCGGCGGGGCCGAACAACCCGAACTATGGGATGCGGGCGCGCGCATCTGACGGCTATGCTTCGCCTCGAGCTGCGGATAGAAGGTCCGCAGGAGGGTAGTCATACGAATCAGGAGGGATCGGCATGAGCATGTCAACGGGAATCTCGAGGCGAAGCCTGCTCAAGGGAGCGGCGTTGAGCGCGGCGGGCGTGGCGGCGCTGGGCGTCATGGGGTGCAGCCCGCAGGCGTCGGGCGCATCCGACGACGCGGCCGCCTCGGGCGCGGCGACCGAGGGAGCCAAGCATACCTGGGAGGTCAAGCCCGACCCCATCGCGGCCGACAAGATCAAGGAGACGGTGGACACCGACGTGCTCGTCATCGGCGGCGGCTATTCCGGCACGTGCTGCGCGCTCAGCGCGGCGGAGAACGGCGCGAAGGTGATCCTCGTCGAGAAGGACGCCATGCTGAACGGCCACGGGGTGGGCGGCACGGGCGCCATCGGCTCGCGCGAGCTCGACAAGCTCGACATCAGCTTCGACAAGTCCATCGAGATGGAACGCTGGGTTTCCACGTGCGGCAACCGGTGCCGCGAATCGCTCGTGGCGAAGTGGTTCCGCGAGTCCGAGCGCTGCATGAACTGGTTCCTCGACTTGGCCGAGAGCAACGGCGCCACGTGCATGGTCACGGTGGGATCGCGCAGCACGGTGCATCCCGAGATCGACTGCTACCATATGATCATGGGCGGCGATATCTTCGAGCAGCACACGATGGCCGATTTCGTCGAGTACCTGTTCGAATCCGAGGCGCTGAAGAACGGCGCCCAGTTCGTCTACGAGATGCCCGCCGTGCAGCTCGTGCAGGACGATTCCGGCAAGGTGACGGGCGCCGTCTGCGAGAACAAGGACGGCGAGTACGTGCAGTACAACGCCAGCAAGGGCGTGGTGCTGGCCACGGGCGATGTGAGCTACAACGACGAGTATCTGGAGGAGTTCGCGCCCATAGCGTTCAAGGTGATGACGCGCCTTTGCTCCGACCAGGGCAACGTGGGCGACGGGCACAACATGGCCGCCTGGGCTGGCGGTGCCTTCCAGGCCGCTCCGTGGCCGACCATGATGCACCCGCAGGCGGCGGCCGCGTTCCACGGCCCCTTCCTGTTCGTGAACCCCGCCGGCAAGCGCTTCATGAACGAGGCGACGTGGGTGCAGGGCAAATGCGTGGGCGTCATGGTGAACGGCGGATCCGATCACGCGTGGTCCGTCTTCGATGCCAACTGGCAGACCGACCTGCTGGACAGCTTGCAGTACGGCGGCGGTATGTTCTGGGACAGCTTCCGTGCCTACGGCACCGACTACCAGACCGCGGTGGACTCCCATGCGCAGACGGTGGAGACCGGCCTGGAAAAGACGCCGGCCTACTACAAGCGCGCCGACACCCTCGAGGAGCTTGCGGAGCAGCTCGATGTGGACAAGGACGAGTTCCTCGCGACCGTCGAGCAGTACAACAAGCGCTGCGAGGCCGGCGAAGACACCGATTTCTACAAGGAGAGCCACTTCCTGTACCCCATCAAGGAAGGCCCCTTCACGGCGTGCATGGTGGCGCCGGGCCTCTTGGGCGTGTGCGGCGGCGTGCACATCTCGGACGAGTTCGAGGTTCTCAACGACGCCGACGAGCCGATCGAGGGCCTGTACGCCATCGGCAACTGCGCGGGCGACATCTACGCTTACGACTACCCCATCAACGTGCAGGGCAACAGCCACGGTCGGTGCCTCGTCGAAGGCAAGTGCTTGGGCGAGCAGCTGGCGGGCGTGTACGACCAGGTGAAGGCCTAGGACCGCAAAGGAGCACTCGGATGAGCGACGAAGCCTACGAGCATTTGGCGGATCTGCTCGACGCGCTGCCCGCCCTGCAGGAGAAGGGCGCGATGCTTGCGCGGGCGCGTTGGGCGGACCGCGTTGCGCAGCTGGCGGACGAGCGCGAGACGTGCGCGTCGCTGCTGGAAAGCGCCGACGATCGCCTTCGCCAGGCCGAGGAGCGCCTTGCCCGCGCGGAAGGCGTCGACGAGGCGGCGCGCGACGACGCCCGGAGGGCCGTGCTGCATGCGGCGGCTCTCCGGGGGTTCCGCATCGCGCCGCGGCAGAACGCCGACCGCGCGCTGCAAGACGCCCTCGCCGCCAGCCCGTTCGACACGGTCGCCGATGCGCGGTCCGCCCGCATGGAGCCCGAGAGGCGCCAAGCGCTCGAAGCCGAGATCGCCGCGTACCAACGCGACTACGCCTGCACGCTCGCGAAGTGCGAGCAGGGGGAGTGAGTCCTCCGGCAAACCCTCATGCAACGGATTGGTAAAATAAGGACGAAAAAGAGAATCCCGAGCTTTTTTGTTGTCGCATAGCGTATAGTAAGCATGTGCCCTCGAGGTGAGGGCGAGTGTTGCGGCCGTGCAGCACACAGTGTTACCTCCTCGGGGACGAGGAGAGGAAAGAGGATTTAAAATGGCGGAAGGTACTGTTAAGTGGTTTAACCCGGAAAAAGGCTATGGCTTCATCTCCCAGAAGGATGGCGAAGACCTCTTCGTGCATTTCTCTGAGATCAAGATGGACGGCTTCAAGACGCTCGACGAAGGCTCTGCGGTGCAGTTCGACGTCACGACCGGCCAGAACGGCAAGCTTCAGGCAAGCAATGTGACGAAGGCATAAGCAGACTTACTTATAGAATGCTGAAATGGCCCCGCAAAAGCGGGGTCATTTTTTTGCGTCGCAGAAGGTTTCTAGAACCGCGCCGCGCTAGCGGATGAACATGGCGTCGCCGAAGGACAGCATGCGGTAGCGCTCCTCGATGGCGTGGCGGTAGGCGGCCATGATGTGCTCGCGCGTGGAGAACGCGGACACGAGCATCATGAGCGTGGAGCGCGGCACGTGGAAGTTCGTGATGAGGGCGTCCACCACGTGGAACTGCGAGCCGGGCAGCAGGTAGAGCGAGGTCGTCTCGCGATCGCGCGGCGTGACGGCGCCCGCCTCGGCGTCCCAGGCGCTCTCGAGGCTGCGCACGCTCGTCGTGCCCACGGCGATCACGCGCCCGCCGCGCTCGCGCGTCTCGGCGATGGCGTCTGCCGTGCGCTCGGGCACCGTGTAGTACTCGGTGTGGATGACGTGCTGCTCGGGGTCGTCCTCGTCCACGATGCGGAACGTGTCGAGGCCCACTTCGAGTTCCACGGTCTCCCAGCGCACGCCCTGCTCGCGCAGGCGCTCGATAAGCGCGGGGGTGAAGTGCAGGCCCGCGGTGGGCGCGGCGGCCGAGCTCTCGCGGCGGGAGTACACCGTCTGGTACAGCTCCTCGTCGCCCGCGTAGTTCTTGATGTAGGGCGGCAGCGGCGTGTGGCCCACGGCGTGCAGCGCCTCGTCGAGGGAGGGCAGCGGCGTGGTCAGGCGCGCGAGGCGCTCGCCCTTCTGCGCGTTCTCGGCCCAGTCGACGATCTCGGCGGACAGGGCAACCTCGCCTCGTGCGTCGACGAAGTCCACCACGGCGCCGGTGCCCGGCTTGAGGCGCTTGCCGGGGCGCACGAGCACCTCCCACAGCGCGCTCTGGTTCGTGCGCGGCTCGCGGTCGCGCACCTCGCGCAGCAAGAACACCTCGGCCGAGCCGCCCGTGCCGCGCTTCGCGCCGAGGAGCCGCGCCGGCATGACGCGCGTCTCGTTGGCGATGAGCAGGTCGTTCGGGCGCAGGTAGTCGGCGATGTCGCGGAAGATGCGGTCCTCGATGGCTCCGGTGGCTCGATCCATCACGAGCAGGCGGCAGCCGTCCCGCTCGGCGGCGGGCTCCTGCGCGATGAGCTCGGGGGGCAGATCGTAATCGAAATCAGAGGTCTTCATGCGTGCGTCCTTCGTGCGTCGTGAGGTCGGCGGTGCGAACTGCCTATTATAGGCCTTGTTGCCCGCCGATGGGCGCTTATCCGTCCCACTCCATCTTGCGTCGCATCTCGCCGGCATGCCGGGTGCGCCTACCCCTCGTCGCGTTCCTGATCGCGCAGGGCTTTCAGCACCGCGCGCTTGCGGGCCTGCTTGGCGTCGTAGGCCGCGCGCTCGGCCTTGCGCGCGGATCGCTCGGCCTCGGCTGCCGCGCGCTCGGCGGCGTGGGCCGCCGCCTCCGCCTCGCGGGCGGCCGCCCGCTGCGCCTTGCGCTCGGCGCGCTCGGCGGCGGCCTCGGCGTCCGAGAAGCGGCAGCCGCAGTAGTTCTGGCGGTACATTCCCAGCTCGCGGCTGCGGTGCGTGGCCTCGTCGTAGAAGGGGCGGTAGTCCTCGAACAGCGGCTGCACGCCCGCGGCGGAGGCGGCGCGCTCCAGCTCTTCCCGGATGACGTCGGTATATTGGTAGGGGCTCACCGACAGCGTGGTGCCCAGCGCGTCGAACCCCTGCTCGGCGGCGAGCGCCGCAGCCTCCTCGAAGCGCAGGCGGTAGCACGCGCGGCAGCGCGCCTCGCGACGCGCGGGGTCGTGCGCCGCCTCGCCGACGCGACCCGCGCACGCCTCCCAGGCGGCCGGGTCCCAGGCGCCCTCCACCACGGGCACCTGCTCGCCCGCGGCCCAGGCGCGCAGCGTGGCCAGGCGGTGCGCGTACTCGTCGGCAGGCGCGATGTTCGAGTTCATATAGGCGATGGTCAGGTCGTGCCCGGCCGCGCGCAGCAGGCGCACGGGTTCGAGCGAGCACGGTCCGCAGCAGGCATGAAGCAGTAATTTCATCGGGTTTCCACGCTCCTTCGCAACGTGACGTATACTACCATGCTTGCAAGCGTATTCATCGAATCAAAGGATCGACGCCATGGCATCTCGCACCTATCGCGCAATCTTCTTCGACCTGGACGGCACGCTGCTGCCCATGGAGCTCGACGAGTTCCTGGGCGCTTACTTCGAGGCCATCGCGAAGTTCGTCGCCACCCGCGGGCTGGACGCGGCGTCGTTCTCCGCCGGGCTCAAGGCGGGCATCGGCGCCATGGCCGCCCACGACGACGAGCGCACGAACTTCGACGCGTTCTGGGAGGCGTTCTTCAGCTACGCCGATCGCGACGCGGCGGCGTGGAACGAGCTGCTCGCCGGCTTCTACGAGCACGACTTCGGCGCGATCGGCGCCGGCGTCGTCTCCAACCCGGCCGCCGCGCGCGCCATCGAGACGCTGGCGGCGAAGGGCTACCCGCTCGTGCTGGCCACCATGCCCATGTTCCCGCGCCGCGCCGTGGAATGGCGCCTGTCGTGGGCGGGCGTCGACGCCGCGCGCTTCGGGCGCATCACGTCGTTCGAGAACTCCACGTCGGTGAAGCCGAAGCTGGCCTACTACGCCGAGAACGTGGCGGCCTGCGGTCTCGCCGGCGAAGACGTGCTCATGGTGGGCAACAACACGGTGGAGGACCTGGCCATCCAGGGGCTCGGCGCCGATGCGTTCCTCGTGACCGACCACCTGCTCGACCCGACGGAGGGCTTCGACCTGGGCGCCGTCAAGCACGGCACCATGGAGGAGTTCGCCGCCTGGGCCGAGGAGCTGCCCGCGTGCGCCGACCCCGCGCAGGCCATCGACGCGGACGTCGTCGACGCCGCGGCCCGCGCGGCCGCGCTGTCCCGCGCAAAGGAGGCCTAGCATGGCGCTGTTCGACTGCGAGCTCCAAGCGACGAGCGGCCACGCCCGCGCGCTGTCCTACGAAACGGCGCACGGGTCGTTCCAAACGCCCATGTTCATGCCGGTGGGCACGAGCGCCTCGGTGAAGGGCGTCACCGTGGGCCAGCTGAACGATCTCAACGCCCAGGTGGTGCTGGCCAACACGTACCACCTGTCGCTGCGCCCCGGCGCCGACGTGGTGGCCGAAGCCGGCGGCGTGCACCGTTTCATGAACTACGACGGCCCCATGCTCACCGATTCGGGTGGGTTCCAGGTGTTCAGCCTGGCCGACACGCTCAAGCTGGACGACGAAGGCCTCACGTTCCGCTCCATCTACGACGGCACGAAGGTGCGCTGGACGCCCGAGAGCAACATGGAGATCCAGGAGCAGCTGGGCGCCGACATCGCCATGCAGCTGGACCAATGCACGCCCTACCCGGCCGAGAAGGCCTTCGTGGCGAAAGCCGTCGATCTGTCGGCCAACTGGGCGCGCCGCTGCCTGGCGGCGCATCAGCGCCCCGACCAGACGCTGTTCGGCATCGTCCAGGGCGGCATGGAGCTGGACCTGCGGCTGGAATCCATCCGCCGCCTGCGCGAGATCGAGGACGAGAGCCTGGCGCGCGGCGGGCGCCGCTTCGGCGGCTTCGGCATCGGCGGCTACTCGGTGGGCGAGGATCACGAGGTGATGTTCGAGACGCTGGGCCCCGTCGCCCGCGCCTGCCCCGAGGACCGTCCGCGCTACCTCATGGGCGTGGGCAACCCCACGACGCTCGTGCGCGCGGTGCGCGAGGGCGTTGACATGTTCGACTGCGTGCTGCCCACCCGCACGGCGCGCATGGGCACGGCGTTCTCGTCGACGGGTCGCATGAACATGCGCAACGCGAAGTTCACGCGCGACTTCGGCCCGCTCGACCCCGCGTGTACCTGCCCGACGTGCCGGAATCACAGCCGCGCCTACATCCGCCACCTCGTGAAGCAGAACGAGATGCTGGGCGGCATCCTGCTGTCCGTCCACAACCTGCACTACCTCATCGATCTCATGCGCCGTGCCCGCGAAGCGGTGCTGGCGGGGGCGTACGAGGAGTTCTACGAAGCCTGGATGGCCAGTCCCGCGGCGAAAGACTACTAGGGAAGGCGCTCGGGCGGGCGCTTTCCCTGACCGGGGCCGTAACCTAACCGTAGGGATTAGCCCTGATCTTTTCGGCACCCTTCCTTTCGCATTCTCCTGGGTTGTGGCACAATGGGACAGTTACTGTGCAGGGAGCCTGCGGGCTCGCGCACGACGCACGCACGAGAAGCTCAACGAGGGAGAACGTCACATGGCGGCAACGCAGAAGACGAAGAAGAAACCCGCTCGGCCCACCGATCGGCGCAACATCTGGCTGCTCATCATCACGACCCTGCTGGTGCTGGGGTCCGTCTTCATGTTCACGCCGCCGCAGGAGAAGATCAACCAGGGCCTCGACATCCAAGGCGGCCTGTCGGTGGTGCTGACGGCGAAGAGCACCGACGGCCAGGCCGTGTCGAACGACGACATGGAGAAGAGCCGCGCCATCATCGAGAGCCGCGTGAACGCGCTGGGCGCCTCGGAGGCCGTGGTGCAGGTGCAGGGCACCGACCAGATCCTCGTGCAGATCCCCGGCCTCACCAACACCGAGGACGCGCTCAACACCATCGGCAAGACCGGCAAGCTCGAATTCGCGCGCCTCGACTCGTTCACCGACGAGGACGTGAAGACGAAGATCGAGAACGGTCAGGCCTCCGGCGAGGGCACCGTCTCCGACGACCTCGGCGTGGCCACGCTGCCGACGGGCGAGACGCAGCACCTCAAGGTGGAGGACGGCACGTACACGCCCATCGTCACCGGCTCGAACATCACGAAGGTCGACATCGGCAAGCGGAGCGACACCTCCACCGACTACGCCGTGAACATCTCGCTCGATTCGGCCGGCGCGGCGGCGTTCGCCGAGGCCTCGAAGGACCTCGCGCCCACGAAGGGCAAGATCGTCATCATCCTGGACAACGAGGTGCAATCGGCGCCCGCAACGCAGTCCGAGATCCCCGACGGCAACATCCAAATCACCGGCAATTACTCGCTCGACGAGGCCAAGGCGCTGCAGACCGTGCTGGAAAGCGGCTCGCTGCCCGTGAGCTTCGAGTACGCCCAGAGCCAGACCGTCGGCCCGACGCTCGGCCAGGACGCGCTGGCGTCCGGCGTGCTGGTGGCCCTCATCGGGCTGGCGGTGGTCATGCTGTACCTGCTGTTCTTCTACCGCGGCCTCGGCGCCATCACCGCCGCCGCCATGATCGTGTTCGCGGTGCTGTACCTGGGCATCCTGGCCACGCTGTCGTCGTTCGGCCTGTTCAGCCTGTCGCTCGCCGGCATCGCCGGCATCGTGCTGACCATCGGCATGGCGGCCGACTCGTCCATCCTCACGATGGAGCGCTTCCGCGAGGAGATCCGCATGGGACGCAGCGTGCGCGCCGCGTCCGTGACGGGCGTGAAGCACGCCATCGTCACGTCGGTGGACGCCGACCTTGTGACGCTCGTGTCGGCGCTGTCGCTGTTCTTCCTGGCCAGCGCCTCGGTCAAGGGCTTCGGCCTGACGCTGGCGCTGGGTATCGTGTGCGACATCGCCATGATGCTGCTGTTCAAGGCGCCGCTCATCCGCGTGCTGGCGCCGAAGGTCATCGCGCGGCACCCGGGCTTCTGGGGCATCAAGGACAGCCTGGCCGCGTCCAAGGACTACGCGGCGCTCGCCGCGGCCGAGGGCACGAGCGTGGCCGCGGCCGAGGCCGGCGAGACCATCAACCCGACCGAGTCCGAGGAGGCCGCCGAGCGCCGCGAGGGCGCTGCCGGCGAGGCGGCCGCGAAGGCGGCGCGCAAGCCGCGCGGCAAGTTCATCAAGCACGACATCAACTTCCTCGGCTACCGCCGCGTGTTCCTCGGCGTGGCCGCCGTGCTCGTGTGCGTGTCGCTGGCCATCGTGGGCGTGAAGGGCCTGAACTTCGGCATCGAGTTCGTGGGCGGCACGTCGGTGTCGTTCCACGGCACGGGCGACGTGACCACCGAGCAGATGCGCACCGCGTTCGACCAGGCCGGCGAACCCGATGCCGTCGTGCAGACGACGAACGCCGACGGCGATGAGGGCTACCTCGTGCGCACCACCACCACGAGCGCCGAAGAGGCCACGCAGCGTGCGAACCAGGTGGCCGACAGCCTGGGGCTGTCCACCGACAGCTTCGAGGTGACCACCATCGGGCCCGACTGGGGCGCCAGCGTCATCCAGTCGTCGCTCATCGCGTTCCTCGTGTCCATCGTGCTCATCATCATCTACATCGCCATCCGCTTCGAATACAAGATGGGCGTCACCGCCATCGTGGCGCTGCTGCACGACCTCGTGCTGGTCATGGGCGTGTACGCGCTCGTGGGCCGCGAGGTGAACCCGAACACCATCGCCGCGCTGCTCACCATTCTGGGCTACTCGCTGTACGATACGGTGGTCGTGTTCCACCGCATCAACGACAACATGCAGTCCGACGACATCAAGTGCACGTTCATGACGATGGCGAACCACTCCATCAACCAGGTGCTCGTGCGCACCATCAACACGACGCTCACCTCGCTCATCCCCGTGCTGGCCATGCTGCTGTTCGGCGGCGAGACGCTCAAGGACTTCGCGTTCGCCATGGTCATCGGCCTCGTGTGCGGCTCGTACTCGTCCATCGCGGTGGCGTCGCCTTTGTACGCGATGTGGAAGACGCGCGAGCCGCGCTACCAGAAGCTCGTGAAGAAGTTCGGGCCCGAGGTGGGTCGCTTCGAGTTCGGCAACCCGAACGCGATGGCGACGGCGCTCGCGGGCAAGAAGGCCGTCAAGGCCACGGCCGCCCCGACGGCCGTCCCGACGGTCGGGGCCGCGGCGGAGAAGCCGACGGTCGAGGAGCCGCACGGCGCGACCGCCGCGAAGAGCGCGCCGAAGCCCCCGAAGGGCAAGCGCAAGAAGCGCCCCGACAAGAAGTAACGCCAACGGCCCCGGACATCCGGGGCCGTTGCTTTTTATCGCTCGAACAGCTCGAACAGTTCCTCGCGGCTGTGCACCCCGAGCTTCTTGTACACGTGGCGGATGTGGGACTTCGCCGTGCCGTTGGCGATGGTCATCTCGGTCGCGATCTCGCTGGCGGTCTTCTGCCGCAACAGCAGCTCGAGCACCTCGTGCTCGCGATTGCCGAGGTTGCATCGTGCGGACACCTGCGTCAAGCGCGCCGCCTGCTCGTCGCTCAAGCCATCCTTCTCGTTCGTCCGGTCGGGGTCGAACAGGGCGATCAGTTGCTTGGGCATGAATCCGTTGCGGATGCAGAGGAACATGGCCATGAGCACCGCGAGCACCGACGACAGCACGATGACGTCGTGCACGCGTGCCGATTCGGACATCGCCCATGCCGCGACCGCCCTGCCGACGATGCATCCGCCGAAGTAGCTCAACATGAGCGTCGAGAATGCCCGGTATGCGTGCGCGTCGGTCTTCTCGGTGATGGCACACAGGAGCACCACCGCGTACGCGAGGAACAGCAGGATGCCGATGAGGGCGAGGTCGAACGTGACCACGGGATTGAGATCCAGGAACGATGCCGACAGCGTGGCGGTCACGACGATGGGCACGGCGACGTTGAGCAGCGATAGGGCTGTGAGCCGTTTGAAGGAGAGCATGAGCACGCTGACCAGCAAGAAGGGGATGAGGATGACGATGGCCGAGAACGCGAGGGAGAAGTGCTCGAGCCCGGCAAAGGACAGCGAGACCATGAAGGCGTAGCTGAACAGGAACGTGCCGACGATGATGTGTGCGGGCGTGTGCCCTTCGGAGCTCAGCGAGGACTGATCGAGGCGGGAGCCTTGCAGAAGGCGCATGCGTTTCGTCAGCGTGTAGGCGCCGATGCCCAGCAGTGCGACGAGGCTGCACGCCACCCGCGGCGTGTCCATGCCCACGATGAACCACAGCATGATCGATCCGACCAACGCGGAGAACACGACGTTCCAGATGACGGTGGCCGCGCTGTGGTGCGCGTACACCCACAGCCAGCATACGGCCACGACGGAGAGGTAGATGCCGAACACGCCGCCGCCCACCAAGGCGATCAGCAGGGGGGAGAGGTACGACAGGGCGGGGAAGAGCGCGAGCGCGAGGATGCTGGCCAGCACGCAGGCGCTTGAGATCCAGATGACGGCCGGTTGCGCGAAAGCGGGTCGATCGCGTCTCGAGAAGGTGAGCAGCACGAGCGAGGTGAGCGCGCCGAACAGGCACGTCACGTCGGAGAACGACAACGCTTCGGGCGAGGTGTGGGCGAGCGCGGGGGTGTAGTGCGTGTACGACACGAGCGCGATGGTGCACGACGTGCCGACGAACAGCCCGTCCGCTACGATTTTCTCCCGCGTGCTCACCAAGGCGCTTCGCAGCTTCGCGATGACGCTCGAACGTCGCTCGTTCCCCATACGCACTCCCCTCCAGAAGCTTTCTTCACGACGGTATCCCATCACGGATGATTCAGCTAGGGATAAAGCGCTAACCCGTACAGGGGTTAGCGGGGGTTAGCGTTCTCGGTCAGCGAAATGCCCCTCGCCCCGTAAGATTACCGATTCCTTAACCCGGGGTCGGGCGCATAGGATCGTCATCGGGCCGAGCGCTGCGAGCGATTGGCGGCCCCAGGGAGTACCAGCGAGGAAAGGGGACATCATGCACGACCATGCAAACCTGCACGAACAGGGAATATCCCGTCGAGGATTCCTGACCGGAGCGGCGATGGTGGGCGCGGGCGCAGCGCTTGGGCTTGCCGGCTGCAGCGGCTCGCCGGAGGCCGAGACCAAGGCGCCTGTCGAGGAAGCGAAGCCGGCGTCGGAACCGGCTGCGACGACGTCCGCGGCAAGCAACCAGCCCGCGTTTCTCACGCCGCCGGATCCCATCCCCGACGGCGAGATCGTCGAGACCGTCGATTGCGACATCGTCATCTGCGGCGCGGGCATCTGCGGCTTGCCTGCGGCCATGCTGGCGGCCGAGAACGGCGCGAACGTGCACGTGGTTGAGAAGGGTAGCACGTACGGCCTGTTCCGCCTGTGCACCGCCGGCTTCAACTCCGACGTGCAGACCAAGCTGGGGCTGACCACCGACCGCAAAGAGTTCATCACGTCGACCTGGGCCATCACCAACGGCGTGCAGGGCAGGATGTCGTCGTACGGCCTGTGGTTCGACAACTCGGGCCCCTACGTCAACTGGCTCGAGGGCATCTTCAACGAGAAAGGCTATCAGCTCATCCCTGCCGCATCGCTCGATTACAAGATCACGAACGACGGCGTGGACATGCCGGGCGCGAGCCCGCTGTGGCAGGCGTTCGCCCAGATGATCTTCTTCGCGCAGGAGGACGGTGGCTTCTTCGCCACGGGGGACCCCGTCGACTGGACGGGCGTGATGGAGGCCTACGCCACCGAGAAGGGCGCCGCGTTCCACTACAACGCTCCCGCCGTGCAGCTTCTACGCGACGATAGCGGGCGGTGCACGGGCGTCATCGCCAAGAACGAGTCCGACGAGTACGTGAGGTACAACGCCTCCAAGGGCGTGCTGCTGACCACAGGCGACATGGCCGCCGACCGCGAGATGATGGCGCACTACAACGTGTCGCTGAGCAAGATCGTCCGCTACAACATCAACACCAACGACACGGGCGACGGCCAGAAGATGGGCATGTGGATCGGCGCGGACATGGACGAGTTCGCCTGCGGCGACCTGTGGCCGTTCGCGGCCGTCATGATGGACGGCACGCTGCCCACCACGTTCGACGGCACGCACTTCTACGCCGGCGTCGCCAACCTGCCGGTGCTCATGGTGGACGGCGCGGGCCGTCGCCTCATGGCCGAGAACCTGCCGTTCCAGTCGCCTTCCATCCCGAAGCTCACCTGCACGCCCGACGGCTGCGCGTGGAGCATCTGGGACAGCGCCTGGAAGGAGAAGTTCCCCGAGGGCGGCTACATGGTGGAGGATTATACGGCGTCCAACACCCAGGAAGAGGTGGACAAGAACGTGGAGAACGGCATCACGTTCAAGTTCGATACCATCGAGGAGCTGTGCGAACACTGCGGTTTCGACAAGGACATCTTCATGGCCACGTTCACGCGCTACAACGAGCTGTGCGAGGCCGGCGAGGATCTCGACTTCTACAAGGATCCGCTGTGGATGAACCCCATCGACACGCCGCCGTTCTACGCATCCAAGCACTGCTCGTCGATGACCTCGACGCGCGGCGGTCTCAAGAACGACGAGCGTTGCCGCGTCCTCGACAAGGAGGGGCGGCCCATCCCCGGCCTGTACGCTGCGGGCAACACGGCCGGCTCGTTCTACGGCAACGTGTACCCGCCCAACGTCATGGGCTCCGGCATCGGCCATGGCCAGTGCTTCGCCTGGTTGGCCGTCAAGGATATCCTCGGTCTTGACTACATCCATGCGAACATCTAGGAAAGCCGAGGTGCCTGACGTGAAGAGGAAGAACCTGTCGATGGCGGTGTGCACGGTGCTGGCGACGGTCGCGTTGGCGGCGACGTTGGGGGGATGCGCGCCCTCGCAGCCTTCGGGCGATGCGGGCAACGGCGGCGCCGATGCGGCATCGTACCCGGTTGGCTCGCTCAAGGCCGTTCATGTCGCCGGACAGCTCGACGATGCGGACGAGTACCCCAACAAGCTGTGTCTGAGCTGCCACGACCGCACCACCATCAATGCGGCGAACGAGGACTTCGGCGGCATCGAGGGATTCAATCCTCACAAGGCGCACCTTGAGGCCGGCGACTGCACCTCCTGCCACTCGGTTGACGGCACGTCGACCCTCTCCTGCAACGAGTGCCACGACGCGCCGCTGCCCGAGGGCTGGCAGAGCGCCGAGCGCGGCTCCGGCCCGCTCCACAGCCTGACGAAGTAACATCTCCTCGCTGAGCGGGCGCCGCTTCCCTCCCCAGGCGCCCGATGCGAAGAACGGCCCCCGACGAACATGCCGGGGGCCGTTGCTTTCGCGCGCCGCCGGGAGGGGGAGGCGGCGCGCGAGGATGGGCGGTGCGGGGTTACTTGCCGGCGACGGCGCGTCCCACCACGTAGCCCTGCGTGTGGCAGCGGCCGAGGGAGAGGCCGGGCACCGTCATGGGGTAGTCGGGGCTGCCGAAGAAGTTGCCGGCGCAGTTGCCGATGGAGTACAGGCCCTCGATGGGCGCCCCGTCCTTGTCGAGTACCTGCATGTCGGCGTTCACGTTCACGCCGTGGATGATGGTGGACAGGCCGATGCGGCGGTGGATGCCGTAGAACGGCGGCGTGACGATGGGCTTGAGCCACTTCGCCGCCTTGCCCATGTCCTCGTCGACGCCCAACGCGCACAGCTCGTTGTAGCGCGCGACGGTCTTCGCGAAGGCGGCGACGTCGGTCAGGCCGAGCTTCTCTCCCAGCTCCTCGATCGTGTCGGCCGCGTAGGTGTTGATGAGCGTGTCGTACACGCCTTCCTTCTCGCCCTCGACCTCGGGCATGTAGTTCACCATGGCCTCGGGCGGGATGAGGGCCCCGGGCCAGTCGGTGCAGTCGGTCATGTAGTTGCTGTCGAACACCTGGGTGTACCAGCCCTGGTCTTCCTCGCTTGTGAGGAAGTTGCCCATCGTGGCCATCTCGGAGCGGTTCTCGTTGCAGAAGCGCGTGCCGTCGTTCTTCACGCACAGGAAGGGCATGTCGGCCATCGACCCTGGGCCGGCATCGAAGTCGTGGAGCACCTTCGAGCCGCACACGTCCTCCATGCGCCCGCCGGCCCACACCATCATCTTCTGCCCGTCGCCGGTCTTGTTCTGCTCCTTGCGGTAGATGTTCGCCATCTCCGCTTCGTAATAGGCCATCATCTCGTCGTCGTTCTCATAGTCGCCCGTGGCGATGATGACGCCTTTTGACGCGTTGAACTGGATGTAGCCGTCCTTGCCCTCGGCGACCACGCCCGTCACCGCGCCGCCGTCGTTCTGCACAAGCTGTGCGGCAGGGGTGGAGTAGAAGATCTCGACGCCCTGCTGCTCGGCGTAGTCGGCGATGTCGCGCATGCCGTTGCCCGTGTTGTAGGGCTTGGGGCCGAAGTCGAAGGCGAAGTACGTGATGTCGTACCCGTCGATCTGCTTGATGGGCCCCGTCCACTTCGCGGTGGAGTCCACCACCTGCGCGCCCGCCTTCTGGGCGATATCCCACAGCCACTGGAGCGCCTCGCCGGAGTTGTACGCCCAGAGGCGCACCTGCTCGCGATCGGACCGGTGGCAGCAATCCTCCGTGATGAGCGACACGACGGCCTCGACCCCGGCGGGGTCGGTCTGGTCCAGGATGATGGAATCGCAGGTGTTGCCCTGCGAGATGGCCGTGGCCTCCTTCTGCAGCAGCGCCACCTTCGCGCCCGCCTCGAAGGCGGACAGCGCTGCGGGCACGCCCGCGGCGCCGGCTCCCACGACCACGACGTCGTAGTCCTTCGTCTCCAAGATGTCGGTGATGGGCTCCGGCTTCGCGAAGAAGCTGGGCAGCCCGTCCTCGGCCGCGGCGCCCGCGTTGGCGGATGCGGCCGTGCCGGCGGCGCTTCCCTGCGGCGCGCACGCGCTCAGCATGGATGCCCCGGCGGCGCCGACGGCGGCGACGCCGCCGAATTTGAACAGGTCGCGACGTGAAATGGTGCTCATGAGTTGATTCCCTCCTCGGTCGGTGCGGTTCGTCCCCTGCGGAACGGGCCCACCATAGGGCAGCGGGCGGAATGCGCGCATCGACCGCGCGGGGATTCGCAGGCTTAAAAATCGTAACCCCCGCGCATAACCCCCTGTTTTGCTCGGACGATGCAAAACCACCCGTCGCGCGGTTTCTCGGTTCGGGGCGTTTCGTCTATAATCGCCCCGAGGCTTGACGGGACGAAGGGGAGCTCCTCGACATGTCGGTGGAACGGGAAGATCATCAAGAAGAATCTCAGGAAGCGCCGGTCCGGAGGCGGTCGCGGCTGTTCTGCGGCGCGATCGCGGTGCCGGTGGCCTTTTTGGGTTTGGGCGTGTATCGCGCGTGGATAGAGATCATGTTCGTGGGGTCGTTCGTCGATTTCCCCGCGGTGGCGTTCTCGGGGCGGGACCTGTTCGACCTGACCATGGTGGTGACCGCGGTTGCCTGCACGCTGCTCGCGCGCAGGATCGGGCCGTTCTTCGACAAGCCGGCCGTCTACGCCCTGTGCGCCGCGACGCTGACGGCGTCCACCGTGCTCATGTTCGCGTCGTGCTGGCTGCCCGGCATCGCGCCGGCGGTGGGGGTGCCGGCCACGCTGCTGGGAGGGTTCGGCATCGCCTTGCTCATCCTGTTTTGGAGCGAGCTGTACGGCTGCCTGAACCCCTTGCGCGTGGCGCTGTACTATTCGGCGTCCATCGTGGTGGGCGCGCTCGTGCTGTACGTGTACCGCGGGTTCATGCTGCCGTGGCTGTTCGTGATGACGTCCCTGCTGCCGGCGGCGTCGCTCGTGTTGCTGCGCCGCGGGTTCGGCAGCCTCCCGACGGCCGAGCTGCCCTCGACGTCGTGGACGCGGTTCTCGGTGCCGTGGAAGGCGGTGCTGTTCATGGCGGCCTACGCGTTCGCGTACGGGCTCATGGAGGGCGGGCTGTACGCCGGCGCGTTCGGACCGCACTCCGCGCCGGGGACGCTGGCGGTGGGCGTGCTCGTGTTTTTGGGCGTGGCGGTGCGCGGCGGGCGCTTCGACTTCGGCATCATCTACCGGGTGGCGCTGCCGCTCATGGTGGTGGCGCTGTTCCTGCTTCCCACGCTCGGGCACGTGCAGGGCATGGCGGCCAGCTTCTGCGTCTCCGCCGGGTACACGGCGCAATCCGTCCTCATCATGCTCATCATGGCGAACATCTGCTACCGCTACGGCGTGTCGGCCCTGTGGCTGTTCGGCATCGAGCGCAGCGTGCGGCAGGTGTCCATGTGGCTGGGGCGGCTCGTGGCCGACGGCGCGCAGTCGTTCGACGTGCTGGGGGGCAACGGCGAGCTGTTCATCTCGCTGTTGACGGTGGTGGCCATCGTGACCGCAACCACCATCCTGTTCTCGGAGCGCGACCTGTCCAGCCGCTGGGGCGCGAACTTCCTGGCGGGAGGCACCGACTCGGCCGCGATGATACGCAAGCAGGAGCTGGCCGACCGCTGCGCCGAGGTCGCGCGCGCCTACAAGCTGTCCACCCGCGAGGAGGAGGTGCTGTTGCTGCTGGCCCAGCGCAAGACGGTGGGCATCATCGAGCGCGAGCTGTTCATCGCGAACGGGACGGCGAAGGCCCACGTGCGCCACATCTACCAGAAGCTCGACATCCACACGCGCCAGGAGCTGTTTGACCTGTTGGGCGTCGAAGCGCGCGAGGGCGGCAAAGGCGCGGGTGCGACGGCCGACGAGGGGCTGTAAGGCGCCGAGCGTCCGCGCATCGTGGTAGCGCCGAGGTCGGTCGCGTCGCTTCGCCGCTGCGCGTCTGCGGCGAAGTGCTCGAAGAGGCGGCCCGTTCGCGTTTCGGATCACTCGGCGATCGAGGAACCGCTGAGCGATACGGGGAGCCTTCTCGAGCGCTAGCTTTCCGCCGCCGTGACAGGGGGAGGGGAGTCTATGCGCTTCCGTCGTCGAACCAAGATCGGCATGTTTCGTGCGGGCGCGCTTCCCGATGTCGGCGTGAAAGCGAAATCCCCATTTTTTGCACAATAATCCGCGACGTGCGGTGGTTGGCAGGGTTTTGGGAGGCTCTCGGAGCTTCGGAATGCGCCCCTGGCGAGTGACGGCTGCCGTTTCCCCAGTTCGCGCGATCCCTGGCAACATTGGGAGGGTTGTAAGGCTGCGCACGTCGCGGTTTTTTGCTCATTTGGGAGAGTTTTTGCGTGCAGAAGCCGCGCAGAGCCTCCCGCCTCTCCAGCCTCCGAACGCGAGAAAGCGAGCCCAGGCCGGGGCTCGCTTTCTCGCAAAGACGGGTCGATGCCCGAATATGCGCCGCCGCGAAGGAGGGCGCGGCGGCGCTCCAAGGGGCCGGCTACATGATGAGCATCGCCGCGGTCAGCACCACCACGAGCACGATCCCGGTGACCACGATCACCTTCATCACCCACTTGAGCATGGTGGCGTACTGCACCTTCGCCAGCGCGAGGCCCGCCAGCACGGCGCCGTTCAGCGGCGTGATGATGGCCACGAGGCCGTGGGCGGCCACGTAGATCATGACCATGACCTCGGCCGAGAAGCCCAGGCCGTTCGTCAGCGGCCCCATGATGGGCATCGCCAGCGTGGCCATGCCGGAGCTCGAGGGGATGGCGAACGACAGCACGAAGTAGAACAGGAACGTGGCGGGCGCGAAGATGAAGGCGGGCACGCCGGACAGCGCGTTCGCGGCGTTCGTGAGGATGAACGTGTCGAGCTGCGTCTCGCCCATGATGACGGCGACGGAGCGCGCAAGCGCGATGACGAGCGCGACGCTGACCATCTCGGCGCAGCCACCGAGGAACGTCTTCACGATGTCCTTGCCCGCGAAGCGCGCGAAGATGCCGATGACGATGGCCATGAGCAGGAACCACGCCGTGGCCTCGTTGAAGTACCACATGCCCAGCGGCACGCCGGTGAGCACCGCGCTCCAGGCGCCCGCCGGGTCGTCGACCGAGCCGCCGGCCATGAAGACGTCGATGCCGAAGTTCTGCCACGGCACGAAGCCGACGATCATGACCACGAACGTGAGCGCGAACAGCACGAGCACGACTTTCTGCTTGCCGGAGAGGACGGCCGAGAACGCCGGGTTCTCCGCGTCCTCCTCCATCTGGCCGTACTCCTTCTCGGACTCCTCCTGCTCCTGCAGCGACAGGAACGTGGAGCCCTTGTCGGCCTTGACCTTCTTGGCGTAGCGCATGACGAAGAAGATGGAGATGGCCTCGGCGATGACGAACAGCACGAGCCCGAAGCCGATGATGACGCCCTGGTCGATGGCGATGCCCATGTCGGTGAGGGCGGCGGTGGCCACGCCGACGGAGAACGGGTTCACCGTGGAGCCGATGCAGCCCGCGCCCGCGCCCAGCAGCACCACGAGCGCGCCGGTGAGCGTGTCGAAGCCCGCGGCGTACATGGTGGCGGCCAGCAGGATGTAGAACGGCACCGTCTCCTCCATCATGCCGTAGGTGGAGCCGCAGATGCCGAACAGCAGCATGAGGATGGGGATGAGGACGAGCTCGCGGCCCTTGAGGGCGCGCACGAGCGTGGCGACGCCGGTGTCGAGCGCGCCGGTCTTGTTCACCATGGCCAGAAAGCCGCCCAGCACGAGCACGAACACGCACACCTGCATGGCGCTCGAGAAGCCGAGCACCGGGGAGGTCAGAACGTCGGCGAACGACGCTCCGGTGACCTCGCTCGTGAAGAACGACATCACCACGGTGACGAGCGCCACGACGATCAGGCACGCCACGAGGATGATGAAGGAGTCCGGTGCGCCTTTCTTCTTGCGCTTCTTCTTGCCGCCGGGCTCGGGGGCCGCGGCGACGGGCGCGCCCTCGGCGGCTTCCGTCGCCAGCTTCTCGCTCTCGTTCTCGCTCATCGCTCGTTCTCCTTGTCGTCGCGCGCGCGGGCTTCAAGCCAGCGCAGGGCCATCGTTGCGGTCATCGCTGCGCCTTCGACGAACACGCTCTCGTCGAACACCACGCGGGAGTTGTGCACGGGGTAGCGCACGCCTTCGTCCTCCGAGCCGGTGCCCATGACGAAGTAGGTGGTGGGCACGGCCTGCGAGATGACGCTCATGTCGTCGGAGCCCGAGATGGGCTTGTCGAGGATGGTGACGGGGCGGTCGGTGAGGTCCTCCACGTAGCCGATCAGCTCGTCGGTGAGCTCGGGGTCGTTGTACACGCTCGGCACGCCGCGGAGGAATCGCACGTCGACGCTGCCGCCGAAGCCCTCCGCGATGCCGCGGCACATCGCCTCCATGCGCTCCTTGAGATGCGCGCGGGTGCCCTCGTCGATGGTGCGCAGGGTGCCCAGCAGGTGCACGTCGTCGGGAACGGTGTTGGCGGCCGTGCCGCCGTTGATGGCGCCGAACGTGATGACCGCCTGGTCGTTCGGGTCGAGCTCGCGCGCGATGAGGTTCTGTGCGCCGAAGAAGATATGGCAGGCGATGTTGAACGGGTCCACCAGCTGGTGCGGACGCGAGCCGTGGCCGCCCTTGCCGTGCACGACGATGTCGATGTCGTCGATGGACGAGAAGCCGGTGCCCGGGCGCGTGGCGATCTCGCCCAAACGGTAGTCGAACGGCATGAGGTGGATGGCCGTGGCGGCGTCGACGCGCGGGTTCTCCAGCACGCCCGCGTTGATCATGGCTTCGTTGCCGCAGATCTCGTCGGGCGCGCAGCCCTCCTCGTCGGGCTGGAACATGAGCTTCACGCAGCCGGGCAGCTCGGCCTCGCGGCCTTTCAGGATGCGGGCGGCGCCCAGCAGCATGGCGGTGTGCGTGTCGTGCCCGCAGGCGTGCATGTAGTCGGTCGGGGAGGCGAAGGGCAGCCCCGTCTCCTCCTTGATGGGCAGCGCGTCCATGTCGGCGCGCAGCATGAAGCAGCGGCCCGCCGACGGGTCGCCGATGGTGGCCACGAGGCCGCCCGGCACGATCTCTTCCGGTTCGAGACCGATTTCCCGCAGACGCTCGGCCACGTAGGCCGTCGTTTGAGGGAGGTCGAACCCGATTTCGGGATGCTCGTGCAGCCAGCGGCGGTCGGCGATGATGTCGCCTTCCAGCGCTTTGGCTTCTTCCAGGACACTCGTCATACGATGATGCCTCCTTCGCTCGAGGCGGGCGGGGCTCCCTTGCGTTGGGGAATCCCGTCCGTTGCCTGCACCCCGCGTGCGGGGCGCCTTCTGCGGGGTACAATACGGAGGCGAGACGGGGGTGATCGTCACCCCGCTGGCGTTACGCGAGGGCGAACGGTAGGTTTTCGACGGTAAACGGTAGAGAAACGGGGGCGAAATGCGGAATGCGGAACGGACCGCCGGCGGGCGGAAAGCCGGCGGGCGGAACGCAGGCGGCGAGCCTCCTCGCCCCGCCGCCGCGCGCGATCGGCTGATCGACGCGCGCAGCCTCGTGGCCGTGTGCGCCCTGTCGCTGTCCACGTTCGTGCAGAACGGCTACGTGTACCCGCCCTTCAACGCGGTCGTGCCGTGGGGGTTCGCGCTGTGCGGGCTTCTGTACGGCGCGGCGTTCGGGTTGTGGGCGTTCGCGGCGCACCGCAGCGGCTCGCCGCTGCCGGTGCGGGCCGTGACGGTCGGCGCGCTGGCGGCGCTCGCGGCGGGATGCGGGCTGTGGATGCTCGGCGTGCAGAACGGCTACGCGTCGGCGCTCGGCGTTCCGGGTGCGGCGCTGCTGTCGTGCGGGCGCAGCTGGGCGGTCATCGTGGCGGGGCTGTCGCTCACGCGCCTGCGCCCGCGCGGCGTGCTCGTCACCATGGCCGGCGGCGTGTGCCTGTCCTACGCCGTCTACCTCGTGCTCGACCCGCTGCTGGCCGCCTGCGCGCTGGTCGTCTACGCGCTCCTGCCCGCCGTCGCCCTCGCGGCCGTGGCGGGCCCCGTCGCGCGCCTGCGCGACGCGCTGCCGGACGGCGCCCCGCCCAGCGAGCTGGCGCTGACGAACCCGGGTTCGTTCCCCGGGCCGTTCAACCGGCTGTTCGTGTGCATCTTCCTGTTCGAGGTGGCGTTCGGCCTGTCCATCACGTTCGGTGCGGGCCCGACGGCCTGGTGGCAGAGCGCAACGTGCGGCGTCGCGCTGCTGGCGCTGGCCGCATGGTGCGCGCGCACGCAGCGCGCGTCGCGCGAGGACGCGCTGTTCCACGTGTCGGGGCTGCTCGTGGTGTTCGGGTTCTTCGTCTCGGCCGCGCAGACCGCCGTGCTCGGGTCGGTGGCCCTCGGCGCGCTCACCGTGGGCGCGCAGATGTTCAGCGTCCTCACCTGGGCGACGCTCGCCATCATCGCGGCGCGCAACCCCTCGGGCGGCATCGCGGCCCTCGGCCAGGGCTTCTGCGCCTCGAACCTCGGCGCCACGACGGGCGTCGTGCTGGGGCATCTGCCCGTCGCCGCCGACGCCGCGGGCGCCGACGTGCGCCTGCTGCTGCTCGCGCTCGTGGCCGCCGCCTTCGTCGGGTACGTATGGATCGGGCTCAAGGACTTCAGCTTCTCGGCAGCCATCCGCGGCGTGAAGCCGGTGGAGGAGGTGGAGGCGCCCGCCGCTCCCGAGGCCGCCATCGACACGCGCTGCGCGCACCTGGCGTCCGTCCACGGGCTCACCGAGCGCGAGGGGGAGGTGTTCGCGCTGCTGGCGCGCGGACGCAACGGCGCGTTCATCCAGGAGGAGTGCCGCGTGACGCGCAACACCGCCAAGACGCACATCCGCCACATCTACCAGAAGCTGGGCGTGCACACGCAGCAAGAGCTCATCGACCTGGTGGAAAGCGGACGCGACTTCATCGTCTAACGCTTGTCTGTCGTTGCCGGCGCGCACCTGCGCATCGGGCGGCGCTTGTGGTACCCTAACGCCAACGATCAAGCTGAAGGTAAGGAGCCTACGATGCGCGAAGGAAGCGCTCCCAATTTCTGCCCGCCGACCGAGGAGGGCGTCACCCTTGTGCTCGAGGACGAGACGGGCGAGCAGACGGAACTCGAGTTCCTCGGCCTCATCTTGCACCACGACCGCAGCTACGGCTTCTTCTTCCCCGTAACAGAAGACGAGCCCGTGGGCTCGTCCGGCGAGGTCGTGCTGCTTGAGGTGACCGAGCTCGACGAAGACGGCCAACCTGCGGCCTTCGAGTTCGTCGAGGATGAAGCGGTGGCGGCCGAGGTCTACGAGGACTTCCGCACCGCCACGAAGGACCTGTACGACTTCGCGTAGCCGTACCGGCTTGGCGCGCGCGTCAGCGGCCGAGCGGGTCCCAGCCCGTCGGGGGCTTGACCCGCTCGGATTGCGCGATGGCCGCCACGTACATGATCTCGTGGTTGATCGCTTGCTCCAGGCGGCACACCTCTTCCTCGGTCTCGGCGTATTCGAAAATGCGCGCCGCCGCGCGTCTGATCGTGTCCATCAATTCTTCGTACTCGGTTCCGCTCATGTGCGACCTCCGGCGATCTTGCCCTCAAGCAATGACCCTCTCGATAAACTCATAGTACAAACCTCTTGTTTTATTGACGGTCTGTAAACTATAGTTTACGACTTTTCCTCCCGCCGGGACTAGCCTTTAACCGGCATGGAGAACACTTCACTAAAAACTCAGCTCGGAACCAATATCGCGAGGCTCCGCGCGAGCGCGAACGTGTCGCAAACGTCCTTCGCTCTCATGGTGGGCGTCAGCCGCAAATACCTCATCGATATCGAAAGCGGAAAAGCGAATCCGACGGTCGACATGCTCGAGCGCATCGCGGGCGGCTTGGACACCACCGTGGGCCAGCTGTTCGAGGGTCTGTGAGGGGTCGCCGCTACAGCTCGACGGGGTTCCAGCTTCCGTCGATGTCGCACAGCCATGCTTCGGGATCGCGCACGGTGAAGAACGTGAGCGTCTTGTCGTCCGGCCCCTCGTAGCTCTCGCCGAGCCCGGTCATGTGCTCGTACCCCGCACGACGAACCTCATCGTTCGCCCGATCTTCGAGAACAGCTTCCCCCCGCATGATAACCCAGCCGCTGCCCGGTTTCCAGGCGGTCAATTCAAACTTTGGGTTGAGCTCCAGCTCGCGGTACACGTCCTTTGTGGTGGCGGTGCAGAACCAGATCCGGCCGTCCTGCACGGCGGCGAAGCTGAAGGGGCGCACGTGCGGCTGATCGCCCTCGCAGGTGGCCAGGTACCAGGCCGGGACGCTCGTGAGGTAGTCGACGATGGTGTTCGTTCCGTTCATGGGGGTTCCTTTCGGTTGGGATAGGGCGGCTTCGGAGCGGTCCTACCAGGGGATGAAGTTGGTGGCCACGACGCAGGCCAGCATGGCGACGATGACGACGACGCCGTTGCGGTCGAGCGCGGTGAACGCGAGGGGATGCAGGCGCGTGCGGCCGACGCCGCCGTGGTAGCAGCGGGCCTCCATGGCCGACGACAGCGTTTCCGCGTGGCGGAACGCGCTGGTGAACAGCGGCACCATGAGGGAGGCGAGCATGCGCAGCCGCCCTTTGGAGAACGTGGCGCCGCGGCTGATCTGCGCGCGGTACACGGTTTGCAGCTCGAAGGTGAACTGGGGCAGGAAGCGCAGGGCGATGCCCATCATCATGGACAGCTCGTGCGCCGGCACGCCGATGCGGCGGAAGGGGTGCAGCAGGTACTCGAACGCATCGGTGATGTCGAGCGTGGCGGTGGTCAGGGTGAGCAGGCTCATCCCCAGCAGCAACAGCAGCAGGCGGCAGGCGATGAAGGCCGCCTGCCACAGGCCCGCCTCGCTGATGCGGATGATCCACCACTCGAACAGCACCGTGCCGCCCTGCACGAAGAACACGTTGAGCAGCGCGGTGACCACCACGATGAACGCGAGCGGCGCGATGGACTTGAACGCCGAGCGGATGGGGATGCCCGCCAGCCTGAAGAAGCCGAACACGAACGCCGCGCACACCGCGAGCCCGAGAAACGACTGCGCGACGAACACCACCGCCATGAGCGCGAGCGCTAGCAGCAGCTTCGCGCGCGCATCCATGCGATGCAGCGGGCTCGTGCCCGGCCAATAGCGTCCGATGACCGCGATGTCAGGCATGAGGGGCCTCCGAGGCTTCGACGGCCGCGCGGTAGGCGCCCGCCAGCTCGTCCGCCAGCGCTTTCACGTCGTACAGCTTCGACGGCAGCTCCACGCCCGCTACGCGCAGCTCGTCGGCCAGCTTCTGGGGGGCGGGCACGTCCAAGCCGATGGCGCGCAGCCCCTCGCCGTGCGCGAACACCTCGGACGGCGTGCCGAACGCGAACTGCCGGCCCTCGTTCAGCACGAGCACGCGGTCGGACAGGCGGGCGAGGTCGTCCATGCTGTGCGACACCATGACCACGGTGAGCCCGCTGCCGTGCAGCTGGGCGATGAGGTCGAGGAACTCCTCGCGCGCCACGGGATCGAGGCCGGCCACCGGCTCGTCCAGCACGAGGACGCGCGGCTCCATGGCCAGCACGCCCGCGAACGCCACGCGGCGCTGCTGGCCGCCCGACAGCTCGAAGGGGCTCTTGTCGCCCAGCTCGGCGATGTCGAGGCGCACGCTTTCCAGCGCGGCGGCCACGCGGCGCTCCACCTCGTCGGCGGACAGCCCCAGGTTGCGGGGGCCGAACGCCACGTCCTCGCGCACGGTGGCGGCGAACAGCTGGTACTCGGGATACTGGAACACGAGCCCCACCTTGCCGCGACAGGCCTGCGCCGCGCGCTTGTCGGCCAGGTCCTGGCCGTCCAGCAGCACGCGCCCGCGCGTGGGGCTCACCAGCCCGTTCATGTGCTGGATGAGGGTGCTCTTGCCGCTGCCGGTGTGACCGGCGATGCCGAGGAACTCGCCGTCCTCCAGCTCGAACGTGATGTCGCGCAGCGCCCACACGGCGTCGGGGTCGCCTCCCCAGGCCGGCTTGCCGCGCTCGAGCGAGGGGGCGTCCTCGATCACGCCGGCCTCGCGGCGGCGCTTCGCCCGCGACTTCCGCTTCTCCTGGCGGGCGGGGTCGGCGTACGAGTAGCTTACGCCTTCGAAAGCAATCGGCACAGCTCCTCCTTCAACGTGGTCGTCTCGATGTGCATGCCCACGGGCACGCCGCGCCGCCCCAGCTCGAGCGACAGCTCGGCGGCGAACGGCAGGTCGAGGTTGAGATGTTCCAGCAGCTCGGCCTGCACGAGCACGTCCTGCGGCGTGCCGTCGCAGGCGACGCGGCCCTCTTCCAATACGATGACGCGGTCGGCCTGCGCGGCCTCCTCCATGAAGTGCGTGATCATGACGACGGTCATGCCGCGGTCGTGCAGCTCGTGGCACACGCGCATGAGGCCCTTGCGGCCGCGCGGGTCGAGCATGGCCGTGGCCTCGTCCAGGATGAGGATCGAGGGCTCCATGGCCAGCACGCCGGCGATGGCGACGCGCTGCTTCTGCCCGCCCGACAGCGCCGCGGTCTCGCGCTTGTCGAAACCCTGCAGCCCCACGTCCGCCAGCGCGTCGGCCACGCGCTGGCGCAGGTCGTCGGTGGGCACGCCCAGGTTCTCGGGGCCGAAGGCCACGTCGTTCTCGATGAGGCTGGCCACCAGCTGGTCGTCGGGGTTCTGGAACACCATGCCCGCATGGCTGCGGATGAAGTAGGTGGACCGCTCGTCGCGTGTGTCGTGGTCGAGCACGGTGACGCTGCCTTCGTCGGGCACGAGCAGCGCGTTGATGTGCTTGGCCAGCGTCGACTTGCCCGAGCCGTTGCCGCCGAGGATGCACACGAACTCGCCCGGGGCGATGCGCGCGTCCACGCCGTCCAGCACGAAGCGGTCGCCGTCGTACGTGAAGCCTGTTCCCTTGAACTCGATCATGCGGTTAGCGTCCCTTCACCTGCTTCTTCTTGGGTGTGATCAAATTGGAGATGCTCTTGTACACGATGAGCGTGAGCACCGCGTTGATGCCGGCCTTGATGAGGTTGAACGGCGTGAGGATGGGCAGGATCATGGCCACGACGGCGTCGAGCGGCACGCCCAGCCACATCGGCGTGATGACGAGGTTGCCCAGGATGGCCATGACGGTGGCCGTGATGGCGCTCAGCACGAGGCCGACGACGCCGCTCTTGAACGTGCGCGAACGGCGGTACACGAGCGCGGCGGGCAGGATGAAGCCGGCCACCACGAGGATGTTCATGACGGCGCCCGAGAAGTCGGCCATGAGGATGCCGTGGATGACGGCGCCCACGACGCCCACCGCGAGGCCGGCCGCCGGGCCGAAGGCGAAGCCGCACACCATGGCGGGCATGGCGGAGGCGTCGTACTTGAGCCAGGTGACGCCGGGCAGCAGCGGGAACTCCACGAACGACAGCAGCACGCCGATCGCGCACATGAGCGCCATCGTGACGAGCTGGCGGGTGTCCCACTTGTTGGTGTTGGTGAATTCATACGTGTCCTGGGCGTTGGTGCCCGGTGCGTTGCCGGTCATGGCAACCCCTTTCTCTTGCAGGCCGTGACGTTCGGGTCACGTTTCCCGGCCTAAAGAGAAAACGAGCCCGTATGAATTCCTTCCATACAGGCTTCTTGGGGTCCGAGCCGACGCACGCGGGGCGTGGTCGGCGCGGATCTCTGCCTCTTCCATCCGGACTATACCGTTGGTTCCGGAATCGCACCGGAATCAGCCTGCAACCGCACTCCCTATCGGGGACGTTCGCAGGGTCGCGGACTCCCGGCTCGCCGATGCGGGGCATCGCGGCCGGATTACCGCCAGTGAGGAATTGCACCTCGCCCTGAAACAGAATCCATGCGCTGCATTGTAGCGGCCTTGTTGCCGTCTGGCAACCACGCAATGACCGAATGGGGGACAATGCGCAGGTTTTGTGGGTTGGGCGGCGCCTCGTTGCCGTATAATCGCAGCAACGAAGAGGGTCCGGCACGAAGGGGAGGCACCATGGCCGAGAGCAGAATCGTCAACGAACCGCGCAGCAAGAACCCGCTCGTCAAGGCCATCCGCGAGCTGCTGGAGCATCGCGCGCTGTGGCTGTACCTGCTCACCGACGAGGCGGCGAAGGCGGGCGCCGACCCGGCTGCGTTCGCGCCGGCGGCCGTGAAGCGCTGCGGGTTGTTCCAGGGCGCGGAGCTGGTCGCGAAGGGCGGCGGCACGAACAGCCTGAAGAGCCTCAAGAAGGGCCTGTTCGGCAAGCCGGCGCAGATGGTGTTCGAGATGGACGTCAAGGACGTGCAGGATGACCGCTTCGAGCTGGAGTTCCACTACTGCCCGCTCGTGAAGGCGTGGCAGAAGCAGGGCTGCACCGACGAGGAGATTTCCAACCTCTGCGACTGGGCCATGTGCGGCGACCGCGGCATCGGCGAAGCCTACGGCTGCGACCTCGACCTGCCCAAGACCATCGCCCGCGGCGACGACGTCTGCCATTTGATCTACCACCGCTAAAAAGGCGGCCGCAGGAAGCCTCGGCCTGCGCCGGGGTAACCGTTTGTGGACGGGGGGCGTTGTTTTTGCTGATCGGGCGAACTACGGGGTAGAATAGCGGAATTATGTTCGAACTACTCAACACCATCGACGCATTTGTATGGGGCCCCGCGATGATCGCGCTCTTGCTGGGCTCGCATCTGTTCTTCACCTTCAAGACGGGGTTCATCCAGCGCAAGCTGCCGCAGGCCATCAAGCTGTCGCTGTCGAGCGACCCTGAGGGCAAGGGCGACATCAGCCACTTCGGCGCGTTGGCCACGGCGCTGGCCGCCACCATCGGCACCGGCTCCATCGTGGGCGTGGCAACGGCCATCCTCGCGGGCGGACCGGGCGCGGTGTTCTGGATGTGGATCACCGGCGTGTTCGGCATCGCCACGAAGTACGCCGAGGTGTACGCGGCCGTGAAGTACCGCGTGCGCGACCACAACGGCGCCATGCTCGGCGGCGCCATGTACATCTGGGAGCGCGCGTTCAGGCGCAACGCCGAGGGCAGGCGCGACCCGAGCCCCGGCGGGCATACTCCCTGGTGGGCGAAGCTCGGCGCCGTGGCGTTCGCCGCGTTTGCCGCCATCGCGGCCATCGGAACCGGCTCGGCCGTGCAGGCGTCGGCCATGTCCGGCATCATCACCTCGAACGTGGACGTCCCCGCGTGGGTCGTCGGCGTGGTCATCGTGGTGCTGGTGTCGGTGGTCATCTTCGGCGGCGTGCAGTCCATCTCGAAGGTGTGCGAGCGCCTCGTCCCCATCATGGCCGTCGCCTACGCGGGCGGCTGCCTCGTCATCCTCGCGTTCAACTGGGCGCTCATCGGCGACGCGCTGGGGCTCATCCTGGAATGCGCGTTCACCTCGAAGGCCGCGTTCGGCGGCGCGGTGGGCTCAGGGCTGATGATGGCGCTGCAGTTCGGCTGCGCGCGCGGTTTGTTCTCGAACGAGTCGGGCCTGGGGTCGGCCCCCATCGTGGCCTCGGCGGCCTCCACGCGCAACCCGGCGCAGCAGGCGCTCGTGGCGATGACCGGCACGTTCTGGTCTACCGTGGTCATCTGCGCGCTCACGGGCATCGTGCTCGTGTCCACGATGCTGGCGAACCCCGACATCGCGTCGTCCATCATGGCGAATCCCACCGTCTACTCCGGCGCGATGCTGGCCAGCGAGGCGTTCGCGAAGATCCCCTACATCGGCACGCCCATCCTCGTGCTGGGCATGGTGGCGTTCAGCTACACCACCATCCTGGGCTGGTCGTACTACGGCAACCGTTGCATCACGTACCTGTTCGGGCGTTACGCCATCCGTCCGTACCAGGTGATCTACGTGGCCGTGGCCTTTCTCGGCGCCATCGGCGTGGGCGACATCGTGTGGACGATCTCGGACATCGGCAACGCGCTCATGGCCATCCCCAACATCATCGTCGTGCTGCTGCTGAGCGGCATGATCGCGCGCGAGACGCGCCACTACGTGTACGACGGCAACCTCGACGAGGCCGACGACACGCCCATCCCGCAGCTGGAGGGGAAGTAGCGCCGCGACGCCGGGCGCTGCGCCCGCCCGCCTTGCGCGGGGAGGGCGGTTGCCGCAGGAGTCGGCATCGGCCCGGCACGGGAATCGCGGAATTCTAGGCAATTTTGACGTTTTGCGCACGGTCGAGGGCTGCGGTGTCCGAGGCGGGCAAAACTGACCTGGGGCGATGCTCGCCCCAGGTCCGCGGCGGGAAGCCGAGGGGCCGAAATCGTACGCAAAACGAAAAAATTGCTTACTTCGGACGAATTTCCGTGACCGACGGCGTGCCCGGCTCCAAGCGAGCTCGAAGCCGGGCGCTCGAAGCTCTACGGCGTCGCGGGCCGCGCCCGCCTCGCGCGCAGGTGCGTCGCCGCGCGCAGCGCAACGTAGACCAGCATGACCGCCGTGTACGCGGCGATGCTGAACGCGGCTTTCTGCCCGCTCGACGAGACGGTGGGCGCCAGCACCAGCACGAGGTGCACGTACGTCAGCCCGAAGAACGCGTAGGCGGTTTTCTGCAGGCGCTTCCACGCGTCGGAGCTCATGCGGGCTTTCACCGCGTTGAACGACGTGACGGTGAGCGCCGCCAGCAGCACGATGAGCAGGCTCGACACGACGAACGACGCGACCATGCCCGCCGACATCCCGGCGAACCCCGACAGGATGTCGGCCAGGTACGTGCCCAGGTAGTTCGCCACGTGCCCGACGGTCAGGATGGCGGCGATGATGGACAGCTCGCCGCGGATGGGCATGAGCATCTGGCGCGCCTTCGACCCTTCGGGCAGCGCCCCGATGTACATGACGAGCGCGAACAGGGCGAACCCGAGCAGGCACCGCGTGAGGTACGGGTACACCGCGGCGGCGAACTCGCGCGAGACCCCGAACAGCACCCCTGACAGGAACAGCACGTCGACGGCCACGGCCACGATGTAGAACGACACGGCGTAGCGCTTGATCTGCCTGTGCAGCGCGCACGCGAACAGCACGCTGATGAGAATCGCCAGCAACACCTCCATGGGAACCTCCTTTCCAGCCTCCCGGCCGTTAGCGGACCACCCAGCCGGCAGGCACGTCGGCGTCGCTGTGGCATTGCGCGCACTGCATGACCGACGCGGTGTGCGACTTGTGGCACGTGCCGCACGCCAGCTCCTCGTGGAAGTTGCTATGCGGGTTGTACTCCCGCTGCGCGGTGATCCGCGCCAGGCTGTCCTGCCCGATGTCGTGGCACGATCCGTTCATGCAGAACGCGTTGTCGAACTGCCGCTGCTCGAGCGGCAGCGCGTAGCCGCCCGCCACCCACGTCACGCCCTCGGCCAGCTGCTCGCTGAGCGTGGGCACGTGGCAGTCGAGGCAGCTGACGTCCGCCACGCGATGCGAGGCGGCCAGCAGCGTGGCATCGTCGGCGTAGTAGTCCTCGACGTACGGGTCCATGGGCGTGTGGCAGATGGCGTTGCAGAAGCTGGGCTGCTCGTGCCATACCCAGAACCCCGCGCCGGCCGTCACGACGACCGCCGCCGCCACCCCGAGCGCGATGAGCCTCTTGGTTCTCTTCCGATCGTTCATGATTCCCTCCTTGACGCCCCGCCCGCGCGGCATGCGCGGCGCGGGCGCGGCCGCTGATCCGTTGGCTGGCTACTGGCTGACGAGGCGTCCCTTGCCGGTGGCCTCGACCTCGCACAGGCCGCACCTGAACGGCGGGAACCCGGTGATGGGATCGAAATCGCGCGTGGTCAGCAGATTCACGTTCGCCTGGTGCCATCCGTGGAAGATGTCGACCATGCCGGCGTGCACGAGGTTCGTCACCTCGGCCTTCATCTCGATCTCGTTCTGGTGGTTGAACACGCGCACCACGTCGCCGGTGCCGATGGAGCGGTCGCGCGCGTCCTGGGGGTGCAGGCGCACGACGGGCTCGGGCATGAACTGGTTGAGCCAGGGGATCTCGCGCAGCTTGGAGTGCGTGTAGTAGGGCAGGCGCGACCCCGCGTTCAGCACGAGCGGGTAGCGCTTGTCCTCCTCGGTGGGCGCGTAGGGGGTGTGCACCGGCTCCTCGTACACGGGAAGCCCCTCGTAGCCGAAGCCCTTGAGGATCTCGGAGTCGAACTCCAGCTTGCCGGACGGCGTGTTGAAGCCGGGCTGCCCGTCCTTGCGCAGCTTGCCCGCAGCGTGCTTGCCCTCCTCGTTCGGCGATCCGGGGATCTCCAGGCCCTCGGGGTTCGCGCGCAGGTCGTCGAGCGTGACGTCGAGGCCCGCCGTCTGCAGGATGTTGTCGAGGGCCGCTTCCACGTCGCCGCCGAAGCACTGCTCCTCGAAGCCCAGCTTGCAGCCCAGGTCGAGCATGATCTTCCAATCCTCGCGCGCCTGCCCGGCCGGCTGGACGCACGGCTCGCGGAAGAACAGCTTGCGGCCGTAGGCGGCGAAGGGGGCCATGCGCTCGTGGCACATGGCGGCGGGCAGCAGGATGTCCACGTAGTCGTGGGTCCAGGGGCGCTCGTAGTAGTCCACGGCGGCCACGAACTCCAGTTTGCCGAGGGCTTCCTGGTAGCGGTCCGATTCGGGCCAGATCATCACGTTGCTGGCCACGAGGATGGCGGCCTTGATCTTCCCCTCGTCGATGTACTCGGGCAGCCGCGCCGTCTGGAAGTGCTTGGTGAACGACACCCAGGCGGGGAAATCGTCCTTGTCCACGCGCTTGTCGGCGAAGTTCTGCTCGGTGTAGACGTCCTCGGCGCGGAACTTGGCAGTGGAGGCGCTCACGTCGAGCGGCAGGCCGCCCGAGGCGAACATGACGCCGCCCTTCTTCTCGATCATGCCCATGAGGGCGGGGATCATGAACACGGCGCGCAGCGCGTGGCCCACGTTGGAGGAGTGGGCGAGCCCCGCCGAGCTGGTGACCAGCGTGCTGGGCGCGTTGTCGGCCAGCAGGCGCACGGCCTCTTCCAGCTTGGCCGCGGGCACCCAGGTGATCTCCTCGACCTTCTCGGGCGGGTACTGGGCGGCCAGGTCGGCGAGCCCTTCGTAGCCTTGCGTCCACTCGTCGACGAACTGCTTGTCCACGAGGTTGTCGCGGACGAGGATGTTGATGAACCCGAGGGCCAGCGCGCCGTCGGAGCCGGGCCGCAGTTGCAGGTGGACGTCGGCGAGCCCCATGACGGTGGGCGTGATGCGCGGATCGACGATGACGAACTTGCAGCCGCGCTCCTTCTGGTCCATGAGCTTCGCGTGGCGGTTCGGCTGCGACCAGGCCGCGTTGAGGCTCCAGATCATGCAGCTGCCCGTGTCGTCGCTGGGGTCGGAGCCCGACGAGCTCTGCCCGCGGCCGTACACGAGCTGGGAGGTGATGTTCGTGGCCGTCGAGCACAGCGAGCTTTCGAGGCCGTACGTGGAGCTGCCGAACAGCGTGGCCACGCGCTGGATGGGCGGGCGCGGCTCCTTCGGGTCGCCGCAGTAGAACATCACGGCGTCGGGGCCGTCCTCCTCCTTGACGCGGTTGAACTCGCTGACGATGGCGTCGTAGGCTTCGTCCCAGGTGATGGGCTCCCACTGCGACTGCCCCGTGCCCTTGGGGTTCGTGCGTCGCAGCGGCGTTTGCAGGCGCTTGGGGTCGTAGAGCTCCTGGATGCTGGCGAGGCCCTTCGCGCACAGCGGCGTGGTGGGATGGGGCGTGCGCGATTCGACGCGCACGATCTTGCCGTCCTGCACGTAGGCGGTCATGCCGCACTTGGGCACCTGGTTGCACATGTCGCAGTACGTGTAGCGCTTCTCGACGGGGGCGTCGGGGTCCACCGTGCCCTCGGCGTGCGCGATGTCGAAGCCGAACGCGCCGGCCAGCGCGCCCCCGGCGGCCAGGGCGGACGCGCCCTTCACGAACGAGCGGCGGCTGATGTTGCCCTGCATCGTGGTGTCGTTAATCGTGGTCATGGGTGCACCTTCCTTCCTACTCGCTCTTCGCTTCGTCGGCTTTGGCCTGCGCCTTCGCCTTGTCCTTCGACTTCTTCACCCCGACGCCCACGCCGACGCCGACCGCGGCCACCGCGGCGACGCCTATCGTTGCCGCAACGGGGTCGATGCCGGGAGCCGCCTTCGAGCTTTCTGCATAGGCGCCGCCCGCGGCGGTGGGCAGCAGGCTCTCGTCCATGCCGTTCATGGGCACGTAGTAGAACGACGTCTCGTCCACGCGCACGGCGTCGCCCTGGGCGATGCGCTTGCTGACGTCGCTCTCGGGATCGTCGAGGTCGCCGAAGAAGCGCGCGTGCGCCGGGCAGTTGAGCACGCAGGCGACGGGCAGCCCCTCCTCCGCGCGCTCGCGGCAGAAGATGCACTTCTCGACCACGCGCGAGCGCTGGACGCCGTAGGCCTCGTAGGGCGCCTGGGCGTACTCGCCGAAGTAGTTGCCCTTGCCCTCGTTGAGCACGCGCGCGCCGTACGGGCACGCCGACATGCAGTAGCCGCAGGTGATGCACGCGTCGTAATCCACGATCACCACGCCGTCGTCGAGCTTCTGGCTGGCGCCGGTGGGGCAGACCGACACGCATTCGGGGTTCTCGCAGTGCATGCAGGCGTGCGGCAGGTACGCGCGCCCCGCCTCGCCGGCGGCCTCGCCCCATTCCACCGTGTCGAGCTTCACCCAGGATACGCCCGGGCCCTGGTTGTTCTGCAGCTGGCATGCCACCACGCATGCCCCGCATCCCGCGCAGCGCTTGAGGTCGATGAGCATTCCCCATGTCGTCATACGTGACTCCTCTCCTCGATGTCCCCGTGCCCTGCGCCCGTCGCGGCGCAGGACCGTTGGGGATACTCTGGCAAAGTGCTGGGGAAAGGGGTATCGGAAGCGGTGGATGAGCCTTCGAAACCGCATCGGTTCCGTTATATGATCTTTCGTTTTCCCAGGTGACGGCACGCTGTTCGGGTGCATGCCCATGGGGTAGAATGGAACGCGGGAGATCGTAGGGGATACGAGGGGGCTTCCATGGGGAATCGCACTGCTCTGAAAGACGCGTGGTCGAACGCGGTCACGCGCGCCAACGTGACGCTCGCCGTGGGGTTCGGCTGCGCGGTGTCGTGGTCGCCCACGCTGCTCACGGCGGCGACGCCGGACAACGTGATGAACGCGCTCGTGAACAAGCCGCCGCACGGCGCCTGCATGCCGTCGCTCGTGGCGGCCGTGCTGGCGTGCCTCGTGCTGTTCCTGGGCGGCCGGCGCCTGTTCGCGGTGCTCGAACGCACGGTGAGACCGCTTGCGCTCGGCGTGGCCATGGCGCTCATGGGCGCGGTGTTCGTGCTGCCGCTCGTCACGCGGAACTCCGTCACGGTGACGGGCGACGTGGTCATCGCGGTGGCGGGCGCGCTGTCGGTGGTGCTCTACCTGTTCTGGATGCAGCTGTTCGGCAGGCTCTCGGTGCAGAGCATGTTCCTCACGCTGTTCCTTTCGCAAGTGCTGACCTGCGCCATCAACGCCATCATCTCGATCGCGAACATCTACACGGTCATCGCGACCTCCATCGCGCTGCCGCTCGTGTCGACGGTCTGCCTGCGGGCCGGGCAGCGCGAGCGTGCGGACGGGCGGCCGCCGAGCGCGGCCCCCGCCCCGCGTGAGGGCTGCGGCGCGTCGGTGCGGATGCTCGTGAAACTGGCGGCCATCGTGTTCGCGTGGGGCGTGATCGACCACCTGTTCCGCAGCGAGTTCGACGCGTTCATGCGCACGCAGGTGACGAGCTCGCCGTTCGCGGTGGCCTACCACGCCGCGGCGTTCGTCGTCGTGGTGGCGGCCGTCGCGTTCGCCTACGCGCTGCTGGCGTACCGCGAACGCTTCCAGTTCGGGCATCTGTACCGCATGATATTCCTCTTGGGGCTGGCCAGCATCCTCTTGCTGCCCATCGTGCTGGCGGGGCAGGCGGCTATCGCCGGCTACACGTGCAGCGTCATCATGTACCAGCTCGTGTTCCTGCTCATCTGGGTGATCGCCGCGTCGGCGTTCCGCGATCGCTCGGCGTACGCCCCCGGTTTCTTCGGGCTCGTGTACGGCTTCTGGTCGCTCGGGTCGTTCGGCGGCGCGCTGTTCAGCTCGGTGTTCGTGCAGCACCTCACCATGGACAACGTGCACCTCATCGTGTTCGCGGCCGTGCTCGCGGTGGCGGTGGGCTACGCGGTCGTGTTCACCGAGGCCGACGCGAACGCGCTCGTGCAGATCGTGCCGTTCAAGCACAAGACGCCCTTCAAGGCGAAGTGCCTCTCGGTGGCGCAGACGTACCAGCTTTCGCCGCGCGAGACGGAGATCGCCCTGCTCATCGCGCAGGGGCGCGATTCGGCGCACATCGAGAAGAAGCTGTTCCTGTCGCGCAGCACCGTGCAGACGCACCGCATGCACCTCTACCAGAAGCTCGACATCCACAACCGCCAGGAGCTCCTCGACATCATCGAGGCCGCCGAGGCCGTCGGCGCGTCGTCGGCGCGTTAGGCGAACTCGGTGCCGACGTCGCGGCACGGAAATTCCCGGATCTTAACCAATTTTGACGTTTTGCGCGCCGTCGAGCGGCTTCGGCGTCCTTCTGCGCGCCTCCCGGCTCGGTAGCCTTTCGAGGCGTTTCGCATAACCCCAGGTCGGGAAGCCGCTGCGCTGACGACCCTTTTCGATTTCCCCGCCGCCCAGCCCCTTCGGGTACGCAAAACGCAAAAATTGGTTACTTCGAGCGAATTCCCGCGCCGAACGACGCCCGCGCTCGCGACCGGCTGCCGCTTCCCGCGCCGCTCCCTAGCCCTCGCGGCCTTCGGGCTCGAAGCGGTAGCCGATGCCCCAGACGGTCTGGATGACGCGCGGGTCGGACGGGTCGTCCTCCACCTTCTCGCGCAGCTTTTTGATGAACACGGTGATGCTCGACGTCTCGCCGACGAACTCCTTGCCCCAGGCCGCCTCCACGAGCTGCTCCTTCGACAGCACGAGGCCGGGGCTCGAGGCCAGCGCGAAGAATATCTTGAACTCCTTGGGCGTGAGCGACAGGCGCTCGCCGTCCTTCGTGACGCGGAACTGTCCGCGGTCGAGCACGAAGCGCCCCGCGTGCAGGATGTCGCCGCGCGGCGCGACGGGCGCGGCCGCCATGCTCGCGCGGCGCAGGTGGGCCTCGATGTGCATGAGCAGCTCGCGCGGATCGAACGGCTTCACCATGTAGTCGTCGCCGCCGGCCTGGAAGCCCACGCCCTTGTCCACGATGTCGCCCTTCGCGGAGAGGAAGATGACGGGGCAGGTGATGCCGCGCTCGCGCATGAGGCGGCAGGTGGTGAAGCCGTCCATCCGGGGCATCATCACGTCCATGATGACGAGGTCGGGCGCCTCCCGCTCGGCGGCGACGAGGCCCTCCGCGCCGTCTTCGGCGTAGGCGAACGCGTAGCCCGCGTCGCCCGCCATGCTGCCCACGAGGCGCGCGATGCTGTTCTCGTCATCGATCAGCAGGATCTTCTTCATCGTATTCCTCCGTATCCACGGCAACGTAGGGGATGCGCACGGTGAACGTGCTGCCGAGCTTGCGGGCCGACGCCACCGACACGCTGCCCCCGTGCAGCTCGGCCAGCTCCTTCACCACGGCCAGGCCGAGGCCCGTGCCGCGGTAGCGGCGGTTGGGCGACTGGCCGGCCTGGCGGTAGCGCTCGAAGATGCCCTCCTGGTCGGCTTCGTCGATGCCCATGCCGTCGTCGGCGACGGACACGACGATGCAGGCGCCGTCGAACGTCGCGCGCACGTCCACGCGACCGCCGACGTGGGTGTACTTGATGGCGTTGTCCACGAGGTTCTCGACGATGCGCCGCAGCTTCTCCCAGTCGGCCATCGACACGGGCACGTCGGCGTCGGTCTTCGCGGTCAGGGCGATGCCCTTGTTCTTCGCCACGGGCTCGAGCGACTTCCTGATGAACCCCAGCAGGTCCACGAAGTCGACCGGCTCCACCACCAGCTCGTTCTTGTGCGCCTCGGCCTTCGAGATGGTCAGGATGTTGTTCACCATGTTGAGCAGCAGCGTGGCGTTCGCCTCGATCTCCTCCACGGCGCTGCGCGTCTTGGCGTCGAGCGAGTCGACCCCGCGCAGGATGCGCGCGAACGCGAGGATGGACGTGAGCGGCGTGCGCAGCTCGTGGCTCATGATGGCGAAGAACTCGTTTTTGTAGGCGGTTTCCTCGCTGAGGCGGTCGAGCGCCTTCTTGAGCTCGACCTTCTGGTACAGCAGCAGGTCGTTGAGCGCCGAGAGCTTGTCGGTTTGGCTGCGCACCTCGCTTTCGAGGTCGGTGTAGAGCCGTTCCAGCTGGCGGGCCATCTTGTCGAAGTCGTCGGCGAACTCGGTGAGCTCGTCGGGGCCGCCCACGGTGCGCGCCTCCAGCTGGTAGGAGAAGTCGCCCGCGCCGATCTGCTTCGCGGCGCGCCCGAGCGCGTCGAGCGGGTGCAGCACGAGCTTGCTCACGGCGAAGTAGATGCCCACGCAGGCCAGCACGAGCACGAGCAGCACCATGAACACCTGCTGCAGCACGCTCGTGCGCATGCCGTCGGCGTAGATGTCCATGGGCTCGGTGATGGACACGGCGCCGCCGATGTCGCCCACCTGCATGCCCTCCTTCTCGTAGCCGAACTGGTCGAGCTCGCCGACGGGCTCGCCGTGGCATTCGAGGCACGTCTCGGTCACGTACAGCGGCTCGGCGTAGCGGAACACGCGCCGCCCCTCGGCGTCGTAGCCCACGTCGTAGTACGCCTCGAGGGCCGCATCGGCGCCGAAGGCCTCGAACGCCCGCTGCTCGAACTCGTCGGGCGCGTTCGCCGCCTGGCGCGGGGTGGGGCTCGTGTACTGGATCTTGTAGTCGGTGTTCATGGTGAACAGCGTGCTCACCGACTTGGCGGTGACCACGCACACGAGGGCCTTCGTGCGGAAGGCGCCGTCCTCGGTGCGGTTGATGGTGTTCTGGTTGATGTCGATGAAGTCCCACATCGCGTGCATCTCGTCGGCCAGCACCTCGGCCTTCTCGCGCGCCTCGTTCTCGGCCTGCTGCTGTTGCAGCTGGACGTTCCACAGCGCGTCGACGGCCATGAGGGCCACGATGAAGGCGCCGATGAACACCGCGAACTTGAAGCGGATACCTCGTTTGAACGACATGGCGATTCCCCCTGAGGCGCGCATCGACGGCGGGCCCCCTTGCCCGCCGCCCGGTACGCGCGACCGTGCTACCCTCGTAATTATCCGACAAACGCGGGCGCGCGCGGCGGAAAGTCGCGGATGATAATACTTTTTTAATATCTGGTAGGACTTTCTTAACGGAAAGTTCTTCCGCAGGATATTGAACCGATGCGCCCACCTGGGGAAAATGGGGTACGCGGAGGAACGGGGGATCCAAGTTCCGCCGCTATTTGGGAATCAGGACGAGGAGAGGAGCGCGAGATGAGGAAATCCGCGGATCAGGCACTGCCGTCGCTGTCGCGACGGACGTTCGTCGCGGCCGCCGCCACGACGGGCGCCGCCGCAGCGTTGGGGCTTTCCGGATGCAGCCCGAAGGCCGACACGGAGGCCGGCGCCGGCGCCGATGCCGAGGGTGCGGCGCTGGACCCCTACGCCGACGCGCAGGTGTTCTATTCCACCTGCCCGCCCGAGTGCCAGCACCACAACCTGAAAGGCTACGTGGTGGACGGCAAGCTGGTGAAGGTGGAGTCGTCCGAGCTGAACGACTGCGCGGCCTGCGCGCGCGGCATCAGCCGCTCGCAGATGGTGAACGACCCCGACCGCCTGACCATGCCGCTTCTGCTGGACGGCGAGAAGGGCAGCGGCCAGTTCAAGGAGATCAGCTGGGACGAGGCGTTCGACCTCATCGAGCAGAAGTTCAAGGACGCCATCGCGACCGACGGCAACAAGTCCATCTGCTACGTCACCGGCTCCGGCAACTTCGGCGCCATGCACGGCCCGGTGGCCAACGCGTTCTTCGGGCACCTGGGCGGCGCGTCGACCACGGTGGGCTCGCTGTGCTGCGCGGGCACCACGGCGGCCATCGTGCCCATCTACGGCAAGCGCTTCCTCGACTGCCGCAACCAGATCGAGAACAGCACCTACGTCGTGGTGTGGGGCAACAACCCCGCCATCTCGAAGCAGGGCTACTTCCAGCGCTTCGAGCACGTGGTGGAGAACGGCGGCAAGCTCGTGGTGATCGACCCCATCTACACGGAGTCGGCCGCCAAGGCCACCGACTGGCTGCAGCCCTGGCCCGGCACCGACGCGGCGCTCGGACTGGCTATGCTCAAGGTCATCGTGGACGAGCGGCTCTACGACGAGGAGTTCCTGCTCGCGCACACGTGCGCGCCGTGCCTCGTGGACCGTGCGACGGGCGAGCCCGTGCTGAAGAACGCCGACGACCCCGCGTCGTTCGTCGTGTTCGACAAGAAGAGCGGCGAGGTGGTGCCGCACGACCAGAGCGGCATCGAGGCGGCCCTCACGCTGGACGGCACCGACGCGGCCGACGCCTACCAAACCGAGTTCGAGCTGATCGTGGCCGAGGCGTCCGCGTGGGATCTCGCGGCGGCCGAGGAGGAGTGCGGCGTTCCCGCGGCGGACATCGAGCGCATCGCGAAGGAGTACGCGGGCGCCGAGCACGCGATGATCGTGCAGAACATGGGCGGCTTCATGCGCACCGAGAACGGCACGTACGCCACGGCCGTGGGCGCGTACCTGGCGGCGTTCTGCGGCCAGGTGGGGCACGTCGGCGACGGCGTGAGCGACGCGGGCGGCATGAACGAGGTGGCCACGGGCAACCCGCTCGAGGTGCCGAAGGCCACCGAGGAGGTGGCGGCCATCCCGCGCTTCACGTTCGGCGAGGCCGTCCTGAACGAGGATCCCGTGAAGGTGAACGTGCTGTGGTCGATGACGGGCAACCCCATGACGCAGTGGCCCAACACGGGCATGGTGAAGAAGGCGCTCGAGAAGATCCCGTTCGTGGTGACGGTGGACCAGTACCTCACGTCCACGGCGCTGTACTCAAACCTCGTGCTGCCGTGCACCGGCATCTTCGAGACCGAGGGCGTGCTGGCCAACGCGCGCAGCCATTGGATCCAGCTCATGGAGAAGGCGGTGGACGGCCCGGGCGAGTCGAAGAGCGACCTCGAGATCTTCGCCGAGCTGGCCCGCCGCTTCGGCTTCGGCGACGCGTTCGACGTGCCCATGAAGGACCTCATCTCCAACGTGCTGGAGCCCACGGGCGTCACCTACGACGAGCTCGTGGAGAAGAAGGCCGTCGACGTGGTGGGCAAGGATTACATCCCCTACAAGGACGGCGTGTTCTTCACCGCGTCGAAGAAAGCCGAGTTCTGGGTGGGCGCCTGGAAGAAGGAGGGTTTCAACCCCATCTGCAGCTACGCCCGCTCCGAGGAAGACGCGCGCAACGGCGATGAGCTGGCGGCGAAGTACCCGCTGTTCAGCGTGCAGCGCAAGACGTACCGCAGCGTGCACTCCACGTTCAACAACCTGGAGTGGATGGACGAGGTGTGCGACCGGAAGCCGGTCGTCCTGCTGAACGAGGCGGACGCCGAGGCGCGCGGCATCGCCGACGGAGACGCGGTGGTCGTGTTCAACGACCGCGGCGAGCATCGCGGCGTGGCCGAGGTGAACGACCGCATCAAGGCCGGCGTGGTGGGCTTGCAGAACGGCTGGTGGGAGCAGCAGGGCGGCTCGTCGAGCTACGTCACCAACGACAAGTGGAAGACGCTCGGCGGCACCCACTGCTGCAACCAGACCCTCGTCGACGTGAAGAAGGAGGCGTAAGCCATGGCGCTCGGATTCTGGATGAACAACAAGAACTGCTACGGATGCAAGACATGCTCCATCGCCTGCAAGAGCGAGAAGCAGCTTGACCGGGGCGTGCTGCTGCGCCATGTCACGGAGATCAAGCAGGACGACCCGCGGGCGCTGTCGTTTTTGTCCCTGTCGTGCAACCACTGCAACGAGCCCGCGTGCGTGGCGAACTGCCCCGTGCAGGCCTACACGAAGCTGGAGAACGGCATCGTGCAGCAGAACCACGACCTGTGCATCGGCTGCAAGACGTGCATCGAGGCGTGCCCGTACCATGCGCCGTGCTACGACGAGCAGGAGAGCAAGACGTACAAGTGCGACATGTGCACGGACCGGCAGGAGCGCGGCGAGCTGCCCGCCTGCGTGGCGGCGTGCCCCGGCATGAACCTCGCGGTGGGCGAGATGGCCGACCTCGAGAAGGCGCACCAGGCCGACATCGTGTCGGACGACGCGGTGGAGACGAAGCCGAACTTCGTGATCACCGTTGATCCGGCGCTTTCCGCCGAGCCCGACGACACCGCCGTGGAGGCGCGCGCCGCCGAGCTGGCCGCGTCCAAGACCGCGAAGAAGGCGTAAACCCCTCCGGCTCCGCGCGCCCTCTCCCTCCCGGCGCGCAGGGTTTCTGCGAACGGCCCCGCACTGGCGGGGCCGTTTTGCCTGTTCGGCGGCATCCTCCGGATCGTACGATGCCCCCTGAACCCAAGATGGTTCGCTTCGACGATGGCGCGCGCCGCCTCCGTTTCCCTACCATGCTCTTCGCGCGGGGGAGCCGGCCGGACGTTCGGCCGCCGCGCGGACGAGAACAGGAGAGGAAGGAGACCGATGCACGCACAACGCAAGATCGCGCTGGTCGCCGTGTGCGCCTTGTTGGGGACGGTCGGCATCGCCGGCTGCGCTCCCCAAACGAACGAGGCGCTTGCGACGGGCGACCGGCAAACCCCGCAAGCGGAGGGGCACGAGTACACCGACGAGCAGCAGTCGATCATCGACGGCGAGGAGGGCACGGTATACGACGGCATCTCGCTCGACGCCTACCCGGGCAAGGACTACCTCGACGGCATGCACGACATGTGGGACGCCAACGTGGACCAGTGGGCGCCCGAGCTGCGCACGCTGCCGAGCGGCCAGATCGTGCAGCGCACCCCGAGCGAGCTCGCCGAGCGCGCCCGCCAGGGCAAGACGCCGTACAACATCTACCGGCTGAACAACGACAACCGCGGCTGCAACAGCTGCCACGCCGACCTCGACGCGACGCTGCAGCACCTCGCGCAGACCATGCACCCCTCGCCGAACAGCCCGGCGCTCGACGCCGAGATGACGGTGGACCAGTGCCTGTTCTGCCACACGTACTCGCCGGGCTACATCCCCACGCAGTACGAGTTCGGCACGCTCATCCACAACATCCATTACGGCTTGGAGGCCGACGGCCAGTTCGAGGACGAGTACAAGGGAAATTGCTACTCCTGCCACGACGCCACCAACGATGGCGAGGGCATGGCGCTGTGGGACCAGACCAAGTTCGAGCGCCTGCGCGGCGTGACGAAGGTCGAGAACGTCGAGGGCGACTTCTCCATCGACCAGGAAGCCACGATGGCGCAGGAGGACATGTTCAACATGGACGCCTGGAACCGCCTGTACGACCGCATGCGCTCCGGCGCCGAGTACGCCGACACGCCCATGCCCCAGAGCCTGTTCGACAGCTGGCCCATCACGGTGGACGGCGAGGTGAACAGCCCCTACACCGCGCTTCTGCCCGATCTCGTGAAAGAGGCCGAGGCGGCCGGCGTCACCGTGACGAAGGTGTCGAAGGAAGTGTGCAACTGGAACGGCACCGGCGCCGGATCGGTGAGCAACGTGGAGATTACCGGCATCCCCGTGAGCTGGCTCATCGAGCGCGCGGGCGGTTACGCCGACAACGCCGACATCAACGGCGTGCGCGTCATGCGCGCCGACGGCTCGTCCAAGCGCGCCATGCCGCTCGACAAGGTGGACGGCGGCGAGGCGTTCCTCGTGTACAAGATCAACGGCGAGCAGCTGACCGCGGCCAACGGCTTCCCGTGCACGAACTGGTGCGAGGGCGTCGACCCCGAGGTGAACTCCAAGCAGATGAACGAGTACAAGGTGGTCACCGACGCCCCCGACTTCGACGATCACGTGTACGAGTTCGAGCATCACGACGGCAACCCGAACGGCTGGATCGACGCCGACGGGAACTGGACGAACAAGCCCAACGCCACCGTGCTGGGCGTGCCCGAGGGCCTCGTCATCCAGAACGGCCAGCCCTACACGTTCCACGGCTACGTGGACGCCTACGACGAGAAGATCGCGAGCGTCGAGTTCTCGATGGACTTCGGCAAAACGTGGACGAAGCACGACCTGGGCGACACCGACGTCAACAAGCTCGTCTGGTTCGACTTCACCTGGACGCCCCAGGAGGAGAGCGCCTACTGCCTGCAGCTGCGCGCCACCACGGAAAGCGGCCTCGTGAGCCCGCAGATCCAAACGGTCATGGTGAACGCGAAGGACGCGATGCCCGCCGCCGACGAGACGGTCGTCATCGACACCCCGTCGCTCGTCGCCCCGAAGACGGCGGCTGCCGAAGCGGCCGAAGGAAAGGAGTAGGAGCGCTCATGAACAAGCCAGCTCAGAAGATCATGGCCGGCGTGGCGGGCGCGGTGCTGCTCGCATCCGGCGCCGGCGCGGCCCTTGCCGCCCAGCAGCCCGCGGCTGCGGACGAGGGCTCCCGGCCCGTCGGCGCCACCCACACGGTGGCCGACCACGACATCCGCGCCCAGTGGCTGGGCGAGGAATCCGACTACGTGCGCGTCGCGGACGTGCAGGGGTCGTTCACGTTCAATCAGGACGGCGTCACGCCCAACGACGAGCTGTTCAACGTGTTCGGAACCGCCATCCTGTCGATGTGCTCCAAGCCCGCGCCCGAGCTTGCCGCCGGGCAGGACGGCGTGGCCACCTACTTCGTGAACGTGGGCGGGCACGTGAAGGAGAGCTTCACGGTGGACCTGTCCGAGCTCGACGACGAGGAGCAGGAGGCGCTCATGGGCTGCTCGTGCGCCACGGGGTCGCCCTTCGGCCAGGCGGCCGTCATCGGCGTGCCGCTGGCGTCGGTGGTGGGCATGGCCGACCTCGAGGACGGCGTGAACACCGTGACGGCCTACGGCGCGGACGGCTACGGCGAGCCGCTGCCGCTGCAGTACGCGCTCGACAAGAACGCGCTGCTCGTGTACCAGGTGAACGGCGAGGAGCTGAAGGCGTCGGAGGGCTCGAGCCTGCAGCTGTGGATGCCCGAGACGGTGGCGCGCTACTTCACGCGCAACATCGCCAGCATCGAGCTCACGCGCGAGGACGCGGTGCCCGAGGTGGCCTCGGTCGATCCCATGTACCGCAACAAGATCGAGATCAAGAACTCCGCCGACGGCTGCGCGTTCGAGGCGGGCGACGAGATCACGTTCGAGGGCGTGGCCGACGACTGCGGAAGCCCCATCGCCGCCATCGAGTTCTCCTTCGACGGCGGGCGCACCTGGACGGCGTGCGAGACGGACGGCGCCACGGCCGACAAGTGGGTGAACTGGCAGTTCACCGCCTCGTTCGAGGAGAAGGGCGACTACGAGATGACCGTGCGCGCCCGCACGGCCGATGACGTGGTGTCGCCGCTGTCCGCCAGCCTCGCCTTCGCGGTGCGGTAGCCCGACGATATGCAGCACCCTCCCGTGGACGGAGCCGGCATCTTGCGGCTCCGTCCAACGCGTGCTCCCGCCGATGCGCTATACTGCGTGCAGAAACGCAGGGGGGACGCGAAGGGGGAGCGCTGCGGCATGGAGCATCGGCGGGGTATCGTGAACGCATGCGGGGCGGCGTCGGCGGCAGGGCTGTCGCTCATCCTTTTGTGGTGCACGCTCATGGGGCACACGCCCGGCTTCCTGCTGTCCTCGCTCGGCCTGGCCGAGTGGGTGAACGCCCGCACGTTCTGGCTGACGGGCATCCTCGTCGTCGCCGCGGTGCTGACGGCGGCCCCGCGCTGGGTGGCCGCGCACGAGGGCAGCCTCGCCTTCGTCATGCCGGTGATGGCCGCGGTGGGCACGGGCTGCTTCGCGCTGTCGTTCCACCAGGACTTCTTCAGCCCCACCATCCTGGCCACGTGCGGGCTCGTGCTGGCGGGGCTCGGCTACTTCTGGTTCGCGTCGCGCTTCGTCATCCTGCTGGCCACGACGCAGGGGTTCGCGTGCGTGGTGTGGTGCATCGTAGCCGCGTTCCCGTTGCGCCAGCTCATGAGCTTGGCGCTGGACGGCTTCATCGATCCTGCCCAGCAGGTGGTCGTGGCCATCGCGCTGCCGTGCTTGGCGGCGGCGTGCTTCGAGGCGGCCCGCGCGGCGGGTGCACGGCAGGGCGCGGCCCGCGCGGCAGGCGCGGAGCCCGCGACGGGGCCGTCCCCGGCTCCCGGCGCGGCCGGCGGTGCCGAGCCGAGCGCGCGGCAGCGCCAGGCGGCGGGCGACATGGTGGCGGTGCTCGTCATCGTGGGCGTGCTGCTGGCGATGGTGCGCATCTTCGGCCCCTCGGGCGTGTGGGGCGACTCGAACACCACCTACTTCGACGCGCTCGGGCGCATCCCCGCCATCTCGGTGCTCACCGTGTGCCTGGCGGCGTTCGCGTGGCTCGCCCTGCTGCTCATGGCGAAGCAGCCCGCGTCGGTGCGCTTCCAGCCGCCCATCCTCGTGGTCATCGCGGGCCTGTTCGTCGTGGTGGTGCGCGCCCAGCTGGGCGACGTGCCGTCGGTGCTGCTCGACAGCATCGTGCAGCTGAACGACCCGTTCGCCCACCTGCTGTTCTGGTCGGCCGTCGCGGCCGCGTGCACGCTGCTGCCGCTGCCCGAGAACCGCATCGTCGGCATCGCGGGGCTCGCGTACGCCGCGGCCTCGGTGGTGTGGGTGGTGTTCCTGCGCGGCAGCGCCGTGGTGGAGACGGTCGTCATCCTCGTGGTGGTGGCGCTCGTGATGAACCGCTCGTGGCTGGCCTCGCTCGTGCGCGGTCGCGGACGGGACGGGGCCGCCGCCGACGACGCGGCTGCCGACGGGGCCGCCGACGACGCGGCCAGCCGCCTGACCCGGTCCATCGTCGCGCGCTGCCAGGAGGTTGCCGCCGCCTACGCGCTGTCGCCGCGCGAGACCGAGGTGTTCATGCTGCTGGCCCAGGGGCGCACCTGCTCGTTCGTGCAGGAGGAGCTCGTGCTGGCCGAGAGCACGGTGAAAACCCACATGTCCCACATCTACGCGAAGCTGGGCGTGAGCGGCCGCCAGGAGATGATGGACCTCCTGTTCGGCGAGACGAAGGGCGGCATCGACGCCTAGGGCGCGCATCGGCGCCGCTCGCGGAGGATTTTCCGTTTGTTAACGAACCGTAAGGTTCCACGTGGCTATAATCCGAATACTTTAGCGTGCGAAAGTGCCCCTGCCGAAACGGCTTTTGTCGCGTGTCGACGGCGTTCGGAACCTGCTTCGGGACCGGCTCTTTTCTCGCAACGGGGCGTACTGGCAAAGACGAGAGAGGGGACGTGCATGGACATCGTCCAGATGATCAGCGATATCGACGCCTTCGTATGGGGCCCGCCGATGATCGTGCTGCTGTTGGGTTCGCATCTGTACCTGACGATCCGCACCCGGTTCATCCAGCGCAAGCTGCCGACGGCCATCAAGCTGTCGGTGACGAAGGACCCGGATGCGCCGGGCGACATCAGCCAGTTCGGCGCGCTGACCACGGCGCTGTCGGCCACCATCGGCACCGGTAACATCGTGGGCGTGGGCACCGCCATCCTGGCCGGCGGCCCGGGCGCGGTGCTGTGGATGTGGCTCACCGGCGTGTTCGGCATGGCCACGAAGTACTCCGAGACGTTCGCCGCCGTGAAGTACCGCGTGAAGGACCACAACGGCAACATGCTGGGCGGCGCGATGTACGCATGGCGACGCGCGTTCGAGAAGGACGGCAAGACGCCGTGGTGGGGCTTGCTGGGGGCCGGGGCGTTCGCCCTGTTCGCCGCCGTCGCCTCGTTCGGCATCGGCTCGGCCGTGCAGTCCAGCGCCATGACCGGGATCATCACGTCCAACGCTCCCGGCGTGCCCACCTGGGGCATCGGCCTGGCCATCGTCATCATGGTGTCCATCGTCATCTTCGGCGGCATCAAGATCATCTCGAAGGTGTGCGAGAAGCTCGTGCCGTTCATGGCCATCGCCTACGCGTGGGGCTGCATCGTGATCATCGGCATGAACTGGGAGTACGTGTGGCCCGCCATCAGCCTCATCTTCGAGTGCGCCTTCACGCCGAAGGCGGCGTTCGGCGGCGCGGTGGGCTCGGGGCTGATGATGGCGCTGCAGTTCGGCTGCGCGCGCGGCCTGTTCTCGAACGAGTCGGGCCTGGGCTCGGCGCCCATCGTGGCCTCGGCGGCCTCCACGCGCAACCCGGCGCGCCAGGCCCTCGTGTCCATGACCGGCACCTTCTGGGACACCGTCGTCATCTGCGCGCTCACGGGCATCGTGCTCGTGTCCACGATGATCGCGAACCCGGGCATCATGGAGAGCGGCCAGGTTTCGGCCGGCGCCGACCTGACGAGCGCGGCCTTCGCGTCGATCCCCTACATCGGCACGCCCATCCTGGTCATCGGCATGATCCTGTTCGCCTACACCACCATCCTCGGCTGGTCGTACTACGGCAACCGCTGCGTCACCTACCTGTTCGGCAAGCGCGCCATCCGCCCCTACCAGGTGCTGTATGTGGTGGTGGCGTTCCTGGGAGCCATCGGCATCGGCGATTTGGTGTGGACCATCTCCGACATCACGAACGCGCTCATGGCCATCCCGAACATCATCGTGGTGCTGCTGCTTTCGGGCCTCATCGCGCGCGAGACGAAGCATTACGTGTGGGACAAGAACCTGGACGAGACGGACGATACGCCCATCCCCGTGCTTGAGTCGAAGTAGCGTCCGCACGCGCAGAGCGCGGCGGCGAGGGTGCAGCGAGGGCCCCGGCATCGAAAGGTGCCGGGGCCCTTTTGCGTTCGGGGGCGGGGGCCCGGCGCGTCGCCACCCGGTGGGCGCAAAACGGGAGCTGTGGCAACAGTCGGGTGCGAAAAAGGGCGATGGGCTTGTGCGATTGCAAGAAAGCCCCAGGTGGGGAGAAGCAGTGGCGGGGTGCAGCGTCCGAAAATGCCGTTGAAATTGTCATGGCTCCCGATTCGCGCCCGCGAATCGTCCGATGCGGTATCATGGCGGCATGAAGAAACTGATGATCATAGGCGGCGGCGCGGCCGGGCTCGCGGCCGCGGTGGCCGCGGCCGACGCACTGCGGGCGCGCGGCGTCCGCGTGGGTGCGGATGCGGGCGCGGACGGCGTCGACGTGGCGGTATGCGAGGCCGACGAGCGGGTGGGACGCTCCATCCTGGCCACGGGCAACGGGCGGTGCAACTTCTCGAACGCGCAGGTGGACGCCGCGGCGTACCGCAACGCGGCGTTCGTGGGCGCGGCGTTGGACGAGCTGCGGCGCGCGGGCGGCCTGCGCGGCGGCGACGGGGTCGACCCGGTGCATGCGTTCTTCGCCGACCTCGGGCTCGTCTGGCGCGAGGAGGGCGAAGGCCGCCTGTACCCGCTGGCGAACAAGGCGACGAGCGTGCTCGAGGTGCTGCGCGCGGCCGCGTCGGACGTGGGCGTGCGCGAGGAGTGCGGGCGGGAGGCGGTGCGCCTCGACGCGCCCGCGCGCAAGGGCGACCGCTTCCACGTGCGCTTCGCCGATGGCGCGGTGCTGCATGCCGAGGCGGTGATCGTGGCGGCTGGCGGGAACGCGGCCCGCGCGCTCGTGCCGGAAGGCCTCGCCTGGAAGGAGCCGCGCGCGGTGCTCGGGCCCCTGCGCACGGACGCGCGCCTCGTGAAGGCGCTCAACAACATCCGCGTGCGCTGCGCGGCGTCGCTCGTCGGTCGGGACGGCGCGGAGAAGGCGTGCGAGCGGGGCGAGGTGCTGTTCCGCGACTACGGGGTGTCGGGCATCGCGGTGTTCAACCTGTCGCGGTTCGCCGAGCCGGGCGACACGCTGCGCATCGACCTGCTGCCGCAGCACGGCGAGGCGCCGCTCGAGGAGCTGCTGCGCGCCCGCCTCGCGCGCCTGCGCGAGCGCGGAGGCGCGGGCACGGGCGACGACGTGCTGCGCGGCATGACGCTGCCGGCGGTGGGGCGCGCCGTGCTGAAAGCGGCCGGGCTGCACGCCGAGAAGCCGCTCGCGCAGCGCGACGTGCCGGCGCTCGCCCGCGCGCTCAAGGGGCTCGCGCTCGAGGTGCGCGGCGTCGGCGAGGCGCGGCAGTGCCAGGTGCGCCGCGGCGGGTTCCTCGTGGAGGCGTTCGATCCGCGCACGTGCGCGGCGCGCGCGGTGCCGGGTTTGCACGTGGTGGGCGAGGCGCTCGACGTGGACGCGCCCTGCGGAGGCTACAACCTGCACTGGGCGTGGGCGAGCGGCATGCTGGCGGGTCGCGCCGCCGCGGAGAGCCTGATGGAAGGAGCGCGCCGTGCTTGAGGTGTCGAACGTGAAACTGCCGCTGGACGCGGGTCTGCTCGGGGCGGCGGCGGAGGCGCTCGTGCGCGCGGCCGCCGCCGCGGCGCTCGGCGTCGCGGAGCGCGACGTGCGCGCGGTGCTGGTGCTGAAGCGCAGCGTGGACGCGCGCAAGAAGCGCGACGTGCACTTCGTGGCGACGCTCGGCGTGGAGTTGGCCGAAGCCGCCGAGGAAGAGCGCGCGCTCGCCGCGGCGGGCGAGCGCGGGGGCGCGGGGGCGGTCGTCGGGACGCAGGTGCGCCGCCACGCGCCCTACGAGCCGCTGCGGGTGCCGTCGTGCGCCGCGGGCCGCGAGGCCGGCGGCGAGCCGCGCCCGATCGTGGTGGGCGCGGGCCCGGCCGGTCTGTTCTGCGCGCTCTATCTGGCGCGCGCGGGGCTGCGTCCGCTCGTGCTCGAGCGCGGCGGCGACGTGGACGAGCGCCTGGCGACGGTGGCCGCGTTCGAGGCCGGCGGCGACCTCGACCCGCAGACGAACATCCAGTTCGGCGAGGGCGGCGCCGGCACGTTCTCGGACGGCAAGCTCACGACGAACATCAAGAACCCGCTCGCGCGCCACGTGCTGCGCTGGTTCGTGGACGCGGGCGCGCCCGAGGAGATCCTCTGGCAGGCGAAGCCGCACATCGGCACCGACCTGCTCGTGGACGTCGTGCGCACCCTGCGCCGCCAGATCGAGGAAGCGGGCGGCGAGGTGCGCTTCCATGCGCAGCTCGAAGGCCTGCGCTTCGAGGGCGGCGCGCTCGCGGGGGTTGACGTGCGCGACGGGCGCACGGGCGTGCTCGAGCGCGTCGACGCGCGTCGCGCGGTGCTCGCCTGCGGGCACTCGGCGCGCGACACGTTCGCCGCGGTGCGCGGGGCGGGCGTGGCGATGGAGCAGAAGCCGTTCTCGGTGGGCGTGCGCATCGAGCATGACCAGGAGGCGGTGAACCGCGCGCAGTACGGCGACGTCGCCGCGCATCCCGCGCTCGGCGCGGCCGACTACAAGCTGGCCGTGCACCTGCCGGACGGCCGCAGCGCGTACACATTCTGCATGTGCCCCGGCGGCGAGGTGGTGTGCGCCGCCAGCGAGGAGGGCGGCGTCGTGGTGAACGGCATGAGCCGCTTCGCGCGCGACGGGGCGAACGCGAACGCGGCGCTGCTCGTGGGCGTGGGTCCCGAGGACTTCGAGGGCGATGATCCGCTGGCGGGCGTCGAGCTGCAGCGGCGCATGGAGCGGGCGGCCTTCGAGGCGGCGCGCTCCGCGGGCGGCGAGGCGTACCAGGCGCCGGCGCAGACGGTGGGGGACTTCCTGGCTGGACGCGCGAGCGAGGCGGGCGCATCGGTGCGCCCGACGTACGCGCGCGGCGTGGCCTGGTGCGATCTGCGCGCGTGCCTGCCCGGTTTCGTGGCCGACGCCCTTGCCGAGGCGCTGCCCCTGCTCGATCGCCGCTTGCGCGGGTTCGCGGATGCGGACGCGGTCATGACCGGCGTCGAGACGCGCAGCTCGAGCCCCGTGCGCATCGTGCGCGACGATGCGCTGCAGGCGCGGGTGGAAGGCGCGCCCGATGACGCGCCCGAAAGCGGCCTCTACCCCTGCGGCGAGGGGGCCGGCTACGCCGGCGGCATCATGAGCGCCGCCTGCGACGGCCTGCGCGTGGCCCGCGCCCTCGCAAGTGCGTTCGAGGGCGGCCGCTAGAACTCGATGCCGCGGCGGGCGATGACGCCCTCCTCGTAGTAGTGCTTGACCTCGCGCATCTCGGTGACGAGGTCGGCCACGGCCATGAGCGTGCCGCTGGCGCCGCGCCCCGTGACCACCAGCTCCACGGTTTCGGGCCGCTCGAGCGCCAGGTCGACGAGCGCGTCCGGCTCGAAGTACCCCAAGCTGTCGGCAACGTTCGCCTCGTCGAGCACCACGACGTCGAACGCGCCGCCCAGCACCGCCTCGCGTGCGGCGGCGAGCCCGCGCCGCGCGGCCTGCGCGTCGTCCTCCGGGTCGGGGGCGCTCAGCTCGCCGCCCGTGCCGAACTGCTCCGCCACGATGCGGTCGCCGAACAGGCGAAACGCGTCGAGCTCGCCGGTGGGGCCGTACTTCATGAACTGGCAGAAGTGCACGCGCAGACCCGCGGCCGCCGCCCGCATCGCCAGCCCGACGGCGGCCGTGGTCTTGCCCTTGCCGTCGCCCGTGTACACCTGCACGTATCCTTGTTCCATCGTCATTCTCCCAGTTCCCGCGCCCAATCGAAGTCTTCCGGCGGCGCGGTGGGCAGCTCGCCCTCGGCCGTGCCGTCCGCGTGCCCGTCCCACTGGCAGGCGTCCATGTCCACGTGCGTGTCGTCGGCGAACGCCACCCCCTCGGCTTCCAGCATCTCGCGCTGGATCTCGGGGCCGCCGAACGCGAATCCCTTGCACAAGCCGCCGTCCTTGAACACCACGCGGTGGCACGGGATGTTGTTGACCTCGGCGCCGGGGTCGGGGTTCGCGTGGAGCGCGTAGCCCACGTACCGCGCCGAGCGCGGCGCGCCGATCAGCCGTCCCACCTGCCCGTACGACGCCACCTTCCCGCGCGGGATGCGCCGCACCACCTCGAACACCCTGTTGGAGAAATCGCCCATGCTCTCTTCGCTCCTCGCATTCGCTCAACGTTTCGCCCCAGTATACGGCAACCGCGCCCGGGCGTGAGCGAGCTGCGCGAGGCCGTTGAGGCGTATCTGGCGCGCGGCTGAAGAGCGCGCGCGGATTGCGGCTTCACTTTTCCCATCGTTCCACTTATGATTGATGCACGGCTGTTCCTCGAGAACCGCCCCCGCTTCTTTCGCACGGGAGGTAGTAGATGGGTCCGATCAACAACCGTCGTCAGGGCGCTCCGGACGGCACCGAGCCTTTGAGCGCTCAACCGAGCCCCTTCGATCAGAACGCCTTCGATCGCATCGCGTTCGAGCCGATCGAGGGCCTGCCGGGGCCGACCGACCTCGTCGACGCCGAAGCGCTCGCCGACATGCGGGCGTTCAACGACCTCAAGGCGAAGCGCAAGAAGCAGCGCAAGCGCAAGATCATCATCGGCGCCGTCTCGGCCGTGGCGGTGCTCGCCGTCGCGGGCGGCGCGTTCGCGTGGTACGCGGCCGACCGGGCGGCCAAGGCGCTGCAGGACATGGCCCCGCAGACCGGCTTCGTGGAGCGGGGCACGTTCGTCGAGACGGTGTCGGCGTCCGGCAATCTGCAACCCGTCGCATCGGTGAGCGCCACGCCCGAGGTGGACGGCATCGTGGGCGAGGTGCTCGTGGCCGAAGGCGACGCGGTGGCCGAGGGCCAGACGCTGTTCACCGTGGTCAACGACGAGCTGGACAAGGCGGTGAACCAGGCGGCCCAGGGCATCGAGGAGGCCAAGAACGGCGTGGCCCAGGCCCAGAACGCCGTGAACGACGCCTACCACGCCAAGTCCGCCGGCCAGCAGGCCGCCGCGAACGCCCAAGCCCAGGCGCAAGCCGCCGCCGCGGCCGCCAAGGAGGCCGGGGGAGCGGCGGCCGAGTCGTTCGCCGGCGAGCAGGCTTCCTTCGACGAGTCCAGCGCCGACTCCGCCATCAGGTCGGCCGAGCTCGGCTTGAGCAACGCGAACCTTGCGCTGCAGAACGCGCAGAGCGCCTACGACGAGGCCGTCGCGCGCGCCGCCAAGCGCACGGTGACCGCCTCCATCGCCGGCAGCGTCGTCGCGGTGAACATCGAGCCCGGCAAGGCGCTCGGGGCCACGGCGAGCGCCGCGACCTCGCCCGTGCAGATCGCCGACCTGTCGCAGATGACCGTCTCCATCAACGTGAACGAGATCGACATCCTGAAGATCACCGCCGATCAGACCGCCGAGGTCACGTTCACCGCCGCCCCCGACCTCACGCTGCCCGCCACCGTGGTGAGCATCGCCACCACGTCGGCCGGCTCCGGCGACGCGTCGGGCGGCGCCATGTACGGCGGCATGGGCGGTGCCGTCACGTACGCGGTGAAGCTGCTCATCGCCGAGCCCGACCCGCGCCTCAAGCCCGGCATGACCGCCAAGGCCACCATCACCACGACCACCATCGAGAACGCGCTCATGGTGCCCATCTCGGCCGTGCAGTCCGACGGCGCGGGCGGCAGCTTCGTGATGGTGCTCACCGACCCCGAGACGCAGGAGATGGACGCGCGCACGGTGGAGGTCGTCGCGTCCGACGGCCTCACGTCCGTCGTGAAGGGCCAGGTGAAAGCCGGCGACGAGGTGGTCGTCGGCGGAGGCATGGGCGGTGCGGTGGACGGCATGGGCATGGCGGGCGACGGCGGGATGGCCGCGGTCGACGCCGGCGGCAGCGTCATGGTGGGGTAGCGCCATGGCCAACGTGGTTGAAGCCGTCGACCTGCACCGCATCTACGAGAGCGCTTCGGGCTACACGCACGCCCTGCGCGGCGTGTCGCTGACGGTCGCGCAGGGCGAGTTCCTCGCCATCATGGGCCCGTCGGGCTCGGGCAAGTCCACGCTCATGAACCTGCTGGGCTGCCTCGACACGCCCACGCGCGGGCGCTACCTGCTCGAGGGCGTCGACGTGGCCGACTACCGCGACGACGAGCTCGCCGAGATCCGCGCCACGCGCCTCGGTTTCGTGTTCCAGTCGTTCAACCTGCTGCCGCGCGCCACCGTGCTGCGCAACGTGGTGCTGCCGCTCATCTACACGGCCTGCCCGCGCAAGGAGCGCGAGCTGCGCGCCCATGCGGCGCTGCGCAGCGTGTCGCTCGACGAGCGGCTGTACGACCATCGCAGCAACGAGCTGTCGGGCGGCCAGATGCAGCGCGTCGCCATCGCCCGCGCCCTCGTGAACGACCCGGCGCTCATCCTGGCCGACGAGCCCACCGGCAACCTCGACACCGCCACGGGAGACATGGTGCTGAACACGTTCAAGCGCCTGCGCGACGCGGGCAAGACCATCGTGCTCATCACGCACGAGCCCGACGTGGCCGCCCACGCCGACCGCGTGGTGCACATCCGCGACGGGCGGCTGTACGAGGGGGCGCACGGCGGGGAAGGGGCGCGCCCATGAAGATCGGCGACCTGTTCTACGAAACCTGGCACGCGCTGTCCGCGAACAAGGGCCGCTCGTTCCTCACCATCCTCGGCATCGTCATCGGCATCGCGGCCGTCATCGCCATGACCTCGCTCATCGCGGGCGTGCAGAACATGCTCATGGGCGAGATGGGGCTTTCCCAGGCGCGCCAGGTGTCCATCAGCGCGTACTCGCCGCAGGGCATCACGTTCGACGACCTGGACAAGCTGGAGCAGGGCATGCCGGAGTACGAGGTCATCACCGGCGCGTCGTACGCGTCGGCCGAGATCGCGATGTCCGACGGGCAGAAGAACTACGCCACCATCATCGGCGCCCGCCCCGACTATTTCACGGCGAACGGGACGAAGCTCAAAGCGGGCCGTTTCTTCACCGAAAGCGAGGAGCAGAACGCGGCGCGCCTCGTGGTGATAGGCGGCGGCGAGATGGCCGTGCAGATGCTCGGCGTCCCCGACACCGAGGCGGTGGGGAAGACGGTGCGCCTCGGCAACGACGATTACACGGTGATCGGCGTGATGGAAACCTCGTCGTTCATGGGCGGCGGCGGGACGTTCTACGCGCCCTACACCACGGTGGAGACGCGCATCGGCAACACGGGCGGCATCCAGCAGATCGTCGGCTTCGCGCGCGAGGGCACCGACATGGACCGCCTCGTCGAGACGACCCAAACCTTCGTGGCGCAGTACTTCAACCTGGACGCCGAAAGCGTGTACGTGTCGTCGCTCGATGCCGTCATCAAGCAGATGGAGACGATGATGGCGTCGTTCTCGCTGCTCATGGGCTCGGTGGCGTCGATCTCGCTGTTCGTGGGCGGCATCGGCATCATGAACATGATGCTGACGAACGTCACCGAGCGCATCCGCGAGATCGGCCTGCGCAAGTCGCTCGGCGCGCGCCGCCGCGACGTCACGAAGCAGTTCTTGCTCGAGGCCATCATGCTGTGCGTGGCCGGTGGTGCGTTCGGCATCGTGTTCGGCTTCCTGGCCGCATGGGGCCTGGGACAGGTGATCGGCGCGGTGCAAGCCGGCATGGCCGTCACGCCGGTGCTCGCGCCGGGCGTGGTGTTCGGCGCCGTGGCCGTGTGCGTGCTCATCGGCGTCGTGTTCGGCTACTACCCGGCACGCCGCGCCGCCAAGCTCGACCCGGTGGAGTCGCTGCGCTACCAGTAGGCGGCCGGCGGGCGGCAAGCTCGGAGGTTGCGCCCCTTTCGCGTCGTTCGTCGACCCAAGAGGTGGTAGAATGCATCAAGCATGAAGAAGACGTCTCGGATCGTGGGAAGCCGGGTGAGAATCCCGCACGGTACCGCCACTGTGTTTCGGCCTTGCCGATCAGCCAGAATACCGACCGAGAAGCGTGTGTGCGCAAGCGGCGAGTTACCGCGAACGCAACCCGGAGGGCAAGAAAGCCCTCGGCTTGTCTGCGTAGCGAATACGGGCTGCGCGGCCCCCTCGAATCGCGAGGGCCGCGCAGCCTTTTGTTTTGCTGTCTCTCTTCTGCGAAGCGACCGATGAAAGGAGAAGGAAGACGGTGAAGGAACAAACGATCATCCCTGCGGGGGTCATGCGGCGGGCGTGGGCCCTCCTGCTGGCCGCCGCGCTCTGCCTGGGCCTCATGCCCAGCGCAGCCTGGGCCGAAGAAAGCGAGGGTGCGGGGACGTTCTCGGTGGCGCTCACCATCGTGGACACGTCCGACCCCGCGGACGGCGTCCTGTACAACGGCAAGGTCGACGGCATGACCTCCGACGACACGGTTGCCGACCTGCTGGCGAAGGCGGGCTTCACCGCCGCGGCCAGCGCGGAGGAGACCGAGGGGAACGACAAGGCGTACTTCGACTCCTGGGGCTCCCCGACGTTCCGCGGCAACAAGTCGGTCCAGCAGCCCGACGGCTCGTGGGCCTATTGGGCGACGATGTTCGACGGCGACAGCGCGAACTACGCCAGCGCCCAGCTGACGTCGAAGCTGCAGGAGAACGGCCGCTACCAGTACATCTACACGTCCGACGCGACGTTCGCCTACGACGAGGAGGCTTCCGGATTTCCGGTGCAGCTCACCATCGTGGACACGTCCGACCCCGTGGACGGCGTCCTGTACAACGGCAAGGTCGACGGCATGACCTCCGACGACACGGTTGCCGACCTGCTGGCGAAGGCGGGCTTCACCGCCGCGGCCAGCGCGGAGGAGACCGAGGGGAACGACAAGGCGTACTTCGACTCCTGGGGCTCCCCGACGTTCCGCGGCAACAAGTCGGTCCAGCAGCCCGACGGCTCGTGGGCCTATTGGGCGACGATGTTCGACGGCGACAGCGCGAACTACGCCAGCGCCCAGCTGACGTCGAAGCTGCAGGAGAACGGCCGCTACCAGTACATCTACACGTCCGACGCGACGTTCGCCTACGACGACGAGGTTCCTCAGCTCGCGATCTACACCGTCAACGACCCCTTGGCGGGGGCGATCAAGCCCGATCCCAAGCCCGAACCCGAACCTGATGAGCCTGCCAACGATGCCGTCGCAGTAGACAGCGCTGCGTACAACACGCTGTTCGGCACCATCGCCAGTTCCTATGCGGGTACGTCCGAGGAATGGAAAGCCCTTGAGCTCGCGGCCGCCGGTCGTGTGTCGTCGGTTGACGTGGCGACGCTCGTGGCGAATGCGAAAGCAGCGAACGGTTCTCCCGAAACCACCAATTTGCAACGCTTCATCTTGGCGCTCACGGCCGTCGGCAAAACAGAGGAAGCAGCGGGGCTCGTGCAAACGATGGCGACGTCCGACATTTCGACTACCTATGTGAACGGCCAGGCGTTTGCTCTGCTCTCCTATGAAAGCGGCGCGTACGACGTGCCCGCGAACGCTCTTGAAACCGAAGCTGAGCTTGTAGCCAAGCTTCTGAGCGCGCAGCAAGCTTCCGGCGGCTGGACCTGGAAAGGCGCTGCCGAAGGGGACGATCCCGATACGACGGCCATGGTGATAACCGCTCTTGCCTCTCGCGTTTCGGACGCCTCCGTCAAAGCGGCGGTCGACAAGGGTCTCGAGGCGCTGCGCGCAATGCAGCACGAGGACGGCGGTTTCCGCGCATCCGGGGACGCGGCCGATGGTCCCATCAACGTCAGCTCTACGTCCTGCGTCGTGGTCGCCCTGTGCGCCTTGGGCGCGGATCCGGCGGCATCCATGGTCACCGAAAGCGGCGCGACGCCGTTGAGCGCGCTGCTCTCGCAGGCCACTTCCGACTTGTCCGGATTCGTTTACAACGGCGCTGCGAACGACCTCGCCACCGAGCAGGGGTTCCGGGCGCTTGTTGCGTACCAGGGCCTCAGGAACACCGGGGCGGCGTACAACGTCTACACGCAGGCGAAGCTGGGACAGGCTGCGCTGCCCGCCGACGAGCGGGAAGAAGGCGACGTCAAGCCCGCAGGGGCTCCGGCGGCCGACAAGAAGGCGCTCGCCAAGACCGGGGACGGCTCTGCGCCGTTCGCGGCCGGCACCGCGGCGCTCGCGCTCGGCGCGCTCGCGGCGGGCATCGCCGCCACGCGGCGCATGCGCGCTTCCGACGAGTTCTCGTTGCGTCGATAGGATCGCGGCAGCATGAGCGAAGATTCGAACGAGAAGACCGGCGGCTCGGGCGTCGAAACGCTCGAGCCGCGTGAGCGGGCCGAAGCGCCCGACGACCGCATCGCCCCCTCCACGCCTCGCGGCGAGGAGGGGGCTTCGGAGGGCGGGGCGTCCGCACCGGCGGCGTCCGAGCCCGCGCGTCGCCGACCGCGCAAGGCGCTGCTCGCCGTGGGCGTCGTTGCCTCCGCGGTGGCCCTGTGCGCCGTCGTGGCGAGCATGGGCTTCGCCACCGGATGGCTCGGCGACCCTGCGCCGTCCGATCCGGTGCCGATGCCCAGCGTCGTCACGGATGCGCCCTCTGACGGAGACGACGCGTCGCAGGGCGACGAGGCCGATCGCAAGGATGCCGCCGAAGAGGCTTCGGAGGGTGCGGACGGGGAAGCGGGCGCCGCCGTCGACGGCGAGGGCGCGGCGGATGCCGACGGCTCGGCCGCTTCGACGGCCGGCGAGGCGCCATCGGGCACCGAGCCTTCCGCGTCGGAGGGCGCTGCTGCACCGGCCCCGGCGCCTGCGCCCGAGCCGGCCCCGGCGCCGTCGGCCCCCAGCACCGTCACGGTGTCGGTGTACATCGACAGCTCCCGCGCCGCGTCGTACGGGTACCCCTCGTCGTTGGGCGGCGGCACGGTCACCCTCAACCAGGGCGCATCGGTCTACGACGCCCTGTGCGCCACCGGCGCGTCGGTGGGCGGGTCGAGCAGCTACGTCAGCTCCATCGGGGGCCTTGCGGAGTTCGCGTGCGGCCCGGGAAGCGGCTGGCTGTACTTCGTCAACGGATCGTCGCCCGGATACGGGTGCGGTTCGTATATCCTAAGCGGTGGCGAGAATATCACGTGGATATACACCTGCGACTTGGGCAACGATCTGTAAGGTGTATGGGTCGAGGAAAGCGAGGCGCCGTGTTCAGCAATCCGAAAGTGGCCAAGATCATGGCTGCATTGGCGATACTCTTCGCCGTGCTCGTGGTGATCTCGATCTTCCAAACGGTGCACGCCTAGGGGCGTGCCTCGCATGAAGCGCACGGCGTTCGACCTGTTCCACCCCATCGTGGCGTTCGGCTACTTCGCCGTCATGCTCGTGCTCTGCATGACGGCGATGCAGCCGGTCTACCTGGCCGTCTCGCTTGCGAGCGCGCTTGCGTACGGCGCGGTGCTGCGCGGTTGGCGGGCGACGGGCCGCTCGCTCCTCTGGCAGCTGCCCCTCGTCGCCGTCGTCGCGCTGGCGAACCCGCTGTTCTCGGCGTCCGGCTCCACCGAGCTGTTCCGCATCGGGCTGCGCGCGTTCTACCTGGAGAGCTTCGTGTACGGCGCATGCATGGGCGTCATGCTGGCCAGCGTGCTCGTGCTGTTCTCGAACGCCGCGCAGGTGCTCGACTCGGACAAGGTCATGGCGCTGTTCGGCGGCGTCGCGCCCACGGTGGGCCTCATGCTGTCGATGACGATGCGCCTCGTGCCGCAGTTCGTGCGGCGCGGCAACGGCATCGCCGACGTGGAGCGCGCGTGCACGGCGGCGCGCCCCGCCGAGGAGCCTGCGGGGAGGCTCGCCGCCCTGCGCGGCTACCTGCGGCGAACCTCGGTGCTCATGGGCTGGAGCATGGAAGACTCGCTCGAGACGGCCGGCGCCATGAAGGCGCGCGGCTGGGGGGCCGTCGCGCGGCGCACCACCTACGCGCGCTACCGGTTCCGGCGCTTCGACGCCGCGGCGCTCGCCTGCGGGGGCGCGCTCGCGCTGCTGGCCGCGGCCGCCGCCTGGGCGGCATGCGCGGAATTCCGTTTCTATCCGACGATCGGCGGGCTCGCGCCCTGGTGGAGCTATCTGCCGTACGCGCTGTTCGCGTGCCTGCCGCTCGCAATCACCGCGAAGGAGCATCTGCGATGGCGAGCGTGAAGGCGATCGAGGCGCGCGGCTTCGCGTTCCGGTACCCCGAATCGACGGCGAGCATCGGGCCGCTCGATTGGACGGTGGAGGAGGGCGCGTTCCAGCTGCTCGTGGGCGCCACGGGCAGCGGCAAGACCACGCTGCTGAGCAGCTGCAAGCCGGCCGTCGCGCCGGCGGGGGAGCGCGCGGGCGCGCTGCGGGCGTTCGGGCGTCCCGTGGACGAGCTGGACGCCCGCGAGGCCGCCGCGACGGTGGGCTACGTCGCGCAGAGCCCCGAGAACCAGATCGTGTGCGACAGCGTGTGGCACGAGCTGGCGTTCGGGCTGGAGAACCTCGGCGTGGAGCAGGACGAGATGCGCCGCCGCGTGGCCGAGGTCGCCCACTTCTTCGGCATCGAGCCGTGGTTCCGCCGCTCCGTCGCCGAGTTGTCGGGCGGCCAGAAGCAGATGACCACGCTGGCCGGCACGCTGGCGATGCAGCCGCGCCTGCTGCTGCTCGACGAGCCCACCGCCCAGCTCGACCCCGTGGCCGAGAAGAACTTCCTGCATGCCCTGTTCCGCGTGAACCGCGAGCTGGGCATCACCGTCGTCGTGGCCACCCACGCCCCCGAGGTGATGGCCGAGTACGCGACGGACACGGTGGAGCTGCGGGACGGGCGGATGCGCTCCCCGCTCGCGCCGAGCGAGCGTTTCGCGGATCGGGAAGTCCTCCGCGCGGCGCAAGCAGGGGGGCTCGCGCCCGGTCGCGATGCCGCCCGCGAGGCTCCTCCCGCCATCTCCTTCCGCGACGCCTACGTGCGCTACGATCGGGACTCCTCCTGGGTGCTTCGCGGCTGCGACCTCGACGTCGCCGCGGGCGACGTGCACGCGATCGTGGGCGGCAACGGCTGCGGGAAGTCGACGCTGCTGCGCGCGGCCGCAGGCGTGCTGAAGCCCGAGCGGGGGCGCGTGGCCAACAGGCTGTCCGCGCGCCAGGCGCTGCTCCCGCAGGATCCGAAGGCCCTCTTCGTGTGCGATACGGTGGTCGAGGAGCTGCGCGAGTGGCAGGAGGGCTGCGGCTACGACGACGCCGCCGTCGAGGCCGCGCTCGCGCGCTTCGGCCTGGACGCGCGCGCCGCCAACCATCCCTACGACCTGTCGGGCGGCCAGCAGCAGTTGCTTGCGTTCGCGAAGCTGCTGCTCACCGACCCCGACCTGCTGCTGCTCGACGAGCCGACGAAGGGGCTCGACGCGCCGTCGAAGCTGCTGGTCGCCCGCACCCTGCGCGATCTCGCGCAGGCCGGGGCGACCGTCGTCCTCGCCACGCACGACCTGACGTTCGCCGCGCTCGTCGCCGACGCCGCCACCATGCTGTTCGACGGGGAGGCCGTGTGCACCGAGCCGGCCGCCGCGTTCTTCGCGGGCAACCTGTTCTACCGCCCGACCGAGGATGCGTTCTCCCGGCTGTGGCGCGAGGAGCGCTCGTGACGCGCCCGCCTTCCCGCGCGGCGGGGCGCATCCTCGCGCTGCTCGAGGTACCGGCGCTCGTCGCCGTGCCCCTCGTGCTGGGCGCGTGCGCGTACTTCCAGGTGGAGCAGGGCGCGCTGCTCACCGTGGTCGTGGCGTTCGCGGCGGTGGGCGTGTTCTTCGCCAGCTTCGAGGCCTCGCGCCCGGCGTTGCGGCAGATCATGCCCACGGTGGTGCTCGCCGCGCTCGCGGCGGCGGGGCGCGTGCTGTTCGCGCCCATCCCCGACTTCAAGCCGGTCTCGGCCATCTGCATCCTCGCGGGGGCCGTGTTCGGCCGCCGCAGCGGCTTTCTGGTGGGCGCGCTTGCGGCGCTCGTGTCCAACTTCTTCTTCGGCCAGGGGCCGTGGACGCCGTGGCAGATGTACGCCTGGGGCCTCGTCGGCTACCTGGCCGGCGTGCTGGCCGACCGCGGCTGGCTCGACCGGCTGCCGGTGCTGTACGCCTACGGCTTCCTGTCGGCCCTGCTGTACGGCCTGCTGCTGAACGGGTGGTACGTCATCGGCTTCGTGCAGCCGTTCTCCTGGCCGGCCGCGCTCGTCGCGTTCGGCGCCGCGCTGCCGTTCGACGCGACGCACGGCGTAGCCACCGTCGTGTTCCTCGCGGCGCTCTACGTTCCCTGGCGGAAAAAGCTCGAGCGCATCAAGAGGAAGTACGCGCTGATCTGACGGACGCCGCCGATCGCGGCGCAGCGGGCGCGCGCGTGCTACAATGCCTCCCGATCATCGAAGAAGGGAGCGCCCATGTCGGCACTGTACAGCACGAAGCACGAGGCCATCGCCGCCCTCAGGCGCGGCGAGGCGGTCATCTTTCCCACCGAGACGGTGTACGGCCTGGGCGTGTCCGTCGAGGCGGCGGCGAGCCCCGACGTGCTCTACGACCTGAAGGAGCGCGACCGCGGCAAGCCCGTCTCCTGGCTCGTGGGCGGCGTCGACGACCTCGACCGCTACGGCGCGCACGTGCCCGACCTGGCCCGACGGCTCGCGCGCGCATACTGGCCGGGCCCCCTCACGCTCGTCGTGGAAGCCGGCGGGGCCGTGCCCGCGGCCTTCCGCTCGCAGGCGGGCTCCATCGGCCTGCGCATGCCCGACAGCGAAGTGGCCCTCGAGCTCATCGAGGCGGTCGGCTGCCCGCTGGCCACCACGTCGGCGAACATCTCGGGCCTCCAGGCGCCGGGCGCCTTCGACGCCCTCGACCCCGATCTGGCCGCGCGCGTGGGCGTGGTGGTGCCCGATGACGGCGACGGCGCCTTGAGCGGCGTCGCCTCCACCGTTATCGACTGCACCGGCGCAGCCCCCCGCATCCTCCGCGAAGGCGCCGTCTCCGAGGCGGACATCCAAGCGCTGGGGTAGGCTTCCAACCAGCGCGGCGGCGGCTTCGGGGTGCGCCAGAATCCCCGGACGAGCGCTCCGCGCCCCGGCATCCCCGCCGCGCGCACCCGGTCCGCGTCTCGCAAGGCCGCATCCCGCCAGGATGCGTTCTGCCGGGTTGCGTTCCCGCGGGCTTCGTCCTGCCAAGCTTCGTCCTGCCGGGTCGCGGCCTGCCAAGTCGCGGCTTGCCTTGCTGCGCCCCCCCCCCTCCAGCCCCCGACCCCTCCCAAGCACACATCCCCCCGTCTCCACCGCCCCCATCCGCGCGCCCCGCACATCGCGCGAGGGGGCCGCGCACCGTCCGATAGTGTTACGAAATCAAAATTTGTGTTACTATCGCGTCGCAAAGGGAGTATTTCGAACACGGAGGAGACGAATATGCTGGACGAATCGCTGTGGCGCGACGTTGCGGAATTCCACGGACACACGTGTCCGGGGCTTGCCATCGGCTTCAAGGCCTGCGAAGGGGCCATCGCCGAGCTGGGGCTGGACGCCGCGCACCTGCCCGCCGTCGACGAGGAGGTCGTGTGCGTCACCGAGAACGACGCGTGCGGGGTCGACGCGGTGCAGGTCCTGCTGGGCTGCACCTACGGCAAGTCCAACCTTATCCCGCGTCTGCGCGGCAAGATGGCGTTCTCGTTCTTCGTGCGCGGCACCGATCGCCAGGTGCGTCTCGTGCTGGAGGCCAAGAACGAGGGCAGGGGCCGCGACGAATACCAGAACTACCTTCTGACCACGCCGTACGAGCAGCTCTTCAAGGTTGAGAAGCCGTCGTACGGGCTGCCCGAGCCGGCGCGCCTCTTCCCCTCACAGGCGTGTGCGGCCTGCGGCGAATCGACCGCCGAGTTCGGCCTGCGCGTGCAGGGCGGCAAGCTGGTCTGCCTCGATTGCTACGATGCGTACGAGCGGGAAGGGTTCTAGTGACCGTTCAAGCCGTTCGGATAGCCGACAGGCAGAGGGGCATCGAGCGGCGCAACGTGGCGATCATTGCCGCGCTCGTCGCAGTGTGCGTGCTCGTCGCCTTCGCGGCCCTCGCGAGCGGCGCGTCGGACATGGGGCTGCTCGACAGCGCCCAGGCGCTGTTCGGATTCGGCTCGTCCCAGGACGTCATGACGGTGCGCTCCATCCGCCTGCCGCGGGTGGTGTGCGCCATCGTGGCGGGGGCGGGCCTGGCGCTGGCGGGCGCCGCGCTGCAGAGCGTGCTGGAGAACCCGTTGGCCTCCGCGTCCACCGTGGGCATCTCGCAGGGGGCCGCCTTCGGCGCCACGGTCGCCATCCTGCTGATCATCCCGTCGTTCGCCGGCTCGTCCACGAACGTGGGCATGGGCACCATCGCGCTGTTCGCGTTCGCGGGGGCGATGGCGTCCAGCCTGATCGTGCTGCTGTTCTCGCGGCTGGGGTTCTCGAGCCCCGAGAGCATCATCCTGGTGGGCGTGGCGCTTTCGGCGCTGTGGGCCGGCGCGTCCACCATCATCCAGTACTTCTCGGACGACCTCGAGCTCACGAAGGTCATCTTCTGGCAGTTCGGCGACCTCGGTCGCGCCACGTGGTCGCAGATCGGGCTCATGGCGCTGCTGGGAACCGCATGCGCCGCGTACTTCTTCGCCAACCGCTGGAACTACAACGCGCTGCAGAACGGCGGCCACGTGGCGGGCGGCCTGGGCGTCGACGTGAAGCGCACGCGCGTGCTGGGCGTGGTGGTGGCCTCGCTCATGGCCGCCGTCATGGTGTCGTTCGTGGGGCTCATCAACTTCATCGGCCTCATCGCGCCGCACATCGCGCGCCGCTTCGTGGGCGACGACTACCGTTTCCTGCTGCCCGCCTCCTTGGTGCTGGGCGCCATCATCATGCTGGCGAGCGACCTGGCCGCGCGCATGGTCATATCGCCCATCATCCTGCCCATCGGCGCCATCACGTCGTTCTTAGGCGCGCCGCTGTTCCTGTACCTGCTGTACCGGGGGTACAAACGATGAGCGCGCTGGGCGGCGGGCGGCCGCTGAGGACGAGGGACGTGGCCGGCTCCATCGGGGGATGCTTCGGCCCGAGCGAGCGGTTCTGCCCCTCCATCAACGACAGCGAGGCCGAGGCGCTTTCCCGCCGGGTGTTCGATGCGCACGCTCACGTGCACGAGCACGCCGACGGCACGGTGCACAACCATTACCATCGGCACGAAGAAGGGGAGGGGGAGGCCCCGCACGGGCGCGACGCGGCGGGCGACCCGGTCGACGAGCACGCGACCCGGCACGGCGAGCCGCCGCTTCACGAGCACGACGCGGCGTCGGCGGACGTCGCCGTGCTCTCCGCGCGCGGCCTGTCGTACGCCTATCCCGCGTCGGACGGGGCCGTGTTCGAGGACATCGGCCTGGAGGTGCGCACGGGCACGGTGACCGCCATCCTCGGCAACAACGGCGCGGGCAAGTCGACGCTGCTCAGCCTGCTGGCCGGCATCGTCAGGCCCACGGCCGGCACGGTCGAGGTGGAGGGTCGCGCGCTGGCGTCGCTCAGCCGCCGCGAGACCGCGCAGCACATCGCCTACGTCGCCCAGCAGCAGCGCATCCCGCACCTGAGCGTGTACGACCAGGTGCTGCTCGGGCGGCGTCCCCACCTCACCTGGGCGCTGTCGGACTACGATCGCACGGTGGTGGCCGAGACCATCGACCGGCTGGGCCTGGAGCCGTTCTCGACGCGCTTCCTGGACGAGCTGTCGGGCGGCGAGCGCCAGAAGGTCTACATCGCCCGCGCGCTCGCGCAGGAGCCGGAGGTGCTGCTGCTGGACGAGCCCACGAGCGCCCTCGACCCGAAGAACCAGCTGGAAGTGCTCGAGACGGTGCGCTCCATCACGCGGCAGGGGGCGCTGGCCACCGTGCTCGTCATTCACGACATCAACCTGGCCCTGCGCTTCTGCGACCGCTTCCTGCTCGTGCGCGACGGCACGGTGGTGGCCTGCGGCGGGCGCGAGGCCGTGACCGACGAGACGCTCTCGGCCACCTACGACGTGCCGTTCTGCGTGCAGCAGGTGGCCGGCGTGCCCGTGGCCATTCCGCTGGACGGCCCGAAGGACGAGCCGTCCGAGACGCTTCGAGACGAAAGGAGGCGTGCACATGGTCGCGGCTGATCAAAGGGCGCTCGAGGCGCTGTACCGCTCGTGGACGCGCTCGCGTTCAGGAGGGTACGCCGACGCGGCCGTATGGGACGCGTCGGCGGAGGAGTACAAGGATTTCGCGGTGCCTTCGTGGGATGACGACCCCTTCCTCGAGCTCCTTGCCGACGATGCCCCGCTCGACGGCGCCACGGTGCTCGACATCGGCTGCGGGTCGGGCATCTACGCCATCGCGCTGGCGGGCCGCGCGGCGCACGTGACGGGCATCGACCTCTCGGGGAAGATGGTCGAGTACGCGCGGCTCAAGGCTGCCGACGCCGGATGCGCGAACGTGGAGTTCGCGCAGGGCGATTTCAGGACCATGCGCCTGGACGGTCCCTTCGACGTGGTCATCGCCCACCTGACGCCCGCCGTCGCCGACGGCGAGACGTTCGCCAAGATGATGGGGCTCGCGCGCCGCTACTGCGCTATCGCGAAGCCCGCGCGCCGCACCGACGCCGTCCTCGACGAGCTGCGGCGGCTCGTGGGCATCGAGCCGGGCGGACGCGGCATGGACGACGATTTCCTCAAGGCGTTCTCGGCCGTGTGGCTGGCGGGGAAGGTGCCTACGGTGCGCAGCTACGAGGACGTGTGGCGCGTGGCGCGCCCGCTCGACGCGGCCGTCGGGCTGTACGCCGACCGTCTTGTGGCCTCCGACCTCGACGCCGGGCAGAAGGCCGCGGTCGCCGAGCGGCTGCGCGCGCTGGCCGCCGACGGGGTGGTGGAGGAGCGCATCGACACCACGGTGATGCTCATGGGTTGGCGCATGGGGCCGTCGGGCTGCATGCGCGCATGAGAAAGGGGCCTCGCGGCCCCTTTCTCATGGTCCCGACGGATCGGGGGCGGCATGCGCGCGGTCGTGCCGGCCGCGCTCCCGCGCCGCTACGCCGCGATGTTCGTCAGGTCGATCTGCTTGAACTCGTAGCCTTCGGCTGCCAGGTCGGCGGAGAGCTTCTTGCCCAGGAAGAACTCGGTGATCTCGTCGAGCTTCGCGGTGGGGTCGACGTCCTCGAACTGGTCGGGGTACACCATGGCGCCCACCTGATAGCAGTTCGCCAGCGCCAGCTCGATGTTCGTGGCGTAGAAGCGGTAGGAGATCAGCGTGTAGGTCTGCCGGTCCTGCACCGCCTTGAGCTCGGCGAAGTAGCCGGGGTTGTTGTCGTAGTCCTCCTTGACGAGGGAGAGGTTGCTGCCCTCGACGAAGATGCAGTCGGGCTGGGCGGCGGTCACCTTCTCCAGGTCGATGTCGAAAGCGCCGCTCGCGCCGGCCACGTCGGCGATGTTCTCGACGCCCGTCTCCTCGAACGGCGGGAAGTGCGCCTCGGTGCCGGCGAAACCGTGCCCGCCGCGGAAGCTGATGCCGGCGGCGTAGGCCGTCTTCTTGTCGGCGTCGGCGATGCCGGACGTGCGCTGCTCGAGGTCCTGCTGCGTGTCCTTCATGTACGCGACGATCTCGTCGGCGCGATCCTGCTTGCCCACGATGCTGCCCACCAGGCTCACGTTGTCGTAGAACACCTGGTCGAACACGATGTCGCTCAGCGTCAGGCACACCACGGGGATGCCCGTCTTCTCCTGCAGCGAGTCGGCCGCGTCCTTGTCGATGGAGGCGAAGATCACCTCGGGGCCCGCCTGCATGATGGCTTCCTCGTTGGGCGTGACGCCCTTCGAGCCGCCGTCGCCGATGACGGGCAGGTTTTTGAGCGTGTCGTGGTACACGTGGCGGTAGCTGCAGGTGACGTTGTCCTCGAGCTCGGATTGCTCGACGCCCACGACCGTGTCGACGGCTTCCAGATACGCGATGAGGCGCAGGGAGCTCGACCCGATGCCGACGACCTTCTCGGCCTTGGCCGGCACCTCGACGGTGCGGCCCACCATGTCGGTGACGGTTTGCGTGGAAGCTTGCTGCTCCGGCGCGGCGCTGCCTTGCGCGGCTTCGTCCTGCGGGGTGCTGCATCCTGCGAGCGCTGCGACGAGCAGGATGGCAGCGAGCGCCGTCGCCATCGCGACGGCGAGGCGCCCCCGATGCTTGCTACGGATCATGCGGTGTCCTTTCCCTTCCCTGATGTACGGTACGGGGGAATGGTAACACGTTTTTCAGATTCGTAACACTCTTTCAGGTGGACGGCGCCTCCAACGCGGACGGCGCCTCCAACGCGAGCGATGCGGCCAACGCTTCCAACGCGGCCGGCCGCATCCCGCCTCAGGCCGCCGTGCTCTGCCGCACGATGTCGAGCAGCTCCTGCCGCGATCCCACCTGCAGCTTCGCGTACACGTTCGAGCGATGGCGCTTCACGGTGTTCTCCGACAGCACGAGGGTCTCGGCGATGTGCTTGAGGGAGTTGCCCTCGGCGAGCAGCGCGAAGACGTCGGTCTCGCGCGGCGTGAGGTCGTGCTGCGCGGCGAGGAGCCCGATCGCCTCCTGACGCTCCGAAGCCTCGCGCGCGATGCCGCCCTCGAAGGCGAACAGGCCGCGCTCGTGGCGCGCCAGCGCGAAGGCGGCAAGCAGGATGGCCAGGGCGAGCAGGCAGATGAGCCCGCGCGAGGCGATGCCGAGGTGGATGGCGACGTTGCCCATGCCGCTCGCCAGGTAGTAGATGGCCAGCATGACGTACGTCGACGACGCCGAGCTCGCTTGGGGGAGCAGGCGGGATTCGTGGGCCGAGCAGGCGACGAGGATGAAGCTGACCCAGTGAAGCGAGCTCGTCGCGCCGAGGATCGGCTCGGTCAGCCCCGGGTACACGAACCACAGCAGGATGAGCGTTGCGAAGAACACGGCGCTGAGGAACAGGAACCAGGTGACGTTCATGGTCCTCAGCATGAACAGCCCGGCGAAGAGGAACACCATGCCGACGAGGGGGACCGTCGCCACGCCGATCTCCTGCTGGGCGGCGGGTGCGTTGAGGATAAAGAACTGCGTGGTGGCGAACCCCATGATGGCGGCGTAGATGGCGACGAAGGGGATGCGCTTCGCCGTCGCGAGGGCGTCCGCGGGCTGCGCTCCGGCGCCGTTGCGCATGCGGGCGCCCGCGCCGCGGTACGCCAGCGCGAACGACAGGCAGGAGGCGAGGGGCGCGCAGATCGACCACCCGATGAGCGCATGCGACCCGCCGGCGAACAGCGCGGCCGCGACGCCGGCGTACACCAGGCCCAGCGAGAGCGACACCATGGTCTCGCGCAGCGATTGCTCGGTCGGCCGATGGATCCACAGGATGTGGGCGAGCCCGAAGAGCACGCTGGAGGCCGCCGTCCAGGCGAGGTAGAACGCGCGGGGCGCCAGCAGGTTCCACGCCGCGCAGGCGGCCAGGGCGGGAATCGCGAGCGCGCAGACGAGCATGAGCGCCATCGCGCCGCGCACGAGGCGGCGGGTGCCGAGGGACTTGTGCAGCAGGTAGCCGATCGCAAGCGTCGCGGCGATGAGGAAGCTGACGGGCAGCGTGTTGGAGCCGCCCGCCTCGGCGATTCCGGTCGTGGAGCCGAGGGGCCCTTCGACGATCCAGGGATGCGAGAAGAAGTACCAGAGCGTCGCGTTGCCGAAACCCACCGAGGACAGCAGCAGGGGCGCGTTGTTCGGGCTCTTCATGCGAGCGGGTCTCCCTCGAGGCGATCGGAAACGGAAAAAGCCGAATCCGCCCGGCTATCGCGTGCGGATTCGGCCATTATACCAAGCGCGCCGGCTCTTTACGCAGCGCGCGCCGCCCTGCTTATTCCGTTGAGGCTTCCGCCGCGGCGTTGCGTCCCGCGATGCGCCCGAACACGAGCACGTCGAGCATGGACGAGCCGCTGCCCATGTACCAGCCGTAGATGGTTCCCGCGTTGCGTCCCGCGGCGTACAGGCCGGGGATGATCTCGCCGTCGTTGCCCAGCACGTGCGCGTCGAGGTCGATGGCGAGGCCTCCGCAGCTCGCCGTGTAGCACTGTTCCGACCCCGCCGCGAACACGTGCAGGGTCCCCTCGTCCAAGGCCTTGAGGAACTGCTGCTTCTTGCCGAACTCCCGATCGCTGCCCAGCGCGGCGGACTCGTTGTAGAACGCGACCGTGCGCTGCAGCACGTCGGGGTCGATGCCGGTTTTGGCGGCGATCTCGCCCAGGTCGCTCGAGCTGACGAGGGGGTCTCCCAGCTTGCCGCCCCCTTCGGCGCGGGTCGCGTCGTCGACGATCAGGTAGCAGCTCGAGGTGGGGGCCATGATGATGGCCCTCCCGAGGAACGAGTTGTACTCGTCCTCGGCGACGATGCGGCGGCCGGTGCCGTCCACGAGGATGCCCCGCGCCAGCGGCTCGCTGAACGTCACGATCGTGTACCCGATCTGGAAGCACCCCATGCCGCGCGTCGCGGCGTCGAGGGCGAGCCCCATGAGGATGCCGGAGCCGTTCTCGGAGCCCGCCGTGGTCAGGCGAGGGCCGCGCTTGTTGAGGAACGGGTAGTTCGCGTTCAGCATCGCCTCGTTGTCCACGAAGCCCCCGCAGGTGAGCACGACGCCCTTCTTCGCCTTCACGAACACGTCGCCCTTCGGCCCCTTCGCGGCGATGCCCACGACGCGGCCGCCGCCGTCGGTCAGCAGGCTTGCGCCCGGCGTCTCGTACATGACCTCGACGCCGGCGGCTTCGACGGCTCCCTTGAGCGCGGCGAACATGTCCTGGCCGGTGGAGCCCGGCTGCGGGCAGTGCCCGCGCGGCGCCGGGGCGGCCACGGCGGCGAAGTCGCGGGCGCGCTCGTTGCCGCTGTACATCAGGCTGATGCCGCCCTTGTCGGCCGACAGGTTGCGGTTCTCGTCGCAGATGCCCGACTCGAAGTCCATGCCGTGCTCGACGAGCCAACGATACAGGTCGGGCGCCGATTCGCACACCAGCCTGATGGCGTCGTCGTCGGCGTTCTCGCCCGCCGCGGCGGACAGGTAGGCGTAGAAGTTCTCCGTGCTGTCCTCGATCCCGAACTTCTTCTGCAGATCGGTGCCTCCCATCATGATGTAGCCGCCGTTGGCCGCCGTCGAGCCGCCGCCCTGGGAGTTGAGCTCGAGCAGCACGACGCTCGCCCCCGCTTCCGCGGCCTCGATCGCCGCGGCCGAGCCCGCGCCTCCGAAGCCCACCACGACGACGTCGGCTTCGGACGTCCAGCTCACGCCCTCGGCGCTGCCGGCCCCGACCGTCGCGGAGCCGGCGTCCTGCCCGGCGTCGGACGTGGCCTTCGGCGCGCAGGCCGAAAGGGCGCCGAGCGCGGCGATGCCCGAGCCCGCGAGGGCCACCCCCTTCACGAACGAGCGACGCGAGTAGAACGATGCATTCCCTTGTTCCATTTCTCCTCCTTGTTTCGTTGGAACATGCGGCTCCCAGCGTGCCGCGCCGCCGCGTCGCTGCCGAGACCTGGAAAGGGCCAAACCGACCGAAAGGCGCATGGCCCTTTTCGGGCCATGCGCCTTTCCCGGAGGCTTCCCCAGGGGTCGTTCGCGTAACGCTTCCGCCCGAACCTTCCCCGTGCGGGTATAATGGGATAAAACTCCTGGGGAGGGGATCATATGGATACAGAGGTTGCAGTCGCGCCGATCGGTTTTTTGTCCCATGACGGAACGTCCACCATCAAAGGCCTCGTGTGGGAGCAGGCGCAGGCGCGGGGAAGCCGCCGCCGCACGGCTCCGCGCGGCGTCGTGCAGATCGTCCACGGCATGGTCGAGCACGTGGGGCGCTACGACGAGTTCGCGCGCTTCCTCGTGGGACGCGGCTTCGTGGTGTGCGCCGCCGACCACATCGGCCACGGCAAGAGCGTGGCCTCCGCAGACGAGCTGGGCTGCCTGCCGCCGGACGGCAAGGAGATCCTCATCGAGGACGTCCACGAGCTGCGCAAGACCGTCACCGCCCGCTACTCGCGCCAGACGCCCTACATCATGTTCGGCCACTCCATGGGCAGCTTCGTCACGCGCGCCTACCTGGCCCGCTACGGCGAGGACGTGGCGGCGGCCGTCATCTGCGGCACGGGCCAGCAGCCCCTCGTCCTGTCGAAGGCCGGCAACGCGCTGGCGCGCTTCCTCGCGAAGACGAAGGGGCCCGACTACCGCAGCACGCTCCTGGACAACATGGGCGTGGGCGCGTACGCCAAGCAGGTCGAGAACCCGCGCACGCCGCACGACTGGATATCCACCGACCCGGCCGTCGTGGACGCCTACATCGCCGACGAGCTGTGCGGCGCCCTGTTCTCCGTCGGCGGCTACGCCACGCTCACCGATCTGACGGGCGAGGTGGTGTCGCCGTCGTGCGCGGCGAAGGTGCCGAAGGACCTGCCCGTGCTGTTCGTCTCCGGCGCCGAGGACCCGGTGGGCGGTTGCGGCAAGGGCGTGCGGGCGGCGGCCGACTTGCTGCGCCGCGCCGGTGTGCAGGATGTGGAGGTGAAGCTGTACGAGGGCATGCGCCACGAAATCCTCAACGAACCGGGGCGGGCTCAGGTTTATACTGAGACGGTCGATTGGATTGAGGAGCATGCATGCCAAAGTACGTCGTAGCGCTCGACCAGGGAACCACCTCGTCGCGCGCCATGCTCGTCGACGCGCGCGGGTGCGTCGTCGATGCGGTGCAGAACCCGTTTCCCCAGCTCTATCCGCAGCCCGGGTGGGTCGAGCACGACCCGCGCGACATTCTGTCGTCGCAGCTGGGAGCGCTCACCGAGCTGTTGGTGGCGCACAACCTCGGCTCGGAGGACATCGACAGCATCGGCATCACGAACCAGCGCGAGACCACCGTGGTGTGGAACCGCGAAACGGGGGAGCCCGTGATGAACGCCATCGTGTGGCAGTGCCGCCGCACGGCGCCCATCATCGACGAGCTGACGGCCGATCCGCAGGTGTCGCGCGCCATCGTCGACAAGACGGGGCTCGTGCCCGACGCCTACTTCTCCGCCAGCAAGATCAAGTGGATCCTCGACCACGTGGAGGGCGCCCGCGCCGACGCCGAGGCCGGCAAGCTGGCCTTCGGCACCGTCGACACGTGGCTCATCTGGATGCTCACGCAGGGCCGCGTGCACGCCACCGACGTGACGAACGCCAGCCGCACCATGCTGTTCGACATCCACGAGCTCGCATGGGACCCCTGGCTGCTCGACCTGTTCGGCATCCCCGCGTCCATGCTTCCCGACGTGCGTCCCTCGTCGGGCGAGTTCGGCCGCACTGCCAGCGCCGGCATCGTGCCGAACGTGCCCATCTGCGGCGTGGCGGGCGACCAGCAGGCGGCCCTGTTCGGGCAGTGCTGCTTCGAACCGGGCCAGGCGAAGAACACGTACGGCACCGGCTGCTTCCTGCTCATGCACACGGGCGGCGAGGCGTGCCGCTCCACGCACAACCTCGTCACCACCATCGCCGCGTCGGGCCCCGGCGCGGGCCCCGAGTACGCGCTCGAGGGCAGCGTGTTCATGGCCGGCGCGCTCATGCAGTGGCTGCGCGACGACCTGGGCATCATCGACGACGTGGCCGACACTTCGGCCATCGCCCGCAGCGTGAACGGCACCGACGGCGTGTACGTGGTGCCCGCGTTCACCGGCCTGGGCGCGCCGTACTGGGACGCCGAGGCGCGCGGTGCCATCTACGGGCTCACGCGCGGCACCGGCCGGGCGCACATCGTGCGCGCCGCGCTCGAGTCGCTCGCGTACCAGGTGCGCGACCTCGCGGTGGCCATGGAGGCCGACGCCGGCGTGCCGCTCAGCGTGCTCAACGTGGACGGCGGCGCGTCCGCGAACGATTTCCTCATGCAGTTCCAAAGCGACATCCTGCGCACGCCGCTGCGCCGGCCCCAGAACGCCGAGACGACCGCGCTCGGCGCCGCGTTCCTCGCGGGCCTGGCAACCGGGTTCTGGAAGGACGCCGACAGCCTCCGCGCCCTGCGCTCGTCGGACGCGATCTACGAGCCCGGCATGGAAGACGAGCGCCACGAGAACCTGCTCGAGGGCTGGAAGCGCGCCGTCGAGCGCACGATGAGCTAACGAAAGGACGAATCGATGAAGATCAGCATTGCAAGCGACCATGCGGGGTTCGAGCAGAAGCAGGCGCTCGTCGACTACCTGGCCTCGCAGGGCCATGACGTGATCGACCGCGGCCCCGACTGCGACGACCGCGTGGACTACCCGGACTACGCCGCGCTCGTTGCGCACGACGTGGTGGACGGCGCCGCCGAGCGCGGCGTGCTCGTGTGCGGCACGGGCATCGGCATGGCCGTGGCCGCCAACAAGATCGACGGCATCCGCGCCGCCAACGTCACCAGCCCGCTGTTCGCCGCCCTCGCGCGCGAGCACAACGACGCGAACGTCGTCGCCGTGTCGGGCCGCTTCGTCGACGAGCCCACGAACCGCGAGATCCTCGACGCCTTCGTCAGCACCGCCTTCGGGGGCGGGCGCCACGCAGGTCGCGTGGAGAAGATCGCCGCTCTCGAGAACGAATAACCGGGCGGGCCGCGCGCCCGCCGTCCTGTGCTAGCATGATCACTTCGCTTCGTACTCATCGAAAGGAACCGCCCATGGCCCTCCAGTACGTACCCCAGACCGATCCGGCCGTCGCCGACGCGATGCGCCAGGAGCTCGCCCGCGAGCGCGACTCCATCGAGCTCATCGCCTCGGAGAACTTCACGTCGCCCGCCGTCATGGAGGCCGTGGGCAGCGTGCTCACGAACAAGTACGCCGAGGGCTATCCCGGCAAGCGCTACTACGGCGGCTGCGAGAAGGTCGACCTCGTGGAGGACCTCGCGCGCGACCGCGCCTGCGAGCTGTTCGGCGCGAACTTCGCGAACGTGCAGCCCCACTGCGGCGCGAACGCGAACTTCGGCGCGTACGCCGCGCTGCTCGAGCTGGGCGACACGGTGCTGGGCATGAGCCTCGACCAGGGCGGCCACCTCACGCACGGCTCGCCGGTGAACTTCTCGGGGCGCTTCTACAACTTCGCCGCCTACGGCCTCGATCCCGAGACCGAGACCATCGACTACGACGAGGTGGAGCGCATCGCCAAGGACGTCCGCCCGAAGCTCCTCGTGGGCGGCGCGAGCGCCTACCCGCGCGTCATCGACTTCGAGCGCATGGCCGCCATCGCGCACGAGGTGGGCGCGTACTTCATGGTGGACATGGCCCACATCGCCGGCCTCGTGGCCACGGGCGCGCACCCGAGCCCCGTGCCGCACGCCGACGTCGTGACGTCCACGAGCCACAAGACGCTGCGCGGCCCGCGCGGCGGCTTCATCCTGTCCAACGACGAGGACATCGCCAAGAAGATCGACAAGGCCGTGTTCCCCGGCGCGCAGGGCGGCCCGCTCATGCACGTCATCGCCGGCAAGGCCATCGCGTTCGGCGAGGCCCAGCAGCCCGCCTACAAAGAGTACATCGACCACGTGGTGGAGAACGCCCGCACGCTCGGCCAGGGCATGATGGACGGCGGCCTGCGCCTCGTGTCCGGCGGCACCGACAACCACCTGTGCCTCGTCGACCTCACGGCCGCCGACGTCACGGGCAAGGACGCCGAGAGGCTGCTCGAGAGCGTGGGCCTCACGGTGAACAAGAACTCCATCCCCAACGAGCCGCGCAGCCCGTTCGTCACGAGCGGCATCCGCGTGGGCTCCGCCGCCGCCACCACGCGCGGCTTCACGGCCGACGACTTCTACGAGGTGGGGCAGCTCATCGCCGCCACGGTGTTCAACGCCGCCGATGACGCGAAGCTCGCCGACGTGCGCGCCAAGGCCGACGCCCTGCTGGCCGCCCACCCGCTCTACCCCGAGCTCGACTACTAGAACCGAACAGGAACCAGACCGCAAGAAAGAAGGCCTCGCCCATGCACTACGACCGCGTCACCGTCGTCGACCACCCGATGGTCCAGCACAAGCTGTCCAAGCTGCGCAACAAGAACACGTCCTCGAAGGATTTCCGCGCGCTCGTGCGCGAGCTGGCCATGTTCGAGGGCTACGAGGCCACGCGCGACCTGGCGCTCGAGGACGTCGAGGTGGAAACGCCCATCTGCAAGACCACGTGCAAGCAGGTGGCGGGCAAGAAGATGGTCATCGTCCCCATCCTGCGCGCCGGCCTCGGCATGGTGGAGGGGCTGCAGGAGCTCATGCCCTCCACGTTCGTCGGCCACCTCGGCATGTACCGCGACCCCGACACGCACGAGCCGCACGAGTACTACGCGAAGCTGCCCGACAGCATCGCCCAGCGCAGCGTGCTCGTGGTGGACCCGATGCTGGCCACGGGCGGTTCGGCCACGGCGGCCATCCACTACCTGCGCCAGCAGGGCGTGAAGAACGTCAAGCTCGTCGTGCTCGTGGCGGCGCCCGTCGGCATCGAGGCCGTGCTCGCGGCCGATCCCGACGTGCAGATCTACACCTGCGCCATCGACGAGTGCCTGAACGATCGCGCCTACATCGTCCCCGGCCTCGGCGACGCCGGCGACAGGATCTTCGGCACGAAGTAACGCGCCGGGGCCGGCGCCCTTTCACGGCGCCGGCCTCTGTTCTGCGAGCCGCACGCGCCGCCCCGCGCCGTAGGAAGCTTGAACCGAGAGACGGGATGCCCATGGAAACGACAACCGAGCCTTTGCTTGACAAGCGCCCCAGCTGGGACGAGTACTTCATGACGCTGGCGAACGAGGTGGCCACCCGCACCACCTGCACGCGCCGCGCCGTGGGGGCGGTCATCGTGAAGGACCGTCGCATCCTGGCCACCGGCTACAACGGCGTGCCCACGGGCATGCTCCACTGCGCCGAGACCGGCTGCCTGCGCTCTCAGCTCGGCGTGCCCAGCGGGCAGCGCCACGAGATCTGCCGCGGTCTGCACGCCGAGCAGAACGCCATCATCCAGGCGGCGCGCTACGGCATCAACATCACGGGCGCGTCCATCTACATCAACACGCAGCCGTGCGTCGTGTGCGCCAAGATGCTCATCAACGCCGGCATCGAGGAGATCGTCTACCAGAACCCGTATCCCGACGAGCTGGCCATGTCCATGCTCGAGGAGGCGGGCATGAAGCTGCGCGTGTTCGACCTGTAGGGGAGGGCGCCCGAGGGCGGCCCCGGCGCCCTCCGCGGCCGCCCGCCCGCGCTCCGCCCGCCTTTTATACGGTTTCGCTCACCGTTCACGCGAGCTTTATGCAGTTTTTTGACCGGTTTATTCCTCCACTCACCCTATTTTTGTAACTTTTTGTAACCTCGACGTTGGACAAACGTGAAGTTCCGTTATCATACGTCGTGGCTTGGTATGGATGCGCGCGTGTGCGCTCGACGGTCAAGAAGAAAGTGGGACATGGCACTAGCTATTGTACTGGGGGCGCTTGCAGGCATCGCGGGGTTCGCTCCGCTGTTCGCCGGTTTGCGCATGACGAGACGAGTGACCGATACCAGCAACCTGGGGCACGCCGGTGCCCTTCTTTTGGGTGTGCTGCTCTCCGTCGCTGTGCTTTTCGTTACGGCTATCGCCTGCGCGCTGCTTGCGCGCGAATTCGTCCTGCCCTTTGTTCTTGCCGAGGTCGTGGCTCTTTCCGTCGCGGCTATCGGGTTCGGCGTCAGCAATCTCGTGCGGAAGTAAGATGGAAAGGTAAAGACACGTGAATCCTCTTGAATCCCTAGCGGAACAGGTACCCCACCTGCAGCATTCTTTCGATTCCGCCTTCGTGTTCGGGTCGGGGTCGTTCGGCATGACGCAGTACGTGCTGTGGATGCTCATCTGCTTCCTCATCACGCTTGTCGTCGTGCTCGCGGCCAGCAAGCGCCTCACGATCATCCCCACGAACAAGTTCACCAACATGGTGGAGTACGGCTACGAGTTCGTGAAGAAGGACATGGGCGAAAGCGCCATCGGCCACGGCTACAAGAAGCACCTGCCGTTCCTGGCCACGCTGTTCTTCTTCATCCTGATCAGCAACTTCGTGGGCCTCATCCCGGGCTGCAAGACCCCCACGGGGTCCATCAGCATCACCTGGGCGCTCTCGGCCATCTCGTTCATCTACTTCATCTTCTGGGGCATCAAGGCGAAGGGCCTCGGCGGCTACCTCAAGTCGTTCGCTCCGGCCGGCCTGCCGCTGCCGATGGTTCCCATCGTGTGGTTCCTCGAGCTGTTCTCCACCGTGCTGCGCGTGCTCACGCTGGCCGTTCGACTCTACGGCAACATGTTCGCCGGCCACATGGTCCTCGGCATTTTCGCGCTGCTCACCAGCGTGTTCATCGGTTCCGCCATCCAGGGCGCGGGCGTTGCCGTCGGCGGCGTCTCCATCGCGTGGATGCTGTTCCTGTTCGCGATGTACGCGCTGGAAGTTCTGGTGGCGTTCCTGCAGGCCTACGTGTTCACCATCCTCAGCGCGGTGTACATCGGCCTGGCCACGTCCGACCACTAGGTCGCGATCGAGGCCCCTCGCGCCCAAGCGCGGGAAACGTTAGGTGTTTAGCCGGCTATTCCACGGCTGGTTGACATAGAAGGTGTCCATGGTTCTCGGGAAAAGCCCGAGAACGGTAAAAGGAGGAAACTGTGGAAATTACACTCGCTCTTGCGGCTTTGAAGCTCGTGGGCTACGGCCTGTCGACCATCGGCCCTGGCCTGGGCATCGGCATCGCCTGCTACGGCTGCTGCGTTGCGACCGCTCGCCAGCCCGAACTGCAGGGTCGTCTGTTCACGAACTTCATCATCGGTGCCGCTCTCGCCGAGGCTCTGGGCCTCATCGGCTTCGTGCTTACCTTCATCGTGTAACAAGCCTCATTCGGATACCGTGCCGTATAAGGCTTACAAGGAGGTAACGTACGTGAAAGCTAAAGCGAAAGAAACATCGGCCCGCATCGGGCTTGCCGCGCTTGCCGGCGCCGGCATGACGTTTGCTTTCCCTGCGCTCGCGTTCGCGGCTGAAGAAGAGTCATCGGGCGGCCTGAGCGCCATCCTGCCCGACATGGCGGAGTTCATCCCCATGCTCGTGATCTTCATCCTGCTTTGGATCGTTCTGGCCAAGTTCGGTTGGCCGAAGTTCGAGGCCATGCTGGAGAAGCGCGAGATGACCATCAAGGATTCCCTTGAGAAGTCCGAGCAGGCTCGCGTCGAAAGCGAGCGCGTGCTTGAGGAATACAAACGCCAGTTGGAGGATGCCAAGACCCAGGCCGCCCAGATCGTCGCCGATGCGAAGAAGACGGGCGAGGCCGTGAAGGCCGACATCACCGACAAGGCGCAGTCCGAGGCCACCGCGATGATCGACAAGGCGCACAACGCCATCGAAGCGGAGAAGAAGGCCGCCATCTCCGAGCTCCAGGGCTCGGTTGCCGACCTGTCCGTCGCCGTTGCGTCTCGCCTGATCGGCGAGGATCTCGACGACGCCGAGCACCGCAAGATCATCGAGCGCTACGTGAACGAGGCGGGCAGTTTCAATGCCAACTAACCGCCAAATTCTCAAAGAGAAGGTCGCGACGTATGCGTCCGTTCTGTTGGACGGCGCATACGAAGCAGGCGGTCAGGACGCCGTGCTCGAGGTCCGCGACCAGGCCGAGCGCATCATGCGCATCGCACGTTCGAACATGGATCTCTCCGACGCCTTGGAGGACAGCTCCTATACGCCCGAGCAGAGGGGTCAGCTGGTGCGCAACCTGTTCGCATCATGCAACCCCGTCCTCGTCGACGTTCTGGCCGTCATGGCCGAGCGCGGGGACTTCGCGTTGCTGTCGCGCGTATGGGCCAGCTATGGAGAACAGCTCGAACAGAAGCTGAACGTCACCGTCGTCGACGTCACGACCGTCGTCGACCTGGACGATCATCTGCGCGAGGTCATTACGAAGAAAGCTGAGGCCGACCTGGGAACGAACGTCGTGTTGCGCGAGCACATCGACCCGTCCCTGCTCGGCGGCATATTGATGAGCGCCAACGGCAAGCGAATCGACGCCAGCGTCCTGTCGCAGTTGGAAAGCGCTCGCAACGTGCTCAAACTATCAACAGATGGAGGTGAATGCTAGTGACTGAAATCACCGCACAGTCTATTGACGATGCACTGCGCAAGCAGCTTGATGCCCTCAATACGAGCGTCGAGTCTCGCGAAGTCGGAACCGTCATCCAGATCGGCGACGGCATTGCGCGCGTCGACGGTCTCAAAGACGCCATGGCGGGCGAGCTCCTCGAGTTCGTGGGTTCCAACGGCCAGACCGTCTACGGTATGGCCCAGAACCTCGAAGAGGACGAAGTCGGCGCCGTGTTGCTTGGTGACGTCACCGCAATCAAGGAAAACGATCAGGTCAAGACGACCGGTCGTATCGTGGAGATCCCCTCGGGCAAAGAGATGCTCGGCCGCGTGGTGAACCCGCTCGGCCTGCCGATCGACGGCAAGGGCCCCATCAAGGCCGACGGCATGCGCCCGGTGGAGTTCAAGGCTCCCGGCGTCATCCAGCGCCAGCCCGTCGAGGAGCCGATGCAAACCGGCATCCTGGCCATCGACTCGATGATCCCCATCGGTCGCGGCCAGCGCGAGCTGATCATCGGCGACCGCCAGACCGGCAAGACGTCCATCGCGGTTGATGCCATCATCAACCAAAAGGGCAAGGACATGATCTGCATCTACGTCGCCATCGGCCAGAAGGCATCCACGGTTGCCGGCCTGGTGGAGACGCTGGAGAAGCATGGCGCGATGGAGTACACGATCATCGTGAACGCCTCCGCGTCCGACTCCGCGCCGCTGCAGTACATCGCCCCGATGGCGGGTGCCGCAATCGGCGAGTACTTCATGTACAACGGCGAGGACGGCCAGCCGGCCACGGCCGAGAACCCGGGCCGTCACGTGCTGTGCATCTACGACGACTTGTCCAAGCAGGCCGTGGCCTACCGCCAGATGTCGCTGACGCTGCGCCGCCCGCCGGGACGCGAAGCCTACCCGGGCGACATCTTCTACCTGCACTCCCGCTTGCTGGAGCGCGCGGTCAAGATGTCCGACGAGTACGGTGCGGGCTCGCTCACGGCGCTGCCCATGATCGAGACGCAGGCCGGCGACGTGTCCGCCTACATCCCGACCAACGTCATCTCCATCACGGACGGTCAGATCTTCCTGTCCACCGACCTGTTCTTCCAGGGCCAGCGCCCCGCGGTCAACGTCGGCATCTCGGTGTCGCGCGTCGGCGGCTCCGCGCAGGTCAAGGCTATGAAGCAGGTTGCCGGCACGCTGCGCCTCGACCTCGCGTCCTATCGCGAGCTGCAGGCGTTCACGCAGTTCGGCAGCGACCTGGACAAGTCCACGCAGGATCAGCTGAACCGCGGTGCCCATATGACCGAGCTGTTGAAGCAGGGTCGTTACGTGCCGATGCCCGTCATGGATCAGGCTATGTCCATCTACGCTGGTGCGCATGGCTACCTCGACGACATCCCCGTGCCCGACGTCGTCCGCTTCCGCGGCGAGTTCCTCGACTTCATCCACGCTTCCAAGCCGGAGATCGTCGAAGCGCTCGAGAAGGCGCAGAAGTTTACCGACACCATCGAAACCGACCTGAACGCTGCGATTGAAGCTTTCAAGCTGCAGTTCTCGCCTTCGGTTTCCTAAGGCAGGTAGACTATGCCCAACCTTCACGACATAGAAAGGCGTATCGGCTCCGTCTCTTCGACGAAGCAGATTACGCGTACCATGCAGATGGTGGCGGGTGCCAAAGTCCGTCGCGCTGGAGAGCGCGTGACGGCTGCGACCCCGTATGCCGATTCCATGGTTGAAATGTTGGCCAACGTTGCCAAGCGTGTAGGTGGCTCCGAAAACGCACTGTTGCGCACGCACGACGAAGTGAAGAACGTGCTGTTCGTCGTGGTCGTGTCGGACCGCGGTCTTGCCGGCGGTTTCAACAGCAACGTGCTCAGGCACGTCGAGCGTCTCATGAAGGAAAAGCAGGCCGCAGGCGCGTCCGTCGAGATCGTTGCCTGCGGTAAGAAGGCCGTCGGGTACTTCACCTACCGAAATGTGGAGCCGAAGCTCGCGTTCGCGGATCTCTCTGCGGATCCGACGATGGAGGAGGCCGCTTCCGTTGCGGCGTATGCCATCGACGGGTACGAGAACGGCACGATCGACGAAGTGGTCGTCGTGTACAACCACATGAAGAACGCTGCCGAGCAGGTGCTGCGCGAGGAGCTCGTGCTGCCTGTCGACACCACTGCGCTCGAGGCCGAGCTTGCCGCCGACGGCGTGCAGCTGTCCGAGGGCGATGCGAGGCTTGAGGGCGACGTGATCTTCGAGCCGAGTGCCGAGGCCGTTCTCGACCGCTTGCTGCCGGCGTATGTGCGTACGACGCTGTACCATGCGCTCATCGACTCGGCAGCCGCCGAGCAGGGCGCGCGCCGCAACGCCATGATGTCGGCTACGGACAACGCTACCGAAGTGATCGAAACGTTGACTAGACTGTATAACCGCGTACGCCAGGGCGCTATCACGACGGAGATTTCCGAGATCGTCGGTGGCGCAGCGGCTTTGGAGGATTAAATGGCTGAACAATTACTTACGAAGGAGGAGATCGAGGCCAGCAAAGGCGCTGTCGGACGCATCGTGCGTATCGTCGGTCCCGTTGTCGACGTCGAGTTCCCCCCTGATCAGCTGCCGGCGATTTACAACGCGCTGACGGTTGATGCGAAAACCCTGGCGGGCGACTTGCACCTCGTGCTCGAGGTTGCGACGCACCTGCCGGGCAACCTGGTCCGCTCGGTGTCCATGAGCTCGACGGACGGTCTCGTCCGCGGCCTCGATGTGGTGGATACGGGCCATCCGATCATGATGCCCGTGGGTCCCGAGACCCTGGGCCGCATCTGGAACGTCATCGGCGAGCCCATCGATGAGAAGCCGATGCCCGAGGTGCAGGGCTACATGCCCATCCACCGACCGGCCCCGGACTACGACGAGCTGTCCACGACGACCGAGATCTTCGAGACCGGCATCAAGGCCATCGACCTCGTCGAACCCTTCGTCAAGGGCGGCAAGACGGGCCTGTTCGGCGGCGCCGGCGTGGGCAAGACCGTTATCATCCAGGAGCTCATCAACAACCTGGCCCAGGAGCACGGCGGCACGTCGGTGTTCACGGGCGTGGGCGAGCGTACCCGCGAGGGTACCGACCTCTACCTCGAGATGAGCGACTCGGGCGTTATCAACAAGACCTGCCTCGTGTACGGTCAGATGAACGAGCCTCCGGGAGCGCGTCTGCGCGTCGGCCTGGCGGGCCTCACCGAGGCGGAGTACTTCCGCGATCAGGGCCAGGACGTGCTGCTGTTCGTGGACAACATCTTCCGCTTCACGCAGGCCGGCTCCGAGGTGTCCGCTCTGCTCGGCCGTATGCCGTCTGCCGTGGGTTACCAGCCGACGCTGGCCACCGAGATGGGCGACCTGCAGGAGCGCATCACGTCGACGACCACCGGCTCCATCACGTCGGTGCAGGCCGTGTACGTGCCCGCCGACGACTTGACCGACCCCGCGCCGGCCACGACGTTCACGCACCTCGACGCGAAGACGGTTCTGTCCCGTTCGATCTCCGAGCTGGGCATCTACCCGGCCGTCGACCCGCTGGAGTCCACCTCCCGCGCGCTCGACCCGCAGATCGTCGGCGACGAGCACTATCGCGTGGCCGTGGGCATCCAGGAGCTGCTGCAGAACTACAAGGACCTGCAGGACATCATCGCCATCCTCGGCATGGACGAACTGTCCGAGGACCAGAAGAAGATCGTGAACCGTGCCCGCAAGGCGCAGCAGTTCTTCGGCCAATGCTTCCACGTGGCCGAGCAGTTCACGGGCCTGCCGGGCAAGTACGTCAAGCTTGAGGACACGATCCGCTCCTTCGCCGCCATTCTCGACGGCGAGTGCGACGAGATCCCCGAGCAGTGCTTCCGCATGAAGGGCTCCATCGAGGACGTCTACGCTGCGTATGAAGAGATGAAGAAGGCTTCATAATGGCTGGGTTCATGTGCGACATCGTGACGCCGGTGGCGAAGCTGGTCTCGGAAGAGGCCGAGCTCGTCGTCGTGCCCGGCGTCGAAGGCGAGATGGGCTTCCTGAAGGGCCATGCGCCGCTCGTGTCCGTGCTTGCCGATGGCGAGGCGCGCGTGAAGGCGACCGCTGACGGAGATGTGGCGCGCTACGCCCTGCAGGGCGGCTACGTCGAGGTGACGGACGACAAGGTCATCATCCTGGCCGACCGCGCCCTGCCGGTGTCCGCGATCGATGTCGAGCAGGTGCGCGAGCAGCTGGCCGCCATCGAGGAGAAGCTTGCCGGGATTTCCGAGGAGGAAGCCCGCAAGACGACGCTCGCTGCCGACAAGGCGTGGTGCAACGTTCAGCTGAAGGCCGCCCAGGCGGCGTAAGGCTCGAACGCGCTCGACGAGATGCGGCTTGCAGCCGCCGGCAACGCGACGGCCGTACGCCGCTGTTCATGAAAAAGCCCCGGTGATCCACCGGGGCTTTTTTTGCGCGCTTTTCCAAGAACCGATGTTATTCCTGATCAGACCCCGTAGACCAAAAGGGGGAGATTTCCTTCCCGAGAACTATCCTCCCATCGCGAGGATGCCGCCGGCCGGGTGGGCGTCCAGAGTGCTCGGTGCAGCTGATTCGGATGCCGCCTGCGCCGGGACTGCCCGGCGCAGGCGGCTGACATCGAAGGAGGAGGAGCAATGGGCAAGGAACGCAATGCGGCGGAAGAGCCGATGGGGAAGGGTTCGAGCAGGACGGGCATATCGAGGCGATCGTTTTTGGGCGGCGCCACCGTCGCGGCGGCGAGCGCCGCGGTCATGGGGCTGGCGGGATGCTCGCCGCAGCAGCGCTCGGAGGCGGCCGAGGCGTCGTCGGGGACCTCGGCGTCCGCCGCGAACCGGTGGCAGTCCGAGGCGGGTGCCGCGTGGCGCACCGCTCCGGAACCGGTGGACGAGGGAGAGATCGAGGATGCGGGCACCTACGACCTGGTGATCGTGGGCGGCGGGCAGTCCGGTACGTGGACGGCCCGTTCCGCCGCGCGCAACGGCTTGAGCGTGGCGGTCATCGAAAGCCAGCCGGAGGACAACCATATCTACTGCGGCGGCGAGGTGGGCACGGTGAACTGCCAGTGGGCCATCGACAACGGCGCCCAACAGGTTGACAAGACCGAGTTCATGCAAGAGGTGTTCCGACGCAACGCGGGGCGCAGCAACCAGCGTCTCATCGGCGATTACGCAGACCATTCGGGTCGTTTGCTCGACGAGGTGATCGAGGAGATGGGGCCCGAGTGGATGGCGCAGAACGCCCATGTGGGATCGTGCCCTCCCGACGAGTCGATGGTGATCGATCCCTCCGGCTACCGGTACTTCACCGGCACGGTCATCTTCCGCAACCCCGATATGCCCACCACGTCGTGGGCGTGGGCCGACATCATGGCCCAGCAATGCCGCGAGTCCCAGGCCGACGGAGCCGTCTGGGCGTTCGAGCATCACGCCGAGTACCTCGAGAAGGACGACGCGGGCCGGGTGACGTCGGTCGTCGTCAAGAGCCTCGCCGACGGTGCGTACAAGCGCTATACCGGAACGAAGGGCGTCGTGCTCACCGGCGGCGATTTCGCGGGCAACGTGGACATGCTGCGCGATATCAACGACGAGTACCGCCATCTGGCGGAGAGCATGGGCGATATCGAGCTGGCCGTGTGCACGCCGATGATGCTCGACCGCGACGGCTCGGCCATCTCCATGGGCGTGTGGGCCGGCGGGCACATCGAGGTGGGGCCGCACGCGGGCATGAACACGGGCATGGGCGGCGCGAACTGCCCGTGGGGCCCGGGCTCGCTCACGCTGAACCAGAACGGCCGCCGGTTCTGCGACGAGTGCGCGGGCGGAACCGAGGGCGCGGCCTACCTGATCCCGCGCCAGCCGCGCGGGGCGGTCGTGGTCGTCCAGGATGCGAACTGGCAGGATCTGGTGTACGCCATGCCTCCGTGCCATGGCGCCGTCGACTATCGCCACGCCAAGGACTGGCAGGCCACCATCGACCTCATGGCCTCCTACCAGCCCAGCGACGAGCCCCAGTCTGGCGGCGGCAGCGAGGCCGGCGTTGCGAGCAGCAAGACCTATTGCGCCGACACCATCGAACAGCTCGTGAAGATCGTGGGCGTGTGGGACGAAGAGCAGCAGGCTGCGGCCCTCGAGGAGATCAAGCGCTACCAGGGCTTCGCCGAAGCGGGGCTCGACGAGGATTTCGGGAAAGATCCGCGCATCCTCGCCGCCAACAAGTGCTCCACCGGCCCGTTCTACGCCATCGTGTCCGACAACGCCACGCTCGCGCCCGGCATCACCCAGACCACCGGCTTGGACGTGGACGACCAGCACCACGTGCTGGACAGCACGCTCAACCCCATCCCCGGGCTGTTCGCGGCCGGCAACAACGCCGGCAACCGCTTCATCGTGCAGTACGCGACGCCGCTTTCGGGCATGAGCCTGGGGTTCTGCCTGACCGAAGGGTGCCTGCTGGGAGAGCGCATCGCTGCCGGCGAGATCGTGTAGCCCCCTCCTGCCGGGGCCGCGTGCGCGGCCCCGGGTGCGACGAAGGCCCGGGAATCCGCGAGGATCGCCGGGCCTTCCGACGTTCGGGGCGATCGGTGACGGCGCGGCGCGGGGATGTGCGACGGAAGAAGGGATACTGGGGTATAATCATGGGCATCGAGGAGGCGAGGACCGCGTCGGGGGAGGCGGGGACAGGGGAGCTGCCGGATCACGTGAACGCGCCGACGAGCATATCGTTTCGCGAGAGCCTGCCGAAGCCGTTTTCCCGCTTCGCGGGATACGCGTTCGTGCAGTGCTGGGTGCTCGTCATCGGCTCGGGCCGGTTCTTGAGCGCGGAGGCGTCCTCGCCGCAGCAATTCTGGGAGCTGGCGTTCTTCTCGCTGGCGCTGATCCTGTTCATCGTGGCCGCGGTGCTGCTCGCCCCCGTCATCCGCCCGCTGTCCCGTCGCCGCGATCTGGGCATCGCCTTCGCCTGCCTGGGCGCGCTCGGCGCCGCGCTCACCCACCAGGCGTTCCGCGCGTTCTTCCCGCCGCCGCTCGTGTGGGTTGGCGACGCATGCCTGGCCGCCTGCGCGGTCTGGCTGTCGCTGGCCTGGCAGGAGTACTTCGCCACGCAGGGCGCGCGCTCGGCAACGCTGGGCTTCGCCGTGACGGGCATGGTCGGAACGGCGCTGTTCTGCCTGATCAGCATCATGCCTTCGGTTGCCCAAGCGGCATGCAGCATCGCGTTGCCGTTCGCCGGCCTGCTCACGCTGCGTCCGCACCGCGGGGCGCGCTTCTTCACGACGAACGAGCGGATCGTCACCGTGCGCAGCCTGTGCGCCGGCATCGTGCGCGATTGCTCGCCGCGGCTCATGACCATCGTGTGCCTCGTCTCGTTCGGGTTCGGGCTTCTGGGCGCCGTCGCCGCGCGGCAGACGCTCGTGGCCCCCTCCGCCTCGTGGGTGCATCTGGCGTTGAACCTGTCCGGCTCGTGCGTCGTCGTCCTGTGCGTCGTCCACTTCGTGCGCAGTATCGACGTGGTGAAGGTGTTCTCCGCCGCCATCGCCGTGAGCGCGCTGTCCGTGGCGCTGTCCAACGGCTCGTCGGGACTGCTCATGGATGCCGCGGTGTTCCTGTCGGCCTGCGCCGGCAACCTCGCGTTCTTCGTGGCGTGGCTTGCGATGGTCGAGCGCTCGCGCAGCCGCAGGCTGCCCTCGGTCGCCCTCGTCGCGTCGCTGTGGGCGGCCAACCAGGTGGGCCAGTTCGCGGGCCAGGTGACGGCGGAAGTGTGGCCCTTCGGCGCGGCCCTCGCCGGCCAGCTGGTGCTGTGCGCCCTCATCGCGGCGTCGCTTCTGCTGGTCGGCCTCAACGGGCTGCTCGTGCTGAGCGTAGAGGCGCTCGACGGCGCGGAGGAGACGCCGATGGGGCGCAAGGTCCTGCACGTGGCGGAAGCCTGCGGTCTCACGCCGCGCGAGACGGAGATCTTGGGGTTCTGGGCGACGGGCCACAACTCGTCGTACATCGCGGAGCTCCTGCACATCTCGCGCAGCACCATAAAGACCCACGTGACGCACATCTACCAGAAGACGGGAACGTCCAACAAGGAGGAGCTGATCGGCCTGTTGGAGACGAAGGCGTGAGCCCCATCCCCGACGGCGGCTTCTTGTCGGCTTCGTGCGGGGCGGCGGGTTGCCGGATCGGGGAAGAACGAAGAGCCCCGGCGAATCGCCGGGGCTCTTGCGTGCTCGTGCGCTGGGGCGGGGCGCGCTAGTTGCGGCGCGCCTTGCGGCGGCGGACGGTTACCGCCAGCGTGCCGGCTGCGGCGGCCGCGAGCGCGGTCAGGGCCGCCAGCGCGCCGCCCAGCGCGTCGCCGGTGGCGACGGGGGAGCCGCCGATGCTCGTGGGCGTGGCGGGCGTGCCCGGCGTCGCGGGCGTGCCGGGCGTCTGCGGGGTGCCCGGCGTGGTGGGCGGGTTCGGCTCGACCGGGGTGACGGGCGGCTCGACGGGCGGCTCGTCGGCTTTGTTGGTCAACGTCAGGGTGAGCGTCGTGCCGTCTTCCGACAGCGCGCTCTCGGTGCTGACCAGCTCGAAGCCTTCGGGCACCGTCTCGGTGGCCGTGAACGCGAGGTTGCGCATCCCCACGTCGATGGGCAGCTCGGTCTGCCAGCCGCCTTCGGCGGTGAGGGTCACCGTGCCCGAGTCGTAGCGCTGCTGGCCGTCCTTGTCGGTGCCGGTCACGCGCACGTCGAGGCTTGTCGGGAGCGTCGCGGTGCCGGTCCAGGCCTTCTTCACCACGATGTGCGCCACGCCGCCGGTGTACGTGTTCGTGATGGTGCTCACGCCGTCCTCGGTGGTGACGGACGAGGCGTATCCGGGAGGCACGGCAACCTCCTCGGCGGTGTAGGTCGTGTCGTCGTCGGGCAGGTCGGTCCAGGTGTGGCGCCACCCGTCGGCCTCGGTCAACGTGACCGGGTCGCCCCAGGCGCGGCCGTTCTGGAACAGCTGCACTTCCACGCTGCCGGGCAGCGGGGTGTCGGAGTCGTTCACCCACGTCTTCTCGACCGAGAACGAGGTGGTGGGCACGACGATGCGGTTGGTGATGGTGGCGCTGCCGCCCGGGAACCCGATTGCGTCGTCGATGGAGGGCGCGTCGGAGTCGTACTTCGGCAGGGCGTCGGGCTCGTACACCGTGTACACCGACCCGTCGTCGGGCAGGTCGGTCCAGGTGTGCGACCAGGCGCCGCTCGCGTCGACGATGACGTGCGGGCCGTAGGGCACGCCGTCCTTGAGCAGCTGGAAGCTGACGCTGGACGGGCGGGAGCCGCGGCTGTTGTCGTTGTCCTCCCACGCCTTGGTGGCGGTCAGGCTGGTCACCTTCTGGTTCTGCAGCGAGAACGTGAGCACGGTGCCGTCGTCGGACAGCGTGGTGCTCGTGCCGATCTGCCGGTAGCCGTCGGGCAGCACTTCGGACAGCTCGAACGAGAGGTTGCGCATCCCCACGTCGATGGGCAGGTCGGCGCTCCAGCCGTTGTCGGGGGAGAGCGTCACCGTGCCCGAGTCGTACTTCTGCTCGCCGTCGGCGTTCGTGCCGGTCACGCGCACGTCGAGGCTTGCGGGCGCCTGCCCGCCGAGCCAGTCCTTCTTCACCAGCACGTGCGCCACGCCGCCCGTGTACGTGTTCGTGATGGTGGCGCCGTTCTCGTCGGTCATGGTGGTGGAGGTGTACTGCGGCGGCATGGTCACCTCGTCGACCGTGTAGGTCATGCCCTGGGAGGGCAGGCCCGTCCAGGTGTGGCGCCAGCCGCCGGCCTCGGTGAGGGTGACGGCGCTGCCGTAGGCCTCGCCGTTCTGGTACAGCTGCACGTCCACGCTGCCGGGCAGCGGGGTGTCGGAATCGTTGACCCACTCCTTCGCGACGGTGAACGAGGTGGTGGGTATCAGGGCGTTCGTGATCACGGCCTCGCCGTTCTCGAAGCCCACGGCGCTGCCGGCGGACGACGCATCCGAGGTGTAGCCGGGCAGGTCGGTGGTCTCGTACACGGTGTAGACGCTGCCGTCGTCGGCCAGGCCGTTCCACTGGTACGACCAGTTCGTGTCGGGGCCCACGGTGACCAGGTCGCCGAAGGGCGCGCCGTCCTTGAGCAGCTGCATCTGCACGCTTGCCGGGCGCTGTCCCGACGCGTCGCCCCCGTCGACCCAGGCCTTCGTCACCTTGAGATCCATGAGCTTCTCGTTCGTGAGGGTGAACGTGAGGGTCTTGCCGTCCTCGGACAGGCTGCTCGTCGAGTCGAGCTGGCGGTAGCCCTCGGGCACGACTTCGGACACGTCGAAGGTCAGGGTGCGCATGCCGACGGCGATGGGCAGCTCGGCACGCCAGCCGCCCTCGGCGGTGAGGGTCACCGCGCCCGAGTCGTACTGCTGCTGGCCGGCAGCGTTCGTGCCGGTTACGCGCACGTCGATGCTGGCCGGCGTCTGCGTGCCCGTCCACTCCTTCTGCACGACGATGGAGGCCACGCCGCCCGTGTAGGTGTTCGTGATGACCGCTTCGTGCTCGTTGTTCGTGATGTTCGCCTCGTAGTCGGGCGGCACGGCGGTCTCGAGCGCGTAGTACGTTACCTCGTCGCCGTTGGCGTCGGTCGTGGGCAGGCCGAACCAGGTGTGCTGCCAGCCGCCGGTGCCGTTCAGGGCGACGGGGTCGCCGTAGGGTTCGCCGTTCTGGTACAGCTGCACGTCGATGCTGGCGGGCGTGCTTCCGAGCGGGGTGCCCACCCACAGCTTCATCGCCGTGAACGACATGGTGGGCGGCAGGGTGTTCGTGACGGTCGCCATGCCGTCGGTGAAGTCGGCCGCGTTGTCGGGGGAGTCGGCCGAGGAGGTGTACTCGCCCAGGTCGGACGATTCGTACACCTTGAACGCGGAATAGGAACCGTCGTCGACGAGGTCCTTCCACGTGTAGGACCAGTTGTTCTCCTCGCTGAGGATCACCGGGTCGCCGAAGGGCTGGCCGTCCTTGAGCAGCTGCATCTCCACGGTGGTCGGGCGGATGCCCTGGCTGTTGTCGTCATCGTCCCACGCCTTCGTGACGGTGAGGTCGATCACCTTCTGGTTCGTGATGGTGAACGAGAGGGTGGACGTGCCGTCGCCGTTCGGCGTGAGCTTGTTCGCGTCGCCGATCTGGCGGTAGCCGTCGGGCAGCGTCTCCTCGATGGAGAACCACAGCGCCTGCTGGTCGGGCGTGAGGTTGTCGATGGTGGCCTTCCAGTTGTTGCCGGCGTTCAGCACGAAGTCCTGGCGGAACTGCACGTTGTCGGCGGCGTCGCGCCCGACGACGGAGATGGGGAGCTCGGCGGGGGGCTGCGTGCCGCTCCACTGCTTCTCCACCTCGACGGTGGTCACGTTGCCGGTGTAGGTGTTCGTCAGCTCGATGGACCAGCCTTCGTCGTTGTCGCCGGCGATGGCCTCGGAGGGTTGGTAGCCCTCGGGCACGTTGGCCTCGCGGACGGTGTAGCTCTTGTTCGGGTCGAGGCCGGTCCAGGTGTAGGTACCGCCGTCTTCGCCGCCGACCGTCGGCGCGGTGAGCGTCTGCGTGTCGATGACCGTGCCGTCGGCCAAGAGCTCCACGTCGATGGAGGAGGGCAGCGGGGCGGCATGGTTCGCGCCGTGGTCCCACGTCTTGTGCACGGTGAGCTTCGTGGGCACGTCCATGAGCTTGAACTGGAAGTTCTGCAGCACGATGGGGGTGTCGTGGTAGGCCCAGATGTCGAGCGCCGTCTGGTCGCCCGCGCGGTTCTGATAGGCCATCGCGCCCTGGGAGGACGTGTCCACGCCCGTCACGCTGTGGTCCTGCGTGTCGGCCACGGCCCAGTTCGACATGCTCCACGGCGGCGTGACGTCGCCGGCGTTCGAGGAGCTGTTGTTGTAGTACACGGTGGAGTCCACGGGCGTGCCGTCGGCTCCCAGGCGGTGGATCTTCACGCCGTCGTAGTTGTTCTCCACGTCGAGCAGCGGGAAGTGCACCTCGCCGCCCTTCAGCTTGATGGCGACGTTGTTCAGGTCGTACGTGCCGGCGGGCACCTTGACGCCGTTCGCGTCGAGGCCGTCCCAGGCGATGGTGTTCGTGCCGTTCTTCACGAGCGTGTTCGACAGCGTCACGGTGTTGTTGTCGCCGAAGCTCAGCGTGATCTCGTACGAGGTGGCCGCCACGTCGCCCACGTCGAACGAGAACGTGCCGCCCTCGCCCACGAAGCCCTCGTTCGCCTTGAGCTCGGGCGCGGCGGGGTTGGGGCTGGGGTTGCCGGTGAACGTGAAGTTGCTGATGGCGTTCTCGCCGTCGGGCGTGGCGATACCGAGCGCGGCCAGCACCTCGGGGTCGGTGGGGTTGTTGAAGAACAGCTTGTAGGTGCGGTCGAGGTCGTTCGTGGGCGCGTTGTTGAGGATGACGCCGTGCTCGGCCAGGTCGGACAGCGCGTTGTTCTGCGAGCGCACCGAGTGGTACAGCGAGCGCGTGGCCGCGCGGTCGTCGAGCGAGCCGTCGAGCAGGCCGCGGTTGTTGGCGAAGAACACGAAGCCGAACGGGTCCATGCCGTTGAAGTCGATCTCGTAGTGGTAGTTGTCGTCGGTGACGGCGAACATGTGCGACTTGAGGATGCCCGCCTTGTCGAAGTTGTTGCCCATGTTGAGGAACAGCTTCTGCGTGAACACGCGGCCGTTCTGCGCGCCGTCGCCGTTCGACACGGTGATGTCCCAGGCCGCGACGCTGCCGCCGGCCTGCGCGGCCGACGTGAAGGCCCGGTCGTCGGTGGTGAGGTAGGGCTGCGGGTTGCGGCTGGACAGCGACTGCGAGTAGAACTTGAACAGGTAGACGCCGCTCTTCTGCGCGGTGAACGTGAGGGGCGCGTAGCCGTCGCCGTCGGGGCCGGTGGGGCCGCCCGTCTCGCGCGCGACGCTGCCGATGTAGCCGGCGGTCCCGCTGTCGGCGGTGGCGGCGCCGTTCACGTCGTAGGTGGTGACGCGCGTGTCGCGCGCGCCTTGGAAGTAGGGGTAGGCGTGCGAGTTGCCGGTGCCGGCGCTGTCCTTCTGCTCCTGCACCCAGTCGGGGTCGCAGACGACGATGTCGCACTGGTTGAGCGCGGCCAGTTCGGCGTCGGAGAGATCCGTGCCCATCTTCTCGTTGGTGAACCGGGCCACGGCGTCTTTGACGCTCGTGCCGAACGAGACGGTTTCCCCTTCCTTCACGTACACGTACAGCTCGGTGAGCCGGCTCTCGCCGGCGGTCGAGGCGTTGTATCGTTCGGTGTAGGGACGGTAGCCGCCGTGCGCGACCAGCTCTTTCGATCCCTCCGCGTGGGCGGGGGGAGGAGCCAGCAGCACGAGGGCCAGGGCCGACAGCGCGATGACGAGCGCGACGAGCAGTCGTCGGGCGTGCGCCGCCGGATGGGATCGGGTGGTCATGTTCATAGAGTGTCCTTGCGTACGTGCGGGTAGGTGCCGTGCAGTATAATTCGCCCCCTCATCGAATCGTTTTCCTGCAAACGGCGCGTTGGGAGGGTGTAGGCGAGACGTGAGAAAACGGTCTCGGGCGTCAGGAAGCGGCGGGCGAAACGTTGCCGTGCGGTAGGAAGGGGCGGCCGGGACGTAGGGGGGAGGCGCTTGTGGGGACCGCGTGTTTCAACCGGTACCTGTTGAAAGGGTGTTGACTTTCTGCCGGTACCGGTTTATCTTTCAAACGGTACCGGTTGAACTAACGGCGCGCAGAGAAAGGACGCACGCTATGAATAGAAGCATGGAACTGTACGAAAAGCTCACGGTGGTGCAATGGCTGCTGCAACGCCAGCGCCACCGCGTCCGCGCGGAGGCCGGCCCCGTGGTGGACCCCTCCTGCGGGCAGGGCAGGATCCTCGCGATGCTCAAGCTCAAGGACGATATCAGCACGAAGGACCTGTCGCACGTGCTGGGCATCCGCGTCTCGTCGCTCAACGAGATGCTGGCGAAGCTGGAGAAGGGCGGCTACGTGGAGCGCCACCCCTCCGAGGAGGACAAGCGCGTCATGCTCGTCACGCTGACCCAGAAAGGGCGCGACGCCGACCAGGTGGAGGCCGCGCCGACGGGGGTGTTCTCGTGCCTCACCGACGAGGAGCAGGAGCAGATGGCCGCCTACCTCGATCGGCTGATCGCCGCGCTCGAGGAGTCGATGGGCGAGGACGGCCGCGAGTCGCTCGAACGGGCGCGCCGCCATCGCGACGAGGTGCTCTCCTTCATGCGCGGCAACGCCGACGGCCCCGCGGGGCGCGGCGGCCCGCAGGACTTCCCGTTCGGGCTCGGCGGCGCGTTCGGCCCGCGCGGACGCGACCGCCGCGGGCGTCGAGGGTGCGGCGACGAGGGCGGCCAGGCATGACGGCCGTCGTCGATGCGGCGCTCGCCCGCCCGATGGAGCTGGCGTGCGCGGGCACGTGCCGCCAGCTGCAGGAGGCGCGCCGGATCAACTCGTCGTTTCGCTTCGCGCGCCGCGAGGACATCGGCCTGATCAGCGATCTGCGGTGCGCCCAGTCGCTCGAGTACTGGGGCATGGACCCCTCCTTCGACGCCGGGGCGTTCCGGCGGGCCACGGAGGCGTACCTCGAGCGGAACCTCGGCACGCGCATCCTGTTCGGCATCATCGAGGACCGCGCCGAGGTGGCGTCGGTGTCGGGCCTCGAGATGAACGACCGGCTGCCCACGCTCGGCTCGGCGGGCGAGGCGTGCGGCGCGGGCGAGCGCAGCGCCACCATCGTGAGCTGCTACACGCCGGCCGCGCATCGGGGGCACGGCTACATGGGCCAGATGCTCGATATCTGGATGTCGCTGGCGACGCTGCTCAACGTGGACGCGCTGTACCTCGAAAGCCACAACCCCTCAATGCAGCGCATGGCGGAGAGCGACGGGTACCGCCTCGTGTCGAACAAGTACAAGCTCTCGTTGGAAGGCGGTGCCGCGTATGGCGAAGCGATCGGAACCTCGGCGCGAATCGGACTCGATGAGCGACGCGAAGCTGCTGCTGCGCATCGCCTCGGGTGAGGTGGACGTGCACGAGCTGGCGGCGGACCGCGACGACGCGCGGAAGGCCGAGAAGCCGCATCGCGGCCTCGGCAAGCTGTTCGGCCGCTGCTAGCGCGCCGCGCTTCAGCCGACCTGCTCGAGTGCGGACGCGCTGAGCAGCCTCTTGAAGTTGAGCAGCAGCAGGGTGGCGCACAGCGTGACGGACAGCACGTCGGAGACGGGCTCGGCCAGGTAGACGCCCATGGCGCCCAGGAAATGCGGCAGCACGAGCGCGAGCGGGACGAGCAGCACGATCTTGCGGACGCACGCCACGACGAGGGCGAGCACGCTCTGCCCCAGCCCCATGAAGATGGACTGGACGGCCATCTGGATGCCGAACAGCGTCATGCCCGCGAAGAAGACGGGCGCCACGTCGCCCACGAGCCCCACGAGCCGGGCGTCGCTCGTGAAGACGCCCGCCACCGCGGCGGGGAACAGGATGACGAGCAGCGCGCAGGTGCCCTCGAAGGCGAACGACGCCCCGATCAGCCGCTTGCAGGCGCGTTTCACGCGGTCGAACAGCTGCGCCCCGTAGCTGTAGCTGATGATGGGCTGCACGCCCTGCGTGAGCCCCTGGACGGGGACGAACAGCAGCTGCATCATGCTTTGCAGGATGGTGAGGGCAGCCACGTGCAGATCGCCGCCGTAGGCTTGCAGCGTGGAGTTGAGCACGATGATGATGAGGCTCTCGGTGGCCTGCATGAAGAACGGCGCGCCGCCGAGCGCGAGGATCTTCTTCACGATGGCGGCGCTCGGGCGCGCCAGCCGCGCGCTCAGGCGCAGGGCGCTGCCGGCGCTGCGGAAGTACGCCACGGTGACGACGGCGCTCACGCCCTGGGCGATGACGCTGGCCGCGGCCGCGCCCTGCACGCCCCAGCCCAGCACGAAGATGAACACCGGGTCCAGCACGATGTTGAGCACGGCGCCCGACGCCATGGCCACGAGCGCGCGCTTGGAGTTGCCCTGCGCCAGCACGAAGGGGTTGAGGCCTAGGTACGCCATCACGAAGAACGTGCCGGTCAGGTAGATGCCCAGGTAGGACGAGGCGTAGGGAAGCGTGGCCTCGCTCGCGCCGAACATGAGCAGCAACGGGTCGCGCAGCGGGTAGATGACGACGAGCAGCGCCACGGCGAACAGGGCCAGCAGCACGACGGTGTTCTGCAGGATGCGCTCCGCGTGCTGCACGTCCCTGCGGCCGAGCGCGATGGACGCCAGCGGTGCGCCGCCCGCGCCCGCGAAGGCCGAGAACGCGCTGACCAGCATGATGAGCGGAAAGGCCACGCCCACGCCGGTGAGCGCGTCGGTCCCCACGCCCGCGATATGCCCGATGAAGACGCGGTCGACGATGTTGTACAGCAGGTTGATGACCTGCGCCACGATGGTGGGCACGGCGAGGCGCACCATGAGCCGCCCCAGCGGCTCGGTGCCGAGGAACGATTTGTCGCTGCGTTCCGGTTCGTCCATGATCCTTCATTCCCAACGCTTGGTAACCCCGTGCAAGAGCGTAATCATTCGCGTTGCTCGCGTCAATCGCGAAACGCCGCTTCTGCAGGGCGGGCCGCCTTCGCGGGGTCGTCGTCGGGGCCGGCGACGCAGGACGTTGACGACGCGCTCCCGTGCCGACAGGGAATCGTTCGGCTGCGCGAGTATACTTTGCTCATGTCAAAAGCCGTTGCTCTCCGTCGTTCCGAAAGGACGCTTATGGCTCCGATTCGCGCCTATATGAGATCGCATCCGCTGCTCGTGGCCGTGCTCGCCCTCGTCGCAGGGTTGGCGGGCATCTGGCTCGTGCCCTCCGACGCGACCTTGGCGGGCATGGTGCCCGTACGGGTCGGGTTGTCCGTCGTCATGTTCGCCGTGTTGGGCATCGTCGCCGGTCTCGGCGCCATCGAGCCCTCGTCCGAGGGCATGGCCTTCGCGTTTCGGAAGTCGGCATACCTGCTGGCGCTGGCGCTGGCCGCCGGCGCGTTGGCTGTGGCGACCGCCTTGGCAAGCGGGAGCCCGTTGGTTCCGAATTGGCCCTGGCAGCTCGCGTCGGCGTTCGTGCTCTGCTTTTTCGTCGGCATGTTCGAGGAGGGGCTGTTCCGCGGCATCGTGCTGGGCGCCCTGCTCGCGCGCATGGGGCGCACGCGTGCCGGCGTCCTGGGCGCTGCCGTCGTCTCGTCGCTGCTGTTCGGCGTCGTGCACGTCATGCCGTTCGTCATCGGCGGCCAGGTGAGCGATGCCCTGGGCCTCGCTCAGGCGGTGCTCAAAACCCTGCAGACCGGCATCGTGGGGCTGCTGATGGCCGCGGTGTTCGTCAAGACGCGGAACATCTGGACCGTCGTGCTCGTGCACGGCTTGAACGACCTGTTCGCCATGGTGGCCGAGGCCCTGTTCGCCGGCACCGTTTCGACGCAGTACGTGAACGCCGATCCGACTGCGGGGCTCGCGTCGGTCGTCGTGTACCTGGTGTTCCTCGTGTTGTACGTGCCCGTGCTCGTGTCCGCCGTGCGCATGCTCCGTCGGGTCGAGGTCCCCTGCCGCGGCCCGTTCGCGGACGATCGGCCGCAGGAGGCGGAGCGCCGGGCTGCCTAGGCGCGCGGCAAAGCCGTTTCAGCGTGGGCGGCGTTTCCCGTGCGAAATCGGGCGGTTTGCGCGCGATTTCGGCGGCGGGGCGGGGCGCGTCGAGGGCCGGATGCGGCCTACAATGGTGCGAGCTTGAGAAGAAGGGGGCTCGCATGGAGCGGAGATCGTGGAAGAAGCTGGGCGCGTGCCTGTGCGGCGCGGCGCTGGCCGGCGCGCTGTGCGCGGGCTGCGCCGCCGAGGGCGCGGCGGAGGCGCCGTCGCTCGTCAACGGGGTGACTGATCGGCAGGAAGTGGTGTACTGCCTGTACTTCGGCCTCACCGACAAGGACACGGGCGCGCAGGAGCTGACCATGGCCGAGGCGAAGGACCTCCTCGTGCCGCTGTTCGTGGAGGCGGGCTCGGGCTACACCGTGTACGAGGCCGAAGGCGGCTACGCGCTCGAGGACGGCACGGTCGTCCAGAACGACACGCTCGTCTTCGACAGCACCCACGGTGACGAGCAGGCCGTCAAGGGCCTCATCGACCGCGCGAAGCAGGCGCTCAACATCGAGAGCGTCTACTGCGAGTCGAAGCTGGTCGGCTACCGCATGTACGGCGGCGTGCTCGCGGGCGTCTCCTAGGCGCCGAAGGCCGCGACGAGGGCCGTCTTGCCGCGCGCGTGCTCGGCGACGACCTTCCTGATGGCCTGCGGGGCCTCGCCCAGGGGGAAGACGCCGTCGAGCACGGGGCGCACCTGCCCGCCGTCCAGCGTCCTCGCCAGCCAGTCCAGTCCCTGCCCCCTGATCGACGCGTAGACGACCGAGGTCAGGCGCCTTCCGCTCCCGATCGAGAGGATCGGCCCCAGCAGGCCGTCCACGATGGCGCGCCCTTCTCCGCCGACGAACACGGAGGTGCCTCCGTCGACGAGGAGGCCCTTGATCGTCGGCAGGGGGCAGTAGCCGTTCACGGCGATCACGGCGTCGTACCCGTCGCCCGCCTGGGCGACGTCGTCCTTGCGGTAGTCGACGACCCGGTCGGCGCCCAGCTCGTAGGCCAACTCGACGTTGCGGGTGCCGCAGACCGCCGTGACGGACGCCCCGTGAGCCTTCGCTATCTGCAGCGCGAGGTGCCCGACGCCTCCCGAGGCCCCGTGCACCAGCACGCTCTGCCCCGCGCGCACGCCCGCCTTCCTGACGGCCGCCAGCGCGACGCTTCCGGCGACGGGCAAGCAGGCCGCCTCCTCGAAGGACGCGCCCGCGGGCTTGAGCTCCAGCATCCCCTCGTCGGCGCACACGTATTCCGCCCAGGCCCCGCGGTCGCGGACGGGAAAGCCGAACACCTCGTCGCCCTTCTTGAACCGGGTCGCGCCGGCGCCGACCTCCACCACCACGCCCGCGACGTCGTTGCCCGGGACCTCGCCGACGATGCCGAGGGCGAACTTCCCCATCGCCTTCATGACGGGGGAGAGCGTTCCCTGCTCGATCTGCTGCGCGAACTGCTTGGTCTCGGTCACGTTGAGGGATGACGCCCGAACCTCGACGAGCACCTGCCCGTCGCCGGGGACGGGGCGCGCCACCTCCTGCTCCTGCAGCACCTCGGGTTCCCCGAACTTCGTGTACACGATTGCCTTCACGTCGCATCTTCCTTTCGATGTCACACTTGTAACCTTTCCGGCTTCGGACTATAGTGACGGGGCTGTTCTCGGTCAACGAATCCGGCCCAAGTGCCGCAATGCGAGGGAAGGTGTGACGCCCGTGTCGACGGAAAACCCACAGAAGGCCCGGTCGCGGGCCGAGATGACGGCGGCCTTGGTCGAGCTGCTGGGCGAGGTGCCGTACCGGCAGGTCACGGTGACCATGCTCGCGGCGCGCTCGGGGTACTCGCGGCGCACGTTCTACCGGCACTTCGATTCGGTCGACGCCGTTATGGAGGGGCTCATGCGCGGCCTCGGCGCCGAGTTCTCCGCGCGCGCGATGGACGCGCTGGACGAGGGAAGGAGCTTTTCCGATCTCGCGCAGGCGTTCTTCTCGTTCTGGCGCGAGCGCGCCGGGCTGCTCGCCCTCCTCGAGCGCAACGACCTCATGCACCTCGTGTCGCGCTGCTTCTGGCCGGGGTTCCGCGCCGACATGCTGGGCGATGCGGGGAAGGGCACGGGCTTGGAGTACGGCTACCGGTTCATGGCCGGCGGCATGTCGAGCATGCTCGAGCAGTGGGTCGAGGAGGGGTGCGCCCGCTCGCCCGAGGACCTGGCGCTCATCGCCGGCCGCATGGCGGACCACCTCGCCGCTGGGTGAGGTTGCCTCCCGTAGTTGGAGCGGGGTCTGCAGGCGACCTTCCTTCTCGGTGCCAGGTCGGCACGTCCGCGGCAGCCGTTCGCCATCCGGCGGCAGACGGTTGATGGCGTGTCCTCTTCTTCCTTGCATGCGCAGGCACCCCCCCTCAATCGACTTATCGTTGCCAGCTGCTACAATGAAGCCATGATTGCCTCTGCAAACATCGTCTTCTTTTCGGGAACGGGCTGCACTGCCCAAAGCGCCCGTGCCCTGAAAGACTCGCTTGAAAAACTCGACATCGGCGTGCGGGTCGAAGAGTTGCGGGGTCCGATAAGCGGTACGCCTGCGATCGACGAGGACGTGCTGATCCTCATGTATCCGCTGTACACGTTTAACGCCCCGCTGCCGATATACGAGTACGTCGATCACCTGGAAGGTGCGAAAGAGCAGAAGGTTGCGCTTGTCCCCGTTTCGGGAGGCGGTGACGTTGCGCCCAATCGCGCATGTCGCTTGGGAATCCGTCGGGAGCTTGAGCGAAAAGGGTACGCCGTCGTCTACGAATCGATGATCGTCATGCCCTGCAACGTTATCGTGTGCACTCCTGAACCGGCAGCTAAAGCGCTGCTTGAAAAGCTTCCCTCGCGATGCGATGAGATTGCTCGCGATATCTCGAAGGGGGTCGTCCTTCGAATAGACCCTCCTCTGACCGATAGGCTTTTTTCGAAAATTGGAGATTGGGAGAAAGGCTATTGGGGCAGGATACGGTTTAGCGAGAAACTGGCCGTTTCCGACACCTGCGTCTCGTGCGGTCTGTGCGCTCAAACGTGCCCTCGAAAAAACATTGACATGGTCGAGGGGCTACCACGGTTTAGGGACGACTGCGTTATGTGCCTCAACTGCATATACGGCTGTCCAGAAAAAGCGATATCGGCAGGGTGCGGGTCTTTTCTGGTGCTGAAAAATGGTTTCCGCTTGAGCGAATACCGCACGGCATCGGCTGTTGATGAGGAGCGTATCGTTCCCCTCCTCAAAGGTGCGCTTTGGAAGGGCGTCAGACGGTATCTTTTCGGGTAGCGTTTATTTGCGCAGGGCCGCCCTCCAGCATCGGGAGCTCTGGCGATGGGGACGGCGCTCAACCTCCAGTGGTGCCGGGTGACGATCTTGCAAAAACCATCGTTTGTTCGATCATCGAAAGCGCCGATGCTGGTAGAATGTCATCGACACAACGACGCGCATCCATGACTGACAAGAGGCACAAGATATGGCATTCGTCCACCTGCACAACCACACCGAATATTCCCTGCTCGACGGCCACACGCACATCTACGACATGGTGAAGCGGGCCGCCGACCTCGACATGCCCGCGGTGGCCATCTCGGACCACGGCGTGATGTCGGGCGTGCCGCAGCTGTGCGAGATGTGCGACAAGGTGGAGGAGGAGACGGGCAAGCGCGTCAAGCCCATCTACGGCTGCGAGGTGTACTTCACCACCGACGAGGAGCTGCGCAAGGACACGAAGCCCAAGCTCTACCACCTCCTCCTGCTGGCCAAGACGAACGAGGGCTACCACAACCTCGTGAGGCTCGTCAGCGAGTCGCACGTCGACAACTTCTACTACAAGCCGCGCACCACGTTCAGCATGCTGCAGAAGTACGGCAAGGGCATCATCGGCTCGTCGGCGTGCATCGCCGGCATCATCCCGAAGCTGCTCGACAACCGCCAGGTGGACGAGGCGGTGGAGTGGGCCAAGAAGTTCGCGAGCTGCTTCGAGCCGGGCGACTTCTACATCGAGCTGCAGAACCAGGGCATCCGCACCGACGCCGGGTTCACGCAGACCGAGCTCAACCACATGCTGACCGACGTGGCCAAGGCCGCCGGCCTCAAGACCATCGCCACGAACGACTTCCACTACCTCACGCGCGAGGACGCGCGCGCCCAGGACTACATGCTGTGCATCGGCACGGGCGCGGCGTTCAACGACGCCAACCGCATGCGCTTCGAGAACGACCAGTTCTACATGAAGACCGAGGAGGAGATGCGCGAGGCCCTCAAGGACTTCCCCGAGGCCTGCGACAACACCGTGGAAGTGGCCGAGAAGGTGAACGTGGTGCTCGAGCGCGACTCCATCCTGCCGCGCTTCCCGCTGCCCGAAGGCGAGACCGAGGAGAGCTACTTCCGCAGGCGCGTCCAGGAGGGCCTGGTCAAGCACTACGGCGACCCGGTGCCGCAGGAGGCGCAGGAGCGCGCCGACTACGAGATGGGCATCATCATCCAGCAGGGCTTCCCGGCGTACTTCCTCATCGTGCAGGAGTACATCGAGTGGGCGCGCAGCCAGGGTATCGGCGTCGGGCCGGGCCGTGGCTCGGCCGCAGGCGCCATCGTGGCGTACGCCATGGACATCACCGCCCTCGACCCGCTGTCGAACGGCCTGCTGTTCGAGCGCTTCCTGTCGCCCGAGCGCGTGGAGATGCCCGATATCGACGTCGACTTCGAGCAGGGCCGCCGAGAAGAAGTGATCAACCACATCAAGGACGTGTACGGCGAGGACCACGTGTCCCAGGTCATCACGTTCGGCACCCTGCAGGCCAAGAACGCCGTGCGCGACGCCGCGCGCGTGCTGGACTACCCGTACAGCACCGGCGACAAGATCACGAAGATGATCGGCGACGAGCTGGGCATCACCATCGACAAGGCGCTGGCCACGAACCCCGACCTCAAGAAGGCGTACGAGACCGAGGAGGACGTGAAGGCCGTCATCGACGCCGCGCTGTCCATCGAGGGCCACGTGCGCGGCGAGGGCGTGCACGCGTGTGCCACCATCATCTGCCGCGACCCCATGAGCGACCACGTGCCCATGAAGCGCGACACCAAGGGCGGCGGCATCATCACCCAGTACGACGGCCACTACACGCCCGAGCTGGGCCTGCTGAAAATGGACTTCCTCGGCCTGCGCACGCTCGACGTGCTCACCATCGCGTGCCGCAACATCGAGCAGCGCTTCGGCACGAAGGTGATCCCCGAGGACATCCCCATCGACGACGAGGGCGCCTTCAAGCTCATGCAGTCCGGCAACATGGACGGCCTGTTCCAGGTGGAGGGCGCGCTGTACGTCAGCCTGTTCGCACGGCTCCCCCCGACGCGCTTCTCCGACGTCGTCGCCTCGATCGCCCTCAACCGCCCGGGCCCGTTGGAGTCCGGCATGGTCGACGACTACGTGAAGGTGGCGCAGGGCAAGACGCCCGTCCACTACTACGACGACCGCCTGCGCCCGCTTTTGGAGGAGACCTACGGCACCATGGTCTACCAAGAGCAGATCATGCAGATCTCCATGGAGATGAGCGGCTTCTCGGCGGGCAAGGCCGACAAGCTGCGCAAGGCCATGGGCAAGAAGAAGCTCGACATCATGCGCCAGCTCCAGGCCGACTGGAACGACGGCGCGGTGGAGAACGGCTACTCGCTCGAGATCGCGAAGCAGATCTGGGAAGACGCTGAGAAGTTCGCGAAGTACGCGTTCAACAAATCGCACTCGGCCGCCTACGCCATCCTGGTTATGCGCACGGCGTACCTGAAGGCGCATTACCCGAACGACTTCATGGCCGCCGTGCTGTCGTCCTACATGGGCAACACCGACCGCCTGATCCGCTACATCGCCAGCTGCAACCACTCGGGCATCCCCGTGCTGCCGCCGGACATCAACTCGTCCAACGCCGAGTTCACGCCCACCGACGAGGGCGTGCGCTTCGGCCTCGTGGGCGTGCGCGGCGTCGGCGCGAACGTGGCCGAGGCCATCATCGAGGAGCGCGAGGCCAACGGCCCGTTCACGTCGCTGCACGACTTCGTGAACCGCCTCGATGCGAAGTGCTACAACCGCAAGACGCTCGAAGCGCTCATCAAGGGCGGGGCGTTCGACTCGACGGGTTACACGCGCAAGCAGCTCATGTACTTCGTCGACGAGACGCCGCTGCTCGAAAGCGCGACGAAGCGCCAGAAGGACCGCGAGCGCGGGCAGGTGTCGATGTTCGACCTGTTCGGCGACGATCCTGATTCGGGCTTCGAGGAGGAGATCCCGGAGCCGGACGGCGTGGAGTGGCCGAAGCGCCAGCTGCTGTCGTTCGAGAAGGAGATCATGAAGATCTACGTCTCGGACCACCCGCTGCGCCCGTACGAGGGCACCATCGCGCGCATGACGAAGTTCTCCATCGGAGACTTGGCCGAGCGCACGAAGGAGATCAAGTCCGCGGTGTTCGTGGGCATGATCTCGAACGTGGTGACGAAGCTGACGAAGCGCGGCACGAAGATGGCCACGTTCACCCTCGAGGACACGACGGGCCACGTGGAGTGCATCTGCTTCAAGTACGACGAGAACGCCGAGGCCATTCAGGAAGACGCCATCGTGAAGGTGAAGGGCAAGTTCGAGGCCAACGACCGCGGCAACCAGATCATGGCGTTCGAGGTGGAGGTCATCGAGCTCAACGAGGCGGACGCCCGTCCATCGCACCTCGAGCTGCGGGTTCCGATGTCCGACTTCGACCAGTCGAAGTCGCTGCGCCTCAACCGCATCTTGAAGTCGTACCCGGGACGCGACGGCGTGGTGCTGTTCGTGCAGCAGAACGACGGCCACAAGTACCGCGCCGAGCTGCCCGTGTCGGTGGACTCCCGCAGCCCCGTCATGCGCTCGGAGATCCAGGACCTCTTCGGCTCCCAGGTGTGGAGGGCTTCGTAAGGACGCGGCGTTGTCTTGAGCCGCGCCGATCGCACGCTGCATGCGTCGCGAATCGGCGCGGTACGCGCCCGATGGCCCGCAGATCGGACCCCGCGTCAAAAAGGGGAAGGTGCGTGGCCTATTCAACAATTTGGCAAGCGGATATGACCCCCGCTTCGCAGCGGGGCCGGGTTCGTTTATCATGTCGCCTATGAATACGGAAACCATCACACCCACCACCGCGCGCGAGCGCGAAGCGGCAGCCGCGAACGCTGTCGAAAAACCCGTGCGCGACCACACCCTGGCGCTGACGCTGTCGTACAACGGCGCGCCGTTCAGCGGATTCGCCCGCCAGCCGGGGCAGACCACCGTGCAGGGCGACCTCGAGGACGCGCTGCGCCTGCTGTTCAGGCGCGACATCGAAACGACGTGCGCCGGCCGCACCGATGCGGGCGTGCACGCCCTCGGCCAGGTGGTCAGCTTCGACGTGAACGACCTCGATATCGCCGGACGGTCGCTGCCCAGTCTGCGGCGCTCGCTCAACGCGCTCACGCACGACGCCGTCACCGTGCGCGAAGTGGAGCCGAAGAAGCTGGGCTTCTCGGCGCGCTTCGACGCGCAGGCGCGCGAGTACCACTACCATCTGTGCGTGGACTCCACGAGCCCCATCTTCATGAAGGACTTCTCGTGGTTCGTGCCCGGCGGCCTCGACCTGACGGCCATGGAGGCCGGCGCGCAGCATCTCCTGGGCGAGCACGACTTCAAGAGCTTCTGCATGGCGGCGTCGGCCGAAGGCAAGCCGACGCATCGCAACGTGCGCGAGATATCGTTCCATCCCGAGACGGTGATGGGCGAGAACCTCATGTCCATCAAGGTGGTGGGCAACGCGTTTCTGCACTCCATGGTTCGCACCATTGTGGGCACGCTCGTGATGGTGGGCAAGGGCCAGCGCGACGCCGACTGGGTAGGTGAAGTCCTCGAGGCCTGCGATCGCCGGGTTGCGGGAGAAAACGCCCCAGCTCAGGGGCTCGTATTCTGGCGAGTCATATACTGACGTGCTACAATGAGCGCTCGGTAACCTGAAGGCGGCATATCATGTTTGGCAAATCAACGGAAAAGCGCGTGGCGCGCGAGGCGGACAAGATCGTATCCCTCAAAGAGGATATGGACGCCATCTCGTGGACGCGCGTGCTCGAAATAGGCAAGCTCCTGCAGGAGGGCGTCGAGGAGGCCGACCGGGTCGCGTTGGCGCGCGAGCTCGTGTCCATCGCCCAGTCGAACCGCTCGCTGTACACCCGCCTGGGCATCGAACCCGCGCCGGCGCCGGCGCGGGTCATGGCGTCGGGCATCGAGGTGCTCGAGGGCGGGCTGGCCGAAGCGGCCATCGAGGAGCGGGTCGAGCAGGTGGAGAAGCGCGCCCTGCCGCCCGTGGCGGTGCCCTCGCCGGCCGAGCCGGAACCCCGTGCGGACGAACCGAGCGAGATCGACTTCCAGGCTGCCGAGGTGCAGGTGGAATGCGATCTCGTGGCGAAGAACGATCCCGACGAGGACGACTTCGCCGAGGCCGCGCACGCGGCGACGGCGGGCGAACCCGCGCCCGCACCGGTGCAGGCACCCGCGCCGGCGCCGGAGCCCGAGCCCGACAAGCCGCTGACGATCGACGAGCTGATCGCGGCTGCGACCCAGCTGGAAGAGGCGGTGGACGAGCTGGAGGCGGCCGCCGCCGAGATCGACGAGCCCGCGGCCTCGGAAGCGCCCGTGACGTCCGACGATCCCACCGAGCCCCTGCAGCCCGTCGCGGCCGCCCCCGAACCCGCGCCGCAGTCGGAGCAAACCCCCGAGCCCGAACCCGCGCTGCAGCCGGAACCGCAGGCCAAGCCTCAGCCGAAGCTCGCCAAGAAGCGCCGCTTCGCGCGCTTCCGCAATCTCTACGAGAGCCGCGACGGCGGCCTGTGCGTCTTCGAGGACGAGCACGGCCACCTCGTCGCCGTCGATTCGTCGAAGCTCGCCTAAACGAGAAGGGCCCCCGATCGGGGGCCTTCGCTACGCTGCGGGTTTTTCGGGGACGGTGCGGTCGACGAAGTAGATGCGGTACCACATGAGGAACATGTAGACGATCCAGATCTTGCGGGTGTTGTCGGCGGCGCCGCTCTTGTGGTCGTCGAGCAGCTTCACCAGCTCGTCCACGTTGAAGAACCGCTGCGCCTCGGGCCCGGTGAACCACTCCTTGATCTGGGCGTAGTAGCGATCCTGACGCAGCCAGCCCACCACGGGCACGGGGAAGCCCAGCTTCTCCTTCTGCGCCCAGTCCTTCGGGATGGCGCGCTCGGCGGCCTCGCGCAGGGCGATCTTCGTCCGCTCGTCGTCGGCTTTGAGCGGGGTGGGTATGGTGCGCGAGACGTTGAACACCTCTTTGTCGAGGAACGGCACGCGGCTTTCCAGCGAATGGGCCATCGACATCTTGTCGGTCTTCAGCAGGATGTCGCCCACGAGCCAGAAGAACAGGTCGGCGTACTGCATGCGCGTCGTCTCGTCGAGGCCGGCCACCTCGGCGTACACGGGCGCGGTCAGCTCCTGCGGGGTGCACGCCTCCACGGGGCGGCGCAGCAGCCGTGCGCGCTCGTCGGGCGAGAACGCCACGCCGTTCGCGTTCGTGTAGTACCAGTCCTCCACCGTCTCCGAGGCGCGTTCCAGGTAGTTCGCGCCGCGCACGCCCAGGCCGCGCGCCATCTTCGACGCGCCGCGCAGCAGGCCCTTCGGCGCCCAGGACAGCTTCGCGTTGGCGAAGGGCGTCTGATAGATGCGGTAGCCGCCGAAGAACTCGTCGGCGCCCTCGCCGGACAGCACGGCCTTCACCTTCTTGGCGGCCTCCTGGTCGACGAAGTACAGTGCCACGGCGCTCGGGTCGGCGGACGGCTCGTCCATGTGCCACTGCACGCGGGGCAGGCTCGCCCAGTACTCCTCCTCGCCGATGTGCTTGGAGTTGTTCTCGATGCGCAGCTCGTCGGCCAGCTCGCGCGCCCAGGTGATCTCGTCGCGCTCGCCCTCGTACTCGGCGAAGCCCACGGTGAACGTCTTGATGTCGGGGTTCTCCTTCGCCAGGCACGCGGCCATGTAGCTGGAGTCGATGCCCGAGGACAAGAACGAGCCCACCTCCACGTCGGCCACGTTGTGGTAGCGCACGCTCTCGCGCATGGCGGCGTCGATGGCCTCCACGGTGTCCTCGCGGCTGCGGCTCTCGTCGAAGTCGTAGGTGGGGCGCCAGTAGCGCTCGGTCTCGATGCTGCCGTCGGCGCGCACGGTCATGCAGTGCGCGGGCTCCAGCTTGTAGATGCCCTTGAAGAACGTCTCGGGCAGCGCCGAGAACTGGAAGCACAGGTACTGCTCGAGGGCCTCCTCGTTGAGCTCGCGCTCGTAGGCGGGATGCTCGAGGATGCACTTGATCTCGGAGGCGAAGATGAACTGCGGGCCGGCCTCGCCGTTCTGCACGGTGTAGTAGAACGGCTTGATGCCGAAGAAGTCGCGCGCGCAGAACAGCTCGCGGTTCTGCTTGTCCCAAATGGCGAACGCGAACATGCCGCGCACCTTGTCGAGCAGCAGCTTGCCCCACGCCAGGTACGACACGAGCAGCGTTTCGGTATCGGACTCGGTCTTGAACGTCCAGCCTTCGGCGGCCAGCTCGGCGCGCAGGTCGCGGTAGTTGTAGATCTCGCCGTTGAACACGATGGCGTAGTCGCCGACGGTGAACGATCCGGGTGCGGACCCCTCGACGGCGGGGGAGGTGACGACGGAGTCATGCGCGCCCGTGGCGCGCACCATGGGCTGGTTGCCGTTCGCGAGGTCGATGAGCGACAGGCGGCGATGCCCCAGCGCCACGCCGTCGGCGAGGTACTGGCCTTCGCCGTCGGGGCCGCGGTGCGCCATGATGTCGCACATCGCCTTCAAAGCGGGCAGATCGGCTTCGGTCGCCCCGGTGAATCCGCAGATACCGCACATGGATGGTTCTCCTTCTCGTTTGGTCTGCGCACCATGATAGCCTAATCGGCGCATAAGCCCCAAGCGCCGCGCCCGCCCCCTCGCCAAAACCGCAGATTTGGAGGGTGCGGGCGCAGGGTGCGGGCGCGGAAGGAGCAGCAGAGGGGCGCGCCCCTACTGTTCGGCCGTTGCGGCGTCGTAGACGCGTTCGCCGCGGAGGTAGGTTTGGAGCACCTTCGTGTTCTTGATGTCGAGCGGCTTCGCGTCGAGGACGTTCTGGTCCACCACGATGAAGTCGGCCGCCTTGCCCTCCTCGAGGCTGCCCGTCTCGCCGTCGAGCGACAGCGCCCAGGCGGCGTCGGCGGTGAAGCTGCGGATCATCTGCTTGATGTCCACGCGCTCCTCGGGCCACAGCAGGTAGGCGGGGTCGTCCATGTCGGTGATGTCGGGCACGCCGTAGGGCTCGCCGTCCACGAGGTTGCGCGTCACGCCGAACTGCATCGCGTAGAAGGGGTTGGGGTTCGAGGTCACCGGGAAGTCGGAAGCGGAGACGAGCGTCGCGCCCGCGTCCGCGAACGACTTCATCGGGTACATCTTCTCGGCGCGTTCGCCGAGCGCCGGGCTTTCCTTCGACTCCCAGTACTGCGGCTCCTTGAAGTGCCAGTAGGGGTCGACCACGGCCGTCACCTCCAGCTCGGCGAAGCGCGGGACGTCGTCCTCCTTCACCAGCTGCAGGTGGGTGATGGCGTTGCGCTCGTCGTCGTTCGGCACGTTCTGCTCGGCGTACTCGATGGCGTCGAGCCCCATCGTCACGGCCTCGTCGCCGATGGCGTGGATGTGCGCGAGCAGCCCCGCGCGGTTGATGGCCGCGACGGCCTGGTTGAGCGGCTCCTGCTCCCAGCCGGTCTCGCCGTAGCTGGACGGGTCGTCGGCGTAGGGCTCGGACAGCAGGGCCGACTCGTTGTCCATCACGCCGTCGGCGAATATCTTGCCGGCGATCACCCTGAGCGCGTCGCTGTCGTACTTCTTCTTCAGCTCCTCGAGCTTGGCCAGGTCCTCGTCGGTCTGCCAGCTGGTGACGATGCCCGCGCCGCGCACGCGCATGGTGAGCTCGTCGCGGTCGGCGAGCGCCTGGTAGCCCTCGTAGGGCACGGGGAAGAAGCCGTTGCCGGGCGGCGAGAAGATGGACGTGTAGCCCAACGCGTTGAGGCCTTGCAGGAACGCGGCCAGCCCGTCGGCCACGTTCTCCTGGTTCATGGGGTACGTCGAGGTCAGCGACATGGCGGAGTCGGCCAGCGTGCCCCACAGGCTGCCGTCGTCGTTCAGGTAGATCGCGCCGCCGGGGGTGGAGGGCGTGTCGGGCGTGATGCCGAGGTACTCGAACGCCTTCGAGTTCAACCACGCGCCGTGGCCGTCGAACGAGTACACGAGCAGCGGCTTGTCGGGGCTGATCTCGTCGAGGCGCTCCTTCTTGGGCCCCCGTTCCAGCTCTTCGCCGGGATACTGGCTGGCCATGTAGCCGTAGCCGAGGTACGTGTCCTTCTCGGGGTGCGCGTCGACGTACTCCTTGATGGCGGCCAGCTCCTCGTCGGCGGTCGAGAGGCCGATGAGGCTGAAGTCGAAGAAGTCGGGCGACCCCGAATGGATGTGGCCCTCGATGAGGCCCGGCAGCACGAAGCTGCCCTGGAGATCCACCACGTTCTGCGCGGCGTCCTTGTAGCGCTGCCCGTCGGACGACGAGCCGACGAACACGATCTTGCCATCGCGGACGGCCAGGGCCTCGGCCATGCGGTCCTGGCCGTCGACGGTGTAGATGGCGGCGTTCTCGTAGTAGGCGTTCACGGGTTCGTCCGCGTTCGACGCGGCGTTCGGCGCAGCCGCGTCCGTACCGGCGGTCGAGCAGCCGAACAGGCCGAGCCCGGCCGTGGCGGCGAGCACGGCGCTTCCCGCCAAGAACGTGCGGCGGGATAGGTAAGCGGGATGGTTCATGGCGGATCCTCTCTTGTTGACGGCACAACGGATCCTATGATGCGATGCCGCGCTCCCGTGCGCCGCGCGCGGGTTCCGACTGCTAACGAACGGTGCTCGGTGCGCATCCCGCCCGTAACGTGGCGAGCGCCGTGCGTTGATGCGGCGGCTCGTGCCGCGACGGCTGCCGTCGCGCTTGCGTCAGGCGGCCGGGTCGGGGGACTCGCCGCTCTGCGCGAAGGCGCGCAGGTCCGAGAAGTCGACATGGCAGGAGCCGATCGGGTTCTTGTCGAGGTGGTCCTGGTGGTAGTCCTCCGCCTCGTAGAAGGAGGTCAGCGGTTCGAGCTCCACGGCGAGAGGCTGGCCGGCCCGCTCCTCCTCGCGGCCCATCGCCTCGTCGAGCGTCGGGAGGTCGTCGTCATCGACGTAGTAGATGCCGGTGCGGTACTGGCTCCCGGAATCGTTGCCTTGGCGGTTCGCGCTGAGCGGGTCGACGAGGCCGAAGTAGTGCTCGACGAGCGTTTGCAGGCTCACGGCGTTAGAATCGTAGCGCACGCGCACCGTCTCGGCGAACCCGGTGGTTCCGCTGCTCACCGTTTCGTAGGAGGGCTGTTCGGTCGTGCCGTTGGCGTAGCCTGCCGTGGTGTCGGCTACGCCGGGAACGAGCGAGAAGTACGCGTCGACGCCCCAGAAGCACCCGCCGGCGAAGTACGCCTCACGCAGGTTGTCGGGATCGACGACGGCCTCCTTGAGCGGCAGGGCCTTGGCCTCGGCGTACGAGAGATCGTCGCCGAGGTTGGCGAAGGGGGAGCCTGCGGTTCCGGTGCCCGCCGAGCCGGGGATCTGGGATGCGATGGTGAAAAAGCGACAATTCCTTCAACCGTCCGGCTGCTCCCGGGGGCCGCTTCCTGCGGCCTGGGAATCCGAGGCCCCGCATCCCGTCGTCCGTGATTCGACGCGTGGGATTCGAGATCGCGAATGTTTCACGTGAAACATTTGTACTCACGAACGGATGTTTCACGTGAAACATCCGGGTCGGCGTTGCCGGGGTCGTCTCGAGGCGCCGCCGCAGGCTGCGGCCAGGGCGCGGCAGCGAACGTGGCGAACGGCGGCCTCACGGCGCGCAGGTAGTCGGCGGTCAACCGCTTCGATGCGCTATAATAAGTAATCCATAGCTAACAATTGAGGTGGAAAAGGGGTCGGTGCGCCGATGGTGAACAGGGATGGCGACGGCGGTCTCGGGTGCGCCGAGCGCTCGGTCAACGATGCGCGGGCGACCGCTTCTTCCGGCTGCGTGGACGGCTACGCGTTCACCGTGCCCGAGGAGCTGGGGGAGGGGACGATGCGAACCGTGGCCGCGCGCGACGGCATCTGCGTCTCCGAGCACCGCTACGTGTTCGACCGCTCGCTGCACGGGTCGGGCCCTGCGGATCCGACGAGCGTCGATCTGTACTTCTGCAGGGGGCAGGGCGTTGGCTGGGAACGCTTCGGCGAGGGCGAGGCGCGCTCGTTCGAGCTGGCCGGCGGCGAGGCGCTGGCCACTGCGGCCGCGAAGGGCGTGGAGCGCGTGTGCTATCGCAGGAAGGTGCCCTACGATTTCGTCGCGGTCAAGCTGTCCCGCGCGGCGCTCGACCGCCTGGCGCTCTCGGCGCTCGACGACGCCGATCGTGCCCGGGTGGAGCGCGCCCTGCGCGCGGGGACCGCGGCGCCGTTGACGCCGGCTTCGCTTCTGGCGCTGCACGAGATGACGAACTGCCCGTATTCGGGCCCGCTTGCGCGTATGCACGCCGAAGGCAAGCTGCTGGAGCTGCTGGCCGCGCTGCTTGCCGAGTCGGTGCTCGACCGCCCGACGCCTTCCGCGCGTCTCTCGCGCACCGATCGCGCCGCCGTGGAGCAGGCGCGGCGCATTCTCGACGCGCGTCTGGCGGATCCGCCCACCTACCCCGAGCTTGCGCGGGAGGTGCTGGTCAGCGAAACGAAGCTGTCGCGCGGCTTCAAGGAGGCGTTCGGCATGTCCCTGCACGCCTACGTGGTGGAGCGCCGCCTGGAGACGGCGCGCTTGCTGTTGGCCGGAGGGGAGTCGACGGTGTCCGAGGCCGCCTGTGCGGTGGGCTACGGCAACCTGGGCCACTTCTCGGCGGCGTTCCGCAAGCGCTACGGCGTGCTTCCGAGCGCCCTCGCGCGGTCGGCGGGGCGCCGCTGAGGCGCGGGCGCGCGGCGAGTCGTCGGGGCGGCAAGGGACGCGGCCGCGGCCGCGCGGGGCCGCATCGGCCGCGTCGTGCGCCCGATGCGGCCGATCGACCGGATTCGAGCGAAATCCCACCGGATTATGGCAGCAGTAACCTTCGACTAACTTTTTAATGGGAACCTACGAGGTTTCGCATCGAATCGAGGAGGTTTCCATGGGCTCAACCCCATCGTCCGCTGCCGCGGACGGCAAGCTCACCGTGAAGGATCTGGTGCTCGTCGGCGTGCTGGGAGCGGTGGCGTTCGCCATCTGCCTGGTCATCAGCATGCTGTGCGGCATGTCGCCGGTCACGAACGCGTTCTATCCCATCATCGTGGCCATCCCCAACGGCATCGTGTACATGCTCATGCTGGCGAAAGTGCCCAAGCGCGGCGTGTTCACCGTGTCGGCCGTCGTGTACGGCTTGCTGCTGCTCCTGGTGGGCTGCTTCTGGTTCATAGTGCTGTGCATGGTGATCGCCGCTGCGGTGGCCGACTTCGCCATCCTGGGAAGCCGTCCGCGCGACGCTCGGCGCATGGTGGCGGGCTACGCGCTCACGGTGGCCGGTCAGGCGTTCGGATACAGCGGTTCCATCGTGCTTTTGCGCGGCATGTTCAACGAGGTCATGATCAAGAACGGCATTCCCGACGCTTACCGCGACACGCTGAACGCCGTCATCTCCGACCCCATGCTGCTGGTGACGGTGGCGCTCGCCTTCGGCGTGGCGCTGCTCGGCGGCCTGCTGGGACGCAGGGTCCTCAAGAAGCACTTCGTCCGCGCCGGCTTGGTGGGCGCGTAGCCGTGTCGGACGCGGCGGAGGCGCTCTGCGCGGCGCCGGGAGGCGTTGGGGAGGCTGCCCCGCGCAGCGCGGCGGCTCCCGCGGGCAATGCCGTCCCGCGCGTCGACGAGGTCAGGGCGCGCCTCGACCGGCCGCCTCGGGGGACGGCCTCGCTGGATCCGCGCGTCAAGCTGGCGCTGGTGGTGGGAACGAGCACGCTGTGCCTCGTCTCCGGCGGCGAGGTGACCGTGCTCGCGCTGCTGGCGGCCGCGGCCGTGCTGGCGTCGACGGGCGGCGGCGCGCGCATGGCGGTCCGGTTCGTCGCGGGTTACCTCGCGCTGAACGCGGTCATCGCCCTCACCGGGCTGCTCCACGTGCCGGGGCTGTCGGCCATCGTGGTGGTGCTGGGCTTCACGCTGCTCAAGTTCGTGCCCGTGTTCCTGCTGGCGTGCTGGTTCGTCGGCTCCACGCGCACCGGCGAGCTGATCGCGGCGCTCGAGCGCATGCGCGCCCCGCGCGCCGTCACCATCCCGCTTGCGGTGACCATGCGCTACCTGCCCACGCTGGGCCTGGAGTTCGGCTGCATCCGCGACACGATGCGCATGCGCGGCATCGACTGCTCCGTGGCGGGCATCGTGCGCCGTCCCGTCGCGCTGCTGGAGTACGTCATGGTGCCGCTGCTCATGCGCTGCGTGAAGGTGGCCGACGAGCTGGCCGCGGCGGCCGTGTCGCGCGGGATCGAGCACGAAGGGGTTAGAAGCTGCGTGCGCGACGTGCGCCTGCGGGCGCGCGACGGGGTGGCCATCGCTCTGTTCTCCCTGTTCGCGGTGGCCATCGTGGCAATCGACCAGAGCGCTTTGGGCAATGTGGCGGTGTGGGAGGTCCGCATATGATCGACATCCGCAACGTGGAGTTCCGCTACGCATCGGCGGTCGAGCCCAGCCTGCGCGGGTTCGACCTGGCGGTCGCTCCGGGCGAGTTCGTGGTGCTGTGCGGCCGGTCGGGCTGCGGCAAGACCACGGCAACGCGCCTTGTGAACGGGCTGGCGCCCCGGTTCTTCGAAGGGGAGCTGGCGGGCGAGGTGCGCCTCGACGGGCGCGATACGGCCGCGTTGAGCGCTGACGAGATCGTCGCGCGCGTGGGCAGCGTGTTCCAGGATCCCCGCAGCCAGTTCTTCACGACTGACGCCACGTCGGAAGTGGCGTTCACCTGCGAGAACCTGGGCATGCCTCGCGAGGAGCTGCTGGATCGCGTGGCGCGCACTGCCTGCGAGCTGGACGTGGCCGGCTTGCTGGACCGCAGCATCTTCGGGCTGTCCAGCGGCGAGAAGCAGCGGGTGGCCCTGGCTTCCGCCCGCGCCTTCCGCCCGCGCCTCTACGTGCTGGACGAGCCCTCGGCCAACCTCGATCCCGAAGCGGCTGCCCAGTTGGCGCGCTTGCTGGGCCGGTTGAAGGAGCAGGGGGCCACCGTGTTGGTTTCGGAGCATCGGCTGAGCTACCTGCGCGATCTGGCGGATCGCGTCGTGGTGATGGAGCAGGGCAGGGCCTCCCTCGAGCTGTCGGGCGACGAGCTGCGCTCCTTGGGCGACGAGGATGCCGCGCGCCTGGGCCTGCGCAGCGTGTATCCCGAGCGGGCGGCGGCCGTGGGCGGGCGCAAGGGGCGCGCGGAAGACGGGTCGGCGGGTGACGGCGGCGACGCGCCGCTGATCGAGGCTGCAGGCGTGGCGTTCTCGTACCGTCGCGGTGCGCCCGTGCTGCGCGGCGTGGACTTCGCGGCGCGCGCGGGCGAGGTGGTGGCCATCGTCGGGCGCAACGGGGCGGGCAAGAGCACGCTCGCCAGCGTGCTGTGCGGCCTGCGCAAGCCCGGCGCGGGCACGGTGCGCGTGGGCGGCGCGGCGCGGAGCGCCCGCAAGCTGCGCGCGCTCTCGAGCTTCGTCATGCAGGACGCCGACTACCAGCTGTTCGCCGAAAGCGTGGTCGACGAGCTGCGCCTCGGCGCCGAGGACGTGGCCGATGCGGACGCCCGCGCCGCGGAGGCCCTGGAGCGCCTGGGCCTTGCGGGGCTCGGCCAGCGCCATCCCGCCTCGCTTTCGGGCGGGCAGAAGCAGCGCGTCACCATCGGCGCGGCGCTCGTGCGCGGCTCGCAGCTCGTGTTCTTCGACGAGCCCACGAGCGGCCTGGACGGCCAGAGCATGCGCCGGGTGGCCGCGACCGTGCGCGATCTGGCGTCCGGGGGCCGCGCCGTGTTCGTGGTCACGCACGACTTCGAGCTCGCGTGCGCCTGCTGCACCCGCGTGCTCCACGTGGAGGACGGCCGCATCGGGTGCGACCTGCCCGTAAGCGACGAGAACCTCCCTCGGATGAGAAGCCTGTTCGGGATGGAGGCTCGCGCGGGGCAGGGCGCGGGCGCCGTGCCGGGCGGATGCCGTGCCGGCTGACGGGGCGGGTGGAGCTTGGAGCGGGGATTCCGGCGCGTTGCGGCAAAACGTGCGCGATATGCGTACCCTCAGCGCTCGTGCAGAAACGTGCGCACCTCGGCGGGGGCGTAGCCGTAGGCATCGCGGAAGGCGCGATAGAAGTTCGCCTTGCCCTGATAGCCCACGTGCTGGGCGACGGCTTCCACGGGCAGGTCGGTCTCGGCCAGCAGGTCGAGGGCGCGGCCCATGCGCACGCCGCGCAGGTACTCCGACACCGTCTTGCCCTCCAGGCGCGCGAAGCCCGCTTGCAGCCGGTTCTTGTTCGTGCCCACGCGTCGCGCGAGCGCCTCCACGGTGGGCGGATGGGCGTACTCGGCCTTGAGGGCGGCCTTCGCGCGCATCACCGAGTCGCGCAGCGCCTCGTCCGGCTGCTCGCGTTCGTCGGAGACGCGGCTCTCCACGTAATCGATGATCAGCCCCGCCACGACAAGGCCCTGGCCCCGCATGAACGCTTGCCACGCCATGCCTTCGAGCTGCGAGGCCTGTATCTGGCGGCAGGCGAGGCCCAGGCCGGGAATGCTATGCTCGCCGACGTTGAGCACGCGGCTGCACATGGCCCAGAAATCATCCGGCAACGCCACGCGGTTCTCGTCGAAGAACCGCTCCATGAAGTAGAGCGCCGTGAAGTGCAGGCGCGTCCCTGCGGCGATGCGCATGAAGAAGGGGGTGGGCGAGGCTTCCACGTAGCAGTGCAGCCCTTCGTCCAGCACGCGCGCGTCGTCGCGTCGCCGGTACGTCTCAACCGACCCCCGATCGTTGAACGTGATCCCCAGGTACCGTTCCTCGAATCGGGTCCGGCTCACGAAATCGCGCGGCACCGTGTAATCGGCGACGGCGAGCGAGAACGTGCGCGGATCGCCGAGGAACTCGGTGGTGCCGCGCAGGTCGTCGCCTCGGTCGAAGCTGAACCGCTGCCCTCGGGGCGTTCGCTCGCCCACGGCGCCCATGGAGGCGTAGTTCTCGAACAGGTCGTTCACGGATGTCACGACGTACACGGCTTCGACTCCTCCTCCTTCATGGTTACGCGCGGCGGCCGGGAGGCGTGCGACGCGCTGTCGTTCGCGGGCGGTCATGCTTCGGCATCCGTTTCGTTTTGGCACGGAGCCGTTTCGTTTTGATGCGCGCTTCCGACCTTCGCGGCTTCGCGATCCTTCGTTTCATCGGGTGCGATGGGGAAATCCGATGGCGCGGTCCCCCCGTTTTCGCTCCGTTGCCGCTTCGATTGTCTTCCGATATGTTACCACAAGTTAACTTTCGGTATCGGTTCGGCACGAGCGAAGGCGGTTTCATGGCCAACGGAAAACAGGGCACCATCGCGCGCACGTTCGCGATGGCCCGCTGCAAGAAGGGGCGCTATTTCATCGGCGTGACGTGCTACGCGCTGGGGACGCTGGCCACGGTGGTGCCGTTCTTCGCGGTGGCGTTCATCGTGCGGGAATCGCTGGCCTCGGTGCTTGCCGGGCAGGGCATCGCGGCAGGGTCGGTGCTGTTCTGGGCGGGGGCGTCGGCGGCCTCGATCGTGTTCGGCCTCGTCGCCAGCGCCGTGGGATCCAGCATCACGCACGCTTCGGCCTTCCGCGCGCTCTACGATCTGCGCATGCGGGTGCTCGAGCACATGGGGAAGCTCTCGCTGGGCTTCTACACCGGCGGGCGCAGCGGAGCGGTGCAGAAGATGATGGATTCCAACATCGAGAAGATGGAGTCCATCATCGCCCACGACTTCCCCAACATCGTGGGCGCGGGCCTGTCGCTGGCCGCCTTGGCCGCGCTCATGTTCTCGACGAACGCCGTGTTGGCCGTGGTGGCCTTCGCGGCCCTCGCCGCGGGTTTCGCCGTCCAGTTCAGCGCCTTCGGCGGCAAGAACGGCCAGAGGATATGGGCCGACCTGCACCGCATCCAAACCGATCTGGACGCCGGCTTCGCCGAGTACGTGGCCGGCATGGAGGAAGAGAAGATATTCGGCGGCTCGCAGGCGGCCTCGGTGCGCCTGTCGGGCCTCATCGAGGCGACTCGCGTCCACTACGTGGCCTATCTCAAGCGCACCACGCCCGTGTTCGGCGCGTTCAAGATCATCACGATATCGCTGCTCACGTTCATCTTGGCGGCAGGCGCCGCGCTTGTGGTGGGCGATCCGGGCAACGCCGCGCTCGTGTCGGCCCTCGTCGTGTTCCTCATCGTGGGGCCGGCCGTGGTCAACCCGCTGATGGAGCTGGTGGAGCTGGGAAGCGATCTGCGCAGCCTGGCCGAGAAGCTCAACCAGATAGACGCGGTGTTCGCCATCGCTCCCTTGCCCGAGCCGCCGAAGGACGCGCCGCGCGAGGGGCACGCCGTGCGGTTCGAGAACGTGACGTTCTCCTACCAGCCCGCGTCCGACCCGTTGCGCCGCATGGCCCTCGACCATGCGACCTTCGTTGCGGAGGAAGGGCGCTTCACCGCGCTCGTGGGCCCCTCGGGCGGCGGCAAGTCGACAGTTGGTCAGCTGCTCGCCCGCTTCTGGGATGTGGAAGGTGGCGCGATCACGGTGGGCGGCGCGGACGTGCGCGACCTGACCACGGCCACGCTCATGGACGAGGTGGCGTTCGTGTTCCAGGACACCCACGTGTTCGCCGGCACCGCGTTCGACAACATCGCGATGGGGCGGCCCGTCACGCGAGGCCAGGTGGAGGGCGCCGCCCGGGCGGCGCGCTGCCACGAGTTCGTCAGCGCGCTGCCGCAGGGCTACGACACGCTTCTGGGCGACGGCGGCCACAAGCTGTCCGGCGGAGAGGCCCAGCGCATCGCCATCGCGCGCGCCCTGCTCAAGGACGCTCCCATCGTGGTGCTGGACGAGGCTATGGCGTTCACCGACGCCGAGAACGAGCTGGCGCTTCGCCAGGCCATTGAGGAGCTGCTGCGGGGCCGGACGGTGCTCATGATCGCGCATCGCCTGTACTCCATCAAGCATGCCGATTCCATCGTCGTGCTGGACGAGGGACGCGTGGCGGAGCAGGGCGTCCACGACGACCTGGTGGCCGCGGGCGGTTTGTACGCGCATTTGTGGTGCGTCCAGAACGAGAGCGAGGGCTGGCATCTGGGAGGCGCGGCCGCGGCCGTGGCCCCCGCCGAGGGAAAGGAGGCCGCGCATGCGTGACGTCGAAAGCCGCGCGTCCGAGGCGAAGGGCGCGCCCGCGGGGCAAGGCGGCGGCGCGGGCAAGAGCGGTGTGGCCCGCATGATCGACCAGTTCACGTTCGGCAATCCGAAGGAGATCGTCGCGCCCACGTTCTGGCTGTTCTTCGCCGAGCTGGTCAACTGCATTCCGGCGGGCATCGTGCTGGTGTCGGTGTACGTGCTGGGCGCGGCGTTCTACCCGCCGTACACGGTGGACGCCGGGCTGCTCGCGGGGCTGGCGGTGGCGGCGTGCGTCCTGCTCTTGGTCCAGTACGCCGTCGAGCTGGTGTCGTACTGGTTCACCTACGTGCGGGCCTACAGCGCCACCGCCGGCAAGCGGACCGCCTATGTCGAGAAGCTGCGCACGGTGCCGCTCGGGTTCTTCTCGTCGAAGCGCTCGGGCGACCTCATCAGCTCGTTCGCCGACGACTTCGCCAACGTGGAGTACACCATGTGCTACTGGCTGCCCTATCCGCTGGCCATCGCTGGGTTGCTGCTCATCTGCCTGGCTTGCATGCTGGCGTTCGACTGGCGCATGGCCGTGGCGCTGTTCGCGCTTCTTCCGGCGAGCATGGCGCTGGCGTTCGCCGCCGGTCGGGCGAAGCGGTCGAGCCGCACGAAGGTGCTCGAGGCGAAGGCCGCGGCCGCCACCGAGCTTTCCGAGTACCTGCACGGCATGAAGGATCTCAAGGCCTACCGGCGCACGGGCAGCGGCTTCACCTCGCTCGAGCGCGCCTACGAGGGCCTGCGGGCAGCGTCGATGCGAGACGAGCTGCTGGCCGGCAACCTGACTACGCTGGCCTCGTCGCTCACGCGGTTCGTCGTGCCGCTCGTGGTGGTGGCGGGCATGTTCTTCATGCTGTCCGGGTCGCTGAGCCTGCTGGACTACATCGCGTGCGCCATCGTGGCCACGAAGCTGGCCACGCCCATGATGATGCTGGCCACCAGCCTGTCGGCTTTGCAGAACATGATGGCGTCGGGCGAGCGCATCGACGCGGTCATGAAGACGCCGTCGCAGGTCGGCGAGCGGCCGGCAGGCGTTGTGAGGGGCTTCCGCTTCGAGGACGCGTCGTTCTCGTACGGAGGCGAGCAGGGCCGGCCGGTGGTGAGCGGCGTGAGCCTGACCGTGCGCCCGAAGGGCCTGAGCGCGCTTGTGGGCCCGTCGGGTTCGGGCAAGTCGACGCTCATGCGTCTCATGGCCCGCTTCTGGGACGTGCAGGGCGGCGCGCTGACCACCGATCGCGGTGACGACGTGCGCGAGCTTTCACCGGCCGGCCTGCTGGAGAACGTGTCCATGGTTATGCAGGACGCCTACCTGTTCCGCGGCTCCATCCGCGAGAACCTGTGCTTCGGCCGCGACATCGGACAGGCGGAGCTGGAGGCCGCCTGCAAGGACGCCTCGTGCCACGAGTTCATCGCACGGCTTCCCGACGGCTACGACACGATGGTGGGCGAGGGCGGCGCGACGCTGTCCGGCGGCGAGCGCCAGCGGCTCTCGCTGGCCCGCGCGCTGCTGAAGGACGCGCCCGTCCTGCTGCTCGACGAGCCCACGGCCTCGCTCGACGCCGACAACGAGGCGCTGGTGCAGCAGGCGCTCGACCGCATATCGCGCGACCGCACCGTGGTCATGATCGCGCATCGCTTGAAAACCGTGCGCGGCGCCGACGACGTCGCGGTCGTCCAGGACGGGCGCATCGTGGAAGAGGGCACCCATGACGAGCTGCTGGCGCGCGAGGGAGCGTACGCGCGGCTGTGGTCGCTGCAAACCGAGGCGCGCAGCCTGGTGTTCCGCTGATCTGCGAGCGGCGGAACGGGCCGGCGCAGCGAGGCGCCCCTCGCTGACTCGGCGGACCTGCGACGGCCCGTCTGGCGGAACCTATGCAAGGCAAACGTTTTTAACCAACGAGAAGATAGGAGATCTACCATGGCTCAACCTGCGGCTCGATCGGCGGCGACTCCCGTCGCCGGAGCGGAGACGGCAAGGAAACCCCGGTTCATCGGGCTCAAGGACCTCGTGTTCTGCGTGCTCATGGGCGCGCTCATGCTGGCGCTGGGGCTGGTGGTTGTGCTGCCCTTCGCGGCCAGCCTGCAGGCCATCTACTTCGTGGTGCCGGGCTTGGCGGGCATCATCTGGGGCGTGCTGTTCGTCGTGCTCATGGCGAAATGCCCCAAAACCGGAGCGGTGGCCATCCCGTTCATCATCTACGGCGGCTACATGCTGGCCGGCGGCAGCCTGTACGTGTTCTTCCTGTTCCTCATCACGGGCATCGTCAGCGAGTTGGTCATGCTGCGCGGCGGCTTCGCCTCCACGGTGCGCAGCTTCGTGCCGCCGCTGCTCATGACGCTGTCCAACGCCATGGGCGGCACGCTCACCATGCTGCTGTTCCGCGACAGCATGGTGCAGACCTACCTGACCATGGGCATGGACGAGGCCGCGGCCGATGCCGCCCTCTCCGCCATCGAGGCGTTCTGGCTCGCCCCTGCGAACATCCTGCTGGCCGTCGTGCTGGCTACGGCGGGCGCGCTCGTGGGCTATGCGGTGGGATGCAAGCTGCTCAAGAAGCACTTCCGCCCCGCCGGAGCGGTGTAGGCGCGCCGTGGAAGCGTCTCGGATGTTCGTGCAATCGGGGTCGCGCGCCCGTCGGATCGGCGCGGAGGCTTTCCGCGCCGATCCGCGTTCTTTCCTAGCCTGCATCGTCCTCTCCGTCGCGGCCGTAGTCTTCGTACGCGGGGAGGTTGGGCTGGCCTGCGTGTTCGCCGCCGCCCTGACGGCCAACGCGGCGCTGGGCAACGGCCGCTACACGCTGAGCCTCCTCGCGGCCTACGCGGTGCTGCTGGGCGTGGCGTGGGCGGGAGCGCAGATGCTTGCCGACAACCCCGCGAACGCGCTGGGGCTGTCGCTGGGGTCGATGGGGTCGCTGGGGCGGCGCATGCTGGTGCCGTTCTCGTTCGCGGCGGGCCTGGCGGCGCAGCCCACGGGCAGCCTGTTGGCGGCTCTGCGCGCGCTGCATCTGCCGAAGGCGGCGGGCATCGCCCTGGCGGTGCTGCTGCGCTTCCTGCCCACCATCGGCGAGGAGTACCGCGCCATCCGCCGCTCGCAGAAGTTCCGCGGGGTGGGGCTGGGCATCGCGAACACGCTGGCCCACCTGCCGTCAACCTTGGAGTGCATCGTGGTGCCGCTGGTCATCCGCACGACGCGCATCTCCGACGAGCTGTCGGCGTCGATCACCGTGCGCGGGGTGCGCTTCGGCGGCGAGACGGTCAGCTACCGTCCGGTGGGCTTTTCGGCACGCGATGCGGCCGTCGTCGTCGGGTTCGCCGCAGCTTGCGCGGCGGCCGCGGCGCTGTCGGCATCGGGGGTGGGGGCATGATCGAGCTTTCGGGCCTGTCGTACTCGTACCCCTACGCCGCCGAGGGAGCGCGCCAGCTGGACGGGATCGACCTGTCGGTGGGCGCGGGGGAGTGCGTCGTCCTCACCGGAGCCAGCGGCTGCGGCAAGACCACGCTCACGCGCGTGCTGAACGGCCTGTGCCCCCAGCTGTTCGGCGGCGACGTGACCGGGTCGTATCGCCTCGGCGGCCGCGACGCGCTTGCCATGCCCGTCCACGAGCTGGGCGCGCACGTGGCCAACGTGTTCCAAGACCCGCGCAGCCAGTTCTTCGCCACGAACACCACCGACGAGGTGGTGCTGGGCATGGAGAACATGCCCATGCCCCGCGACGAGATGGAGCTGCGTTTGGCCGAGATGCGCTCGCTTCTGGGCATCGAGCGCTTGCTCGACCGGCGCATCTTCCCGTTGTCCAGCGGCGAGAAGCAGCGCATCGCCATCGCGTCGGCCGCCGTCATGCGCCCGCAGGTGCTGGTGCTGGACGAGCCGTCCGCCAACCTCGACGCCGAGGGCATCGCTCACCTGGCCACGCTGCTGGGCCGTCTCAAGGCGCGCGGCACCACCATCGTGCTGTCCGAGCACCGCTTCCACTACGTGCGCGACTTCTTCGATCGGCTCGTGGTGCTCGAGGAGGGGCGCGTTGCCAGCGTCTATGCGCGCGAAGAGGCGCTCGCGCTCACGGAGGGCGAGCTGTCCCGGCGCGGGCTGCGCGGGTTCGACGAGCGGCGCCTCGTCGTCGGCGGCGCCATGGCCGAGGATGCGCGGGCGGCGTGCGGCGCGAAGGCCCTGACCCTGGCCGGCGAGCGCTCGCTCATCTTGGACGAGCTGTCGTTCAGCGCGCAGGCGGGACGCGTCTGCGCCATCGTGGGCGAGAACGGCGCGGGGAAGTCCACCCTGTGCCGCGCGGTCGCGGGCATCCTGCGGGGCGCGTCGGGGTCGGTGGCGTTCTCGGGCGAGCCGCTGTCGCGGCGCAAGCGCGTGCGCCGGTCGTTCTTCGTGCAGCAGGACGCCGACTACCAGCTGTACGCCGCCACCGTGGCCGACGAGTTCTCGGTGGGCCGCAGCGCCGCCGCGCGGCGCGAGGAGGCGCAGGCCGCGCTGTCGCGGGTGGGCTTGGAGGGCCTCGAAGCGCGCCATCCGCTGTCGCTGTCGGGCGGGCAGAAGCAGCGGCTGCTGCTGGCCGTCGCCTCCGTGAGCGGGCGCGAGGTGCTCGTGTTCGACGAGCCCACCAGCGGCCTGGACGGGCGCAACATGCGCCTCACGGCCGATTTGCTACGCGGCTTGGCCGACGCGGGCGCGTGCGTGCTGCTCATCACGCACGACGTGGACCTCGTGGGACGTTGCGCCGACGACGTGCTGTACGTGTCGGGCGGCAAGGCCGTCTACCGCAAGCGCATCGAGCGCCAGGGGTCGTAGGCCGCGCGCGCGGGCAGTGAGACAAGGGGACGTGGCCTCGGAGGCGGCTGCGTTGATGCGGCCCTCCAATTCGGACGCGTTCCCCGCCGTCGCCTACTGCGTCTGCGCAGCGGTGGGGTTCGCGCTGCCGCTGATCGCTCTCGGAGCGGTGCCGGTGGCCCGGCCGATGGCCGACGGCCCGCGCCCGCTTTCCCCACCGCGCGCCCCTGCGCGGCCGAGGGCTGCATGGACGGCGATGCGGGGGCGGTGGGCCTGCCGTCTTCCGGCGGGCCCGCCCCCGTTACGCCGGGCGAGTGGCACGGCGCCCTGGCGCCTCCTCGATGGAACGCTTCGCATTCCGAAAACCTTACGCATATCGGCTCCACTTCGATGGAATGCCGGATTCTCCGCGCCGAACCGTCGCACCTGCGTGCGAGGCTATGGGGCGGGGCCGATGAGGCATCGGTCCCGCCGCGGAATCGGCCCCGCCGGTCGCGCCGCGGTTCTCAAAACAGCCCCTTCGGCAAAACATTGTTGGCGATCTGCCATTTCCCGGTATAATGTGCCCTTGGATCGCGGCGCAGGTGCACAACGTGGACGAGGCGCCCGCATCCGGCCCTGCGCGGACGCGTTCCGCGGGCGGGGCGTTCGGGGAATACCAGCAGTACGACAACGGAGGAATCGAATGGCTTCAACACACGCGCACACGCGCTCGGCGTGGTCGGGCAAGTGGGCGTTCATCCTTGCCGCGGCGGCGTCGGCCGTGGGCCTGGGGAACATGTGGCGCTTTCCCTACCTCGCCGCCAAGTACGGTGGCGGCACGTTCTTGATCACCTACCTGGTGCTCGTGTTCACCTTCGGCGTGTCCTTGCTGTTGCTGGAGACGGCGCTCGGCCGCAAGACGGGGCAATCGGCCATCGGCGCGTTCAAGCAGTTCGGCAAGAAGTACGCCTTCATCGGCATCCTGGCGTCCACCGTGCCCTTCATCATCACGCCGTATTACTGCATCATCGGCGGCTGGGTGACGAAGTACGCGGCGGCCTACCTGATCAACGGCCCCGAGGCGCTGGCCGACGGCGGCGACTTCTTCACGGGCTTCATCACCAGCAACACCGAGAGCTTCCTGTGGATGCTCCTGTTCATGGCCATCGTGTTCATCGTGGTGTCGCTGGGCGTGAAAGGCGGCATCGAGAAGGCGAACCTCGTCATGATGCCGGCGCTCATCGTCATGGCCGTGGGCATCGCGGTGTACACGCTCACCATGCCGGGAGCCATCGACGGCGCGCTGTACTACCTCATGCCCGACTTCAGCAAGTTCTCGCCGGAGCTGGTCATCGGCGCGCTCGGGCAGATGTTCTACAGTTTGTCGCTGGCCATGGGCATCATGATCACGTACGGCTCCTACCTCGACAAGAAGTCGAGCCTCACGCAGAGCGTGGCGCGCATCGGCGGCTTCGACATCGGCGTGTCGTTCCTCGCCGGCCTCATGATCGTGCCGGCCGCGTTCGTGGCCATGGGCTCGGGTGAGGCCGTGGCGGCGAACTCCGGCCCGTCGCTCATGTTCGTCATCCTGCCCGGCGTGTTCGCCGACATGGGCGGGGCGGCTACCGTCGTGGGCTTCCTGTTCTTCCTGCTCGTGCTGTTCGCCGCGCTGACCAGCGCCATCTCGCTCACCGAGACGTGCACGTCCATCATCCAGGACGGTGCGGGCTGGTCGCGCAAGAAGGCGCTGTGCACGGTCATCGGCGTGGTCGTGGTGGCCGGCATCATCGTGAACCTGGGCTACAACGGCCTGTCGTTCATCGAGCCGCTCGGCGCGGGCACGACGCTGCTCGACTTCTTCGACTTCATCTCGAACTCGGTGATCATGCCCATCGTGGCGCTGCTCACCTGCGTCTTCGTCGGCTGGATCATCAAGCCGAAGGCCATCGTGGACGAGGTGAAGATCTCGAGCGAGTTCAAGGTGGAGAAGGTCTGGACCGTCATCATCAAGTACATCGCGCCGGTGCTCGTGGTGGTCATCCTCGTGGCGTTCGTCGCCCAGACGTTCGGCCTCGTGAGCTTCTAGCGCGCCGCCCTCGCAGCGCATCGACCGGAACGCCCCGCACCGCGGGGCGTTCCGCGTTTTCACGCGCATCGGGCCCCGCGACCTTCGGAGGGCGCGGGGCGGCTACGGCGTGCTCGAATCGGGCTCCTCTTCCCGCGCGATCAACGGGAAGCTGATCGCGCCTTGCGGGCAGGCTTCGGCGCAGCGTTTGCACCGCGTGCATTCGTTCGCGGCGGCGATACCCCGGTTCGCGTTCGGATCGATGTGTTCGGGGCAGGCCGTGGAGCATGCGGCGCATCGTTCTCCGGATGTCGTGCGCAGGCATCTCGCGGGGTCGACGCGGGGCTTGAAGGTGCGGTTGAAGCGTGCGACGAGCGACAGCAGCGCGCCGATGGGGCAGAACCTTCCGCACCAGGTGCGCAGCACGGTCAGCTCGAGGGCGACGATGGCCGGGAAGACGAGCAGGCTCCATGAGGGCTCGTTGAATCCGACGAGGCGCGCGAGGGCGACGATCGTCGCGAACGTCAACCCGACGGGACATATGAGGCAGAACACGGGGAAGCCGAACACGGCGGCACTGCCCAACGCCCCGCACAGCACGAGGTGCCGAGAGTCGATCTTCGCGCGGGCGGGTTCGTCGCCGTTCTCGTGGCGCTCGAGGGCGAGCTGTCCGGCTTCGCGGCATGCGGCCGCTTCGCGCCCCTTCGCTTTCTTCGAAGAGAGCAGGCGGGAGAGCGGCGGCACGGGGCAGACCCATGAGCAGAACGCGCGGCCGACGAGCAGGGCGACGATGAGCGCCGCAGCCAAGCCCAACAGAAGGCGTGGAGCGAACGCCCCCGCGCCGAGCAACGATTCGAGCGCCCCGAGCGGGCAGACCGCCGCAACGTACCCGACGCCCATGGCCGATGGCGTTCCCCAACCGGTATGCAGCGCGAGCCCGACGAGGGCCAGCGCCAGCACGGCCCCCACGGTGCACGCGCGCAGGATGCGCGGTTTGATCCGCCAGCGTTTTCCTCCGTCGCTCATGAGTCGCGTCCCTTCCAAAGCTCGATGCTGATGCCTCTTCTGGTCGACCCGTCGTAGGTTCGGTACGCGTTCGAGGGACAGGCGAACTCGCAGGCTCCGCAGCCCCAGCACGTTTCCTCGTCGATACCGAGCCTCCCTTCGTCGTCGAGCGCCAGCGCCTCGGTCGGGCAGGCGGAGACGCACTCCGCGTTGCATGCCGCCGACACGCCGAACGTCTCGCATTTCTCCCGGTCGATGACCGCCATGCCGATCTTGTCCGAGTCGGGGTCGAACGGCTGGAGCGCGCCGGTGGGGCACGCTCCGATGCATCGGTACGTCCCGCCGCAGGCATTGCAGTACCCCAGCCGGAACTCCATGCGGGGCGTCCGCGCTGCGAGCAGGCCCTCCTCCAGCTTGGCGACACCAATGGCGCTCGTGGGACAGACGCTGCGACAACGGTCGCACCTGATGCAGGCGCCCCAAAAACGATCGTCATCTTGAGCCCCCGGGGGCCTCAAGGCGCCAGCTGGCAGGGCGAACGCCGTCGCGCTTCCGACCGCCGCCACCGCCGCGGCGCCCGCGACGCCTTGCAGCAACGCTCTGCGGGAGATCATGCCGCTCCCTGCGATTCCGCGGCCGCTGCCGCATCGCGTTCCGGGGCTCGCGCGATGGCGTCGGCGATCTCGTCGATGAGGCCGGGTTCTTCGTCGAGGAATCCCTGCGTTATGTTGAGCACGCCGCGATAGAACCTCGTCTCGATGAACCTCGTCGTGAGGTGATGGAAGCGCGTGAACCAGCGATTGATGTGCTCGGTCACGAACGATCGTTGCACGGCGAGCACGCGCCGCGCTTCCGTTCCGTCGCCTCGTTCGAGCGCGGCCAGGGTGCGTTCGCAGAGGATGGCCATGAACTCGAACTCGAACGACACGTGGTCGTCGGCGTAGTCGATGCCCTTCTGCAGGGCGACGCGCTCGCGCTTGTAGGCTTCGAACACGTCGTGGCGCACGCGGCCCATCAGCAGCCCGCTTGCATCGAGGTAGAGCGATTCGTACGGGGCGGCCGTCAGGCCTTCGTACGTGCGAGCGCCGAGGAAGCAGGACGTGAAGTCCATCGCAAGCTCTTGGTGCGTGCCGGTGTGCCGTTTGCGCAGGTATCGGCGGATGTCGTTGAAGCCGCTCGCTATCAGCTCGTTTTCGTCGGCTGTAAGCGGCGCGTAGTCGCGGCCGGCCAGGTCCTCGATCTGCGCTTCGGTGAGGACGTTGAAGTACATGCTCGCCAGGACGCGGTACAGGTCGCGCCGGTGGGCGAGGGTCGCGCTGGCTTCGGATGCGGTTGCCATGGTTGCTCCTTTTCGGGGGCGCGCGAGGCGGCGCGCCCCCTTCTGTTCGTTTCGATAGGCGATGGTGGGGAGGCTAGCCGAGAACTCCCATGGAGGCGGCGAGCCCGAACAGGTTCGCGAACGCGTCGCTGGCGACCCACATGAGCACGCGTAGCGCGCATGCTGCCACGAGGGCGGTCGCCGTGCCGACTGCAGCGAGGGCCAAAAGGCTCCCGGGTGTGTTTCTGCGGCGCAGCAGGACGGTGCAAACCGCGACGACTGCCACGCCGCATGCCGCGATTCCGCCGTACAGGGCCATCGGATTGCGTCCGGCAACGTCGAACCCGACGAAGGCGACGTAGGCCAGCATGCTCGCGATGGAGGCCGCGGCGCAAACGGCGACTGCGGACCTGAGCGCGAGAAGCTCGTCGACGTCGATCTTCAGGATGGAGCCGACGAGCAGGTACCCGAAAGCGCCTACCGGCAAGACCGAGCCCAGGTACGCGATGGGCAGAAGCTCGGTGTTCCAGAACGGGCGCGCTTCGATGACGTAGCCGTGCCCGCAGACGAACGCCAGGCCCAGGCCGCAGACGAGCGTCGCCCCGGCAAGCACCTTGCGCGCGACGGGGCTCGCGTCGCGCTTGACGAGCGCTGCATAGACCGCCGCGACGACGAAGGCCAGGCCGAGCATGATGAGCTCGATCGAGATGCCGCTGAACGAGAACAGGTTGGTTGCTGCGGCCATCACGTTCTGAGGCGAGGCGAGGTGCACGATGGAGGCGCACCCGCCCACCACGATGAGCGCGAGCGCGCACAAGAGCGCTGCGAACCGGGCTTGCAGCGCTTTTCCGGTCAGCTCGGCGAACGAGGCGAAGGCCGCCAGCGCCCCTGCGCTGCCCGCCAGGAGCGAGAAGGCGACCAAGGGCCATTGAATCGAGAGATCCATCAGTTCACTTCCTTCCACGACGCGATGCCGGGCGACAGAATGTAGGTGCAGGTGGGTTTGGAGTCCTTCGGATCGGAAAGCGTGTGGATGCAGTCCTCGCCGTAGCGGGCGAGTTCCTGGGAGGCGGGGCTTTCTGGATCGTTCGTATCGCCGAAGAAGCGCGCGCCGCAGGGGCAGTTGTGAACGCACACCGGATCGTCGCTCCCGTCGCCGGTCAGCTGGCTGCAGAGCGTGCATTTTTGTGCGACGCCGTGCTCCTTGCTGAACGAGCGCACGCCCCAGGGGCAGGCATAGACGCAGTATTGGCAGCCGATGCATTTCCCGCCGTCCACGAGCACCACTCCGGTGGTCTTGTCCCGATACGCCGCGCCGGTCGGGCAGACGGCGATGCATTGCGGGTTCTCGCACTGCTGGCATTGGACGGGCAGCCAGTACTGCTCGGTGTTCGGGAACGTGCCGGATTCCACCGGCACCACGCGGCCGTAGTACTCGCCGAGGGGAAGCCCGTTCTCGTATTTGCAGGTGGTTACGCAGCTCTCGCAACCTGAGCAGCGATCCAGGTTGATGACAAGGGTCCGGGCCATTACTTCAACACCTCTTCCTCGACGGTTTGGGGTTCCGCGTACATCTCGGGCGTGGGCATGAACGGTTGGAACTCCTCCGGCTCCGTCCAGATCCGCTCGGGTTTCTCCGACTTCTCGATCTTCACCTGGAAGGCACGGTACGATTCCGACCCGAACGTCTCCGAAGCCGTGGTTTCCAGCGTGAGGCAGGCGATGTTGCATTCCTGCCAGCCGCCGGTGATGGTCTTCTGCGACGAATCGAAGCATTCAGGGTTCCAGAAGCGCTCCTGCACGATGACGCCGGGCGCGACCCCTTCCGTCACGTAGGCCTTGCCGTGGGTCGAGCCGCGGCGGGAGGACAGCTTGACCCAGTCGCCGTGCTCGATGCCGTGCTCGGCGGCGGTCTTCGGGTTCATGCGGCAGTGCGGTGAGGGGAGGAGCTCGCGGTTGAAGGCGCAGTGGCGCATGGTCCCATGGTGCCAGTGATGCACGCGGCCCGAGGTGAACGCCAAGGGGTACTCCTTGTCCGTGAGGGGGTTCTCCGTCTGCTCCTTGTATTCGCACATGGCGGGGTAGTCTTCGCAGGCCTCGTGCTCGTAGGGGTAGAGGAACGGGAATCCCGTGCGCGCCATCTTGAGCAGTGTTGTGCAGTACGGCTCGCATTTACGCGATTCGGTGCCGAAGCCCACCGGCAGGCCATCGTCGGCCGTCATCTCGTGCTGGTGGTAGATCCAGTACTTCTCGGGAGGCACGGTCACGGGCGAGTACTGATCCTGGTTCTCCAGCAGCTCGTCCCACGAGGGTGCGCCGAAGGCCTCGGCCCATTGCTGGTGCTTCTTGTCGTAATCGTCGTACACGCCGGCCACGTACATGAAATCGTGATCGAATATCTTGTCGCGACCACCCAGGATGTCGCACATGCGATTGATCACCTGGCCGACCGGCACTTCGGGGTGCAGCGTCTCGCCGATGTGGGTGGCGGCGCGGCGCAGGTAGGTTTTGTTGCACTGCGCCACGAAGTTGTCGCCGGAGTTGTATTCCAGCCACTCGGTGGTGGGCAGGAACAGGTCGACCATCTCGATGGTCTCCGACGTCATGTTCGAGTATTGCTGCACCACGAAGTCCAGCTCGTTTCGAACGTTGTACCACGCGATAGGGTCGCCCACGTTGCACAGCTTGTTGCCGGAGATCTCGTACAGCACGCGTGGGCGGTACGGCTCTCCTGTTTCCACCGCCTTGCGCACGAGGCTGATGGTGGACTGGTTCCAGTAGTACGATCCCTTGTGCTCGGCGGTTCCCAGGCGATCCATCAGGCATTTGGCCATGTGCGACTGCATGTAGTCGGGGTCTTTGCCCTGCGCGGCGAACTGCTGTTTCTGCCCGTTCAGGAACTTGTCGTTCTGCGTTTTCGTCCAGCCGATGGTCCAGCCCAGCCCGAACCGGTTGTGGGAGGCTTGATAGGATACGGCGCCCAGGCGGGTGGGGCCGGTCTTGCGGGTGGTGGACAGGCTGCGTGCCCCTTTGCCGGTGAGCGTGCAACCTGGCTGGTTGATGTGGCCGCACATCATGTCGAGGCCGATCAGGCCCAGCGGCACCTGGGCCGCTATCTCCATCATGTCGGAGAACACGCCGTTGACGATGCCGGTGTGCTCGGTGGTGCCGTACAGCTTGACGGCCGCTTCGATCTTGTCGGCTTCGAGCCAGCACGTTTCCGCAGCCGCCTCGATGGTCCAGGGTTCCACCTGCTCCTTGTACAGCTGGAATGCCGTCTTTGCGGTCACGCCCAGCTGCGGAACCTCGACCTCCGCGAACAGCTCGGGCTGCACCTCGGCGTCTTCGGGGGCGCTGTACGCGAACGGTTGCACGGTTCCCGTCAGCTTGTCGAAGCACACGTACGCCGGGGTTTCGAACACGTCGTTCGGGTCGATGGCGGGGTTCGCGTAGTCGGGCCAGACCTCCTCAGCCTTGATGGGAAGCTTCGTCTCGGGGTTGATGAGAAACGGCAGGTTCGTCCAGTACGAGCAGAAGTTCTCGTCGTACAGCTCGTTTTCGATGATGTAGCGAATCCATGCGCAGATGAGGGCGGTGTCCGATCCAGGGCGGATGGGCAGCCAGATGTCTGCTTTCGAGGCATCGGCCGTCATGTTGGGGTCGATGACGATGGTTTTCACGCCGCGGGCCCGCGCGTCGGCCATGCCGCGGCCGGACTGCGCCGTCTGCGAAGCCGCCGGTTGCGCTCCCCAGATGACCAGCAGCTCCATGGTGGGGCTGTACTCGTTGAAGGGCTCGAGGACCGACGAGTCGGCCATGGACTGGTTGTCGCCGCCCCACATGATGGCGCCCATGCAGGAGCGCGGCAGGTAGCATTGGATGGCGCCGGGGGATATCTGGGTGGTGGCTCCGAAGATGAACGGGAAGGCCGCCGGGATGGCCGACGCGTAGTTGCCTCCCCCGCCGCCTGCGCCCCATAGGGAATACGGGCCGTACTTTTCGTGGGCGGCAGCCAGCTGCTCGGCTGCCAGCTGGATGGCCTCGTCCCAGGAAATGGCTTCCCATTGGTTGCTTCCGCGCGGGCCCACCAGCTTCATCGGGTGCAGGATCCTGCGCGGGCTGTACATGGTTTGGAGCTGTCCCATGCCCTTGAGGCACATCCCTCCCTTGTTCACCGGCGCGTCGGGGTCGCCCTCCAGCTTCACGACCACGCCGTCCTCGAGATGGGCGATGCACGGGCAGATTTGGATGCAGCCGTGGCACGCCGTGTGGACCTTCGTTCGAACGGGCGCCGATTCCGCATACGCTTCGTCGGTCTCGACGAGGTTGCTCGCCGTCGAGACTCCCAGGGCGGCGGCTGCGCTCGCGATGGTCGCCGCCTTCACGAAGCTGCGCCGCGATATGGTGCTGAACGCCATGTGCTTTCCTCTCCTTCTGTTCTCGTCCGGGACGCGTTAGCCGCGTCCCTCCAGTACCGCTTCAAGGAAGGTTTTTCCCTCGTCGGTCAAAACCCACCCATCCTTCCAAACGATTCCCCCGGCTCGTTCCAGCTTGTCGACGAACGCGCTTGGCTTGATGGCTACGGTCGATCCGGTGTTCAGGCTCTTCAGGTGAGAGAGGTCCCGACCGCCGAACAGGTTGTCGATCGCCGTCATGCTTTTCGGCTCCCGGCAGAAATCGAGCAGGTCGACGTAGGCGTCGAAGCGCTCGGGCATATGAGAGAGGAGCTTGTCGATGCGTTTTCGGGGTGCCATCTCGTCTGCGACGACGCGTCCCGCGGCGGTCGTCGCGAACCCGTAGGTGAGCACGAGATCGTCGACTTCGTCTTCCGAGAGCCCTTGCTTTCGCTCGTCCGTGACGATGTCGCCGTACTCGTCGAGGTCGACCTGCTCGAGTCCTCCGCCGTCCACGAGGTACGCGATCAGGCGATAGGGGTTTTGAGCCGCGTAGGCGAACTCGGGATAGGCCTGCACCGTTCGTTCGATGTCGCCGAGCTCGCGCAGCTTGATGCAGTACGCGAGGATCTTGCGCAGTATCTCGCGGTGCGATGCTTTGCCGTTCACGACGGCGCGGACTTCGGCAACCTGCTCTTCGAACGCGACGGGCTTGAGCCCGTCCCCCGTCTCGGTGGACGGGAGAGAATCGTCCACCGAGACGGCCCTCTCGGTTTCGACGTCCTGCGCGAGGTCGTCCCAGAATCGTTCGAACTCTTCTTCGATGTGCGGATCGGCCTCGTCGAGGCCCCCCGTCGTTTGCAAGGCGTTCATCACTCGTCCCTTCTCGCGTTCGATCAACGTTTCAACGGGGTTGAACGATACGCTCGACGGGAGGGGGACGCATGGCCCCGAACTGCCTATCTTTTTGGATTATCCCAGGTTGAAGCATAGTTCAGAGCGAACTATTTTCGGGGCGCCGCGGGATGCGCCGGTATTTTCGGGGCGGTGTCGCTAGCTTGGCAGGGACGGCTCGCCCTCTTGGGAAGCGGTGCGCGCCGCTTCGATCTTCTCGAGTATTTCCTGGCGGTTATGCACTTCCAGCTTCGCGTAGATGTTGCGAACGTGAGCGCGCACCGTGTGGTACGACACCACCAGATCCTCGGCGATGCGCTCGTTGCTCCACCCTTTGACGAGCAGGAAGAACACCTCCTGCTCGCGTTTCGAGAGCTTCGTTTCGCCGGCGACGAGTGCCGAGGCCTCGCGGAAGGACAGTCCCGCTTTGACGTTCGGCCGATCGAACGTCTCGATGTCGGCGGGCAAATCTTCTTTGCGCATGAGGTACGAGGAGTACGCCGTCACCGGGAACCCGAACATGAAGTACGCGAAGCAGAGGAACCCGAGTCCCAGCAAGATCGTGGTGGAGGCGCTTTGGTTCGCGTAGACGAACGCGATGAGGTTCTGGGCAGCCCATCCCAGCGCGCTGCTGGCCGAGATCGTCCCCAGCACCACGCCGAAGGAGAAGCCCGCAGTGCGTCCGTGGATGCGCACGCCAGCCACCATGGCGCACCAAATAACCGGGAGCAGGGCGAGGTAGGCGATATCGGTGACCGTGCGCACGCCTTCGCCGCCGACGCCGGTCAGGGCCATCGTCATGGTGGCGAAGGACAGGCCCAGCCCCGCGAAGGCGTAGCATGCCCGGATGAACTTCAGCGACAGGCTTCCGCGCAGGGAGAAGGCGATGCCGACGACGGCGTAGGCCGCCATGAGCGCGACGGCGGGTTCGGCCCCCAGGTGGAAGTTCGCGGGCCCCGTTGACTGGCCGAGCCCCGTCGATCTGACGAACCCGATGGTGAAGAAGAACGCGGCGAGCCCGATGGCCATCTCGACGAACCGCACGCGAGCCTCTTCCGGCTCGAGCGCGCTCGTCTCGTCCAAACGGCGGGCGGGTTCGCTCGGCGCGCCCGGCGCGCTCGTGGGAACGACGAGCAGAAGGGCGGTCGCGCAGGGCATGAGCGAGAAGACCAGGGCCCCGCCCAATCCCGAAAGGCTCGTCGCGAGGAAGTACGCGAGAAACGTGAGCAGCCATGCGACGAGGAACAGGGAGAACGCGCGCGTGATCGTTTCGCCAGCATACGCGCGGCCGCACAGCAGCAACAGCCACGCGGCGAACGGGGAGGCGACGAGGGAGAGCGTCCCGGCGAGCCCGTCCGGAAGCGCGATGGTCGACGAGAGCGCGAGGGGGAGCGAACAGGCCGCCCAGACGACGCCGGAGGCGAGCGCCAGCGAGCGCTTGCGGGCGAGCCGGTCGAACGCGCCGCCTTTCCAGGCAGCGACCAGAAACACGGCGGCACCCGCCAACAACGCCGCCGGTGCGGCCGCGACGAGATAGCCCTTCCCCTCGAGAGGGTTGCACCAGCCGTTGCCGAAGGCGAGCCAGAACCACGCAAGCCAGGTCCCCAGGGCCATCTGGGGCGCGATGCCGCGCACGCCTCCGCATGCGACCCCGCCGTTGTCAGTACGCATCGACCATCCCCCTATATCATCCAAGTGCTTGAAAGCTGCATGATGCATTGCAGCATGCAGCCGGCCACGACCGAGGCGGCGAGAAGAAGGGCCAGGCTCCTCCTTTGCCGCTTCGCACCATCGCCTCCGCCCTTCGCGCGCGCTGTCCATATTCCGCACAGGACGGTTCCGACGAGGCCGAATACGAAGAACGCGATCCAGCAGGCCGTCACGGTCGCCGCCGTGGACGCATCCGGCATCACGACGATTCCCTGGGAGAGCTGCAGGATGAACGAGGCGGTAAACGCCGCGAACGCGAGGGATTGCAGCGCGCACACGATCACGGCGAGACGGCGCTCGAACGAGGTGGGCTCCTTCGCGTTCGCGTCGAGCTGGCAGGAGAGCGAGAACAGCACGTACCCCGTCGTGATCGCGTTCGTCACGAAGGCGATCGAATAGAGCAGCGTGCCTCGCTTCGACATGGCGCCCAGGTGCACCGTGTGATACAGCAGGTACGCGCACAGGGCGATCGACGTCACCGCGCCCACGGCGCAGACGATGCGGGTGGGCACGTCTCCTTCGCCCGGATTGAGCGTGGTCGCGAGATAGGCGACGACCATGCAGATGAGCAATAGGGAAAGGCCGGGTATCGAGACGATCTCCGAAAGGTTGAGGAACGCGCGGAGCGAGGCGAGCGGGCCCTCCGTCCCCGGTAGGGCGAGCGACCCGAAGCAAGCGCCGATGACCAGCAGGAACAAAGACCCGAGCGCGCTTTTGGGCAGGCCGATGTGGCGCGCGTTGCCCAGCTCCGACAGGGCGACGCACAGAAACATCGCGGCGCCTACGCTCACCAGGTAATCGCTCAATACGAATTCGATCTGCATAGGGGTCGCTTTCTCGATGGCGCCCGCGTCGCCGTCGATCGGACGGCTCGTGCCGGCGAACAACCATTATAGGAAACCGGCGGAAGGATATGCCCGAAGAATTTTCAGGTGGGGAAGCGGAGTTGCTTTGCCGCGGACGCAGCACGCCATCCTTCGGTTTGCTATTATGGGGCGATACGTTTGCATCGCTTGAGAAGGAAGTTCCATGTCGCTATCCATCGGTATCGTCGGCCTGCCGAACGTCGGCAAGTCCACGCTGTTCACGGCCCTCACGAACAAGGGCGGCCTTGCGGCCAACTACCCGTTCGCCACCATCGAGCCCAACGTGGGCGTCGTGCCCGTGCCCGATGCGCGGCTCGACCGCCTGGCCGAGATCGACCATCCCGCGCGCATCGTGCCGGCCACCGTCGAGTTCGTGGACATCGCGGGCCTCGTCGCGGGCGCCAGCCAGGGCGAGGGCCTCGGCAACCAGTTCCTCGCGAACATCCGCGAGACGGACGCCATCTGCGAGGTCGTGCGCTTCTTCGGCGATCCCGACGTGGTGCACGTCTCCGGCAAGGTGGACCCGCAAAGCGACGTGGAAACCATCAAGACCGAGCTGATCCTGGCCGACATGGGCACGCTGGAGAAGGCGCTGCCGCGTCTGGAGAAGGAAGCCAAGCGCGACAAGGCGGGCGCGGCGAAGGTGGCCGCGGCCAAGAAGGTGTACGAGGGGCTGAACGAGGGGCATCGCGCCCGCACGCTCGACCTCTCGGACGACGAGCGTGCGGCGCTGTACGACCTGCACCTGCTGACGATGAAGCCGATGCTTTACATCGCCAACGTCGACGAGGACCAGATGACGGCCGACCTGCCCGAGATCGACGGCTGCGCGCCGGTGCCCATCAGCGCGAAGGTGGAAGCCGACCTCGCCGAGCTCGATCCGGCCGAGGCGAAGGAGTACCTCGAGGCCATGGGGCTCGAGGAAGGGGGCCTCGCGCGCCTCATCCGGGAGGCGTACCACCTGCTGGGGCTGCAGTCGTACTTCACGAGCGGCGAGACCGAGACGCGCGCCTGGACCGTGCCCATCGGCGCGAAGGCGCCGCAGGCGGCCGGCGTCATCCACTCGGACTTCGAGCGCGGCTTCATCAAGGCCGAGACGGCGGCCTTCGCCGACTACTCCGAGCTGAACGGCGAGAAGGGCTGCCGCGACGCCGGCAAGCTGCGCCAGGAGGGCAAGGAGTACGTCGTCCAAGACGGCGACGTCATGCACTTCAAGTTCAACGTGTAGGGCTTGCCGGTGTCGCTCACGTAACGAACCCCCTTTGAACAGGGGGTTCGTTACGTTGCAGGTGCGTTTAGTGCATGCCGGGATATACGGCTCCGGTGGCGGGCGCGGGCGCGTCGTCGTCGCGATCGGGCGGGATCACGCCGAACTCGACCAGCAGCCCGTAGAGGTCGGTGCCCTTGATCTTCTCGATCCCCTCGTGCAGGGCCAGCTTCTCGAGGGGGTTCATCTCCATGTCGGTGATGGGCTTGCCGTCCCTGATGAGCGTGGTGGCGTTCAGCAGGTCGCGGATGTCGAACGCGCTGCCCCACACTTCGGGCACGCCGCGGTCGACGCCGCACAGCGTGTAGACCGCCTCCATGCCGGTGCGCATGGAGTATTCCGTGGTGAAGATGGTGTCGCGCGGCGTTTCGGCGAACTGGCCGATGAACGCGAAGTTCACCGCTCCTTCGGGCACGACGTCGGGGCGGTCGCCAGCGGCGCGCGGCATGAAGAACGCCGTGATGTAGGGCATCATGCACGGAACCGTGTTGGCGCTGTTCTCGGCGAGCTCTTCGATCTGCGATTCGGGAACGCCCAGGTGGTACAGCCATTCCATGCAGATTTCCTTGCCGGTGCATTCGCGCAGGGTCTTTTGCACGTAATTGCCGGGCACGTCGGTGAACAGGCCGTATATCCATCCGCACAGTTCGTTGTCGGGTTGGGCGCGGAACTGGGGCTGCCTGTTGAACGTCCAGCTCAAAAGCCAGTTCGAGTCTTTGGCGGTAACGATGCCTCCGGTTACGACGCCGCCCGAGAACGGGTTGCGGCGACAGATCTTCTCGATGTAGGGAACGATTCTCTCATCGAGCGTCGTGACGGTGGCGCTCATCCAATTGGACTTCTCCGGGTCGCCGATGAACTTCTCGGGATGTCCGAATGCCGGATCCTGCCGGGCGATGCGCCGCCACAGGTCGAAGCCGGTTCCCTTTTCCAGCACGGTGTTGAATTGCGCCGGCTCGTCCTGCGAGCCGAAGGACGAGTTGGCGACGCAGCTGCCGTTGGTGATGAACAGAAGGTCGTTGTCGGTGAGGTGGAAGGTTTTGTCCGCCCCCTCGCATATCGTCTGCACCTCGGTGGCTGCTTTGCGCTCCGGGGTGTTGGAGAACGTGACGTCCACGACCTCGGTGTTCAGGTGGATCTGCACGCCCTGGCCTTTCAGGTAGTTCACCATGGGCAAGATGAGGGATTCGAACTGGTTGTACCGGGTGAAGCGCAGCGCGCTGAAGTCGGGCAGGCCGCCGACGTGGTGCACGAAGCGCTGGATGTAGCGCTTCATCTCGAGCGCGCTGTGCCAGTTCTCGAAGCCGAACATGGTGCGCCAGTACAGCCAGAAGTTCGAATCGAGCACGTCGTCGGAGAAGTAGTCGGTGATGGCTTTGTCGTCGAGCTGCTCCTCGGGCGTGAAGAACAGGTTCATGATCTCCATGCACGCCTTGTCGGACAGGCCGAACTTGTTGTCGAGATCGGCATCCTCGCCTTGGTTGACCGTCGCGCGGCACAGGGAATAGTTGGGGTCGCGCTTGTTCAGCTGGTAGTAGTAATCGAGGATGCTCATGTTCTCGTCCTCGATGGAGGGGATGGATCGGAACAGGTCCCACATCACCTCGAAGTGGTTGTCCATCTCGCGTCCGCCGCGCATGGTGAACCCGATCTGCGGATACTCCCATCCGTCGCAGGCGCCGCCCGGCTCGGCGTCGCGCTCGAACAGGTGCACGCGCGAGCCGTCCATCTGGGCGTCCCTGATCAGGTAGCATGCGGCCGTCAAGCCCGCCAGCCCGGTGCCGACGATGTAGGCCGATTTGTCCTCGATGCCCTCCGGCTTTGCCGGGCGGGCGAACGCTTCGTAGTTTCCGCTGGAATAGTACACGAGCTCTCCAATCTCTCGACGTGGGGGTACGGCCCCATTGTGATGCGGGGCGCCCTCGGGCGAAGAGAACGTACCGAGCTGATGGCGTTTCGTATGGAAGGGGTCATGTGGGGCGACCCTGTTCCAGAACGTCGTTCACTTTTCCTTGACGCGCTCTTGAATCGGGGGTTGCGCTGCAGAATTCCGAAGCGATAGGGTAAACTAATTATGATTTGTGTAAAAAATGCACGTGATTGTCTTTCAGGGAGGATACGGGATGGCTTACAAGGGGACTAGGACGACAACTGGCGTGCTTGCCACCAGGCTTTGCGCTTCGCTGCTCGTCGCTGCGGCTCTGGTGCTGGCAATGAGCGCCTTCGCGTACGCTGCGGACGATGGCGAGCCGACCGGACGAGCGAACGGGAATGCTTCAGCCGTCGAAGGCAACGGCGGGGCTGCGCTTGCGGGCGGAGAGGAGGCATCCGTCTGCACGGTGACCTTCGGCGAGGCTGGATCGATCAAGGTGGCGAAGGGCGGTACCGTTGCTGCGGAGGACATCCCGAATCCCGGCAAAACGGAAGTGGATTACTTTGGGCTGACGGCTGACGCGAACTTTCTAGGATGGAAGGCGTCCTACTCTTCGGATCTTTCGAAGCGAAGCGTCTACCCGTGGCGCATCGGCCTCTACGATGCTCCGGAAAACGATCCTGACGTATCGAAGAACCTCGAAGGCATCTTCTCCTCTTCGACCGTTGTCGAAGGCGATGTGAACCTTCAGCCCGTATACGCCGTCCCTCTCTACCGAGTCGACGTTTCCATACAGGATAGCACCGGTTCAAGCAGCTCCTACCCGCCGACGAACCTTGCCATTCCGGCAGGAAGGGGCTACTCGGTTTCCGACAGCCCTTCGTTCCAGAAATACGCGGAGCAGTATCTCGGGGGCACCGAGGACCGGGTCTTCGAAGGCTACTATCGTCTCAAGGATGGTTCGAGCCTCGGCGAACCGTATGATGTGCAAGCACCCGTTACTGCCGATGAGAACATATGCGCCGTGTTCAAAGGCTCGAACGCCGATGTCGAGATCCCCGTTGCGGGCGATGCGGGAGTCAAGGCGCAGGGCACTTTGAACGGGTCGAATATTCCCGATGGGGCAACGGTCGCTTTGAGCGCGGCCGAGCTCACCTCGGGCACGGCCTACGATGAGCTTGTCGCGGCAATGGGGTCGGGAACGTTCGCCGGCGTGTTCGAGGTCAATCTGTCTGCCGACGGCATTGCCCTTCACGAGGGCTTTGGCAGCCTTATGCTGTCCTTCCCGGTCGGCGAAGAGGCTAACGGGCATTGGGTGACCGTGTGGCATCGGCTCAACGACGGACACCTCCTTTCCAACCGCGTTATCGCCAAAGACGGCATGGTCACTATCACGGTGACGAGCCTGTCCGCGTTCGCGCTTGAAGTGGGGGAGCTGGCTGAGGATCCCGCCCCGATCGACCCTGCGGATACAACGCCCGTTGCTTCGGTTAAGCCGGTACCTTCGGCTGCTCCGCTCGCTTCTACCGGTGATCCGCTTTCGGTTTCCGGGGTCGTTATGCTGGGGTTGGCGGTTGTCGTTTGCGCCGGAATCGCCGTCTTCGCTGCGCGCACCCTTGCCGGCAAGCGGAAGTGATCCGACGAAAGGGCCGTGTTCGTAGGCGGCCTGTAAACGCACTGCGATGATGAACAACCAGCCTTCGAGCTGGTTGTTCCTCTTTGGCGGGTGCTGCTGGCTCCTGTCGGGCCCCGCTCCTGCCGCTCCGGTGCGAATACCTCTATGCTAAACTGGGGAAGCAAACGACGCGTACGAGCTGTGCGAGAAGGGGTTGCGGGCATGAACGACTTTATCGAGGCGTTGACGAGCGGCGGCAGAAGCCCGGAGCTGCCCGAGGAGGACGACTATTTCGGCAAGCTCGTCGGCAGCTGGAAGCTCGACTACGTCGATCGCAACCTGTCGTGCTCGGTCGAGGGCGAGTGGATATTCTCCTGGGCGCTTGAGGGCATGGCGATCCAGGACGTGATCATCCTGCCATCGCGCGGGACGAGAACCGAGCTCGCGCACCCGCTGGCCGAATACGGCACGTCCCTTCGCGTCTACAACCCCGCCACCCGCGCGTGGGACGTCGCCTACGGCTACACGGGCAAGATCATCAGGCTCGAGGCGAGGAGGCAGGACGGCATGATCGTCCTGACGAACATCGACGACGAGCGACGGAAATGGGTGTTCGTCACCATCGAAGACGACCGTTTCCATTGGCAGAACATCACCGTGCAAGACGATGGCGCCTGGCACGTGAACGCGGACATCTACGCCGAGCGCGCATAGGCGCGCATGATCGGGGAACGGGAGGAATCGATGGACGAGATCGGGAAGCTGGGCTTCGGGTTCATGAGGCTGCCCGTCGTCGAGCGCGACGGCGGCAAGGAGATCGACGTCGAGCAGGTCAAGGAGATGGTCGACCTGTTCATGGACGCGGGCTTCACCTACTTCGACACGGCGCGCGGCTACCATAACGGCCGGTCGGAGGCGGCGCTGCGCGAGGCCGTCGTCGAGCGCTACCCGCGCGAATCGTTCCAGGTGGCCACGAAGCTGCCGGCGTGGCTCGCGGAAAACGCCGACCATGCGCGCGCCATGTTCGACAAGTCGCTGCGCGAGACTCAGGCGGGCTACTTCGACAACTTCCTGCTGCACAACCTGGGCGAGGAGCGCACGCGCCTGTTCGACGACTTCGGCCTGTGGGACTTCCTGCACGAGAAGAAGGAAGCCGGGCTCATCCGCAACCTGGGCTTCTCCCTGCACGACAAGGCGGCCGTGCTCGAGGAGGTGCTCGAGGCCCATCCCGAGGTGGATTTCGTGCAGCTGCAGATCAACTACGCCGACTGGGAAAGCGAGACCATCGAATCGCGCGCGTGCTACGAGGTGGCGCGCGCCCACGGGCTGCCCGTCGTGGTGATGGAGCCCATCAAGGGCGGCTCGCTCGTGCACCTGCCGCAGGATGCGGCAGACGTGCTGGGCGCCGTGAACCCGGACGCGTCGCTGCCTTCCTGGGCGCTGCGCTTCGTCGCGTCGCTGCCGGGCGTGCTCACCGTGCTGTCGGGCATGTCCACGCCCGACCAGGTGCGCGAGAACGTGGCCATCATGAACGGCTTCGAGCCGCTGAGCCGGGTGGAGGACGAGGCGCTCGCGCGGGTGCGCGCCATCCTCGGCGGGGTGGACACCGTGCCGTGCACCGACTGCCGCTACTGCCTGAAGAACTGCCCGCAGGGCGTGCGCATCCCCGCGGCCCTCGCGTCGCTCAACATCCTGGAGCTGTACCACGACGCGTACCGCGCGCAGGAGAACTACGACTGGAACGCGTCGGGCGGTCCCGCGTCGACGTGCATCGGCTGCGGCGCATGCGAGAGCGTGTGCCCGCAGCACATCGAGATCGTGAAGGAGCTCGGGCGCGCCGCCGAGCTGTTCGAGAAGAAGCCCGCATGACGGCGACGGGTCCCGGGCAGGACGTGGGCGTCGAGGCGCTCGACGCGTTTTTCGCGCGCACGCCGCGCTTGGCCGTGGCGTTCTCGGGCGGGTGCGACTCCTCGTTTCTGCTGGCCGCCGCGCTGCGCGCCGGATGCGACGTGAAGGCCTACGGCGTGCGGACGGCGTTCCAGCCCGCCTTCGAGATCGACGACGCGCGCCGGCTGGCGCGCGAGCTGGGCGCCGAGTTCGAGCTGATCGACGCCGACGTGCTGGCGCAGGGCGGGATATGCGCGAACGGCCCCGACCGGTGCTACCGGTGCAAGACGTTCATCTTCTCCACCATCCTCGCCCACATGGCGCAGGACGGCTTCGAGGTGCTGGCCGACGGCACGAACGTCACGGACGATCCGGCGAACCGCCCCGGCTTCCAGGCGCTCGCCGAGCTGGGCGTGGTGTCGCCGCTGCGCCGCGCGGGCATGACGAAAGACGCCGTGCGCGCCGCGTCGCGCGAGCTGGCGCTGTTCACGGCCGACAAGCCCAGTTTCTCGTGCGTGGCCGTGCACGTGGGGGCGGGCCGGGCGATCACGGCCGAGGCGCTCGCCGAGACGGCCGCGCGCCTCGGCATCGAGGGCGGGAAGCGGCCGTGAGCGCGAGCCGGCCTGCCGGGCGCTTCGTCCTCGAGACCGAGCGGCTGGTTCTGCGCGAGATGGACCAAGGCGACTTCGCCGCCCTCTGCGCCATCCTCCAGGACGAGGAGGCCATGTACGCCTACGAGGGCGCGCTGCCGGACGACGAGGCGCAGGCGTGGCTCGACCGCCAGCTGGAGCGCTACGCGCGCGACGGCTTCGGGCTGTGGGCGGTCGTGCTCAAGGAGACCGGCGCCATGATCGGCCAATGCGGGTTGACCTACCAGGATGCCGACGGCGTGCGCGTCGTGGAGGTGGGCTACCTGTTCCAGCGGGCGTTCTGGCATCGCGGCTTCGCCTGCGAGGCGGCGCGGGCCTGCCGCGACCACGCGTTCGACACCGTGGGCGTCGAACGCGTGTACTCGATCATCCGCGACACGAACCTTCCCTCGCAGCGGGTGGCGCGCCGTCTCGGCATGGAGCCGGAGGGTTCCATCGTCAAGCGCTACCGAGGCGTGGACATGCCGCACCTCGTGTTCTCCGTCGCGCGCGCCGAGCGCGGCGACGCTACTCGAACCGGCTGACGAAGCCCTCGACGGCTTCGAGACATTCCCGAGGATGCGTGACGTTCGCGATGTGGGGCGCGCCTTGGATGAGCGTCCACTCGCAGCCGGGGATGAGGTCGACGCCCTCCTTGACGACGAGCGGCGTCCCCTCGTCGTCGGTGCCGGACAGCGCCATGCACGGCACCTTGATGCCCTTCACGCCCTCGCGGACGTCCCAATCCTTCATCTTGCCGGTGACCACGAACTCGCTCGCGCCCTGCATGACCTGGTAGCATTCGCCCACGCCGGCGAACGTGTCGTTGATGTAGTCGGGGTAGTCCTTCTCGTAGAGGCCCACCACGTGGCGCTTGTAGTACTCGTCGTAGGCGGCTTTGGCCTCGGGCGTGTCGTAGTCGCCGGTGCGCTCGGCCTCGGCGATGGCGCGCTGCATGTCCTCGGGCAGGTACTTGATCAGGCGGTTCGCCTCGGAGAGCCAGGTGGCGATGCGCACGGGGGAGGAGTTGATGACGAACGAGTTCACGCCGGCGTCGTCCTTCATCATGCAGAGCATGCCCAGCATGCCGCCCCAGGAGTTGCCGAACAGGTGGATGTCGTCCAGCCCGAGCGCTTCGCGCACCGCGTAGAACTCGTCCACCCAGAGATCGTAGGCGTAGAAGTCGTCCTCCTGGTGAGGGATCGCCGATTTGCCGCAGCCGATCTGGTCGTAGAACACGATCTGGCGGCCGTACCGGTCGGCCATGTCGGCGTACGGCAGCAGGTAGTTGTGGCAGTCGCCGGGGCCTCCGTGGAGCATGAGCAGGGTTTTCTTGCCTGGCTCGTTTTCGCCGACGATCTTGCAGTAGGTTTTGAAGCCGCGGTAGTCCACGTACTCTTCGCGGATGTTCGCCATGAAAAGCTCCTTCCGATCGGCGGTGGCCGATGCGGGTGCGCCGGCTCCGTTGTCCACGCGATCAGTATGGGCGCACCGGTGCGATTATGCAACGGTGCGCCGCGCGGCGGCGTATACTGTCGAGCAAAGCCGTATCGTTCGCTGAGAGGGAGTTGCCATGTCCGCTTACGTTTTCACGCATGCCACCGTGCTCGACGGCACCGAGCGCATGGAGCCGCAGCCCAACATGACCGTCGTCGTGGACGGGGGCCGCATTGTCCGCGTGGGTCCCACGTCCACCACGGTGGGGCCGATGGGCGCGCGCGAGATCGACCTCGCCGGGGCGTTCCTGGCGCCGGGCCTGGTGAACCTGCATGTGCACCTGTGCGGATCGGGCAAGCCGACGAGCGCCGGGGCGGCCGGCGATCTCATCGACAAGGTGGTGGGCAACCCGCTGGGCAGGTGGTACCTGCGCCGCACGCTCAAGGCGCACGCGCAGCAGCAGCTGGCCAGCGGCGCGACCACCGTGCGCTCGGTGGGCGACCCCGGGTTCGCCGACGTGGACGTGCGCGACGCCATCGACGCGGGGAAGTACCCCGGCCCGCGCCTGGTCACGTCGGGCGTGGGCGTCACGGTGCCGGGCGGTCACGGCGCGGGGCTGTTCGCGCACGTCGCGTCCACGCCCGAGGAGGCGCGCGATATCGTGCGCACCTGCTTCGCGCGCAAGTGCGACCTGGTGAAGCTGTTCATCACGGGCGGCGTGTTCGACGCCGAGGTGGAGGGCGAGCCGGGCGTGCTGCGCATGGCGCCCGAGATCGCGCAGGCCGCCTGCGACGAGGCGCGGAAGCTGGGCCTGCGCACCGCCGCGCACATCGAGAGCGCCGAGGGCGTGCGCGTGGGCCTCGAGGCCGGCGTGGACACCATCGAGCACGGCGCCGCGCTGGACGACGAGCTGGTGGCCCTGTTCAAGCGCAACGGCGCCGGGCGCGCCTCGTCGCTGACGTGCACCATCTCGCCGGCATTGCCGTTCGTGGAGCTCGACCCCGAGAAGACGCACTCCACCGAGGTGCAGAAGGTGAACGGCCGCATCGTCTACGAGGGCATCGTGCAGGCTGCGAAGCAGGCGCTGGCGGCGGGGATTCCCGTGGGGATCGGCACCGACTCGTCGTGCCCCTACATCACGCAGTACGATATGTGGCGCGAGGTGGTGTACTTCGAGCGCATCGTGGGCGCCTCGCGCCAGCTGGCGCTGCACACCGCGACGCTCGGCAACGCGCGCATTCTCGGGTTGGGCGACGAGACGGGCTCCATCGAGGTGGGGAAGGCGGCCGACCTCATCGTGCTCGACGCGAACCCGCTGGACAACCTGGAGGCGCTGCGCGACGTCCGCATGGTCATGGCCCGCGGCGTCCTCGACGAGCATCCCCGCGTCAAGCACCTGGCCGAGCTGGACGCCGAGCTGGACGGGTTTTTGCCGCGAGGGTGAAGCGGCCGAAGGCTGACGATCAACGCGGCGGGACGAAGGGCGGGCAGGCTCCTCCGCGGTCGATGAGCGTGGCGTCGGCCAGCAGGGCGTGGGCCGCCTCGAGCGTGGACGTGCCGGCTGCGCGGCGTAGCTCGAGGCGTCCTCGGCATCGGCGGCGCTGCCGAGGAGCGAGTAGCGCGGCCGGTACGCCGTCTTGGCGTGGCGGTTGTGCAGCGCTGCTATGTCGAGTCGTTTCTCGGGTGCGTTCCCTTTCTGATCCGAACACGATCATGCGGCGCGTTTTGTCGCGAGATGCGTGAAAAACATGGTACCGGAGGGAGAGGTCGCGGAATTCGTCGCCGATCTCACGCGCATCGTGCGCGAACCGCACGCGGATCTCATGCGAATCTAACGCGGATCCAACGTGCAGCACGCTCGAATCCAGCGCGAATCCCACGCGATACTCACGCGAATCCAACGCGGATTTGATGTGAAAAATACCTTATGAACTGGGGAAACTTTTACTTCACAGGAAGCGTCCGACGGACTAGAATCATGCTCGTCAGCGGTGTCCGTTTCCGGCGGGTGATGCCTTCGAAAGGAGGTGAAGCCCTATGGATAGTTTCAATCTGATCGCAGGACTTTGTTCCATCGTGTCATGTGCAATGGCCGTTTGCGACTGGTTGCAGCGAAAGCGGAAGGCGTCGAAGCAACAGAAAGGACGGCGGGAGTCCTAGTCCCTAACCGTCCCTGAAACGAACCGGCGTCACCCGCCCGGACTTCCAAACCCGCGGGCACCGCTGACAACCCGCATTATACACGCTTCCCGTCGGCGCGCAAGACGGGTTCGCGGGAGGATGCGGTATCATGGGAAGCACGAAACGCGGCCGAGAATCGGCGGGGAGGAAGCAGCAGTGACGGATCTATCGCAGGCGCGCCAAGCGCTCAAACAGCACTTCGGTTACGAGGCGTTCCGACCGGGCCAAGAGGGCGTGGTGGAGGCGGTGCTCGCCGGCCGCGACGCGCTGGCGGTCATGCCCACGGGCGCGGGCAAGTCGGTGTGCTACCAGGTGCCCGGCGTGGTCATGGACGGCCTTGCGATCGTGGTGAGCCCGCTCGTGTCGCTCATGGGCGACCAGGTGCGCGCCCTGCTCGACGCGGGCATCCGCGGCGCCTTCCTCAATTCCACGCTCACGCCCGGACAGCAGTCCACGGTGCTGCACCGCGCGCTCGAGGGCCGGTACGACATCATGTACGTCGCACCCGAGCGCCTGGCCGACCCGCGGTTCGTCGAGTTCGCGCAAACGGCGCACATCCCGCTCGTCGCCGTGGACGAGGCGCACTGCGTGTCGCAGTGGGGCCAGGACTTCCGTCCATCGTACCTGACCGTCGGCGATTTCATCGCGCAGCTGCCCGTGCGGCCCGTCGTGGCGGCGTTCACGGCCACGGCCACCGCGCGCGTCCGCGCCGACATCGTGCGCCTGCTCGACCTGCGCGATCCCTACGAGGTGGTCACCGGGTTCGACCGCCCGAACCTGTACTTCGGCGTGGAGCGCCTCGATCCGAAGCGCAAGATCGCGCGCATCGCGTCCTACGCGCTCGAGCACGCCGACGACAGCGGCATCGTGTACTGCTCCACGCGCAAGGATACCGACAAGGTGCATGCCGCGCTGCTCGAGGCCGGTATCCGCGCCGCGCGTTACCATGCGGGCATGCCGGCGTCCGCGCGCACCGAGAGCCAGCGCGCGTTCATCGCCGACGACGCGCCCGTGATGGTGGCCACCAACGCGTTCGGCATGGGCATCGACAAGTCGAACGTGCGCTACGTGATCCATCACAACATGCCCGGCAGCATCGAGGCGTACTACCAGGAAGCCGGCCGCGCCGGCCGCGATGGCGAGCCTTCCACCTGCCTTCTGTACTGGAGCGACGGCGACGTGTCCACCTGTCGCTTCTTCATCGAGCAGGAGTCGGGCAACGAGGAGCTCTCGACCGAGGAGGCCGACGCCGTGCGCGCGTCGCGTCGCCGCCTGCTGGCGGCCATGACCGGGTACTGCCATACCACGGGCTGCCTGCGCCGCTACATCCTCGACTATTTCGGCGAGGACGCGGGCGCGCCGAGCGCCGTCGGCTCGGAGACGCCCGACGAGGGGTGCGCCAACTGCTCGAACTGCGCGGGCGAGTTCGAAGCGATGGACGTCACCGACACCGCGCTCGCGGCGATGCGCTGCGTGCAGGAGCTGCGCGGGCGCTTCGGCAAGGGCATGGTGGTGGACGTGCTGCGCGGGTCGCAGAACGCGAAGCTGCTCGACATGCACCTCGACGAGGCCGCGTGCTACAACACGGTGAACGTGCCCGCCGCGCAGGTGAAGGAAGTGATCGAGCTGTTGGCGGCGGACGGTTACCTGCTCATCACCGAGGGGTCGTACCCGGTGGTGGGCTTGGGGCCGCGTGCGCGCGAGGCCGCCGAAGAGGGGTTCAGCCTGTCGATGAAGCGCGTACGGCGATTGCCCGAGCGCGCCCGCGGCTCGGCGGGCGGCGGTCACGTGTTCGGCTCGTCGGGCGCACCGGCGGGCGATGCCGATCCCGAGCTGTTCGAGCGTCTGCGCACGCTGCGCAAGCGCTTGGCCGACGAGGCGGGCAAGCCTCCCTACATCGTGTTCTCGGATGCGGCGCTGCGCGACATGTGCGCGAAGAAGCCGGCGACCGACGAGGAGTTCCTGGAGGTCAGCGGCGTGGGCGCCACGAAGCTCGCCCGCTACGGGGAGGATTTCCTGTCCGAGATCGCGGAGTACGAAAAGGAGCGCGCGGGGAGGGAGTGAGGCGCGCCCGCACCGTGGCGCGGACGCGGGCTTGCGGGAGGCGGGACATGTCCCGCGCCGATTCGCGACGGCCGCGACGTGCGATCGGCGCGGCGGGGGAGGCTTTGCTCCCGAATCTTCCGCCGCGCCATGAAAGGACGAACCCTCCTACTTCCCCTTGATCGCCTTCGCGATATCCTCGGCCGACGATCCCAGGCCGTCGCTCAACGAGGAGGGGACGGTCACCACGGTGCCGCCCGACTTCTTGATGCTCTCGTACAGCAGGTGCATGGTCCTGATCTTGAGCGCCGCGTCGTTCTTCTCGTACACGTCGCTCGCGTTCGCGATCATCTCGGAGATGTCCTCCTCGGCGCTGGCCAGCACGAGGCGCGCGTTCTTCTCGCGCTCGGCCTGGGCTTCCAGCGACATGACCTCCTGCAGCTCGGCGGGAATCACGATGTCGCGCACCTTCACCGACAGGATGGCGATGCCCCACGGCTCCGTCTCCTCCTCGATGACCGTCTTCAGCTCCTTGTCCAGCTGCTCGCGCGACAGCGCAACCTCGGCCACGCTCATGCGGCCGATGGCGTCGCGCATAGCGGTCTGCGCGATGTAGAGCACGGCCTGGCTGTAGTTCTCCACCTCGATGCACGCCGCCTTCGCATCCCATACCATCCAGAACAGCACGGCGTCGATGTCCACCGGCACGAGGTCGGAGGTGAGCGTTTTCTCGGCGCCGAACGGGGTGGACACCGTGCGCATGTCGACGTGGCACGCCGCCTGCTCGATGACGGGGATGGTGAAGATGAGCCCCGGCCCGGCCACGCGGTTGAACGCGCCGAAGCGGCAGATGACCACGCGCTCCCACTCCATGGCGATGTGGACGGTCATGGCCAGCCCCACGGCCACGAGGGCGGCGATGGCCAGCACCCACGGGTTCATCAGCCCGAGGCCGAACCACGCCACCAGCAGCAGGGCCGCGAACACCGCCGCGGCCAGCACGATGGAGAACAGCACGGCGCCGTTCTTCGTGGCCTTGGAGGGGAGGTACGGCGCGGAGGCCGACTCGACGAGCGCCGATTCCCCCAGCGTGCGCCTCTGATTCGCAAGTTTGCTCGTTCTCGTGTTCATAGCTTCCTCCATGCAGGTAGATGAAACGAGCGCGGCGCTCTACGCGTCGGCCCGGAATCCGTCGAGCGCTTTCGCGAAGCGCTTCTCCACGTCGTCGACGGTCATGCCCAGCTCGAGGCACTGGCGGATGCCCTCGACGAGGATGACGTCCCCCGACGTGGCCTCGCCGTCCGCATCCTCGGTCTTGCTGACGAACGCCCCGCGCCCGCGCTTCGAACTGATATAGCCGTCGTGCTCGAGGCTCGTGTACACCTTGTTGACCGTGTGGTAGTTGACGTTGATGTCGGCGGCGAGGGCGCGCACCGTGGGAAGGCGGTCGCCGTTCTTGTAGTGGCCGGAGTCGATGAGGTACATGAGCCGATTGCGCACCTGCACCCATATAGGGATGCCGCTCGCATCGTCCACCTCGATCAGGGCCACGTTCTCACCTCGTTCATCCTCGTCCATGGTTCACCAACCCGATCATGCCGTGCATGGTCTATACGAATTGTACGTTGACTATGCAGTATCGGAGGAAAAAACCACCGACCAGCACAAAAGGCACGGCAACCGCCACGAGCGACGATGCGCCGGTGGCCGCGAACGCGGCGTCCAGCGCAAGCGGCAACACGAGGCCGACGCCGACGAACCCGATCCAGAACACCCATGCCTCCGGTCCCCACAGCAGCGTCTCCACCGCCGCGCCTTGCCCCTGCACGCCGGCCGCGAGGGCCAGGTACGCGACCAGCACGACCGCCTCGCAGGCGATGAGCGCGGCGTCGGCGCGCGAAAGCGTCCGCATGAGGCGCCCCGCCGCGGCGGCCTCGGGCCACGTCCCGGCCAGCGCGCAGGCCGCGCCCACCGACAGCGACGAGCAGGCGAACAGCACGGGCAACAGCGGGCTGCCCCACAGCGGGATGAACCCGATCTGCGCGAGCAGCACGCCGGTGTACACCATCGTGGCCGTGCCGCACGTCACGGCGGCGACTTCGAGCGCCTTGATGAGCGCAAGCGGCGTGCGCGCGCTGCCGAACAGCGCGATGGCGCCCAACGCCACGGTGCAGGCGACGGTGGCGCTCAGCACGTACGAGCCGAACGTCAGCACCGACGCGGTGGGGTAGAGCAGCACGTACAGGAACCGCTCGGGGTGCGCGAGGTCGAGCAGCAGGCACAGAGTGCCCAGCACGAGCGCCCCGCCGGCGAAGAGGTAGCCGCGCACGAAGAACGGCGTTGAAAGCTCCTGCGTCCAGGCGAGCCGTTCGCGCCCGGGGCGCTTCGACCAGCGCCCGAACAGGAGGTCGCACAGCGCCAGCACCGTGACGGCGCCGGCTCCGCCCCCTCCGAGGAACAGGTACCAGATGATGGAATCGCTGAACAAGGGCGTCCGCCTTACGCTTCGGGGGACGACGCGCGCTCGGCCCGTCGGTCCCGGTTCTTCTTCGCGGTCAAGCCCGCGCCTGCCGCCAACGCCGCGGCGGCGACGGCGGCGCCCGCTACCACGGCGGGGTTGCCCTCGCCCGTGCGGTCGACAGCGGCGGCGGCCTCGGTCGAGGAGCGGTGGAACTGCGTTCTGAGCGTCTCTTCCACGTCGAGGGCGTGGGCGCCGACGGCGTAGAGCATGCCCGTCCCTTCGATGCGCGCCGCGCCGGCTCCCTCGATGAAGGCGCGCAGCGCGGCGGTCGGGTCGTCCAGGTCCCCGAACGCGCGCACGCCCACGGGGCAGGCGGCCACGCACGCGGGCTCCAGCCCCGCATCAACGCGATCGGCGCACAGGGTGCACTTCTCCGCCACGCCCAAGCGCTCCGTCGGGGCGTTCTCGTAGGGCGCGGGCGTCGCGGCGCCGAAATGCCATCCGTCGCGCGCGTTGATGGTGCGCGCGCCGTACGGGCAGGCCGTCAGGCACACGCCGCACCCGATGCAGCGATCGTACGCCACAACCACGATGCCGTCGTCGCGCTTGCCGCTGGCGCCCGTGGGGCACACGCTCACGCACGAGGGGTCGTCGCAGTGGAGGCAGCCGTGGGGCAGCGCAGCCCGGTCGCCGTCGGGCCATCGCCCCCACTCCAGCGTGTCGACCCAGGTCCAAGCCACGCCGGGGCGCAGGGCGTTGTGCTGCTGGCACGCCACGACGCAGGTTTGGCATCCCGTGCAGCGCGCCATGTCCAAGGCCATTGCGAATCTCGTCACGCTCACCCCTCCCTTGCTTCCCCTCAGGGGCATCATAGCAGGAGTTGCCCGTCGGTTCCAACGTCCCTACGTCGCGCTGCGCGCCGCTCAGGCGTCCAGGTTCCGTACCTCGTCCACGAGCGTTCGGTCCTCTTGCAGGTGGGCGACCAGCAGCTTCGCCAGGCCGCGGTAGAAGCCGGTTCGGGCGACCTGTTCCATGGTGGCGGCGAACGAGGGCACCCAGTTCAGCAGGTGTCCGTCGAGGAACGCGGCCTGCACGTCCAGCAGGCGGCGCAGCTCCTCCCCGTCGCCCCCGTCGTATGCCGCCGCGGCGCGTTGCGCCCCCACCTGCATGAATTCCAGCTCGAGGGCGATATGGTCCTCGCCCAGCCGTGCGGCGTCGGACGCCCGCAGCCCCTCGGCGCGGTAGAGGGCGCGCACCTCGTCGCGCGCCCGGTCCATCACGAGGTGCTCCTCGGACGTGTGCACCGACTCGTTGGGATAGGGCGCGGTGCGCGTCGAGCGCCGGCGCACGACGAACAGCCGCGCGAAGTCCACGGCCAGCTCGGTGCGCGTATGCTCGTCGGCGGCGGCGAGGTACGATCCCATCAGGCGGTTCGCCTCGTCGAACGGGGCCGACCCCGTATCGTCGGGGAAGGGCAGCGCGCGCAGGCCTTCCAGCAGCTCCTCGTCTACCTCGCGGTTGAACAGCCGCGCGAGCAGCCCGTAGGATGCGGCGCGGTCGGCCAGCGCGAGCGATACCTGTTCGTTCATGGCGGTTCCTTCCTCCGTCTCGGCGGCAGGTGCGGGGCCCGGCCGCCGGCAGCCTGTTCGCGCGCGCGATTGCAGTCCCGCACGGAACAGGCTCCCGTCGCCCGGGCCGGTGAAGCGGGGCCCCGCGCAGGGGAGGGGTGCGCGGGGCCCGAACAGCGGATGATCAGGCTATATCTTCTCGATCTCGCAGAGGGCGTCCTTGAAGGTGGGGAAGCCGGAGATCGGGTCGAACACACGGTCGATGAGCAGGCACGAGTTCGCCTGTTCCCAGCCGTGGAGGATCTCGACGTTGCCCGGGTGCATCATGTTGGTGACGTGCACCTTGAACTGCACCTCGCCCAGCTGGTTGAAGATGCGCACCATGTCGCCCTCTTCGAGGCCGCGGGCTTCGGCGTCCTCGTGGCTCATGTTCACGATGGGCTCGGGCATGAACTGGTTGAGCCAAGGCGTGTGGCGGTATTTGCTGTGCACGTACCAGGGCACGCGGTTGCCGGTGGTCAGGATCAGGGGATACTGCTCGAACAGGTCGGGCGTGGCCACGGGGCTGACGTGCGGCTCCTCGTACTTCGCGAGGCCCTCGAAGCCGAGCTTCTCCAGCAGGCCGCTCTTGAACTCCATCTTGCCCGATGGCGTGCCGAAGCCCTTCTGCTCGTACTGCTTGGGCGACCATTCGCCCGCCGACGGCAGGGGGTAGACGCCGGGCAGCGCGTTCTGCACGTCGTCGACCGTGGCGCCCGACCCGCCGGCGTCGAGGTAGGCCTGCATGCACGCCTTGAGATCGCCGTTGAAGCACTCCTCCTCGAAGCCGAGCGCGCAGCCGATGTCGAGCAGGATCTGCCAGTCCTCGCGGGCCTCGCCGGCCGGGTCCATGGCGGCTTGGCTGCCGATGAGGCCGGTCGGCTGCGTCTGGAACGGGGCGATGCGCTCCCAGCACACGGCCGTGGGCAGCACCATGTCCATATAGTCGTGCGTCCACGGGTTCAGGTGGATGTCGATGCCCACGGCGAAGTCGAGGGTGGACACGGCTTCCTGGATCTGCGTGGTCTGCGCGAAGTTCATGAGGTTGGTGCCCAGGAACACGCCGGCGTGGATGAGGCCGTCGTCGATGTACTCGAGCAGGCCGTTGTTCTGGTAGTACGTCGAGGTCGCCGACCACACCGGCCACCGCTCGACGCCGGCACGCTGGTCGAGCAGCTCCTTCGCCACGTCCTTGAGCTGGAAGGACGAGTCGTCGGTGCCGGTGATGCCGGGAGCCAGCTTGTTGCAGCCCTCGCGATCCCAGTAGCCCATGAGGCCGAGCAGCTGGTGGATGGCGCGGGTGCTCTGCACGCCGTTGGAGTGGTGCGTGGTGGAGTGGGGGCTCACCCACATGGTGCCCTGGCCTCCCTCGGCCCACATGCGCGCGGCGGCGCGGATGTCATCGGCCTTCACCCAGGTGATCTCCTCGGCCTTCTCGGGCGTGAACTCCTTCACGTATTCCTTGTACTCGTCGAAGCCCTCCGTCCAGTTCTCGACGAAGTCGTGGTCGTAGAGGTCCTCCTCGACGATGACGTTGCCCATGGCCAGCGCCAGCGCGCCGTCGGAGCCGGGGCGCGGCTGCAGGTAGATGTCGGCCAGCTGCACGGCGGTGGGCGTCAGGCGCGTGTCGATGACGATGTACTTGCACCCCGCCTTCTTGGCATCGAGCATGCCCTTGTACGCGGTGGGCTGGGGATACATCGACCAGGCGATGTTGGAGCCCCACTGCAGGTGCACCTTGGTGTCGGCGTTCGGCAGCGATCCGGTGCGCCCGCCGAAGTCCAGGATGCCCGCCAGCATCTCGGCGAACGCGCACTGCGCGCCGCCCCACGACACGTTCGGCGTGCCGAACAGCGCGGCCACGCGGCAGAACACGGGCAGGTGCTCCTTCGGGTCGCCCGAGTGGAACGTCACCGACGACGCGCCGTAGGTTTCCTTGGCCTTGTTGAGCTCGGTCGCGATGGTGGACAGCGCCTCGTCCCAGGTGATGCGCTCCCATTGGGGATCCTCGCCGAGGCCCTTCTTCGGGTTCGTGCGCTTCAAGGGGTACAGCAGGCGGTTCGGGTCGTAGACGTTCTGCAGGCTGGTGAGGCCCTTGAGGCACGGCTTGGGCTTGGAGTGCTGGTCGTTGCCCTCGACGCGCACGAGCTTGCCGTTTTGCACGGTGCCCTTCAGTCCGCAGAACACGGACTGGTTGCACATGGGGCAGGACGTGTACACGTAGGTTTCGCCCGCGTCCTCGGCGGCGAAGGCCTGCTCGGGCGCGACGGTTTCCAGGCCGCCCGAGGCGAGCGCGGCGGCTCCGAGGGCGGCGGCGCCGACGAAGGCGCGGCGCGAGAGGTTGATCGTGCTGTTCGGCGTGGTCATGTTACTCGCCTTCCTTTCCCTCGACGGTGCTCGCTGCGTGCTTCTTGCCGCGGACGTTGCCCGCCGCGAATCCGGCTCCGGCCGCCACGGCGGCCACCGCCACCGCGCCGACCCCGATCACCGCGGCGTTCGGACCCTGGAACTCGCCCTGGGGACCGGCGGGCTCGGCCTCGCTCGCCACGATGTTGGGCACGTTCGAGACGTTCGTCATGAGCGCTTCGCGCAGGCTGAAATCGTGGTCGCCCTTCACATAATACAGCGACGTGCCGCGCAGGTTCTCGGCGTTGTTGTCTTTGATGTACGCGCTGACCTCGCTTGACGGGTCGTCCACGTCGCCGAACACGCGCGCGGCCATCGGGCAGGCCTCCACGCAGTGGGGCAGCCCGCCCTCGTCGACGCGCTCGGCGCAGAAGATGCACTTCTCGGCCACGTCCGAGTGCGGGGTGCCGTAGCTCTCGTAGGGAGCGGCTTCGGCGGCTCCGAAGTACCAATCGTCCTTGAAGCTGATGGTGCGCGCCTCGTACGGGCACACCATCACGCAAGCGCCGCAGGCCAGGCACGCGTCGTAGTTGACGGTGACGATGCCGTCGGCGCGCTGCGAGCTGGCGGCGGTGGGGCAGACGTGCACGCACGGGGCGTCGTCGCAGTGCATGCACGCGTGGGGCAGGGCGAAGCGGTCGCCGTCGGGCCATTCCCCCTGCTCGATCGTGTCGACCGTGCTCCAGTGCACGCCCGGCCTCTGATTGTTGTTCATCTGGCACGTCACCACGCAGGTTTGGCATCCCGTGCACCGTGTCAAATCGATCACCATGCCGTACTTCGTCATGGCGTCCCCCTTTCCTCGTCGATCCCTTGCTCTCGTCCGTAGCTGTCGGTGCCGTCGGCACCGTGGAACCCCGATCCTCCCTTCGCGCTCCCCCGCCTCCGCGGCGATGTCCTTTGTTCTATCGTTATATTATTCTATAATACTAGAATAATCAAGAGGAGCCGGAACAAAGGTTGAAGCGCGTAGGAGGGGGTGGGGCGTGGAGCGCGGGACGGCGACGTGGGAGAGAGGCGGCGTGCGGCGCGGGGCGGCGGGAGGGGCTTCGGAGGCTCGTGCGTTCTCGAGCGACCCCGCTCTTGGAAGCTCGCATGCTCGGCCCCCGTCTTGGGAGCGCGGTGTCGCCGGGGAGCGCGGCGTCCCGCGTCGCGCCGACCGCATGCCGCGCGCATCGCGAGCCGGCGCGGGACGCGCCCCTTCGCCCGCAAGCGCGATCCCGCGCGAAGGGAAGGCGCGGCGCGTCGGCGCGAAGTCGCAGCACGTACAAATGTTTCACGTGAAACATCCGCCCGCACTCCTTGCTCGGGGCATCGTTGCGTGCGAAACCGCTTCGAAGTCACAAAAATCACCGCTGTGAAGCTTTTCGTGTGTATCGGGGCGCTATCGTGCGACGAGAACGGCCCACGCGTTTTTCGCGACCTGGTGTTTCGTTGTCGAGGGATTCCTTCACGCCGTCCTTCGGCTTCCGCGGGGCTTCACGCCGGTGATTTTTGTGACTCGGCGGCGGTTTTTCGCGATGAGCGCTTGGCGTGCGGGCCGCCTCGCCGCCCGCCCGTTGAGCATGCCCCTCATCATCTCGTTACGTGGGCGACATGCAATCGCCACGCGTGGCGCACGGGGGCACGCTATGATCGCTTCAACAACAACTAGAAGGAGCGATTCGCCATGATCAAGGTCATCAAGCACGAGAACATGGGCCGCAGCGACCGCCGATGGCTGCACAGCCTGTTCCATTTCTCGTTCGCCGAGTACTACAACCCCGACAATATCAAGTTCGGCGCGCTGCGCGTGGTCAACGACGACCGGTTCGACCCGCACGGCGGGTTCGACACGCATCCGCACGACAACATGGAGATCATCAGCTACGTCGTGGACGGCCAGCTCACCCACCGCGACAGCCTGGGCAACGGCAGCCGGCTCGAGCGCGGCGACGTGCAGTACATGAGCGCCGGAAGCGGCATCATGCACAGCGAGTTCAACGACACGAACGAGCCGCTGCGCTTCCTGCAGATATGGATCCTGCCCGACGAGAAGAACGTGGAGCCGAACTACGGCGACCACCGCTTCGACTGGGAGGATCGCGTGGGGAAGTGGATGCCCATCGCCTCGGGCGAGGAGGGCTTCGCGCCCATCCGCATCCATCAGGACATGAAGGTGCTCGTCAGCGCCATCGGGGCGGACGAGATGCTGTACTACGACCTCGACCCGGCGCGCCAGGCCTACCTCATCCAGATCGAGGGCGAGGGCATGGTGAACGGCAACGAGCTGGCCGAGGGCGATGCGGCCGAGATCACCGCCACGCGCGAGGTCACCATCCGTGCGAAGACGCCGTCGCACTACATCCTGTTCGACATGGCCGCCGACGAGGCGTAGCCGCGCTCGCATGCAGAAGGCCCGCAGCGGATGCTGCGGGCCTTCGTCGCGCGTTCGCGCAGGGAGGGAGGGTGCCTAGAGGGATGGGGCCTCGGGCGCTTCAGGAGCCTCCGGGGCTTGCGGCGCGCTCAAGCCGCCGTCGCTGCTGCTGGTGCCGCCCCTGTCGACGCTCGCGCCGCCTTCCGCGAACGTCAGCGTCACGTTCCCGCTCATCGTATGGGCGCTCACGTGCCGCGACGCCGTGGCGCTGCCCGCCGGGGAGTGCACGTTGCCGCTGACCGACGAGGCCTCGATGGCGTACTCGCTGTCAGAGCCGGTGAACGAGGCGCTCACGTTGCCGCTGACGGCGTCGAACTTCGCGTCGGCGGCGGCGATGCCCGTTGCCTGGATGTCGCCGCTGCCCATGTGCGCATCGAGCGTGACCGTGTTCACGTTCCGCAGCGTCTGCTTGCCGCTCGCGGTGTCGAGCTTCACGATCTCGGACGCCTCGACGTCGGAGTACTCCACGTTGCCGCTCATCGTGGTGGCGCTGAGGTACGAGCACTGCGTGCCCCGCACTTCCACGTTGCCGCTGGCCGCGCTCGTCACGATGTCGTTGGCGACGAGGTTCGCGAGCTTGATGCTGCCGCTTGCGGTCTTCGCCGTGACGGAGCCCAGGCCGTCCAGGTCGGCCGCGTCCACGTTGCCGCCCATGATGTCGATGTCGAGCGAGCCCGTGTAGCTGCGCGGCACCTTCACGACGGTGGTATGGTCCTCGAACGACCCGATCATCATGATGCCGATGTACGAGTCGCGCGAACCCTCGACGGTGACGGTGCCGCCGCTGTCGGTCACGTCGAAGTGCTTCCGCTCGTTCGTCCAGTACGTCACCTCGATGGCGTCGCCGTCGGTCGGCTCGATGCGCACGTTCTCGTCCACGTCGCGCAGGACGATGGTGCTGTGGGGGCTTTCCGCTTCGGGGTCGAGCGTCTTCGTAGTGGACGTCCAGTTGCGGGATTCGGTCGAGAGGTTCTCGATGTTGAACCCGGCCGCCGCGAACGCGCCGAAGGAGATGGCGAAGCCTCCGACGACGAGGATGGTCGCGATGACGAGCAACGTCTTCTTGCCGCTAGACATGAGCTGCTCCTTCCGGTGCGATGGGGCTGGCGTCGTTGCGCTGCAGCTTGATGAACAGCCCCTTCACCCAGCGGGCGAACGAATGGGTGAGGTTGATGAGGCCCTTGCTGGCGGCGAGCACGCCGAACCAGGAGAACAGCCCCATGCCGGCGCCGGCCAGTCCGCAGCCGAAGATCCAGATGCCCGAGAGCGGGTACCCGATGGCCGTGCACCACGCGAGGCCGAACACGCCGAAGGGCGCGCACACCAGCAGGGAGACCACGACGGCCCAGAGCGCCACGACGACCATCCAGATGGCAAGGTAGACGGAGAGCACCGTGAGCACGAACGCCAGCGCCAGCGTCACCCAGATGGGGGAGAGGATGGCCAGCAGCACGATGTTGAGCGTGCGGCTGCCGGTGTTCGCCTTCGCGATGGCCTTCGGGATGGGCGGCGTCTCGGCGATGATCTGCGCCGCGATGGTGTTCACCGGCCCGAGCGCGGCCACCGCCTCCTGTTCGCCCATGCCGTCTTCGATGCGGTCGTCGATCATCTCGGCGTAGAACGCGATCGACTGCTCCACCTCGTAAGACGGCAGCTTGCCGAGCGCGCGCCGCAACGCATCCAAGAACTCGGTCTTATTCATCGGTTGGCACCTCGTTTCACATACTCGTAGACGTCCAAAACGTCGTCCCATTCCTTCAAAAACTCGTCGAGGTACGTGACCCCGGCGGGCGTGATGCGATAGTACTTGCGCAGGCGCCCGTTGTGCTCAACGGCGTACACCGTCAGCAATCCTGCCGACTCCAGCCGTTTGAGCAGGGGGTACAGCGTCGATTCCGTGAGGTGCAGGCTCGGCGGCACGTCTTTGACGATCTGATAGCCGTACGAGTCCTGGCGGTTGATCGATGCGAGCACGCAAACATCGAGGAACCCTCGCTTCAATTGTGCATCCATCGCATACCTCCTTTCGCCTTATACTATATGACACATAGTATAAGGCGTCAACGGGTATTTAGAAAAATGTTGGGAGGGCGAGCGGCGGGGGCGGGGGAAGAGGGGCAGAAGCGGGCGAAGGAGCTTCGGGTGCGGCGCCGCACGCGGTCGACGCGCCATGCGACGGCGGGCTCGTCACCTGGGGCCGGGCACACCATGCGAACGAATGTTTCACGTGAAACATTCGTTCCGGTGCGTCGCGATTCGCTGCTGCTCTGATGTTGCCCTGAGGGCTGCGGGACTATCCGACGGGCTGCTCGTCGATGCGGTCGAGGAGTTCTTGCTTCGTGTGGACGTCGAGCTTTGCGTACACGTTCTTGACGTAGGTCTTCACCGTGTTCTCGGACAGGAACAGCTTCTCGCCGATGGCGGTCTTGCTGCGCCCGCGTGCGAGCAGCGCCACCACTTCGCATTCGCGCTCGGTGAGGAAGTAGCGCTGCTTCAAGCGCTCAAGCTGACGCGTCAGCGTGTCTCCGGCCACGTCGCTCTCCACAGCCGCGCCGCCTTCGCCGCGCACAGCCTGCGCATGGGCGGCGATGCTGCTCGCGATGCCGCCGCCGCGCGTGCGGAAATCGGCGAACAGGGGACGCGTGCGCGGAATGGAGTCGCCCAGCAGCAACGCCATGCTGATCGCCAGCAGGAGGACGATGGCGGTGGTGATGCCGACGGCCGCCGCCGAGTGGGGTTCGGCTACCCAGATGAGCGCGCGCCCGAGCTCGCGCGGCAGGATGTGCGCCACCCATCCCAGCCCGAGGATGGCGTACGGAGCCCAGCTGCTATGGCGCGCGACGTCGTAGCAGCTGTACCACAGGAGGCCGAGCGAGAACGTGTTCGCCGCCGCGATGAGCATGGCGCCGAAGGGGGCCAAGGGCTCGCTCATGGCGGCAAGCGCGAGCACGCCGGCAACCACGAGCGTGACGGCGATGTTCCACAGCGACGAGAACCTGAGCGAGCGCCCCCTGACGAGCGCCCAGCCGATCACGCCGAGCGAGAGCGCCGCCGCTCCGAACTGGTGGAGCGCCTGGAATGCCAAGGGCAGCTCGATGGAGGCTCCCGAAGGGAATCCGCGCGCGACGCCGAGGGCGAGGTTGAACAGCGCGACGCCGGCGAGCAGCCGGACGAAGGTCGTACGCGGTTCCCGGTCGTACGCGCGATCCGCCGCGTCGCCGCGCTCGCCGTGTTCGAGAGGCTCCTCGCGACCCTCCCGCGCATCGAGCAGGGCTTGCGCTCGACGGAAGGCGATGCAGGACAGCGTGGGCATGAGGATGGCCACGAGCAGCGCCACGTTTTCGGGAACGATGCCCAGAAACAGGCCCAGAAACGAGCTGGCGGCAAGCGACAGGAAGGCGTACAGCAGCGCTTCGGCGGGACGCAGGCGCACGTAGAAGCTCATCCACATGCCGCCGCCCCAGATGATGCCGAACCCGGCGAACGCGCAGGCCGCAGCGACGAGCGTCTGGCTGGGATACACGCTTTCCAACAGGAACAGGGCGCTTGCCGCCGTCATGGCGGCGGCCGAGACGAGGCTCAGCGCGCTCTGCGCTTTGACGGAGAACCCGCGTCGCGCGATGATGGCCAGCATGATGAGGATGAGCATGGCGCGCAGCAGGTTGGCCGCGATGGTGATGATGCCGGAATCGGTGGAGGTGTAGCGATCGTACAGGTCGGCTTGAATCCAGATGCGCACGGCGACGAGGCCCAGGAAGTTGATCGAGAAGAGCGGCACATGCCGTGCGAGGAACGCGGAAAGCCCCCGTGCGTCTTGTTGTCCGTCTGCCGAGTGCGCCATGCGGTTCTGCTCCCCCTTGCGATCCGTCCCGTCGGGTCCCAGTATAGCGGAAGGGGGGGCGAGGCGTCGGCAGATGGCGGCGACCCTCCGGTCGCCGCCATCTCGGGAGGAGAGGTGAATCGCGTCTAGCGGCCGAGGAACGCCAGCACGCTCTCCGCCGCGCGATGGCCGAAGACGTTGATGTCGCAGATGGCGTTGCCGCCCAGGCGGTTGCCGCCATGGATGCCGCCCGTCACCTCGCCGGCCGCGAACAGGCCGGGGATGGGCGCGCCGCTCGCGTCCAGCACGCGCGCCTCGGTGTCGATGCGCAGGCCGCCCATCGTGTGGTGGATGCCGGGCGCCACCTTGATGGCGTAGAATGGCGCCTCGTCGATGGGGTAGCGGCTCTTCCAACGGCCGAACGGATCGTCGGCGTCGGCGGCTATCGCGCCGTTGTACGCCTCCATCGTCGCGGTGAAGTTGGAGGCGTCGACGCCCATGAGGCCGCACAGGTCCTCGAGCGTGTCGGCGGAAAGAGCGAGGTTTTTCTCCTCGAACTTCTCCTTGATGCTCTTGTTCTCGTCGTAGACCTTGCGGTCGAACACGGCGAACGCCCAGCCGCCGGGTTGTTCCCATTCGGCAGCCGACACCACGTCGCGCGTGAGCAGCTCGTCCGTGAAGCGGTTGCCCTCGGCGTTCACGAGAATGGCGCCGTCGCCGCGGATTCCCTCGCTCAACAGGATCGATGTACCCTGTTCGACGGTGGGGTGCACCTGGATCTGCTCGATGTCCACTATATCGGCTCCCACAGCCTGGCCGAGCAGGATGCCGTCGCCCTGCGCGCCGGGTTGGTTCGTGGTCACGGCCTCGCGCAGCTCGGGGCGGTACTGGGCGAGCATCTCGTGGTTCGCGCCGAACCCGCCGGCGGCGATCACGATGGCTCGGGCGCGGTAGTCGACGAGGTGTCCGCTGCGATCGTCGAGCGCCCGCACGCCGGCGATGCGCCCGTCTTCGCCGAGGAGGATCTCCTGCACGCTCATGTGGGTGACGGCATCCACGCCGCGCTGTGCGCACTGGTCGCACATGTGCTTGACCAGGTACTTGCCCACGGCGCTTCCGTCTTCGGGACGATGGATGCGCGGCACGGACGCACCGCCGGACGTGGAGATCTTCGTGAGGTTCATGCCGCGTTCGGCGAGGCGCTCGATGGCGGCGTTGGAGTTTTCGCACATATAGCGGATGAGGTCCATGTTGCCCAGATCATGGCCTCCTTTGAACGTGTCGGACGCGAACAGGTCCACGCTGTCCTCGATGCCCTCCTCCTTCTGCAGCTGGGTGCAGCAGGCGTTCATGCCGCCCTCGGCGAAGCAGGTGTTGCCTCCGGCCACGGCCATTTTCTCCAACAGGATGACGCGTGCGCCGCCGTCGTGCGCGCTCATGGCCGCCGTCATGCCCGCGCCGCCCGCGCCGATGACGATCACGTCGTACGTCCCGCCGTCGCGCCCCTCGCTCGCGCTCGCCTGGCTCGGCGCGCAGCCGGTCAGGCCGGCGAACGACACGGCTGCGAGCATGCCCGAGCCGAGAGCGCCGCGCAGGAAGTCGCGTCGCCCGATGGCCCTTCCGGTCGTCGTGTTGGCCTGGTTGTTCTGGTCGCCCTGTAGCATGGTTCGTTCCTCTCCCTTGTCGTGATGCGGTTCCTCTGCGTAAGACGATATCCCGCCACGCCGGGGAGGGGCAGCCGACGATCGGGTGGGTTCTACACCCGAAGCGGGTGATTCTGCTGGACAGGGCCCGGTTCTCGCCGTTTTCGGCCCCTGTGGGAGACGCTCGCTCTGCTCCGCGCGTCGCCTTCGAGAAAAATCGTGCGGCGCGGGCGTGCGCGCCCGCGCCGCACGCAAGGTTTGCTATTATGGACGGCGTTATGTTTTCACCTGTTCCACCTTCGGTTTCCGGGCGTGCCGCGCGGGGCCGATGCGTGAAAACGAGAGAAGGAAAGAGCAGGCCCTATGACCCAACATCTCACCGAGCGCGACGTCCGCGGCATCGCGGAATACGCGCGCATCGGGCTGCCGGACGACGAGGTGGCGCGCATGGTCGTCGACCTCAACGCCATCATCGACAGCCTGAAGCCCATCACCGAATACGACCTCGAGGGCGTGGAGCCCACGTTCCACCCCATCGGCGGCCTTTCCAACGTCATGCGCGAGGACGCCGAGGCGCCCTCCTTCACGCAGGAGGAGGCGCTCGAGAACGCGCCCAAGCAGCAGGACGGCAGCTTCCTCATCCCGTCGATCCTCGGCGAAGGGGGCGATCGCTGATGGCCTCCACCGCCCCCGTGTTCGCCGCGATGAGCGTGCGCGACATCCGCGCCGGCCTCGCCGCCAAGGACTTCTCGGCCCGCGAGATCGCCGAGAGCTCGCTCGCGCGCGTGCGCGCGCTCGACGGCGCCACGCACGCGTTCCTCGAAACCACCGAGCGGCGCGCGCTCGACCAGGCGGCCGCGCTCGACGCCGCCGTGGCTGCCGGCACGCTCGACGCGTGCGGACCGCTGGCCGGCGTGCCCGTGGCGTTCAAGGACAACATGAACCTCGAGGGCACGCACACCACGTGCTCGTCCACCATGCTCGCCAACTATGTGTCGCCCTACACGGCCACGTGCGTCGAGCGCACCATCAACGCCGGCGGCATCCCGCTCGGCAAGCTCAACATGGACGAATTCGCGTTCGGCTCCTCCACGGAGACGAGCGCCTTCGGCCCCACCCGCAACCCGTGGGACCTCGCGCGCGTGCCCGGCGGCTCGTCGGGCGGCAGCGCGTCGGCCGTGGGCGCGGGCCTGGCCACCATCACGCTGGGCAGCGACACGGGCGGCTCCATCCGCCAGCCCGGCAGCTTCTGCGGCACCGTGGCCGTCAAGCCCACGTACGGCGTGGTCAGCCGCTACGGCGTGGTGGCGTTCGGCAGCTCGCTCGACCAGGTGGGCCCGTTCACGCGCTCGGTGGAGGACGCGGCGTACGCGCTCAACGCCATCGCCGGCCGCGACGCGCTCGACTGCACGAGCCAGGCCGTGGACGTCGACTTCACGGCGAACCTGGCCGAGGGCGTGCGCGGCATGCGCATCGGCGTGGTGCCCGCGTTCATGGAGGCCCGCGGCCTCACCGACGAGGTGAAGGCCAAGGTGGAGGAGGCCGTCGAGCACCTGCGCGCGCTCGGCGCCGACATCGTGGAGGTGGAGCTGCCGAACGCCCAGGCCGCGATGAGCGCCTACTACGTGCTGGGCCCCTGCGAGGCGTTCAGCAACCTCGCGCGCTTCGACTCGGTGCGCTACGGCTACTGCGATCCCGGTCACAAGGACCTCGGCGGCCAGTACGAGGCCAGCCGCGCCAAGGGCTTCGGCCCCGAGGCGCGCCGCCGCATCATGCTGGGCAGCTACCTCTTGTCTGCGGGCGTGTACGACACCTATTACTACCCGGCGCAGCAGGTGCGCACGCTCATCACGCAGGACTACGCGCGCGCCTACGAGCAGGTGGACTGCATCGTCGCGCCCGTGTCTCCGCGCACCGCGTTCACGTTCGGCGAGGTGAGCGACCCCACCGACATGTACCTGTCGGACATGTTCACCATCTCCATCAACATCGCGGGCAACGGCGGCATGAGCCTGCCCGTGGGCCTGGGCGCGCAGACGCAGCTGCCCGTGGGCGTGCAGCTGATCTCGCCGCAGTTCAAGGACGAGAACATGCTGCGCGTGGCCGCCGCGCTGGAAACGGTGTACGGCCCGGCCCCCGTGGCGCCGGCGTTCGCGCCGGGCGCGGCGGCGCCGGCGGGCGCGCAGGCGACCATCCCCGACGCCGCAGACGCGGTGCCGGGGGTCGACCTGCCCGGCCTCCTCGACGACGGAAAGGCAGGCGAGTAGCCATGAGAAAGCTCGAAGAGGTGCTGCAGGATTGGGAGGCCGTCATCGGCCTCGAGATACACGCCGAGCTGACGACGCTCGACACCAAGATGTTCTGCGGCTGCAAGCTGGAGTTCGGCGCCGAGCCGAACACGCACACGTGCCCCGTGTGCCTCGGCATGCCCGGCGCGCTTCCCGTGCCGAACCGCGCGGCCATCGAGTCCATCGTGCTGGCGGGCCTGGCCACGAACTGCGACATCGAGAAGCACTCGATGTTCTACCGCAAAACGTACATGTACCCCGACATGTCGAAGAACTACCAGACCACGCAGGGTCCCGTGGCGTTCTGCATGCGCGGCCACCTCGACCTCGACGTGGACGGCGCGGCCGCGAAGGAGCGTATCGACCTGGACGGGCTCGCCGTGGGCGAGAGCCGCGGCAACGTGACGCGCACGGCGGACGGCTACACCGCCCACGTGGGCATCACGCGCATCCACATGGAGGAGGACGCGGGCAAGATGGTGCACATCGGCGGCGGCGAGGGCCGCATCGCCGGGGCCACGCACTCGCTGGTCGACTACAACCGCGCCGGCACGCCGCTCACCGAGCTGGTCACCGAGCCCGACCTGCGCACGCCCGAGGAGGCGCGCCTGTTCATGCAGAAGCTGCGCCAGATCTACCTGGCGCTGGGCATCTCCGACTGCTCGATGGAGGAGGGCAGCATGCGTTGCGACGGCAACGTGTCGCTGCGCCGCCGCGGCGCCAAGGAATTCGGCGTGAAGACCGAGCTCAAGAACATGAACAGCTTCAAGAACCTCCACGACGGCCTGGCCTACGAGATCTGCCGCCAGGCGGACGTGCTCGAGGAGGGCGGCCAGATCTTCCAGGAGACGCGGCACTGGGACCCGTCGGCCAAGCGCACCATCGTGATGCGCGTGAAGGAGACGGCCGACGACTACCGCCTGTTCCCCGACCCGGACCTCGCGCCCTACGACCTCGCCGACGAGTGGATCGAATCGGTGCGCGCGAAGCTCCCCGAGCTGCCCGACCAGAAGGCGGCCCGCTACGAGGACGCGTTCGGCCTCAGCGCTTACGATGCGCGCCATCTCGTGGAGCATCGCGAGACGGCCGACTTCTTCGAGGCGTGCATGGAGCTGGCCGCGGGCGACGCGGCCAAGCTGGCGAAGCCGGTGGCGAACCTCGTCATCAACGACGTGACCGCCTACCTGAACGCCGCGGACGGCGTCCGCCTGGGCTCCACGCCGCTCACCCCGGCCCGCGCGCTTCAGCTCGTGCGCCTGCAAGCCGAGGACGTCATCTCGTCCAAGCAGGCCAAAGAGGTGTTCGCGGCCGTGCTCGACGAGGGCAAGGACCCGGCGGCCATCGTGGAGGAGCGCGGCATGAAGCAGGTGTCGGACACGGGCGCCATCGAGGCCGTGATCGACGCGGTGCTGGCGGCCAACCCCGACAAGGTGGCGCAGTACCAGGGCGGCAAGACGGGCCTCATCGGGTTCTTCGTGGGCCAGTGCATGAAGGAGATGCGCGGCCAGGGCAACCCGAAGCTCATCAACGAGCTGCTGGCGAAGAAGCTCGGATAGGGCTGATCGCGCACGTACGTAAAGACGCGGAGGCGCGCTGCGGTTCGGGCGCGCTTCCGCTTTTGAAGGAGAAGGGGGACGAATGGACTTCAACGAATGGCTCATCGCCTGGACGGGCGAGGTCGACGGGTTTCTGTACACGTACATCCTGCTGCTGTTGCTGGTGGCCGTGGGCGTGTACTTCACCATCCGCACGAAGGCCGTGCAGATCCGCTACATCAAGGACATGTTCACGCAGCTGACCGAGAAGAAGCATGTGGAGGGCGAGCGCTCGATCTCGTCGTTCCAGGCGCTCATGGTGTCCACGGCGTCGCGCGTGGGCACGGGCAACATCGCCGGCGTGGCCACCGCCATCGCCACGGGCGGCCCGGGCGCCGTGTTCTGGATGGGGCTCATGGCCGTCATCGGCGCGGCGTCGGCGTTCATCGAGTCCACGCTCGCGCAGGTGTGGAAGGTGCGCGGCAAGGAGGGCGAGTTCCGCGGCGGCCCCGCGTACTACATCCAGCAGGCGCTGGGGAAGCGCTGGCTGGGCATCCTGTTCGCCGTGCTGCTCATCCTGTGCTTCGCGTTCGGGTTCAACGGGCTGCAGGCCTTCAACGCGGCCTCGTCGCTCGAGTACTACATCCCCGACTACGCCACGAACGGCGCGGCCGTGGCCTGCGGCATCGTGCTGGCGGTGATGACCGCGTTCGTCATCTTCGGCGGCGCGAAGCGCATCAGCATCATCACGTCCATCATCGTGCCCATCATGGCCATCGCCTACATCGCCATCGCGGTGTGGACCACCGTCACCAACATCACCGTGCTGCCCCAGGTGTTCTCGCTGGTGTTCGCCTCGGCGTTCGACTTCCAGTCGATCTTCGGCGGCTTCGCGGGCTCGGTGGTCATGCTGGGCATCAAGCGCGGCCTGTACTCCAACGAGGCCGGCATGGGCTCGGCGCCGAACGCGGCCGCCACGGCGTCGGTGTCGCACCCCTGCAAGCAGGGCCTCGTGCAGAGCCTGTCCGTGTACATCGACACGCTGCTCATCTGCACCTGCTCGGCCATGATGGTGCTCGTGTTCTACGTGCAGGACCCGCAGGCGGCCGCCGCGCTCAACGGCATGCCGCTCGTGCAGATGGCCGTGAACAACTCGGTGGGCGAGATCGGCATCCACTTCATCACGTTCGCCATCTTCGCCTTCGCGTTCTCCAGCCTCATCGGCAACTACTTCTACGCCGAGAACAACCTGCGCTTCATCAAGGGCGACAGCCGGGCGCTGCTGCTCGTGTTCCGCCTCGTGTGCCTCGCGGTCATCTTCTACGGCGCGGTGAACAGCTTCGACCTCGCGTGGAACCTGGCCGACATCTTCATGGGCTTCATGGCCATCGTGAACCTCATCGCCATCATGTTGCTGGGCAAGTGGGCGCTCAAGGTGCTCGACGACTACTCGGCGCAGCGCAAGGCCGGCAAGGACCCGGTGTTCGTGGCCGACAACATCGAGGGGCTGCCGCCCACCGAGTGCTGGCATCTGTCGCACCTCGAGGAGTACGGCAAGCAGCCGGTGCAGGAGTACCTCGACGACCAGATCGACGTGGAGTACGCCGGGCTGAACTGAGGACGCTCCGGACGCCCTCGACAGGCGTGGTAGGATAGACGGAAACGCGGACGCGCGGGCACGGGGCGCGGTGGGAGGAAAGGAAGCGGCATGGCTGACGACGACCGTCGCGCGGGCGACTGGCTGAAGCGCGACCTGCGCAAGAATGCGAACGACCTGATCGAGGAGCCGAACCAGAAGGTGTGGTACAAGCAGACGTTCTGGATCGTCTTCTTCCTCGTCATATTCTGGCCGGTGGGCATCGTGCTGTGCTGGAGGAGCGACTGGCACATCGTGGCGAAGATCCTCTGCTCGGTGGCGGTGGCGTTCATGGTGTACTTCTCGGTGACCATGTACCAGGCCACCCAGGCGCTCATGGCGTCGGGCGTGGCGTAGGCGAGACGAACCGCGGCCCCTTCCCAGAGAAGGGGCCGCGCTGCTTCTGTGCGATTTTTCGCCTTTCGCCGCGCGCGCTCGCGTCGAATGCCCCTTGTGCGCTATCATTCGCGTCGAAAACAGTGATCTATTCGGTACGAGTTGCACAAGGATAACGATATGACGAACTTCGCGAACGGTCGCACGACTGTCCTGGCGGGCCACGGCTTCGCCGAATCCGGTCCCTACCTGCTGATCAACGACGTGGAGCGGGGTGCGCAGCACCGCTTCGCCGTGCTCGGCAAGACGTTCTCGCTGCGTCGGTTGCCCAAGCGGCGTTGCGTGGGGCGCTTCGATCTCGAGTCCTACACGAAGGAGGTGTGCCCGCTCAACGTGGAGCTGCTTCCCGATGCGAAGGACACGATGTGCCCGGCGTGCCAGGAAGCCACGGGCTTCAACCCCTCGTTCTACTACGCCGACTTCATCTCGGCCCAGCAGCGCGCCTACAACCTCACGCCGCACTTCACCTACCTGGCGTACTTCTCGCCGAAGTACGTGAAGGCCGGCATCTCGTCGGAGACGCGCGGCATCGAGCGCCTGCTGGAGCAGGGCGCCCGCGCGGCCCGCATCGTCGGCCGCTTCGGATGCGCCGACGACGCGCGCGAGCTGGAGGCGGCGCTGTGCGCGCAGCCCGGCATCCTGGAAACCATGCGCGCGTCGAAGAAGGTCGACCTGCTCGTGAACGAGCGCTTCGACTTCGCCGAGGCGAAGGAGGTGCTCGACGCCACGGTGGAGCGCCTCGGCCTCGAGGGCGCGGAGCCGGCCGAGGACCTGTCGCCGCACTATTTCGGCGGCCCGTCGCCCGACTGCCACGACCTGCAGGTGCCCGAGGGCCACGACGGCGAGTGCGGCGGCCGCTGCATCGGCATGGTGGGCGGCGCGCTCGTGTTCGAGCAGGAGGGCACGAACTACGTCGTGTCCGTCAAGGAATGGGAGTCCCACGAGATCGAGCTTTTGAAGGACGAAGTGGTGTGCTCCTACGACTTCGCGCCCCAGCAGTTCTCGCTGTTCTAAGGCGGGGCGAGCGAGAGCGAGCGCCCTTCCGCATCCGTGCGCCGCTCCTTCGGGGGCGGCGCACGCTCGTTTTACCCCGAACAGATGTTTCACGTGAAACATTCTCGTTTCGGGTGGCGCGGGGCTGCCCCCGCACCCCTTCCATGACGTAAAATGTAGCGGTTCTCCAAAACATTCTGCAAACAGCTTGCTTTACTACTCTACTGTGATAAAGTACCAGAGACAAACAGGCCAGCGAAGGAAGAGGATCATGGATTACGTGACACCGGCGGGGTTCAGGGACGTGCTTGCCGACGAGGCGTGCATGCGCGAGCGCATCGCCCGCGACGTGCAGGCGTGCTTCGCCGCGCGCGGCTACCTGCCCATCGAGACGCCCACGCTCGAGGTCATGGACGTCATGCGCGCGGGAGGCCGCATGCCCGGCTCTCCCTTCAAGTTCTTCGACGCCGGCGGCGACCTCTTGGCCATGCGTCCCGACGTGACGCTGCAGGTGGCGCGCATGTGCGCGACGCGCCTCGCGGGCCAGCCGGGGCCGTTCCGCTTCCGCTACATGCAGCGCGTGTTCCGCGAGGCCGAGGGCCGCATGCAGGCCCAGGCGCGCGAGATGACGCAGATCGGCGTGGAGTGCATCGGCGAGGCCGGGCCCCAGGCCGACGCGGAAGTGGTGGAGCTCATGGTGGAGGCGCTCGAGCTGGCGGGCGCGCGCGGCTGCAAGCTGGCGCTGGCCACGGTGGGCGTGCTGCGCGCGCTGCTCGCCGCGAGCGGGGCGCCCGCGCAGTGGACCGAGCAGGTGCTGGCCGCGTTCCATGCGTCGAACTTCGTCGAGGTCGACCGGCTCACGGGCGAGGCGGCCGTCGTGCCGCCCGTGTTCGCGGCGGCCATCCGCGCGCTGCCGCGCATCCGCGGCGGGCGCGAGGCGGTGGAGCAGGTGCGCGCGCTCGTGGCCCCGCTCGGCTGCGAGGACGGCCTCGACGACTTCGCCCGCACCTGCGACCTGCTGGCCGAGGCGGGCCTGGCCGACCGCATCCTCGTGGACTTCTCGGTGATGAGCTCGTTCGACTACTACACGGGCATCGTGTTCGAGGCCTACGCGCCCGAGCTGGGCACCCCGCTCGGCAGCGGCGGCCGCTACGACAACATGATCGGGTCGTACGGCGAGAGCCGCCCGGCCGCGGGCTTCGCGTTCTCCCTCGAGCAGGCCATGGCGGCAGCTGCGGCCGCCGATTGCGCGGCCGGCGGCGCGCCCTCCGCGCGCCCGCTGCGCATCGCGGTGCCGAAGGGCTCGCTCAACGCCGACACGGTGGCCGCGCTCGGCGAGGCGGGCCTCGACGTGACGGGGCTGGCCGATCCCGGGCGCTCCCTCATCATCCGCAACCCGGGCGTCGAGTACGTCATCGTGCGCCCCACCGACGCGCCCGCGTTCGTGTCGCTCGGCGCCGCCGACTGCGGCATCTGCGGGAAGGACTCGCTGCTGGAGGCCGAATCCGACGTCGTGGAGCTCGTCGACCTCGGCTACGGCGCGTGCCGCTTCGTGGTGGCCGAGCCGGCCGGCGCCGCCGACGCGGCCGACGAGCACTACCGCCGCCTGGGCTCGCTGCGCATCGCCACGAAGTACCCCAACATCACGCGCGCCCACTACGCGAAGACGGGCACCCAGGTGGAGATCGTGAAGCTGCACGGGAACATCGAGCTGGCGCCCTTGACGGGCATGGCCGAGCGCATCGTCGACATCACGGCGACCGGCACCACCCTGCGCGAGAACGACCTCGTGGTGGTCGACGAGGTCCTTTCGTCGACCGCGCGCTTCTTCTCGAACACCTGCGCGTTCCGCACGGACGCGCGTATCGTACAATTGACCCAAGCGCTGCAGCGGAACGCGGAAGCCGCCGCGCGCCAAGCCGGCAAGGAAAAGGAGTAGCCCATGCGCCGCATCATCCTGCAACCGGGCGAGCAGTTCACCAACGCCCATCTCAAGCGCACCGGCGCGTTCAACGCGGCCGCGTTGACGGCGGCCACCGCCATCGTCGAGGGCGTGCGCGAGCGCGGCGACGAGGCCCTGCGCGCCTACACCGAGCAGTTCGACGGCGTGCGCGTGGAGGACTTCCGCGTGAGCCAGGCCGCCATCGCCGAGGCCATCGCGAACGTGGACGACAAGACGGCGCGCGCCCTGCGCCAGGCCGCCGCGCAGATCCGCGACTTCCACGAGCGCCAGAAGCAGCAGAGCTGGTTCACCGTGCGCGAGGACGGCGCGCTCGTGGGCTCGAAGGTGGAGCCGCTGGAGTCCGTGGGCATCTACGTGCCGGGCGGGCGCGCGCTGTACCCGTCGTCGGTGCTGATGAACGCGCTGCCGGCCGCCGTGGCCGGCGTGGGGCGCATCGTGTGCGTGACGCCGCCGACGGCCGACGGCTCGCTCGATCCGGCCATCCTCGAGGCGTGCCGCATCTCCGGCGTCACCGAGATCTACGCGGTGGGCGGGGCGCAGGCCATCGCCGCGCTGGCGTACGGCACCGAGTCCATCGCGCCCGTGGCCAAGATCACCGGCCCCGGCAACGCCTACGTGGCCGCGGCGAAGAAGGTGGTGTCGGGCGACGTCGGCATCGACATGATCGCCGGCCCGTCCGAGGTGTGCGTCGTGGCCGATTCCACGGCCGACCCGGCGCTCGTGGCCATCGACCTCATGGCGCAGGCCGAGCACGACCCGCTGGCCGCCTGCTACCTGGTCGCCTTCGACGAGGCCTACGCCGACGAGGTGGAGCGCATGGTGGAACGCCACCTGAAAACGTCCACGCGCGCCGAGATCACGGCCGCCTCGCTCGCCGACCAGGGCCTCATCGTGGTGTGCGACAGCATGCCCCAGGCGATCGAGACGGTGAACGTCATCGCCCCCGAGCATCTGGAGCTGCACGTCGACCACGCCTTCGACCTGTTGGGCGCCATCCGCAACGCGGGCGCCATCTTCCTGGGCGCCTGGACGCCCGAGGCCGTGGGCGACTACGCGGCCGGCCCGAACCACACGCTGCCCACGGGCGGCACGGCGCGCTACGCCTCGCCGCTGTCGGTGGACGAGTTCGTGAAGAAGTCGAGCGTCATCCAGTACTCGTCGCAGGCGCTCGCCCGCGACGCCGACATGGTGATGACCATCGCGCGGCACGAGGGCCTGTGGGCGCACGCCATGAGCGTGGAGATGCGCAAGAACCTGTTGGACACGGGCAACGTGTATGGGATGGAGGGCGGCGACGGAGCGGGCCGCGCGGCCGGGGACGGGATCGCCGATGCGTAGCGTGTGCACGGCCGCTCCCCAGCTTGCAGGCGTGACGCCCTACGATCCGAAGTACCTGCCCGCCACCGCCATCCTCTCCGCGAACGAGAACCCGCACGACGTGGACGACGAGATCCGCCGCGACATCATGCGCGAGGTGAAGCGTCTGCCCCTCAACCGCTATCCGGACCCGCTGGCCAACGACCTGCGCGACATGATAGCCGAGGCGAACGGCCTCGACCGCGACCAGGTGCTCGTGGGCAACGGCGGCGACGAGCTGCTGTTCAACCTCGCGCTGGCGTGGGGCGGGCCGGGCCGCACGTTCCTCAACCTGCCGCCCACGTTCTCGGTGTACGACGCCAACGCCCGCCTCACGGGCACGACGGTGGTTGACGTGCCGCGCCGCGTCGACTTCTCCATCGACGAGGAGGCCGTGCTGGCGCGCGTCGCCGAGGGCGGCATCGACTATCTCGTGGTGACGAGCCCGAACAACCCCACGGGCCAGCTGGCCAGCGAGACGTTCATGCTCCGGCTGCTCGACGCCACCGACGCGCTCGTCATGGTGGACGAGGCCTACTTCGAGTTCTCGCGCCAGACGATGCGCCCCTACCTGGCGCAGCACAAGAACCTCGTCATCCTGCGCACGTTCTCGAAGGCGTTCAGCCTGGCCGGCGTGCGCATGGGCTACATCCTGGGCGACGCCGAGGTCGTCCGCGAGTTCGTCAAGGTGCGCCAGCCGTACTCGGTGGACGCCATCTCGCAGGCCGTCGCGCGCGTGGTGTACGCGAACCGCGCGAAGTTCGAGCGCGGCATCCTCGCGGTGATCGAGGAACGCGCCCGCCTGATCGAGGGGCTGAGGATGGTTCCCGGCGTGAAGTCGTTCCCGTCGGATGCGAACTACGTGCTGTTCCGCGTGGAGAACGCGCCCCTCGTGTGGGAGGCGCTGTACGAGCGCGGCGTGCTCGTGCGCGATTTCTCGCGCGCGCCGCATCTGGAGAACTGCCTGCGCGTGACCGTGGGCGCCCCCGAGGAGAACGACGCGTTCCTGCGGGCCCTGCGCGACGCGGTGATGGGGAAGTGCGACTTGAAGGTTCCGTTGGCCTGACGGCCGACGGAACGGGCCGAGGGCTGCGACGCGAAGCTAGTCCCCGTAGGGGGCGGCTTCCCGTGGCACCCGATCTCGCGGCGAGGCCGAGGACTTGCGTACCGAAGTACGCTTCGTCCTCGCCCTCCCCACGATCTCGAGCACCACGGAAACCCTTGCTGATGCTATTGGACCGGCGATAAGGAAAAGAAAGGCCAGCCATGAACCAGAGAACCGCCGAAGTCGAGCGCACGACGAACGAGACGGACATCCGCATCGTCGTGAACCTCGACGGCACGGGCGCGACGGACGTCGAGACGGGCGTGCCGTTCTTCGACCACATGCTGACGGCCTTCGGGCGGCACAGCCTGATCGACCTGACCGTGCGCGCGAAGGGCGACATCGAGGTGGACGCGCACCACACCGTGGAGGACACGGGCATCGTGCTGGGCCAGGCCGTCGCCCGCGCGCTCGGCGACAAGCGCGGCATCGCGCGGTTCGGGTCGCTCGCGCTGCCCATGGACGAGGCACTCGTGCTGGCGGCCGCGGACATCTCGGGGCGCGGCCAGCTGCACTGGGCCGTGGACGTGCCTCCCGTCATGCTGGGCTCGTTCGATGCGTCGCTCGCCAAGGAGTTCTTCATCGCCTTCGCGGCGAACTCGGGGATCACGCTGCACGTGCGCAGCATGACGGGCGAGAACGCGCACCACCTGGTGGAGGCTTCGTTCAAGGCCGCCGCGCGCGCTTTGCGCCAGGCCGTCGAGTGCGACCCCCGCATCGGCGACGCCCTGCCTTCCACGAAGGGCAGCCTGTGATGGCCCCGCGCATTGCCATCGTCGACTACCGCAAGGGCAACCTGAAGAGCGTCGAGCGCGGCATCGACGCGGCGGGCGGCCACGCGTTCGTCGCGTGCGATCCCGCCGCCATCGCCGCCGCCGATGCCATCGTGCTGCCGGGCGTGGGCGCGTTCGCCGACGCGGCCGCCACGATGCAGGCGCTCGGGCAGACGGGCGTCGTCCGCGAGCGCATCGCGGCCGGCGTGCCGTTCCTCGGCATCTGCCTGGGGATGCACCTGCTGTTCGAGGAGGGCATCGAAGGCGCACCCGACGAGGACGACGAGGCCTCCACGCACAACGCCCGCGGCCTGGCCGTGCTGCCCGGCGTGGTGGGCGCGATGCCGAAGGCCGACGCGGAGGGCCGCGCGTACAAGGTGCCCCACGTCGGCTGGAACACGGTGGAGTTCGCGGGCGCGCCGTCGCCGTTGTTCGAGGGCGTCGAGCCGGGCGAGTACTTCTACTTCACGCACGGCTTCATCGCGCCGTCGGGCCCGTTCGCCATCGGCGAGACGACGCACAGCGTGACGTTCCCCAGCGCCGTGCGCTACGGCGACGCGGCGTTCGGTGTGCAGTTCCATCCCGAGAAAAGCTCGGACGCCGGCGCGCGTCTGCTGCGCAATTTCGTGTCCATCGTGAAAGGGGCGTGAACGCCGTGTACCTGCTTCCGGCCATCGACATCCTGGGCGGCAAGGCCGTCCGCCTCGCCAAGGGCGACTACGACCGCGTGACCGTGTACCACGACGACCCCGCCGCCCAGGCGCAGCTGTTCGAAGAGCAGGGCGCTGCGTGGCTGCACGTGGTGGACCTCGACGGCGCCCGCTCAGGCGTTCCCGAGAATATCGCCATCATCGAGCGCATCCTGAAGAAGACCCTGCTCAAGGTGGAGGTGGGCGGCGGCGTGCGCTCGCTCGACACCATCGCGCGCCTGGCCGACGCAGGCGTGTCGCGCGTGGTGCTGGGCACGTCGCTTGTGGCCGACCCCGCCTTCGCCGAGGCCGCCATCGCACAGTACGGCAGGCTCTTGTGCGCGGGCATCGACGCGAAGGGCGGCGAGGTGGCCGTGGCCGGTTGGCGCGAGGGCGCGGGCGTGGCGGCCGAGGAGCTGGCGCGCGACGTGTCGGCGCTCGGGTTCCGGCACCTCGTGTACACCGACATCGCGCGCGACGGCATGCAGACCGGCGTCGAGGCGGCGGCGTACGCGGCGATGGCGGAGGCGTTCGGCCATCCGGTGATCGCGTCGGGCGGCGTGGCCGGCGTGGACGACCTCGTGCGCCTGGGCGAGGTGGCCGGCAGCATCGAAGGCGTCATCGCGGGGCGCGCCGTGTACGAGGGCGCGCTGTCGGTGGAGGAAGGGGTGCGGGCATGCGACGAGGCCACGCGCCGCGCCGAAGCCGCCGCCATCCAGGCCGACCCCTGTGGGATCGGCGGTGCGCGATGCTAGCGAAACGTGTGATCCCCTGCATGGACGTGAAGGACGGGCGCGTGGTGAAGGGCGTCAACTTCGTGAACCTGCGCGACGCGGGCGACCCCATCGAGCTCGCGCAACGCTACGACGAGGAGCGCGCCGACGAGGTGATCTTCCTCGACATCACGGCCACGAGCGACGACCGCGCCACCACCGTCGACCTCGCCAGCCGCGCGAGCGAGCAGCTTCACCTGCCGTACTGCGTGGGCGGCGGCTTCCGCAGCGTGGCCGACATCCGCACGATGATCGCCGCCGGCGCCGACAAGGTGTCGGTGAACTCGGCCGCCGTGGCGGAGCCGTCGCTCATCACCCAGGCCGCCGCGGCGTTCGGCTCGCAGGCCATCCTGTGCGCCATCGACGCGAAGCAGGTGGCGGGCAACCCGAACAAGTGGGAGGTGTACGTGCACGGCGGGCGGACGGCCACGGGCATCGACGCGGTCGCCTGGGCGCAGGAGGCGGCGCGCCGCGGGGCGGGGGAGATCCTGCTCACCAGCATGGACCGCGACGGCAGCCGCGACGGCTTCGACTGCGCGCTCACCCGGGCCGTCGCGCGCGCGGTGGACATCCCGGTCATCGCCTCGGGCGGGGTGGGGAAGCTCGAGCACTTCGCCCAGGGCGTCATCGAGGGCGAGGCCGACGCCGTGCTGGCCGCCAGCGTCTTCCACTTCGGCGAGCTCACCGTCCGCCAGGTGAAGGAGCACATGCGCGCCCAAGGCATCCCCGTGAGGCTGTGATCGCCCGCCTGCATGCGACGAGGCCCGTTCGTGGCAGAAATCGGGAGTTTTTCGTCGCATGGTGAGGCGCCTCTCGCGTCGGGGCAACAAGTGCCAGTTGCTGATCAGGCGAAATGATGCCGTTCGCCACTCGACGGCGCGCGTGGTGCGCTTGCGCGGCCCCTCCAGCGACGAAAAACTCCCGATTTCTGCCACGAACTAGGGAAAACCTCGTCAAAAGCCTCGTCGACGCGATCGCGGGTCGACGAGATCGCCTTCGGTTGGCTGCACGTATTTTAGAGAGCGGAGAGAAGCTATATGGACATGCCCGAACTGACCTACAACGCCGACGGGCTCGTCCCGTGCATCGTGCAGGATGCGGACACCCTCGAGGTGCTCATGATGGCGTGGATGAACGAGGAGTCGCTCGAGCTGACGCTCGAATGCGGCGAGACGGTGTTCTGGAGCCGCAGCCGCCAGGAGCTGTGGCATAAGGGTGCCACGTCGGGCAACGTGCAGAAGCTCGTCGAGCTGCGCTACGACTGCGATGCCGACACGCTGCTCGCGCTCGTGCATCCGGCGGGTCCCGCCTGCCACACGGGGGAGCGCACCTGCTTCTTCCGCACCATCGCGTAGTTCGCGGCTCGATGTCCGCGGGCGCCTGCCCGCGGTGCGAAACGGCCGTCCGCACCGATTCGTAGACCTTCCTCCATCGCATTTCCACGAACCCGACCGCTTTGCGCTTGAACGAACCGAACACATGCGGTACCATGATGATCAGTTCTTTTATCTCTCAGCACACACCCAACACATCTGCATCTCATCACGGAATCCATGCGCGCGGTCGCGCGCGTTTCACCGGTAATAGTCATTGTATAAGGAGGACCTGGGTGAAGTTTTTTCTGGACACCGCCGATCTCAACGAAATAGAGGAGGCGGCCAGCTGGGGCGTGCTCGCCGGCGTCACCACGAACCCGACGCTGTACGCGCGCACCGGCGGCAAGCTCGACGATTTCCATAACCACATCAAGCGCATCTGCGACATCGTGGCCGGCCCCGTCTCGGCCGAAAGCGTCGCCATGACGCGCGACGAGATCATCCGCGACGGCCGCGAGCTGGCCGCGCTCGCCGACAACGTGGTCGTGAAGATCCCGACCATGGTGGAAGGCCTCGCCGCCACCAAGGCGCTCTCCGAGGAGGGCATCCCCGTCAACATGACGCTGTGCTTCAGCGTGCCGCAGGCCATCATGGCCGCGCGCGCCGGCGCCCGCTACATCAGCCCCTTCGTCGGCCGCTTCGACGACATCGCCGAGGACGGCATCGCGCAGCTCGCCGACGTGGTGGCTGCCGTGAACAACTACGACTTCGGCCACGACGTGGAAATCATCGCCGCGTCGGTGCGCAGCGCGAACCACGTGACGCAGGCCGCCCTCATGGGCGCCGACATCGCCACGGTGCCGTTCGCCGCGCTCAAGAAGTGCGTGCAGCATCCGTTGACGGATCGCGGCCTCGATGCGTTCATGAAGGACTGGGAGAAAGTTCAGCAGGCATGAGCGAAAACGAAGCAACCTCAACGGCTCCCGCAGCCGCACCCGCCAAGCGCCGCTCGACGAGCGTGAACGCCAAATCGGCAAGCAAGGCGGAAGGCGCGGCCACGCCGGGCCGCAACTCGTCGGCCACGCGCACGCCGCGCAAGTCGGTGAAGGCCGGCGGGACGCAGCAGCAACAGCAGCAACAAGGTTCCGGCTCGAACAACCGCCGCCAGAACGCCTCGAACGCGGGCAAGCCCAACAACAACAGCGGCGGCAACAACAACCGCCAGAAGCAGGGCGGCGGCCAGAACCGGCAGAACAACAACCAGAACCAGCGCCGCCAACGCCGCCAGCACGACAACAACCGCGGCGGCAACCGCGAAGTCCAGCCCAGCGTGTCGCGCGAGGAGCTGGCGAAGCTCAAGGTGGCCGAGCTGCGCGAGAAGGCCGCCGAGCTCAACCTCGACGTGACGGGCCTCAAGAAGGCCGAGCTCGTCGAAGCCGTGTTCGGCGCCAGCGTCAAGGCCGAGGGCTTCATCGAGGTGTCGGGCATCCTCGACATCCTCGCCGACGGCTACGGCTTCCTGCGCACGCAGGGCTACCTGCCCAGCGAGACGGACTGCTACGTGGGACTGTCCACCATCCGCCGCAACGGTCTGCGCAAGGGCGACCTCGTGACCGGCCAGACGCGCCCGGCGCGCGAGAACGAGAAGTACGCCGCCATCCAGAAGGTGACGGCCGTCAACGGCACCCCGGTCGAAGAGCTGGGAAGCCGCGTCCGCTTCGGCGACCTCACCCCGGTCTACCCGGACGAGTGCCTCACCATGGAGCACGGCAAGAACACCGTCACCGCGCGCGTCATCGACCTCGTGTCGCCCATCGGCAAGGGCCAGCGCGGGCTCATCGTCAGCCCCCCGAAGGCGGGCAAGACCACCATCCTCAAGGACATCGCAGCCGCCATCAGCGCGAACAATCCCGAAGTGCACCTCATGTGCCTGCTCGTGGACGAGCGTCCCGAGGAAGTCACCGACATGGAGCGCTCCATCAAGGGCGAGGTCATCTCCTCGACGTTCGATATGCCCACCGAGAACCACATCGCCGTGTCCGAGCTGGTCATCGAGCGCGCGAAGCGCCTCGTCGAATGCGGCAAGGACGTCGTCGTGCTGCTCGACTCGCTCACGCGCCTCGCGCGCGCCTACAACCTGGCGCAGCCGGCCTCGGGCCGCATCCTGTCGGGCGGCGTCGATTCCACGGCGCTCTACCCGCCCAAGCGCTTCCTGGGCGCCGCGCGCAACATCGAGCACGGCGGCAGCCTCACCATCCTGGCCTCGGCGCTCGTGGACACGGGCTCGAAGATGGACGAGGTCATTTTCGAGGAGTTCAAGGGCACCGGCAACATGGAGCTCAAGCTCGACCGCAACCTGGCCGACCGCCGCATCTTCCCGGCCATCGACCCGGTGGCTTCGGGCACGCGCAAGGAAGACCTGCTGCTCGAGCCGCAGGAGGCGCCGCTCATCTGGGCCGTGCGCCGCATCCTCGCGAACACGAACAGCACCGAGCGCGCCATGGACATGCTCATCAAGTCGCTCAAGCAGACCGAGACGAACCAGGAGTTCCTCGTACGCACGGCGAAGAAGGCCCAGCACACCAAGGCGGACGGGTCGCTCGAGTTCTAGGGCTCAGGCATCCGTCATCCGGGCGTCAACGTGCGTGCCGCCCGCGGTCTTATAATGGAAACCACCAGGGAACCGCATCCGTTGGGTGCGGTTTCGTGACGCGTACGGTAGTATGAGCTGATGCACGAACCAAGGAGGGACCATGTCTCAAGATAACAACTGGCAGCAGCAGGTGTGGCAGCAGCCAGCCGCGCCGCAGCAACCGACCCCGCAGAGCGCTCCGTACGGCTACGCCGTGCAGCAGCCTCCGAAGAAAAGCCGTGGGTGGATCGTGGCCCTCGTGGCCGTCGTGCTCGTGTTCGCGCTGCTGGCGCTGGGCATGTGGTCGTGCACGTCCGTCATGTCCTCGTCGTTCGGCTCCTTCGGCGCCTCCGCCGCAACCGACGACGTCGACTACCTCACGGGCGATGCGGTGGGCGTCATCGACATCGACGGCACCATCCAGTACGACGGCACCACCTCGAGCCCCGAGGGCCTCAAGGCCCAGCTCGACCGTGCCGAGAAGAACAGCCACATCAAGGCGATCGTGCTGCGCGTGAACTCCGGCGGCGGCACCGCAACTGCGGGCGAGGAGATGGCCGACTACGTGCGCGAGTTCTCCGAGCGCTCCGGCAAGCCCGTCGTGGTGTCGAGCGCGTCCATGAACGCGAGCGCCGCCTACGAGATATCCTCGCAGGCCGACTACATCTACACGGCCAAGACCACGGCCATCGGCGCCATCGGCACGGCCATGCAGATCACCGACCTGTCGGGCCTCATGGAGAAGCTGGGCATCTCGGTGGACAACGTCACGAGCGCCGACAGCAAGGACTCCAGCTACGGCACGCGCCCGCTCACCGACGAGGAGCGCGCCTACTACCAGGATCAGGTCGACCAGATCAACGAGACGTTCATCCAGACCGTGGCCGAGGGCCGCGACATGTCCGTCGAAGACGTGCGCGCGCTGGCCACGGGCCTCACGTTCACCGGCATGACGGCGGTCGAGAACGGCCTGGCCGACGAGATCGGCACGAAGGACGATGCGGTGGCGAAGGCGGCCGAGCTCGCGAACACCACGCATTACACCACGGTCACCCTCCAGGATTCCTCGAGCAGCCTTTCGAGCCTGCTCGATCTCATGTCCGAAAGCAACGTCTCCACCGACGATATCGCCCGAGCGCTGAAGGAGCTGGACAACGATGGCAGCATCGCCCAATAGCAACGAACGGATCTCGTGGCCCAAGCGCGCCGTGGTCACGGCGGGCATGCCCTACGGCAACAAGCCGCTGCACTTCGGCCACATCGCCGGCGTGTTCGTGCCGGCCGACGCCTTCGCCCGCTTCCTGCGCGACCGCATCGGCGCCGCCAACGTGCGCTTCATCAGCGGCACGGACTGTTTCGGCTCGCCCATCAACGAGGGCTACCGCAAGCTCGTGGAGGCGGGGGAGTTCGACGGCTCCATCGCCGACTACGTCGAGCGCAACCATGAGGCGCAGAAGCGCACGCTGGAGTCCTACGGCATCAGCCTGTCCATCTACGAGGGGTCGGGGATGGGCCACTCGGGCGACGTGCACCAGCTGATCAGCGAGAAGTTCATCGAGAAGCTGCACGAGAACGGGCATTTGCAGCGTCGCGCCACGCTGCAGTTCTACGATACGGAAGCCGACACGTTCCTCAACGGCCGCCAGGTGACGGGGCGCTGCCCCGTGCAGGGCTGCAAGTCCGAGCACGCCTACGCCGACGAGTGCGACCTCGGGCACAGCTACGCGCCCGAGGACCTCATCGCGCCGAAGTCGTCGCTGACCGGCACCACGCCCGAGATGCGTCCCGTGGAGAACTGGTACTTCGACCTGCCCGTGTTCGCCGACTTCCTGCGCGGCCACGTGGCGGCGCTCGAGGCCGACCCCGAGGTGCGCGCCATCGTGGGGCAGACCATCAAGGAATTCCTCGCCCCGCCCGTCGTCTACATCAAGAACGACGCGCGCGAGGCCTACGAGGCCGTGGCCGGCGAGCTGCCGGCCCACGAGCTGCGCGAGGCCGATAAGGGCAAGCAGAGCTTCGAGATCGAGTTCGCCACCATCGACGACCGCGACGCGGCGCGCGAGGTGCTGGGGCGGGCGGGCATCCGCTTCCGCACGGGCAAGGCGCTCGTGCCGTTCCGCATCACGGGCAACATCGAGTGGGGCGTGAAGGCGCCGGTCATCGAGGGGCTCGAGGGCCTCACGGTGTGGTGCTGGCCCGAGAGCCTGTGGGCGCCCATGTCGTTCACGATGGCGATCAACGACAAGATGGGGCTGCCGCGCGGAAGCTGGCGCGACTACTGGTGCTCGGAGGACGCCGAGGTGTACCAGTTCATCGGCCAGGACAACCTGTACTTCTACGGTGTGGCGCAGCCGGCGCTCATCGAGGCGCTGCGTCCCGGCGACATCCTCGCACCCGGGGTCACCGAGCACCCCATCCGCCAGACCACGCTCGTGGCGAACCATCACATCCTGTTCGGCGACAAGAAAGCCTCGTCGTCGGGGTCGGTGAAGCCGCCCACGGCCGACGAGCTGCTGGACCACTACACCGTCGAGCAGCTGCGCGCGCACTTCCTGGCGCTCGGCCTCGATCAGAAGTCGGTGGGCTTCAAGCCCAAGCCGTTCCTCGCCACCCCCGAGGAGCTCGAGGACCCGCGCGTGGCCGACCCGGTGCTCAAGGAGGGCGCGCTGCTGACGAACGTGTTCAACCGTCTGGCCCGCAGCTGCTTCTACGAGGCGCAGAAGAACTTCGAGGGCTATATGCCCTTGGGCGAGGTGTCCGAGGACGTGGTGGCGAAGGTGCACGAGGTGCTGCGCGCCTACGACGAGACGATGCATCGCGTGGAGCTGCACACCATCATGTCGATCATGGACGAGTTCATCCGCTGGGCGAACAAGCGCTGGTCGGACGGCATCCGCGAGGCCGAGAACACGGGCGACGACGAGCTGCGTCGCCAGGTGCTCGTGGACTCGTTCTTCCTGCTGCGCATGGCCACGCTGCTCATGCACCCCGTGGTGCCGGCCGGTGCCGAGAAGATCTGCGACTACCTCAGCTTCGAGTTCGACGACTTCTTCAGCTGGAACTACGACTTCGAGGGCATGGAGGAGCTGTGCAGCGCCGGCGAGATCACCGAGGCGCGCCACCGCATCCGCGAGCTGCCGCCCCGCTTCGATTTCTTCGCCAAGCACCCGAGCCAGTACAAGTAGCATCTTGCGTGGCGCGATAGGAGCTTCGGGATGCGGGCGTCGTGCTCCGCGCCGATCGCACGCCTCATGCGTCGCGCATCGGCGCGGGAAGCACGTGCGATAAAAGGAGAAGCCCCATGGCGTTCCTTCTGATGATCCCGCTGTTCCTTATTCGGTTCGGCTTGCTGGGCGCCCTCGACAAGGGTGCGCTTGCGCGGGCGGCGCACTTCGCGCCGCTGGTGGGTCGGGAGAAGATCGCCTACGGGGTGTACCAGATCTCCAACGTCGCCCTCATCGTGTACCCGTGCTTCCTCGGCATCGAACTGGAGCCGTCGTACCTGTTCGGCGCGGGGCTCGTCGTGTACGGGGCGGGGGTCGTCCTGCTCGTTGCGTCGACGGTGCAGTTCGCGCGCCCGTCGGCGAGCGGCCTGCTGGAGACGGGCGTCTACCGCATCTCCCGCAACCCGATGTACGTGGCGTACTTCCTGTACTTCCTCGGATGCGCGCTGCTCACGCAATCGCTCGCGTTGCTCGTGCTGGTGCTGGTGTTCCAGGCGGCCGCCCACTTCATCATCAAGGCTGAGGAGCGCGAGTGCGAAGCGACGTTCGGCGATGAATATCGCGCCTACTGCCAGCGCGTGCGAAGGTACCTATAGCACAACGCCCATCCCGCTTTGACGTTCAGGGAAGTCGTCCTATCCTCCCTGTTGCCAAGCGAAAAACGTTTTCGCTTGCCATTCTGGGCGCTCGCACGCAACGCCGTGGTCGAAGGGTCTTGCGGCGTGAGCGAACCCCCCCCCATTGCCCAACCTTATCCCATTTCCCCAAAGCGATCCTGTCCAGCATCGGGACAGCAAGAGTTGAGGGGCGCGGCACGAGAATTCCGAAGTGCTAGTCAATTTTTTCGTTTTGCGTGCCGAAAAGGGATCCCGGGCCACATTTCGGTAGCCTGACCGAAGGATGCCTCAAAGCCGTTTTGCAAACCTGCAGGTCAAGAGACTGCTACGAGAGTACGCCTTTTTCTTGTGTCGTCAAAATTGCGTCATCAATCACGCAAAACGAAAAAATTGGTTACTTCGAGTCGATTTGCGTGCCCGCTGTGCGATTCTTTCGCTATGCCAATGTATGCAGCATTACTCGGGGCCGTCGTTCGGGATGCCGCATCGGGGGCAGATACTTGGGCAGGCACCGTGGGCGACGACGTGTGCGTATCGGCGACCCAAAAACGCCCGCCTGCGGAATGCGGGCGGGCGTTTCGGTCGGCGCGGAACGCGGGGCGTTCTAGGCCACTTCGAACAGCAGGGTCGCCGCGAGCGGGGACACCATGCCGTCGGCGGTCTTCGCGCGCACGGTCATGCGGTAGTCGCCCTTTTCCTCGAACGACGTGGTGAACTGCCAGTTCACCCACTTATCGGCCGTGGCGCCGTCGGTGTCGCACGACGTCCAGGTGCGGCCGTTGTCGAAGGAGAACTCGATGGCGGCGATGGGGCTTCCCAGATCGTCCGCCACGCCCTCGAACGTGATCTCGTCGCCGGCCTTGAAGACGCAGTCGTCGGCGTAGTTCATGATGTTGATCTTGTTGCGGTAGCACGGGTCGACGACCTGCACGTCGGGCTCCGCATCCTCCTGCGTCAGCTCGATGTTCACGATGTCGCGCGTGAAGTAGCGCGCCACCGTCTCGGGCATCCACAGCTGCAGGCTCGACCCGGTGGCCGCCTCAAGCTCCTGGCCGTTCACCTGGTACACCAGCAGCGCGTTCTTCTCGAGCGCGTAGCGCAGCGGCAGCGGCTGGCCGAAGCCGTCCGCGCCGTAGGCGGTGATGGTGTTCACGCCGTCCTCGAGGTCGGCCATCTCCACCACGGCCGACAGCGGCACGCCCATGACGGCCGCCTGGCCGAAGGGGGAGCCGGTGGCGCACGAGCACGCCATCATCGTTTCCTGGCTGGCGTCGTCGGCCAGGTCGCGCACGTCGATGGTGAAGTTCTTCTTGATGTTGCCGCCCACGTTCACGTAGAAGTTGGCAACGCCGCCCTCCACGTCGGCGAACTCGGTGGCGGGCTTCGAGCACATGCTGGTCAGCGCCGCGCCGAACACGTTGAACAGCTCGTCGTTGGGGGTGACGCCCTCCTGGTTGAAGGAGAACGTTCCCTGCGCGTCGGGCACGGATACGAAGGATTCGTCGCCTTCGTCGAACCACTGGGCCGTCACTTCGTGGTTGCCCACGGTGTGCGTCGTGGCGATCGGGTCCGCGTCGGCGGTCTGCGGCAGTCCGGCTGCGGCGCCGAACGCGCCCGCCGCTCCGAACATGAGCAGCGCCCCTCCGGCCACGCCGCCCGCGATCTTCTTGGGGTTGTAAGCCATGGCGTCCTCCTACTCGCTCTTCTCGTCGGTTGCCGCTTCGACCTTCGGGGGGACGAGCGACGCGGTCTTCAGCACGGTCGTCTCCTCGGGGCTGGGCAGCTTGTCCTTTGCGTTGAACATCACGGTCTGGGTCTCGAAGCTCACCATGCCGCTCTCGGTGGTGGCGCGGATGGTCAGGCAGTACGCGCCTTCCAGCTCGGGCGTGTAGGAGTACGTCCACCACACCATCTTGTTGCGGTCGGTGTCGGCCAGGTCGTACTTCGTCCAGGTCTCGCCGCGATCCATCGAGAACTCGACGCTCGCGATCTTCTCGTCGTAGCCGTCCACGTAGCCCGAGAACTCGTAGGGCTGGCCGTTCTGCACGAGCAGGCCGTCGGGCACGCCGAGGATGGTGGCGTTGGGCTTGTTCATGGGAACGTCGTCCTCGTTCTGCCACCCGTTCGGGTTGCCGGCCCACTTGTCGGTGTAGTCGATGTCCTCGTCGGTGACGTGGTAGGTGTCGACCTGCTTGGAGTTGATCTGCGCATCGACGCCCTCGACCCAGTTCGTGCACGGGTAGCCGCGCGTCGCGTCGAGGTACTCGCCGCCGATCTTGTACACCAGCAGCGCCTCGTCGGAGTCGACCTTGCCCACGGGGAAGGCGCGCTTGGAGCTGCCGTCGGCGCGCAGCGCCTTGACGCCCGTCGTGCCGTCCTTGTAGCCGCCCGCCTTCTCGACGAGCCAGCTCACGGGAATGCCGGTGATCTCGGTGTTCGTGACGCCGCCACCGCCGACCGGGTTCCAGTTGCACACCATCTTCGAGGTCTTCGTCACCACGGCGCCGTCGGCTTCCGCTTCCTTGATGAGCTCGGGCAGCGTGGCCGTGTACTCGGCGTTCACGTTGCCGTCCACCGTGATGGTCCATTCGTCGAACAGGCTCTGCGGCATCTCGAGGTCGAGGCCGTTCACGCCCGCGCCGTGACGCATGTTGTCGTAGTAGGCGTGCATCCAGTCGTACGAGAACACGCCGCTCTGATCCTGCGTCCTCTCCTGGTCGATGGCGAAGGTGCCCTGCACGTTCTCAACGTCGTTGATGCCCCACAGGCGATCGTACTTCGTGGTGTCCCACAGCTCCATGCCGCCGCCGTTCTCGGTGGCGTTGTGGCACGACATGCAGTCGCCGTCGTACTGGTCGGCGAACTCGCCCTTCGTGCGCGATCCGAAATGGATGCCGTGCATGAGCGTGCCGAACTCGTACTGCTTGGAGATGTAACCGGGCGCGTACGAGTGGCAGAACAGGCACTGCTGCAGCGTCGTCTTGTTGTCCAGCTCGTCGTTCCATGCCACCGGGTGCTCGTAGGGCAGGTTCTTCAGCAGCGCGTTCATGTCGGCGTGGCACGATTCGCAGCCGCGGTTGTCGGCATCGAGCCAGTAGGTGTTGTACGAGTTCGAGCCGGCCTGGATCTGCCAGGCGTCGGGATCGACCTCGTACTCGGTGGGCGTGCGCTGCACCATCTGGCCGTTCGGCAGCGTCCTCACCTCGGGCGCGTACTCGGTTGCCACCTGGTCCCAGCGGTCCCACAACCCGTCGAGGTACTCCTTGCCGGGATAGTAGTCTTCGTTGATGTCCTCGTTCGTCGTGCCCTCGGCGCCGTCGATGACGGCCTGCTGCTCGGGCGTGAGATTCTGCTCCTGCGGGGCGGCGGCGCCGTCTCCGGACGGAGCGGCGGTGCTCGCGTTCTCCGACTGCTGCGGCGCGCATCCGACCGCCAGGCCGAGCGTGCAGGCCGCGCAGGTTGCCACGATGATGGCCTTCTTGTTGAACCTCATGCATCCCCCTTTCCTCGTCTTGGTTCCTGTCGTCCGACGCGGCCGTTCCCGCTTGCTCGGCTTCGCCCCTCCTCTCGCTCCCTCGCGGACGGCGCTTCGACGGACCGGTTCATCGTAGGATGCCCGCCGCCGTGCGCGCCATCACCCAAGTATCCGATTCGCGCCGTGCCCGGCGATTTCCGCATCGGACACTTTGGGCGATGCCCGTGTGAGGCGGGGTGATTCGCCTGGCGGGCGAAGCTCTCCCGATATTTGAGGGTGCGGGTGCGCGAAGGGAGTGCGATAATGGGGGACGGTCGCCGCGTGGGCGATCGGACGTTGGGGGAAACGTGGGGAAACTCTGATCATGGGCAACCGCGGTCTGCATAGCAATCCGGTGGGCGTGCTCGCTTCGTGCGGGCTGGGGCTCAATCTGGTGTGGTGCACGTTGATGGGCCACACGCTGGGCTTCATGTCGTCCACCGCCGGCATGGACGCATGGGTGAACCCGCGGCTGTTCTTCCTTGCGGGCATCCTCGTGTGCACGGTGGCGTTCGCGGCGGCGCCGCGCGCGCTCAAGCACGCCGACGGCATGCTGCGCTTCGTGCTGCCGCTGCTCTCGGCGTTCGGCACGGCGTGCTTCGGCATGTCGTTCCATCAGACGTTCTTCGATCCCGGCGCGCTGGCCGTGGGCGGCCTGTTCGTGGCGGGCGTGGGCTACTTCTGGCTGGCCGCGCGCTACATCCTGCTGCTCGCGCGCACGCAGGGCTACGTGTGCGCCGTCGGCAGCATCGCGGGCGGGCTGGTGGTCAAGCTTCCCATCCTGCTCGTGCTCGGCGCGTTCGCGAGCCCTACCGTGCAGGTGGTCATCGCCATCATCATGCCGGTGGCCACGGCGCTGCTGTTCGAGACGGCCTGCGCCATGGCGCGCGACCGCGCGGACCGCGCCGAAGAGGAGCGGGCCGAGCATGCGCCGCTCGCCGCAGCGGGGATCGACGAGGTGCGCGTGCGCACGGTGTTCGGCGTGCCGGCCGTCCCGCGCACGCGCAAGCACACGTCGGCTGCCGAGCGCCGCACCATGTTCGTGCTGCTGGCCATCGCGGCGGTGGTGCTGGCGGTCATCCGCTCGGTCAGCTACCTCGGCATGTGGGGCGACACGAACGCGAGCATCTCCACGGCCCTGCCGTGGCTCACCGCCTTGGTCATCCCGGCGGCCTGCGTCGTGGTGTTCGCGTACGCGGCGCTCGCGCTCCTGGCCGACGCCGCGCTGCCGATCCGCTTCCAGCCCGCGCTGCTGCTCATCCTCGTGGGCCTGTTCGTGGTGGCCATCCAGGCGAACCCCACGGGCGCGTCGCTCGGGTTCCTCACCGTGGTCATCCAGATCGACGAGCTGTTCGCGCACCTCTTGTTCTGGACCGTGGTGGTGACGGCGCTCGACGTGCTCGACGTGCCGTCGTACCGCGTCATGGGCGCGGCCGGCATCGTGTACGCGGGCGCGTCCATCGCCTGGGTGCTGCTGCTGGGGCGCGCGGCCATCGTGGACACGCTGCTCGTCATGCTGGCCACGTACGCCTTCGTGACCGTCGCGCTGTGCGCCGTCTGGTTCATGCCGAACCGCAAGGGTGCCTCCTCCGGCGAGGACGCGGCGCCGCTCGTGCAGACGGTGTCCGACACGTGCCTCGAGCTGGCGGGGCGCTACGCCCTGTCGCCGCGCGAGACCGAGGTGTTCGTGCTGCTGGCCCAGGGCCGCACGCGCGCCTTCATCCAGGACGAGCTGGTGCTGTCGGGCAGCACCGTCAAGACCCACGTCTCCCACATCTACGCCAAGATGGGCGTCCACGACCGCCAGGAGATGATGGACCTCATCTGGAGCTGACGCGCGGGGGAGGGGCGAGGGGCGCTCGCGGCGCCACCTCGAACAGGTGGGCGGCCGGCACGGGCGACTTCGCGCCGTCCTCGTTGACGGCGCGGACGAGCACCTTGTGGCGGCCCGGTGCGCGCGGTGCGAACTCGAAACGCCACCACACCCAGCGCTCGGGCGTGGCGCCCTCGGTGAGGCAGATGCTCCAGGTTTCCCCTTCGTCGAAGGAGAGCTCCACGGCTGCGATGGCCTTGTCGAAGTCGCTCGCCCAGCCCTCGAGGGCCAGCGGCTCGCCGACGCGCGCCGCGTACGGCGCCTTCACCGCCACGTTGGGCCTGTTCGTGAAATCGTGGCCGTCGTCCTCGAACGCCGGGATGGCGGGCGGCGCGGCCTCCTCGGTGAATCGTATGTCCACGATGTCGCGGACGAAGAGCTTGGCGGGCAGCCCGGGCACCCACAGCTGGTTTCGCGCGCGCATGACGTCGAAGATGTCCTCGCCGTTGACGCGGGACGCCACGACGGCGCCGCGGTCGATGAGCGGTTGGAGGGGCAACGACGCGCGATGCCCGTCTGCGGCGGTGAACGTTACGGTGTTGCAGCGCATGGGATCCTCCTTGGGAGACGACGGCCTGCGCGCGCAGCCGCGCCCGACGGCGCGGGCTCGGCTGCGCGCCTGGAAGCGCGACGGCGCTACCGGGCTTGGGCCTTGTCGGCGATGGACGCCAGCGCGACGCCCTCCACTTCGGCGTTCGCTATCGCGCCGCCGCCGCCGGGCACGTTGGACGCGCACGAGCACGCCATGTCGTAGGCGTCGGTGCCCTCTTCGTCGGCGAGCTCGGACAGCGTGGCGCTGTACGCCTGACCGACGTCGCCTCCCACGTTGATGGGCTCTTCGCCGCGCGCCTCGCCGTATTCCGGCATGCTTGTGCACAGCACGGCCGCCGCCTTCGAGAACACGTTCGAGATGTCGGCGGTGCTGGAGAGCACCGTCTGATCGAAGGTGAAGGTTCCCTGCACGTTCGCCGCTTTCACGATGCCGCCGGGAGCGGCGGCGCCGGAGAGCTGCGCGTCGCCTGCCAAGGGGGCCTGCGCCGCTCCGTCCGCCAGCGCCGGTGCGACGCCGGCCGCAGCCGACGTGGTCAGCGCCACGGCGCCCACGAGGGCCGTCAGGGTTTTCGCGTTCATTCGGGTCATGATGGGTCTCCCTCGCTACTGGATGTGGAACACGGTGTCGACGTCTTGCGGGATCACGCGGCCGGTTTCGGTGACGATGCGCATGCGCAGGTCGTAGCTGCCGGGCTCGAGGCCGTCGATGCGATAGGTCCAGTAGATCCAGCGGTCGATCGTGGACGAGGAGGTGTCGCACGTCTGCCAGGTCTTGCCCTGATCGAGCGAGAAGGAAACCTCGGTGACCTGCTCGTTGAAGCCGTCGGCGTAGCCCTCGAACGTGACCGACGAGGTGCCGGAGAAGATCTGGCCGTCCCGGACGTTGAGGAACGCGCCCACCGGCTTGTTGAAGTACGTGTCGTCCTCGCCCGGAACGAGCGTGCCGGGCACGTCGTTCTTCCACTTCTTCACTTCTGCTTCGTCGGAGAACTGCAGCTCGGTGATGTAGCGGCGGCTCGACGAGGCGCCGGTGCCCTCGGTGAACATCGTGCAGGGGTAGCCCAGCTCGCTCGGGAGGTTCTCGCCGTTCATCTTGAAGGCGAGGATGGCCTTCTTCTCGATGAGCCAATCCACCTTGAACGTGGACTTGCCCTCCTCGCACACGAGCGTCACGGCACCGCCCTGCACCCCGGCCTGCTCGCAGATGGTCTCGAACGGGATGCCGGTGATCTCGGCGTTGGCGATGAACGCGTCGCCCACGCCGTTGGCCGAGCAGTTCATCTTCATGATGCGGGTTTCAAGCTGGTCTTCGGGAATGTCGACGAGCTTGAGGTCGAGCGGCGTGTCGACGAGGCCGCCCACGGCCACGACGCGCTCCTGGAGCACCGAGTCGTCGCTGCTGGAATGCAGCGCGATGCCGTTCGGGTCGGTGGAGGCGGAAAGCTGGTAGAACGCCAGGTCGTTGTCCGTGAGCACGTTCTGGTCGAACGAGAACGCGCCGTTCACGTCGGCCACGGCGGTGAAGCCCTGCATCTGGTCGTACTTGACCTCGTCCCACAGGGGCATGTCGCCGGAGACGGGGTCGATGTAGTGGCACGACAGGCAGTTGCCGTTCTTGTCGGTGAAGTTGTCGCTGTTGAGATGGGAGTTGTGGATGACGTTGCCCATCTCGAGGCCCGAGCGTCCGAACAGCGGCTTCTGCTGGCCGTCATGGCAGGCGATGCACGTGGTGACGTTGATGGGGTCGTCGCCGTAGCTGTTCAGGCCGTTGTGCGAGATGGGGCACCACTCGATCGCGTTCTCGAGCGAGTGGCACGACGTGCAGCCGCGTTCCTCGGCCTTGATGATGCCCATGTTGTAGCCGCGCGCGTCGTTGGGCACGGGCTGCACCTGCGTGCCGTCCTCGAGCGTGGTGACCGTCGCCTTGTACAGCTCCTTCGAGTCCTCGTCGCGCTTCGTTCGGTTGGCCACGTAGTCCTCGAGCTTCGCAGGGTCGTCGAACGTGTCGCGCCCGGCCTGGAGGTCGTAGGATTTCGTGACGCTGTCCGCGGGCTGGTCGGCCGCCGCCGGCTCGGGCGCCGCCTGAGGCTGGCACGCGCACAGGCCCAGCGCGGCCGTCGCCGCGACGCAGCAGGCGAGCGTGATGGCGAGCTTGCACGGCGTACCTCCTCGCGCTGCTCCCCGTCGCTTTTCGACTGTCATAGTTCCCCTTTCTCTCGTCCTTGAGGTCGATCCGGGCGGTGCATGCCGGATGATCGTTCGATCCTACGCCCCTCGTCGGCAGCCCGCCATCACCCGTACGTCCGATTTTCCACCGCGTCTCCAACGGCCTCCGCATCGGCCGTTTTGGACGATGTTTTGGATGTGAAATATCATTTGACCTGCGATTACAACGATGGTTGAAGCATGGCCGATGCGTCGCGGAGCACGATGTGCCATAATGGCAGCGGCGAAAGGGGAACGCTTGATGACCATCCGGGGTTTGCACGTCCATACGTCCGCGGCGCTTGCGGCTGTCGGCTTCGGCTTGACGCTTGCCTGGTGCATGCTCACGAGCCACACGCTCGGGTTCACCTCCTCGACGGAGGGCATCGGCGCGCTCGTCAACCCCCGCATGTTCTACCTGGTGGGCATCCTGCTGCTCGCGCTCGCGTTCATCGCGTTCCCGCGCGCCCTCAAGCGCGCCGACAACGCGCTGCGCTACGTGCTGCCGCTGCTGTCCGCGTTCGGCACCGCGTGCTTCGGGCTCGCGTACCATCAGACGTTCTTCGACTCCGCGGCGCTGGCCGTGAGCGGTTTGTTCATGGTGGGCATCGGCTTCTTCTGGTTTCTGGCGCGCTACATCCTGCTGCTCGCCCGCACGCAGGGATTCGTGTGCGTGGTGTGGTCCGTCGCGGCCGGCATCATCATCAAGCTGCCCATCGTCCCCGCGTTCAGCTTGCTCATCAGCCCCGAGTGGCAGGTGCTCGTGGCCATCACGCTGCCGGTCGTCTCGGCGCTTGTGTTTGAGGCGGCGTGCGCGACGGCTCGGAGGGAAGCGCGGCGCGACGACGATGCGGGGGAAGGGGAGGCGCCGGCGGGACGCACGGTGTACGGCATTCCGGCGAAGCCGCGCAAGGCGGCGCCTGCGTCCAAGGCGTTCAAGCGCAACCTGTACATCCTCCTGGCGGTGTCGGCCATCCTGCTCGCCGTCATCCGCTCGGTCACCTACCTGGGCCTGTGGGGGGACGCGGCCAACGGCGGCGTGTCGCCTGCGTGGTTCGCCGGCTTCGTCGTCTCGGCGCTCGTCATCGTGGCGTTCGCCTACGGCACGCTCATCAAGATGGCCGACTTCACGCTGACCATGCGCTTCCAGCCGGCGATGCTGCTCATCCTGGCCGGCCTGTTCGTGGTCGCGTTGCAGGCCAGTCCCGACAGCGATTCGCTGCCGTTCCTCACCGACGTCATCCAGATCGACGAGCTGTGCGCGCACCTGCTGTTCTGGACGGTCATCGTCACGGCGCTCGATGCGCTCGACATGCCGTCGTACCGCGTTATCGGCATATCCGAAGCGGTGTTCGCCGGCGCCTCCATCGCGTGGCTGCTCCTGCTCAGCTCGTCGGAGATCATCAGCAACATCTACGTGCTGCTGGCCACCTACGTGATCGTGATCGGGGCGATGTACGCCACGTGGCTGGGCGGCAAGCGCCGCCCGGACGGACGGGAGGCTTCGGCGTCGGCCGGGGCGGTTGTTGCGGAGGACGGGCCCGCGCCCGCGCCTGCGGAGGCCGTGCTCGCGCCTGTTGCCGCGCCCACCGAGGCCGCGCCCGCGACGGTGCGGCCCTTGCCGGCTTCGACGCCCGCAGGCGCGCCCGCGGGCGTTGCCGCACCCGCGCCCGCGCGCCGGCCCGACGCGGCGCAGCCGTTGGCCGACACGGTGTCCGACACGTGCCTCGAGCTGGCGGGGCGCTACGCCCTGTCGCCACGCGAGACCGAGGTGTTCGTGCTGCTGGCCCAGGGCCGCACGCGCGCCTTCATACAGGACGAGCTCGTGCTGTCGGGCAGCACCGTCAAGACCCACGTCTCCCACATCTACGCCAAGATGGGCGTCCACGACCGCCAGGAGATGATGGACCTCATCTGGAGCTGACGCGCGGGGGAGGGGGCTCGTGGTATGATACCCTCCCGGTTTTGTTCGGCGGACGCGAAAGGCGCTTCTCATGCACGTAGACATATACACCGACGGTGCGGCACGGGGGAACCCGGGGCCGGGAGGCTACGGCACGGTGCTGCGCTTCACCGATTCGAAGGGCGTCGTCCACGAGAAGGAGCTGTCGCAGGGCTACGAGCACACCACGAACAACCGCATGGAGCTCATGGCCGTGGTGGCGGGCCTCGAGGTGCTCAAGCGCCCGTGCTCCATCACGCTGTACTCCGACTCACAGTACGTGGTGAACGCGTTCAACCAGCACTGGGTGGACGGCTGGCTCAAGCGCGGGTGGAAGAACGCGCAGAAGCAGCCCGTGAAGAACGACGATCTGTGGAAGCGTCTGCTGGCCGCCAAGAAGCCCCACGACGTGACGTTCGTGTGGGTGAAGGGGCATGCGGGCCATCCTGAGAACGAGCGCTGCGACGAGCTGGCCACGACCGCGGCCGACGGGGCGGGGCGTATTCGCGACGAAGGGTTCAACGGCTAGTTGAGGGGTGGAAGCGACCGTGCTGTCCACCTGCGGTTCGTATGATGTTCCTGTTTGATTTCCAACCTGTTTCATAGGCGAACCGCACGATCTGGTACACTGGCTCGCAGTGTATACAAGCATCTAAGCGCAGGTGGAGGTTCCCACATGCAACAGCAAGCAACGCGCGCCCGCAAGGGCGTGTTCGCGGGAGTGGTGGCTGCGGCCCTTGCGGCATCCCTCATGATCCCCTCGATGGCGTACGCCGATCCGACGGCCGGCGAGAAGCAGGCGGAAGCCCAGGCCGCGCTCGCGTCGCTCAACAGCATGCAGAGCACGCTCGACCAGGCCGCCGTCGTCTACGACGAGGCGCTGGCCGCGCAGCAGGACGCCGAAGCCAAGCGCGACGAGGCGCAGGCGCGCATCGACGAGGCCAACGGCCAGATCGCCGATTTGCAGGATCGCCTGGGCTCCCGCGCGCGCAGCATGTACCGCACGGGCGGCAGCTCGTTCCTCGATTTGCTGCTGGGCGCCACCACGTTCCAGGAGTTCTCGACGGGCTGGGACATGCTCAACACCCTGAACGAGAACGACGCCGACCTCGTGCAGCAGACGAAGGACCTGCGCGCCGAGGTGCAGGAGCAGGAAGCCACCTACGCCGAGCAGCAGCGCGTCGCCACCGAGAAGGCCGACGAGGCCTTGCGCTCCAAGCAGGAAGCGGCCTCGACGATGTCCGCCATGCAGGCCACCTACGACGGCTTGAGCGCCGAGGCCGCCGAGCTGCTGGAGCAGGAGCGCGCCGCGCAGACCGCCGCCGAGGAAGCCCAGGCGCAGTCGGTGGTGGACGAAGCCGTGAAGCAGGCCGAGAATGCCGGCAATGCCGGCAACAACAACGGCGGTGGCGACACGCCGTCTCCGAGCCCGTCCCCCACGCCCAACCCGACGCCGGCTCCCGACTACAATGAGCCCATCGCGAGCACCGTCGTCGATCGTGCCTACAGCCAGATCGGCAAGGCGTATGGCTACGACGATCCCAGCTACGGCGCCGGTCCTACTTCGTACGACTGCTCCGGTTTCGTGTCGTTCTGCCTGAGCGGCAGTTACTCCCGCATGGGCAGCACGCTGACGTTCATGAGTTGGACCCCCGTTACGAACCCTCAGCCAGGCGACGTGGCGGTCAATTCCGGCCATTGCGGCATCTACATTGGAGGCGGTCAAATGATTCATGCGGCCACGTACGGTGTTGGCGTCGTGCAAGGCCCGGTACAGTCCGGGATGATTTTCGTCCGCCCGTAACCCCATCGTTCGCCCAAAAAGAAGACGGCCCCGCGGGGCCGTCTTCTTTTTGGGCGCGTGGGGCGCGGCGTTTACCGCGCGCTGTTCTTGATGAGCGAGCGCAGCTCGTCGATGCCGGTGCCCTTCTCCGACGAGCACACCACGAGCGGCACGTCGGCTCCCAGCTTCAGCTGCTTCTTCAGGGCGGCCTTCTGCTTCATCTGCTGCTGGCGGCTGAGCTTGTCGGCCTTCGTCAGCACCACGGCGAACGGCAGCTCGGCCTCCTGCAAAAAGCCGATCATGTTCACGTCGAGGTCGGACGCCTCGTGGCGGATGTCCACGAGCGACACCACGAGCGCGAGGTCGCGATCCTGGTTGAAGTAGCCCTCGATGAGCTCCGACCAGCGGCTCTTGTCCGACTTCGACACCTTCGCGTAGCCGTAGCCCGGCAGGTCGACGAAGCGCACGCCGTCGCAGGAGAAGAAGTTGATGGTGGCCGTCTTGCCCGGCGTCTGCGACACCTTCGCCAGCCCTTTGCGGTTGAACAGCTTGTTCAGCAGCGACGACTTGCCCACGTTCGAGCGTCCCGCAAACGCGATCTCGGGCATGGTCGAAGGCGTGAGCTGAGACGATACGCCGAATGATCGCTCGAATACCACGTTGTTGATGTTCATGGGACGCTCCTTGCGGCCGTGCTGTTCGTCATGCTGCTCATGGTACCCGAACCGCGCCGGGGATGCGGGCGGAACCCGGCAACCCCCTCGCATTCCCCACGGGATGCGTCAGACGCGCTTGCGTCCCGTGTACAGCGCCAGCGCCATGCAGGCGAGGCTCGCCCATGCCCAGAATCGATGCTGCTTCATGTCCGACCTCCTTCGCTTCGATGTCGACGATACTAGTTAACCATGATTGACTTTATCCGACAACCGCATTATCCTTGATAAGTTAGATTCGTGCAACTTCAAATCGAAGCGCGCGGATGGGGAACCAACGAGAGAGAGGCGAAGCGATGGGATTCAAGAAGAAGAGCGGGCTGCTGGTGGGCGCGGGCTTTCTGCTGGGCACGGTGGGCGTGAAGGCGCTGACCAGCAACACCGCCAAGAAATGCTACGTGCAGGGCGTCGCGCAGGGGCTGCGCGCGAAGGCGACGTACGAGAACATCGTGGAGCAGGCGAAGGCCGAGGTCGACGACATCGTGGCCGAGGCCACCTACATCAGCGTCGCCGGCAAAGACGGGGAGCGCCCTGCCGAGCCCGCCGTCGAGGCCGACGAACAGCCTGCGAAGTAGAGCGCGATGGACTACGTCATCGCGAGCGAGGTTCCCGGCCGCATGCGCGTGCGGCTGGTCGGTCCCGTGCCCGCCGACGATCTCGACGCGCTCTACCGCGTGCTGGGCGCGTGCCCGGCGGTGGAGCGCGCGAACGTCTACCCTCGCATCGGCAGCATCGCCGTGCGCTACCGTGCGGCGGACGGCGCGCGGCAGCGGGTGCTCGATCACCTGGACGCCATCGACGCCGAGGCCATCGCCGAAGCCCGTTCGAACTGCGGGCTCGAACTGGCGCCGCGCACCCAGTCGCTGCTCATGGACATCGCGGTGCTCGTGGGGTCGTACTTCGCGCGCCGGTGGTTCCTGCCGAAGCCCGTCGCGGCCCTCGTCACCGCCTGGCGCTACCGCGGCTTCCTGGCGGCGGCGGTCCGCTCGCTCGGGCGGGCGCGGCTCGACGTGCCCGTGCTGGACGCTGCCGCCATCGGCATGTCGTTCGTCAAGCGCGACCCGCGCACGGCGGGTGAGACGATGCTGCTGCTGAACCTGGGCGAGACGCTGGAGGAGTACACGCGCTCGCGGTCGGAGGGGGCGCTCGTGAACGCGCTGCTCGACCTCCCGGAAACCGCGCAGCTCGTCGAGGGCGACCAGGAGATCCAGGTGGCGGCGTCGGACCTCAAGCCGGGCGACTGCATCGCCGTGCGCACCGGCATGCCCGTGTGCGTCGATGGCGAGGTGGTGCGCGGCACGGCCATGGTGAACCAGGCCGCCCTCACCGGCGAGCCGCTGGCGGTCGAGCGCGGCGTGGGCGACAACGTGTTCTCGGGCACCGCGGTCGAGGACGGCGAGATCATCGTGCGCGTGACGGCGGACGCGGGCGAGACGAAGCTGCGCTCCATCGTGGCGCTCGTGGAGCAGGCGGAATCCTTCAAATCGGAAACCCAGTCGCGCATGGAGCAGCTGGCCGACCGCATCGTGCCCTGGAACTTCCTGCTGGCGGGCGCCGTGGCGCTCACCACGCGCAGCCTCGTGAAGACGTCGGCGGCGCTCATGGTGGACTACTCCTGCGCCCTCAAGCTCACCGGCTCCATCGCCGTGCTGGCGGCCATGAGCCAAAGCGCGCAGGCGGGCTTCACCGTGAAGGGCTCGAAGCACTTCGAGGCCATGGCGGCGGCCGACACCATCGTGTTCGACAAGACCGGGACGTTGACCGAGGCCACGCCCAACGTGGCCTGCGTGCTGGCGCTCGACGGGTGGAACCGTCGCGAGGTGCTGCGGCTGGCCGCTTGCCTGGAGGAGCATTTCCCGCACCCGGTGGCCCGCGCCGTGGTGCGCGCGGCCGCGGAGAAGAACCTTCGGCACCGCGAGCGCCACGCCGACGTGGAGTACCTCGTGGCGCACGGCATCGCGTCGTCGCTCGACGGCAAGCGCGTGGTCATCGGCTCGGAGCATTTCGTCGTGGAGGACGAAGGCGTGTCCTTCACCGAGGAGCAGAAGCGCCGCGTGGCCGACGAAACGGAGGGGCTGTCGCCGCTGTACCTGGCGGTGGACGGCGAGCTGATCGGCGTCATCGGCATCGAGGACCCGCTGAAGGCCGGGGTGCGCGAGGCCATCGCCGACCTGCGGATGCTCGGGTTCAAGCGCGTCGTCATGCTCACGGGCGACGGCGAGCTCACGGCGGCGCGCATCGCGGACGCCGCCGGCGTGACGGAGTACCGCGCCAACCTGCTGCCCGAGGACAAGTACGCCTTCGTGGAGCGGCTGAAGGCGGAGGGGAGCAAGGTGGTCATGGTGGGCGACGGCGTGAACGACGCCCCGGCGCTCTCGCTGGCCGACGTGGGCATCGCCATGGGGCAGGGCACCGCCGTGGCGAAGGAGGTGGCCGACATCACGCTGACGGGAGGGCACCTGAGTGCGCTCGTGACGCTGCGGACGCTGAGCGCGGGGCTGACCGCGCGTCTGAACGCATCGTTCAAGGAGGTCATCGCCATCAACTCGGCGCTGCTGGCGGCGGGCATCGGCGGCCTCATCACGCCGCAGACCTCGTCGCTGCTGCACAACGCGTCCACGGTGGCGCTCAGTGTGAGGAACGGCGGGACGTACCGCGCCTAGCGTCGGGCCGTCGGCGGCGCTGCGAACGCCTCCTCGAAGGCATCGCCGATCGACGCGAAGCCGTGCAGCGCGGGCTCGTCCGAGAACAGGTCGAGCAGCAGGGAGCGCTGGGCGGCCGGGAGGTCGAGGTCGTCGAACCAGGGAAGCTTCGCGTGCCGCCTGCTGCGCACTGCGGCGGGGCTCGCGTACAGCAGGAACAGCAGCACGTCGGCGAGCCCGGCGCGATCGGATGCGGTCGCGGCCGGGCTCGCCGCGTTCCGGTCGAAGAAGCCGGCCAGCCCGAAGTCGACGAGCGACACCGTTCCCTCGGCGTCGATCAGCAGGTTCGCCGGCCGCACGTCGCCGTGCGCCACGCCGCGGCCCTCCAGGTGCGCGAGCGCGTCGATGACCTGGCGGCCGATGGAGGCGATCGCCGCTTGGTCGAACGACCGCCGTTGCCGGAACAGCAGGCGGTCGAGGGAAGTGCCGGGCATGAGGCTTTGCGCCATGAAGCAGCGCCCGCGGTCGCGCACGTCGTCGCGCTCGCGCACGATGCCGAGCCAGCGGGGGACGGCGGGGTGCGCGCACAGCGACAGCGCCTTCGCCTCGTTCCAGAGGGCGTCGCGGTCGAGGGACCCCTGCTCGGGTTTGATCAGCTTGAGGGCCGCGCTGAAGGGCTCGCCGTTTGCGCGCGAGGCGCGAAAGCACGTGCCGAACCGGCCTTGGCCCAGCACGGCGTCGAGCCGCCATGCGCCGAACGTGCGGCCGACGAGCCTGCGGTCGCCGGCCGCGGTGGCGAAGCGCGCTAGCCGCGCGGCGTGCCGCATTCGGGGCAGAACTTCGCGCTGGGAGGCAGCGTCGCGCCGCACTGCGCGCAGAACCCGCCGCCCAGCTTCTCGCCGCATTCGAGGCAGAACTTGGAGCCCGCCGGCACCTGCGCGCTGCACTTCGGGCAGGAAAGCGAGCCTGCGGCCGAGGCGGCACGCGGAGCCTGCGCCTGCGCTTGGGGCGCGGCCTGCGCCTGGCCGGGGATGGGCTGCGCGTTCTGCTGGGGGTAGCCGTGGCCGTAGCGCTTGCGGTCCGAGCTGCTGAACGAGCCCACGAAGCCGCCGAGCTTGCCCATGAATCCTTGCGGTTGATAGTAGCCGCTGCCTTGGTTGGTGCGGTGCTTTTTGCGACCGCTCATGGAGAAGAGCCCCATCGGGTGGTCCTTTCGATCGGGTGGGTAGCTGCGCCCCAGGATACCGGATGCGATCGGGCTCCGCCGCTTCCGCCGCCGACTCCCGGAAAAAACCAAGGGGCACCGCTTCGCTTGCCCCAAGCCCGTCCCCAAGCTCCAACTCTCAATGCAACCGGGTATCCGTCAATGACAGCCGGGCATGCGAATTCGCCCATGTTAACCAATTTTTTCGTTTTGCGCGCGATTTGGCGCTTCGAAGCGTCCTTGGATACCGATCCTCGAAAGTGGTTTTTACGTTTCCGCAGGTCGCGTGATTCGTGTTCGATCGCTGCGGGTCAGCATGTCCCCTAAACGGGACAACACGCACCCCTAAACGAACGCAAAACGAAAAAATTGGTTAGAACTCGACGATTCGCGTGCCGCGCCACTATTGACGTGAACCGTCGTTCACCCGTTGATCAGTGTGCTCTGCTTCGGGGCAACCCGTCCGCAAGCCTCTTCACCAAGCTAGAGCGTACCCGTAGGAGCCGCTTGGTATGCAGCCAGATACCCGTCAATGGTGGTTGAACGGCAGACCTTCGGCTGTATGACCGGAGCGTTGCGTGTTCGGAACGCTTCCGGGGCCGGCCTTTCCCGCCGCTACACTTGAAGCGTCCGTCGCCGCGCCGCGTCGGGCGCAACGAGGAAACGGACGAGGAAGGGCGGTCGGATGGGCAACGCGAAGAAGCGAAGCGGAAGCGTGGCGAGCATGCTGCCCGTGCTGCTGGCGTGCTCGTTCACGGCCTCGTTCGGCCAGAGCATGATGAACGTCGCCCTGCCCGAGCTGGCGGAGCACTTCGGCGTCACGCTCTCCATCGCGAACTGGGTGATCGTGGGGTACATGGTGGTCGCGGCGACGGCCATCATGCTGTCGGCGTTCATGCTGAGGCGCCTCGGGCTGAGGCGCGTGTTCTTCGTCGGCGCGGGGGCGCTCGCGCTCGGCAGCGCGTGCGCGCTGCTCTCGCAGGACTTCCCGATGCTGTTCGCCAGCCGCCTCGTGCAGGCGGTGGGCACGGGCCTGTTCTTCCCGTCGGTGACGAGCGTCATCATGACGAACTCGCCGGCCGCGGTGCGCGGCACGCGCCTCGCGCTGAACAGCGGCGTCATCGCCGTGGGCCTTGCCATCAGCCCGACGGCCTCGGGATTCGCGCTCACGCAGTTCGGCTGGCGCGCCATGTTCGTCGTATCGCTCGCCATGTCCGTCGCGCTGCTCGCGGTCGGCTTCTTCCGCATCCACGGCGGCCCTTCGACGAAGCGCGTTCCCATCGACGCGCTCAGCGTGATGCTCGGGCCGCTCGGGTTGGCCGCGTTCCTGTACGGCTTGGGCGAGGTCACGCGCGATCTCGCTCCCTCCCTCGCGGCGCTCGCGGTCGGCGCGGTGCTGCTCGCCCTGTTCGCCTGGCGGCAGTTCGCGTTGGAGAGCCCGCTGCTCGACCTGCACCCCCTCGTCCACCCGCGGTTC